>CAVVOP010000022.1:0-662680 GCA_963749915.1 uncultured cyanobacterium
ATGTAAGTTCACTTTGTCGAAACTGCGATCAATCCAAACCGTGTACTTTAATAATCCCAATTTTTATCTTGCACCTCTGTTGGAAATTTTAGAGGTGAATCCTTGATTGAATAAAGGTTTCAATTTTTATCGGCAAGCCCTAACTTATTGCCTTATAATATGCCGATAAAATGTAAAGGACCGTGACCGCTAATTATTTCAATCACTAAACCTAAAAAGCCTACCATCGCTAATCGCCCATTCCAGACTTCGGCGGCAGTAGTTAAACCCCATTCCCATTTTTCTTGAGGATACATCTTCATGTTTTTCTTGGGGTGGGTAATTTCATTGAACCTCAAGGGTTTTTTCTCTAAGGCTTCGGTGGTTAAATTACTTAAGGCTTCGATAAACATGGGATGAGTATTCAAAGCAGGTACACGCTTAAAGTTAGTTATACCTGCTTGTTCAGCGACTTCTCGATATTCTAAGTCAATTTCTTGTAGAGTTTCAATGTGTTCTGAGACAAAACTAATAGGAACTACTAATAAATCTTTGGTATTTTCTGCTCCCAATTCTTGCAATGCATCTTCTGTATAGGGTTTTAACCATTCCACCGGGCCGACTTTACTTTGATAGGCTAGGGTATGAGGATTTTCAGTGTTAAGAGCTTTCATGATCAAGTCGGTGCATTCTTCAATGTCCACTTGATAAGGATCTCCTGCTTCGGTAACATAACTTTTAGGCACACCATGGGCACTAAAGAATATATGCACATTATCGGGATTTTCAAACTGTTGTAATTCTTGTTTAATCAAGTCAACCATCGCCCCTAAATATCCTTGATGATCATGCCATGAGGATATTAAAGTATATTCAACATTTTGAAGATGGGGATCTGTTTTCCACATTTCTTCTAGGACTCGAAAACTTGAACCGCTAGTGCTAATAGAAAATTGCGGATATAAAGGTAATATTACTAATTTTTGAATGTTATCTTTTTTTATTTGAGCGATCGCTTCTTCGGTGAAGGGATGCCAATAACGCATACCCACATAAACTTGAATATCATTTCCCTGTTCTGACAACTTAGATTGTAAAGCTTGAGCTTGAGCTTCGGTAATTTGCAGCAATGGTGAACCCCCACCAATTTCCATGTAATTAGCTTCAGATTTTTTACTGCGGAGGGTTGAAATTAACCAAGCAAGAGGTTTTTGTAACCAAGGGAAGGGTAAACGGATGATTTCGGGATCTGAGAATAAATTATACAGGAAAGGACGTACATCCTCTAATTTTTCCGGACCACCTAAGTTTAATAATAATACTCCTGTACGACCCATGATATTAATATTTTTATTTTTAAATTTTCTTTACTAAGTGTAACAATATATTATCGTTAGTTTAAGTTTATCTCAAAATGTGAGTGAAGACCCCAGCAATTCTCATTTTGGGAAAATACTATTTGATCCCTTTGTATTACAAAAAGAAGTAAGGAGAATTTTGTGCGAAAATGATTAGAATTGTTAATGTGTGACATCAATTCTTTTAAATAGACCTCTTGCAGAAATGGTTGTCACAAAACAATAATAAGACAAGCCCAGGCATGATTCAAATTGAATTTAGTATTGTTAAGTTTTCTGTGGGTTTGCTCTGGTAATTCGTGTTACAAGTATTACTTGTTAATTAAATTATTCAGTTAATTAAATAACAGAGATTTGTCTGAGATAGTATAATATTCAGTGTAAGTACTAAATCGGCTTTCACTGTAATTGCTAAAAAGCTATGCTAGAATCGCAATCCTCTCAAATTTTATTCCACAATAGTTATCAACCTAATTTACATTCCATTAGGGAACAAAATATCTTGAACAACGCTGTACCGATGGTAGTTGAATCTTCCGGCATGGGAGAAAAAGTTTTTGATATTTACTCCCGGCTACTGAGGGAAAGAATCATTTTTTTGGGCACGGCTATTGATGATAAATTAGCAGATTCTGTTGTGGCTCAACTACTATATTTGGAAGCAGAAGATCCTGAGAAAGATATTTATATTTATATCAATTCTCCCGGCGGCTCAGTTTATGCTGGTATGGCGATTTATGACACAATGCAATATATTCAGCCCGATGTCTCTACTATTTGTTATGGCATTGCCGCTAGTATGGGGGCATTTTTACTTTCTGGTGGTGCAAAAGGAAAACGCCTAGGTTTACCTAATTCTAGGATTATGATACACCAACCCCTAGGTGGTGCCCAGGGTCAAGCCAGTGATATTGACATTCAGGCTAAAGAAATTCTTTACATCAAGCAAAGATTAAATCAGTTATTAGCAGATCATACCAATCAACCCATGGAAAAAATCAGCGAAGACACCGAAAGAGACTTTTACATGTCTTCTACCGAAGCTAAAGATTATGGACTCATTGACGAAGTAATCATCAGAGAAGGCATTGATCTTCCCCTTAGTCGTCAATCTATAGATCTAAGCGAACTTTTATAATCATCCATTATCAAAATATTTATTTCTCAATCTTAATTTTATGGCTAAATACGACTCTCATCTGAAATGTTCATTCTGCGGAAAATCTCAGGAACAGGTACGCAAATTAATCGCCGGACCCGGGGTTTATATTTGTGATGAGTGTGTGGAACTTTGTAATGAGATTTTAGAAGAAGAACTGATGCCTGCCAACAGAACCAATAATCCTTCTAAGTCCAAAGCGAATAGTAAATCTGCCAATACCAGCAGTAACCGCAAACCTCTGTCTTTTCACAAACTACCCAAACCCGTCGAAATTAAACAACAATTAGATGAATACGTCATCGGACAAGATGAAGCGAAAAAGGTTCTCTCGGTGGCTGTGTATAATCATTATAAACGTTTGACCGTTGTCGAACATGATCAAGCCCATGGCATTCATTCGGAAAATAGTGTGGAGTTACACAAATCCAATATCTTATTAATTGGTCCCACTGGATCGGGTAAAACTCTTTTGGCACAAACTTTAGCAAAAATTCTTGATGTGCCTTTTGCCATCGCCGATGCCACTACCCTCACAGAGGCAGGATATGTTGGCGAAGATGTGGAAAATATCCTTTTACGTTTGTTACAAGTTGCTAATTTAGATTTAGAAGAAGCTCAACGGGGTATCATTTATATTGACGAAATCGATAAAATTGCTCGTAAAAGTGAGAATCCCTCTATTACGAGAGATGTATCAGGGGAGGGAGTACAACAGGCATTGCTAAAAATGTTGGAAGGTACAGTGGCTAATGTACCACCCCAAGGGGGCAGAAAACACCCTTACCAGGACTGCATCACCATCGACACTAGCAATATCTTATTTATCTGCGGAGGCGCTTTTGTCGGCTTAGATAAAATTGTCGAACAACATAAAGATAAAAAAGTTTTAGGTTTTGAAATTCCCCCTGAAACCGTCAGCAAAGAACAAAGAGTATCGGATGCAGCTCGTCAATTACAACCTGATGATTTAGTCCGTTTTGGTTTAATTCCTGAATTTGCGGGACGTTTACCTGTGGTGGCGGTGTTAGATTCTTTAAATGAAGAAACTTTAATTTCCATTCTCACTCAGCCCCGTAATGCTTTGGTAAAACAATTTCAAAAATTAATCGGCATGGATAATGTTACTTTAGATTTTGAACCCGAAGCGATTCGTGCCATCGCCCAAGAAGCCTACCGCCGTAAAACTGGTGCAAGGGCATTAAGAGGCATTGTAGAAGAAATAATGTTAGATGTGATGTATGAATTACCATCTCGGCAAGATGTACGACACTGTGTTATTACCAAAGAAATGGTAGATAAACGTAGTACCGCGGAATTGTTGCTTCATCCTTCTTCCTTGCCGGAACCAGAATCCGCCTAATAGGAGTTCAGAGTTCAGGGTTAGGTGAAGGAAGACAGGGAACAGGGGTGAACATTAATTATCGATTATCGATTATCAATTATCAATTATTTAGAAATGTATTCTAAAACTGCAGTTTCTACTACTAGATTGAAATATCGTCGTGATGAAATTAAAAATCAACGTCGATGGCGGGATACTGTATCTATTCTTCGCAGTTTGTTGATTATGTCTCTGACCGGGGGAATTTTTTCGGTTTTAACTTTGCCTCATTGGGTAATTCGAGATAGTCAACAAATCAAGATAGAAGGTAATGATTTACTTACTGATGAAGAGCTTCATAGTTTAATTCCCCTTCAATATCCTCAATCTTTATTAAAATTATCAACTTCTCAATTAACGGAAGACTTACAGAAAAAAGTTCCTTTAGCGAATATCATTGTCACTAAAGAATTATTACCTCCTAGTCTTACCATTAAAGTGACAGAAAAAAAACCTGTTGCCATGGCCTTCACTTCTATTTTATCCCCGAAAACAAAAAAACTGGAGCTGAAACAAATTGGTTATCTTGATAAAGATGGGATATTCGTATCCAATAAAGTATATAAACAGTTACGACAAAAACAGGGACAACTCCCTAAATTAAAAATTCTCGGTACACCACAAGTTTATTTATACTATTGGCAAGATTTATACAATTTAATCAATCAATCCAGCGTAAAAATAAGTGAAATAGATTGGCAAAACCCCACAAATCTTATTTTGACCACTGAGTTAGGAAAAGTTCATATTGGTGGTTATAACTCGAAATTTTCTCAACAATTAATGGTATTAGAAAAACTAAAGGCTATCACTGAAAAAATCCCTCGTGAAAAAATTATTTATATCGATTTAACAGATCCGGAAATGCCTTCTATTAAGGAGAAGAAACTCCCCAAAAAGGAGAAGAAAGACTAAGAGTGGAATGGCGGTTACTCAGGGCTTGCCGATAAAAATTGAAACCTTTATTCAATATTCTGATCTAGCTCAAAACTACTGATATGTAAGAGTTGCAGATCTATTTTTGCGATCGCTCTTTATCTAAAACCCACTTTCCGCAGTTTAAAACAAAAGAAAACAAAATAGTGGGGAGTGATGGCTATTTTTATCACCTCAGCATTGTCCATTATTCCCCTTTCAATTTGGTTAAGTACGGCAATAGAAAGGGTTGCAGTGGTCACAGGTCCAACATTAGGAGGATTAGTTAATGCCGTCTTTGGCAATACTACCACTATCATCATTGCACTGACTGCGTTGAAACAAGGGCTAGTAGATATTGTTCAAGCTAGTATCACTGGAAGTATTCTCAGGGATTTACTGCTATTTATGGGCATAGGAATGCTAACGGGAGGAATTCGCTATTGTTCAAGCACTAGGTGACGTGCGGAATGTGGGTTATTACTTCGTCCTAAAGCAGCTAAAATTTTGTTAAATTATCAATTACTATGCACATCTAACCACTGTTGTAAGATAATGGCGGCGGCACGTTTATCAATTAAGCCTTTATTATACTGAGAAAATTTTTTACTTTCTCGTAGTTGTTCTTCAGCTTCAATAGAAGTAAGTCTTTCGTCGACAAATTCTAAGGGTAATTCTAGGGCTTTACTCAATCTTTTAGCGTATTTGATGACTTGTTTCGCCTGAAATCCGATTTCACCATTCATGGTATAGGGTATGCCGACAACTAACAGATTAGCTTCTCTTTCTGCGACTATTTTACGGAAGGCTTCTACATCATCTTTAAAAGAGGTGCGATTAATGGTGGTTAATTCCGTAGCTAACAAACCTAAACCGTCACAACCAGCGACACCAACTCTTCTTAAACCGATGTCTAACCCCAATACTGCGATTCTTTCCATTAAAAAAACTCTTTTCTCTTTTTGCGTAAGTCCTGAATTGGTTAATTATCGATTATCAACACCTACTTTAGTTAAAAATTCTAAAGGTTTATATTTAAGTAAAAGCTGTAATTCTGCGTCATTTTTGACTAATAATGCCCCTGCAAAACCGAGAGAATTAATAGAAATAGAATCGAATTTTTCTTGACTTCTAGGTATTATCATCATCCAATCCTTTGTTATTAATAAATTATAATCTTGTGAAGGTTTATTCTCTTCAATTTTTATATTTAATTTGTCCAGTAATTGGTTATAATATTCTGAGGTAATTTTACCAGCTTCTTCGACTGATTTCTCGCTTATTCCTTCAAAAAAAGCTATTCCTTGTAGATAAGGTAATGCTTTTAAAGTAGTAATTTTTTCTTGATTTTTATTACTTAAAATTAAATGATTTAGGGGTATATCATCTATTTCGGGTACTAATGGATAAGGTACGACTTGTAAATGTTTATGGGGTTGAGACGCCCCTGACAATAAACCACTATTATAAAAACCTAGCCCATTTATCTCTTTTAAAACTGTCCATAAAGCAGAAAAGTCTTCCAGAGTCAATATGCTATCTTGGGATTCAAATTGACGAGTTATAATTAATAAATGATGATTAACAACATTAAATTTATTTAAAATTAAGACATGATTTTTTTTAATATCGGCAATAAATAAATCTTTTTCATAGGGTAAAAAAGGATTAAAAGTTGAGTTAGATTTTTTTTGTTTTTCCTTTTGTTTCTTCTTGGCTTTATCTTTTTTATTCAAGTTTTCTAGGATTCTAACAATAAATTTAATACCCTTTTCTTCTAAAATTTGATACTGAGTCGGTATCGGATGTAACACTTTTTTTTCTAAGGCTTCTTTAGTTGTTAACTCAATTTTTTCCCACAAACTCAGACTATTTTCACTCATAATTTACAGTTGATAGTTTACAGTTAGTTTTCTTGCCTTCTGCCTTTTTTAATTGTCAATTGTTAACCGCTGGAAAGTGCGTGCGCTTTTCGGGGGGATGGGTAAATCAAAGCGAGAATGAAAATCTTTTTGGACTTTATAAGTTAAGCGAGGTGATATTTGTTTAACTATTTCACTTAAAAGGCGATCGCCTGTAGTCTTAATTATTGACATAGGCAATTTATGGATGAAGGGAGGAAATTTGACTTTTACTTGTAAATCCAACTGCCAATTAATTTTAGTGATGGATTCGGGGAGAGTTTTTTTTCCCTTTTGATGATAAACTTTTTCGATGTCGACGGCTTGGGAAGGAGGTATTGATTCAATCTCCATGATTGAGCGGTAATCTACTTCATAACCCTGACGATCAAATTCACTATTGGACACGGAATACATCGAATAATATTTAGGTTCAGGAGGGTCTAACACTACGTTTATCTGTGGGTTAACATTGTAGCCAAAAGCACCATAATGACCGATAGTCAAAGTGTATCCATTTTCGCCGAAGGGTTCTGCTTTCATGGGCGAAGCACACCGTACAAACCATCCTTGATGATCATTGAGATAATTTATGACAGTTTCCTCGTCACTATACATTTCCATCATACCGTTAAAGTAAGTTCGAAAAACGACGGGATCTTGTTCTGGTGTTTCTAATTCTTCGACAGTAAGGTAATTATTGATGACGATTTCTTGTGGGTTGTCTTCTCGGGTTTCGAGGAGAGTGTTTGACTTTGACATATTTATTAATGGTTGACAATTAATTTTCTAAAAATGACAATCGATTATTAAGTGTAAAATTAACATTGATCAAATATTAGTTGCTTACTTAAATTATGCCCACTTAAATTAATAAACTAGCATTTTTAACAAATTTTCGCTTTTGCCTTTTGATTTTTTATATTATCAATTATTTATGAATCTTTCTTTGCGTCAACGACTAAATATTTCCCGTTTTTCCATTGAACATCCCTGGTTAACGATTAATTTTTGGATAGCGGTCAGTGTTGCTGGATTGTTGGCTTTTTCTTCTCTCCAATATGCCCTATTTCCTGACGTCACTTTTCCTGTGGTGATTATCCGTGCTTCTGCTAATTTTGAGAAAGTTATTGACATAGAAACTCAGTTAACGAATCCTCTACAAAAATCTTTACTGACTATTGAGTCTATAGACAATATTGTTTCTACGACTTACCCCAATGAAACTGTAATTACTTCTCTTTTTTTCGCAGGGGATACTCTCGATTCTGCCACTAAAACCATTAAAAACGCCATTGCCACCGTTGATTTGCCAAAGGATACCCAAATAGAAATTACCCCCTATAATCTCAATGAGTCTTCGGCCATTAGTTACGTTTTGACTAGCGAGACAAAGAGTTTAGAAGAAATAGCAGAAGTTACTAATAATAAAATTATTCCTGCTTTTAAAAATATTGACGGTATTCTCAAGATTAATGTTTTAGGGTTAGATTTTGCCGAAGATGAAGACATTATGCCTAGTTTCGTGAGTTTTAATGGCAAAGAAGGTTTAGGCATTTCCATTATTAAACGAGGAGACGGCAATACTTTAGACGTGGTTCAATCTGTGGAGTCTGTCATGGCAAAACTTCAATCTTCATTGACAGATATAAAAATAAATATGGCACAAACAGAGGCAGGTTATATAAAAGAGGCGACTCGGGCAACTATTGACTCTCTTTTCTTGGCGATTATTTTAGCAGTTTTAGTGATCTTGCTTTTTCTCGGCAATTTTACCGCCACTTTTATCACCGCTTTAGCTATTCCTACCTCTCTACTAGGGACCTTTATCATAATGGCCATGGGCAATTTTAATTTAGAAAGTATCACCTTATTAGCCTTAGCCTTAGTAATCGGTATCGTGGTGGACGATGCCATTGTGGATGTGGAGAATATTAGCCGTCATATCGAAAACGGAGAATCACCAAAAGATGCGGCAATCAAAGGAAGTGACGAAATTGGCTTAACAGTATCGGCTTCAAGTCTCACCATCGTGGCAGTATTTTTACCAGTCGCCTTAACTAGCGGTAATGTGGGACAATTTTTCAAAGCTTTTGGCTTAACAGTATCGGCGGCGGTTATTTTTTCCTTATTAGTGGCACGTACTTTATCTCCCGTCTTGGCGATATATTGGTTAAAACCGAAAAAGAATCAGGAAAAGAAAAAAAATTCTGCGGTGACTAATATTAGTGATGCCATCGTCAAAAAATACCGTAACTTGTTAATTTGGTCATTATCCCATCAAAAAATAGTCTTATGGTGCGCTTTAGTGAGTTTTATTCTTGGTATCGCCTTAATTCCTTTTATTCCTCAAGGTTTTCTTCCCCAATTAGACAGAGGAGAATTTAATGTTGTTTATACCACCGACTTGCCGAAAATTCCTAACAGCTGGAATATCAATCAAAATCGAGAAGAAACCTCTCCCACCACAGATAATTCTACTTTCTCCTGGTTAGGAGAAATTAAACGAAATCCCAACGGTTTTATTTTAAGACACACTCGTCGTGTTGGAGACAAAATTGAGGCAGTAATTTTAGACATCCCCGAAATAGAATCTGTTTTCAATATTGTCGGTTTTAGAGAGCAACCAAATTTAGGTAAAATTTATGTCAAGTTAAAAGCCGATAGACAAATTAAGACCTTTGAGGTGCAAAATAAGGTCAGAGAAAATTTGCCTGTCATCAAAGGTGCAAATATCAGTGTTGAAGATATTAAATTTGTTGACACGGGAGACGAGAAACCATTTTCTTTTCGTTTATTAGGGGATAATCTTATTTCCCTTTCTCAAAGTGCCAATAAAGTTAAGTCTGCCTTAAGGGATTTTTCTGACTTGACAGATTTAACCATCTCTCCCTCAGAAATTGCCACGGGCAAAGATGATAGTATCAACATCATCGAACATTTTAACGGCAAACGATCGATTACTTTTTCAGCTAATTTAGCAGAAGGGGGGGCATTAGGAGATTTAACCCAGAAAGTTGTCAGGGAAATTCAACCCTTATTACCCCCCGATGTCATTCTATCTCTCGGCGGGGATTCTGCCAGAATGGAAGAAATTGGCAGACAATTTGGCATTGTTTTTATCTTATCGATTGCCTTCATGTTATTGTTACTATGGGCATTGTTTGGCAGTTTATTAGAGCCGATAGTGGTAGCCTTATCTTTACCTTTATCTATTGTCGGTGCCATGTTAGCCCTACTCATCACCCAAAGTGCCTTTGGGATGATTTCCTTACTGGGGATAATTTTCCTTTTGGGATTATTAGACAAAAATGCTTTACTGCTGGTAGATTATGCCAATCAACTGCGAAAACAAGGAATGCCCCGTCAAGAAGCAATTATCACAACGGGAGTGACTAGATTTCGCCCAATTTTAATGACCACCTTTTCTACTATTCTAGGAATGTTACCCATTGCCATCGGTATCGGTGCAGGTGCAGAATTAAGACAACCGATGGCAGTAGCAATTATCGGAGGATTATTAACCTCTACCATTCTCAGTTTAATTTTTGTGCCTGTTTTCTATACTGTCGTTGAAGATTTCTGGTTAAAAATTAAGGGAAAATATAAATAAAATTTAGGAGTTATCGTTAACCTCAGTTCGGGATAAGAATTATTGGTAATAATAGACCTCTCCATAAATTATAATTTTGGCAGGGTAGAATAAGCATTTCAACCTCCTTTTTCTTAATTGTGGTCGATGTCTAATATAAAGAGCAAAAATGTAACTCCAAATACACATTACCAAATTTGATAACTAAAATATTTTTCTGAATTTTCTTGTTTCGCTTTTACTAAAATCCTCCATGTTTTACCCTGAGATTGTCTTTGTAAATCTAGCTTAAAAGTATTCTTGATGATGAGATTTTTTAATTTATTCTGCTTAATATTTAGTCGATATGTACCTTCTAAATGATAAGTTGGCAAATTGCCAATAATAGTAGGCTCAATTTTAGTAATATTAATTTTAGTAATTTTCAATTCAGGTATTCGAGTTTTTAATTTTTGACTTAAAGATTGATGTTGTTTTTGCAGTTGAAAATTAATTGCTTTTTCAATTACTGTGGGATTCGGTGCAAATTCTAAGGGTGGTTTATCAGTATTGCACCCCACACATAAAAGTGAAATTAATAGATAAATAAGGATAAAAAATTTGTTTACTTTGAAGATCATTGTTGTATAACCACTAATTTTATACCAGTCGCCAATAGTGTTAAGACATAACTTGACATCATAAACATTTTAAGTTGCAATAGTATCAGTCAATCAACTAACTGTATTTAATAAAATTGTGATTGTTTTTCTCAGAGGAATAATTTACCAGTAAATTATTTGTCTATTTTTCGTTATTTATATCCACTTTGTGATCAAAATTATGGATGAAAAATTTAATGATTCTCAGAAAAAACAAAATTCAGCTATTGAAATCAAAAAATCATTAAAAAGAACTATTATTCAACTAGAAAAAGCTATCAGTATCATTAATCAGAAATCTATTAAATATTTACCTAATTTAATGGTGGTAGATAATTTAGTTAATTGTAGTAATGCTTTAGTCGATTATTTGCAACTAAAAAATACTTCCGTTAACGAAATAACGGAAAGTGTAAATGAATTGAAGAAAAATGAGGAAGAAAATTTAGAATCCATAACAAATAAAGCAAAAAAGATTATTGCCAATCAAAATAAAACTATTAAAGGCAAAAATAAACCTAAATTAGATATAAATTTTCTGCTAGTTATTGCTTTAATTATCAGCTTTGTATTTAATATTTTAACTTGGTGGTTTAAACCTAATGCTATCATAAACTTGCCTGAAAATAAAGAAAATAATCTTAATATAGAGACTCAAGGAACAGAAACAATTATCGATAATCCTCCAAGTATCATCTCTACCCAAAAAAAGAATACTAATGATATTAGAGAAGACAACATATTAAATGATTCTAATTCTCGGGAAATAATAAATAATGAACTATTAGAAAATATTACAGAAAATGTAGGTGTAGATCAACAAAAAATAACAGAAAATAATGGTATCGGTGATAATAATGTACCTAAGATACCAGAAAATAATATTCAAGAAGATTTATTTTTATCATTGACTCCTAAACAGTATTTATTGAAAAGTATCAAAAATCAAATAGCTGATATTACTAATAAATATGGGAAAAAATTAATTATTAAAATAGAAGCAAATTTCAACAAAAATAGTCTCATAATTACTCTGAGTGAAGATTGGTATAGCTTAAGTAATAGTCAAAAAAATAGTTTAGTTAAAGACATATTTAACAAAGTTAAAACTCTTGATTTTTATAAGTTTAATATTCAAGATATAAATGAGAAATTATTAGCTCGTAATGCAGTAGTTGGTAATGAATTTATTATCATAAATGAAGATTAAAATAATTGATTTGTCAATTTCAAAAACCGCCTGATGACTCCAAACTTGATCAAAACAGTCATTGTCATTAGCAATTATTAATCAACCATTAGGAAGTATGGGGAGATCTTATCGCCTTAAACATACCAAAGCGACACAAACCATTACCAAAAGCAAAACGCATTAATAATAACGTCGGAACTTCTCGCAGAGATTTGATGAATCCTGAAAATCCGAATAAGATTAATCCTTTTGGTTTAGCGATACCTTGCCAGATAGAATCTAACCAAGAAGGAAGGGTTTGAATCGTCCAATCATCGGTAATTACTTTACCTTCGACAAATCCTGTTGCTTCTAAAAGTTCTTCAAAGCCTTCTATACTAGAAAATGCAGGGTGTGACCATTGTTCTAGTAATTGTTTCATGACGGGTTTTTCCCAGAAGTTTAAGGGTATTTTGCGATCGTCTCTTTGATTCCAGTCAGCCACAACTAAAATCCCACCGGGTTTAAGTACTCGGAGTAATTCTTTAGCAAAAATCGCTTTATCCGGCATATGAGGACCGGCTTCCACTGACCAGACCACATCAAAACTCTCATCGGGAAAAGAAAGTGCCATCGCATCATCGACTTTAAATTTAGCATTGAGATCTTTCGGGGTTAATTCCTGTGCCCGTTTTACTTGTTGTGGACTGATAGTAATACCTACGACTGCAAAATGATAATCTTTGGCTAAAATGCGACTACTGCCACCGATACCACAACCCACATCTAATAAAGTCGTATTGGGGGGCAATTTATCTAAGCCTCCCCATTTAACCATTTCATGGACAAAATCCGCTTTTGCCTGTAAAAAGTCTTTTTTTTCGGTTGGTAAGCCATAATGACCTAAATGGATATGTTCTCCCCAATAAAATTCGAGAATACCATCCTCTGTCCATTCATCATAAGAGTTCGCCACTGACTCCGATGATTGATAACGACGGGGAGTTAGTATATATATGATTATTCCAGTACTGATTAATAAAAAAAAGCCCCCTAGGGGTAAAAATAAATTCATATGTCAATTGTTAAGCTGATATTTCCCGTCAGATTCTGATGCATCAATGCGGGGTAAACCCATACTATAGTTAACCACCCTAGCATCAAGATTGTAGCTAATTTCTCCTTTATTTAAAAGACTACGAATAAAATGTTCTAAATCTGACCCCATACGGCGCAAATTATAATCGGTTAAGTCTTCACCACTATAACTTTCTACTAATTGATCGAACTTACTATAGACTTTTTGCAATGCTACTTCATCCCAATTAAATTCATTATCGGGATCAACATCAAGGGTTAAGACTTGATTAGAGGGTATTAACTCATTTTTCTGAATTTCTGCGGTATAGATTCTAATATGACGGGTTGTAGATTTAATTAACATACTGGTAAATATTAAAGATTTGTTGGTGTTCGTCGGTTACAACAGTCATGGATGAATAAGTTATTTGACCGTTGATAGTTACTTAAATTCTATTATCTACTGTTCACTATCCATTGTCCATTATTGGGAGATTTTTTCTCTAGTCCCCAATCCGTTTCTTGAAAGTAAAATATAAATAAAGGAACAATTATCAGAAAATCATCTCTTTATTTCATTGACTATGACTCTTAAAGCCTTAATATTTGATGTCGATGGTACTTTAGCAGAAACCGAAAGGGACGGTCATCGAGTGGCCTTTAATTTGGCTTTTGAAAATGCAGGTTTGCCCTGGCGCTGGGATGTGAATATATACGGTAGTTTGTTAGAAATAGGTGGAGGAAAGGAGCGTTTAAGACACTATATCTCCGGTTTTGAACCTGATTTTATCACTGAAGAGCCTTTAGACCAATTTATTCGCTCTTTACATCAGCAAAAAAATCAGTATTTTCGGCAATTATTAGTTAACAATGCTATCCCTTTACGAGTTGGGGTTGAAAGGTTGATTATGGAGGCATATCAAAAAGGTATCACATTAGGGATCGCTTCCACCGCATCAGAGGAAAATGTCAAAGCACTTTTAGATACCAGTTTGGGAGAAAAAATGAGTAAATATTTTGCAGTGGTTGCGGCAGGAGATATGGTAGAAAAGAAAAAACCCGCACCGGATATATATTTATTAGCCTTAGAAAAACTCAATGTTTCTCCCGAAAATTGTTTAGCCATAGAAGACACTAATCAGGGACTAGTAGCGGCGACAAAAGCGGGCATAAAGACTATAATAACCTTTAATGATTACAGTCAAAATCAGAATTTTAATCAAGCTATTTTAGTATTAAATAGTCTAGGTGAACCTGATTTACCTTTTTCCTTAATTCAGGGAAATAGTTATAATCGATCCTATTTTAATATAGACTTAGCTCAGAAATTATGCGGATAAATTATTAACTATTTTAGGGAATTAATTATCTTAAGGCTTTATATTATTCATCATTATTCATTATTAACATGAAAGCAGAAATTATTTGTATTGGTACGGAATTATTATTAGGTGATATACTTAATAGTAATGCTCAATTTTTAGCTCAAGAATTGGCTAATTTAGGCATTTCTCTCTATTATCAAACTGTTGTGGGGGATAATTTATCACGAATTCATGAAGTAATTAAAATTGCCTCTCAACGCTCTCAAATTCTTATTTTTACTGGTGGTTTAGGACCTACTCCTGACGATTTAACCACAGAAGCGATCGCCACTTTCTTTGAGACTCCCTTGGAAGAAAAAAAAGAAATAATTGAGGATATAAGAAAGAAATTTACCGAAAGAGGGAGAAACATGACATCTAATAACCGAAAACAAGCTCTAATTCCTCAATCTGCTGATATTTTGCCCAATATAACGGGAACTGCACCGGGGATGATTTGGCAACCTTTGCCTAATTTAACTATTCTCACATTTCCGGGTGTACCTTCAGAAATGAAACAGATGTGGCGTGATACTGCCGTACCTTTTCTTAAAAGTCAGGGGTGGGGAGAAGAAATCATTTATAGTCGCATGATGCGTTTTTGGGGTATCGGTGAATCGGCTTTGGCTGAAAAGGTTAATCATCTCTTTAATTTAATGAATCCTACCGTTGCACCTTATGCCTCCAGAGGGGAAGTAAGATTGCGGGTGTCAGCGAAAGCTAAAGATAAAGAGTCGGCGGAAAAATTAATTCTTCCTGTGGCTAAGGAAATAGAAGCGATCGCAAGGGAAGATTATTTCGGTTATGATAATGACACCCTTGCCTCCGTTGTCGGTAAAATCTTGCTGAAAAGAGGAGAAACCCTAAGCGTGGCAGAATCTTGCACGGGGGGAGGATTAGGGTCAATGTTAACCGAAGTTGCGGGAAGTTCTGGTTATTTTTATGGAGGCATTATCGCCTATAGTAATCGAGTAAAAATCCAAGAATTAGAGGTTTTAGAAGAATTTTTAAGGGAATATGGTGCAGTATCAGCAATAGTGGCACGACAAATGGCTAAAGACGTTCAAGGGAAATTCAACACCGATTGGAGTGTCTCGATTACAGGTATAGCTGGACCCGGAGGTGCGACGGAAGATAAACCCGTCGGCTTAGTATATATTGCCATCGCCAATCCAGAAAAACAAGTAGAAAGCTACGAGTTAAGACTAGGGAAAAAAAGAAGCAGAGAAGTGATAAGATACCTTACTAGTTGTTATGCCTTAGATAAATTGCGCCGTGAATTAATAGACTACAAATTACAATAAAATATTTTGAATTTTATTGTTCAAAATTATCCCCGTTCTAAGGGGTTTTTTGGAAATGAAGGATAGGAGAATTCTCCAAAACCCAAAATTATCCATTACCAGTCCATAAGGTTTAAATGTGTTTTAGCTTATCTTACTAAAAAAGATTTTTTCAAAACTAAAACCCTGTACGGACTGAGCTATTTCTGCTGCCAAATTAATGTTAGATTCCAGCAAATTAACTCCGCACTGGTGTGCTAAATCAATAATATCTTTTTTGGAATTACATTCATATAACCTTTGATTAAGTTCGGGGCTTAAATGTACTTTAGCAAAGAATAAACGGGTAGTTTCATCAAGTTGATTTAACCATTCTTGGTAGGCATGATTAGCTAATTCTTTAAAGTCTTCTATACTTAATTCAAAACCTTCTTCTTTAGCTATTTTTACTAATTCAATCGGTGAAGTTATGGTTTTCAACTTTACCTGTAAATTCTTTGATTTGATTAAATGTTCATTAAACTCTTTTATTTTCTGTGATAACACAATTTTAGTTGTTAAATAATATTTTAATTATAAAGTGTTTATAGATCGTTTATTTCACTCAAATTCTGAGGTTATTGGGTTTTCTTCTCCTAACCAAAACCATTCCACCATCCAGAGGGCAAGAAAACACCGTTTAAAGTCTTAACCTTTTCTTCTGTCATAAAATATGTCCAAGCCTCACCTAAAGGGCAATTAGCCTCATCATAGACCACAATTTCTTCTCGATCATATTCATTTAAAGGGGAATTAGGAATTCCCGAATAACCCTCTAATTTATCTAAATTTGCCAAATCCTTAACCAAAGCAAAAGTTAGTAAATAGCCGAAAACCTGATTATCACCCTTAGTCATGGCAGGATAACCCAGAGGTAGAGCAAATAATCGCCCTTTTACCCAACATTTTACTTCTTGAACGATTTTTCCCTCACAATAAATTTTATAGTATTTCCCGCCGGGTTTTAATGTGCCATAAACAAAAACTTTGATCATATTTGTTGCCAAATTGTAACTGCCGAGACCGTTAAATTTACAGTGAGGCTAGCCCAATTTTGCGACCAAGAAAAAAAGGCCAACCAAAATTAATTGATTAGCCCTAAAAATTGGGAACGCACTTTCAGAAAATAGAATCCATTACTTGAGAACTAACTTGACGTTAGCGTTTTGTAACCCACGTTGCTTAACTTCGCCCAAAGTTTTATTAACCGCATATTTTTGATTAATGGAGTTAATTAACTCAGTTTGATTATGTTTTTTAGCAACGCCCCAGAGATCCGCGATCAAGTCAAAGCTACCGTCTGTATTGCGAGACCAACCGAGATCGTATTCTCCTTCTAAAACAGCTACTATATCAGCACGAAGACGTTGACCATTATAGCCACGAACATCAGCATCAGTTTTGACACTAATACCGAGATCACGCAAGGAACCAGTTAAAATTTCCGCAGAAGTGATTTTGGTGCGTAAGGTACTGAAATGAGACATTGGTATTTCCTCCTAAGAGATTAAAGACAACTTTTTGATTTTAAGATGCACATAAAGTGCTTTTCATTCAACTGTTAGCCCTTAAGCTAACCTTTCTCCAAAAATGAGAGAAAGACTGTTAAAACGACCTGCGTTGATATTCCTCAACGGAGGCTGACCCAGGTCTAGCTCGTTGTCGAGCCCAGTCTCGTAGCGCTGTGACCTGTTCTGTCATCGTACGGGACAGAGGTAGTGTCGATTTGACGGCAGCAATGATGTCCAACTGTGTAAACTCTCGCCCTTGGGCAAAAGCCTCGTACATAGCGGCAACAATGGCCTGTTCAATCTCTGCCCCGGAAAAACCTTCTGAGACCTTGGCTAATTGTTCTAAGTCAAAACGACCGATATCGGAACGACGTTTGCCAAGATGAATATTGAAAATCGCTTCTCGCTCTTGCCCACTGGGCAAATCCACAAAAAAGATCTCATCAAAACGACCTTTTCGCAAAAACTCCCCTGGTAATTTTTCTAAACGGTTAGCGGTCGCCATCACAAACACAGGAGAATTTTTTTCTTGCATCCATGTCAGGAATGAACCGAAAATTCGACTAGATGTCCCACCATCAGAATCACTGGAACCAGCACCACCGGCAAAAGCCTTGTCTAATTCATCGATGAATAATATTGCCGGAGAAATGGATTCCGCCGTTTTCAAAGCACTGCGCAGATTTGCTTCCGATTTCCCTACCGTTGAGCCGTCATAGACTCTACCCATATCCAACCGTAGTAAGGGCAATCCCCATAACTTGGAGGTCGTCTTCGCAATTAAAGACTTTCCACAACCGGGAACCCCTAAAATTAGCATTCCTTTGGGTTGGGGTAAGCCATAGGCTCTGGCTTTTTCCGTGAAGGCTTCCGAACGTTGGGTTAACCAGTGTTTTAGCTCTTCTAAACCCCCTACTGCATTGATAGTTTCGTCTTCTTCAATATAATCAAGGATGCCATTACGCCGAATTAGTTGTTTTTTCTCAGAAAGGACGATTTCAACTTCATTTTCTGTTAATTGTCCCCCTTTGATCTGAGCTTTACGATAAACCTTTTCCGCTTCATCGATAGTTAAACCAAGGGCGGCCCTGCGCAATTTCTCTTTGACTTGCGGTTGAAGTTGCTTGCTTTTAGTTTTCTTTAATGCCCTTTCCAATACCTGATCTAGCTCATGGGCCTGAGGCAGAGGAAAGTCCAACACCACTAAATCTTTTTCTAGTTCTAAAGGTGTTTGCTGATAGGGTGACATCAAGACAATTATTTTATCTGTTCCCTTAAAACTAGCAATGGCATCTCTCAACCATCTTGTTACCGGGGGCGATTCTAAATAAGGATGTAAGTCTTTGAAGATGTAAATCCCCGCCTCTTTTTGTCTGACAACCCACTCAATGGCCGCTTCGGGGGAAACCGTGTTGTGTTGTACAGAGGTCGAATTTTGTTGACTGCATTCAACGATTCCACGGGTTACTGTCCACACAAATAGCCGACGAGATCCCTGATTAGGTAATTCATTCAATATAGTCCCAATGGCTTCCTCTGCACGTTCTTCTTCCGAAGTCACTAGGTAAATCAAGGGATATTGAGCTTTGATAAGAATGTTTAACTCTTCTTTCATGGGATCGACCTCTATTTTGCTTAGGCAGTTACTGTAATCGCTAACATGACTGTCACCATTTAGCAAGGGATTAACTCTTCTTGTCCTTGAGTCCCTGCAATGATCTCTGTTTTTTCACCGATCAGGGGAAACTCTTCATCAACGATACTGGGTTGATTTTTGAGAGAAATCATCTCCCCGTCACGCATCACCATTGCGGCACTACATTCGGGGCAAACGTGGACTTGATGAGTTTTTCCGTAACTCGCTTCTAATTCCTCTACCACTTCGGGATGTTTCAAGTAGAAGCTGAGGGCTCTTTCGACAAGTGCTGACATAGAATCAGTATCGATGGCCGCTTTTACTTTCAACTGACGATGCAGTGTTGGTGGAAGATAAAGAGTAACTTTTTGCTTTTCTTGCATATTCGCTGTTATTTGATATGCCCGGGTGCGATATTGATTAATTTAACTCTTTTTTTTTCCACTGTCAAGCGGTCATCCCGTTTTAATGGTAATATTGTTACAAAACTTAATAAATGAAACTTTAGAAAGATGGTTGTTTTCTTTATAAATAAACAACATTAATCTTGGTATTATGTGATGGAGTCGTGATAGTTCTCGCTCTATAAGGAGAAGACGAGGATCACTGTCGGCTACATTAATATTTAATATCAACGTTTTAGAGATAAAAAAATGAACCAGTGGCAACCATCTGCAATAAGACATTTAGAACAACAAAACTATCACGAAGTAGTTAGGATTTATGAAGGTATCATCGAAAATAATCCCGATGAAATTAATAATTATTGGTATTTAGGATTAGCCTATCTGTTGCAAGGAGAAGAAGAACAGGCTCAAGTATCTTGGTTTGTCGCCTTTGAGCAAATTGCAGAAGAAGATTTAGACGCTCAAACTCAGATTTTGATTGAGATTTTGTGCCAAGAGGCTGAACGACAACTCACCACAGATAATAATAAACTTGCTTGGCTTATTCGCAGTCATATCAGGGAATTAGTTCCCGATAATTTTGCCAATTTTTTAGAATTAATTTGCCTAGATATTTATATTAATAAATCTGATATTGAACAGTTTGAAACTTGGAAATTGGGAGAATGCTGTCAATTGGTTTCTGCCAATAGTCTTCCCACCGAGTTATTACTGAAAACATTACATATCATTCTTTGTTTGCCTTGTCCTGATAGTTTGGCCTTTGCTAGATTTTGTTTAGGTAAAAACCAAGATTTTCAATTTATATTAGCAGGAGTAGTAAATTTAGCCGTGAAGATGGCATACGATCACCGCTATGCTGGTTATGCCGCCGATTTAATTAGAATTTGTTTAGAATTTGAACCGTCAAACTTAATCCTTCTTAACGCACTCTATGTATTTTATGGCGATTCCCAAGATTATGAAAATGCCCTAGAGATAGCCTATAAGTTTAGGGAAAATAGCCCTAATGTGGCACAACAAATATTTAGTGGCTACCAAATTATTAATATTTCTTTGAAGTGCCACCAGTGGCAAGAACTTTCTTCTTTGTTTCAACGACAAAACGAATTAATTCGTCAATATGTTAATAATCCGGAAGATATCCCTATTGATTTTATTCGCCAGTCTTTGCTTATTGTCAATCAGCCATCTTTTTATATTCAAGATAGTCCCCAACAAAATCGCCATTTTATCAATCAAATAGGACAAATTTTTCAGTCGTTATTTAGAAAAGAGTCCAAGGTTGAAGTTAAGCCTTATGGTAATGCTTTGACCTGGGATCGCCCACTCAAAATAGGTTATATTGGTAGCACTTTCAGGTCTCATTCGGTGGGTTGGCTATGTCGATGGTTGATTCATTACCAAGATCAAGAAAAATTCCCTTGTTATATTTATTCCATAACTAATCATTGCGATCAAATAACGGAGCAATGGTTTAAGGGGAAAGCCAAAGGGTTTTATACTTGCAACAGGAATGTAGGCAATGCCATTGAGCAAATCCAACAAGACGAAATCGATATTTTGGTTGATCTTGATAGCCTTACCTTAGATTTAGCCTGTCAAATTTTAGCATTAAAACCTGTTCCCATTCAAGTTACTTGGTTAGGATTAGATGCACCCGGTATTCCTGCTATGGACTACTTTCTCGCCGATCCTTATGTATTACCCGAAAATGCTCAAGATTATTATTCTGAGAAAATCTGGCGACTTCCCCAAACTTACCTGGGTATTGACGGATTTGAGGTAGGTGTGCCAACTTTAACACGAGAAGATTTAGATATTGATCAAGATGCTATTATCTTTTTTAACGTTCAAAATCGCCAAAAACTTCACCCCGACACCATTCGTCTGCAAATGCGAATTTTAAGAGAAGTTTCCAATAGCTATCTATTAATTAAAGAACGGGATAATAAAAAAACAGCTCATAAATTCTTTGAGTATCTGGCACAAGAAGAAGGCATTGAACTAAACCGATTACGTTTTTTAGAAGGCAATAAAACAGAATTAGAACACAGGGCAAATTTAAGTATTGCTGATGTGATGTTAGATACTTATCCTTACAATGGGGCAACTACAACCCTCGAAACTTTATGGATGGAAATACCTTTAGTTACGAGAGTTGGTGAACAATTTGCAGCACGGAATAGTTATACTTTTATGATTAATGCGGGAATAACAGAAGGTATTGCATGGAGTGATGAGGAGTATATTGAATGGGGTATTAAACTCGGCACCGATGAAGATTTGAGGAATGAGATTAGTTGGAAGTTAAGACAATCGAAAAAAACTTCACCTCTTTGGAATGGGAAACAATTTACCAGAGAGATGGAAAAAGCTTATCAACAAATGTGGGAGATTTACCTCCAGAACAAAAACTAGAGATAAAATCTGTTGTTATATTCAATCACAAATCGATTTACTATGAATCAAATAAATCAGTCTCATATTTTTGAGAACTACCTAAATGAAGAACAGTATGACAAAGCAGCGGAATATTATCAATCATTGCTCGAAGAAAAGCCTGAAAGCACAAAATACTATTGGTATTTAGGTTTGGCTTATTTATTGCAGGACAAAGAAGAAGAAGCCCAATTAACATGGTTTATGGCTTTGAATCAACAGCAAACTGAAGAAGAAATTGATAGTGCAACTCAAGAATTAATAAACATTTTAGATCAAGAAGCAAAAAGGCAAGAAGCTAAAGGAAATTATCAACTTGCTTGGTTAATTAGAGGACATATTCAACAGTTGCACCCCGATAATTTGACTAATATAATGGGCTTAATTTGGTTAGATGCCACTCTACAATACCCAACTATCAGTAAATTTAAAGATTGGAACGTAATTGAACTTTTATCGGCAAAAAATATACCAAGAGTATCAGAGGAATTAATTATCAGAACAATAGATAAAACTTTATCTATTGTTAGTGAGGAAAGTGTCGATTTCGCCCGTGCTTGTTTAGAACATTCATCTAATTCACCGAAAATAATTGAGGCGATCTCAAGAGTAGCAAAAAAACTCAATTTTGTGGATCAATTAATTCTCTACCCCGCCGATTTAATTAACCTTTGTCGAGAAAAAAACCCTGAAGATTTAGCTTTAATTAGATCGCTTTTTGTTTTCTATGCAGATAATCTCGAATATTACGAACAAGCTCTGGAAATTGCCACGGAATTGCTGACTAAAAGTCAGACTCTCCCCGCTCGTATTTTTGGTATTCGCCAACTATTGTATCTTTATCTAAGAAATTTTAATTGGCATGATGGTCTAATGATTGCACAAGAGTATATAGAAGGACTAATTGAATTTGCAGATCAAGGGGCTTTCCGTATGGAAGGTTTTATTGCCAATATTTTGCCTATTTTGCCACATTATTTACTTTTGTTACAGGACCAACCATCTCTGAATCGTCATATTTTCAATCGATTTAATAGTCATTTTGAAAATATAACCATAAATTTTGGTGCTATTGGTTTTCAATATCAGTCTTATTCAAATATTTTAAGTCAGAATAGACCTCTCAGAATTGGGTATATAGGTCATACATTTAGAGCTCATTCCGTGGGTTGGTTATGTCGTTGGTTGATTTCCTATCATGATTCCAGTAATTTTGATGTGTTTATATACTCAATGACAGATTCCATAGATAAAATTACCCAAGAGTGGTTTATCAAAAATACAAAGAACTTTTATTCTTATTCCGATGATATATTTTATGAAAATATTGTTCAACAAATTCGAGATGATGTTCTTGATATTCTGATAGATGTAGATAGTATAACTTTGAATTCAACCTGCGAAGTAATGGTACATAAACCAGCTCCAATCCAAGTTACTTGGTTAGGTTTTGATGCTAGTGGTATTCCTGCTATAGACTATTTTATAGCTGATCCTTATGTGTTACCAGATGAGGCTCAAGACTATTACTCAGAAAAAATTTGGCGACTTCCTCACACTTATTTGGGTATTGATGGTTTTGAAGTGGGTGTTCCAACCCTTAAACGAGAAGACTTGAATATAGGGAATGATAGCATTATTTTTATGAATATTCAAGGTCCTCTCAAACTTCATCCTGATACTCTTCGCTTACAATTGCGTATTCTGAAAAATGTACCAAACAGTTATTTACTGGTTAAGGGAAAAGACGATCAACGTTTTCTCCAAAAACTTTATGCTCAGTTAGCGACAGAAGAAGGGGTTAATTGCGATCGCCTTCGTTTCTTAGGGAGGACACCTACTGAAGTAGAACACAGAGCAAATCTGAGAATTGCCGATGTAATATTAGATACTTACCCTTACAATGGGGCAACTACAACCCTCGAAACTTTATGGATGGAAATACCTTTAGTTACGAGAGTTGGTGAACAATTTGCAGCACGGAATAGTTATACTTTTATGATTAATGCAGGTATTACTGAGGGTATTGCATGGAGTGATACAGAATATATTGAATGGGGTATTAAACTCGGTACGGATGAGAATTTAAGAAAAGAAGTTAGTTGGAAGTTAAGACAATCGAAAAAAACTTCACCTCTTTGGAATGGAAAACAATTTACCAGGGAAATGGAAAAGACTTATCAACAAATGTGGGAGATTTATGTTAAGGAGAATCAGTAAATGTTAAATTGGCATCCAGAAGTAAAGGAATTAAGAGAATTTACTATTACTTCTTAAATCAGCATTAATAACTAATCTATTTGAACCCATTTTTCTACATCAATGGGATATTTTAGAGCTATTAAAAACAGAGAAATACCCAGTAATTGAAATTAAATTATTATTAGATATTCTTGGGCAAATTTTATTAATAAAAGAGAGAGAAACTATTGAATTTGCTAGAGCTTGTTTAATTTATAGTAATTGCGATCCAGATATTTTGACTAAAATATACGATACAGGAAAGAGAATAG
The DNA here is from genome assembly GCA_963749915.1 of uncultured cyanobacterium. GTDB lineage: Bacteria > Cyanobacteriota > Cyanobacteriia > Cyanobacteriales > Cyanobacteriaceae > Geminocystis. Next base: position 24,376 of record CAVVOP010000022.1, read on the forward strand.
GTTTTCAAGATCGTTATGCTAATTATGGAATAGAACTTTTACTTCTATGCCAAGAATTTGATCAGCAGAAATTATCTATTTATCTATATTTGCATGAACTTTATCTCTTACAAGAAAATTATACTAAAGCTGTAGAAATAGTCCATATTTTTGAGAAAAAAGCTGAATCTTTTGAAGATAAATTATTAGCTACTTGTTATTTACTTAATACCTATCCCAAGTTAGCTAATTGGAATCAAGTTAATAAAACTGTCTATGATTTAACTAACTATTGTGAAAAAATTGTTGCTGAACAATATACTTTTAATTCATTAAATAACAGAAATTATTTTTATCAAACTTTAATCAATTTTTTGTACTTGAAAGATGATTTAATTTTTCATCGTCATCTATTTCAAGAAATCTCTTTGTTATTGGATAAATCGGTAACAAAAACTCAAAAAATTAATCTAACTTACAGTCAGACAAAAAAGAACAAAATTTTAAGAATTGGTTATATTGGAACTACTTTTAGAACTCATTCGGTGGGATTTCTCTGTCGCTGGTTAATTCATCATCATAATCCAGATTTGTATGAAGTTAATATTTATTCAGTAATAACTAATGAAGATGAAATCACAAATCAATGGTTTAAACCACCAAAAGTTAAACAATTTTATGACAGCAAGGGAGATTTAGATCAATTAGCAAGTAAAATTATGGCCGATGAAATAGACATCTTGGTAGATCTTGATTCATTAACGTCAGCTTTAACTGCTTCTGTTTTACTACAAAAACCCGCCCCGATTCAAATAACTTGGCTAGGATTAGATGCTTCTGGTTTATCGACTATCGATTATTATGTAGCAGATCCTTATGTTCTAACAAGTGATGCGGAGAAATACTATAGAGAAAAAATTTGGCGTTTACCTCATACTTATCTTGGTATTGATGGTTTTGAAATTGGTATTCCTAGTTTGAGAAGAGAAGATTTGGGAATTGATCCCAATAGTATCATTTTCATGAATTTACAACATTCCAAGAAACTTAATCCCGATCTTATGCGATCGCAAATAAAAATTGTTAAAGCTATACCGAATAGTTATTTAATGATCAAAAAAACTTATGATCATAAAGCATTATCTAATTTTATTTTTGAGATTGCTAAATCGGAAAGTCTTTCCAGAGAAAAAATCGTTTTTATTCCTTCCGAAACACTTAATATAACTCATCGTGCTAACATACAAATAGCAGATGTAGTTCTAGATACTTACCCTTATAATGGTGCAACTACCACCCTCGAAACTTTATGGATGGAAATTCCCTTAGTTACCAGAGTTGGTGAACAATTTGCAGCACGGAATAGTTATACTTTTATGATTAATGCAGGTATTACTGAGGGTATTGCATGGAGTGATACAGAATATATTGAATGGGGTATTAAACTCGGTACGGATGACAGTTTAATTTACCTCAATATTTAACTCTTTGTATTTTAGTTAACTTACTTCAAAATCTTAAAACTGTCAGGTTAGAAGAAATGGCAAAACGTTTTCCTTATCCGATTAAATTAAGAAGTAGAATTAAAAAGTTACAACGATTTCTGAGTCTGGAAAATTGGAAAATTGAAACTATATGGTTTCCGATTTTAAAATCAGGGATTATTAATCAATGGGAATCAAAAAAAGTGATTTATTTAGTCATAGATAGAACACAGTGGCAAAATATTAATATATTGATGGTAAGTTTAGTTTATAATCAACGAGCTATTCCTATATATTTTACATTACTAGATAAAAAAGGAAGCAGTAATTTATCGGAACAAAAACAAGTATTAGAACCAAGTATCAATTTATTAATTGAATATAAAATAATCGTTTTAGGAGATAGGGAGTTTTGCTCTGTGGATTTAGCAAAGTGGTTATCAGTAGAGAAACAGGTTTATTTATCTCTACGTTTAAAAAAGAGTGAATATGTGGAGTTAGAAACTGATATATGGTTTCAATTAAGTGAATTAGGTTTATGTCCAGGATTCTCGGTATATTATCAAGGAATAAAAGTAACAAAAACCAAGGGATTTTCAGGAATTAATTTAGCCGCAAAGTGGAAAAGAAATTATGGTCATAAATCTAGCAAAGAACCATGGTTTATTTTAACTAATTTAGAAAATATGTCGGAAACAATCTCCGCTTATTCCAAAAGAATGGGGATTGAAGAAATGTTTAGAGATTTGAAATTAGGCGGATATAATTTAGAGAGTACAAAGATGGAAAATGAACGACTAATTTCTTTAATTATACTAATAACATTAGCCTATAGCTATTCAACATTTATAGGGGAAGAAATTAAAAGAAAAGGAATAAGTGAATATTTAGTTCGTCCGACAGAAAAAGGAAGAAGATATAAAAGAAATAGTGATTTTTCTATTGGTTTAAATGCCATAAAATGGCTAAGTGAAATCTGCTTTTTCCAAGAACAATTGGAAGAATTAACCTCTTTATTTCCTCAGAAACACTCTTATTATCGTCAAGGTATGAGAGCTATTTCCCTTATCCAATCTGCGTTATGAATGCGTTGTCGCCCCCAGGAATTTAAGAAAAGAAGTTAGTTGGAAGTTAAGACAATCGAAAAAAACTTCACCTCTTTGGAATGGAAAACAATTTACCAGGGAAATGGAAAAGACTTATCAACAAATGTGGGAGATTTATCTCCAGAACAAAAACTAGAGATAAAATCTGTTGTTATATTCAATCACAAATCGATTTACTATGAATCAAATAAATCAGTCTCATATTTTTGAGAACTACCTAAATGAAGAACAGTATGACAAAGCAGCGGAATATTATCAATCATTGCTCGAAGAAGAGCCTGAAAGCATAAAATACTATTGGTATTTAGGTTTGGCTTATTTATTGCAAGACAAAGAAGAAGAAGCCCAATTAACATGGTTTATGGCTTTGAATCAACAGCAAACTGAAGAAGAAATTGATAGTGCAACTCAAGAATTAATAAACATTTTAGATCAAGAAGCAAAAAGGCAAGAAGCTAAAGGAAATTATCAACCTGCTTGGTTAATTAGAGGACATATTCAACAGTTGCACCCCGATAATTTGACTAATATAATGGGCTTAATTTGGTTAGATGCCACTCTACAATACCCAACTATCAGTAAATTTAAAGATTGGAACGTAATTGAACTTTTATCGGCAAAAAATATACCAAGAGTATCAAAGGAATTAATCATTAAAACATTAGATAAAGTTTTATCTAATGTTAGTGAGGAAAGTGTCGATTTCGCCCGTGCTTGTTTAACTCATTCTCAGAATCAAGAATCCATCATCGAAACAATTTTAGCAATAGCAAAAAAAATAGTTGATAAAAAAGTTTATATTTCATTTGCTGAAAATTTAGTAAATGTGTGTCGTGAACAAAATCCTGAAGATATATCATTAATTAAAACTCTTTTTTGGTTTTATGCCAATACCGAACATTATGAGAAGGCCTTAGAGTTTGCATTGGATTTTTTAGACAAAAGCAAATCATTATCTACAAAGATATTTGGTACTAATCAATTACTATACCTGTATTTAAAACATTGTAATTGGCAAAATGCTTTATCTTTATATAAAAGTTATTTGGGAGATTTAAACGATTTAACTGAAAATGACCATATTGAAAAGTTTATTATAGCTACCTTACCAGTTCAGATTAACCCGTTACTTTATATTCAAGACAAACCTCAGATAAATCGTTATCTGTTAAATAAGATAAGTCATCGGTTTTACCAAATCATATCACAGTCAACTATTGCTAGTAATTCCTATCCTCATTTATTAGACAAGAAAAGGCCAATGCGCATAGGCTACATTGGTCATACATTTAATTGCCACTCTGTGGGTTGGTTGTGCCGTTGGTTGCTACACTATCATAATACTGATAAGTTTCAATGTTATCTTTATTCCATGACAAAACGGATGGATAACCTAACAAATGAATGGTTTATTAAAAAGGCTGTAAAATTTTATTCCTATGATGTAACTCTTACACTAGATGCCATTCAACAAATTAAAGATGACGAAATTGACATTCTAGTTGACCTTGACAGTATAACTTTAAATACGACTTGTCAAATTATGGCGTTAAAACCAGCTCCAATCCAAGTTACTTGGTTAGGTTTTGATGCTAGTGGTATTCCTGCTATAGACCATTTTATAGCTGATCCTTATGTCTTACCAGAAAATGCTCAAGACTATTACTCAGAAAAAATCTGGCGTTTACCTCACACTTATGTAGGTATTGATGGTTTTGAAGTGGGTGTTCCAACCCTTAAACGAGAAGACTTGAATATAGGGAATGATAGCATTATTTTTATGAATATTCAAGGTCCTCTCAAACTTCATCCTGATACTCTTCGCTTACAATTGCGTATTCTGAAAAATGTACCAAACAGTTATTTACTGGTTAAGGGAAAAGACGATCAACGTTTTCTCCAAAAACTTTATGCTCAGTTAGCGACAGAAGAAGGGGTTAATTGCGATCGCCTTCGTTTCTTAGGGAGAACACCCACTGAAGTAGAACACAGAGCAAATCTGAGAATTGCCGATGTAATATTAGATACTTACCCTTACAATGGGGCAACTACCACCCTCGAAACCTTATGGATGGAAATTCCCTTAGTTACGAGAGTTGGTGAACAATTTGCAGCACGGAATAGTTATACTTTTATGATTAATGCAGGTATTACTGAGGGTATTGCATGGAGTGATACAGAATATATTGAATGGGGTATTAAACTCGGTACGGATGAGAATTTAAGAAAAGAAGTTAGTTGGAAGTTAAGACAATCGAAAAAAACTTCACCTCTTTGGAATGGAAAACAATTTACCAGGGAAATGGAAAAGACTTATCAACAAATGTGGGAGATTTATCTCCAGAACAAAAACTAGAGATAAAATCTGTTGTTATATTCAATCACAAATCGATTTACTATGAATCAAATAAATCAGTCTCATATTTTTGAGAACTACCTAAATGAAGAACAGTATGACAAAGCAGCGGAATATTATCAATCATTGCTCGAAGAAGAGCCTGAAAGCATAAAATACTATTGGTATTTAGGTTTGGCTTATTTATTGCAAGACAAAGAAGAAGAAGCCCAATTAACATGGTTTATGGCTTTGAATCAACAGCAAACTCAAGAAGAAATTGATAGTGCAACTCAAGAATTAATAAACATTTTAGATCAAGAAGCAAAAAGGCAAGAAAAATTAGGAAATCAAAGTTTAACTTACACTATTAGAGAACAAATTAGAGAGACTTATCCTCAAAATATTAATAACTTACTGAAGTTAGTCTTACTTAAAATAAGTTTAAATCTATTTCAAATTGAGGATATTAAACAATGGAATATAGCAAATTTATTGGTAGAAAATAAAGAAGATAAAATAGATAAAGAACTATTGTTATTAGTAGTAGAAATACTCTTAAACTTGCCCTCAGATGAAATTATAGATTTAGCAGAAGCTGTTTATAATTATGTTGAAGAAGATGATAGCATAACGGATTTATTTTTATCAAAAGCAACAAAACTGGCACAAGAAAAAGGATATTATGGTTATGCCGCTGGGTTATGCGAAATTTGCCTTAAAAAGAAATCCAATAATTTAAAAATTTTAAACCAAGTAATTTCTTACTATTCAGCAGCTAGTCAATATAACCAAGTACGATTTTTAGCCCAAAGGTTTTACGAATGTAGCAATACCATCGATGAAAAAGCACTTGCTTTACGTCTATTAATTTCTAACACCATAACAGTTGGCGATTGGCAAGAAGCTGTTAAAATAGTTGCTAAATATAAAGCCATATTACAGGAGTTAGTTAAGGAACAACCCGAGATAAAAGATGCTTATATTCGTAACTGTTTGAGTATGGTGACTCAACCTTTACTTTATTTTGATGATCAACCTCAAGAAAAAAGATTAATTATTAACGGCGTTGCTCAATTATTTCAAAAATTAATCCGTAACTACTATAGTTGTCCTGTTCATCTTACATCTCCAGAGAAAATAAAGATTGCTCGAAAACTAAAAATTGGTTATATTGGACACACATTGCGATCGCACTCTGTCGGATTTCTTAGTCGATGGTTGATCCGTCACCATGATCGAGAAAAATTTGCTATTTATACTTATTTTGTTTGTCATCAAATAGAAGATGAAATAACCCAAGAGTTTTTTAGAAAAGACGTCGATCAAGCCCATAATTCCACTAATGTAGTTAATGATTTAATTACCCAAATAGAAAAAGACCAGATTGACATATTAGTAGATTTGGATAGTTTTACCGAGAATATGACTTCTATAATCATGGCATTAAAACCAGCCCCCATACAGGTAGCTTGGTTAGGAATGGATACTAACGGTATTCCAGCCATTGATTATTTTATTGCCGATCCTTATGTCTTACCTGATGAAGCCCAAGACTATTATCAAGAAAAAATTTGGCGCTTACCCTATAGTTATTTAGGTGTTGATGGTTTTGAGGTAGATGTACCAAACATATCGAGAGGTGATTTAGATATTCCATCAGATGCAATTATTTATCTCAATATTCAAAACTCCGTAAAACGTCATCCTGACATTATTCATAGCCAAATGAAAATTATTAATGCAGTACCCCATAGTTATTTAGTAATTAAAGGCAGTGGAGATCAAGAAATACTAAAACAATTATTCGTCACCATCGCAGAACAAGAAGGAGTTGATAAAAACAGATTAAGATTTTTACCGCAAACTTTAACAGAGAAAATTCATCGAGCAAATCTGAGGATTGCCGATGTAATGTTAGATACTTATCCCTATAATGGGGCAACTACAACCTTAGAAACTTTATGGATGGAAACACCCTTAGTTACCAGAGTTGGGGAACAATTTGCAGCACGGAATAGTTATACTTTTATGATTAATGCAGGTATTACTGAGGGTATTGCATGGAGTGATGAAGAATATATTGAATGGGGTATTAAACTCGGTACGGATGAGAATTTAAGAAAAGAAGTTAGTTGGAAGTTAAAACAATCGAAGAAAACTTCACCTCTTTGGAATGGAAAAAAATTTACCAGAGAGATGGAAAAAGCGTATCAACAAATGTGGGAGATTTATGTTAATGATCATTAATACAACGAATGCTAATGTAATTGAATTATTGTCATAAAGACATAATTTTTAATTCCCTATTTCCAGTTTTCCCAAGATAATCAAACTTTCTAAATCTTCCGCCGCAGTTGGTAAATAAGTTTTAATAACTTGTCTGACTATACTTAATTCTGTTTCCTCTGCCAATGCCAACATTCTACTTATATCTGCTAGATCCTGGGTTCGACTAGCAGACAACTTCATTAGTATAAGATAAGGTAAAGGAATAATCGGTAAACCATCTGGGGCATAATTAGGATTACAAAGGGCATCTTTAACCCAATCATCTTCCCCTTCTAAAACATCTAAAGATGTGTTGTCCAACAATTGCCATTGAGTACCAGGAATACTCAAATTGCCTATTTTTTTGGCGTTGGCATTTTTTAAGTCTTGATAAATAAGCTCAGAATCTTCTGATTTAATGAGAATATCAAGATCTAAGGTCATTCTTTCCGGCATATACATTCTTGTTGCAATCCCACCAACAACCACAAAAGGAGCTTGTTTTAAGATTAAGTTTAGATTACTCACTGGATAAGTCCAACTACGTTGATGTAAAAATTCTAAACTGCTACCACTACCAGATTTTATTCGTTTTTCAACCAGACCGAGAAAAAATCTTCTTTTTTGTGCCGATAAATCTTGAACTAACATGGGTATAAATTTATTTTATTTCAGTAAATGAAAGGTTGACGTTTTTTGAACTATTCTCCTTATTGATCGCGGATGTTGAAACTTTTTAAAAAAGTTTTGTTAATAACGAAAACGAAAAAATAACTGAATTATTGTATATTGTAAAATGAATATAAAAAATATATAGTTATTTATGACTAATAATTCTCCTTTCATCAGCTATCACCAATATTTACAGGAACACTTCTCGGAAATTAATTTATCATCATTACCTCTATGGAAATCAGCAGAGGAAACAGATTGGGACAGTCCTTCTACGGCTATAGAGTTAAATAATTTTGCCGTCGTAAATATTATTGAAGCAGAAAACACTCAGGATACTTCTTTAAGGCAATTTTATCTAGAATTGGCCATTGAAGCCTTAGAAACGGCTTTAAATGTGGAAGAAACTAATCCTCTTTGTGTGGCACATTTGGGTATTATTAAAAATTTATTGGGTGAAACCAATCTTGGTTGCAATATAGAATATTCTAATTTATTGACGCTTTTGCCTATTATTTTTACACAAAAAAATAATTTACCAGCTGGATTCGTTTATTTACCGATTCCATTAAGGAATAAAGCAAAAAACAAGGAAAATTTACAAAAAATAATTAGTTTAGATAATGGCTATTTACAGGCTTTTTATCTATTAATTGCTGATTTAGAACAGTCACAGATGGTTTTTTACAACCCTTGGGGATTAAGGATGCTTAATTTAGTTAATCAAATAATACCTGATGCTGTTAATATTAAGCTCAATTTAGGCATAAGTAGTCTTTTTAATAAACAAGTCGAAGGTTTACTTTATCTATATCAAGCGGGACAATTAGAATCTCATAACAGTAGAGTTGTTCAATCTTTGTATCTTTGCTATTGTGATCTCGACGATCAACAATTAGCTAATAGTTATTATCAATATGGCAATAATTATTATCAGCAAAATCGTGAAAATATAAACTGGCAATGGGCAAATTTACCACTGGAAAATTCCTGGACTTATCTTAAATTTGATGATAATTTATTAATGGCTGTGGAAGCTAGTTTCAAATCTATTGTTACGGCTGTTTTATTGGCACAAGAAGATTGGTTTGAGAAAGAAATGGAGTTATGGCGAGATGAAATTAAGCCTAATATGACAGTAATTGATGTGGGTGCCAATGTTGGTGTTTATACCTTTAGTGCCGCTAAAAGAGTCGGAAAAAATGGAAAAGTAATAGCAGTTGAACCGTTTTTTGGCTGTGTAGAATGTTTAGAGGAAACCCGTAGAATCAACAAATTAGATTGGGTGAATATTTGTGCTGGTGCGGCAGGAGATAGCAATAAAACTGTTAAACTATCCTTACATCAAGCCAGTGAATTAAACGAAATTATTAAAGACGATTCAGGTCTCCAAGGCAATTATCAAGAGGTGGAATGTTTTACCCTCGATAGTTTAGTGGAAAAATATAATTTATCTACCGTTGACTGGTTAAAATTAGATGCCGAAGGTAACGAAATTGAAGTATTACTCGGTAGCAGTCGCATTTTATCGGACTTTAAGCCCAGTATCTTATACGAAAATATCGCCGGTAGTCAAGGAAATAATATCCCCGTCGCTCAATATTTACTGAGTATTGGCTATGAGTTGTTCTATTATCAACCCTTTCTTAAACAATTAATTCAACTTGAATCACTAGAAGAATTATCAGGTAAATTAAATATTATTGCACTACCAAGGATAAACCAATCAGATATATCCAATTTACCCAAAGCCCAAGCAGAAGATTTTGTCGGAAGGTTTAGAGAAATCTTGGCCGATCCAAGTAATAAATATATTCCTAGATGTGAAAATGCCGGCAAACTAGAAAATGGTTATGTGATCATGCACAACGGGTTAAAAGTTTTTCCTACTTATTATGGTAATTTCTCTCAAATTCTTATCTTCAATAAGGGAGTTCACGAACCACAAGAAGAAAGAATGTTTATGGAAGTTTTAAAATATATAAAACCAGGTGGGACAATGATTGAATTGGGGGCTTATTGGTCTTTTTATTCAATGTGGTTTCACCAACAAATACCCGATGCAAGGAATTATATGATTGAACCGGATCCCAATAATATTCGTTGTGGAGTTGATAACTTTGAACTTAATAACATGATCGGTAATTTTGTTATTGGTGGAATAGGTGAAGGGGGAATAGTTCTCAACGATTTTATGTCAGATAATGAGATTGATTATATAGATTTATTACATTTAGATATTCAGGGGACTGAATTATATTTTTTAAAAAATACTGAAATTATCTTTTTAGAAAAAAAAGTTGGCTATATTTTTATCTCAACTCATAGTCAGGATTTACACTCACAATGTATGCAGTTTTTGCAAGATCATGATTACATGATTTTAGCTTCGGCAGATTTTGAGAATGAAACTTATTGTTATGATGGTGTTATTGTAGCAAGAGATAATAATATACAAGGACTAAGTCCTATTAAACTTGACGTCCGGAAATGTGTTTAAAAGCTAAAAAGTTACATTACCCTATTTTTATACTGATAAAATCAGCTTAATGTTAATTATTGATTATGATTTACGATTTTGCAATTATTGGCGGTGGTATTGTCGGGTTAGCTACGGCGATCGCCTTACAAGAAAAATATCCCGAGAGAACAATTATCTTAGTAGAAAAAGAAAGTAAATGTGCCGCCCATCAAACAGGGCATAATAGCGGAGTGATACATTCAGGAGTATATTATAAACCCGGCAGTTATAAGGCAATTTTAACCACCAAAGGAAATCGAGAATTAGTCAAGTTTTGTCAACAACACAATATCAATCATGATGTGTGCGGTAAATTAATTGTCGCTTGTCAAGAAAAAGAATTACCCCTCCTTGAAAATTTATATCAGCGGGGTTTGGATAATGGCATCCCCGTAAAAAAAGTATCAGCTGAAGAAGTCAAAGAAATCGAGCCTTACGTTAGTTGTTTAGCTGCAATACAAGTACCAACGGCGGGAATTGTTGACTATAAGCAAGTGGCTCAAAAATACGCTGAAATCTTCACCCATAAAGGCGGAGAAATTAAATTCAAGACTAAAGTAATTAAAATAAATTCTCAATCTTCAGGGCCTATTTTAATCACTAATCAAGGAGACATCACCACTAAATATCTCATCAACTGCGGTGGTTTATATAGCGATCGCATCGCCAAATTAGGGGGTACTGATGCGAAAATGAAAATTATACCCTTCCGAGGCGAATATTATGAATTAAAGCCTGAAAAACGCTATTTGGTGAAACATTTAATCTACCCTGTACCAAATCCAGATTTTCCATTCTTAGGGGTACACTTCACCCGTTTAATTGACGGAAATATTCATGCAGGACCTAATGCTGTGTTAAGTTTAAAACGAGAGGGCTATAAAAAAACCGACTTTGACTTAGGAGAATTTGCCGAAATTGTTACCTATCCGGGGTTATGGAAATTAGTGCTTAAATATTATGCTGAAGGGATGGAAGAAATTATCCGTTCTTTCAGTAAAGCGGCTTTTGTCCGTAGTTTGCAAACCCTCATTCCCCAAGTACAAGCCAATGATCTTATTCCTTCTCCTGGTGGAGTGAGGGCACAAGCACTCAAAACCGACGGCAAATTAGTAGAAGACTTTTTAATTATACCCACTGAAAACGCTCTTCATGTCTGTAATGCCCCTTCCCCTGCTGCTACTGCCTCCCTGGAAATTGGGAAAGCCATTTGTGAGCAAATTTCTAGTAAACCTCTTTTCAAGTGATTAAGTAACAAAGTTAATTGTATTCAGAAAAAATGAGTAATTGAATCTATGGTAAATATCACTCAAGTATTTGATGGGTTGACGAAGAAAAAAGCATTAAAAGATTATATTCTAGGTGCTATCGATATTGGCACAAATTCCATACATATGGTCGTAGTGCAAATTAATTCTCAAATTCCCTCTTTCCGTATTATTGCCAAAGAAAAAGATACTGTTAGACTTGGCGATCGCGATCCCGAAACAGGTAATCTTACAGAGGAAGCCATCAATCGTTCTTTAGCCGCCCTGAAGCGATGTAAACACCTAGCGGAAAGTTTAAAAGCCGATCAAATTATTGCCGTAGCTACCAGTGCCACAAGAGAAGCACCCAACGGCAATGAATTTTTAAGAAAAATAGAATCAGAATTAAGCATTTTTGTCGATTTAATTTCTGGCCAGGAAGAAGCCCGAAGAATTTATCTAGGAGTCTTATCGGGCATGGATTTTGGCGGAAAAGTTCACGCTATGATTGATATTGGTGGAGGCTCAACAGAGATAGTATTAGGAGATGGTCAAGAAGCCAGATTTTTAAGTAGCACTAAAATAGGAGCTGTTCGTCTCACACGCGATTTAATTCATAGCGATCCTATTAATAATCGAGAATTTATTACTTTGCAGGCGTATATTCGAGGGATGTTAGAACGCCCTGTAGAAGAATTTAAAAATGCCCTCAATCCAGGAGAAAAGCCTATTTTAGTGGGCACATCGGGCACGGCGGAAACTTTAGCGTTAATTCATTATAGCCTCCATCAAGAAGCTGAACCTTTAACCTTGAATGGTTATCGAATACCACTAAAAGATATAGAGAGAATTTTAAATCAACTCATCTCTATGAATTACTCTCAACGTGCCACCTTACCCGGAATGTCTGAACGCAGAGCGGAAATTATTATCGCGGGGGTTACAATTTTACTAGAGGCTATGAAAATGTTGGAGATGGAAGACCTTAACATTTGTGAACGTGCCTTGCGAGAAGGAGTAATTGTGGATTGGATGTTGCAACACGGTTACATTGAAGATCGTCTAGCTTTTCAAGGAGAGGTTCGCCCCCGTAATATTTACAAAATTGCCCATAAATATCAAGTCGATTTACCTCATGCCGAAAAAATCGCCGATTTTGCCCTAAATATCTTTGATTCCACAAAAAATCAATTACATTCTTGGGGGGATTTAGAGCGAGAATATCTTTGGTCGGCAACTATCCTACATAATTCTGGTTTATATATCTCCCATTCTGCCCATCATAAACACTCTTATTATTTAATTCGCAATGCTGAATTGTTAGGGTTTACCGAAATCGAAATCGAATTGATCGCCCAAATTGCCCGTTATCACCGTAAAAGTAAACCGAAGCGAAAACATGAAACCTATGCTTGTTTATCAGATTCCCATCGTAAAATAATTAAACAATTAAGTGCTATTCTCAGATTAGCGATCGCCCTCGATCGTCGTCAAATTGGAGCCATAAAAAGTCTAGAATGTAGATATGACAACGAATATAAACAATTACATTTACACCTAACGCCAACTCAACCTAATGATGATTGTGCCTTAGAACTATGGAATTTAGACTACAAAAAGCCAATTTTTGAACAAGAATATCAAGTTAAAGTTCTAACTACACTACATAAACCCTACATTGCACAGGTTTCCTAACAGAGGAAATAATATTTATGTCATAATTTCATATTTTCATAGTCTTGAGGGGTATTGCAATTAAACAATGTTTGCCTATTTTTAACTACTAATTCCTCGACTATTTCTTGATTTAACCATCGCTGAAAAGATCGATTTCCTCCTTCTATAGATTTTTGTAAAGAATTTTGACAATGGCGGCGATAAAAACCACATAAACATTCCCAACCCTTTTCATTTTTCGGTAAAAAGGCCATAGTATTTTCGGGAATATTGGACAGAGAATTAATCCAATTTTTAAGATCATTTATTGTTAAAAAAGGTAAATCACAGGCTAAGAGTAAAACCCAATCAGAATCGATATAATTTAAAGCCCCAGAAAAAGCCATTAACCCCCCCTGAAAATTTGATGATTCGGAAATAAAATTACAATTTACAGGCAAGATAGAAGCATATTTTTCAGCCCAAGGAGTCATAATATAAACTTGAGCGGTACATTGTTTAGCTATATGATAAATTTTACTTAATAAAGGTTCTCCATTTATCTCTAATAAAGCCTTATCTTTCTGCATCCTAGAACTTTTCCCCCCCGCCAAAATAACCGTCACAATTTTCATAAATTAATCAGCAATTATTAATTATCAATTATCAATTATTTATTGTCATGGCAATCAGAATCAAAGTTTCTCAAGATAAAGCCAATTTAGTACAAAGTTTAGTTTTAAATAACGAAAATCCTCAAGGAGTATTTGCCACTTATGCAGATGCAATGGCTTTTGCAGCAGCATTGGGCAAAAAAAATAAACTCAGATTACCATTAGATGTCATTGCCAAAGAACCATCTCCCATCAGTTTAGATGTTTTTAGTACTCGTGGATATGATCTTTTATTTAAACTTATAGCTATTACTGAAACCAGTAATCCCCAAATTATCTCTGCTTATAATATCACGGCAGAAGAAGAAAGAGTCACTATTTTTGAAGAATATGCTAATGGAGGATTAATGAAGCTACAAGAACAACTCAAAGGATCAGTCGATTATGGTGAGAGAATTTTATTGATTTTAAGTCAGGCAAAAAACCAACAATCGCAAACAACTTCTACTAATTTCGATTTAACTAAATTTTTAGAAGAATAAACAGTTTTTGATGTTGCCAAAATCTATTAATTATTAATTATTTATTCCTCTCCGCCGACAACTACATCTTTAATACGCAAACTAGGACCTCCACAGCCTACAGCTAAACCACCTTGTCCACCTTTTCCACAACCCCCAGATTCATCCCAGTAAAAATCATCACCAATGGCTTCTATATTCCCTAGAGTTTTAAAGACATTACCTGATAAAGTAACATTTTTGACTGGTTCGGCAATCTTTCCGTCTCGAATCATCCATGCTTCCCCTGGGGTAAAGGTAAACATTTCGCCGTTGGTCATGCCTCCTAACCAATTGGCGGCATAAACTCCTTCTTTGATGTGGGTGAATAGATCCGCCACGGGGGTTTTACCTCTGCCAATCCAAGTGTTAGTCATTCTGACGATGGGAGGATAATGATAATTTAAGCATCTGGCGTTACCTGTGGGTTTTTCCCCCAATTTTCCGGCAGTTTCACGGGAATGTAAACGTCCCGCTAAAATACCATCTTTGATTAATTGAGTCGTGGTGGCGGGTGTGCCCTCATCATCATAATAATAACTGCCTCGGTGTCCTTCTAGCATTGCACCGTCAAAAATCTGTAAAAATTCTTCGCCAAATTTGCGTCCCATGGTCATGACTTCTAATAAATCGGGGTTTTCGTAAGCCATATCGGCTTCTGATAAATGCCCAAAGGCTTCATGGACGAATAAACCTGTTAAAATGGGATCAATTACCACGTCATATGTACCACCTTTCACCGATGGCAGACTTAAGGCGTTGACTGCCCGTTTTGCCGCATTTTCTACCTTTATATCTAAGTTGGTTAAATCTTCATAGGCTTTTTTTGTGCCGGTGGTTTCTCTGCCCGTTTGCACCAATTCCCCATTTTTGGCGGTGGCACTAAACCTCATTTCACAATCAATCCACCATTGCTCAATCATACTTCCTTCGGAGGTTGCCAATAAAACTGTTTGTTGAGAGTCTCGGTAACTAACATTAGAAGTTGTGATTTGTGGGTGATGTTCCCCTAAAATACGATTATAGCGATCGCAGAGTTGTTTTTTATCAAAAAGTGGAATTAAACGGGGATTTGAGCCTGTGAGGGGCAATTTGCAGCTGATTTGTATGGGGGATACAGGGGCTAAAATAGTCTCATCATCGCCCACTAAACGAGCGGAAGTAATGGCATCCTCTATTCTTTCTCTAAGTTGGGTTAAATCATTGAAAGTGGCAAAACCCCAACCCCCTTGATAACAAGCCCTAACCTGACCACCGACGGAGACTCCTTCGCTCAAGGTTTCGACTTGATTACCACGTAGAACAATGTTACTACCCTCTGCTTTTTCCAGGCGAATTGTCAAAAAATCAACTCGATGATGGTAATGATTAATTAAATCCGAGAGTTGATTACGGTAGTCTTCCATGATGGTGATAGTTAGTTAGTGGCTTCTAACAATAATAGTAAACTTAAATGATAAACTCAAAAATAATGAATAATTCTCTTAAAGAATCCAATTTTCCCATATCCCCCCTAATCAAAATCACCTTACTTAATCTTTATTTTGCCTTAACAATTCCTCTACCATTTTTAGCCAAATTTGCCGCCGTTAATCTTCCCCTGTGGCTTTTTTGCCTTTTTTTAATCTTAGGTGCCATCGCCATTTTTGCCATATTGAGTGAGAGAGTAATCCTCAATGACGAAGGCATAAGGGTATCTTATCCTCAATGGGTATCATGGTTGTGGCGTAAAGGCTGGAGTTTGCCCTGGAGTGATATTGATAGCCTGAAAATGCGTACTACTGGACAAGGAGGAATAGTATATTATTTTGTCACAAAAAGTAGGGATAAGGCCTACTTATTACCGATGAGGGTGTCAGGATTTAACAAAATGGTACAGGAAGTGCAAAACAAAACAAGCATTGATACAACCGATATTCGCCCGTTAGCACAACCTTGGATGTATCTTTTCTTGTTAGTGTTTACTTTTTTTCTCTGGTTAATAGATATTTGGACAATTGCTAACGCTATATAATTGTCAGCAATAAAAATGTCAAAATAAAAAGTTTTTGATTCTACATTCTACATTCTTAATTCTACTCTTCTCCTTCTTCTTCTTCTTTAGTGATATAAACAAAACTGTTGGATTTTCCAGTCAACACTGATTTACCCAAAGATAAGGCTTTTTGTGCTTGTACTTCAGCTTTTTTAATCCAATGGGCTCGACGTTGATTACGTTTAGATTTAGATGTTTTCTTTTTAGGTACTGCCATAAAGTTAAAATAATAATTTGATGATCAGACAATTTTACTATTCTAACCATAGTTGACATACTGTGACAATATTTTAAATTCCCGTGGGAAAGGTCAGTCATTTTCTACCAATTCAAAATTTGCTGTGACATTTTGGACATCATCCAAGGATTCGAGGGAATCCATTAAACGCAGTAAGTATTTTGTCTGTTCTTGATCGCTAATTTCGATACTATTATTTGGTATCCACCGCAATTCTACTTCTTTGACGGTAAAATGATGACTAGTCAATATTTGGTTTAAATTTTCTAATTGATCGATGGTAGTGAAAACTTCTACACCTTGATAATCTTCCTCGTCAATAATGTCATAACTATCAGCATCAGCCTCTAAACAAGCCTCTAATAATTTTTCTTCTTCCACTTCCCCTTCAATAATAGCTATCCCTTTTTGAGCAAACATCCAACTAACGCAACCAGTTTCCCCCAGATTACCACCATTTTTGGTGAATGCCGAGCGAATATCTGCCGCCGTACGATTACGATTGTCTGTCAACGCTTCAACTAACACCGCAACCCCGCCGATACCGTAACCCTCATATCTGATTTCTTCTAAAATATTCTCATCATCGCTATATGTACCAGCACCTTTAGCGATCGCTCTTTCTATGTTATCATTGGGTATGGCCGCTGCCTTCGCCTTTTCGATAGCCGTACGCAACTGAAAATTACCTTCGGGATCGGGGATTCCCTTACGAGCGGCTACGATGATAGCACGAGAAAGTTGTGTAAAAGTTTTACCTTTTTTAGCATCAACGACGGCTTTTTTTCGTTTAATATTTGCCCATTTACTATGTCCTGCCATGATTTTTTGATTATTCAATCAAACCGTTGAAATGTCATTATTCATTATCAATTATTAATTATCTTATATTAATTAGTGGAAGAAACCTTTCCCCTACATTGTCACCAAAAAACTTTTTCACCACATCCTAAAATAAATCTGATCTCGCTATCTTTGCTGCTTTAAATACTTCTTGATCACTTTTTTCTTGCCAGTCATCATCGCCGATTTGTCTGTAAAATTCTTGATCATAGGGTCTAGTACGAACGACTACAGGCATAGGAACAGCATGACCTAAAACCAGGGCTTGTTGTTTAGAGTCGAGTTTGGCTAATACAGATCTTAAACCACTTGCACCCGAAACCCCTGTAAAAATAGCGTCAATGTCCTTTTCATCGTTGAGTAAGCAAGTAATTCTTGTGCCGACTTGAGACATTACTTCGTTATCAATGCCTGAAGGACGTTGATCCACAATGAACAAGGTTACAAAATATTTCCGCATCTCCCTTGCAATAGTTCCGAAAATGGTTTGATGGACAATTTTGGAATCGAGAAAACGATGAGCTTCTTCGATGGTAATCACTAACTGACGAGGGCGATCGGTTATTTTTTGACTTTGTAAAAATTTCTCAGCTTTTTTCACATAAGCGTTATGAATACGACGAGTAATCATATTTGTTACTAGCATATAAGAAAGCATATTACCTTGTGATCCAAATTCTACGACAATGTGTTTGCCTCCGTCTAATAAATTGAGAATTTCTTTAATATAATTATGAGGACAAGCTGAACGCATATACTTAAGACTCTGAAGACGTTTCAATTTCCTTTGTAGTGCCATAATTGAGCCTTGATGCCCTTGTTTTTCATTACAAAATACTTGGATTTCCTCATTTGTCATGTTTAAGAGGCGATAAATCCAATCTCTGCCATATTCTGAGGCTAAAACATTAGCATTATCCAAACTAGCTTCGGATAAGTTCAATTCTCTCGCAATTAATCGTAAATCCTCAATCTCGATTTGATCATAACTCAAGTACAACTCATGAGCGCTGGTTACTCCTCGGCGATTAGTGGATTCGGCATCTAGGGTATAAATTTCCACTCGATTGGGAAAAAGTTGCTTTAATCCTTTTACCATGCTAAAGTTTTTCCCCTCACTTACCGCCGCCCAACCATACTCCGAGTGCATATCAAACATAAGATTAACTGCCGCTTCCTTGTGGATAACACCAGAAATCAATAATCGTGTTAAAAATGATTTTCCTGTGCCAGATTTGCCGAAAATTCCGTTACTACGTTCAACAAAACGAGCTAAATCCATACAAACTGGGACATCCATATCCAAAGGTTGACCGATGGAAAAATTGCATTTATGTGGATCATCTTCCCAACCAAAAACCGAGCGAAAATCTTGCTCTGTGGATTCATATACTTGACTAAAATGACTAGGGATTGTTTTGACCGGTAACAGTTGCAATTCCGTTTCCAATCCTCTTAATTTCGGAATATTACCGAAATTATTAACATATTCTTCTTTATTTGTCAAAGTCAACATCAACATTGGTGCGATTTCAATAGTTCCATAGGTGTCACTTCCTGCTAATATGTCTAACCAAAAACTATCATTATGATCAGGAGGATGAGTAAAAATCCGAGGGTTCGAAGTACCTAAAGAGACATCTGTTAAAAGACAAAAAAACTTCGATCGAGTGCCTTCCACCACCAGGAATTTACCTACTCTCATATCTTCTACGGATATATCAGGATGTAGTCGCACTTCCAAACCACCACTTAATGAGCCTTGAATAACGGATCCTAATGGTTGTATTTTATTAAAGTTCATGTTTTCAATAAATGAGGAATAAGTAATTAGAAATTAGTCATGAGGAATAAGGAATTAAGAATGAGAAATTTTAAAAATTATTTCAACAGTACAAACTTAGCATGCCACGTTGCTACCAACCGTCAACTGTTAACTATTAAATATTAGCTTGTTTTGATTAATGAAATTATTAGTTATAAGTAATGGTCACGGTGAAGATTTAATTGCTGTAAAAATTATAAATCAGTTACGACAAATTAATCCACAAATATCCATTGCCTGTTTACCAATGGTAGGGGAAGGATTTGCCTATGCTAAAGAAAATATTCCTTTTATTGCACCTGTAAAAAAAATGCCTTCTGGTGGTTTTATTTATATGGATAGCCAACAATTATGGCAAGATTTGCGTCAAGGTTTAATTGGTTTGACTTGCACTCAATTTAAAGCTGTGAAATTATGGGCAAAAAACGGCGGTTATGTTTTAGCAGTAGGGGATATTTTACCTCTTTTATGTGCATGGTTAAGCGGTGCAAAATATGGTTTTATTGGTACTGCTAAATCGGAATATTATTTACGCAATGAAAACGGTTGGCTAGAAAATATCTCAAGAATCGATCGCTATTTTGGTTCAATATATTATCCTTGGGAAAGATGGTTAATGAAAAATGATCGTTGTTTTGCCGTTTTTCCTAGGGATTCTATTACCACTCAAACCCTACAAAAATACCATATCCGTGCCCATGATTTAGGTAATCCGATGATGGACGATTTAACCATCTCCCCTTTACCATCGGACAATGACTATACACTCAAAATTCTACTTTTGCCCGGATCAAGATTACCAGAAGCCATCGAGAATTGGCAACTGATTCTCACCGCCGTTGAATCTATTATTAATAGTCAATCTTCTGACTTAATTTTTGTCGCCGCCATCGCCCCATCATTAAATTTAAGTACTTTTACTGAATTTTTGTCCCCTCAACAATGGCAAGAAAAGTCATTAAAATCTGTGAGTTTATCCATTAACGATTCCCATATAATGGTATTTACTAAGAAAAGAGCAAAATTAATTTTAAGTCAAAATGCCTATGCTCAATGTTTGAACTATTGTAATTTATCTATAGCCATGGCTGGGACAGCAACGGAACAATTTGTGGGATTAGGAAAACCAGCGATCGCGTTTCCAGGTAATGGTGCACAATATAATCGAAAATTTGCTGAAAATCAAACTCGTTTATTGGGAATTTCTCTACAATTAGTAAATAATCCCTCGCAGGTAGCAGAAAAAATACAAGAGTTATTGTCAACACCAGATTTATGGCAGTCCATAGCCGTTAACGGAAAAAAAAGACTAGGAAAAACTGGTGCAACCAAAAAAATTGCAGAATTTATCATCAAAAAAATAGACTTTTTAACTGGGAATCTTTAAATTAATTATGGATGTTCAAGAATTACTAGAAAGGTACAGTCGAGGAGAAACCAACTTTCAGAAAGTAGATCTTCATGGTCAAATATTGGGTAATATAAATCTGAGTGGAATAAATCTCAAAGAGGCAGACTTAACAAATGTCAATTTAGTAGGTTGTTTACTACTACAGGCCAATCTTAAAGAAGCAAATCTCAGTCATGCTATTATTCAAGGAGATTTGAGAGAAGTAAACTTAATACAAGCCAATTTAAGCAAAGCAAATTTAGCAGAATCTGACTTATCCGATGCTAGTTTACGCAATGCCAATCTTAGTGAAAGTAATTTTAGTCATGGTATATTAGTTGGCACCTTATTACATGACACTAATTTAAAAAAAGCAAATCTCAGTCATGCCAAAATGATTAACTGCCTTCTCAGTCGTGCCAACTTAACCGATGCTAACCTACAGGGTGCTAATTTACAGGGGGCAAACTTAACCAATGCCATCATGATGAATACTAACTTAGAAGAGGCCAATTTGTCCTTAACCCTTATGAATAGCGTTAATGGGGTGGGGATTAATGCTTCCCATGCTAATTTTAGCCATGCTAACTTAAGTGGGGGTAACTTCGTTAACGGAGATTTTAACAATGCCAATTTTTACGACAGTATAATGACATGGAGTAGTTTCAAAATGACAGACTTTAACCATGCTAACTTATCACAGGCAAAACTCTCATGGTCTAATTTTAACAGAGCGAATCTTCATAAAGCGAACTTAGTGAATGCTAATATTAATCAAACTAATTTTGATCTCGCTAATTTAGAAGAAATTATGACAACAATAGACCCCCTACAAAACTCAAACTAAAATTAAAATCAATTATCATATAGAAATCATAAATTCCTAGCTTTATTCCCTATTGATAAATGAAATACTCCCAAAATTCGGCAGGAAATCTGATTACTAATCGACTTATTGGGGCGGGATTTTTTGTCAAAATGAGCATCTTTTGATTATACTCTCACCATCACGTTTTTATGTAAACGTAAGACTGAATGAGTTCCAAGCACTATTGTAATGATTCCTATAAAATGATTCCTATAAATGGATACGCCCTCAGCATCATAATTAACGCGATGTGCAACTAAAAAGTAAAAACTAACGAGATTTTAATTTTAAAATAAAATTAATCAATAAGTTCATTTTTTTGGCGATTGCAAAGCGACAGGGCGAAGTGGCGTACAAAGCACGATCACGAAGTGGCGATCGCGCGATCGCTAAAAGCGTCTTGGTGAAAGCAAGATAAAGCAGTGGTTCATCGAATGTTTGGCCATCGCCGGACAATAATTAAAGTATAGCCAGTATGAAATTTATGTTGACAATAGAAGATTTTATTATTTACGTTTTTTGCTGTATTGATACAGACAAAGGAATTTGGGAATATTTCCGTTGCCACTGGCAAGAATTGTTTCCCAAAATACCTAGTCGTAGTACTTTTGTTAGGCAAGCGGCGAATTTATGGCAATACAAACAGGTTTTACAAAAAAAGTTAGCTGGCCAAATGAATGGTTTTCAAGATCATCTTCATATAATTGATGGTATTCCCATTCCGTTGTGTTGTTTTAGTAGAGCTCCAAGATGTCGTAGTTTTGTGGGTGAAGCCAATTATGGCTATTGTGCTGCTAAAAAGGAGACCTATTATGGTTTTCATGGACATTTAATTATTAGTGGTCAGGGAATCATCACAGGTCTAACTTTGACTCCAGCTAATGGTGATGAACGTGAGGCATTATGGGATTTAGTCAAAGGAATAAAAGGTTTACTCATTGGTGATAAAGGGTATATAAGTGAGCAATTAGGGGAAGAACTTATTCGTAATGGCATTGAATTGGAAACAGCATTGCGGAACAATATGAAAGATACTCGTCCTAAGTCGTGGGTAAAAATGTTGATGAAAGTACGTCGTTTGATAGAGACAGTAATTGGACAATTAGTTGAGCGATTTAATCTGGAAAAAATTTGGGCAAGGGATATGTGGCATTTAACAAGTAGAATAAACCGCAAACTTTTAGCACATACTGTTTGTTGCTGGCTCAATCGTGAGAATGAAAATATCTTACAGTTTGAAACTTTAGTGTCAGCTTAATTTTAGTTGCACATCGCGTTATACTATCAAGAAATATTCTGGATATCAAGGGTTTCGGACAAACTGAATGTTTGCTAAAGGGCGGTTTTTAAATATGACTATTAGTTTGCAGTCACTAAAAGCGATCGCACCTTTTACCACACTTTCGGTTGAAAGTTATCACCGTTGAGTATCTTAATAGTTTCTCCTGCTTGAACTAATACAAATAAACCTTGTTTATAGGCATATTTATCGGCATTTTCTTCTATTTCAATTCCTGCCACCGCCCCGTATAATTGTTTTTGATTATATTCAGGAAAAAACTGTTTAAATTCTATTAAATCTTGGATAAATTCTTTAATATCATCTACTCCTAAAGTGCTTTTAACTTCCACTGCTAAAACGTGATTTTCATTACTGACTAAAACATCGACTTCAAGGGTTTGATGAGCTAATTTTTGCTTAACTCTTTGACTAACTCGATGGACGGGAATACCACGATTAAGAAACAAAGTTTCACAAGCAGGAGCAACCATATTCTCGACAAATCTACCCCATTTTCCCCCTAAGTTACCGATTTCTTTACTTAATCTTGAGATTTGAGTATCGGTTTTTTGAGAACTTTCTTTTAATATACGTTCGGTTTCCTGAAGTCGTTTCTCTGATTCTTGAAAATGTCTTTCTGTTTCTTTTTGAGCATTAACTAATTCGGTTTGTTTTGTAGCTAATTCTGCCAGAATATCCCATATTTCATCAGCTTTCGTAGTCATAGTTTTTCTCCTTAACTATCATTTCCATTATAACCTAAGTGCGATCGCGCAGCGCCACTTCATGATCGCCGTCTTTTAGGGCGGTTTCTAAGCTAAAACCCATAGGACTTACGCACCAGTCCCCTTGATCCCCCAAGTATGGGGGTAAGAACAAAACAACTCCCCCATACTTGGGGGTTGGGGGGCAAAAAAACTATTTTTGCGTAAGTCTTAACGCATAAAAGTTGCATTTTTTAAAATTAGTAAAAAATCAAAGAAACTCTTACCCATTGTCCATTGTCCATTGCCCGACTTCTAAAAGAAGTCTATTGTACTAAACTCCTCTGAAACCCATCGGCATTTCCATTACTTCACGGGGATTTGGTTTAATTAATTCTCGATTTATTTTTGTTTGATATAAATTGCCAATAAAACTTAAAATAACCCCCACTAATAAGAAACTTCCCCCCAAATATTGGGCAAAACTGGGAACTTCTCCTAAAATTAAATAAGCCATAAAAATAGCGGCAATAGGATTAAATAAACTCGCTAAGTTAAGTTGCGTCGATGTGACATTTTTTAAACCTGCCAACCAACATAATTGACCTACGACGACAATGATTCCTCCATAAATTAACATCCATCGCCAAAGAAAAGGAGATAATACATTACCAAAATGATCTAGCCCATAAAGAAAATTAGCTAACAGAAAAAAAATTACTGTTCCTAATATATTACGATAAATCATAAAAATTCCTATTGGTATAGATTTTAATTGCAATTTACCCATAATATTAGAAAGAGAGCTAATGATAGCAGAGATCGCCACAAAAAATTCTCCGATTCCGATTTGAAATCCTGCCATTGTCATTATTTGTCCTGAACTTGCGAACAAAGCAGTTATGACAACTCCCAAAAATGAAATAAGAGATCCTGATATTGTCCAAAGATTAACCCTTGTACCCAATAACGAAACACCCCAAATGAGACTTAAGATAGGTTCTATACGCCCAATTAAGACAATATTAGTGACGTTTGTTTGCTCAAGGGCAGTAAAAATTAACCACGGAGCGATCGCCCCTGATAAAATACCTGTAATGGTTAAACTAATCCAATGTTTACGAGTTATTACTTTGAGAGTGGAAAGTTTACAATCTTGACGAAAAATAAGTAACATTAATCCTAAGGCACAAATATTACCAACAAATAAAACATTACAGGATGAAATAGGATTTTGACCATCAATGAAGTGATATTTCCCAATGTCAATAAGTTTACTGGTAACGGAGTTAGAAGCCGCAAAAATTAAAACAGCAATAGCAAGATATATCGAAGTAGGAACTCGATTTAAAATTTTCTGTAAATGATTAGTAGCGTTGATCATTTGTGAGTAGGGTAAGTTACCTTTTTTCTGACTTAATTATTAGGGCGAAAAACTCGATGAAAAGACTCTTTTCGATACCGTCTATAAATATCAAAATCTTGATAAGTAGTATTAAGCTCTTTAATTCTTTGATAATCTAATGATGTTAAATGTTCACATCTAAAAACACCTTTTTCCAAAGCAAATAAAAATTCATTTTGTACTTTAATAGCAGGTGCAAGTAACCACATTACCTCAGTTATACAGGCGATCGTGGTAATTAATTGACTGCGACAATGAGAGAAAAAATCAATCACTTGATTATGACATTTATCATTCATATTATAGAAAGCGACTAATATACCAGTATCAATTAATATTTGGAGATAATAATTACGACTCATATTTTTGTTTAAGTTTTTCTGCTATTATTTCCTCGCGAATATCTCTATCTGATAAATTTTCTCCATCGTTTAATAAATTTTCTGGTATTCCTCCAAGACGTTCTAAAACTGTGTCTGTTTGGTTTAATTGTGACCAATAATTACGTAACAATTTCTTAATTAATTCTTCGGTATTAGTATTTTCTTTACTGACAATATCAATTAAATATTTTTCTGATTCCTGATCCAAATTAATACTTAACATTTGATTAAATTCTCCAGTTATTAATCAATAATATAGGACTTACGCACCTACTGTAAATATAGTTTTATTATTCATAAATTAGAAAAAATATGGTCTAATTTTATCTTGATATTTTGCCAATCCTCTAACTCTAATTGTCCTAATGTTCGATCGATGAGAGATTTAGTTAATGTATTGATTTTATGTAATCTGAGGGTCGAAGGACGTAATAATCCCGCTTTTTGCCATTCTTTTATTTGTAGATCAAAATCTGTATAGTATAACCTACTGGTAATTTTAGTAACGATAACATCTTCATCCTCTGTATCTAATAAAACTAGGGCTGGACGACGTTTCATTTCTTGAGTATCACTAAAGGTGAACCTAACTAAAATAATTTCCCCAGAGGAATAATTCTTCATCAAAGTTGATTATAAATTTCATCTTCTTCACTATAATCAGAGAAGAATGTTTCTAACGCCAGACGAGACCAATTCTCTTTTTCAGAATCTTCTATGTTTGAGTTTTGTTTGACTAAAATTATTACTTTTATTTCTTGATTAGGCAATAAATTTTTTTTAATATGTTCGGGATATTCTAATTCACCGTTGGGGAGAATCTTGCTGTCAAATTCGTACACTTTCATTGTTTATTTATTAAATTTATTTTAAACAACTGCCCAATTCAATAATTTTATCATAACAGAGTTGGTGCGTCAGTTATCGTTTGCTAACACACCCTAGATATAACCTGAGTTCGACATAAAATTATCGGTTAAGGGAGGAGATAGAAAACAGCAGAGAGGAGATAGTTATAAGAATTTACTGAAAATAATAATTAATTGATTTTTTTCAAAATATTTACTAAATTTAATCCTAATTCTTGGCTTTAATTCTTCCAAATCATTCCTCTAATCACTTATTTTTAAAGGTTTCTTACATCGAACTCAGGTTAATATTATAACGCGATGTGCAACTAAAAAGTAAAAACTAACGAGATTTTAATTTTAAAATAAAATTAATCAATAAGTTCATTTTTTTGGCGATTGCAAAGCGACAGGGCGAAGTGGCGTACAAAGCACGATCACGAAGTGGCGATCGCGCGATCGCTAAAAGCGTCTTGGTGAAAGCAAGATAAAGCAGTGGTTCATCGAATGTTTGGCCATCGCCGGACAATAATTAAAGTATAGCCAGTATGAAATTTATGTTGACAATAGAAGATTTTATTATTTACGTTTTTTGCTGTATTGATACAGACAAAGGAATTTGGGAATATTTCCGTTGCCACTGGCAAGAATTGTTTCCCAAAATACCTAGTCGTAGTACTTTTGTTAGGCAAGCGGCGAATTTATGGCAATACAAACAGGTTTTACAAAAAAAGTTAGCTGGCCAAATGAATGGTTTTCAAGATCATCTTCATATAATTGATGGTATTCCCATTCCGTTGTGTTGTTTTAGTAGAGCTCCAAGATGTCGTAGTTTTGTGGGTGAAGCCAATTATGGCTATTGTGCTGCTAAAAAGGAGACCTATTATGGTTTTCATGGACATTTAATTATTAGTGGTCAGGGAATCATCACAGGTCTAACTTTGACTCCAGCTAATGGTGATGAACGTGAGGCATTATGGGATTTAGTCAAAGGAATAAAAGGTTTACTCATTGGTGATAAAGGGTATATAAGTGAGCAATTAGGGGAAGAACTTATTCGTAATGGCATTGAATTGGAAACAGCATTGCGGAACAATATGAAAGATACTCGTCCTAAGTCGTGGGTAAAAATGTTGATGAAAGTACGTCGTTTAATAGAGACAGTAATTGGACAATTAGTTGAGCGATTTAATCTGGAAAAAATTTGGGCAAGGGATATGTGGCATTTAACAAGTAGAATAAACCGCAAACTTTTAGCACATACTGTTTGTTGCTGGCTCAATCGTGAGAATGAAAATATCTTACAGTTTGAAACTTTAGTGTCAGCTTAATTTTAGTTGCACATCGCGTTAATTAAGTAGCCCAAGGGTTGCTTGTCTCTAAATTCATCTGATTTTATGGAGGAATATATGTTTAGTTTACGTGTTAAATTTTTAACCACGGCATCAAAACTCCAGGTTTTAGATTATACATCCCCAGATTTAAATGAGGATATTTTGTTGGAAGTCGCTGAGGAATACTTTCCGAAGCGTGTTAAGTTAGCCTTGGAGAAACGCTCGGATTTAAACGATTTTGCGACTTTATGGGAAATTCTCGGCATTCATGGAGTAATTGCCTTAGAAAATCAAGAAGGTGAAACAATCCGTATCGGGGTTTGCCTCTGTGACAGTGAAGGAAAGGCCCAAAATCTTCTTTATCATTTAAAAGGAAAACAATATACCCTTATGGGAAACTCCTTAAATATTCAACAATATTGGGTTTTTGTGGTTAAAAGCAAAAATTTTCCCCAAGAGGAAGAATGGATTGATATTCTTTACCGTGAAATTGACGAATCTTCCACCAATTCCGGTTGTCGTCTAATTCTGTTGTAAAGTGAATATAGTGAAGTCAGTCTTCATCATAAAATGATCACCAATTGATAATCTCAACCTAACATTTAGATGAAAAATTTCTTAATTCGGGAGAAAAAATTTTTGTTCTATTTAAAAAAGATTCGGTTAAGATTACCTAAACAGTATTAGTATTATCCCATTCTATGGGCATGAGGAGTAAATATCAATGAATTTGAAGAAAGATGCCTTAAAGACTCTTAAGGAAACCAGTAGAACTTTTTATATCCCCATTAGTCGTTTACCCAATGGGTTACAAGAAGCTGTGACATCTGCTTACTTATGTATGAGGGCTATAGATGAAATTGAAGACCATCCTCAGATCGAGAATCAAACTAAAGCAAAAATTTTGAGAGATATTAGTTTAGCGTTACAGGCAGGACATCAAAATATTACTCACGAAGAAATGACAGAAGTTATAAAATCCTATCAACACATAATACCTGAAGTTAGTTATCGTTTTGGAGAATGGGCTTTATTAGCACCTCCGACTATTGCTGGGAGAATTTGGGATGCCACAGCGGCAATGGCTGATAGAATGGCATACTGGTCAGAAAATAATTGGACAATTAAAACTCAATCTCATTTAGATCAATATACCTTTAGTGTAGCTGGTTCGGTAGGCTTACTCTTGTCTGATTTGTGGGGATGGTACGATAACACTCAAACTAATCGAGAAGAAGCCATTGGTTTTGGTAGAGGTTTACAAGCGATAAATATTCTCCGTAATCATCAAGAAGATAAACTCAGAGGTGTTAGTTTTTTCCCCCAAGGGTGGCAATTAGAAGATATGCATCATTACGCCCGTTATAATCTTCGTTTAGCCGACTCTTATACAAAATCTTTACCAAAAGGTCCGGCTTTGCAATTTTGTCAAATACCTTTAACCCTTGCTCATGCGACTTTAGAAGTGCTAATTTTAGGTAAACCAAAACTTACCCGTAATGACGTAATGACTTTGGTCTCTCAAGTTTGCAGTTAGGTATTTATCAACACTTCTTTCAGAAGTCACCGAATATGGCATCAACCTTCTATTCTTAAACACAAATCACGGGAATTTAACCTAGACACGGTTTGGAAGGTTATGAAAATTTCTGGTGGGAAGGCAGGAGGCAGCGGTGCGGGAGCTCACAAGTGTAGGTTTTTTACAATAGCATTCTGGTGGAGGTGAGACAAGGTGGACAAGGGTGGAAAGTGGACAAGGAAGAGGGGAATTATTCAAGAAGTACTTTGTTACAAGTAATACGATAATTGCTAAAAAGATCATTTTCCGTTTGTATTATCTTTTTTGTCTGCTGTCCTTCGTTCCTTCCTTGTCTTGTCTCAACCCAAATGTTAAAAACCTACCCTTGTCAGGCAGTGCCCGCGTCGGCGAAAGACGCACTTGGTATAGGGTTGATTATGCAGATAATAAAGCCTCGACAAATTCATAGCTAGAAAAAGGGCGTAAATCCTCAATGCCCTCTCCCGCACCAATAAAGCGAATTGGTAAATTTAATTGCTGAGATATGGCAAGGGCGACACCACCTTTAGCTGTACCGTCTAATTTCGTTAAGACTACTCCTGTTAATTGAGCCGCTTCCGAAAATACCTGAGCTTGTCTGAGTCCATTTTGTCCTAAAGTGGCGTCTAGGACTAATAATGACTCAATATGAGCATTTTCCGCTTTTTTATCGATGATTCG
This sequence comes from uncultured cyanobacterium, assembly GCA_963749915.1. GTDB lineage: Bacteria > Cyanobacteriota > Cyanobacteriia > Cyanobacteriales > Cyanobacteriaceae > Geminocystis. The sequence goes on from CAVVOP010000022.1 coordinate 54,215, forward strand.
CCGAATTTTGGCTAATTCTTCCATCAAGTTCTTTTTATTTTGTAACCTTCCCGCAGTATCTATTAATAATAAATTAGCATCTCGTGCCATCGCGGCACTAATACCGTCAAAAACCACGGCGGCAGGATCGGTATTTTGTCCTTGATTGGCTATGACAGGGGTATTGGTTCTTTCTCCCCAAACCTTAACTTGTTCAACGGCAGCAGCCCTAAAAGTATCAGCGGCGGCGATGATGCATTTATAACCGGATGTTTGCGCTAAATGGGCCAATTTTCCGATAGTGGTAGTTTTTCCCGCACCGTTAACCCCTGTTAATAACCAAATATTGAGTTTTCCCTCTTCAGGCTCAAATCCAGTCTTGGTAAGTTTTTTTAAGGGTTCATCCAATACATCTTGTAATATTGTTTTTAAATAGGCGATCGCTTCTTCGGGGGGGAGGGCTTCTTCTTTGAGTTTATTCTGTAAAGTATTAATAATATAGTCTGTTGCTTCAATACCTACATCTGCGCTCAATAAAAGGGCTTCAATTTCCATTACAGCCTCTTGATTGAGAGGTCCTTGTCCAACAACGGATTTCAGTTGATTAATTAAATTACGGCGAGTTTTACCCAAACCTTGACGTAATTTTTTTAGCCAAATAAACTCATCTTCGGATACATCATCAGGTAATCGTCCTTGAGAAGCTAAAACCTGTGCAGACCAAATGAAATCTTCGTCTAACTCTTTCTCAGGTTCAATGGCGTTTTCTTTCAATACCTCAAGGCGATCTGATTTTTGCAACCAAACGGGGATATTTTCTTCTCTCGTTTCCATTTCTGAGGTAGTTTCCCTTACCGTGACGTCTTCAGATTTAACCACCGTTTCCGATTCAGTGTTAGGGGTTTCCATGTCTTCCACCATCACAGTTTTCGGAGAAGATTCAGGGATAATTTCAGCCTCAGTAGTAGGGTTTTCCGTCGTAACCTGTTGTTGTTGCTTTTGTTTTTGGATATTGGCAAAAGCCGCCTTTGCCCATTCTAAAGAGGCTTGATCTGTGGTGACCGTAACTTCCTCTGTCTTTTCGGCTTCTACCGTTGAAGAATTTTCCACTAGAGGAGGGGTGACTGGATTATTTTCTTTATTACGACGAAACCAATTAAACATAAAAGATTATAATTAATGTGCAATGAATATCTATTACTTTATCCTAAATTTGTTTTTATTTGATAATTTTTGATGACAGATAATATTATCTCAAAAAATAAACTATCCAACCCTAATCTCTTTCGCGTAAGTTCTGAACTTGTTAATAACTTTTATGGGTTGTTGTAATATTTTAAAAACATTTTATCCATCTACTTCACAAGTAAAAATTCGATCTATCAACAAAGGTTATTTATAAGCACAAATGATCGAATCATTAGGGTTGAATTTAACTACAATTAAAGTTATATCATCAGTATTATTATGACCCACCCCAACGAATTCCTTAATTTCTTGTAGAATATAGTTAAGAATTTCCTCCGGGGTCAGGCGATTTTGACAAGCATAATCAAAACAAATAAGTAAATTATCCTCATCAAATCGTTGATTATTTTGATTCATGGCATCAGTTAAACCATCGGTATAATAGAGAATAACATCATTTAATTCTAGTTGAATAACATCCTCTTTATATTGAGAATCAGACTGTAAACCAATTAACATCCCCTCTGTATCTAATCGGATAATTTTCTTCATTTTTTCCCTCCATAATAAGGGGGGATTATGTGCGGCATTGGCAAAGCGTAAAAGATGAGTTTGAGGGTCGTATTCGGAGTAAAATAATGTTACAAAACGATGAGAATTATCTAAATCCGCATACATTACCCGATTAAGATGCTCTAATACCTTGGCCGGAGAATGACGGTTTAACACTTCTGCTCGTAACATCCCTCTTGTCATGGTCATAATTAACCCTGCGGGTACACCTTTACCCATTACATCCCCGATCACGATGATCCAGGGCTCACAGGGAGCGTTAGGTATTTGTGCCGTACCTTCATCCCATTGATCATAATTCACGGGAATAAAGTCATAATAATCACCACCAACACGATTTGCCGTTTCACATTTAGCGGCTACCTCTAAGCCTTTTATGGTGGGGCATTTTCGAGGTAATAATCTCAATTGGATTTCTGAGGCAATTTCTAATTCTCGATCTTGACGTTCTTTTGATCTCAATTCTACTGTCAATTCATGATTTGAGATCGCTACGGCTGTTTGATCTGCTACTAATTGAGCTAATTTTTTACGGGTTTGTGTCCATAAATATTGAGAATCTTGACTGAAAATATATAACCTTCCTTTTTCAATATTTTTTATCAAAATAGGAGTACTAAAAACCTTTAAAAATGGTGCAAGCTTATCATTAAATTTATTTTCTACAAAACTGGAAAAACACTCAACATTTGAAAATTTATCTGATTTTTTTTTAATATTTTTATGATGGCTATTAATATCTGCAATTATCTCTTGGAAAGAATCATTAATTTGATCTCGAAATTGATTATTTTGACAATAAATTTGCTCTAAACTAACTTTATGATTATCGTGATAAAGTATTAACGCACTACCTTCTGCATCAGTGACTCTAGCCGCCATTAGGGGGGTTAACTCTAAAAACTGATTCAAATTATTAAAACTACGTAAGGCGAAACTTAGAGAGCTTAGTAAATTTTGAATTTTATTCTGTTCTCTTTGTAAACTAGCTACTAATTCTTTTAACGCCAAAACAGGGCTATATTTGTCCGATTGATAATTAGGTGACACAGTTTCAGAATTAAGAGAATTAGGATTAAAAAGAGAATTAGGATTAAAAATAGACACAGAAATATTTTAATAACTTCTAAAAAGGGTAAGTATAGATTGACTAAATATAAGGGTCAACTCAATCAATGATGAGGAAAGTATATCAACTATTAATCAAATGTCAAGTTTTATGACAATGAATGATGAACAATGCGCAATTAAATCAGCAATTAACAATTAATTAATAGACTTGAATCGGGAATTAGTAATATAGTATAATGTTTCGAGAAAAAGTTGGGTTCTTCTACAGTAGTTATACTGCGAACGGGTTAAAACTGGACTTTTTGCGATTTTATTCAACTATTAGGATTGACTCCCATGTCCCAAAAACATCCCATTATAGCAGTGACGGGTTCTTCCGGGGCTGGTACTAGCACCGTTAAACGCTCTTTTGAGCATATCTTTATGCGTGAAGGGATCAAGTCCGTCGTCGTCGAAGGTGACAGCTATCATAAATATAATCGCGTTGAAATGCGCCAAGTCATGAGTAAGGCGACGGCAGATGGTAGAAATATGAGCCACTTTGGGCCAGAAGCGAATGTGTTGGACAAGCTCGAAGCCCTGTTCAAGGAATACGGAGAATCGGGTAGCGGCAAAAAGCGTTATTACCTACACAGCACTGAAGAAGCAGAACACCATAATGCTCGACTCGGAAAAAATTGTAAGTCCGGAGAGTTTACCCCCTGGGAAGACATCGAAACCTCAACGGATATGCTTTTCTATGAAGGTCTGCACGGCGGTATCGTTGCCGATGGAATTAATGTTGCCCAGTACGTTGATCTCTTAGTCGGTGTAGTTCCCATTGTGAATTTGGAGTGGATTCAAAAAATTTATCGGGATAATGCTGAACGGGGCTACAGTGCTGAAGCAACGGTGGATACTATTCTGCGTCGGATGCCAGACTATGTTAATTACATTGCCCCCCAGTTCTCCCGTACCCATATCAACTTCCAGCGCGTACCGACCGTTGATACCTCCAATCCCTTTATCTGTCGGGATATTCCTCTACTAGATGAAAGCTTTGTAATTATTCATACCAATCGTTGTTTCCGGGAAAAATATGAAATTGATTTTCCCTATCTCCTGAGCATGATCCATAACTCATTTATGTCCCGTCATACTACTCTAGTGGTGCCTGGTGGCAAGATGGGTTTCGCAATGGAAATCATTCTATCGCCCCTGATCGACTTAATGCTAAGTAATTCCAAAAAGCTAAAAAAATCAAAATAATGGGCGTAGTGGTCTGTTAAGATAGTTTTGAGGGACTGGGAACGGATAATTTTGGATCTCTTGGTCGGCATTCCCTCTCTTGGTGGACGTTCCCTTGCGACTTCCGTCGTCGCGGGCTTCCACCGCTTGCGCCTTTCGGCGGCGCGGGGTCCGACCGCTTTTGGATTTTGGATTTTGGAGGATTGTTTTATCCCTCATTTCAAAATTTGCAGACCAGTAGTTTCATTTAGGAATTAAAAGCATAAAATCCTTTGTACTAAGATAAATGGCGATCATGGGAAGCATGGCGCTACGCGATCGCCCATCTTGATAGTTGGCTTAGGGGGATTTTGTGCAGGTTTACGTTCTCGGAGGCTGACAATGAGCTTTAATAAGAAGTGAGAAAATGTAAGAGATTTAATTTGTCATATGGAAATATATTTAATTCGTCATGGTATTGCAGAATCGAGGAGTATAGAACAAAATGATCCTGAAAGAATTTTGACGAGTAGAGGAATTACGAAAACTCAACAAGTTGCCCAAAAATTATCTAGTTTAGAGATACAGTTTGACGTAATTGTTAGTAGTCCTTATATTAGAGCCAAGGAAACTGCTATTATTATGCAACAAGCAAAAATAACCTCTAAAATTATCGAACATTCGGCCTTAGTACCAGAAGGAAATATACTGGAGTGGGTAAGTTGGCTACAAAATTCTGATTATAATCAAGATAGCAATATTGCTTTAGTAGGTCATCAGCCAAATCTTGGTAATTGGGCAGAATTACTGGTTTGGGGTCAGATTCAAGGAAAATTAATCCTCAAAAAAGCCGGTATTATCGGTTTAGAGTTACTCGATTTATCCAATCCCATCGGTACAAGTGAGTTATTTTTATTGGCGAGTCCTAAATGGATTACTAATTAGAGTTTTGTTTCAGAAAAACCTGATAACAATGTCTATGCCTTGACTTTATCTTGTCAGTTAATGGTTTAGTATCTTATATGACTTTTGTTGGGTACAGAATCAATTAATTTCACTATTACTTTAAATTTTGTTGGAGATGTACAAATATGACAGCCTGTGAATATCAACCCGGTTTGGAGGGAATCCCCGTAGCTAAATCAAGTGTTAGTTTTGTGGATGGAAAGCTGGGTATTTTAGAATATAGGGGTATTGACATTGAAGAATTAGCCCAAAAAAGTACTTTTCTGGAAACCGCCTACTTACTAATTTGGGGTAAATTACCGACGAAGGAAGAATTGACTGCTTTTCAGGAGGATATTAACAACCATCGGCGCATTAAATATCATATTCGGGATATGATGAAGTGTTTTCCCGAAAGTGGACACCCCATGGACGCATTACAAACTTCGGCGGCGGCGTTGGGTTTATTTTACTCTCGTCGGGCTTTAGCTAAAGAAGAATATATCCATGATGCCGTGGTTAGACTATTAGCTAAAATCCCCACAATGGTGGCGGCCTTTGCACAAATGCGTGAGGGGAATGATCCCGTTAAGCCAAACGAACACTTGAACTACTCCGCTAATTTTCTGTATATGCTTACAGAAAAAGAACCCGAACCATTGGAAGCGAGAATATTTGATGTTTGTTTAATGCTTCATGCTGAACATACCATGAATGCTTCTACTTTTTCCGCGATGGTGACAGCTTCTACCCTCACAGATCCTTATGCAGTAGTAGCTTCGGCAGTAGGGACTTTAGCGGGTCCTTTACATGGAGGTGCTAATGAAGAAGTTTTGTCAATGTTAGAGGAAATTGGCAGTGTCGAAAATGTCCGCCCTTATATTGAAAAGTGCATCGAGAATAAGGAGAAAATCATGGGTTTTGGTCATCGGGTTTATAAAGTAAAAGATCCTAGGGCAAAGATATTACAACAGTTAGCCGAACGATTATTTGAATTAACAGGTCATGATGATTATTATGACATCGCTTTAGAAGTAGAAAAAGTGGTCGCTGAGAAATTGGGTGCTAAGGGAATTTATGCTAATGTCGATTTTTATTCTGGATTGGTTTATCGCAAGTTAGGCATCAAAACTGATTTATTTACGCCTATGTTTGCCATTTCTCGGGTAGCCGGTTGGTTAGCCCATTGGAAAGAACAATTAGTCGTCAATCGTATTTTTCGTCCAACTCAAGTATATGTGGGGGTACATAATAGAGAGTATATTCCCATAGAAGAACGATATTAACAATTAGCAGTTAAACAATTAACGATTAATTTACTCTTCAATTCCGGTTCTATGGATTAAAAAGTCTTAAATTTTTTCTAATTTTGTATGGTTCGGATTGATAATTTTTCTGCCAACTTCAAATTCCACCACTAGGGTATTTTTCTTTCCTAATCCTAATAAATGGGTGACAATTCCCGCTCCAAAAGTAGGATGATGTAATTGATCTCCTTCTTGCCAATCATGGGATTGAGAAGGAGACTCGGATTCTTCTTTTGCTTTTTTGGAAATAGATTGGCGAGAGCGCAAATTGCTGGTAATTAAATCTTGCGGCAATTCTTCCAAAAACTGCGAGGGTATGCAATAATCTACATTCCCCCAGGAATATCTTTCTCTGGCGTAGGTGATAAATAATTGTTCTTTAGCTCTTGTTATCCCAACATAACATAGTCGTCTTTCTTCTTCTAAATCCAGGGGATCTCGTAAGCTACGATTATGGGGTAATAAACCTTGCTCAAAACCAACTAAGAAAACGATGGGAAATTCTAGACCTTTTGCTGAGTGTAAAGTCATCAAAGAAACTGCTTTTTCCCCTTCTTGAAGGTTGTCTAAATCAGAGGCTAAAGCGGCATTACTTAAAAAACTTTCTAAAGTGGGATCCTCATTGTCTTCCTGAAATTGAAGCATGGCATTAACTAATTCATTAAGATTTTCTTCTCGGTTTTCCGCTTCATCCGTGCCTTGTTGTTTTAAATCTTCTAAATAACCAGAAGTATTGAGAATTTGATTGAGGATTTCAGCGGCGGAATTTTCCTTAATTTTTGTTTGACAATCGGTAATCATCTGAGCAAATTGATTAACTTTTTTGGCCGCCTTTCCTGCAATAGTATTAACGGAAGTTTCGTCGTTAATAATCTCCCATAATGGAATATTTAATTGTTGAGAAGCCGTTAATAAATTATCAATAGTAGTTTTACCAATGCCTCGACGGGGAGTATTAATAATGCGTAATAAACTAACAGTATCTGCAGGGTTAATGATTAAACGTAAATAAGCCAAAGCGTCTTTAATTTCTTTTCGTTCATAAAACTTCAAACCACCCACTATATTGTAGGGAATATTTTTGTTAATTAACTCATCTTCAAAAGCACGAGATTGAGCATTAATACGATATAAAATGGCGAAATGCCCCCAATTTAATTCAGGATTTTCTTGCACTAATTGCGAGATTTTCCGACAAGCAAAACTAGCCTCTTCCCTTTCATTATCCGCTCGATAAGTGTAGATAGTTTCCCCTTCTCCACGGGTAGCTTTTAACACTTTATCAATGCGCTGAGTATTCTTTTCAATTAAATGATTGGCTACTTGTAAAATGTTTTCTCTTGAACGATAATTTTCTTCTAATTTAACCATCGTTTTAGTTAAATCGTCTGGCAAATTATCTCCAAAGTCTTCTTGGAAATTTAATAAAATAGTAAAATCTGCCATGCGGAAAGAATAGATTGATTGATCTGCATCCCCTACCACAAAAACTGATCTATTTTGCCAATTCCACTCTTTTTTATTCGGTTCGTTATTAGTAGATAAAAGCCGAATTAACTCGTATTGAATCTGATTTGTATCTTGATATTCGTCAACTAAAATATGTTGAAATTGTTGATGCCAATAACCTAAAACTGATTCATTTTGTTGAAAAATACGAACAGGAATTAACAATAAATCGTCGAAGTCTAAGGCATTATTAGCTGCTAATTGACCTTGATATTCTTCGTAAATTTCGGCGATAACCCTTCCCTTATAATCTTGATTTTGTTCAGCGTATTTTTGAGGAGAGAAGCCCAAGTTTTTAATATTACTGACTGCATAACGCATTTTTCGAGGTTCAAATTTTTTATCATCAAGATTTAACTTTTTAGTCACAATTTGCTTAAATAAACTTTGCACATCTGACTCATCTAAAATCGTAAAATTTCTTTGCCAAACTCGTCCTTTATCATCTTGATATTTATTTATATCATAACGGAGAATTTTAGCACATAAACTGTGGAAAGTTCCCACCCAAAGAGGTTTAATTGTGTTGCGATAAACATTAGACCTAATTTGTTTCTGCTCTAATTCGGGTAATAAATCCCATCTTTGCCCGTGTTTTTCTTCCGCCATTCGTTGAGCAAAAATTGTCTCAATTCTTTCTTTCATCTCTCGCGCCGCTTTATTGGTAAAAGTAACAGCTAAAATATTTTCTGGGGCAACTTTATGGGTTAAAATTAAATTAGCAATACGATAGGTTAACGCTCTAGTTTTTCCTGAACCTGCACCTGCTACTACTAATAAAGGTCCGCAAAAATGTTCCACGGATTGACGTTGAGAGAGGTTAAGATGATTGAGAAAATCCAGATTAGAGTTCATGGGTTGAGGACATTTTAAAGAGCAGCAGACCCCATTTTAGCACAGAATAGCAATGGACAATTGATCATGGCAAATAGACAACTAATTTATCCGTAAAGGATTGGTTGAATAAAAGTAAATAAAAATAATTATAAATCAATTAAATTAACATCAAAATTTTAGGATTAAATCAAACAATAAAAAGAGACATAAATTATTCACTTATGCCTCTTAATTATTAATTAGTTATCTTGCTTTCACGGGGCGATCGTAATTACGTTTGGGCTTACCGCTTCCACCACCGCCGTAGCCTTGTTTCCGTTCATAACTACCGCTACCACGACTTCCGTATTTACGTCCTGAAGAACTACCTTTACGGCCACTAATATTCGGTTTAGGAGTAGATGGAGGTGGCACTTCCCAATCTTGTTGTAACCATGCAGGACAATTGGCATCGTATAAAATTTGTAATGTTGCCGCAGCGATGGCACTAGGTTCATATTCGCCGTGTAGTTCTTTGATTAAAGGTAAAAAAGAAGCTAACCTTTCACCGGCAAGGGATTCCTTAATTTGTTCGGTGAGTTTCTGCATCCGCTTGGCTTCCACCGTAGAACGATTAGGGATGTTTTCCACACGGATAGTTTGATTCACACGACGCTCAATTTGACGCAGTAAACGACGATCGCTAGGTTCAACTAAAGCAATAGCTTTACCCTCTTTTCCTGCCCTTCCTGTGCGCCCGATACGGTGAATATAAGTCTCACTGTTATCAGGTAAATCAAAATTGAAGACGTGGGTTAAATCGGAAACGTCCAACCCTCTTGCTGCTATATCGGTGGCTACGACGACTTTAACCTTACCTTCACGCCAACGTTGAATTAAACGTTCCCGTTGTTGTTGGCTTAAGTCACCGTGATATTCGTCCACACTTTGACCAGCTTCCTGTAACTTAGCCGTTACTTCAGAAGCAGTACGTTTAGTGCGCACAAAAATAATTGCAGTTTGAGGATCCTCGATTTCCAAAATCGGTTGAATTGCCTTGACTTTTGACCAACCACGAGGCACCATATAAACTACTTGGTCAATACGAGAAGGAGTATCTTGGGGTTTTTCTCCTGTAATACTAACGGGATCACGCATAAACTCGTTGACCAACTGCTTGATCTCACGAGGCATAGTAGCTGAGAAACAAGTGGTTTGACGACCATCGGGGGTGGTTGAGAGAATTTGTTTGACATCATCAATGAAGCCCATGCTTAACATTTCGTCAGCTTCATCAAGTACCACATATTTTAAAGAATCGAATCTTAAATGTTTGCGATGTAATAAATCAATAATACGTCCGGGTGTACCAACCACAATATGAGCACCTTTTTCTAAAAAGCGAATTTGACGCTCCATAGATTGCCCACCATAAACGGTTAAAACATGAATACGTTGTTTACCAATCAAATCTTTAAGCGCTTCTGCTACCTGTTGAGCTAACTCTCTGGTGGGAGCTAGAATTAAGGCTTGAACCTCCTTTGCATTGCGATCGATCCGATCTAAAATAGGCAAAGAATAAGCGGCAGTTTTACCAGTACCAGTTTGGGATTGTCCCACAACATCACGACCTAAAATTAATTCAGGGATAGCTAAAGTTTGAATCTTTGTGGGAGTGGAAAAACCAAGATTTTCTACTTGAGCAACGAGAGATTCTGAAAGTCCTAAACTTGCGAAAGAAGTTGTCATCTGTATAATTAAATATGAATTGTTTAACTTAAAATATCTCGACAGATGAAGGGGAAAAACAATCCGGGGAAGCAAAACTGGTAACGGTAAGGAGGGATATTAGTGATAGACACCTGACTATCGGACAAAGATCTGATAACGAATAAATTATGCCATTAAGTCCTTACTTTTCGATTCTTACTTCTAAGGATACTCTTCCTTTGAGATAACTATCTAGTAAACAGAGTTAGATTTTCTCCATTATCTCCTTGATAAGGGGATTTAGGGGGTATTTTTGTAACCACTAAATTACTTAGGAGGTTTACTAATTTATCTCAATTTCACCATAGAGATCATAGACATCGGCTGAGGTAATCCTGACTGATGTTATTGAACCTAGATCTGCTGTACCTTGAACATAGACTAAACCATCTACTTCAGGGGCAAAACGAGGTGCACGACCAATCAATTCTCCTGTCATGGGGTTTTCTTGTTCAATTAACACCGGTACAATTTTACCGACTTCCGCTTGATTTTTAGCAGCGGCGATGGGCTGTTGTACTTCCATTAATTGATTTCGACGAGCTTGTTTTATCTCTTCGGGAACTTGATCACTTAAATCATAAGCCTTTGTTCCTTCTTCGGGAGAAAATGTAAACACACCCACATGATCAAATTGATGCCTTTTAACAAATTGTAACAAATGATCGAAGTTTTGTTGCGTTTCTCCCGGAAACCCCACAATAAAAGTTGTTCGCATTACTGCATTGGGTAAAGCTAGTTTTATACGCTCGATAATTTCATCGTTGACTTTCCCTTGCCAAGGGCGGTTCATACTCTTTAAAATGTCAGGATGAGAATGTTGTAGGGGTAAGTCTAAATAGGGCAATACATTAGAAGTTTCAGTTATAGCCTCAATAACCTTATCCGTCAACCCAGTGGGATAAGCATAATGTATTCTAACCCAGGGAATATCCACCTTCCCTAAGGCCCGTAGCAATTGTGCTAATTTTGGTTCACCGTATAAGTCAACACCATAATTAGTGGTAATTTGGGAGATTAAGATTAACTCTTTAACTCCTTCCTCCGCCAATTGTTGAGCTTCCTTGAGAATAGAATCAATTGTACGGGATCTTTGATTTCCTCGTAAATGAGGGATAATGCAAAAAGCACAACGATAATCACAACCTTCGGCAACTCTTAAATAAGCTACCCCTTCGGAGGTAGTGCGATAACGGGGAATATTTTCATCGGCGAGAAAAGTAGGTTCAGCCGAAACCGCTTTTACTCTTTCCCCAGTCTCTACTCGTTCAATAATTTGGACAATATTTTGGTAGTCACCCGTACCAACTAAAGCCACAGCTTCAGGTAATTCCGCCAATAATTCTTCTTGGAAATGCTGTGCCATGCAACCAGAGATAATAATTTTTTTCTGGTTTTCTGCTAATTCTACTAAAGTTCTAACGGATTCTCGACGAGCCGATTCTATAAAACTACAGGTATTAACAATAACATAATCGGCTAATTCTTCGGTGTTATCTATTGGGTAGCCCGATTGTGCTAACAAACCGAGCATGTGTTCAGAATCGATCCGATTTTTTTCGCATCCTAAGTGAGAAACGGCTATTATTGGCTTATTGCCCATATTTAACGATGGTGTAACTTTCCTACAACGATTATTTGATGAGTAGCTTACTAAGCATAACAGATTTGGGAATTTATTGCACAAATATAAAGGATTTTCGGCAAAAAATTAAGGCTAAATTTCAATAACTAAGCTAAACCTTCGATAGCGGGATGGAAATAAAAGGCTAAACCAATTACTGCATAAGTGGCTAATAATAAAACCCCTTCTAACCAGTTAGAGTTGCCGTCAGAACTGATAGAATTGGCGATTAAGACAGACACTACCACTGCCACTAATTCGAAGGGATTGAAATTTAGGTCCATTGGTTGTCCAATTATCCAACCTGCTATTACTAAAACTGGTGCCACAAATAAAGCGATTTGTAAACTTGATCCTAGTGCCACAGACACCGATAAGTCCATTTTATTTTTCATTGCCACTGTTACGGCCGTAGCGTGTTCGGCGGCGTTACCGATAATCGGTAGGAAAATCACTCCTGTAAATAAGGCGGGTAAACCTAAGTCTTCTGTGGCTTTTTCTAAGGATTCCACCAGTAATTCCGACTCGACTGCTACCCCCAGAGTCACAATCAATAAAACTCCTACCCATAATAAGATATTCGGTTGATAGGGTGGTTTTTCGTCTTCTTGTTCATTTTCCGCTATACCCACATCATATAGGTAAGAATGGGTTTTCATGGAGAACAACAGGGTTAGTATATAAACACTGATTAAAACTATGGCAACGGCAACGGATAAGGTTTGTAATGTTTCCGATGCTATGCCCGTGGAGGTGTATTGTACCGCAGTAGGTAATAATATCGCAATCACAGCTAAATTCATGGAGGAAGCATTTAAACGGGCAGCTGTGGGGGGAAAATTCTGCTCTTTATAGCGTAATCCACCCAAAAACATCGCAAATCCCATAACTAACAGCAAATTACTAATAATTGAGCCTGTCAACGTTGCTTTTACTACCTGTACTAATCCACTTTTTAAGGCGATAAAGGCTAAAATTAATTCTGTAGCGTTACCGAATGTCGCATTTAATAATCCGCCTAAATTCGGTCCTAAAACTACAGCGATTTCTTCTGTGGCAAGCCCCATGAATGCCGCTAGAGGTATAATCGCCATGGCTGAGGTTAAAAATATTACCACCTCACTCCAATGCAGAAAATATCCGGCAATGGAGATAGGGATAAATACTAATAAAATGGAAAAGATGAGATTTTTATTCATATTTGAGACATTCAAGGATTAATAATTATAATGATACACTGTCTTTTTTTTTAGAGCATAAAAAGTTATTTTCTTAAATTTTATTATTATATAATTAGTGGTCAAATTAGAGTTTTTTATAAGTAAAATATATTAAAAATAGATTATCAAATAAAATAAATATGAATAAAAATAGCGATGAAATAAAGAGAATTTTGTTTATTAGTAATGGTCATGGTGAGGACTTAAATAGTAGTTTAATGGCTGAGGCCTTACACTTTCTTAATAGCAATTTAACTATTGATGCTTTTCCCATTGTCGGCGAAGGGAAATCCTATATTCATAAAAATATTAATATAGTTGCTCCCTTACAATCTATGCCATCAGGCGGCATTTTTTATCTCAATATTATTAACCTGATTAAGGATGTCTTTTCGGGATTAATTGCCTTAACTGTCAAACAATTTATTACTATTAATAAAATTAAAAATAATTATGACTTAATTATAGCAGTTGGTGATATTGTTCCGCTTTTTTTTGCTTATTTAACAGGTAAAAATTATGTGAGTTTTTTAGTAGCTAATTCTAGTTATTATGAGGGAAAATTAAAACTTCCTTTTTTCACTAATTTATTATTACGCTCTCGTCATTGTCAACTAATTTTTGCAAAAGACAAATTCACCGCCGAGGATTTACAAAATCAAGGGTTAATGAAGACCATATGTGAAGGTTATCCCATTATGGATGCGTTAAAACCCACCCAAAAAAATCTGGAATTATCTCCATACACACCGATGATTGCCTTATTACCCGGTAGCCGTTTACCCGAAGCCTTGCATAACTTTAGCCTACAGTTAGAAATCTGTGAGACTTTAGTCAGAATATCCAGGAAGCATTGGCAGTTTCGCGGGGCATTCGTACCAAGTATTACTGATAGTGACCTAAAAGCGATCGCCGATAATCTGGGGTGGCAATATGATTCAGGGGTTTTGAGTAAAGAAATTGATGGTAAAAATGTTTTACTGAAGGTTTATGATGATGCCTTTGCGGATATTTTACTACAATGTAACCTTGTATTAGGTATGGCAGGAACGGCAGTAGAACAGGCTGTAGGTCTAGGTAAACCAGTAATACAAATACCCGGAAAAGGTCCTCAATTTACCTATCGATTCGCTGAAGCACAAATGAGATTATTAGGTATTAATGCCATTACCATTGATGATTATGGTGATAAAACCTTGATTTGCGAGAAAACTGCCACAAAAGTAATAGAGGTTTTAGCGGATCAAGAATTTTTGGCTAAGTGTATTGATAACGGTAAACAGAGAATTGGAGGGGTAGGTGCATCATTGAAAATGGCAAGAAAAATCGTTTTAACAATGAAGAAAGAATTCACGGTGGGCTAAAATTTTGGCTACCCCCTTGACAAATCATCATGACTGAAAAGTCAGATCCTGGCTAACCATTTTCTGATAAGCACCTAGACAAAATTAATTATATAAGTTGATATGATAGCCTCAATTGTTTATATATTGCCTGTTTTTGTTCATCATCATATCCCCAACGATTTAAAAACTCTTGATAAACTCCTTTTTCCTCATAAATAGTATTAACTAATAGCTCAATTTTTTCCTTAATTTGATGTAAAGATAATTGGCTAATTAAAGTTAAAGTTCTTTCCGTTACCCTAGTGGATTTTTCGGCCATTTCCAGATGATTATTCCGTTGATGAGTTATTTTCATCGCCGTTGACATCGCTACATTTTTAACTAATAATTCGCTGACAATTTCTGGTGAGTTTTTTAATCCTGCGACAATGCCCGATGATTTTTCATCTACCACAGGATTATCGTTAGTTAAGTAGGTAACAAAAAAACCCCTTGCACCATTTTCCGTTAACACTAATGATGAAACGATGGCCTCTTTTTCTGACTCCGATAATTGAGGAATTTCGTTGATAAACTTTTGTGTTAAGGCAATGGCTTCTTCAAAGGTAATATTTTTTTCTGCTCTTAAATTCATAAATTTTTGCCAAAATAGAAATAGAATAAAAATCGATCGCCTTGTTTAAATTATATAATATAAACTTAGCCTTGCTCATTAATTACCATTAGACAATGAGTTACTAAAAATTTATCAAAGTGCCTTAAAATATGTTAAGCAAAAAGTGAGTACTCTGTTAATTTTCCTGATAATTGTCCTTATACTTTAAACTAAATTTTAGATCAAGATTACTTTTAATTTAACAATCAAAATGGACTTAATTTTATGCCATCAAACTGCCGATTTCGATGCCTTAGGGGCGGCGGTAGGTTTAACAAAATTACATCAAGGGGCAAAAATTGTCTTAACCGGAGGCGCTCATCCTTCTGTGAGACGTTTCCTTGCTTTACATCGAGATGAGTTAGCTTTAATCGAATTTCGTAGTGTTAATCCCCAAAAAATTAGACGTTTATTTATTGTTGATACTCAGCATAGCGATCGCCTCGGAAAAGCAGCACAATGGTTGCAGTTAAAGAATTTAGAATCCATTACTATTTACGATCACCACATTGAAAACGAATCTATTAGCACGGCTACTTTTAAATATATTGAACAAGTGGGGGCTTGTTCCACAATTATTTGTGAACTTTTGCAACAAAACTCTATCACCCTCAATAATGTAGAGGCCACCGTTATCGCTTTAGGGATTCATGTCGATACGGGTTCATTGACCTTTGAACAAACTACCCCTAGAGATGCTTCAGCGTTGGCATGGTTAATGGGTCAGGGGATCAACATTCGTAGTCTGGGGGAGTATGTTGATCCGAGTTTATCACCCCAGTTGCAGCAGTTATTACCGCGAGTGTTGAAGAATTTACGAACAGAAACGATCAACGGTAGTTGTGTTGGCTGGGTATTGTTAGAGACTCCTCATTTTGTCGCTGGATTATCGAATTTAACCGAGAGAATTAGAAACTTAATCGAAATTGATGTCTTGTTATTCGGGCATTATTACGAGAAGGCAGAAAAACAGGAAAACAGACGGACAGACCGGAAAAAGGGAAAATTGACGATAATTGGACGCAGTAGATTAGAATCGGTCAATTTAGCTTCTATTTTTGGGGATTTTGGTGGTGGTGGTCATAGTAGTGCCGCTTCTTTTTGTTTGCGGTGTGATAATCCTCAACATGTTATGGATGATCTGTGCAATCGTATTCAAAGTTTAATCCCTCCCCCTCTCACGGCAACAGATTTAATGTCATCTCCCGTGAGGACAATTCGCCCTTATACCACCATAGAAGAGGCTCAACGGATTTTACTGCGTTATGGCCATTCAGGTTTATTTGTGGTAAATCGAGAAGGGGAGTTACGAGGAGTTATTTCTCGCCGTGATATTGATTTGGCTTTACATCACGGTTTTTCCCATGCACCTGTTAAGGGTTATATGACGAAAAATGTGCAGGTTATTCACCCTGATACTTCTTTAGGGGATATCGAGGCTTTGATGGTAAATAATGATATTGGTAGATTACCTGTCATTGCCAACAATGAGTTATTGGGCATCGTCACTCGCACGGATGTTTTAAGGTATCTTCATCAAACGAGATTAAATATTAATAATTCTCCCGAAGAAGAAAATTTGCCTTTATTGTCTTGTCTTTCTCCGTCTTTGGCAAAACATTTACATCCCCCCATCTGGAAGTTATTGCAACAGGCGGCGACTTATGCCCAAAGTCGGGGGTGGCATCTTTATCTGGTGGGAGGTGGTGTTAGAGATTTATTGTTAACGGAAGAATCCGAGACTCTCTCGTTACAAGATATTGATTTAGTAGTGGATGGTTCTCATCCCACAGCAATTGCCGAGGCAGGGGTAAAATTGGCTGAGGCATTACAAAATTTTTATCCTCAAGTGCGTCTAAGTGTTCATGGAGAGTTTCAGACTGCCGCATTGTTATGGCATAAAGATGAGAATTTAGATTCTTTATGGTTAGATATTGCCACTGCGCGCACGGAATTTTATCCTTATCCGGCAGCGAATCCTGAAGTGGAATCGAGTTCAATTCGTCAAGATTTATACCGTCGAGACTTTACCATTAACGCTTTGGCGATACGTCTTACTAACCCCCATAGCGGTGAGTTACTGGATTTTTTCGGTGGTTTACAGGATTTGCGATCGCATTATATTAGGGTGTTACACCCTAATAGCTTTATAGAAGATCCCACCAGAATTTATCGGGCGGTGAGATTTGCTGTGAGGTTGAATTTCACCATCGAGGCCGAAACAAGAGAATATATTAACTATGCCATCTCCTGCGGAGTTTACGAAAAAGTATCCCTCGAAAAAACTTCTATTCCCGCCTTAACTACCCGTCTCAAAGCAGAATTAACTTACATTCTCCAAGCAGAATATTGGAAACCTGCCTTAAAATTATTGGATGAAGTCGGTGCATTAAGCTGTTTACACCGTCATTGTTGTTTAACCCCTCAATTATGGTGGCAAATTCGTTGTCTCGATCGTTGGTTAAAATTCTATAATTCAGATCAACAAAATCCTCTAGTATCTTCTTGGTTACTAAGACTAGAAATTATATTGGCATCCTTTGAGGAAGGAGTGAAAGTTGCTGAAAATCTGCAATTACCTAAAGATAGTATTGAAAGATTAAAATATCTCCCCATTAATGATGAAGAAATCAAAAAAACTTTACCCTATTGTCAAAACATAAGTGAAAAGGTAGAATTTTTGGCAACCTATCAACCTATTACTCTTTTACTCATCGCTGTCAAAAATAATAAACAGATCAGAGGTATTATCTGGAATTATTTAATGCACTGGAGTAAGATAAAATCACCCTTGAATGGCAAAGATTTGCAGGAGTTGGGTTATAAACCCGGAAGACAATACAAAGAAATGTTAACAAAAGTACAGGCTTTGTTTTTAGATGGCAATATTAGCAATGGAAAAGATGCAAAAGACTTTATTCGGAAAAACTATCCTCTTGGTAATTAAAAACTGAGGGTCAACAGCATAATAATGTAGAATTAAACTGTTTCTTAATTGTTAATTCTTAATTGATTGTCTCCAAAGGAATTATAAAATTTTATAACATGACTGCAATTACTTCTCATCAAAAAGCTAAAGCCCTAAAACCCGGTAGTCGTCGCCCTGCAAAAGATTTATGTAGTGAATGTGGCTTGTGCGATACCTATTATATCCATTATGTGAAAGAAGCCTGTGCTTTTATTAATCAACAAATCGCTGAATTAGAGGCCGATGCTCATGGACGTAGTCGTGACTTAAACAATGAGTATGACGTTTATTTTGGGGTGCATCAAGAGATGATGTCCGCGAAAAAAAAACAACCCATTCAGGGTGCACAATGGACAGGAATTGTTAGTACCATTGCTTGTGAAATGTTAACTCAGGGGCTAGTAGAAGGAGTTGTCTGCGTTCAAAGTAGCGAAAATGATCGTTTTCAACCTAAACCAATTATTGCCACCACTACAGCGGAAATTTTACGGGCAAGGGTAAATAAACCTACGTTATCTCCTAATTTATCGGTTTTAGAGCAAATCGAACAATCAGGCATGAAACGTTTATTAGTTATCGGGGTTGGCTGTCAGATTCAGGCATTACGAGCGGTTGAGCAAAAATTAGGTTTAGAAAAACTTTACATTTTAGGGACTCCTTGCGTGGATAATGTCACTCGTGCGGGGTTACAAAAATTTTTAGAAACCACCAGTAAATCCCCTGATACTGTTATCGCCTATGAATTTATGCAGGATTTTCGAGTACATTTTAAACATGAAGATGGCAGCGTCGAAAAAGTCCCTTTCTTCGGCTTAAAAACTAATCAGTTAAAGGATGTGTTTGCCCCTTCTTGCATGACTTGTTTTGATTATGTCAACTCCCTAGCGGATTTAGTTGTGGGTTATATGGGTGCACCTTTCGGTTGGCAGTGGATTGTAGTGCGCAATGAAACAGGCAAAGAGATGTTAAATTTAGTGAATGATCAACTTGATACTCAACCTGTAATATCAAAAGGCGATCGTAAACAGGCAGTACAAAACAGTATTCCTGCTTATGATAAGGGGGTCACGTTGCCCATGTGGGCGGCACAATTAATGGGGGTAGTAATAGAAAAAATTGGGCCTCAAGGGTTAGAATATGCCCGTTTTTCCATCGATTCTCACTTTACCCGCAATTATCTTTATGTTAAGCGTAATTACCCCAAAAAACTAGCGGATCATGTACCTGATTATGCGAAAAAAATAGTATCTCAATATAAATTACCTGAATAATTTACTTTTACCTTTCTTTTTTGCCTACTTCTCCACAGCGATGGTTAAAACTTCGTTACCAGATTCGGTGACTAAGACATCATCCTCAATTCTTACCCCAATTCCTTTCCAATAATCAGGGATTTCTGGTTGTCCTTCTACTGGCTTAATATAAGGTGAAATGTAAATTCCGGGTTCGACAGTTACTACATTACCGGCTTGAAAAGTAAGCCAATTTTCGCTATCTTGTTTATAAGCGCCCGCATCATGAACATCTAAACCTAACCAATGACCTGTACGGTGCATATAAAAAGGTTCATATTTTTTACCCTCGATAATCTCTTTGCTGTCACCTTTTAACAATTTTAGTTCTTTTAACCCTTCCACCAACACCTCCACGGCTTTATCATGGAATTGATTATAAGTGTTGCCGGGTTTTACTTGGTCAATGGCTTGTAATTGTGCTGATAACACTAATTGATAGATGTCTTTTTGTGGAGGGGTAAATTCACCATCTACAGGAAAAGTGCGGGTAATATCGCCATTATAGTAACCATAACAACAACCTGCGTCAATTAATAATAAATCTCCTGCTTCCATTTTGCGATTATTGTCGATATAGTGCAAGATACAAGCATTTTCTCCCGATGCCACGATGGAGGGATAAGCCATACCATCACCTCCTAAAAGTCTAAAGGTATGTTCTATCTCGGCTTGTACTTCATATTCATAACGTCCGGGTTGCACAAAATCTCTTGCCCGTTGATGAGCCTTGACAGAGATTTCAGCGGCCTTTCTTAACATGGCGATTTCCCTTTCACTTTTAACTAATCTGAGGGGATGTAAAACAAAATTAGAATCTTCTAAGGCTACTGGACCACTACCTCTTTTCGGATAACTGGCAATGAGTTTCTGCCAATGACTGATGATTTTTTCGTTAAAGTATAAATCCCTACCCAAATGATAGTAAATGCGATCGCCTGTCACCAAATATTCTGGTAATTTTTCGTCCAATTCATTGATAGCATAGACAATATCAGCACCATGAGCCTCTTTTGCCCCTTCTACCCCCACACGATAACCTGTCCAAATTTCTTGAGCTAAATCTTTCGGTTGTACAAAAAGTATAAATTGATGTTCTTTATGATTGGGGGCGAAAACTGCTACAGCTTCTGATTCATTAAACCCCGTTAAATAATAAAAATCGCTATCCTGACGATAAACATATTCAACATCATTGTGCATTACTGCTTGAGGTGCACTGCGAAAAATAGCGACACCCTTACCGATAGCACCCATAAATTTTTGCCGACGTTGTTGATATTCAGTGGAAGGAATCATCATATCGCTAGGTAAAGAAATATTAACTAATATTAAATTTTAACTCACCCTGTCAAAAAAACTAGCTTCCTAGTGCTGGAGATTTAGGGAGATAATCATTGAAATCAATAGGAGCTAAAAAACTTTCTTGGTAATGTTGATTTGCATCCCAACACCTACA
Source organism: uncultured cyanobacterium (assembly GCA_963749915.1). GTDB lineage: Bacteria > Cyanobacteriota > Cyanobacteriia > Cyanobacteriales > Cyanobacteriaceae > Geminocystis. The sequence continues at coordinate 75,143 of CAVVOP010000022.1, forward strand.
GGGTCAAATCCGTCAGGGAAAATGGTGGTGTTATCGTACTTAGCCCTATCTAGGTTAGCTCCCTTCAAGCTAGCTCCTTGGAAGTTTGCTCCGCATAAATAAGCTCCTCTGAGATTGGCTCTCCACAAATCGCATTGAACGAAGTTAACATTTTTGAGATACGTTCGATGGAGATTTGCGATACAGAGTTTGGCTTGCCATAGATAGGCTTCCTTCAAATTAGCCCAGCTTAGATTAGTTTCCTCTAAGTTGGCTTGACCCAGATCTGCTTTCCACATCTCCGCATTGCTCAAATCAGCACCTCTTAAGTTTGCTCGGCCTAAGTTCGCCTTATACAAACAAGCTCCTCCTAAATTTGCCCGATCAAGATTGACTCTTTCTAAGTTTGCTTCTTCTAAATCAGCGTCTATCAAACAAACTTCACTTAAGTCCGCCGCAAAAAGGTTTATCCTTTTAAAGTCTCTCTCTCCCGCTTGATACCTACGTAAAAGTTCCTCTATATTCATTATTACTTTCATCAGTTATTGTGAAGCTTAGTTAAAAGTTAGCTTATTAATAAAAAAATATAACGTTTCAGTTAAGAATCTTAACTGACTTTTTTAGGTTTTGCCTTTGACAAGATTAGAAGTTGGTCTTTCCTTGACGCAATTAGTCACTATGCCTAAAATTTGAGTCCTAGATAATTTTAACTCATCCAATGCTTGCTCTAAGATGGAGCGTTTTAGCTTTTCTACACTGGCAACTAACAAAACTCCGTCCGTATGGGTAGCAAGTAAATAAGCATCCGCTAATCCAAGAAGTGAAGGTGCTTTGTAGATCACTAAATCAAAGGTTGTTTGTAGTTCTTTCATTAAATTTTCCATTTTCTGAGATGCTAGTATTTTGGGACCCTCTAGAGAGCTTGAGCCAGCTGTCAAAACAAAAAGGTTATCTTCTAGTGGTGATCGCTGAATGGTACGGTTTAAGTCTAGAGCTTCTAAAGAGATAAGATCGGTCAAACCTGGGCTCTTTGCCAACTTTAGACGCTCGTGTAAACCGGGATAGCGTAAATCGGCATCGACCAATAACACACGCTGACCCAATGTTGCCGCTGCCTGAGCAAGATAGATAGCAACTGTGGATTTTCCTTCTCCAGGTCCGGCGGAACTAATCACCACTGAGTGCATTGATGATTTTCCACTCAGAAAGCGAAGGTTCGTGTAGAGGGAGCGAAAAGCTTCAAAAAAGCCAGAAACAACAGACAGATTAGGGTTGTGCCCATTGCTCGACCCTGGATGGTAATTGACCGGATCAATCGTCAAATCAGGCTCGTCCTCCTTAATAGTGGATTTTGCTAAGTCCTTTTCAAAGGGAATGACTCCCATTACAGGCAGTTTAGCAACCTCTTTAATTTCTTTAACAGTATATAAGCGATTGCTAAACTTATCCAGTGCTATGGCTATTCCTATGCCTAAAAGCGTCCCCAGAATCGTTCCCAATACTAGGTTTTGTTTGAGACTAGCAGAACTGGGGTAGGGTTTTGCTGGAGGAGTCAACAACCGCCACGGGGATTCCGTCTGAGCGGCCTCGATTCGCAGGGCCTCTCGTTTAGCTAAAAATTCATTTAAGTTTCCATTAGAAATCTCTAACTGTTTTTGGACTTCGGTATAATCGCGAAGAATTCCCGACAGTTGTTTAATTTCTCGATTTAAGAGGTCAATGGTGTCACTCAAGATTTTATCCCGCGTTTCCAATACCTTAATCTGACTGGCGATTTCTCTGGCTACCCTTTGTCCTTCTTGGCGAACCAAGGGCAGCAAATTTTGTCGTTGATTCTTGAGAATTTCGATTTCTGGACCTTCCTCAAAAAGAAGCACTGAATCTTTAGCAATTTGAGTGTCGATTTCAAGAAGCTGACCCAATAGAGTTTGATAACGAGTATTTTCATTCAGTGCTGGAGCTGTGGCAGATTCAGGTCCCTGTTGTGTCAACTCCTGCTGCAAAGAAGCATAGAGGGCTTTAGCTTCCTGCAGTTGTATTTGAGTTTCTAGTTGCTGCTTCCCAAAAGTACCAAGGAGAGTCGATAGTTCTTTTCCCTTCATCTCGGGATCGACCAAGTTATTTTGTTGCCGAATTTTTTGTAATTGTAGTTCTCGGTCCTTAACACGGGATTGTATTTGAGGGATTTGAGCGTCAACAAATTTAATTCCCCGAAGAACACCACTCTGACGAAGGGCTTGACTATAATCTAAATAAGCTTGGGAAACTTTTTCTAAGACAGATTCAACTAGCTCCTTGTTTGGATTTTGGTAGGTAACGGTAACTACTTGCAGGTTTTTTCCTATGGTGTTGATATCTAAGCCCTTAAACAAATCGCGATAACTAATTTCTGGAAATTGAGGTTGAAGATCTTGGACAATGGGATTTAAAACCTCAGAACCTTTTAAAATTTTCAGCACCGCCTCGTCTTTCAAGTCCACCACTTCTTGTGAGTTGTCAACAGTGTCAGTGTTTGTGGAAGAAATCACCTGAGTTTCGACCGTTGTAGGCTCAATTAATATTTCAAATTGACTCGTATATACTGGGGGATCGTTTAGAGCTTTGAGGCCAGCCAAAACTGCCACCCCAGAGGCTATTCCCACAATTAAAAAAGCTCTGCGACGCAGAATTGCTAATATTTGACCGAGGTCTAATCCTCCTTCATCATCTTCGCTGAAATGCCCAACATTAGTTGACACTCGTGGTTCATAATTTTGTTCAGCTTTCATCTTATAACTTAGGATCTATCTATTAAAGAGATTAAATAAATTAAATGGTAGGCTAAATATTGTAACAAGCTTGCCTAATGGATTTAAGCCTTGACCTAGGGTGTCACCAATGCCTGCTAAAGCAGAGCGACCTACAATAATCACATCATCGTTGTGAAGAGGCGGGTTTGTCTCCTCGTTGTTCCCTTGGGCTAAATCAACGGAAATTGTCCTGCTAGTAACAGTACCATTCGGGTTTAGGCGAATCAGCTCCACCGAACCCTTATTAGCTCGGTTGTTAAATCCGCCAGCTGCAAACACTGCCTGGTTTAAGAGTGTATTAGGGGGAATTTTAACCACTCCTGGGTTGGTAATTTCTCCCACTATATTAACGTCTATGGTATCGGGGGAAAAGCTAGCGGTGGCAATTTTGGCGGCTTCTTCTGGTGCTATTTCTGAGGCAGTGGGAACTATAATCGTATCATCTTCTTGCAAAACCAGATCTTGACTTGAATCCCCTTCTCGCAGAAGTTTCCCAAGATCAACTTCAATGGTGCGTTCTTTCCCACTGCTAGTAAGGCGGCGAATTTGAATTTGACGAATATTAGCACGGGGTGTGATGCCACCAGCAACTTGAATCGCCCGCGTCACGGTAGCAACGCTTCCAGAGCCTGCGGTTCCTCCAGGTACTCCCGCTTCACCGGTTCTGGCACTACCAGTCACGGTATAAGGGCCGGGACGAAAAACTTCGCCGACAGTAGTAATATTAAGAGGTTCAGTGCTATCAGAGGCAAAACTAGCGGAGCTTAGTTGGGAAGATTCTGCTAAGTCAAGGTTCTCAACGGTGGGAACAGTTACGGTATCACCATTTTGTAGGAGTAAATCTTGTTCGAGATCCCCTTCTTGCAATAACTTCCACAAATCTATTTCTATGGTTTGTTCTGAGCCTGTTTTTTCGACTCGATTAACCTGAATTTTACGAATATCAGCTAAGGGTTTGATCCCCCCGGCGATTTCGATTGCCTGAGTCACCGTCTGAATCCCCTCCGAAAGGATGTGTGTCCCTGGTTCACCCACTTCTCCTAAAATAGCGACATTAATTGGCTGGTTTTTATCAGCGGAAAAGCTGGCAGAGGCTATTTGAGACGATTCTAGTAGATTAACCCGATTTGCCGTTGGCACAAAAATGGTATCTCCATCCCGGAGAATAACATCATTGGCTAGATTCCCTGTCTGGATTAATTCCCAAAGATTAACATCAATGGTTTGCTTGTTACCTGATAGTTGAGGGCGCTCGATCCTGACACGACGTAAGTCCGAGGTTTGAGTAATTCCACCAGCTAACTTCAATGCTTGGGTTATAGAAGGAAACTGCGATTGCTCCATGGGAACGATATATGAACCGGGACGGTTGACTTCCCCGGCGATGCCAATTCTCAATGGTCGCGGCGTTAACAAACTAACTGTCACTTGAGGTTGTTTGAGAATTCTAGCTTTCGTATAATGATTGGCAATAGCCATCGCTGCCTGTTCGATGGTCATCCCCCCAACGGAAACGCTCCCCGCTAGAGGCAAGTTAAGGGTGCCATTAATGAGAACCTCATACTCGCCACCATATTGAGGTAACTTAAGAATTTCGATCCGAATGCGATCACCCGCCCCTAAAGTATATGCAGTTTCAGGATATCTCCCATTCTGAACTGATGATACTAACTTCTTTGCCTCCCTAGGGGGGGTCGTGGCCTCAACTATTTGCGGACAAGTCGTTAGGATAGAAGATAATAGGGTGAAACCCATAAAGGGATATATGATGTGTCTGAGTAGAGGATCAGGATGAGCCATAAACTTTGAATCTATTAATTAACTAGTGGGATTTGAGCCAATTTTCGGTTCTGTTGCAAAAAGTTGTGTAAGGACAAAATAATTATATACTTATCTAATTTTTTTTAGCCTAACATCATCTTCTCCAAATTGCCACAGCTCAAAAGGTATCGAAGATACCAACGGACAACGTTGTCTAAGGTGATCGTACTTCAGAAGTGTTGCCATTGGAAAGGTTTTTGAGGATTCATCAGGGAAATTCAGACTATGAGCATTAATTATTGCTTAATAATAGCACACTACATAACGAATTAGATTTTTTGGTGACAGAATCGTAATCTCCAGACTGTAAATTCAGAACATATACACAAAAAGGGAGTGAACCGAAGAGAAATACGGATTTTATGGTCACGGGGGGAAATTTAATCGTATAATAGTAGGTCTTGTCAATTTAGATAAAACTATGCCTAAATTAAAAACTAAAAAATCTGCGGCTAAACGTTTTCGTATTACCGGAAGTGGTAAAAAAATTCTCCGCCGTAAAGCCAATAAAAATCACTTATTAGAGCATAAAAGTGCAGAACAAAAACGTCGTCGTTTAAGCAATCTTGCTTTGGTGGACGAAAGTAACGAGAAGGAAGTTCGTTTAATGTTGCCTTACGCCTAAAAAATAATTCTAAATCCCCTTAAATATTTAATAATTGTAAAGAAAAATGACGAGAGTAAAAAGAGGTAACGTCGCCCGAAAAAGACGCAAGAAAATTTTAAAGTTGGCTAAAGGTTTCCGTGGTTCTCATTCTAAGCTATTTCGCACAGCTAATCAACAGGTAATGAAGGCTCTTCGTAATGCTTACCGGGATCGTCGTAAGAAAAAAAGAGATTTTCGTCGCTTGTGGATTACCCGTATCAATGCGGCCGCCAGAATACATGGTATTAGCTACAGTCAGTTAATTAATAAATTAGATAAGGCTAATATTGCCTTAAATCGCAAAGTGTTAGCACAGTTGGCCATTCAAGACGCTGAAGCGTTTCAAAAAGTAGTTGAGCTAGCGATTAAAGCATAATTGTAACTATTCTACTTAATCCCCCACGCTCATCAAATCAAAAGATCGGGCGTGTTTTTTTTCTACATTTTCAAGGAACAAAAAACCCTAATTGCGGATTCTTATGTCAACTGATGATAATATATTGTGTGCAGTTTTTGGGTAGAAAATAAATAAATAAAAATGGCAAGTGATAATTTTGCATGGTTGTATAGGGGCATTAGTGAGATTTTCCCGCATCAACCAGAATCTGATAATATTAACGATAATTTAGAACAACTTTGTTTAAAAAGCGATCGTCCTTTAAGGGTAAAATTAGGGATTGATCCCACAGGTACGGATTTACATTTAGGGCATAGTATTCCATTTCGTAAACTAAGAGCATTTCAAGATCAAGGACACACCGCCGTTGTCATTATAGGAGATTTCACCGCCCAAATTGGCGATCCGACGGGTAAAGATAAGGTGAGAAAACAACTCACTCCCGAGGAGGTGAAACAAAATGCCGAAACTTATCTGAATCAATTACGCCCTATTTTAGATTTTGAGACCCCCCATCGCCTAGAAATCCGGTACAATTCCGAGTGGTTATCGAGTCTCACTCTTGCCAAAATTCAGGAGTTATTAGCTACCATGACAGTACAACAAATGTTAGCGAAGGAGGGTTTTAATAACCGTTACACCCAAGAAACTCCCATTTATCTCCATGAATTGCTTTATCCTTTGATGCAAGGTTATGATTCTGTTGTTGTAAATACAGATATAGAATTAGGGGGTACAGATCAAAAATTTAACATCGCCGTCGGTAGAGATTTACAGAAATATTTTGGACAAAAACCACAATTTGGTGTCTTATTGCCTATTTTAATAGGTACGGACGGGGAACAAAAAATGTCTAAATCCCTTAACAATTATGTGGGTTTAAAAGAAGATGCTTTATCCATGTATTCTAAACTGGAAAAAATCCCCGATTCTCTGCTTCCTAATTACTTTGAATTATTAACAGATTTACCCTTAACCCAAATTCCCGAAAATCCGAGAGAGGCACAAAAATTATTAGGTGTGGAAGTAGTTTCTCAATATCATGGCAAAGATGCCGCTTTAACGGTGCAAAAAACAGCATTAGAAATCGTCAGCAACCAAAATTTGGCTGATGTGGAAGCTGTACCTGAATTTTCCTTAAATAACGTGGGATTTCCCGCTAAATTATTTTATATTCTCAATGCCAGTGGTTTGGTCAATAGTAGCGGCGACGGTAGAAGGCAAATTCAAGGGGGTAGTGTACGTTTAGACGGCGATCGCATTACTGATCCTGATTTCACAGTAGAAAACCCATGGGAATTAGCCCATAAAATTTTGCAAGTTGGCAAGAAAAAATTCGTCCGTCTAGTACTATAAATAATTGCTTTTTAAAGATTAATAAATGTTAAGATATATTAAGGAGTCGATCCTTTGACTTCTGCAATAAATACTATATTTTACATTAAGGTATGAATCTTCAAGTATCACCCATAATTAATGTCTCTACTAGCCAAAAATTTGATTTAGTCATTGTCGGCGGTGGTATCGTTGGCACGACTTTAGCGGTGGCTTTGAAAAATACGGGCTTAAAAATTGCCATCATCGAAGCTCAAAGTTTAACAATGGCTAAGAGTAGAAAACAAGCCTATGCGCTTTCGATTTTAAGTAGTAAAATTCTTGATAGTCTTGGTGTTTGGGAAGATATTTTTCCTCATGTCGGCAAGTTTAAGCATATTCGCCTCAGTGATGCTTTTTCCCCTCTAATAGTTAAATTCAAAATAGAAGACTTACAAACGGATTATCTGGGTTATGTCGGCGAACATCCTTACATTTTATCGGCGTTACAAAATGCCAGTTTACAATCTTCTCGCATCACTTGGTTAGAAAATGCCCATGTTATTAGCATTGATCAACAAGATTCTCATAACCTAGTCAAAGTCAGTTATCAAGATGAAGAAATTACCCTTGAAGCTAAGTTAATTATAGGTGCCGACGGTTCTAAATCCTTCGTTAGACAACAGGCAAATATTAATACTCACGGCTGGAAATATTGGCAATCTTGCGTCGCTTTTACCATCAAACATTCCGCCAAGACTAATGATACTGCCTTTGAGCGTTTTTGGGAAACGGGTCCTATGGGTATTCTTCCCCTCCCTGATAATCGTTGTCAAATCGTCTGGAGTGCACCTCATAAAATCGCCCAAGAGTTAGAATCTCTCCCTGTGGCTGAATTTATCAGCCGTCTTCAACATCATACCGAAGGTTTATTAGGAACATTAGAATTGGTGAGCGATCGTAACTTATTTCCAGTACAGTTAATGCAAAGTGAGACTTATGTAAAACCGAGACTCGCATTAATCGGTGATGCCGCACATTGTTGTCACCCTGTGGGAGGTCAAGGTTTAAACTTAGGTATCAGAGACTGTGCTGCCTTAGCGGAAGTATTAACTCAAGCCCATCAGGAAGGGAAAGATATTGGGGATTTATCCATATTAAATCAATACAATAATTGGCGAAAACAGGAAAATTTAGTGATTTTAGGTTTTACTGACTTCTTAGATCGATTTTTCTCTAGTAATCTCTTGCCGATTATCGCTATTCGCCGTTTAGGTTTATTAATGATGAGAAATATTCAACCCCTAAAACTCTTTGCTTTACAGTTAATGACGGGGTTAAAAGGCAGAAAACCTTTACTCCGTTGGTATTAATGCCAAACATGGTTTACGGCGAAGTAATGGTGATCAACGAAAAAAAGTTTTTATATTATCACCATTAATTTTTATAAAATCTCTCTTCCTAATAATAATTTTCTCACCTCTAGCATTGCGGAATAGGTGGGAATAATATACAAAGTTTCGTTGACTGCTGTTAATTCTAAGGCTTTATTTACAGCTTGGGAAAGGTTTTCTTCTACTATTAAATTCATGGCAGAACCAAGGGTATCAAGACTATATTTTAATCTCAATGCCATGTCATAAACTCGATCGCCACTTACTACTATATTACCACCGGTTTCTACTAATTTTTCTGTATCTACATCCCAAATCCAAGAAACATCGGTACCATCAGGAATACGATCATTTAAAACCATTAAAATCGTACCAGACAAGTTGACTTTTTTAATATCATTTACTGCCCTAATTGTCTCATTCATACCCACAGGATTTTTAGATAGTAAAATGCGGATTTTTTTATGATTAATTGTTAATTCTTCAGCCCTACCAAAAGCGGCTTTAAAATTATTAATAGTCTCATTAATAATCTCCCTTTTGATGCCGATAGTTTCCGCTAATAATCCTGCCGCTAGAGTATTATATTTGTTATAAACTCCGATTAAAATTTGTTGCCATTCTTGACTATTAACCGATAATTTACTTTTTCTAAAGTCACAATTTGGGCAGTTATAATCACCTAGATGAGATAAATAAACTCCTTGATAATGAAGAGAAGTCCCACATTTTGGACAATAAATAGAATCTACTGCATGGGGGATTTTTTCCAAGTATAATTCTGGCTCATTTAATCCAAAAAATAGGACTTTTTGTGATAAATTTTGACCTAAATAACATAGGGTTGGATCATCCCCATTAATAATAATAAATGTCTCTTTATTTAAAGGAGCGATCGCATTTTGCCAACGATAACTAATAGTATCAACTTCTCCGTAACGATCGAGTTGATCTCGGAATAAATTTAAGGCTAAAATATGGGTAGGCTCACATTGTTTTAAGGCTAAAGGTAAAACGTTTTCATCTACTTCCAAAATAGCATAGTCAGCGGTCAATTTTCCCCATAAATTGCTGTTGATTATCAAACAAGTAACTAGGCCATTAATTAAATTTGCCCCTGTGGAATTATGAATAATTTTATAACCGTCATTAACCAAAATATCTTTTAATAATAAGGAAGTAGTTGTTTTACCATTTGTGCCGACGACTAAGATTAAACCTTGTGTTAATTGTTGAGATAAAAGATATAGTAATTGAGGATATAAACGCCCCGCAATTTCACCAGGTAAAACACTAGCCGCACCTAATTTCAGTGACCTAACTAAACCCGTAATTATTTTTGCAATAGCAACGGCTAATCCTAAACGTACTCTATCAAATATATTCATATTAATTTTATTTTTATAGAAATTAATTATCAACCGTCAATTTTTTGTTGTTCAAGATTCAGTTTTGATTATGAATGAAGGGTCTCTTTCTATTATCCTGAGTAAGTCATAATAATCATCATTTACTTGGGGAATTTTCGTAATAACACTAGATTTATAATCACCATCGTAACGATTTTTTACTTCTTCGGAAATTCTTTTAAAAATTTTTTTATTAACGCATAAGGCACCATCATTATTAGTATTTGGTAACATAATCATTAACTGATTTTCTTGATAATAGGCAGCTAAATCTGTAGGGCGTTTAATTTCTTCTTGAATAATATTAGCAATGGCAACAATTATATTATTACTCAAATCTTCAGGAGAATTGATCGCTATTAAAATTAAAGAAAGGGGTTTTTTTTCACGGATCAATATACGCCATTCATAATCTAAACAATCTATAAATGAAGAATATTTTGCCAATCCAGTTACTTCATCTAATACCTGAAAATTTCCTAGTTCTTCTTGTATAATCCTCCATTGATCATAAACTATATATCTTTCGATCGCCACTACTAATTGATTAATAATTTCCCCAATAGTGTCAATTTCTTCCGATTGCCATTCTCGTAAATAATTATAATCATAAATAAATAAAATGCCCCATAATTTAATATTACTAACTTCGATAATTTCTGGTGTTTTCATAACAATAGGAACCGCTAATTCTGCCCGTTTTAAGGGCATAGTGTCCTCATCAACATTTTCAGAATTATGAGTATAGTAATTGTTGGATTCGTTATTCAGATAAGATATTATTTTTTGATCAATTTGATAATTTTTAGATTGATGTTTAGCAAATTTTTGAAAAACATTCCCTTCGTAGTCAATAATTTTTTCTTGTTCTCCTGTAGAATCAAACTTAGAAATAAAAACTTGTTCGCAGTTTAAATAATTTTTAATAATGGCTAGAATTTTTGGACAAAATAATTCATAATTGGTGGATAAAAAAAAAGGTTCAGTAACATTCATAATAAAATAATTTATTCTTCATAAGATATTATTTATTCCAAGAAATAACTACATTGATAATTATGATCATGTCTTTTTATTGTTAATTGTTAATTGCCATTTGCTCATTTTTTGTTAGCTATTGGTAGGAATTAGATTTAAATAAGCATCAAAATCTTTAATTGCTTCTGTATATTGCTCTTTAACTAAAGAAGCATTACGATCTTTAGCGGCGGCATCAATTCTTTCAAAATGTCCAAATAATTCTCTAGCTAAATTTTGGGCAGATTTTTGATCTTTAGGTAATAATTTTCGTGAAGCAATAGCCATTTCTTGACGTAATCCGCCTAATGGGCCATGAATAAAAGTTCTTGTATTTACCCAATTTTCGGCGTCAATAAATTCTTTAAGAGTAGCCATATTTTCCCGTGCTAAAGCAATAGGTTCACGGTAGGATTGTAGTTGTGCTACTTTTTCAGGACTGTAAACAGTTGGAATTTTAGCTTGGCTAGGGCCACTACAGCTAACTAATAAAGTTGTGACGAAAACCAATACTAAGGAAAGAATCGGACGGAATAATCTCATCATTCTATACTTTTATGTTATTTATTGTTGATACTCTATTGTCTATTGTCCATTATCCCTTGTCAATGAAGAAGTGAAGCAACAATGTTTTTCATCACTGGTTCTCTGAAAGAAATCCATTGTTTGATAGCCAGTAAAAACGGAATGGAGATAAGAGTAATTGATCTTTAAAGAGAATAGGCTTTTCTTGTGAGTATAAATCAATAATTTCTCCATTCTCTGTAAGATTGAAAAGGGGATGATTTATCTCTCCTAAGTTTAGATATTGGTGAGTAGCGTCGAAATTCCCGATTACTAATACATTATCTTTTTTTTGGGGATCAATTCTTAAAAAACAGAAAAAATGACTATTATTCAAATTAATTAATTCTCGATTATTAAAATCCCCAAAGGCTGGTATTTTTTTTCTAACTTTAATCATTCTCTGCAAAGAGGAAAAAATAGTATGTTGAATTGTACCTTTTTCTTGTCTTAATTTTGCTTTTTGCCAGTCAATTTTCGGACGATGTGCCCATCTGGTATCATTAGCTCTACTTAGATTTCCCATGAAAGAATAATCGTTAAGAGTGCCAATTTCATCGCCGTAGTAAATTAAGGGTATTCCTCCAAAGGAAAAGATCATACTATGGAGTAATAATATGTGCTTAATAGTAAGGTCAATTTTCTCCTTATTTCCTTCTTCTAAGGCAGATTCTAAGCCAATTAAAGAGGTTAATGTGCCGGAGATGCGAGCATCATCATTTTTCGGATTTTGCCCAAATAATAGTCCTCTAGCCGCAGTCTCTTGAAATTTTCCCGAGAAATAGTCAAGCAAAAATTGACGGTGGGATTTTGGTTCATAACCTGCCTGTATTATATCTTCATCAGTGAATCCTAAGCCTATATCATCATGACATCTGATATAATTTAACCATGTTGCTCTTTCTAGTTTAGCCGGTAAATTTTTAACCCCTTGAGTGATTAATTTGGCGTTTTTTGTGGCGACGGCGTCCCAAAGTAAAGCCATAAAGGTGGCATTGTAAGCAATTTCGCATTCTTTGGCGTTAATAGCATCTTCTCCGAAGTATTTTACTATTTCTACGGGTGCAACGATGGCTTCTGCAATAAACAATGTACCCGGGGCACTTACTTGACAACAATCTTTAAATAACTGTAGCAATATATGAGCTTCATCTTCATTTTGACTGGTACCACCGATTTTTTTCCAGAGGAAGGCAACGGCATCGAGGCGCAGAATATCAACCCCTTGATTTGCCCAAAATAGCAGAATATCTAGCATTTCGATGAAAACAGCAGGATTTTGATAGTTTAAATCCCACTGATAGTTATTAAATACTGTCATTACCCATTTACCCATTTTTTCATCATAGGTAAAGTTTCCAGGTGCAGTTTGAGGGAAGACTTCTGGCAGGGTTTTCTCAAACATATCCGGAATTTCTCGGTTCTCAAAGATGTAATAATAATCCTGGTAAGTGTGATCGCCATTACGTGCTTTTTCTGCCCATCGATGCTCGTCAGAAGTATGATTAACAACAATATCTAACACAAGTAAAATGTTTCTTTTTTTCATTTCTTGGGCAATATGTTGTATGTCTTTTAAATCCCCGACTCTATTATCAATTTTGCGATAGTTACTGACGGCGTAACCCCCATCACTAGCATTTTCCGGGCATTCCAAGATAGGCATAATATGCACAAGGTTAATCCCTAATTCCGTAAAATAGTCAATTCTTTTGGCTAGATCTGGTAAATCTTCAGCGAAACCATCAGCATATAATGTCATTCCTACCCATTTCTGACTTAGAAACCAGTTAAAATCTTTTTCTCTTTCTAAATCGGTATGTTTAAGTAATGGCGATCGCATTATATACTGACGGGCCATCACTTCGACTAATTTTAATAATTGGTGTTTAAAATCGTGGCGTTTACCGTAAAGTCTTTGAAAGAGAGAGAAAAGACTATAAAAATTTGCACCTAATCTACAATAAAAATGATTAAGCTCTTTTTCGGTAATTTCTGGTTTTAATTGATCGAGAATTTCGTTTAAGATTGAATGAGATAATTGTTCATACATAACGGTGAACAGTCAATAGTGAATAGTGAATAAAGTAGAATAAATGATTATCTAACTGCTGATGGCTGACTGATTATAGCTAAACACCATAGAAAGATTTATCTGAAGTCGTAGCACCTCGAATGCCGACAATTTTACAAGCAAACTCCTGGGCACGGGTTAAAGTAGTGGGTATATCCCATTTTTTGAGCATTCCTAACAATAAAACACTACAAAAAGCATCCCCTGCACCGACAACATCAACTACAGATATGTTTTGAGATGGTGTTATGTTTTGCTTAATGCCATTGTTTGTAAAATAAGTCGCCCCAGCTTTCCCCTGAGTCACGATAATATTTTGTAGAGGATAATGAGAAAATAAGTAATTAACTTTATCCTGAGTATTGTTTCCTTCCTTGACTATCAATGATAATTCTTGTTCGTTGAGCTTCAATGATGATGTATCTTGTAATAACGATTTAATGTCTGATAAACTCCACCACGGTTCTCTTAAGTTAACATCAAAAAATATAGACGGGGAAACATCCTTTTTTATTTTCTCAAAAGTTGCCCTAGCTTGAGGATTTCTTAAGGCCAATGTGCCATGATACAAAATCGCATTTGTCGGCAGGGCGGGAAGATAACCGGACTCAATAAAATCATAAGCACTATTATTGACAATATCATAATGGGGTTCGTTCTCGATAAATTTTACCTCAACTATACCCGTCGGATGATGGGCATCTTCTTGTATCCCTTCAGTGTTCATGCCCCAATTTATCATCGCTGATTTAATCATTTCCCCATGGCTATCATTGCCGACACGAGAAATTAATAACGGCGAGACCCCAAAGGCTTGTAGATGCCATGCTACGTTAAACGGTGCACCCCCCAATATCATTTTACCGTCAGGAAGGCGATCGTATAGCACTTCACCAAAAATAATTATTTCTTGATTCATCATCAATAATTTCTCTTTTTCTTTTCTTTATATTTATAGCAATATGGACCTTAGTAAGAAACGATCAAATATGACTTTCAATAAGTGTTTTCATCTTTTCAGGAAAATAATAGGCAATTCCTTCCAAAATTCCTGCACTGTAATTTCCATTCATATTTAAGTATTTTCCTTCAGCAATATATACTGTATTTGTTAGTTTATTGTTAGTTATTTCTGCTCTAATTGTTTCTTTGACTTCATTGTGGGCATTGGCTACCAAAATTGATTTTATGGGGCTAATTAATACGTCTAAATCGTTACCACTATCTCCTGAAAAAACTGTATTTTCGATGGCAAAATTTTCTCTTTTCATGAGATGAGTAATCGCATAATATTTGTTAGCAGATTGTGGCAAAATATCTAATAGACCAATGTTTTTTTCTTCGTCAACACTCCAAATTAAATTAGATTTTACTTGGTTATTATCTAGTCTTGATTTTATTTCAATCAGCAAATTATTTATCTCAGCATCAAGGGAAATATAATAACTTAATTTATGTAAACCCTGTTTTTTTTCTTCCTGTAGTTTACATTCCCTGATGTCTGCAAAAAAACTGATTAAATCCTTTGATGTTAGATTTTGCCAATCTACTCCTATTTCATGATCCCAATCCTCAACTCTTAACCATTGATCCTCCTGAACTTGATATATACTGGAACCGACATCAGCTATGACAAAATTAGGTAATGGCAACTCATAACTGGCGATGGCATTTTGCACTAATTTGTGGTCTCTACCAGTGACATAGGCCAGAGTTATGCAGGGATCACTGACAAAGTGAGCAAATAAGGCCCTTGCATCGGTGGATTCTGGGGGTTTTCCATTGGGAATTAAAGTGCGATCTAAATCCGTACAAATTAATAAATTTTTGACCATATCATAGACTAAGCCTGATTGAATTTTGTAAATGTGAAATACACTTTTCAGCTAACTCCTAACCCCTAACCAAATCGTGAAAGCCAATGAACAGTAAACACATTTAATTTGTTTTTTTTACAGCACATTGAGCCGGTAAATAAAAATGATTATACACTCTTTTTGGTGAATTATATGTATTACTTTTTGGTAAATGGGCTATTTAATTGAACTGAAGTAGGCTAGAATTGAGAATCTGTTTTCCAATTTAGTCCCCAAAAAAGCTAAAGCTAGTTTATGAAATTTATAGATCAAGTTGAGATAGAAGTAGAAGCGGGAAAAGGTGGTGATGGAATTGTCGCCTTTCGTAGAGAGAAGTATGTCCCCGCAGGTGGCCCTTCCGGTGGTAATGGTGGCAGAGGTGGGTCTATCCTTTTTAAAGCAACGACAAAATTACAAACGTTGTTGGATTTCAGATATGCACGTCGTTTTAAAGCCGATGATGGTACCAGGGGAGGACCGAATAATTGTACCGGTGCGGCAGGGAAAGATCTTATTTTAGAAATTCCTTGCGGTACGATGATCTATGATGCACAAACAGAGGAATTAATTGCGGATTTAGTTCGCCCGGATGACACATTTTTGATCGTCAAAGGTGGTAAAGGTGGGTTGGGGAATCAGCACTTTTTGAGTAATAGTAATCGTGCACCGGAGTATGCTTTACCGGGCTTAGAAGGGGAGATTAAGCAGTTACGGTTAGAACTGAAGTTGTTAGCGGAAGTGGGCATTATTGGGCTTCCTAATGCGGGAAAATCCACCCTCATCTCATCTTTGTCTTCTGCTAAACCTAAAATTGCCGATTATCCTTTTACTACTCTTATACCTAACCTAGGTGTAGTTCGTAAGCCTACGGGCGACGGTACGGTTTTTGCTGATATTCCAGGGTTGATTGAAGGTGCGTCGGAGGGAATTGGTTTGGGTCATGATTTTTTACGGCATATTGAGCGCACTCGTTTATTAGTACATCTTGTGGATGTTAATTCTGATGATCCTATTCGTGATTACCAAGTTATTCAAGGGGAATTGTTGGCTTATGGGAGAGGATTGTGGGATCGCCCCCAAATTATCGGTTTGAATAAGATAGATGCTATCGATGAGAAAACTCAACAAGAGATTATGATTCAATTTCAGGCTTTAACTAAGGATCCCATTTTCTTGATTTCCGCCGTGACAGGGTCAGGTTGTGATCGCCTTTTACAAGCTGTATGGCATCAGTTAGATTTAATGAAAGAAGAATCAACCACAGAAATCGGTTTTTTGCAGAGTTTAAATACATAAAATTTGCTAAATAGTATGTTTGATTTTCTCCTCTTTTTTCTTTTAAACCCTGAGCACTAATTAATAAAATTTATCTGTTTATTTTCTTGATAATCTATTTTTTGTTTTGGAAATCATTGTTATAATAAAAGTTAATAATTACTTCTCAAAAAACACTTTTTGCTATGAATTTAGAACCTGCTATTGCTACTATTGGATTAACAAAACAATTTGAAAGACATATCGCCGTCAATGATGTGGATTTACGGGTGCAAAAAGGCGATGTTTATGGTTTAATAGGTCCTAATGGAGCAGGAAAAACAACTTTAATCCGGATGTTGGCTGCCGCCGAAAATCCTACCAAAGGCGAAATTTATCTTAATGGCGATCGCTTACTAATAGATGACAGTAACCGTTATTTAAAGCAATATTTGGGCTATCTTCCCGATGATTTTCCTTTGTATGATGATTTAAACGTAATAGATTACTTAGAATATTTTGCCCGACTGTATAAGTTAAAACCACCTCAACGCCGTCGCCGGATACAAGAGGTTCTGGAATTAGTTAATCTCGAATCAAAAGTTAACTCCTTAATTGCCACTCTTTCTCGAGGCATGAAACAACGATTAAGTTTAGCTCGCACGATTATCCATCAACCGATTATTTTACTATTAGATGAGCCTGTTTCGGGATTAGATCCCATCGCCAGAATGGAGTTTCGAGAAAGCATCAAAACATTGCAACAAGCGGGGATGACCATTTTAATTTCCTCTCATGTATTGTCAGACTTAGCGGAATTATGTACATCAGTGGGTATTATGGAGTTGGGTTGTTTAGTGGAAAATACCTCTTTACAGAATTTATATAGTCGTCTTAGTCGTCAACAAATTATCATCAAAATCTTAGGAGAATGGGATAAATTAGAGGTAGAGTTGCGCAATTGTGACACTGTAAAAGCTTGGGAAAAATTGCCTGACGGGGAAACAATTAAGGTGGAATTTACTGGAAATAATAACGACAGTGCTAATTTATTAAAAACTTTGATTAATGCTAATATTTCGGTGAGTAATTTTCATTGTCAACAGGAGGATTTAGAGACTATTTTTCTCAAATTAGGTCATAAACAAGTGTCTTAGACCTAAGTTGCTGGTGAACACTGACTGGAGTAGTGTAAAAAATGGGAGAGAAAACCGTAGTGGTCTATCAATTTTGAAATAGGGATCGCACAAAGTTTGCCCTGAGTAATTACCATAAACGACGCTTCCCATCAGGAAAAATAGTCCCCCAGTTAGTTTGGGCCTGTTGTAATTGCATTTCTTCCACATTGGCATTAGTCAAATTAGCACCACAAAAATTCGCATCATCAAGATTTGCCCCTTCTAAATTGGCCCCTTCTAAGTGTGCATCCTTGAAATCTGCCGATTCTAAATCCGCCTTGAGAAAGTGAACATTTTTCAGATTTGCCCTTCCAAATCTTGCCTTAGTTAAATTAGCACTGTAAAAATTGGCACCCTCTAAATTAGCTTCTTCAAAATTAACCTGAGTCAGTTGGCTATTACGAAAATTAATATGGGGAATATTGGCCTGATGAAAGTCAAATTGATGAAAATTGTGTTTACTAAAATCAATTCTCCCCTGAATATAAGCCGTTAAAATATTTTGAGGAGTTACTTGAATCACATATTTAGTTTGACCTTGACGAGATTTTCTGGCCCTAATTGCTATGGCTAAACGAGAAGTGGCGGGAAGATGAGTATTATCGGCAATGCTATTAGATTCAGGTACCATTATATTAATAGGTTTAGCATTAGTCAGCAGACTTTGTTCTAATTCTTGTTGATAAGGTGCAATGTCTAAATCGTCCATCACTTTATCTACTGATTGATAACGACTACGAACATTTACCTCCAACATCTTACGCAATACCTTCGCAAAACCGCCACTAACTTTAACCTCTTTTTCCCACAAAAGTTCCCCCGTTAATTCATCACAAGGTATATTTTTTGGTGATTTTGCCGTCATTAAATATAGACAAGTAGAACCCAAAGCATAAATATCACTAGAATATACTGGACGCATAGCTAACTGTTCTGGCGGTGCAAAACCCATTGTACCCACCGCAAATTGAGTCAAAGCCGTTTGACCGTAGTTTTTTGCTAACTGTGTGTTAACTTGATCTTTAACCGCCCCAAAATCAATTAAAACCAGTTTTCCATCCTGTTCACGACGAATAATATTAGCAGGTTTAATGTCTCGATGAATCATCTTAAGGGAGTGAATATATTGGAGAATAGGTAGTATTTCTCCTAAAAATTTCTTGGCTTGAGTCTCATTAAAAACCCCATCGTCGTTGATTTCTTGTTGTAAATTTTTACCCTTAACTAAGGTTTGAACTAAATAAAAATGCAGATTATTTTCAAAATAGTCTAACAATCGAGGAATTTGAGGATGATCAATTTTTCCTAAGGTTTTCGCCTCTCTCTCGAACAATTCTAATGCCATTTGAAACGTTTCAGGATCGCTAGAATTAGGGCGTAATTGTTTAATAACACACAAAGGATTACCGGGCAATGATAAATCAATCCCTAAAAAAGTCGTACCAAATCCACCTTTACCGATTTTTTTAATAATACGATAACGATTATGTAAGATTAAATTAAAACCGCAACTTGCACACACCTTTTGACTGGGATGATTTTGTGGTTTAGAACAATCCGGATTTAGGCAATAGCTTAAAATCATTCAGCACTTTTTATATTGCTTTCTTTATCGATTTTTAGTATAACTACTTTTAGATTCTTTAAGCGAGAGGTTTTCCCACGCCATAAATATTAATTAAACAACTCGAAGTTTGATTTTAAGATTAATTATTTTTTCCTCTGCGAACCTGCGGAATGTGGGGTCTAATGGTTAACAAAATCGATTACCGTGTCACGGGTAGAAGGGATATTCACCAGGGACTGAATTTTATCAATGGAGACCTCATAACAAACGGGAGGAATATCTAAATTCACCTTAACCGCACTTCGGGTTAAATGGATAATCTCCTGTAACTTAACTAAACCATTACCGCAAAGATTGAAAATTTCTTGAGTGTAACCCTGTTTAATAATATCCATGACTGCCGCCGCGGCTACATCAGTGTTAATGTATTGCAATTCGCTTTCTGGATGTAACCAAAGTTTTTCCCCTTCAAGGATGTCAAAAATGGCGTTTTTCTTCAAGCCTTCCCCCACAAAACCGCCCATACGGAAGATTAGCCAGTCTGAATGACAGTGACGCACACATTGTTCAGCTAAGTACTTGTGAAAACCATAAGGACTTTGGCTTGAAATGTCAATAACGGTATCTTCTTTTGTTGATTCAGGGGTTGAGCAATCAGGATAAACATCACAGGATGACAAGAATATATACTTTTTAGCCAGAAAATCTATTAGAGATTCTCGCACAGAACGGACGGATGCATCAAATTCAAGTAGGGGGTTTTCTTTGGCTAAAAATTTCTTAGAATTACCGTTGGCGTTGATTAATAAATCACATTTTGTGCCGATGTTATCTTGATAATTAGAGCGATTTATTACTACATAATCAAGATCATTTTTTTGACAATAACGGACATAAGCTGAACCAACAAAACCTTCTCCACCTATGATAATAATTTTAAAATTAGAGTCGAATACCATCAGTTTTATTTTTATAATTTTTACTTAACCAAGCGAATGTTTTTTCTAAGCCTTCTTTCAAGTTTGTATCGCAAGATAAACCTAAAGAATTTAATTTAGTAACCTCAAAGATTTTTACCATTTGCCCGTCAGGTTTCGTGGTATCCCAAGTTAATTTCCCTTCAAAACCTGTAGTTTCTTTTACTAATTCTGCTAATTCTTTAATAGGGGTAGTTGTACCTGAAGAAATATTAACTGGCTCACTAGAATTATAATTATCAATAAAATAAGGAATAACTTTGGCCACATCCCCAGCATAAACAAAATCTCTTTTCGGTGTGCCACTCCCCCACATCGCTACCTCTTCCAATTGGTTTAATTTAGCTTCATAAAAACGGCGAACTAATGCCGGTACAACATGAGATTCATTATTACGGAAATTATCATATTCTCCATATAAATTACCCGGAATTAACACTACGGAATTTAAGTCATATTGAGTGCGGTAAGACTGAGAAGCAACAATACCCATTTTTTTGGCACTAGAATAACCCGCACTTTCGATTTGGGGATAACCTTGCCACATTTGGGATTCGTCAATGGGAGAGGTTGCCGTTGCTGGGTAGCTACATCCTCCCATGGTATAGATCATTTTTTTGACTTTAAATTTGGCGGCTTGTTCAAAAACTAAAGCGGTTAAAAGGGTGTTACGATAATAAAAATCGGCAGGATAGGCACGATTCGCCCCAATTCCCCCCGAATAAGCGGCTAAATGTATTAATATCTCCGGGTGTAAATTCTCGAACATTTTTAGCACTTCCACAGGATTCATCAAGTCGTAATCTTGAGAAGATAAACCAATGATTTCGGCTTGGGGATATTGTATTTTTAATTGGGGTAAAAGGTGTCTACCTAAAAAGCCACTTGCACCAGTGACGACTATCTTCATATTCTGGGTTTTTTCTTATCTTATTTTTATTCTCAATTATCATATAATAAATGGGGAGACTAAAAGTAATTTTTTTTCCTACTGTCTATTATTTTCATTTTAAACATAAGTATTTATTGAACAAAATAATTATCTAAATAAGTAGAATAAATTTTATATAGAAACATCAAGAACTAGCAATTTAACCTTAAAATTAAAAAAATGGTTATATTTATTGCTAGATTTTTAATATCATCTACTTTGTTATGGATAATAAAGTTTTTGTTTTTTAAAATACAAGCCAATATTGTTTATTAATTTTAAACAAATAAATATTTCATGTAAAGTTTGACATTTTTTTGTGGTTTTTCATCACCTAATTGGTTAGTAAAAGTAGCAATTTTATTACCAAAGGTTAAACTAACATTACTTAAGTTAAATATATGGAAAAATTTTTTGCAATAATTCCGAATACTCCCCTCCTCACTTTTACTATTCTTTTATTAGTAATTGTCACAATTCCTCCCCTTTTTGAAAAAATCAAATTACCTGGATTAGTGGGTTTATTAGTGGCGGGAGTTATTTTTGGAAATGATGGCTTGGGTTTATTAGATAAAGACAGCGAATCTATCAAACTTTTAGCTGATATCGGTAAAATTTATTTGATGTTTGTGGCTGGTTTAGAAATTGATTTAGAAGATTTTCGCAAGAGTAGAAATCGTTCTCTAACTTTTGGTTTTTGCACCTTTATTGCACCTTTAATTATCGGTACTTTGGTGGGTTTTGCCTTTAATATGGGTATCAATGCCTCTATTTTATTAGGTTCTTTATTGGCTTCTCACACACTTTTGGGTTATCCCATCGTTAATCGTTTAGGGGTAGTGAGAAATGAAGCCGTAGTCGTGACCATTGGTGCCACTATTTTTACCGATATAGGGGCTTTATTCGTGTTAGCTATCTGTATTTCGATTCATGGAGGAGAATTTACTGTTGCTACGTTATTTTTTCAATTAGCTAGTTTAGCCATTTATTCTGCCATCGTTTTATATGGTTTTGATAAAGCGGGGAAAGAATATTTTCGACGCACGGGAGATGAGGAAAGTAACCAATTTTTATTCGTCTTACTGGCAGTTTTTCTGGCTTCTGTGGGTGCACAATTAATTAATATCGATAAGATTGTTGGGGCATTTTTAGCAGGTTTAGCGGTTAATGATGTGGTGAGAAAAGGCCCTGTTAAAGAGAAAATTGAGTTTGTGGGCAGTACTTTATTTATACCTTGTTTTTTCGTTTCCATTGGATTAATTCTCAACTTATCCGGTTTTCTCAATACTTTAAGCCAAGATTTTCTTCTTACTATTGCCATTGTTGGTGGTTTATTTTTCAGCAAATTCATTGCTGCATTAATTCCCAAATTAATTTATAAATATAGCTGGGATCAATGTATGACTATGTGGTCATTATCCTTACCTCAAGTAGCGGCAACTTTAGCGGCAACCGTAGTAGGAGTTAATGCCGGTTTATTGTCAGAATCGGTTTTTAATGTTGTCATTGTCATGATGTTAGTTACTTCTGTGGGGGGACCAATTTTAACTGGTAAATTTGCCCGTAATTTATTCGAACCCACTGAAAATGTAGCTCTAAGAGAAACTGTAGAGGACATAGATAATTCTGAGTTGGGTTTAGATGAAAGT
Source organism: uncultured cyanobacterium (assembly GCA_963749915.1). Lineage (GTDB taxonomy): Bacteria > Cyanobacteriota > Cyanobacteriia > Cyanobacteriales > Cyanobacteriaceae > Geminocystis. Next base: position 97,959 of record CAVVOP010000022.1, read on the forward strand.
ATCGATGATCATAACTTAATTAATTCTTTCTCGATTATTGTCCCGATTTCCAATCCCTACACAGAAAAATTACTGGTGGAAATTGGTGCTATTTTAGCCCGTAATGAAAAAGGATTAGTAATACCTTTATCGATAGTTAAAGCTCATGTTCACATGGATGAACCAGAATTGAAAATTGCCCTCCATCATAGTAATAAATTATTAGCCAGAAGTCGGAAATATAGTCAAGATTTACAAGTATCTATTAAACCTATTATCCGCATTGATGACGATTTAGCGGAGGCCATCAGCCGAGTAGCAAGAGAAAACCAAGCTAACTTAATTGTTATGGGTTGGAGTCCAAATACTACTATTCAAGCTCGTTTATTCGGCAATTTGATTGATAACGTCTTTTGGTCATCCCATTGTCCTGTAGCGGTAACGAAACTTGTTGACGAGCCAAATAATATACATAAAATCTTAGTGCCTGTTAAAAATCTCGATCAAAAAACCCTCCATATTATTCGTTTTGCTTCTATTTTTGCGAAGAATAATCAAGGTAGTATTACATTACTTCATATACATGATCGCAAAGTTAACAAAAGTCAAATTGAAACTTTTAAGTCTGCTTTAAGTCTTGCGGTGGAAAAAATAGCCACCCAAATCCCCATTACTATTAAAATAGTACGTTATTCTGATGCCGCCCGAGCCATAATTCGTATGGCACATAAATATGACTTTGACTTAGTTATTTTACGTTCTGTACGTCGTCGTACTGCCGGAGGGTTAGCTGTTAGTGATGTAACGACAGAAGTTGTCAAGCAAATTACTCGTTCAGTGATCATTTTTGGTGAACCAGATTAAGCTATAAAAAAAGAGAGGTTTTCCCGGCTAAACACCGGATAATTTTATGAGTGAAAAAGTTAGTAATCAAAGAGAGTGGATTTGGCGAGGTTGGCATATTCGTTATACTTTTCAAAGAGTGGCATTAGAAAATAAACCTACTGATATACCTATTCTACTTTTACATGGTTTTGGGGCATCCCTTGGGCATTGGCGACATAACATCCCTGTTTTAAGTCAACACCACACCGTTTATGCCCTTGATTTACTTGGGTTTGGTGCATCGAAAAAAGCCTATACTAACTATGGTATTGAATTGTGGTCAGAATTAGTCTATGATTTCTGGACTGCTTTTATTGCTCAATCTTGTATTATTATCGGTAACTCCATTGGTTCATTAATTGCTTTAAATACTATCGCTGAATATCCCTTGATAGCAAAGGGTTTAGTGATGTTAAGTCTGCCCAATATATCCTCAAGACAAAAATTAACACCTGCCAAAATTCGACCCCTTGTCAACACATTAGAAAATTTAGTGGCTTCTCCCTTACTTATCCGTCTAATTTTTTTTGTGGCCCGTCAACCTAGTGTTATTCGTCGTTGTTTAAAAGTTGCCTATATTGATCATACTAATGTCGATGATGAATTAGTAAATATTATCAGTGTTCCCCCCCGGGATCCTGGTGCTGCTCGTGCTTTAATTGCTTTAACTAAATCTGTTAGTAATTTCTCCTTCTCCGCGGCAGAATTGCTAAAACAGGTTAATATTCCAATGTTATTACTTTGGGGTAAAGGCGATCGGTTAACTCCTCCAACTTTAGCGGCGGAATTGGCACAAATAAACCCTCAAATTGAACTAAAATTATTGGAGAATTTAGGCCATTGTCTCCATGACGAAAATCCACAATTATTCCATCAATTATTATTACAATGGTTGAATAAATTTTAAGAAAAATAAAACCATAAAAAAAACTCTATTTACCTTCGACGTACCGAGCAATCTGCCACACCTTACAATCTTTGCAATGGGGATCACCTGAGTTTTGCATTCTCAGATTATCTGCGACGGTATTGGCACGGGCAAGATCCTCCAGCAATCCGTACTGATTTACTTCGGAAGGTTTGAAAACAGAGGAAAATTGACCGCAGTTCGTCAGCACGCTGATTGAATCGTATGAATCGAGAATGTCGAAGCCGCACTGTTCGAATCCCGCCGGAACAATGGCGACATCGAGGGGCTGTTCACGTAGTGCGAGAAGATTGTGAATCCGAGAATCAAAGTTAACTCGTCGTATCAAGTAGTCGCAATCTAAAAACCAGTCGATACGATAGTCTGTTTGCACGTTGTGATCCCAGTCGTCGTCAACAATATCATCAATGAGGTTTGGGCAAAGGATCTGGTCTGCGGATATAAGCTCGACGATGTCATGGAATCCTGAGAAGTCGAGATAGGATTGCCAGCCATCCGCCGTTGACGGCGAGAAACGTTTGCGGGCAGTATAGTACCACAGGATCATGCTTTCAGGGAAATATACTCTGAACGGGTTAAAACTTTACTTTTAGCGATCGCTTTAAAACATTGAAAATATGGGAGAGTTAAATTTTCAGCACTTGATTAACCTTTCAATGCCATAACAGAAACTTTGGCAGCTATTTGTTGTGCTATTTTTGTCAGGGCTATCGCTGATGCAGATTGAGGCTCACTGACGACAATGGGAATACCTGCGTCTCCTCCTTCTCTTAAGGAAATTTCTAGGGGAATACACCCCAATAAAGGCACATTTAACTCTTTAGAGGCTTTTTCACCGCCACCAGAGCCAAATAGGTCATAATTCTTATCAGGCATATCAGGAGGGATAAAATAGCTCATATTTTCCACCAATCCTAAGATATTTGTCCCTAACTGTTCAAACATTTTTAAACCTCTACGGGCATCTTGTAAGGAAACGGTTTGTGGTGTCGTGACGATTACTGCACCTGCGAGAGGAACTGCTTGTGCTAAGGTTAATTGGGCATCCCCAGTACCGGGGGGCATATCTACGATTAAGTAATCTAACTCTCCCCAGTTCACTTGGTACAAAAATTGGCGTATGATGCCGTTCAACATCGGCCCTCGCCACATTACGGGCTGATCAGGATCGATTAAAAAGCCCATAGACACCATTTTAATACCGTGATTGAAGGCAGGTTGCAGAATATCCCCTAATGGCGATTTTTCTACCTCAATCGGTACCTTATCTAACCCTAACATCATAGGTGCATTAGGGCCATAAATATCAGCATCCAATAAACCAACTTTAGCACCGGCTTGGGCGAGAGCGACGGCAACATTAACGGAAATAGTACTTTTCCCGACCCCTCCCTTACCGCTAGAAATGGCAATAATATTTTTCACTTGATTCACCGATTGCCTATCAGGTAAAGGTTTTTGCTGAGGGGTTTCGGCGGTGATTTCTATGGAGACAGATTCTACACCCTCTAGGGTTTTGACGGCTTTCTCACAATCTTCTCTAATAAATTCCTTTAATGGGCAAGCAGGGGTAGTCAAAACGAGAGTAAAACTAACATTACCATCTTTGATCCCTATATTGCGGATCATGTTCAATTCTACTAAACTTTTTTGTAATTCGGGATCTTGAACTGGTTTTAAAACTTCTAAAATTGATTCAGTATTTAACATAGTTTTTAAAATTGATAATGAATTAGATACGGCTCTTTTGAGAAGACAGCGAGAAGTCTTTAATGAACAAGGCTTGGAAGGTTATAAAATTTTCTGGTGGAAAGCCAGGAGGCAGTCCCCATGAAAAAAATTTTCACCATCAGAGATGAAGGTGCTTACTTTCAACTCAGAGGGCAGAGGGACGAAGAAGGAAGAAGAAACAAGGCCATTTTTTCAGCTTATTCAAGCTTGAGACCATTATTCTTTGCATTTCTTCCACTTCATCCATAACAGGTTTAAATAACCTAGTGGTCTGTCAAGATAGTTTTGAGGGACTGGGAACGGATAATTTTGGATTTTGGATTTTGGAAGATTGTTTTATCCCTCATTTCAAAATTGGCAGACCACTAGTTTCACCGGCGTCTGATTTGATTGGTTAAACCATAAAGTTCCGATTGGGGAAAATGCTGGGTTAGTCTGTAACACTTAGCAGAAACCTGAATTGCACGTTTCCGGATAAATTGTTTTCGATAACTCATAAGCAAAAAAGTCCGAAGTTTGAAGTAATCGCCAATAATAACATCTGCCTTACCCTTGCCAATAATTTTAGCAAACCCACCAAGTCGTCTAATGAAGTCGATTTTACAAAAATGATACCAATATTTTGATGCTCTAAAAAAGGATTTATCTGCGATCGTTTTTGTAGTTTTAGATAAATATGATTGTCCTCTATCTATCGAAAGAAAATAACAGCTTAAACTATGTCATAGGTATCTTTTCTGTTACCGATGATTACTTATTGTTAATTGCTCATTATCCGATGCCCATTTATGAAATAATTAAATGTGAAGAATTCTTTAAAAAACGACGATGAAATTCACTTGGTGGAAACCTATAGTAAAAATAACTATTGCAACTATCTTAATTTTAACTTTTGCGATCGCCTTTAACCCCCTGGGGTTACGAGTAGTACAAGCGCAAACAGTAAGAAGAAGTATCTTGGCACAGGGAGATGCCATCACAGATCCTGAAGCCATCTTAAGGTATGCTTTACCCATAGATAACGATATTATTAGACAAATTCAGCAAGATATTGAGAAAATCGCCAAAAATTTGCGATCGAAACGGTGGGCATCCATCGAAAAAGAAGTCAAAAATGCGGCCTTCTTATTAAAACTACATCAAGATGATTTATTAAAGAGTATACCGGAAGACTTACAACCAAGAGCAAAAGAATTAGTTACCGCTATCACAGAAGATGTGGCCCAATTACGGGAACTGGTGGAAAGAGAAGATAAAGACCAAATTTACCTTGTCAGAACCAGAATCCTAGGTAATGTCACCGAATTAGAAGAAGCTATGGTCACAAGATTTCCTTTTAAAGTTCCCGAAGAATATGCTTCTTTACCCCAGTTATTAGGTAGAGCAAAAGTAGAGGTAAAAACTACTCAAGGAAATTTAGTTATTGTGGTGGATGGTTATAGTGCGCCCTTGACTGGCGGTAACTTTGTTGATTTAGTGGAACGTAAATTTTATGATGGTTTACCCTTTATTCGTGCAGAAGATTATTATGTGTTGCAAACAGGCGATCCTGAAGGCGAAGCAGAAGGTTTTATTGATCCGAAAACCAATAAATACAGATCAATTCCCTTAGAAATACTTGTCAAGGGTGAATCTGAACCGATTTATGGTTTTACGACTGAAGATGTAGGAATGTATTTAGCTCAACCAGTTCTGCCATTTAATGCTTTTGGTGCGGTCGCTTTGGCCCGTCCTACCACCGACACCAATGGTGGTTCTTCTCAATTTTTCTTCTTCAAATTTGATACAGAAATAACCCCTCCTGGATATAACCTAATGGATGGAAGATTTGCCGTCTTTGGTTATGTTACCGAGGGTGCGGAAGTATTAGATCAACTAACGGCGGAAGACAAGATTATCTCCATGCAGGTCATTGAGGGGAAAGAGAATTTAGTCGAACCAAGTTAAGATAAGTTCCGTGTTCTGTTCAGGATCAGATTTGGTAGTTTTATCAAGAGTTAAAAAACTACAAAAAGTTGACAGCACCAGAACAGGAACAACAAAAAGCCAGACATCAGGGAATTGGTAAAAAGAAAAATCAGTGGCAGTACTAGGGCGTGTTTTAAAAGTTGGGAAAGAAGATTCTAAATTATATTCCGTTAAAATCGTAAGTAAAAATACTCTAGCAATCCCATGACAACAACTTTTTCAGATAATCACCCCCATTCTCATCAGGATCATAAACAACATTCTCATGGTCATATTCATGGTGAAGCATCTCAACGAAAAATAATTAATCGTTTATCTCGTATTGAAGGTCACGTCAGAGGAATTAAGACTATGATTAATGAAGGTAGAGATTGTCCTGAGGTTTTGATTCAAATTGCCGCTATTCGTGGTGCTTTAGACAGGATAGCAAGGTTAATTTTAGATGAACATCTCAGCGAATGTGTTACTCGTGCCGCAAAAGAAGGTAGTATTGAAGAAGAAATAGAAGCCTTGAAATCTGCTTTAGATCGTTTCCTACCATCTTAAGTCTTATAATGCTATAATCGTTTCGGGTATGAAGATTTAGTGATTAAAATTTGGCTCAGTATTTACTCTTTTGCTTAGCACAATAAAGGCTAATAATCTTAACTCTCTATAAATCGACGATTTCATGAGTTGCTCATTTGATGTCAACTATTCCATGAGAAACCTAGTTTTTCCAGCTTCTAATCACAAGATATTTAAGCATTAGAAGAAAATTATTCATTTATGAGGACATAATGGCTAAAAGTAATCCTAAAAAAGAAAAAGCAGAACGTAACAAGGCATACGCTCGTCAGTTTAGAAAAAAAACCACTACGTTCAACTCCAAATTTAAAAGAAGAGACTACAACGGTTCTAATGGTTCTAATCCACAGTCTGAAGATGGCAAAGAATAGAACAATCCTAAGCTGTGATTAATTAAGTCCTTGACTACTTAATGTTCCAATATGCCACCGCCGCTAATACTTATTATCTGCCAAAGATAATTTTGGGTTGGTGGTTTTATTTTTTTATTTAAAATTTGAGCGAAGACTCCTCAAATATCCCCACTGTGAAAAGATATATCGCGGCCATTTAAGTTCATTCAAAATTAATTTGATATTTCATTACGATTGTTAGTTATTATATTTTCTGGTTATGAATAAAGTTGTGGTAGGTTTATCAGGCGGTGTCGATAGTTCCGTGGCCGCGGCTAGTTTACAAAGTCAAGGTTATGAGGTTGAAGGTTTAACTCTCTGGTTGATGAGGGGAAAAGGTCAATGTTGTTCGGAGGGAATGGTTGATGCGGCCTCCATCTGTGAACAGTTGGGCATTCCTCATCATGTTGTCGATACTCGTGATCTTTTTCAGACTTATATTGTGGATTATTTAGTCTCTGGCTATGAAGCAGGGATTACTCCTTTACCTTGTTCTCAGTGTAACCGAGCGGTAAAATTTCCGCCCATGTTAAAATATGCCCAAAACAATCTCGGTATTGACAAAATTGCTACGGGACATTATGCCAGAATTGAATATGATGCTAAAAGCGATCGCTATCAGTTACTTAAAGCCGTTGATGATGTCAAGGATCAGTCTTATTTTCTCTACGATCTCACTCAAGAATTATTAGCCCATTTAATTTTACCGTTAGGAGAACAAACCAAGACGGAAACTAGGGCAATGGCAAATAAATTTAAACTGACAACGGCGGAAAAACCCGACAGTCAAGATTTATGTTTAATTGAAAGTCATGGTTCGATGAAAGACTTTTTAGATCAATATATTCGACCAAAACAGGGGCAAATTGTTGATTTACAGGGGACTGTGTTAGGGGAACATGAGGGGATACATCATTATACTATTGGGCAAAGAAAAGGCTTAGGAATAGCCTATGCAGAACCGTTGTATGTGGTTAAGCTAGATCCTGTAACAAATCAGGTTATTGTAGCAACCCGCTCTCAAGGTGGTCAAACAGAGTGTATTGTCAGTCGGATGAATTGGGTTTCAATTGTTCAACCAGAAAATTCCATCAAGGCCGAAGCGAAAATAAGATACCGCAGTGTGCCTAAAATCGTTAATGTGATTCCTTTAGATGATCAACGGGTCAAGTTAGTATTTGATGAGCCTCAGTTTGGTATTACTCCGGGTCAGGCGGCGGTGTTATATCATCAAGATTTACTTGTAGGTGGTGGAATTATAGATCGCAATTAAGAGATATATAAGAACTAGCCCTACCTTTCCTTTTTATTTCTACGTCTTTAATTTACCTCTTTTTTTATACTTTTTGTTCTTAACTTGCCAAGTCGTGTCTTTTACGACATAGGGCAGCATTCTAAATTCTAAATTCTAAATGATTACCTCTCCTAATGATTTAAACCAAAGAGTAAATTTTACCATCCATGAGAATACGACTAATACCTTTAGCTTGTAAATAAGGCGACGTTTTTTGTAGAATTCTGCCATCGGGTACTTTGATTACTTTTCCTTTGCGATCGCAAAATCTTTTCGCAACTCGGTGATTATCAAAAACCGGTAAAGTGCGTTGTTGAGTTTCCTGTCTGGGAATTGTACCTAAATCCGCAAATTCTCTCAAAGGTTTAGTAATCAATTCAGAATAACGATCGATGACAAGATAACAAACTCTAGGAAAAGTGGCTTTTGCTAAAGGTAACACTTGTAATTGTTCGGGGAGAAAATTCCTTTTACTGATGGATTGAATCTCATCATCGTCGTCATCATCCTCATCCTCATCCTCATCCTCATCATCGTCTATATCCTCCCCAAACATGGCTGCTAAAACATTAACAGATTCAAGATCGTCATCGTCGTCCTCTAAATCTTCTTCTTCTTCTTCGATTTCCGTATAGTCTACGATATCCTCTTCTGATTGATATTTAGGAATAATAACTTCTAATTCTTCTCCTTGGTCTTCTTCTGATTGAGATAAAAAATTATCTGAATCCATCTTCATTACTTTAGCACTTCTGAGTACAGGTCTATCAACATTTGAGGGTGTTTCTACTATCAAAATTTCTTCGATGGAAGTTTCAGGTGAAGCGACAATTTCCGCCTCTAAAGTGGCAAATTCCTCTGTATTCGCAATAACCTCTGAGGATGATTTTTGCGTTCCTAATTTTTTGGTCGAGGTGAGAGTTAATTTTGCTTGAGGATCATTTTCCCCTGAAGATCCAATGGTGCGTGCTAGACGCTTTTTTTTAATCAAATCTTCATATTCTAAGTCAGACAAACTGGTTTTGAGAAAACGACTAACCGTCGAACTACTTACACCAAAACGAACCGCTAAGGTCGAAGTTGTTTCTTCCGTGTTGCAATATAGTTCTAAGATTTCTTGGCGATCGCCATCAGATAATTTTCTCGGACTCATAATCTCAACCTTACTCGTTAATGTAGTCAAACTAACCTAGCCATTCTTAATGTGACTTATGCCAGTCCTATTTGTCAAGAATAGCTGAAATAAGAGTACCACTCAAAGCTAATTTTAATGTACATTGCTTATTAGTATATTTTAATCTGAACTTCAGATAAAGTGGCAAGATTGCCTTACCTCTCATAAAATTTATTCCTATTGCTTATGTCTATTTTGCGTTTTAATCCAGCAGTGTTAGTTTTAGCCGATGGTACATCCTATGAAGGTTATGCTTTTGGTGCAAAAGGTACAACTTTCGGAGAAGTGGTTTTTAACACAGGCATGACAGGTTATCAAGAAGTCATGACAGATCCAAGTTATTCTGGTCAAATAGTCACTTTTACCTATCCAGAATTGGGAAATACAGGGGTTAATCCTGAAGATGAAGAATCTTTTAAACCCCATATTAAAGGAGTTATTGCCCGTAATATTACCAAAAAACCTAGTAATTGGCGATCAACTCAATCATTACCAGACTATTTAGCAGAACATAAAATTGTTGGCATTTATGGCATAGATACCCGTGACTTAACCCGTCGTTTACGCTCATCAGGGGCGATGAATGGGGCCATTTCCAGCGAAATCTTAGATCCTGATCAGTTATTAGTTCAACTACAAACAGTACCATCTATGGCAGGTTTAAACCTCGTCAAAGAAATAACTACCAAAGAAGTTTATGAGTGGACAGAAGCGACTTCTTCCCAGTGGGAATTTAGCAATCGAGCCAATTTAGAAGAAGAAAAATTCACCGTTGTCGCCGTTGATTTCGGTGTTAAACGCAATATTTTACGTCGTTTAGCCAGTTATGGTTGTAAAGTAATTGTTGTCCCTGCCAATACTCCCCCTGAAGAAATTCTCAAATATAATCCTGATGGTATTTTTCTCTCTAATGGTCCCGGAGATCCTTCTGCCGTAGCTGAAGGGATTGAAATCACAAGAGTATTGCTAGAGGCAAAAAAACCCACTTTTGGCATTTGTATGGGACATCAAATTCTCGGTTTATCTTTAGGTGCAGAAACCTTTAAGCTAAAATTTGGTCATCGAGGCTTAAATCAACCCGCAGGACTAAAGCAAAAAGTCGAAATTACTAGTCAAAATCACGGTTTTGCGGTGACGGAAGAATCTTTGGGGGCTGATGTAGAGATTACCCATTTTAATTTGAACGATCACACAGTGGCAGGGTTAAAACATAAAACTTTACCCTTCTTTTCAGTACAATATCATCCTGAAGCGAGTCCGGGTCCTCATGACGCTGATTATTTATTTGAACAGTTCGTCAAGATGATGGGTGAACACAAATAAGTTAATAAGCTTCAGACGCATCTAAGTTACTGATGAAGACGGAGAATGGGTAAATAGTGTTAATTGTTAATTGTTAATTATTAATTATTAATTGTTAACGATTATTCATTCTCTCAAAACCACTTTTAGTTAAATTGTATCTCGAAGGCTGAGATGAATTAACTCTCACTTCGTCTTCTTGATTATTGATAATAGGAGTATCTTTTTCTTCAAGGATGTTTTTCTGCGATTGAACATCTGGTGATACTATTTCCTGAATTGTGCCTTGGGGAGGAATTTCTTCGGGGGAGGTTGCAGATTCCCCAATTGTGCCTTGGGGGGGAATTTCTCCGGGGGAGGTTGCAGATTCCCCAATTGTGCCTTGGGGAGGAATTTCTCCAGGGGAGGTAAGAGGAGTATCAACTTCCTGATTATTACTAGTATTCAGCGAAGGCACAACATTTCCAGCACTGGCGGAATCATAGCTGAAATAAACATGACCTAATGCTTTTCCTTCATAAGTTCTTCTACTGAAACGCCATCCGGGATTAAGTTGTATTTTCATTGGCTTATCATTTAAACCTTCTGCAGTACCGACTATTATTGGGGGTTGACTGCTATCTTTGCGATTCATCCCGATCAACAATAAATTACCGTCTCTTTCTACTAAATTAAGAAGAATATCTAAGCCAGAGTCTTCACCATCGTAGCGAATAGAATAACCATTAGCATCGGTACTCCGGCGACAATGACCGCTAAAATCGAAGTTAAGTAATAATAAGTCAACATTGACAGGATTCGCCCCGATTTCACTCCAACAATTATTTTTACCAGGAACTTGTTCAATGACAATTAAATTGTATTTATTTTCTCCATAGGGTTGTGCTACGGCAATAAATTCATTTTGATTGACTTCTGTTTCCTCAAAAGTAACCGCTTTGACGGCGTTCAAGGGGAAGAAACTAGATAAGGATAAAGCAGTTAAAGCTAAAACTGACAATTTGTTTGATAGTAATGATTTGATCATAGTTATTATGAGGATTTTATTTGAAATACAGTTAGTATTATTGTATTTTGTATGGAATAGTTAAGTAGTTGTCTTTAAGGAATTTATTTTATTTCCCTATTGTAGAGTTATACCACTTGACTTATAGATCATGAACCATGTTCCGAAAAATTTTTAAGATTTACCCTACTTTACTCTATTTTTATGGGGAGAATATAGGAAACTAGGGTTTTTACGTTAACAAAATTAGAGACACCTTGAACTTTAAGTACAAGATGTCCCCACATTTTATATTAATTTATTTATGGTTAAGGTCTTTATATAAGCTGACCCAAATTCATCTTCGAGAACTATAATCCCACGTTTTTAAAGTTCTAGTTATTTTCTTAATCTTTTCTTTAGATTTTGTGAATGAGTGTCACAAAATGTTAACTATTACTAACTTAATATTAACTTTTGTAAATGGTAACACCTAACTTTTGGGAGAACCACACTTCAAAATTGCGTATAGAAAAAGGTTTTGTTTTTTCAAGTTCGACCATCGGCTCAACTAAGATGGTAAACATTCCCAAACGATTGCCTGCCAAAACGTCAGTAAATAAGCGATCCCCCACCATCGCAACTTGTTCAACGGGATGATTCATGGTATTAACTGCATGTCGGAGTTTACGGCGGGAGGGTTTACCGGCACCAAAAATAAAGGGTAAATCTAAACTAGAGGCAATAGTCCCAATACGATTTTGACTAAGATTATTACTAACTAACCATAAATCGACTATTTGACGCACTTCTGTAACCCAACTGATTAACTCGGGGGATAACTGTTTTTCATTCCAAGGTACAAGAGTTTCATCAACATCTAAGACTAACCCCTTAAGATTGTGTCTTTGAATTAAACTAGGACTAAGATGAATAACAATATCCCCTAAAACTAAATCAGGTTGTAAAATTTTTGCTTTGGACATGATAAAAATAATTGATAGTTGATACTGGAGGGAACACGAAACACTATAAAGTCGTCATTAATTGTTAATTGTTAATTAATTTTTCATTGTCCATTATTAACTGCCTCAGTAGCCAAAAGTTTAAGTTAAACTAAATAAAAAGAAATTAATGTCGAAAAAACAACTATGAGTGAAAATTTACCAGAACATGAGCGGCCGAATATTATTACTAAAGAGGAAAATCCTTGGGCAGAAATATTGAAAACTATAGGCATGGCAGCAGTTTTATCTTTTGGTATTCGTACCTTTGTGGCCGAAGCTCGATATATTCCCTCATCTTCTATGGAGCCCACCTTACAAATAAATGATCGCTTAATTATCGAAAAAATGAGTTATCGTTTCCATCAACCGGAAAGAGGTGATGTAGTTGTTTTTAACGCCACAGAAGCCCTACAAGCTGAACATTTTAACGATGCTTTTATCAAGAGAATTATTGGTTTACCTGGAGATGAGGTAAAAGTTCGTAACGGTCAAGTAATAGTAAACAATGAAGTATTAAGAGAAGCCTATATAAAAGAGGCTCCCCAGTACGATTATGGTCCAGTAATTGTTCCTGAAGATCAATATTTGGTATTAGGAGATAATCGTAACAATAGCTATGATTCTCATTACTGGGGATTTGTGCCTCGGAATAAATTTATTGGTCGTGCTTCTGTTCGTTTTTGGCCTCCCGACAGAATGGGCCTAATTGACGAAAAACCCGCCTATGCGGATACTCCCCAGAAGAATTAATAAGGAAAGGAAAGTTCGCCTCTCTCAACTCAAGGCGAATTGTTAATTATTCTATCGATTTAACACGAGCAATGACTTAGCAATGTAGGATTAACTCTGGTGCAATTATTTGTTACTGGTCAATCAAGATTAATATTCAATGATCTTTTCGTGTGTCAGAAATTAAAGCTGAAAGCAAAATTAAGCAGATTCGATGAGTAATCCTAATTCTGTCGTTACCGAGCTATTAACCGCCTTTCCCCAATGGCGTACTCAAATGTATTTTAAGTCTTCTTTAACGGCCCTTTCTCATGCGATGGAAGATCAGGTTTTAGCTAGTGATGAACAACCTTTAATTATTGCTAGTTTTCAAAAAGAAAGATTTTATCGTCAAGAAGCTCATCGCTACCAGCGTATTGGCAAACTTTCTCCTCATGTTTATGTTTTGGCGGCACCGGAGACAGAGTTTAGTAGTATGTCTGATGTTTATGAAAAGGTAGCTTTTCCACAAGAAGATGCTTTGAGTCAGGAATGGCATTTAGTAGTAATTGCCAAAAATTACGCTAATTGTTTGATTTGTCGGGAAAAAACCCATTTACCAAAAACTAGGGTTGAAGAAACTGCGATGGATAACAGTCGTCGTTTTGAAGGTATTTGGACTTTCGATCGTCAAGTAAGTCAAAAAGCAGGGGCAATTTTATTGCATCGTATCCCTAACTATCGTCCCGAATTGAAACGGAAAATTAATCGGGCATTGAAGCTATATTGTCCGGAAGTTAAAAATTCACCCAATTCTGCTCAGTTGCCTCTTTTTGACTCTCCCATAGTAAATCCTGATCCTTTTGTGCAAAGATTGGTTACTTATTTACAAGCAGGACAATACAAACTCATCAAAGCTAATCGTTTTTTGAGTGTTAAAGAGAAAAAAGAACGGTTACTTAATTCTGTTACGAGTGCAATACGGCGATCCCTCAATCCCCAAGAAATTTTACAAGTAGCGGTAGATAAACTAGGAGAAGGTTTGGGGGTGTGCCGTTGTTTGATTTATCGCTGTCAGGAAACGGATTTAAACGCTAAAATTCATCATGAGTTTTTAAATGAAAAAATTGATTCCCTCAAAGGGAAAACTTGGCCTCTGAAAGATAATCCTTTATTTCAAGAAGTATTAGTGGTCAGAGAATCCATTAGTATTGATGATGTTACCATTGATCCCCGTGTTCAGGATCACTCATCTGAGTTATCGCAATTAATCACCAGTTGCTCGATTATGTCATGGTTGATGGTGCCCATACTCTACCAAGGAAAATTATTAGGAATGATGGAGTTACACCATTGTGATTCTATTCCTATCACCTGGAAATCCGAAGATATTGCCCTGGTGGATGCCATTGCCACTCAAGTGGGAGTTGCCTTAATCCAAGCAGAATCTTACGCTAATTTAGAAAATCTTAACGAACAACTAGAAGCTCTCGATCGCACTCGTTCTAATTTAGTAGCCATTACGGGACATGAATTACGCACCCCTTTATCAACTATTCAGGTATGTTTAGAAAGTTTGGCTAATGAGCCTGATATGTCCGAGGAGTTACGTCAAGTAATGTTAAGTACAGCCTTAGATGATGCCGAAAGAATGCGTAAATTAGTGCAAGATTTTCTTACCCTCTCCCAGCTCGAAGGTGGTACGGTGGAATGGAATCCTGAACCGTTATCCTTAGAAGAATGTATCGATTTATCATTATCCCATATTCGTTCTCGACAGGATCAAAGTGTTATACCTACCATTAAAAACTTAGTGGTGGATGAGTTACCTTTAGTACAAGCCGATGGAGAATGGTTAGTAGAAGTATTGAGTAAGTTATTGGATAATGCTTGTAAATTTACTGATGGTAGCGGACAAATTACTATTCAAGCGGAAGAAATAGACGAGGACAACTTAGAGGTAACGGTGTCAGATAACGGTAGAGGTATCGAACCTGATAGATTAGATCAAGTATTCGATCGATTTTACCAAGAAGAAGGGGCATTAAGACGATCGGCCGGTGGTACAGGATTGGGATTAGCTATTTGTCGGCAAATAGTCAAAAATTGGGGGGGCAGAATCTGGGCGGAATCCGTAGGCAAAAATCTCGGAAGTAAATTTCATTTTACCGTGCCAAAATTTAACAGTACCAATACATCTCCGATAAACTCTAATACAGTGAAGAAAAATCGTCGGCGGTGATCTCAAGACAGTTAAAACCATTGTCAGAGTCCTTATTCCCTATTTCCCACTCTGACGACAATACTTTTTCGAAAAACCCTAATTATTTGATAGACTTCTTAGTATAATAAGGATTTGTGACTAAATATTGAAAATCAAAACCTATTTATGACAACCATCTATACAGTAGAAATTATTAACGAAGGTCAAACTTATACAATACAAGTGCCCAAAGATCAAAAAATCTTAGAGGTAGCGGAAAAAGAAAACCTTAATTTACCGAACTCTTGTAATGCTGGAGTTTGTACTACCTGTGCCGCCAAAATTATCAGCGGTGAAGTAGAACAAAGTGAGGGTATGGGATTATCCCTTGAGTTACAAGGAGAAGGTTATGCTTTATTATGTGTTTCTTATCCTCGTTCTAATTTAAAACTCGAAACAGGAAAAGAGGACGAGGTTTACGATCGCCAATTTGGCAAAGCTAGTTAATGGCTAAAGTTTAGACTAATTTGGCACGTTGACATCCTCTCCGCCGTAAAATGGGCGGGGATTCCCCTAGAACAAACTTAACTGTTTGTGTCTAGCAGTGGGTGAAAAAACTAATAATTAAATAATTTTGACTTACGCGTACTACTACACCATCTAAATAAAACTTTACCTAATAATTGAGAATTATGGCGTACATAGGTATCATCCGGATTCTGACTCATAATATTAGCCTTGACAATCCTTCTCCCTAGTTTAATCACTTCTTCTCTGTCAAGATATACTGGATGACAATGTTTTTCAGCATATTTTCTCAGCACATCTTCAGAAGGTAATCGCCCTTGGACTAATACAGCGTCAAAGATTTTACCACCACACACTTGATCAATGGCACGAATATGATCACCAACGGTATAACCGTCGGTTTCGCCTTTTTGAGTCATAATATTGCAGACATAAATTTTGGGAGCTGAACTTCTGGCGATCGCCGCTCTAATTTCAGGCACTAATAAATTAGGGATAATGCTTGTGTATAA
Organism: uncultured cyanobacterium; assembly: GCA_963749915.1. Classification (GTDB taxonomy): domain Bacteria; phylum Cyanobacteriota; class Cyanobacteriia; order Cyanobacteriales; family Cyanobacteriaceae; genus Geminocystis. The sequence goes on from CAVVOP010000022.1 coordinate 114,122, forward strand.
ACTACCCGGTCCTAAAATGATATATTCTGCTTGTTCAATGGCTTTAATGACCGCAGGAGTGGCGGGAGGATGAGGAGGATGACAACCCACTTCGACAATTTTACCCCCAACTTCGGGAATGTTAGACTCTCCCTCGACAATCTTACCATCGGTAAATCTCGCCCACAAACTTACATCGGATAAAGTGGCAGGTAAAACTTTACCCCGAATAGCCAATACTTTTGCACTAGCATCGATCGCTCCGACTAAATCTCCTGTAATTTCATTTAAAGCCGTTAAAAATAAATTACCGAAACTATGACCATTTAAACCTTCTCCCGCCGTAAAACGATATTGAAATAATTCCGTTAGCAACTTTTCCTCATCAGCCAAAGAAGCGATACAGTTACGAATGTCTCCTGGCGGTAAAACCCCCATTTCCCTGCGTAATCTTCCAGAAGAACCTCCATCATCTGCTACTGTAACAATCGCCGTAATATTAGCACTATAATCCTTAATTCCTCGTAATAAAGTCGATAAACCGGTACCACCACCAATGGCGACAATTTTTGTCCCTCTATTGAGACGGCGATAATTCCAAAGGACATCTATCAATTCTTCATCATTATTAGGTTTTAACACCTCGGTGATTGAGCCAAAAGTACGAGTTTGACCCCAATATAATAAAAATAAACCAAAAATGATCACCACAGGACCAGAAATATAACTGGGGACGTTATTCGTAATTTTATTGAGAATACCAATGATAAAGTCAAGAAAACGATAGGTAGGAGTCAATTTAGTCCAAATGGCTAAACCTAAAACTACCATGACAATGCCAATTATACTGGTGAGTAACCAACGTTTGACGAGAATACCCGGAGATAACCATTTATATAAGTGATTGACTTTTTTACGACCGTTACGATGATTAACCATAAAAGTGGAAGATTATAACAATTAATTCCTTATTGGTAATAGATTATAGTTGATAGTTAAGAAAGGCAACAGTTAACGGGCAATAAACCATGAACCATGACAAAAAGTAATACTGCTATGGTCAAACAGGAAGTGGACTTCTGGCAGGAAAAATCAACTCCACAATCCGAATTATTAGCTCAAATTAGGGTACCAGTTAATTGTGAATTTTTCATTTAGAAATGTTAGTATACTGAATAATCTAAGTGAAAACCGCAATATTTTATAAAAAATTATTATGTTACTCAGTCAATTAGATAATATCGGCGAAAAAACTATCAATAAAATTGCGGAGATGGCTTTGAAAAGTCAAATCAAAAATTTTCAACACTTAAATGTACAGGTAAAAACTGATCCCCATAAATTGTCGAAGGGAATTTTAGAGTCTTTAAATATTGATGGTTATGGTTTGGAGATGCAAAAGGATTTACGGCTAGAAAAAATGCAGATTACTTTAAATGATATCGCTGTCAGTCCTCTAAAAGCTTTAATGGGCAATGTACAATTAACTCAGCCTAGTCAAGGAAAGGCTTGTGTTGTTTTGAGCGAGAAAGACATCGAAACGGCTTTAAATATAGATAACCTTAACCAACACTTACAAAAACATTATATTCGCCATCATCAAAGTGTGGAAGTGAAATTCTGTCGAGTAGATTGTCGTATTCTTGCTGATGGTAGAATTGTAATTAAAGTCAAATTAAAAATGGCAAATAGTCAAACTGTCGAGAGTATTTGTTTGATCATTAAGCCTTGTATATGTAAAAGTGGTCAAGGCATATTTTTAGATAGGGTTAGATGTACTCAAGGTGAAAAGTTTTCCCCCATTCTCGTTAATGGCATTTTGAAAGAGTCGGCAAAAATTTTAAATCTGGATAACTTTCTCATGGATGGTATTTCCCTCGAAGTAAATCATTTAACCATGGAAGAAGGAAAACTTAATCTTTTAGCCATTGCGGGAATAACCCATCTACCAAAAATTAGTCGCTGTACAAATTAAAAAGCCTTTGACGAGGATTGAAGTTGTGAGTTTCTCCTGTTTTATTTTTTTGGCTATAGTTTTGCACTAAAAAGGCAACAAAATCAATTACTTCTTTAGAACTTAGGCATCGTACAAAAGAACTATCTTATGTATTAAGGTAAATACGTTGTTTCAGGCTTTTGGAGGTCGCTTTTGATAGCTGGCGATCGCTTGTTTTGACTCAACTCACTTTTTCGCATTGTTCCCTTCCCTTTGTGGGTAACCATGGGAACGTCACCTTCTCCAAAGAGAATAAAACGCAGTAAATATTGAATCGAATTGCCCTCTGACCAACCATTTTGAGAATTTACAAGGGTTGTAACTTGAGACAGAAACCTAAGTTTAAGTAGGTAGGTCGACTTTTTACCGTCCAGTCTTTTGATTATTCTCAATAAATTATTATCTCACAGATTTTGTATGCAAAAGTTAACATTTTTTCTGAGTTTAATTATTCTGACGAGCTATTCTACTATCGGTTTAGCTCAAATCTTCCCACGACTTAATCCTCCTCCCCTCAATCCTTCTCCCGATATTCAACCATTACCCCCCATTGATGACATTTTGCCTACATCTCCAGAAATAACCCCCTTTCCCTCTTCTCCTCTTGACAATGTAAATAATGAAATCACAGTCAAAGAATTTAAGAATCATCGGTAGCACTGTTTTTAGTGAAGAAACATTACAAAAAATTTTACAACCTTACACTAATACTCTTATTTCTTTCCATCAATTGGTGGAAGCCCAAGAAAAAATTACCCAATTATATTTTGATAATGGTTATATCACCTCTGGTGCATTTATTCCTCAACAAACTATGTCTAAGGAGAATAGTGTAGTTACCATTCAAGTTATTGAAGGTAAAGTTGAATCTATCGAAATTAATGGTTTACACCGTCTTCAAGCTAATTATATTCGCAGTCGTTTAGCCATTGGTGCGCAATCTCCTTTAAATCAACAGAAATTACTCCAATCTTTGCAACTACTACAAGTCAATCCCCTTCTTTCTCGAATTTCTGCCGAATTGATACCGGGTAAAACTTTTGGGAGTAACATTCTTCGAGTAAATACAAGGGAGGCTAATGCGTTTCATATCTTAGCCAGTTATGACAATTATCGTAATCCCAGTGTCGGCACCAATCGCATTTTAGGGCAGATAACTCATGATAACCTAATAGGATGGGGCGATCGGTTTAATCTAACTTACTATCATACTGACGGCAGTGATAGTTTTGATAATATTAGTTACAATTTACCGATTAATCCCCAAAATGGCACGATTGGCTTTACTTTTCGCAATAGTGATTCCAAAGTTATTTACCCTGAAATTTTTGAGCCTTTTGACTTAGAATCTTATTATCAAAAATATGAATTTACCTATCGTCAACCTATCTACCAAACTGCTAATCAAGAATTTGTTTTAGGCATTACTGCCGATTGGCAACATAGTAGTAATTATTTCCTCGGTGAGCCTTTTCCTCTATCTCGTGGTGCTGATAGTGAAGGTAAAACCAGAATTTTTGCCGTCAGATTTTTTCAAGAGTATAATGTTCGTAGCCAAAAAGAAGTTTTTATTGCTAGATCTCAATTTAGTTTTGGCATAAATGCTTTTGGTTCGACAAATAATCCAGATGGACGACCTGACAGTAATTTTATTGTTTGGCGAGGACAGGGTCAATACCTAAATTTGTTGACTCCCGATGTGATCTTATTACTGCGTTCTGATCTGCAATTTGCTAATCAAACTTTACTCCCTTTAGAGCAATTTAGTCTAGGCGGAGTTTATACTGTACGAGGTTACTCTCAAGATGCCTTACTTGCGGATAACGGTTTTTTTGCTTCCGCCGAATTACGGGCGAATATCCTGAAAATTCCCGAATGGCAAACTATTTTACAAATATCCCCTTTCTTTGATTTTGGTACAGTGTCGAATAATAACGACATTCCCTTACAAAAAAATAGTCTCTGTAGTGTAGGTTTAGGCTTAAAACTATTAATTCACGATATTTTTTCTGCCAGAATTGACTATGGTATTCCCCTCATAAGTTTAGATGATGATAACAACACTTTACAAGGAGATGGTATTTATTTTTCTTTTGAATTAACACCTTTTAAATAATCAAAAAATCATGAAAATTAAATTGTATTTAAGGTTTGGTAAAAATGGCTTTTTCGCCAAACCCCAAAGTAATTAATTCGGTAAGCAGAGACTAGTGGTCTGTCAAGATAGTTTTGAGGGACTGGGAACGGATAATTTTGGATTTTGGATTTTGGATTTTGGAGGATTGTTTTATCCCTCATTTCAAAATTGGCAGACCACTAGTGTAGCCTCAAACAACGCAAAATCGTTCAATTGGAGGTTATGTCAGTAGCTGATTTGTCCAAAGTCCAAAATCCTAAAAGTGTTTTCCTAAGATGTTGGTAGCATTTATTTCCCTTAATAAATAGGATCTGCGAAAAAATGCTGATTTGAGCTGATAAGTAAGTAGATATGAGGTGTATGATTAAATTAAAAAAAATCATGGGTGAGGTACAAATTAATCAATTAAACCAAGAACTAAATCAGCTAATTATTGAAACTTGTCAGCACTCTCCTGACAGTCGAGCTCGCAAGAGTGGTTTAACTAAAATTATTCAAGGGATTATTCAATCAGGCAAGCTGTGGCATTCTTATGAACCTTTCTATGAGGATGCCCTACAACAGACTTGGCTATACCTCTGTCGCAATCTCTGTGAAGCTAATACTGGCAAGCGATATGACCCGAACCAAAGTAAAGTTATTACTTGGCTCAACAGTTATCTTAAATATAGACTGCTTTCTTTCCAACAAGAAAGACAGGAACGGAAATATCAAGAAGTTTCCTCTTCTCTAACCGAAGATGAAGGGACAATAGATCCAATTCGACAGCTTGAATCTCCTTCAGATACTCCACCAATTTGGGAAGAAACTCTTCATTGGGTCAAAAATGACCGTGATGGTGAGTTAAGGTCAATCCACATCAAAAATCGCCCGGATATTACCTGCCAAGTTTTAATTCTGCGCCGTCTGCCACCACCAACAGATTGGAAAACTCTTGAAGCAGAATTTAACTGTTCTTACTCAACCTTGGCTAACTTCTATAAGCGACAATGCCGTCCTCGCTTGCGTCAATTTGCCCTCACTCAAGGATATTTAGAATAAAGGAAAATAAAAAATGACACTTCAGCAAAAATCTCTGGAAATACCGATTACGAGTAAGGCTCTGGCAACTGCCGAACAGTTTGCCTCTCAACAACCTCATCCTCAAAAAAAAGAAACAGTTCGCCTTAATACTCTGGCAGTTTTGGCGGTGCATGACTATTTGGAGTTAATGGCCATAGAAACCGAACTTCAGGAAAGTGATAGCTGGAATCCGGTGGTGCGTTTGTGTGAAGATGTGGGGGACTTAATGGTGAGCGGATTAGGCAAACTGGAATGTCGTCCACTGTTGCCAGATTCAGTAAATAGGCGTATTTATCACCTGCCTCCAGAAGTTTGTAGCGATCGCATTGGTTATGTCGTTGTGGAGATAAATAATGACCTAAAACGATCAACTTTGTTAGGTTTTACTCCCATGGTGGTCAATGATGAATTACCGCTTACACAGTTACAACCTCTTACTGATTTGCTAGAACATTTGGAGTCTCTAACTCAACCCCAAGTCAATTTAAGTCAGTGGCTTAACAATATCTTTCCATCTAGTTGGCAGGAAATAGAAGCGATTTTTTCTCTCGAACCAGAACCAACTACTTCCCCAGAAGAAAATCAGCCTTCATCGAAGTTAGGTAAATGGTTAGAGTCGATTGTAGATGCGGGGAAAAATATTTGGGCAGATTTATCGGGTTCGCAAAGGCCGGAATTACAAAGTGCAGGAGCTTTTCGTAGTCTTACGCCAGTGAATAATTTATTGCCCGAGTGTGAACTAATGCGAGCTAAGTTAATTGATTTGGGAGTACAATTAGGTTCTCAAAATGTAGTTTTGCTCCTTGCTTTAACCCAAGAGCCGGATCAGAAACTGCGGCTTATAGTTCAGATGTATCCTGTCCCTGAGGAAGAGTATCTACCATCAGATCTTAAATTAGCTTTACTTTCTGAATCAGGAGAAGCTATTCAGGAAGTTACTTCAAGAACTCAGGATAGAGGCATACAACTAAAACCATTTAAAATTCCTCAGAATACTAATTTTAAGTTAGAAATGAGCCTAGGTGATTTTAGTTTAACGGAAACTTTTAGTTTTTAAGGCTATGACTAAGTTAGTTATTCTCAATTTAGGAGAGGGAAGTTTCCAGAATGGTTTTCCCAATATAACTATGCAGTTGGGGGAAACGGGAAACCTGTGGATGCAAGTGACTGGAAGTTTACCACCTGCACCAGAATTACCAAAACTTTATCGCTCTTGGAAGATATTATATAAAGCTTTAAATTATTACAGCCATAAAAGTAGATCTATTGAAGTGCAAGAAGCTGGTATCACCAATTTTTCTGAGTATGAATATAGTAATATTTGTCAAAAATTAGATCAGAGTCTTAATGATTGGCTTGGTAATTCTGGATTTACCAATATAGAACAACAGCTAAGAACCCAACTTAATGCTACAGACTCAATCAGAATAATTATTCAAAGTGACAATCATGATGTTTGGCAGTTACCCTGGCATCGCTGGCGATTAGTTAAAGAAGATTATCCCCAAGGGGAAGTTGCTTTCAGTTTCACTGAATATCCGCCCCCGCCACTAAAATTAACCAAAAAACGAGACAAGACTAAAATATTGGTGATTTTGGGCAACAGCACCGGGATTAGGGTTCAAGAAGATCAAAAATTCCTGAAAAGGTTACCCAATGTCGAATTGCTCCTGTTAAATGAGCCACAGAGACAGGAACTCAATGAGCGACTCTGGGAACAAGGTTGGGATATTCTCTTTTTTGCCGGACATAGCCAAAGCGAGGATGAGGGAGAAACAGGACGGATTTATATCAACCAAAACTCAGAAAATAACAGTTTGACTATGGGAGAGCTAGAAGAAGCCCTCAAGCGAGCCGTAGCCCAGGGGTTACAGTTAGCTATCTTCAATTCCTGCGATGGTTTGGGTTTAGTGCGAGAATTGGCATCGGCGGCGGTTCCCCTACCAGTGGCGATCGCCATGAGGGAACCTATAGCTGACCAAGTAGCACAATTTTTTTTGAAGTATTTTTTGTCCGCTTTTGCCTCTGGAGAAGATTTTCAGGTGGCAGTAAGGCAGGCGAGAGAACAACTCAGAGGCTTGGAAGGAGAATTTCCCGCCGCTAGTTGGTTGCCGGTAATTTGTCAGCACCCGGCGGTAGAGCCTCCTCGTTGGTGCCAGCTCAGTAAAAGCGGGGGAGTAACGGGAAAAAAACTAGCTTCGACCTTGACTCTCAGTTTTTTGGTCACTGTCTTAATAATAGGAATGCGAATGCTGGGCATTTGGCAGTGGTGGGAACTGAACGTTTTTGACTTGCTACTGCGGATGCGTCCTCATGAGGCAGTAGATCCCAGAATATTAATGATTATCGCTACGCCAGAAGACATAAAACAGCAGTCGGTGAAACCTTCGGGCAAAGCTTCATTATCAGATCTGACTCTGAGTGTACTATTACAAAAACTACAGCAGGAGTATCAACCGATAACTATTGGTTTAGATATTTATCGGGATTTCCCTGTGGAAACTGCCAATTCCGAATTGGCAACTTATTTGGAACAGAATAACCTTTTTGGAGTCTGTAAGGTCAGATCTCCCCAGGATGGCGACGAGCAAGGTGTTGCTCCCCCCCCAGAGATTTCTGCTCAACAGATAGGCTTTGGTGATTTCGTAGCTGATGCCGATGGAGTTGTCCGCCGTCAGCTTTTGGCGATGAGTCCCTCGGCTGATGCTACTGATCCCTGCATAGCAGTTAATAGCTTTAGTCTTTTGGTTGCCCTTCATTACCTGCAACAAGCTCAGGGAATCAAATTTGACTACACTCCAACAGGAGAATTAAAAATTGGTGATGTGGTTGTTCAAGAATTAGATGGTTACTTTGGTAGCTATCGAGCTACGGATACTCGTGGACGACAAATTTTGTTGAATTACCGCTCTGGGGATTCTCCTCTGGAGATTGCCACCACGGTTACTGTAAGAGATATCCTTGATGACAGGATTTCTAGTAGTGTTTTATCGCAACTCAAAGGGCGAATTGTCTTGATTGGCATTGCCGATTCCCTTGCTACTAGTGGCGATTACTGGCTCACACCCCTGAGTGCCACTCAGCCCATTGCCCAGAAAGAAATACCGGGAGTATTCATTCAAGCTCACATGGTCAGCCAGTTAGTTAGTGCTGTTTTGGATGGGCGATCTTTATTTTGGCTTTTACCTTGGTGGGGGGATTTTTCGTGGACTTGGGGATGGTGTTTACTCGCTAGTTTACTATATCGGTCGGGTTTGTTGCCAATAGAAGTTCGTATTTTGCTAATATTAGGCTTCAATTTGGGAGTGGGTTATCTCCTGTTTCTTCGAGGTGGTTTGGTGCCTCTAATTCCTTCAATTATGGCGATCGCTCTGGTTAGTTTTGGGGAAAAGATATCTTCCCAGAAATTAGATTAATGGTGACATCAGGAGTTTTTTGATGAATAACAAAATATTTAATCTCATTATTGCTTTTAGCCTTTTTAATTTAACAGTTTTACCGTTACACCTACAAGCGCAAATGGCTGAATCAAATCAGAATATTAATATGTCGGTTAATTTTAAACAGCCAGAACCGCCACCGGATGCTCCGAAGTCTGGAAGAGCAAAAGGAGGAGCAAGTAGGGGTGAATGTTCTCTTGCTAGCTCTACATTAAAAGAAGAGCTAACTTTAATTCCTTTACTTCCCTCCAATGGTTGGGGTTTGACAGTGTCTGAGTCCCCGACGCTATGGGTGTATATTTCTTACCCCTCCGGTAGATTTAATGGGGAAACGGAAAGACACCTAACGGCAGAGTTATCGGTGGAAGAGCGAGAAACCGATCTTAAATTAGAACCTAAAAGTTATCCTCTTGAATTACCTAAAACTTCAGGGATTTTTAGTGTTTCTCTACCTCATTCTTTAGGGTCAAATAAATGGTACCGTTGGTATTTAGTGGTTGATTGTCAGGGGGAAAATATCTCGGGAAATGATGTCTTACAAGTTGAGGGTTTTTTATACCGAAAAGGGTTAAATGACTTGACAAAACCTTCAGAGTCCGCTAGGTCATCGGAGTTGGTTCGTTTCTATACCGACAATCATATCTGGTACGATGCTTTTCATGAAGCGGCTCTCCTGCACTGTAATAATCGCTCGAATAATGAATTGAAAAATTATTGGCAAACTTTGTTAAACATTGATGCAGTTGAGTTAGATGAGGTTAGCGATCTCTTTCTTATTTGTCCCAATTAGGTAATGTTTTCCCCAAAGACTAATGGCACTTTCCGATTTAGTCAGACAATAATATGGGTTTAATTATTTCTGAAATTAGTTGTTTTGAAGTTTCATCAAAGCAAACTAAGGGATAATCTGGGTCATATTTTTGGGTATAAAAATGCTATAATAACTAAGAATATTTGTTAAGAAAAGGAAAATGGAAGCGTTCACCGAAAGTGTGGTTGTGTCGCTCTCTATTCCTAAGGGATTCAGAGTAACTCCAGAACAGTTCGAACAACTAGCAGACATCGAACAACTAGCACGATTGGAGTTAACTAAGACTGGAGAATTAATTATCATGAGTCCCACTGGGGGAACTGCTGGAAGAAAAAATAGCCGTTTAACCCAGCAACTTAGAAATTGGGCAGATAGAAACGTTACAGGAGAAGTCTTTGATTCTTCTACAGTGTTTGTTTTACCAAATGGTGCGAGAAGAAGTCCCGATGTCAGTTGGATTAAATTAGAAAGGTGGAATCAACTCACTCAAGCCCAACAAGATGGATTTCCTCCTCTAGCTCCTGATTTTGTGATCGAGCTAGTCAGTCCCAGTGACATCAAAAGCCAACGATATGAAGACTTGCAGGCAAAGATGCAGGAATATTTAGATAACGGAGTGCAACTAGGTTGGTTAATCGAACCATCAGCAAAAAAAGTTGAAATATATCAATTTGGGCAACAGGTAGAGATTTTAAATAATCCTCAAACTTTATCAGGAAAAGATATCTTACCTGGATTTATTTTAGATTTAAGTGAGATTTTTTGATTTCAGAAAATAATGTGAGCAAAATTACGATTTGTTTCCATCAAGGATTTTTGAAAGGGTAGCTATCCCACAGGACCGGGACTACCTACTTTCGAGTGTACTCCCACAATTATTAATTAAAGCCAATTACCGACTATCACAAATGGAGCCCAAAAATAAGGTCTTCGTCAATTTAGATCTCTCAAAAAATAGAGTTGGGTTTGTCGAACAGCTTGGGCAACAGTTGCTCCATCTCTCAATTCTTCATAAAACTTAATCATAAACTCAGCAGTGGCTGAATCGTTGACTTTCCACAAACTGGCTAATGTAGTACGCACTCGTGCCTGTGCCGATACCCCTGCCAATCCCAAAGCGGCTCGCCGATTGCCTTGAGCCGTTTCACAAGCACTGAGAATTAGTAATTCGATTACTTGAGGACTATCAGGGTTACTAATCTGGAGAATCCGATGGAAATCTTTAACTTTGATTCGCTTTCCCCAAACGAGAATGTAAGTTTCGTCTGGGTTAGAACTAAATTCACCATGAGTGGCGATGTGGACCATCGGAAAAGTAGCCGAGTCAATCTGTTGTTCTAGTTTTCCCTCGGTAAAGGTTTGATTTAACAGTATTTCAGTGGCAGCATCAGTCAATTCTTGGATGTTTGCTAGTTCAGTGGCGACATAGGGCAGAGCTTCAAATTCGATTCCATCAACTACCTGTCCTTCGCTGACTCCCGCAGTTAAGACTTTGAGTTGTTTTTGTCGGGGACGGGGATCAAAAAGCTGCCGATTAGGAATTGCCGCTAGGGCATACTTTTCGATTAAATATTCTCCCTCATTATAAAGTACAGACAGGGGAATGTTCCGTAGGGTATCGTCTAGGACAAAAACTAGGGTCGTTATTTGACCTTTCTGCCTCAATGTTTCTAAGTCTTGTTCAATGGGTTTAATCATCCATTGATAGACCTTTTGGGCTTCTTGTTTAACTTCTTCGGTGAAACGAGATTGTCTTAGATAGCCCTGGAGTTGTTTAATTGTCTCTTCAACTTCTGTATGGGGGATGAAAGTGGCTTGGTGAGCGAGGGGTTGCTGGGGTAGTTTGAAAATAAGCTCCAAACGATCTGAGAGAATTAAGGGATAGAGAAATGCGGCTTGGGGATCTATTTCCCCCACCACTGTTTCCACCTGCAATTCGGGAGTTAGAGAACATTGCAAGAAATTTTCTAGTTCCGAGAGGCGGAGAAAGTCAACGAACTTTAAAGCCTGAGCGGGAAAACCTTGAGAATCAGATTCGGAAACATCTTCTGCCGTTAAAAGTAGATCAATTAACTGACGGTATAGAGGTTCGACGAAATCTCGGAAAGAAAATTGCACATCTGAGTCGATGGTAAGTAAGTCCCTGCGCACAGATTCTAGAGTTTTGGTCGCCTGTTGGTAAATAACGATCGCTTTTTTTCTATCTCCTTGAGCTGACCATAATCTGCCCAACTGCCATTGCCATTGATAGGCTATCTGCGGTGCTTGAACAGGTTGAGCTAGTGATAAGGCTGTCGATGTTAACTTAATCGCTTCTTGCCGACAATCCTGAGCTTTTTCACACCAATTAGATGATTTCTCCGAGAGATTATACCAATCGGAATTCACGTTGTCTAGCCACCAAGCACGATATTCGTACAATCCCCCAAAATTACCAAGAACATAAGATTCTAAAAACTGATCTGGAATGGATTTGGCATTATTATATGCTTGGTTGAGCATTTGTCCAATCCTGTGCCAATCGGTGGGATTATTTGTTAGTGCAGACAGACAAGCTTTACCTTTGGTGAAGTTAATCTGAGCGTAAATTGTTGCCTTATTTATGGGTAGGTGAGAAAAGTCAACCTCCGATAATAATTGATTGGCTGTAGCCAATTGTTGACGATCTCCAGAAGCAGTTTCTAAAATTAGGTTGACAAGATTGAGCTGGGCTGAGATTCTGGTAGTTTCTAGAGCAGATTGGGAGATAGCCGCAGAAGTTCTTTCAGAGGTAACCGAAGGTGTGCCTACGGCGATTGCCTGTGAGTATTGTTGTTGGGCTTGTTGATAAAAATTCTTTGCTTCTTGGGGGAGATTAAGGGATATAGGCTCAATAATATCACAGCGCCAAGGGATATAGTCGTATTTGGGGGAGGCTTGACGATCACGGATAATATTCCCCCTGGCCCGTAAAGTATTGCCAAGGCTGAGTCTGGTAGCTGCTGGATCTGTATCTGAAGAGCTTTGAGCTAGTGTTTGTAAGACTAACTCTGACTCTTTTAACTTACCTAACAAGCGCAGAACATTACCGAGGCTACGCCAGCCATTTATTTCCAGTGCATCTGATTGTTGTGGGAGAATCTGAATTTTTGCCTCCAGAGTCTGGACTGTTACATCTTCACAACTATTAATGTCCAGCTCTAAAGCTGAGAGCAACATGACACAAGCACCACTGTAGAATCCCAATTGCTGTAGGGCTTCTGCTTGGTAAATTTGATTACGGACTATTCCTGGGTGATCTCTTAATTGCTTCTCCGAGATAGTAGTAGCTTTCTGCCAGTTTTCTAGGGCTAATTCTGGTTTGCCCAAACTCAACTGCAAGCGACCTAAATTAGTCAAAGTTATAGCCAAGTTTTGCCAGTCTTCTTGGGCTTGAAAGAGTAGGATAGCTTTTTCGAGGTAGTTGACGGCTGAGACAAACTCCCTCGCACGATAGTCAGCCTCTGCCTGTTGTACCAACTGTCGAGCATTATCTGCCGGTATTTGGGACAGTACTGATGTAACTCCTGTACTGAGAAAAATACTTAGTAGGAATACAATCAGATATCTTTTGAGACTGGGATTTTTCCCTAGCCAAGAACGGAAACCTTCTAGAATAGAACTCACCGCATTGTAGAATAAATACCATTTTCTTGCCATGTTCTTTTTCTCGAATTTACATTTACTAACGGAATACCGATGTCACCTGACTTCGGAGTTGGCAGTTCGGAGTTCTGAGTTAGAAAAGTAAGGCTCATCTGCGTTATAAGGTTTAATCCGTCTATTCTACATCATATCTGCTGAGGATATTTTCCTTTTGACTCAGATGTTGCACTAGCACTACGTGCAATGTTGTCGTTCATTATCAAACCCTAACTAGAAGATTCTATTGTTAGAATCTTAGTTGAGTAATAATTAATAATTAAGGGGAAGTAGCTCAATGGTAGAGCCGCGTTTTACTTTCCGCATAATGCAAAGAAAGTTCCTAATATTGGCTTATAACCCGCAGGTTGCAGGTTCAAATCCTGCCTTCCCCAAAGAAAGGGGGCAAAAGAGATTCCTTATGATGGCGAAAGCCATTAGTCTTGGGTACTAACATTATCTCTCGCCCTCTTTTTCTCTTTAAATTACAGTTATTTGATCATGAATAAGGCAACACTGAGATTATTTAATGCCATCGAGGTTAACAACAAAGACAATAAAAATATTCCTCAATCCATTTTGGCTAGAACAATTCAAAATGGTTATATTCTTGATTCAGCAATTGAGCCAGAGGAAGAATTGCTAGATCTAATCGAAAGTGTTGTTGGTATTGCTGGAATCAAAGCTAATTCTGCGTTTCATAAATCTTGGGCGGTAGTTCAAGATTCTTGGATGGAATCACTGGTTATTCAACAAATTATTCACTACATTACAACCTATGGATTTGAGAGTTTAGGCATTTATCGAGAAGATGCAGTTTATATTCCCCAGGAAGTCTTAGAGTTACCCACTATCACAGATGATATTCCCTTAGTTGTGATCAAAGCGATAACAGCGGAAGAAATTCTGGATAACATCATTAATTTAGCGGATGGTATTGCCTTAGCACAAGAAACCCTTAATGATATTATGACGATCGTCAAAAGTCATGATTACGATCCCAGTTTTGTAGAGAAAATAGACAATCGAGAATTAAAAGCCTTATTATACGATTTCTATGGCATCGTACCATCTGAGCCGGTAGAATTTTTACGTCATTTAATCAGTAAACTAACCGATGAATCTTTACTGATCAAAAATAAAGATCTCATCGATAAAATTAAACAATCTAACGGTAAATTTTTAGATACTTTACTCAAAGATGCACCAGATGATTTAGCTTCTATTTTCTTTCGCTTTAAACCCTTATTCTTAGCAATGAAGTCGATTTCTAATAACAAAAGATATTTTAATCAGTTAAGAAAAAAAGCAAATAAATTACATAAACCTCTCCCACAAGATTATCTCAATAGTGTTAGTAGTCAAATCAAGTATGAAAAATTAAATTTAGAAACTTTAGTAGAAAGACTGAAAAAAGCAACTATTTTTCGAAAAATTCGCCTCGCTTATGCCTTAAAATATCGTCTAAGTGCCTCAGATTCTATTGTTTATCGAGTCAGAAATGGGCGTGGTTGGACCACAGAATTTGACTTTGAATGGTGGGAAGTTGTCCAAGAAAAAACTCAAAAAGCATTGGATATAGTTGTCGATTCTATTGTTGATGATGTGAAAAAAAATGTTGAGGGTAAAACTCTTTATATTCCCAATCATGTTTATTATGCTTTACCCGCTACTGAGAAACAATTTACGGGATACTTACCAACTGGTACTTATGTTTTAACTCCAGAAGATATGATTGTCGGTATCCATTGGACAAATACTGAAAAAAAGAGAGTAGATTTAGACTTATCTGTAATTGGCGAATCAGGTAAAATCGGTTGGGATGCGGCTTATCGTTCCCAAGAAAAAGAGGTATTATTCTCTGGGGATGTTACAGACGCACCCCCGCCTAATGGTGCTTCAGAGCTTTTCTATCTTAAACAAGCACACCAAGAAGCAAGAATATTAAAAGTAAATTACTATAATTTTGCCAAGGGTGATAAAGTAGAAGCTAAGATCTTGGTAGCGCAAGAAAAACCCAAAAATTTTGGGACTAACTATATGGTGGATGTAAATAAAATGATTGCTTCAGCCAATATAAATATTACTAAAAAACAAAATATTCTTGGTTTGATTGTTAATATAAATGAAGAAAATAGGTTTTATTTTGCTAACATAAGCATTGGTAATTCGATTACTTCTAGTAATAATAAACAGTCCCAACAGGCAAGAAAATATCTAGTGAGTAAGTTGGTTAATTCCCTTGATTTGAGAGAAATTTTAACGATGGCGGGTGCCAAAATTGTGGATGAAATACCTGAAGAAGAAGAATCTATTAATCTGTCTCCAAAGGCATTAGATAAAACAACTATTATCAATTTAATTAGGTAATCGTAGCTGGGGTTTTTTGTCGGAACCCTAGTTGCTGTTGTCCCTAACCGGATATTCTCCCAAATCCAGTTGAAATAACTGATTACTTCCCTCTCTATTCCTCAACTTAAAATTGTCAGAGTGCTAGCTGCGACCAAATAATGTTTGAAATAGACAGATAAAGGTATTAAGGTAGAAAGTATCCATTTCCTAAATTAAACATAGGGCAGGATAAAAATCTAATTTGGTTGTTATTTTCAGCTTACTACCTTTGTGCTTGTGACCAGACTTGCAATTCGGATGATGGGAAAAATATTGTTATCGGCTTTAATCGGCTACCTAACGTTATTGTTGCTCGTTTTTATATTTCAATGGAAATTGCTTTATTTGCCTAGCCAATTTCGCTTGTCAGAGGAAGCGGCACTTGAGGAAGGCTTAGTTTATTGGCCTTCGTTTGAAGATTATCGGGGATTTATCGGTCAGGAAAAAGCGGCCTCCGCAGAGGGAACCGTCATCATCTTTCACGGCAATGCCGGCGCAGCTTATCATCGTTATTTCTACGTCAAAGCACTCTCAGCTTTAGGTTTACGAGTTATTTTGGCCGAGTATCCTGGTTATGGAGGCCGACCCGGACAACCCAGTGAAGAGATCTTGGTCAAGGATGCCTTGGAAACTATAGGGCTTACCTATCGGCAGTACGGCGAGCCTCTGTTCGTTTGGGGTGAGTCACTGGGGAGTGGAGTCGTTTCCAGTGCGGTTAGTCAAACTGACATCCCCTTAAAAGGAGTGGTCCTGTTTCTGCCCTGGGATTCGTTAGCGAGTTTGGCTCAAACACACTATTGGTATTTTCCCGCACGCTGGTTAATACTAGATAAATACAATAATATTGATAACTTACGACAATTTGAAGGGAATGTCGCTGTCATACTAGCTGAAAACGATGAGGTTGTTCCCGTACAGCACGGCCAAAAGCTCTATGATTCAATTACAACCAGGAAAAAACTATGGTTGTTCGCCAAAGCAACACATAATGAGATGCCAGTTGCAGCAGAATTAAAGTGGTGGAAAGAGGTCATCGAATTTATTTCCCAGTGAGACCCTCGTCATTGTCTCAAGGTTTGGTTAACTAAAAGGCGATCCCCATTGTTCTCTTGTTAATTATTTCGGCAACCCTCAGAGCAAGCAGTACAGGTTTTGAATTTTGGAGAATCATCTTCAGAACTGCATTATTTACGTCCAACTACGGAAAAAATTAGTTTCTTGCCATGTTTGGGCGGTAAGTTGTTCAATCTCTGTTAATTGTTTTTCTGTCAAGGGTTGGAACTGTTGAGCAACCCGAACATTACTCTCCAATTGGGCGGCATTTTCGGCCGCAATAACGCAACAATGAACACCTGCTAAAGACAAAACATAACCCATGGCTTGTTCCATTCCTGTTAATACTCCTTTTTTAAATAATTTCCCATAAGCAGGTATTTTCATCGTAACTACGCCAACATTCTTTTCTTGAGCTACAGGGAGAACAGTCGGTGCAAAGGGACGAGGATGGTGAATATCGGCTGCATTCAAGGAGATTAAGGTCATATCAAAAGGATAACGTTGTAACGCTTCAGCAATAACATCTGGTTCATGATGCCCAGTTATGCCCGAAAAACGGATAATTTTTTGCTCTTTAGCTTCTTCTATAGTTCTGGCGGCACCATTTTTAGCAAATATCTGTTCTAATTCTTCTGGGAATGAAATATGATGGAGTTGCCAAATATCCAAATAATCCGTTGTGAGTCTTTTTAGCGATCGCTCTAATTCTCTCCAGGCACTGTCTCGGTCTAGTTTTGCTGTTTTACTGGCAATAATTATTTGCTGACGATAGGGAGATAATGCTTGCCCCAAATACTCTTCCGAGGGGCCATAACTAGCCGCCGTGTCAAAATAGCGTATTCCTAAATTGATAGCAGCTTCGATGATAGAATAGGATTCAGCCGCTTTTCCCCGATGAGATAAAGGTGTCTTTCCAGCACCTCCTAAACCCAAAAGGGGAACAGAAAGTCCTGTTCTACCTAAAATTCTCTCAGGCATAGGATTGATTGGAGCAGCCAAGGAAGCTCGTTTAACTAATGGTTCTCGACCACAAGCAACTGTTGTTACCGTTGTTATTCCCGCTAAGATTAAGTTTCGTCTGCTAATTAAGTGCTTATTCGTGAACATTGACTGTATCTTCCCAGAGAAAGTTTGATATATGGATCTATGATTTCCCGTTGATTCTCAGCTAATAATAGTCTTGGATAGAACCCAATGGCAAGATAAAAATATTTTCATAATTAGTCTAATTTTTAACTGTCCTTCGGGCGAGGCAGAAGGGAAAATTTTTAGACCAGGAAAAAAGCCTTTTTGTCTCGCCCAATTGGGTTTAAGTCCCCCGTACCCAATTGTTGTTTTAATTTTTTTCTTTGTAAGGATCACCCTCAAAAGGCTGGGCACCTGTTTCGGGATAGTCGTCTTCGCTGGCACTAAAAATACGACGGACTCCACTGCCAATATATTGAATAAAGTTCTGTAACCATTTGAAGATATTCATAGCTTTTAATCCTCCATCTATTGTTGGGATGATTAACCTCTCTTCTAGTCTAAACTAAACCGACAATATATTTCCTTAACCGAAAAGTATTGAGCGTCATCCGATTAAACAAAACCAAAAAGCACCCCCTATTACTAGAAAGTGTTTTTTATTTATTATTTAGTTGTCATTATTTGTCTGTGTGTCTGTCTAAAAATGCTAAAAAATCTTCCTCTTTTAATGGTTTACTCAGTAACCATCCTTGGATAATATCACAGTTAAGATGTTTTAATAATTTTTTCTGATTTTCCATTTCTACTCCCTCAGCTACCACCATCATATTATATCCTTTTGCTAAGGTAATTACCGCGGAAACTAAGGCCTGATCCTGTTTATTTACAGCTAAGTCAACGATAAAAGATTGATCTATCTTGATGATATGAAAAGGGAATTTTTTTAAGTAACCAAAAGAAGAATAACCCGTACCAAAGTCATCTAAAGAAAATTTTACTCCCAGACTAGACAATTCACCAATAATAAGTTCTGTTCTTGTCACATCCTGCATTAAAAGACTTTCGGTAATTTCTAATTCTAAATACTGAGGATCAAATTGCGTTTTGTCTAA
Organism: uncultured cyanobacterium; assembly: GCA_963749915.1. Classification (GTDB taxonomy): domain Bacteria; phylum Cyanobacteriota; class Cyanobacteriia; order Cyanobacteriales; family Cyanobacteriaceae; genus Geminocystis. Next base: position 132,735 of record CAVVOP010000022.1, read on the forward strand.
AATATCTTTGACTTGTTCGACAAAATCTTCTTGTTGAAATTGTTTGACAGAAACATTGACGGCTATAATTAGATTTTTATAACCCAAATCATGCCATTTTTTACCGTAAATACAGGCATTTTCCAATACCCATTTCCCAATCGGTATAATTAAACCAGTTTCTTCTGCTAAAGGAATAAATTTCGCTGGAGAAACCATGTCCAAACTGGGATGTCGCCAACGTAATAATACTTCTACACCGGAAATACGATTAATTTTTAAGTCTAATTGGGGTTGAAAATTTAAAAATAATTCTTTATTTTCTAAGGCATTATATAAAGAGTTTTCCAACTCAAATAAGAGAGTTTGTTCCTGACTTAATTTAGTTGTATAAAATTGACAATTATTTTTGCCCATTTGTTTTGCCCTAAATAAGGCAATATCAGCATTTTTAATTAATTTTTGTTCGTCTAAACCGTTGTCAGGGTAAACAGCGATTCCGATACTGCAAGTCACAAAAACTGTATATTTTTCTACTAAAAAAGGCTCTCTCAGACTATTGAGAATAAGATCAGCAACATTTCTCGCACTGGGTAAATCATCGTCTAGTGGGGCTATGACGGTAAATTCATCTCCTCCCCAACGTGCCAAAAAACAGTTGGAGGGAAGGCAAGAAACTAGACGTTGAGAAAAACCTTCTAATAATTTATCTCCTACAGTATGATTGAGAGTTTCGTTTATATTTTTAAAGCGATCGATATCAATAAAGAAAATGGCTAATGATTTTTTCTGTTCTTCTTTCTTCCCAAGATATTTTGTTAATTCCCAATAAAAAAATTCCCGATTAGGAATGCCCGTTAAAGAATCATGGTAAGCTTGATATTTCAATTTAGCTTCAGAATTTTTGCGGCTAGTAATGTCAAAAATATAACTTCTAACTACATTTTCCCTAGACAAATAGTGAATATATTGCTCAAAATATTTATCTTGGACCTTGATTTCTCTAATGATTAATTCTTTATTTATTTGATTGCTATTATTCAAGCCAGAAGTTAAAGGATTAATGAAAATATCATCAGTTAATAACTCTCCAAAAGATAAATTAGCGGCAGGATTTGTGTAAATTATTTTTCCGTTAAAATCAAATTCTATAATTGGATTAGGGGACAATTCAGGAAAAGATGCTAACCTGTTAATATCTTTATTACTCAAATTTTCACTTAGATTTTCTTCCGAAATAATCAAAGTATCCTGTAGTCTTTCCCTAAAATTAAAAGATGAAGGAGTGTCTTTTTTTGATATTTTTGATAATATACCAGCAGGGGAAAAATTATCCTCTGGTAAAACACTTTCCTGTTGATAAATAGCTTTAATTTCGCTAGTGCCAAAAACAATTATATCTCCATCATGTAGTTGATGATTAATAATTCTTTTCCCATTAACTAAAATACCATTTTGACTTCTTTTACCTTTTAAATCTCCATCAATTAAAACATATAAACTTTCCTCAGTAGCTAAATCTTTTCTGATCAAAGTACCATGGTATCTTGATACTGCATCTGAATTTAACTGAATATTATTATCAGAATGGCGGCCAATAGAATAGATACTCTCCGTCAAAGAAATGATAGTTTGCGGTGAGACATTATCCGGATGTAATAAGATAAAATGATTTTTCTTGTTGTGAGAGTTATTCATTCAGGGATATGTTTTTATTCATCAATCATCAGCAATAATGCGAGTTCCTTTCGGGTTCAGATCTAGAGAACCTGATTGTCTCTAAAAGCTTATAAATTATAACTAGAATTAGCTAAAAATTTGTTTATATCTTCCAAATTTAAAGCTGGAGTGAACCAATTACCCTGTATTTCTTTGCAACCTAATGCTAATAACTGATCTACTTGTGCCTTAACTTCCACTCCCCCGGCAACTACTCGCAAATTTAAAATTTCAGCCATGGTCATCAGTACTTTTACCATCGCTTTCTCCAGATTATCGGCCATAAAACTTTGTATTACTGGGCGATCGATTTTTAAGGTAGAAAATTCAAACTGTTTCAAGTAACCTAAGGATATGGCCCCCGTGCCAAAATTATCCAAAGCAATCCTTACCCCTAATTCATTTAATTCTTTCAAGGTTTTGGCGGCCAATTCCATATCGGCGGCGATGGTTTTTTCGGTAATTTCTAATTCCAATAAATAAGGTTCTAATCCAGTTTTGGTTAAAATATTACTAATCATTCCCGCAAAATCAGGTTGTTGAAATTGTTGGGTAGAAATGTTAATGCAAATTGGTTGACTTCTTAATGTATTTTGTTGCCATTGTTTCCGTTGAAAACAGGCCGTTTCTATGATCCATTCACCTATAGGCACAATTAACCCTGTTTCTTCCGCTAAGGGTATAAATTGATCTGGGGTGATCCTCCCCAAATCTGGATGATCCCATCTTATTAACGCCTCTAAACCGGTGATTTTCTGTAAATCTGTCGCTATCTGGGGCTGATAGTACACAGGAAATTCATTTCGTTCTAAAGCATGGGCCAATAATTTTTCAATTCTTAATAAACGCTCAACTTCTAATTGTATTTTCTGGTCAAAAAATTTATAGTTATTACTATTGCTACCAGATTCTTTACTTTTAGATAATGCTGTTTGCCCTTGGTTAAGTAGTCCTTCCGAAGTTATATCCTCCTTCACTTTTAGTGCTACCCCCATGCTAGTTTTAAAGTAAATTTTGTGGTTATCCAAGAAAAACGGCGGTTTCAAAGATTCTAATATTCTATTACTCACTCTTCCTACATCTTTTATGCTTCTTACTTGAGGCAACAAACAGACAAAGGTAGATAATTCCCAATGTGCTACTGTGTCACCTGAACGCAAAGATGCCCTTAAACGTTTAGCAAAACCATCTAAAATACTCGATTTGAGACTATGATTTAAATTGTGCCTATTTTCTTCCAAAATTTCCAATTCAAGAAAAATTATGCACAATAACCCCTGATTGCGACAACTATTGGCAATGGCAGTGTTAAGCTGTTCCATAAATAATTGTCGATTAGGTAAGCCTGTTTCGAGATCATATAATCCTTGTTCCTGAATAAAAGTATCCTGGTTAATATTTCTACTACTAATCGGGCGCACAGCAAAGGATAAAATTGTTTGATCACCGTAATGAACCCAAGTGATATTTGACTCTAATTCAACTGATGACTTATTTTTACTTTTATAAATAAATTGTTTAACAAAAGTTTTGTCTTTTTTGGCTTTTAAAATAAAATTAATTTGCTCATCCAAAGCAGGTGTATTAAGATCGATTAAATCATATAATTTTAACGAATAAAGATCATCTAAACTATAACCTAATAAATCCGCCAAAGCATTATTAGCCTCTAAAATCTTTTTACTATTAGCATCTGCTAAGAAAATTCCATCTTTAGTTTGACTAATAAAAGCCTTATATCTTTGCTCACTTTCCTGTAATTGAGTCTCTAAAACCTTACGTTTTGTAAAATCAAAAATGTAACTTCTAATTAATTTTTTATCCGATAAATAATGAATATATTGCTCAAAAATTTGATCTTTGATGCTAACTTCTCTGACAAATAATTTATTGTTGTTGCCGTGATTTTCAATATTTTTAATTAAACCAACTAAAATAGGATGATTATCCTTTAAAGGATTATTTTTTAGTTCAGGAAATTTATTAATAGCCGAGGGATTAAGATAAGTAATTTTTCCTTCCCAATCCATTTCAATAATGGGATTTGGACTCAACTCAGGGAAAGAAGCTAACTTAGTAATATCAGTATCTTGAGTATCTTGAAAAACCGTATTCTCTTCTGACTCCATATTAGGTTCAGAAATAACTAAAGTTTGTTTTGAATCTCGATCATACTGAGACGTTTTCCCACCCATAATAGTACTTTCAGGCTCCACAGACTGATTAAAATCACCAGATTGTAATAAAGCTAAATCAGACATACTATTCAGAACATAATAACTAGCTCGAATTTCAAAGCCTAAACGGATTACATCTTCGTGTTTTAACTCTTGAACTAAACATCTTTTATCGTTAATAAAAATGCCATTAGTACTACGATTTCCTTGTAAATCTCCATCTAAAAGCCAATAGGAAAAACTCTTATTCTTGGTATCAGCTCTTCTTAGTAAAGTGGCGTGAAAACGAGAAACTTTTTTGGAGGATAAGGGAATTTTATTGCGAGGATCTCGGCCGATAGAATAATTTGCTTCCTCTAAAATAAGAGTTTTGCGTGAATGTTCTTCTTCTAGCACTAAAACATGAGTAACAGTCTGTAAATCTCGATTTAAAGTTGTTTTGTTATAGTCGTTATTCATAAGATATTAAAAGTATGTAGCTTTTGTGTTGTAGTAATGACGAATTAAGATGTAAAATTGAAACAATACTTGATAATCAATTATAAAATGGCAGACAGAAAAAAAATAATGTTTTATTGCTCATGACTAATTGCTAGTTCATCATAGTATGTTCTGCCTTACGAAGAAAGATCGTTGCCTCTTTAGAAGAAAGAGGCCTACTCAATAAATTACCTTGAATTTCTGCACAACCCAAATCCCTAAGTAATTCCATTTGTTCTAATTTTTCAATACCTACGGCTACTAATCTGATACCATAGCCTTGGCATAAAACACTCATACTTTGAATAAAGGCTTTATTTTTGGTATTTTCTTCTAATAATTTAATCAAACTAGAGCTAATTTTCACAGTATCAAAGGGTACTTTTTGCAGATAAATGAAAGAGGAATTTCCCGCACCAAAATTATCTAAACATAAGTTTACTTTTAAAGCCGATAAATCAGCTAATATTTGATATGCCAATTGAGAATTTTGTAAAAAACAACTTTCTGTAATTTCTAACTCTAGTAGATGTGAGGGCAATGTGGTTTGTTCTAAGACTTTTTCGATGGTTTTCACAAAATTAGGTTGAAAAAGCTGTCTTGCAGAAATATTTATCCCCATAGGCAAAGGAGAAATATTTTGTTTCATCCATGTTTCCATCTGTAAGGTTACTGTTTGTAAAATCCACATTCCCAAAGGTAACATAAAATCTGTTTCTTCCGTTAACCGTAAAAAATGACGGGGAGTGACTTTTCCCAATTCGGGATGATTCCAACGCAACAAGGCTTCTAAGCCTGTTAATTGCCGAGTTTCACTATCGATTTGGGGTTGATAACAAAGGAAAAATTGTTGATCGCGAATGGCATTACCGATTAAATTTTCCAATTTTAACAAACTGGCCGTTTTCGGACTAACAGTAAATCCGGTTATCCCATAAAGGTTGTTATTTTTTGCCTTTTTGTTTTGTTCAAGGGAGAGTAAACTATTTTTTAGTAATAATGAAAGTTCATCGCCGTCGATGGGATAAATCGCTAAATTTATATTTATATTTAATTTAATATCACCGGAAGATTCTCGTAAAAATTGCTCTAAAGTAGAAGATAATTTTTTGGCAATTTTAGCGGGGTTCCTCGGTCCATTGATACGGGGAAATAACACCATAAATTTGTTTTCATCCCATCTTGCCATCAGTTCTCCTGCCGCCAGACAAGATGTGATTATTTGAGCAAAATTTTTGATTAATTTATCAATATTTTCTTGAGTATTATTTTGTTTAAATTCCTCAAATTTATCAATCCCTACTACGATTAAAGCCATTAAATATTGACACCGCTCTGCATTGGCGATCGCTATAATTAATTGTTCATTAAATAACTTTTGGTTAGGAAGATGAGTTGTGTAATCGTGGAAGACTTGATCATTTGAATTATCAATATTTTCTGAATTAATACTATTTTTTACCACAAAACAATAAATATCCCTGTTTTGATAGCTAATGGAACTAATACTAGATTTTAAATTAATTAAAGAACCATCCTGATGACGATATAAATATTGTCTTGTAAAATCCTCCTTGTTTTCCAACACATTCGTTAAATCTTGGTTAAAACTACTTAAATCACTAGCAATAAGATTGTAAAGAGTCAAATTCGTAATTTCTTGACCAGAATAACCCAAGAGATTCAAAAAAGAATCATTCGCTTCAATAATCCGCTTATTACTGGCATAGGCCAAGAAAATCCCCTCGGAAGTTTGTCTGGCGATAGCACGATAACGAGCTTCACTTTCTCGTAATTGAGCCTCCACCTGTTTTCTTTTGGTAAAATCAAAAATATAACAACGAATTAATTTTTTTTCCGAGAGATAATGAACATATTGTTCAAAAACTTCCGCACCAATTTTAACTTCTCTTAAAAATAAATTACCTTGTCGATTATTATATTCCGTCAACAAGCCTGAGAGAATGGGATGCTCTAATTTAAGAATCATGAATAGTATCAAATTTAATACTAGCCGCCGGATTGAGATAAGTAATATTACCATCCCAATCTAGCTCAATAATAGGACTAGGACTCAATTCAGGGAAAGAAGCGAGACGAATTAACTCCTGTTGATCTTCCGTATTACTAGAATTCTTCCATTTCTCACTCATAGTTTCACTAGATTGACTCGTGAGAGTTATAGAAGAAGCATTAATTTTGTCTAAACCATCGGGATTAAATAAATCAATATTCGAATCCTTAGGAATAATGTAATAATTAGCCTTAGCCTCATTAGCAAAACGAATGGCATCACCATGTTTTAATTCATGAGAAATACAAACATGTCCATTAACTAAGATTCCGTTAGTACTTCTTTTTCCTTGTAAATCACCGTCAATAATACGATAAGAAAAACTATCGCTTCCAGTCTCCATTCGGCGAATTAAGGTTGCATGAGTACGAGAAACTTGATAGTCATAAAGAATGATGGAATTATTGGAATCTCTACCCAGACTATAGTTACTTTCTTCAAGAGAAATTATCCTTCTACCTTTGCGATCTTCAATGACTAAAACGTGACGAAATTCTTGTCCTTCGCTCATGTAATTCTACCCCAGATAATTAATATAACCTAATAAATATTAATATTTCTTAATTATTTATTTTCACAGTTTATTCTCCCTAACTATTATAGATGAGTTAGAAGATGACAGTTAAAGTTTAATGTAAAACCGATTGATTCTATTAGTTAAAAACTTTTTTGACAATGTCGAAATTTTTAAAATTCAAAAATTTAGTGACTTTATTGTATTATTTTCTGATTAGTATTTTACTGATTTTATTGTTTAAAACTTGCCAGATTAATCAATCCGACCAACCATCAAAACAACTTGAAGGAAAACTGTTGATTCGGCATTCCATAGAGGGTAAAGTCTCCAATGTGATCAGTGATGCAGTGAAAAAATTTGAATCATTAAATCCTCAAGTTCGTGTGATTACTCAATTTATTCCTCCAAATCGAAATCCTTCACTTTTTGTCGAAGAATCCCAAAGGGGTTTTGGTGAAAGTATGTTGATCCTTCAAGCTAGAAATATTGGGGAATTAGTTAAAAAAAGGCTGATTAACCCCATTAATTCAGAATCCATCGATTTATCTACCTATTTCCCTACCACTTTAAATCAAGTTCGCTATGGAGGTCAAGTCTATGGTGTGCCTTTAGGCTCGCAGACACAAGTTTTGTGCTATAACAAAGCCAAATTGCAAATAACAGAAGACCCTATATTTAGCAACCCGCCAAGGAATTTAGACGGATTAATTGAGCGGGCGAAAAAAGGTTATTCTGTGGGTTTGGTCTCCTCCTTTGAAGAGACCTTTTGGGGAATGGGAGCTTTTGGCGGCAGATTTTTCAATGAACAAGGATTATTGGAACCTAACCTAGGGGGATGGGCAGAATGGATTGATTGGTTAAAAAAAGCCAATCTACAACCTAACTTTATTTTAGCTTCTGAACGTAGTATTCTACACAATGCTTTCGCTCAGGGGGAATTAGCCTATTATATCTGTGATTCAGGAGAAATTCCGGATTTAGAAACCAGTCTCCAAGATAGCTTACGAATTGCTCTACTACCTCAAGGGGAAAAAGGAAAAGCAATCCCTCTTCTTAAAACAACAGTAATAGTTTTTAATAAAAGTAATAGTGCCAGTGAAAATAATTTAGGATTAGCCTTTACTAAATTTATGACAAATCCAGAGCAACAACTGATAGGAATTATTAAAACTCAGAGTTTTATACCTTCTAATCGTAATGTTAACCCCAATGTCGATTTACTTCCCCTCGAATCCGTTTTATTAAAACAGGTTGAATCTGCCATTGCTATTCCCCTTGATAACTTAGAACAATTTACACAAGTTTTTGAGAAAGGAGAAATCTTATATCAACAAGCCTTTCAGGGGGAGATCCTTACCACCGAAGCCCCTCAAAAATTAATGATGTTTATGAATAGTCTCACGGAATAAACAGAAGTCGTCGTAAACTGCACACACTAGTGCTTGAACAATTTTGAAATTAACAGATTAAGATTCATTTTCAAGTCAGGTATTTGTATGGAAACTAATGCAATAAGTTTATCGGAAATTATCGTTACCCAAGTACTTTTTGTAACACGACTGGATGTTCAAATTCAGTCTTTGATTATCATTGTTTCCCTGATAACAGGTTGGTTGTTATCTAAAGCCTTTTGGAAGTGGTTTCATAAAAAATTTCCGAAAATCACCACCTTTGTCTTGAGAGATGAAAAACTCTCTGCCAATGAGTCTTTAGCCCTATTTATACAAACTATTGATTTTCCTTTAATTACTTTTATTTTACTTCAATTAATCGAAGTATTTTTTCATAATCAAAATTGGACAAGGGGATTAATTATTGGCGTCATAAAATTAGTCTTAGTTTATTTAATTTACCGTTGTTTATTAGCACTTTTATATGGTGCTTTTCCCTTAAAAATAATTTATCAATATGACTTTAGACTTTTTACCCCTTTATTTATCCTTTATGTTTTATCAATGTGTATTAACTTTTTTACCGATTTAGAGCAATTGTCCCAAGTTGTATTAATAACATTATTTAATAGTGCTATTACTTTTGGGGAAGTATTTTCTCTCATTATCGGCTTATATTTTTGGGTTATAATTGTCCTTCTTTCAGAGAAAGTTTTGCTGAATATAATTAATTCTCAAACTACTGCAAGAAAAGGATCAATTGAGGTAACTTTATTATTAATACGTTATTTTTTAATTGCTTTGGGTATTGTTTTAAATTTAGGCTATGCGGGATTTGATGGTAGGGCATTAACAGTTATTTCAGGAGGGTTATCTGTGGGGATTGGCTTTGGCTTAAAAGAAATTTTTAGTAATTTTATTAGCGGTATTTTTCTGTTATTTGAAAAAGTTTTAAAACCCGGAGATCTTATTAGTATTGAAGGACAAACTTGTGAAGTTAAAAAACTGGGTATTCGGGCAACCACTGTCAAATTATTAGTAGATAACTCAGAAAAAATTATTCCTAATCAAACTTTTTTTACTCAGGATATCACTACTTATACAGGAACTAATAATTTAGTTAACTGTTGTGTTTTCGTCGGCGTCGGCTATGATTCTAGTGCGGTACAAGTGATGGATTTATTGTTTGAAATTGCTTACAATCACCCCTTAATATTAAAAAATCCTTCTCCTTTAGCTTTTTTTCTCAATTTTGGTGATTCTAGTTTAAATTTTGAGTTAAAATTCTGGCTAGATGATGTCAATCTCAGAAAGCGGGTTATTAGTGATCTTAATTGTTCGATATTGACTAAATTTGCTAATCATAATATTGAAATTCCTTACCCTCAAAGGGATATTCATTTAATTGATAAGGTAACGGCAGAAAAATGAAGTATCAATACTACTATTTAAGTATAAAGCTCCTGAATCCTGAATTCTGGCTCCTGTCTCCTATCCTCACGAAAGAATCTTAACCAAAACTGAGGTTAGATACGTGGCATAGGGTAGCAATCTCCTAGTCGTGAGATGATTAGGAAGCCCACACTGAATGCGATAGCATCAGTGTTGGGAGGATGTTACTTAACTAATCACCGTAAATGCGATGGCAAAACCTAAAACGGCGGCAAAAACGATTAAGGCATAAAATTGTGCTCGTCCATTTTCGAGATATTTTAAGCCTTCTCCACTGATAATTGTGACTAAACCCGTTAAATTGACTGCACCATCTACTACTTTATAATCTACTTCCATTATGGCACGGGCAAGACGACGACAACCTTGTACAAAAACTTTGTCGTAAAAATCATCGAAATACCATTTATTTAAGGAAAGCTCATATAAAGGTTGAATTTTCTGGGCGATCGCTTTGTAGTCGATTTTACCCTGTAGATAAGTCAAAGAGGCGATAGTGATGCCGATTAAGGCGATACCGACGGAATTACCCCCCATGATCAAAAACTCATTTAAGTCAAAATGGTGGGCAACTTCTAATACTTCTTCGTTGGGGGAAGCAATAAACTCCTCAAAACGATTATTCCAAGGCATACCCAATAAACCAATTAAAATAGAAGGAATTGCCAACATCATCAAAGGAAATGTCATAGTCAGAGGGGATTCGTGGGGTTTTTCACCATGATGTCCTTCACCCCTAGGGGTAACACCAGCCTCTTTTAATAATTCCTCTTGAATTTTATGATCTTGTCCGCGGAAATCCCCTTCAAAGGTCATAAAATACATCCGGAACATATAAAAGGCCGTCAAACCCGCCGTTAACCAACCCACCAACCATAAAGCCGGATTCGCTTCAAAGGCTAAACCGAGAATTTCATCTTTTGACCAAAATCCGGCAAAGGGAGGGATGCCACAAATAGCTAGAGTGCCGATTAAGAAGCAACTGGAAGTAATGGGCATATATTTACGTAAATTTCCCATTAATCGCATATCTTGGGCTAAAACAGGCTCATGACCCACAACTTCTTCCATGCCGTGAATAACTGAACCCGAGCACAAGAATAACATTGCTTTGAAGTAAGCGTGAGTCATGAGGTGAAATAAACCGGCACTATAGGCACCGATACCCATAGCCATAACCATGTAACCCAATTGGGAAATGGTAGAATAAGCCAAGCCTTTTTTTATGTCATTTTGAGTAATGGCTATCGTAGCACCAAGGAAGGCAGTAAAGCAACCAGTCCAGGAAATCAGGATCATTACGTCGGGAATCGGTTCAAATACCGGGTACATGCGTGCAATTAAGAAAACTCCAGCCGCCACCATTGTCGCCGCATGAATTAATGCCGATATAGGGGTAGGACCTTCCATTGCGTCAGGCAACCATACATGAAGGGGAAATTGGGCTGATTTGGCAACAGGACCTAAAAACACCAAAATGGCGAATAATGCCGCTAACCATCCAGCCACCTGTCCTGATAATACCAATTCATGAAGGCGATCGCCCATTGGTCCAAAATCGAAACTACCAGTAGCCCAATATAATCCTAGCATCCCCAGTAATAGACCGAAATCCCCTACCCTATTGACGACAAAAGCTTTTTGACAGGCATCGGCAGCAGGTTTGCGATCGTACCAGAAACCTATGAGTAAATAAGAACAAACCCCCACCAATTCCCAAAATATATATACTTGTACTAGATTGGGACTGATGACCAAACCTAACATGGAAGCACTAAAAATACTCAGATAGGCATAAAAACGCACATAACCCGCATCATGTGCCATATAACCATCGGTGTAGATCATTACCAGTAAGGCAACAGTAGTCACAATAACAAGCATTAGTGAACTAAGGTGATCGATGGTATAACCCATACTGAGCTTGAAATCACCAGCAGAAGCCCATTCTATCATTTTTGTGTAGGGTTCGTGACCTTGCCATTGACTCCAAAATAAGGCGATGGCTATAGCTAAACAAACTCCTAAAATGGAGATAATGAAAATAGAGTTAACTTGCCTTAATTTGTTGGTGGCTTGATTAAAAGAAATTAACCCAATACCGACTATCATTGAAGAGAGTAGCGGTAGTGCAGGTACTAACCAAGCATATTCATACAATTTTAAACTATCCATCCTAGTTATTGTCTAATTTATTCATAACGTTTTAATTGTGACATAGGATCATAAATAATGAACAACTAAGAATTAAATTTAGCGGCAAGGTAGGCAATGTCCACCGTAGATTTAGAGTTTAAAGTTGACCATTTTTTGAATTCAAAATTCAAAGGGCAAAATTAGGAAAAGATAATTTTTAATTGATTAATTTTGGGTACAAGCCCCCACTAATTGTCTTTAATTTTGAATTGATAATTTTGAATTTTGAATTCCAAATTTAAGATGACGCAACTGACGAGTCGATCGCCTCAGCTAAATCCTTTAACTCCGACGTGATCGCTCTAGCTGACATCTTTCTCACATCAAATGAGAAGTGTGGGGAGTGTGGGGAGTGTGGGAAGTATGGGATTTTTCTTCCCCATCTTCCCCATCTTCCCCCTCTTCCAAGTCTCACCTTCGCCCAAATATTAAAAACCTACACCCTCTTAAATCAATCTTAAACAAGAAAGGTTATAGTACTGGAGTAGGGGATGAAGGAGGTTTTGCTCCCGATCTTAAATTCAATGAGGAAGCAGTAGAAGTGATTCTGGAAGCTATTACCGCTGGAGGTTACAAACCTGGAGAGGATATCTCTATCTGTTTAGACCCAGCTACCAGCGAGTTGTGGAGAGATGGTAAATACTTATTATTCAAGTCAACCAAGGAATTGCCAATTCAATTTTGATTAAGTTAAACTAAACCAAATCGGAACTATGACTGAAACCCTTGATACCATTAACCTAGCGAATCCGTTATATCCTTAAATCTGATTCAAATTGTGCTTTCCTGAAGATTTACACCATTAGATTAGTAAAGATATGTCTGAACTCATTTTGATCCGTCACGGACAAAGTCTCTGGAATGCCCAAAATAAGTTTACCGGTTGGGTGGATGTTCCCTTGAGTGAAAGGGGAAGGGCTGAAGCAATGGTTGCTGCTTGTAAGCTAAAAGAAAAGCAGTGCCAGGTCAATATTTGCTTTACCAGCCTACTCATCCGTAGCATCGAGACGGCAATTATCTGCCTGACTGAATGCGATGAAGTCTGTGGGGGCAGGATTCCCATCCTCAAGCACAATGCTGATGACCCCAACTGGCATGGCTGGGATCGCTATGAAGGCAATGCGGATGAAGAACTACCCATTTTCCCCTCTCAGGCTCTAGACGAGCGTTATTACGGGGAATTGCAAGGATTGAATAAAGCCGAAACGGCGAAGAAATACGGTGAAGATCAAGTCCACGAATGGCGACGCTCTTATGGAACACGCCCTCCGGGAGGGGAAAGTCTGGAGGATACCAAACAACGGGTACTGCCTTTCTTCGAGAATCGCATTCTCACTCATATTAAACAGAAAGATTCGATCTTAGTGGCAGCCCATGGCAACTCTTTGCGTTCTATTGTCATGATTCTCGATAACTTAACCCCTGAAGAAGTTCCTAAACTGGAACTGGGTACAGCCGCCCCCATAGTTTACGAACTGGATGAGGAGGGCAAAGTCCTAGATAAAGTTCTTCTTTAATGGAAACAGACCCGCCCCGTTCACAAGAATCACTATTTCTTTTTGTTTACAACTTAAACATAAATACTATGGATGGATAGATATGGATATTCTCTGGCAACGCTATCAAGACTGGCTTTATTATCATCAAGGTTTAGGACTATATTTAGATATCAGCCGTATGGCCTTTGATTCTGGTCTTTTAGAAGCTCTTAAGCCCAGGTTTAATAAGGCTTTTAAGGATATGGAAGCTCTGGAAAAAGGAGCGATCGCCAATCCAGATGAGAACCGCATGGTGGGTCATTATTGGTTACGTAATCCTGACTTAGCACCTCCTAACCTAAAGAAAGAAATTATCGAAACTTTAGAAGGAATTGAAGATTTCGTTGAAAAAGTTCATTGTGGAGCGATTAAACCCCCTGAAGCAGAGAAATTTACCGATATTCTCTCGGTGGGTATCGGCGGTTCTGCCCTAGGCCCAGAATTTGTGGCTGAAGCATTAGCCCCCGATTTTCCGCCCATGGCAATTCATTTTATTGATAATACCGATCCCGCAGGTATAGATCGAGTACTTAACCGCCTCAAGGATCGCTTAAAAAGTACCTTGGTGATTATTACGACTAAATCAGGGGGAACTCCTGAAACCCGTAACGGGATGTTGGAAGTTAAACACGCTTACGAACAACTTGGATTAGATTTTCCAGGTCATGCGGTGGCAATTACCATGATTGGTAGTAAAATGGACGAATTAGAGCGGATGGAAGGCTGGTTAGCTGAATTCCCCATGTTTGATTGGGTCGGGGGGCGTACCTCAGAAATGTCAGCGGTAGGGCTATTATCAGCTTCTTTACTGGGCATTAATATCCGCGAGTTATTGGCTGGTGCCCAGGAAATGGACGAAGCTACTAGAGTAACAGATATCAAAAATAATCCCGCCGCTCTCCTCGCATTATCTTGGTATCATGCCGGTGAGGGGAAGGGTAAAAAAGATATGGTGATTTTGCCCTACAAAGATAGCTTATTGTTATTCTCTCGCTATTTACAGCAATTAGTAATGGAATCCTTGGGTAAAGAAAAAAATCTTGATGGTGAAATTGTCCATCAGGGTCTGGCTGTTTATGGCAATAAAGGCTCTACGGATCAACATGCCTATGTTCAGCAATTACGAGAAGGCATTCCTAATTTCTTTGCCACTTTTATTGAGGTGCTAAAAGATCGAGAAGGGGATTCCCTTGAAGTCGAACCAGAGGCAACTTCAGGAGATTTTTTGTCGGGCTTTTTACAAGGTACAAGAGAGGCATTGTATGAAAATCAGCGAGAGTCTATTACCGTTACCATTCCCCAAGTAACAGAAAAAACCGTCGGAGCACTAATTGCCCTTTACGAAAGAACGGTGGGACTTTATGCTTCTTTAATCAATGTTAATGCCTATCATCAACCAGGGGTAGAGGCTGGTAAAAAAGCCGCTGCTTCCATTCTGGCCTTACAGAAACAAGTGTTACAAATTTTAAAACAGGAGGGAAAAGCTATTTCTCTAAGTTCTTTAACACAAAAAGTTGGCTCTCCAGGCAAAGAGGAAGTAGTTTATAAAATCCTGCGTCATTTAGAAGCTAATGGACGAGGGATCACTATGGAAGGAGATCCCTCTAGACCTTCTAGTCTCCTGTTTTCCGCTTCTTAAACTTCTTCATCAAACCAGTGCTTAGTGGGAAAATTATCATGATTTTCTTCATTCAACCAACAATTATTCAATTACGCCATTAAAGTGAAAACCATGAACAAAAGCTTATTAGATCAACTCAAGGAAATGACCGTTGTGGTGGCAGATACAGGGGATATTCAAGCCATTGAAAACTTCACCCCCAGAGATGCGACCACCAATCCTTCTTTAATTACTGCCGCAGCTCAAATGCCTGAGTACCAAAGTATTGTAGATGATACTTTAAAACAAGCAAGAGCAGAACTCGGTGACAGTGCCTCCATTGGCCAAGTGGTGACTTTAGCCTTCGATCGCCTTGCTGTTTCCTTTGGCTTAAAAATTTTAGAAATTGTGCCCGGAAGAGTTTCCACCGAGGTGGATGCGAGGCTATCCTATGATACAGAAGCAACTTTAGCAAAAGCCCGTTACCTTATTTCTCAGTACAAAGCAGCGGGAATTTCCGAAAAACGTGTCTTAATTAAGATTGCCTCTACTTGGGAAGGTATTCGTGCGGCGGAAATCTTAGAAAAAGAAGGCATTCATTGTAATCTTACTCTCCTGTTTGGTTTACACCAAGCCATTGCTTGTGCAGAAGCAGGAGTAACCTTGATCTCTCCTTTTGTGGGACGAATTTTAGATTGGTACAAAAAATCAACAGGAAAGGAAAGTTATCCCCCAGCGGAAGATCCCGGAGTGTTGTCCGTGGCAAAAATTTACAATTACTACAAAAAATTCGGCTATAAAACTGAGATTATGGGAGCAAGTTTCCGCAATATCGGTGAGATTACTGAATTGGCAGGTTGCGATTTGCTCACAATTTCTCCCAAGCTACTAGCTGAATTGAAGGAAAGTACCGAAGAGTTACCACGGAAATTAGATCCAGCTAAAGCCGCTAATAGTGATATTAAGAAAATGTCTATGGATAAAAAGACTTTTGAGCAGATGCACGCTCAAGATTCTATGGCTAAAGAAAAGCTAGCGGAGGGAATTGAGGGATTTTCAAAAGCTTTGGAAGCTTTGGAAAAGCTTTTGGCAGAAAGGCTTGCTCGTCTTGAGGGAGAAAAAACTCTCAGCAATGCCGCCCAAGATATTTTCCAAGTCTATGACTTAGATGGGGATGGCGTTATCACTCGAGAAGAGTGGGCAGGCACCGATGCAGTATTTGATGCCATCGATCTCAATGGAGACGGTCAAATTTCTCCAGAAGAGTTGGCCGCTGGAATGGGCGCTGCCTTTCGCCTAGTCAAGAGTAATTCTTAAGGAATTCTGATAGAGACAAGGCCTGTCTTGTCTCGATAAAGTTCACCTCAGTTCCATTGGCCATTCCCAAATTTGTCCCATTTCAAAATAAGCAATCAATTCACTAATTAATTATGTTCACAGAAAAACTAGGCAAACAAACCAAACAAGGCAATCAAATCCAAGTAGAAGACGATCGCACCGGTTTAGACATCGAAACCCTACGTCGTGCCATGGCGGATAATCTCTATTATGTACAAGGTAAATTTCCCGAAATTGCTACCAGTCATGACTACTACATGGCATTAGCTTATACGGTGCGCGATCGCTTGTTGCAACATTGGCTCAACAGCACTCGGACTTACCTCCAAAGTAAAGTTAAGAAAGTTTGTTACCTCTCTGCGGAATTCCTTGTGGGTCCTCATTTAGGAAACAATCTAATTAATCTTGATATTTACGATAAAGTTAAACAAGCAGTAGAAGAGTCAGGACTTACCTTTCAAGAACTAATCGATATCGAGGAAGAACCAGGTTTAGGAAATGGTGGTTTGGGAAGATTAGCGGCTTGCTATCTTGATTCCCTTTCTACCTTAGAAATTCCCGCTATTGGTTACGGAATCCGCTATGAATTTGGTATTTTTGACCAAGAAATACGAGGTGGCTGGCAAGTAGAAATTACAGATAAATGGTTACAATATGGTAATCCTTGGGAAATAGCCCGTCCCGAAGCCTCTGTGTTGGTTAATTTTGGTGGTCATACAGAGGCTTATACTGACGATCAAGGTAATTATCGAGAGCGATGGGTTCCAGCTTACGTAGTTAAAGGAATACCCTATGACACTCCCATTCTCGGCTATAAGGTTAATACTGCCAATACTATGCGCCTGTGGAGTTCTGAAGCCTGCGAAACCTTTGATTTTCAAAGATTCAATCAAGGAGACTACTATGGGGCAGTTAATGATAAGGTGAAATCAGAAAACCTAAGTAAGGTACTATACCCCAATGATGAGCAAATTGAAGGCAAAGAATTGCGTTTAGAACAGCAATATTTTTTCGTTTCCTGTTCTCTTCAGGATATGATTCGGATTCACTTGAGTCAAAATCCAAATCTCGATAATTTTGAGCAACAGTGGGCGGTACAACTTAACGATACTCACCCATCTGTAGCTGTAGCCGAATTAATGCGTTTATTGGTTGATGTCCATCACTATGAATGGAAAAAAGCCTGGGAAATTACGAATAAAACTTTTGCTTTTACCAACCATACTCTATTACCCGAAGCACTAGAAAAATGGCCTTTAAACATTTTTGGTAAATTACTTCCCCGTGTTCTGGAAATTATTTATGAAATTAACCGCAGATTCATGGATGAAGTTCGGATTAAATTTCCAGGGGATGAGGGAAAAACTTTTTCCCTTTCCCTAATTGATGAGGGTGGTGAAAGATACGTGCGCATGGCTAATCTGGCTTGTGCTGGTTCCTCTGCTATTAATGGCGTAGCTGCATTGCACTCAGAGTTAGTTAAAGAAACCATACTGCACGATTTCTATCAGATGTATCCCGGCAAATTTACTAATGTTACCAATGGCGTAACTCCCCGTCGCTGGATGGTACTCAGTAATCCGCGATTGACTCAATTAATTAGTTCCAAAATTGGGGATGGTTGGATCAAAAATCTCCATGAACTACGTCAATTAGAGACCTATATTAGTAATGCTGAGTTTCGTAGCGATTGGCGAAAAGTCAAACAAGCGGTTAAGCAAGATTTAGCAGATTATATTCAAGAAAAGGTCGGTATTACCGTGGATGCCAGTTCTCTTTTTGATGTGCAGGTCAAGCGGATTCACGAATACAAGCGTCAACACCTCAATGCCTTACATATCATCACCCTCTACCATCGCCTAAAAAATAATCCTAATTTGGATATTCCTCCTCGTACTTTTATTTTCGGAGGCAAGGCGGCTCCTGGCTATTACATGGCCAAACGTATCATTAAATTAATTACGTCCATTGGTGATGTCGTTAATAATGATCCCGACATTGGCGATCGCCTCAAAGTAGTGTTTATCCCTGATTATAACGTTACCCTGGGTCAACGAGTATATCCCGCAGCAGATCTTTCTGAGCAAATTTCTACGGCGGGGAAAGAAGCGTCCGGAACGGGAAATATGAAATTTTCCCTGAATGGGGCTTTAACTATCGGGACTTTAGATGGGGCTAATGTCGAAATTCGAGAGGAAGTAGGGGCAGAAAACTTCTTCCTTTTTGGCTTAACTACTCCAGAAGTAGAACAAACAAAAGCTCAGGGCTACTATCCTCGTGGTTACTATGAAGGCAACGAAGAATTGAGAGGAGTTCTCGATTCCCTTAGTTCGGGTTTCTTTTCCCATGGAGATACAGAAATGTTCCGCTCCATCGTCGATAATTTACTTTATGATGACCCTTACTTATTGTTAGCTGATTATCAGTCTTATATTGATTGTCAGGATCAAGTATCTCAAGCCTATAAGGATCAAGAGCAATGGAGTCGTATGTCGATTCTCAATGTAGCTCGCATGGGTAAATTTTCTAGCGATCGCTCTATTCAGGAATATGCTGATAATATCTGGAAAGTTAAACCAGTGAAAGTAGAACTTCAAGATTATGCTCAAGCCAAAGCAGGATTGAAAGTTAATCGCTAAATTAACAGTCTAATAGACCTCTCCATAAATTATAATTTATGGAGAGGTCTAATAAGTATTTCAGCCCCTTTTTTCTCAAATGTGGTCGATGTCTAATTTTTAAACTACGGAATGAGGTCTTCTTGATAAAGAAACAAATAACGATAGAAAAGGAGAACTGTAACGGTGCCAGTTCGTGATTACTATCATGATGTTGTACGCAATGCTCTTCAAAAAGATGGTTGGACAATTACCCATGATCCCTATCGTTTAAAACTGACCAGAAAAAAGAATTTGTATATTGATTTAGGGGCAGAACAACTAATTGCTGCGGAAAAAGGTGTGCAAAAAATTGCTGTTGAAATCAAAAGTTTCCGCAGTGCCTCAGAAATGAAAGATTTAGAGGAAGCAGTAGGTCAATTTGTCTTGTATGAACACTTACTAATACGCTACGAACCAGAAAGAAAACTCTATCTAGCAGTTCCCGAAGATGTAAGAGAATCTGTCTTTGAAGAAGAAGCAGGACTTGTCTTAATCGAAGACAAAATTATTCGCCTTTTTACCTTTGACTTCAACCAAGAGGAGGTTATTAAATGGATACCTTAAACAAAACTCATCTGAAACAAGCAATTATTAAAGTCTTACAAGACTACATTGAATTTTTAGGTAATGACCCCGAAAGCGACCTTCAATTAATCATTGACGAAAAGAAAGATCACTATCTCCTAATTGAAATAGGTTGGCACAAAAATCAAAGGATTTACGGCAGTCTGATTCACATTGATATCATTAACGAAAAAATATGGCTCCAACAAGACGGTACCGAAGAAGGAGTTGCCAACGAACTGGTAAAACAAGGCATTTCACCCCAACAAATTGTCCTCGCCTTTAAAACCTTAGAACGTCGTAGAATTACCGACTTTGCTGTTTCTTAAACCAGCAATGAATTATTGATGAAGAGGGATTAATTCATTAGAGTCAATTACCTCTGATAGTACCTGAGTTCGATATAAGAAAATAGTCTCAAACTCTTAACTTATATGAGTTTTGGGTTTATACTATTTTTCGCTATTTTACAATTCTTAATGTATTAAAAGTTCTACCCAGATTAATAAGTTAATTTTTCTGAATATTTTTGGTTCTTCTACAGTAGCTATGATACATTTTTAAGATACAGACCAATTTAATAAGATTCTTCGCCTAAAATTATCAAAATTTGTCATGCCATAAGCTCTTCTCTTAATCAGCTTAATTTTTTGGTTAATTCCTTCTACTATACCTTGACTTGTTCTGTTGTCAAAATAGCCTAATATTTCATCTAGCCATCTTCTTTATTTTTAATTTCTGAAGCTGACCTTTTTTGCTTTTTTCGCATCAGATCTAATTCTTCATTTATTTGTTTCATTACATGGAATCTATCTGCCACTATATTGGCATTTGGCATTAACTCCAATGCCAAAGTTTTATATCCTATCCACAAGTCTATTCAGCTACAAAATATATCACAAATAGTGCATTCTCGTCACAGAAGTCCAATTAATTTTTTAGTGAATGCCGTGGCAGGATTAATAGCTTATACATGGCAAGAGAAAAAACCAAAATTGCAATTAGAAAAAGATGAGATAAATTTATTATCTGCATTAGTAATTTAATTTTTTATCCATATAAAAATAAATAAAATTAAGCTAAAAATGGTTATTTTAGCTGTGATTTGTTCTGGGTATTTGTTGTTGAAAATTAACATAAAGGTCAAAATACTTGACATACCTTATTTTCAGTTTTATTGTTACATCGCTTAGGTGTTAAGGGTAACGGCTAAATTCAAATGGGATTATTGAAACTGTAATTGCAGTGACCTAACCCAGCCCAGATCTCATCGCGCAAATTTGAACGGACGGAAATTAATTGTTTGGTTGTTCAGCCTTAGAGTGTTAGATCCCATAATAAAGCAATCGATTTTGAAAATTAACCATAAAAATGCGATTATACTAATCAGTATGACGTCACCGGCAATTTTGTGACAGCGGAAAAATGTCAGGTACACAATTTGTTATGTGTATTGGCGACGAACCTTCATAATGAACCATTTCACTGACGACTTCATTAATGCCGTTTTGACTAACTTTATCAGCTTTTACTTCTATTTCCAATCATTGTAACGTTTCGTAACTGCTAATTCCCCAATCTTCATACTTGCAACCTGTCTTACTGATATGAATGTAGCCTGATCTTGATGTAAGTCGTGTCTGTGGTGCTTTACCTTTTAGTGACATCACTTTGGTCAATACTTGTTCGTATAGAATTCGATTTGTATTAAATGGCGTATCTCTATAAAAACCAAAACATTTTGGGAATAATTGCTGAATGACAATTGGAACAGGAATGTAAACTTCATCATGATGTTATCTCTACCTCCAGCAGTCACTGGTTTAAGCCCTTTTTTCAATGAAACGTTTGAGTTTCGACATAAAGAGGTAAAAAAACAGTTTTTTCTATTTTTGCGCACTTGCTTTACTACTAGGATATGTTGCAAAGCACTTTTGCAAATCAATCAATGGGTCTTGTAAAATGTCAACATCGAACTCAAAAAGCGTATTTTCTGTTTTACAAGGTTATAGTTTAAAGTCCTTTGGCTTGATACATTGCAGGACATAATCAGTTGGACTCATCGTTGAAAACCGGATTGTAACTTTTATTAGCTTGATATTCTGGTTTGTCGATGATCAACCCATCCGTTTGCTTTCAAGGAAACTCTAAATTTACCTTTATCTCGTAATACGCAGTGTTCAATTGATTTTTCAAGATTGTGGGTATTTTCAGTGAAAGCAATTCTACTGTTTACAAATGTCAAAGACACATCTAATTTCAGAATATTCAGTATGAAACTCACTTAAAACATTTGTTCTTGCCGGAAAATTTAACCTGTTTTCTACTTTGTATTCGTTGTTGATATATTTTGTCGCAATTAATTTGACCAGTAGGCTGACTTAAAACCTTTGTCAATATTGTCAAACTTTCTCGCACGGTGTCATTGTCAGTTTTTCAAGAGCTGCTATGAATTTTACAGCTTCCAAGTACAATGGCGGTCTGAAATTCTTGCCTGATGACAATGGTAAACTGTCAATGACCTCTGGACTAATTTCAGTTCCAAGTAGGTTCAGAATTTCAATATAGTCCTCAAATCTGTCACGCCCGGCAAACCTAGGCATAACTACAAAATCACCAATTTGCTTTCCAGTGTCAGAAGCTCTCAAAGGAATAGAGCCAATGAAACCTGATGAACGGAATGTTAGTGCAGTGCTTTGGTCTGAGCCCATTATGTATGGCTGAACACCTAGGAATTTAAATTGCTCAGAGTTGTAGTCAATAAATTTCTGGAGATATTGACCAATAATTCTTTTGTCTGCTGACTTAAACCACTTTTTTTGCAAGGCAACTCCACCAAACTGTTTTGATTGTTCAGTTAGGCAAGGAATTTCGCAAAAAACATCTAATGGCTTTGTCATTCGAAAAGAGATAGATTTATTCTAGTAGAGAAATAGTTATTGAATTCTTCTTTAGCATTTCGTAAAAGTCCTTCTTGTAGATATTCTTTTATCAAGGGGAATATTTGCATAGCGAATGCGATTTTTCATTTCGTCCTCGGAGTCAGCAATGAAGTAGCCTTGACCAGGTTGCAAGTTCAATTCAGTACTTAAGGCATACCAGTCAAAAATTTCTTGAATCCTGCTAAAGTCTTCGTTGTAAAACTGTCTCGACTTTATGGCTTTTGGCTTTAAAGTGTACCAGGCAAAACGTCTTCTAAGTGCAAAGTCAACAACGGCCAAACTTCTATCGGCAGTGTTCGATAGTTGAAATTACAGAAAAGTTATCAGGCAGTTGCTTTACCTTGAAGTTGGGAGCAATTTCAATCTCAACATTTGAAACGTCCATCTTATGTTCAAAAAGGTAAAAAATAGGTCCCAATACATTTGAAAGATTGGCTCTGTTTATTTCATCTATGATAAGGGTAACTTTTTCATCTTTGTGGTCAATGGCAGTATTTTAAGGCCTCTGAAAAACTACCTAAATTTTCTTTATATCTCAGTTCTTCGTTTGCTGTGTCTGGTCTAATTCCGAAAATAAGATCGGAGAAACTTGTCTCTGCGTGAAATTGAGTGAAGAATGTTTTTGCGCCTATTTTTTCGGCAACAACTTTTTGCAGTCCTTGTTTTTCCAGTTCCAGGAGGCCCTTGAAGAACAATGTACTTTCTTTCGTTTAAGAGATTTTTTACTTCTTCAGATTCATCTAGTTGTTTCTGTTTTAAAAATGGCTCTAAAGCTTCTGAAACTGCTTTCCGATGGTCTTTGTTAGAAGGCCAATCTCTAAGCTTTGCATAACCTGCGACAAAAGCTGCAATAATTTGTTTTCCGTCTTCGCTTTCTGGGTCGTCAACTATTTGACAGGTTGGTAAAACTTTGGTGTAAGTTTTAATCGTGTTTTTTATATGTTGTAAATCCAGACTGCCAGTGATTGATTTTGGTAGACTAGTTTCGATGTCTGAAAAATCAGATTTGCAAAATCCTCTTTCGTTAGTCAGCTTTGAAAATAATCTTCTAAGTCCTGGATAGGTTGCAAGTTCGTAGTCATTTTTGAAACCACTGGACCCAATTCCAAGACATACTAACCAAGGTTTATTTTGGTCGTTTGGAAAAATTGTCAATGAAAAGTCGTGGAAAGGGCCGGACGCTTCTTCCTCTGGATGGATAAATCCAAAATACGCTCCGTTGTCTTTAAGTGCTTCCTGTCCGGTGTTGTTTCGTTCAACATAAGGTTTGTTGAATTCGTTGTTTGTCTTGGCACCGAATTGTTCCGCTTTTTCTTTTATGAATTGTCTAATGTTTTCTATGCTCATAAAACGTCCTTACGATGCCTAACTATTTATTAGACCGAAACTTTCCTGATAGTCAGCCCTTATGGAACAAAAAAACGAAACTTTCTGGATATTCACCCCAATGAAAATAATATCAAGAAATTTTCCGTATTTTCTTTGATGATAGCCAGAAACTTTCTGGGTATCATACCAAATAGTCATAATATCAAGACTTTTTCTGAATATCATTACCATGGAAAAACCTCCTAAAAAATTGCTCGAACAGGTTAGCGATATAATTCGTCTGAAACATTACTCTTACAAAACTGAAAAAAGTTACGTTAATTGGATTAAACGCTATATCCTATTCCATAATAAACGGCATCCCAAAGGGTTCAGTTTATTTACCATTTGCCTTGGAGAGAAAATATAAAAATGCAGATCGAGAATGGATATGGCAGTTTGTGTTTCCTTCCCATCGAATTTCACAAGATCCTCGTAGGAAAGTTTTTCGTCGTCTATGATTTATACTCATGTCCTAAATCGAGGTGGGAGAGGTGTTATAAGTCCTCTTGATCCATGAGCAACTTCAATTAATGGGATTATAATGCAGCGATCGCTTTTCATAATACAATTAGTTTGGCTGAGGTATCGCCAGTTTCACAGGTGACTATAGCGATTTAAGTATTTACGATATTTATACAGCAGAAGGGGATTTTGGTGATGGTGAACAATTGACAATTAATGTAATGATGTTCATAGTTATGAGACAATTGATAATGTTCATAAGACCTCTTGCAAAAGTCTAATTTTGTGAGGCAAAATCAATATTTTCAGACCTTGTTCTGGTATTTATGCAAGAGGTCTATAGTTATGAGGATGACGGTGTTTATGTTGTCACCTTAAAAATGACAAATAATGATACTGGAAGCAGTAGTGATACATAACCTATAGCTGGTATTGTAAGCAACTGTTGATTAGTGCGTAATATCAGATATTTAATAAACCAGATACTTTAATATTTAAAAAGATTAACCATGAACTTTGTAACCAAAAATACTTTCCCGATCGATCTAAACGCATATAAACTCCTGACATTAGATCCAACTATCCCTAGTTTGACTGATCAGCAAAGAAAAGATCTTCAAGCTAATATTAAATTGTGTCGAGATGCCATCGTCTTTTTTACAGCGACAGGAGCTGCCAAAGGAGTTGGAGGACACACAGGAGGGCCTTATGATACTGTTCCTGAAGTCATGATTTTAGACGCTTTCTTTCGGGGAAATCCTGATAAATTTGTCCCCATCTTTTTTGATGAAGCAGGACACCGAGTTGGCACTCAATATCTCATGGCAGTTTTGCATGGCGAACTTCCCGCCGAAAAACTACTCCATTATCGAGAAGCTCATTCTCAACTGCCCGGACACCCAGAATTAGGACTTACCCCTGGAGTTAAGTTTAGCTCAGGACGATTGGGACATCTTTGGCCATACGTTAATGGTATAGCCATGGCTAACCCCGAGAAGATAGTCTTCTGTCTAGGTTCTGATGGGGCACAGCAGGAAGGAGATGATGCGGAGGCAGCTCGGTTTGCTGTTGCCCATAATCTCAATGTCAAATTGATTATTGATGATAATGATGTCACTATTGCTGGTCATCCTTCTGAGTATCAACCTGGCTATGATATTTCTCGTACTTTGGGTGGACACGGGCTGGCTACTATTAGTGGAGATGGAGAAGATCTCGACAATCTCTATAGTCGTCTTTGTCAAGCAGT
Source organism: uncultured cyanobacterium (assembly GCA_963749915.1). Lineage (GTDB taxonomy): Bacteria > Cyanobacteriota > Cyanobacteriia > Cyanobacteriales > Cyanobacteriaceae > Geminocystis. The sequence goes on from CAVVOP010000022.1 coordinate 158,444, forward strand.
TAGTAGCGACGGGCCTATGGCTGTGATTAACAAGCGCAAAATGTGTGTCGGTATTGACGGGTTAGAAGGTTCACCTCATGGACATGACGTAATTTCAGTGGATCTGGCGATCGCTTATTTAGAAAAACGAGGACAAGATGAAGCGGCGAATTACCTCAAAGGTATTCCTAAGCTGAAGAATCCTGATGTCTTCCTTGGCTCTGGTAGCCAGATGGGATCAAACCGTAATATCTTCGGTGATAGTGTAGTCTCAGTTCTCAGTTCCATGAGTGAAGAGGAACGGAAGCAGAAGGTACTTTGTGTCGATAGTGACTTGGAAGGTTCCTGCGGACTAGCACAAATTCGTAAAGCCTATCCAGAAATTTTCGTCAGTGGTGGCATTATGGAGCGGGCTAATTTTTCTGCGGCGGCTGGCTTCGGTATGGAAGAGGGTAAGCAAGGTATCTTTGCCACTTTTAGTGCCTTTCTGGAAATGTGTATCTCGGAAATTACCATGGCACGACTAAATGGCTCTAATGTCCTCTGTCACTTCTCCCACGCTGGCATTGACGATATGGCAGACAACACCTGTCACTTTGGTCTCAATAACTTTTTTGCTGACAATGGACTAGAAGAGGACGATCAAACCCGCCTTTACTTCCCTGCCGATGCCAACCAGATGAAAGCCTGTGTAGAAAAAGTGTTCTTCGATTTAGGAATGCGTTTTATTTTCTCCACTCGTTCTAAAGTTCCTAATATTCTTGATTCTGAAGGCAAGGATTTTTATGGGGATCACTATCAGTTTGTGCCTGACAAGGATGAAGTTATCCGAGAAGGAACTGCTGGCTACATAGTCAGTTTTGGAGAGTCTCTTTATCGTGCTTTGGATGCAGTAGAGCGGCTTAAACAAGAGGGAATCGATGTGGGCTTAATTAATAAACCCACCCTCAATGTAGTCGATGAGGAAATGATGGAAAAAATCGGTCAATCCCCTTTTGTAATGGTAGTCGAATCATTTAACCGTCGCACAGGATTAGGTAGTCGTTTTGGCTCTTGGTTATTAGAGCGAGGACTAACACCAAAATATGCCTACTTGGGTACTTACCGAGAAGGATGTGGAGGTCTGTGGGAGCAATTTCCCCATCAAGGCATTGACCCTGAAGGAATCATGAGTCATGTCAAAGGATTGATCGCCAATTAACTGCCCTTCGGGCGAGGCAGAAGGCAGTCTCCATGAAAAAAAATTTTCACCATCAGAGATGAAAGTTGGCACTTTCAAGTCAGAGGGCATCCGCGCAGGAGGGAAAATTTTTAGACCACGAAAAAAGCCTTTTTGAACAGATGGCAAACTGCTTGCAGAGTGTGCTTGCGCTCCCGCCATGACTCATTGAAAATATTAAATTGATTTTTTGGCTCTCGATTTTTTGATCGTACTATCTTTTTACTCTCTTTTCTTCGTAAAATTGCCAAGTCGTGAGGTTATTGTTTTTTCCTAAAATTCGATGACCTCGGTAATTACGATATTTCTCTTATCAATTAGTAATCCAAAGTTATACTTAATTTAGGTAATACATCCTCTCCTGACAAATTAATAGGCATATTAACAACTTCTACCTCTTTATTTTGACGGTAAATTTCTACTTGTTTTTCTTGAGGATTAATCAACCAGCCCAGTCTTAAACCTGAATCTAAATATTCAAGCATTTTTTCTTGTAATGGTTTTAATCTGTCGCTTTTTGACCTTAATTCAATCACAAAATCAGGACAAATAGGCGGAAATCCTTCCTTTTCTTCTGAGGTTAATTTTTCCCATTTTTCTAAAGATACCCATGCCACATCAGGAGAGCGATCTCCACCATTCGGTAAACTGAAAATAGTTGATGAGCTAAAAACTGCACCTAATTTAGTTTCTTCATTCCACAAACTAATTTGAAAATTTAAACGAGACTCTTTTCTACCACTTTCACCACCGACTGGTGACATAATTATTAATTCTCCTTGAGGATTTCTCTCTAATTGTAATTCGGGATTGTTGAGACAAAGTTGATAGAATTGTTCTCTCCTTAGAGAGGTAATAGACTCAAGATTTAAAACTGTAGTCATGGACTTAATTTAGTTCCTCTAGTTGTCAATTAATTGTAACAACTCCCATAGCCTCTTACTAACTTGAAAATAGATTTTCATGTTAATGAGAAGTGTGGGGAGTGTGGGGAGTGTGGGAAGTATGGGATTTTTCTTCCCCATCTTCCCCATCTTCCCCCTCTTCCCTATCCTTGTCACAACACATAATTATTCAAATCCCTCGCAGTATTGATTGGGGGTGTTAGGTTCTATAGAAGCACAACTGAAAACTCAAACTGAAGCGAAGGAGAATCCAGCCGTGGACTTGAGCTTAGAAGCAGCCCGTCAAATAGAACATCAGGATTAGGACAGAGCAAAAAGTTTTTTCCGTTGCCATAATTTAATCAAATGACGGTTAGCGTTATTATAACGCGAATCAATTCCCTTTTTTAGTATAGCAATGGCCAATATTATTAGGCGATCCGCGAGCGGATCTGGCGAAGCCAGTGCGCCCTCTTTGTAAAACCAAGAGCAATTAAGGATTTATACTCAAGTCAACTTCAATTTCCTAATTACTGAATCGGTGTTCTAGTTCCCTGGTCTTTCCCCGAAATCTAAACCCTAATTACCATCGGGACTAGCTTCAATTTGATTCGTTAAAGTTCCAATACTTTCAATTTCAACATTCACCGTATCCCCTACGGTCAAGGGTTCAACACCTTCGGGAGTACCTGTTAAAATGACGTCCCCCGGTAATAATGTCATAATCTGGGAAATATAAGCCACTAATTGTTCAGGAGAAAATACCATATTTGATAATAGTGTGGATTGTTTTGGTGGTTGTTCTTCATTGACAATCGTCGTTAATCTCGCCCCTGAAGTCAGTTCTCTCACGATCCAAGGACCCAATGGGCAAAAAGTATCAAATCCCTTCGACCTGGTCCACTGACCATCTTTGTTTTGTAAATCTCTGGCGGTTACGTCATTAGCGATCGTATAACCCCAAATTTTATTTTTTGCTCCCTCTACAGTACAATTTTTTGTGCGATCGCCTATTACTAGGGCTAATTCTCCCTCAAAATCAACCCTTTGAGACTGTTTTGGATAGATAATTTTTTGTTTGTGAGCAATAACTGCTGAAGAAGGCTTCAGGAAAATCAAAGGCTCTTTTGGCACATCTCCTCCCATTTCCGCCGCATGAGCCACATAATTCTTTCCTACCGCTACAATCTTAGAAGGTGCACAAGGTGCTAATAAATGATATTCAGATTCCCTTAAAATCTGATCCGTCACCTTACCCTTTAACCAAGGGGGTGCATCTAAAACTTCGACTGTGCCATTGAGCTGTAATTTACCATAGTAGATTTGACCACTGGTAGTTCTTACCCTCACATAACGTTGTGCCATAATAACAAATTTTGAATTTGAGATTGATTATAAAAAATTTTGCAATAATTTCTTTTTCTGTTATAAATATATAAGCAATATTGCTAAAAAGTATCAATCAATTTGTTTCTGAAGATACCGTAAAGCATAAAAAACCTTGCTTCTCAGGTTGTGGGAAGCCATTTTAGTCCAAAAGGAAAAAAATACAGATGTCCAATACTTACGAAATGATGTTTATTTTGCGTCCTGATTTAACTCATGATCAAGTAAACAAACAATTACACAAATATCGTGACTTACTTAAACAAAATGGAGCAGAAAAAGTCTCTATTGAAATTTGGGGTAAACGTCGTTTAGCATATCAAATTCTGAAATTTCAAGACGGTATCTACGTTTTAACTCATTACACCGGAGACGGTAGTCAAGTAGCCATCATCGAAAGGGATATGCGCTTAAGTGAAACCGTAATTCGCTATCTCACAATGAAAGTAGATAAAAATTTTGAATTTGAAGAAAAAGATATTCCTGAATTGCAAGCAATACCTGTAACTACTCCTGTGGGAGCACCTATTCCACAAGCAGAAGCGAAAGTTGAAATCAAAACCGAAGCCCCAATGGTAGAAGAATCGACTCCTAAAGATGATCTCCCAGGGGAAGAAGTCCAAACAAAAGAAATCATAGAGCTGGAAGCCTAAATTCCCTGTTGATGGAGGATAAAATAGCTTGATCAAAAAAGGTGAGGGTTGGCGGGTTGGATGGCAAGAAAAAGTAAAGACTTATCAAGGCTTAATCGGTGCTGAACATTGGGCGATGGAATTAACGGCGGCTGAAATGGTTGATTTTCGTCGTCTTTTCTCACAAATTCATCAAGGAATGATGGACGTCAGTAAACACCTCATGGAAGGAGAAATTATCCTCTGTGAGGCGGAAAGTGATTTGATGTGGCTGGGTGCGGAAGGATACCCCCATAACTATTCTCTCCGCATTATTCTTCATCATCATCGAGGCTGTGAAGGTACTTGGTCAGGAAATGTAACTCAAGATCTGATTCAAGCTATTCAATCTTTAGAACTTTTTTAACTTGACAAGGATAAAGATTATTGTTACAATGGGGAGTCATTGGTAAACGGGGCGTAGCGCAGCTTGGTAGCGCACCACTTTGGGGTAGTGGGGGTCGTGGGTTCAAATCCCGCCGCTCCGATTTATGTTTTGTACATTCAATAATTAATTGTCGTTGTTCACACATTATTGTCGCTGTTTAACAAAATAATTTCGTTAAGTAATTTTTTTGTTGAACTTAGCATGTTCTTTATATTACGTCACATAGAAATTCTGCAATACCTTGTTTGTTCGCAGGATTTCATAACTGTGTTAAAAGAGGATACAAACCCCAAAGTCGTGCGCCTTTCAATCTTACTCACACTTTAAATCATATCATTTTCTGAAGATAGATGTGAAATAAAATATGTCTATTCCCAATTTTCCTTTTTTCCACAAGCTACTTTTCTCGCTTTCAATACTCTATCCATATCTATCAATCTACACAAAATACGAACAAGAATGTAAGAACACATACAGTTATTGTTTTATGCTTGAAGCATCCCCTCTCAATCTACAAAACACTAATTAGAGCATTTAAACCTTATTGGAGCAATTAGAAACAAGTATTCTGAACACTTTCAATCTACCAAACACTAATCAGAGTATTGAAACGAAAAGGTATCTGAATTTATTTATCGAAGGGTCGCTCTTTCAATCTACCAAACACTAATCAGAGTATTGAAACCAAATAAAGATTTAGTTAAAAAAGCGGTAGAAAAAACTTTCAATCTACCAAACACTAATCAGAGTATTGAAACTTTACACGCTCAAAGCAACTCACTGAAGGCTTCTCTAACTCAATTTTGACGAACCTATTAAAATTCGGGACAAAATCAACTTGATTGACCTAAGTTTTTTTAAGTAACACTAAAATAAGTGCCACTCTGTATGATTTTGGCGTTTTTGACGAACCTCCTAGGGAATTTAACCTCGCTATAGGTTGGTCAAAATTAGTGTGAAGTAAGATTCCTTCGGTGAAGAAGGTGATTCAGTAACCATCTCTGTAGTCATCCACATCCTCATTAGAGGACTAAGCTCAGAAATAACCTTATTCTTTGCTTTACTTCTTATTGCTGGGAGCGTACCTAACCGATAGAATATAGATAGCATTATCATTTTCTGTCAATATTTCCTTTCTCTGAGCAAGGTTCAGAGATCGCAGCCTCAGAAGTGGACAGTTACTAGGGTCAGAAAGAATAACTATTGCTTAATAGTCAAACTAACCCACTTTTTTCACAGTGCAGAGGTTTTGTCTAAACATGGACTGCGACGCTAACTCTTATGTTAATAGTTATGTACTGATTTTGTCAAGGTACTCGGAAAAATTTAGGCAGATTTTTCCAAGCGACAATTATAACTATTGAGTGCTGTGGTTTTGGCTTTTTCTTGAGGTGTTCCCGATTTAGGTTGGCTGCCAAACTCGATTGCGATTCCTTCTTGAGAAGCTAACTGACTAATATATTCGGTTAGTCGGCTATAACTCCACTGGTGTATGTTTTTGCGGTATTCTTTGGCATATTTTTTCTGTGCTTTCTTGTAACCCATGATTTTAGTTTCTGCTTTGGCTTGAACTTCGCTCAGGATACTTTCTTTGATGTTAGTTAACTTTGGTAAAACAATACTTTGTGCTTGATAAAATTTAGCCGTTTGTACGATCGCCCTAGCGATTAATCGATCGATGTATTCTCCAAGGTTAGACTCCCCTTTGTTGCTGAATTTGTCTTGTTTTTGGGGGTGATGTCTTTGCTTAGAAAGTTTGATTTTTTGTTGCCGTTGACGATTGAGAAGTGAATAGTTGTCGCCTAAAAGTTGCTTGATACTTCGATAGACGATCGCATCTTGAGTTATTACATTGACAACAGCTACAGTAGCAGGTTTTTGTAATCCAAAACTGACTCCCAGAATAATATTTGGATTTCCCTGATAAACTTTTTTGTGTGGGCGTGGATAAGAGGTATTAATTCTAGCTAAACTAGATTCTTTTCGTTTTTGATCTGCTAACTGATTGGGAGTAAGTTCTGATTTTTCTTGATGTTTATCGATTTTTTCTTTTGTCTTTTGGCTTTTTTCTTGTGCTATTTGGTTTGTGCCTTCGGCAGTCCAAAAACGGGTATCAATGGAACATTGTAAATATAGTTTGTGAACTTCCCAAGGATTTCCCTTTCCTTGTTCTTCACGCCATAATATTCTGGCAGAACGAAGAGTAAATAAAGCACTACTATATTTACTGGAATCTTGTTTATAAGTTTGTTGATCTTCCCAAAAACGTTGAAACCAATGAAGCTGACGACGATCGCATCTTAGTTCAAATTGATGTTTACTTAGACCATTGAATTTGACTAATAAATGTCCTCGTTGATCTTGTATCCAAGTTAAATCGATATTAGTTTCATAGGCGATAGGATAGGGAATAACTGGAGATTTTTTCAAAAGACGACTTTGCCACTCAGATGCTTCTTCTTCTGTTTCGGGAACTTTGTCAGATGTGATCGTCAAGGTTTCTAACCATTTGTCTTGGGTTAAATCTCTGCCTTGGGGAAGTCTATTTTCCAGTTGTTGTTGATGTCTTTCGATTTCAATTTCCTTTTTTCTACGATATTGTTGGAATTGCTTTATGTCTTCAATTTCATCGGGTATTTGACATTGATTTTTAAGTAGGTAGGCAATGGCACATCGATCAAGAATGTCTGTTCGTAACTCGTATTCATTCATAAAATGTTGGAACAAATCATTGTCTTTTTTTTGTTTCTTCTTTTTTCCTTGTTTGTCTGACTTTAGGTTATTTTGAGCTTCTTTGAGTATTTTGTGGGCTTGATCGACAATTTTTTCAATATTACTCCCTGATATTGCTTCTAACTCAGCATCACTTTTGAGAATATTAAGCCATCTCTGTTTACCTTCTATTTTTCTTTGTAGTCTAGCTTGAACGGCAAACCATGATTTGTATATGTAATGGGTAAGAGCGATCGCACTGGTAAAAAAACGTCCTGGTTGATTTTGATACTGGGGTAAATCCCTTAAAGGTTGGCATATATCCTTAATTGGTTTTTGAGATATTTTTTTTGTCTTGAACCATTCTTCAAATTCTTCATGATGAGAGACTCTATAGAGTAATTCGTTAACAAGGGGGGTATTTTTTTCGCTCATCAGTTTCCAAAGATAACGCAGTGAGTCTGACGGAGCATATAAGCGACATTCAATAGTTTTCTGGCTCATAATTTTTATCCTCAACAAGAGACTAAATCTAATATAGCATGACCAAAGATGTTAATTAGTGGCTAATAAGTGGCAATAACTAGAATCAGATCTTTTCGTTATAGGATCGATAAAGTATAAAGAAAAACTAATGAGAGAGTAATGACAAAGAGAGTGTATTTAACACTAGCGGATAAGGTTTATGATGCGTTGGAAAGGTGGGCAAATGATCAGGGGCGCCCCGTTGCCAATTTAGCCGCCTATTTGGTGGAAAGGGCGATCGAAGATGCTGAAAATGAGGGGAAAATACCTCCCTTGACTAAAAAATAAGGAAATTTTTGTTTTCAGATGGGAAAAATGCTTTGTATCTTTGGTAAAATTCTATTTCTACGGTTGTTAGGCACAAACATAAAAAGTCTTTAAAATGGCAAAAAACAAAGAAAATAATAACAATACAACTGACAATAAAAGTTTAGAAAGTTGGATTTGGGATGCGGCTTGTAGCATTCGAGGGGTTCAGGAAGCGTCTAAGTATAAAGATTTTATATTACCTTTAATTTTTACGAAACGTCTTTGTGATGTTTTTGATGATGAGTTAAATCGTATTGCTAAGAAGATTAAAACTCGTGCTAAAGCCTTTGAGTTTGTTGAAAATGATCATGAGTTAGTCAGATTTTATTTACCTCTGAAACCGAAAAATCCTGATGATGATGTTTGGAAAGTGATAAGAACTTTAAGCGATGCCAACACAGAAAAGAGCGATTCTTCTGTAAGCTACGGTGAAAGGGTGACTAATTATTTAAGAGATATTGCCAAAGAGAATCCATTATTAAAGGGAATTTTAGATAGAGTTGATTTTAATGCGACAACTCACGGCGAAAGGGATTTAGATGACGATCGCCTGTCAAATTTGATTGAGAAAATTTCTGAGAAAAGATTAGGGTTAAATGATGTTGAACCTGATATTATCGGACGTAGCTATGAGTATTTAATTCGCAAGTTTGCTGAAAGTGGTGGGCAGTCGGCAGGGGAGTTTTATACGCCGATGGAAGTGGGGATGATAATGGCGAAAATTATGCAACCTAAGCCAAGTATGGAAATTTATGATCCTTGTTGTGGTTCGGCAGGTTTATTAATTAAGTGTCAATTGGTTTTACAGGAAGAACAGGGAGATAATCAATACGCACCATTGCAGTTATATGGACAGGAATATACTGCTAATACTTGGGCAATGGCGAATATGAATATGATTATTCATGATATGGAGGGAAAAATTGAAATAGGTGATTCTTTTAAAAATCCCAAGTTTAAGTATAAAGGGAAGTTGAGACAATTTGATCTAGTTGTGGCTAATCCGATGTGGAATCAAAACTGGTTCACTGAAAAGGATTATGATAACGATGAATGGGGGCGTTTTCCAAAGGGGGCAGGTTTCCCCGGTTCAAAAGCTGATTGGGGTTGGGTTCAACATATTAATGCTTCTTTGAAAGATGATGGTAAAGCGGCGATCGTTCTTGATACGGGGGCGGTTTCGAGGGGTTCTGGGAATGCTAACAGGGATAAGGAAAAGGATGTGAGAAAGTGGTTTATTGAACAAGATTTAATTGAAGGGGTGATTTATTTGCCTGAAAATCTTTTTTATAACACTTCTGCACCGGGTATCATTTTAATCTTAAATAAGGCTAAATCCGCAGAAAAAAAAGATAAGTTATTTTTTATTAATGCCAGTTTAGAGTTTGCTAAGGGCGATCCGAAAAACTATATTCCTGATGAGGGTATTAATCGCATTGCTGAGACTTTTTTAAGTTGGCAAGAAATCGATAAGTTTAGTTGTATTGTTGATAAGGCTAAAATTGTTGAGAATGATTATAATATCTCTCCTTCTCGTTATATTCATGTAGCTGAGGCTGAAGAATTTAGACCAATTAGTGAGATTTTGCTAGAGTTGGATGAGTTGGAGAAGGAAGCAGAAACAACAAATAAGAATTTAATGCAGGTTTTAAGTAAGTTTAGGTAATTTTCATTAGGCAACAAATAGACAATTAAAGAAAATTTATATGCTTTTATCTCCAATAAAAAATATCCCCAAAGACTGGAAAATAGTTGAACTACAGAATGCAGGTGAAGTTATTTATGGAATTCAAGCATCTGTTGCTAATAACATTGAGCCAATCGGAACAAAAATATTAACTAACAAAAATATTACTCTTGATGGTGGTTTTGATTTAGAAAAAATTAACTATTTTGAATTGAAAACAAAGCGACATAAAGAAACCATTTTAAAACAAGGTGATATTCTTTTTAATTGGCGTAGTGGTAGTAAAGATCATGTAGGAAAAACAGCTTATTTTAACTTAGATGGTCAATATACTCATTCTTCCTTTATTCTTAGAATACGTTGCAACACTAATACCATTTATGGTAAGTATTGTTACTATTATTTGCTATGGTTGCATAAATCAAAGTATTTTCTAAAACTTCAAACTTATGCTATCAATGCAAAATTCAATAAGAGTGCAGTTAATTTATTACCAATTATTCTTCCCCCAATTGAAGAACAAATAAAAATAGTCAATGTTTTAAGTTTAGTACAAAAAGCAATTAGTGAACAAGAAAAGGCGATCGCTTTAACAACAGAATTAAAAAAGGCGTTAATGCAAAAACTATTTACCGAAGGGCTAAATAATGAACCTCAAAAAATGACTGAAATAGGTCTTATTCCTGAAAGTTGGGAGGTTAAAGAATTAAAATATTTTATTGAAATACCTCAATATGGTTTTACTGATAGTGCAAGTGATAAAGGAAATACCAAATTTTTAAGAATTACAGATATTACAGAATTTGGAGTAAATTGGAATACAGTACCATTTTGCAATTGTCCAATTGAGAAAATCGATCAATATTTATTAAAAGACAATGACATTGTTTTTGCTCGAATTGGTGCAACAACTGGAAAAAGTTATATTATTAAAAATCCTCCTTTTTCGGTATTTGCCTCATATTTAATTAGAGTTAGAGCAATAAAAATAGATCCCGATTATTTATTTCAATTTTTTCAAACACAAATTTATTGGCAACAAATTAATGCTAGAAAAGACGACAGTTTGAAGAAAGGTGTCAACGGTTCTGTATTAAAAAATATTCTGATTCCAATTCCATTAGAAAAAGAGCAAAAAGAAATTGCAAAAATATTTCAAACTTTTGAGCAAGAAACTAATTTATTAATGATAAAAAAATCACAATTACAAGAGTTATTTAAAACTTTATTACATCAATTAATGACTGCTCAAATAAGAGTAGATGAATTAGATTTAAGTGTATTAGAGACTCAAATAGAGGAGGTTAGAAATTAAATGCTAACCTTTGATGAAATTTGGGAAATGTTAACTACCCAAGATGAAAGTACAGAAATAGAAGCGAAAAAAGCCTCTGATATGGGTAAAAGCATTTTGGAAACTATTAGTGCTTTTTCCAATGAATCAGGTTTAGGTGGCGGTTATTTATTATTAGGAATAAAATCAGCAGAAGATAGTCAAAATAATATTTATGAGATTGAAGGTTTAGCAGAACCTGATAAAATTCAAAGAGATTTAGCTTGTCAATGTCGAGAAGTTTTTAACATTCCCATTCGCCCTCAAATAGAAACTATTACAAAAGAAGGGAAAACGGTTATTGTCGCTTTTATTCCCGAAGCTCAACCCTCAGAGAAACCAGTTTATATTACTAAAAGAGGACTACCCAAAGGAGCATTTAGACGTATAGGCTCAACGGATCAAAAATGCACAGAACGAGATTTAGAATTATTCTATCAAGAAAGAAGTAATCAAACTTTTGACCAAACTCCCGTTAAAGATGCAAGTTTAGATGATTTTGAGTCACAGGCTATTGATGCTTATCGCCGTATTAGAAAACAAGTAAACCCCAATGCTAGTGAACTTAACTATAGCGATCGTGATTTATTAGATTCTTTATATGCCATAACCAAACATCCCAATCAAAAAGGAGAATATTGCCCTACTGTAGCAGGATTAATTTTATTTGGTAAAGAAATAGCCTTAAGAAAGCATTTTCCTTTACAGCGTGTTGATTATATTGTAGTTGAAGGAAAGGAATGGGTAGAGAATCCAGATAAACGTTATCAAAGTGTGATTGAAATTCGTCAGCCTTTATTATTGGCTATTCCTCGACTAACAGCTTTAGTTTTAAACGATTTACCTAAAGCCTTTAATCTTCCTGAAGATCAGATAAATCGGCAAGATATTCCTTTAATTCCTAGTGCGGTTATTAGAGAAGCTATTGTTAACGCTGTTATGCACAGGGATTATCGTATTCGTAGCCCAATTCAGATTATTCGATATTCAGATCGTTTAGAACTTCGTAACGCTGGTTATTCTTTAAAATCAATAGACGAATTAGATCAACCAAGTTCAAAAACTCGTAATGAAAAAATAGCTGAAACTCTCCATGAGTTAAATATAGCCGAAACTAAAGGATTTGGTATTAGAACCATGTTAGAAAATATGCGACAAGCAAATCTAACTATTCCTTTATTTGAATCAAGTAGAGAAAAAGACTCTTTTTGTCTTACTTTATTTACTCATCATTTTTTAGAGCAAGAAGATATTGACTGGTTAACTCAATTTAAAGATCTTAACTTAAGTAAAGAAGAAACAAATGCTTTAGTTGTAATTAAAAAAACAGGTAAAATAAATAATTCAATTTATCGTTATGTTAATGATGTTGATATAAATAAAGCAAGTAAGCAATTAATAAAATTAAGGGATTTAGGTTTAATTAATCAAAATGGTAAAAGCATAGCCACTTATTACACCATCAAGCCTGAATTTTTATCGGGACAGTTAGAAAAACCTTATCAAGATAGTAGTACAGATAATCAAGACACCTTATCAGGACAGTCAGAAAAACCTTATCAGGAAGACAATACAGGCAATCAAGACACTTTATCAGGACAGTTAGAAAAACCTTATCAAGACAGTAGTACAAGTCAACAGGGACAGTTAACTCTTGATTTATTTCCGCCTCTAAGCAAAAAAAAACTTGAAGAAAGATTAAATAAAATTGGTAAACGAACCGAACCAGAGGAAATGAAAAGCCTAATATTGGAATTGTGCAGAATAAAGCCTTATTCATCTAGTGAATTAGAAAAATTGTTAAAACGAAAGCGAAAATATTTATTAGAACAATATCTTAAGCCTTTAATTGATGACAAGTTACTAGAATACACTAACCCCAATAGTCCTAACGATCCTCATCAAACTTATCGCACAAAACAATAAATTATCTTTTTCTTCTCTCAAATATGCCTAAACCAACTGAACATAAAACCGTCCAAGATCGCATCTTAACCTATGCCCAAGAAATAGGTTGGACATTTGTACCTCGTAAAGAAGCCGAAGCTAAAAGGGGTTTTAACGCCCCTTTACCCACGAGTTTGGGAAAACAAAAGGGCGTTGAAATTCAACACAAAGCCCAACAAGGATCATTATATTTTGATGATACTTTGTACCAAAAAGTCAAAGAATTTAATCCTCATTACAACGAAACCAAAGGGGATTTAATTAAACGCCTCAATAACTTATCCCTCGACATTTACGGTAATCGAGATTTTCTGAACCTTCTACAAAATCAAGGTAAATACTTTTATCAAGCTGAGAATAGAGAACTAGATTTAATTTTAGTGGATTACGATCGCTCTGAAAATAATATTTATGAAGTTACAGAAGAATATTATACCCATAACGGGAAATACGGCACAAGGGAAGATGTGGTATTTTTAATTAATGGTATTTCAGTATTGGTCATTGAATGTAAAAACGCCAATAAGAATGAGGCGATCGCATTAGGAATTGATCAAATTAGACGTTATCACCGAGAAACCCCAGAGTTATTTATTCCCCAAATGTTATTTACAGCTACAGAGGCGATCGGTTTTGCCTATGGCGTAACTTGGAATATCGTCAGACGCAATATTTTTAACTGGAAAGATGAAGAAATTGGGCAACTAGAAAACAAAATTAAGACTTTTTGCCATCCCCAAATAATCTTAAAATTTCTGAAAAATTATATTATCTTTGCGGAAAAAGACGAAACTTTACAAAAATATATTCTAAAACAACATCAAACCTTAGCTATCGAACAAGTAATTAACCGTTGTCACGATGAAACTAAATTTAGGGGATTAGTGTGGCACACTCAGGGAAGCGGAAAAACCTTCACCATGATTAAAACTGCCGAAATGCTCTTTAAAGCCCCAGAAAGCGAAAAACCCACTATTATTCTAATGATCGATCGCAACGAATTAGAAGATCAAATGTTACGCAACCTGAATAACTTAGGGGTTAACAATATTCGCCATGCCGATCGCATAAAAACCCTTGTGGAATTACTCGAAAACGATTATCGAGGTATTATTATCACCATGATTCATAAATTCCGAGAAATGCCTCCTAACATCAACACAAGAAAAAATATTTATATTTTGATAGATGAGGCACACCGCACCACAGGAGGAGATTTAGGCACATTTTTAATGGCAGGTTTGCCCAATAGCACAATTATTGGCTTTACTGGTACACCCATTGACAAAACCAATCAAGGAAAAGGTACTTTCAAGGTTTTTGGGGTTGATGATGAAAAAGGTTATTTACATAAATACTCGATCGCTGAAAGTATTGAAGATGGTACAACTCTACCCCTTTACTATAACATCGCTCCTAATCAATTATTAGTCCCTGCGGAAATAATGGAGCAAGAATTTCTTGATTTAGTAGAAACAGAAGGGATAAACGATATAAGTGAACTCAATAAAATTTTAGATCGAGCAGTTAATTTAAAGAATTTTCTCAAAGCAGATCAAAGAATTGATCAAGTAGCAAAATATGTTGCTGAACATTATACAACCAATGTCGAACCGTTAGGATATAAAGCCTTTTTAGTAGCCGTCGATCGCCCTGCTTGTGCTAAATATAAAGAAGCCTTAGATCGTTATTTACCCCCTGAATATTCGGCGGTAGTCTATACAGGTAATAACAACGATAGTGAAGAACTAAAGGCTTACCATCTCGATGATAAAACAGAGAAGCAAATCCGCAAAAACTTCGCTCGTTTTGGAGAATATCCGAAAATTTTAATAGTAACGGAAAAACTATTAACAGGTTATGACGCACCATTACTATATGCCATGTATCTGGATAAACCAATGCGAGATCATACCCTCTTACAAGCGATCGCCCGTGTTAATCGCCCTTATGAGAATGAAACAGAGGAGATGCTTAAACCTCATGGCTTTGTCTTAGATTTTGTGGGTATTTTTGATAAATTGGAAAAAGCCTTAGCCTTTGATAGTGAAGAAGTTAACGCTATTGTTAAAGATTTACAATTACTTAAAAATTTATTCAAAATCAAAATTGAGCAATTAGTTCCCACTTACTTGCCCCTAATTAAACATAACTTTAACGATCAAGATGTCGATAATTTAATTGAATTTTTCAGGGAAAAAGAACAACGCAAAGGATTTATTAAAGGCTATAAAGAGTTAGAAATGCTTTATGAAGTTATATCACCAGATGCTTTTTTACGCCCTTATATTGACGATTATACTAGCCTCTGTGGCATTTATCAGGTGGTTCGTAATGCTTATACTCGCAGAATTTATCTCGATCGAGAAGTGAAACGCAAAACTGATGAAATAGTACAACAAAATATTGGGACAACGGCGATCGCCTCTATTAATGAATTTATCGAAATTAATGCAGAGACAATTGAAACCATTAAAAACAAAAAAAATGGTAACACAACCAAAGTAATTAACTTGGTAAAAAGTATTGAAAAAATAGCAGAAGAAAATAAAGATGATCCCTTTTTAATCGCTATGGCACAAAGAGCAAAGGCGATCGAAGAAAGATTTGAAACAAGACAAGTTGATACTCAAGAAACTTTAGATTTATTATTTCAAGAAATCAAAAATAATGAACAAAGGAAAAAGGAACAATCCGCCCAAGGCTTTGATAATTTAAGCTATTTTGTTTATAAAATCTTAAAAGATGCTGGAATAGAAAGCCCAGAAGAAGTAAGTCATCAGATAAAACAAGCATTTGTTGATTATCCTAACTGGAAGAAAAGTGAAAGAGAATTAAGAGAATTACGAAAAGAAGTTACTTTTTCTATCTATGAAAAAATAGATGATTTAGATCAAGTTACTGATATTGTTAATCAGTTATTCAACCTCTTAAATCAAAATTAATTATGCTTTCAATCGATAAACAAAAAACGTGGAAAAATACTGAAGACTTGAAAAATACAGTTTGGACATGGAGCGATCGCATTAATGTGCAAGTCAAAGAGATTCAACTACGTCAAATGAAAAATAAATGGGCTTCTATCTCTACGACAGGTAGATTAACTTTAAATAAAGAATTGATGGATTTACCTCAAGAATTAGGAGAATTTGTAATTGTACATGAATTAATTCATCTACTCGTACCTAATCACAGCAAATTGTTTAAATGTTATATGTCAGTCTATTTACCAGATTGGCAAGATCGAGAAAAACGCTTAAAAAAGTTATCTTCTCAAAAATAAACAATGTAAATCAAATCAGGATTTATTTTTGCTTTTTACTCATCTTCGTAAATGATAAATGACAGCGATCGCATCTACCATCTTTCCATAGAGAAGGAACAGAAAAAGAAGTTCCACAGTTAGGACATTTAGAAAGTAATTTCACCTTATGAAGATCGCATCCTCTTTTCTTCTTATCTTGCCATTGTAAACGATGATAGGGAGCTTCTTGATAACACATTCCACACAGCATAATCGGTTTAATTTGCGTCACCATACCCTGATAAGGAAACATTTCCCGAAGGCGATCGACATCCAACATCACGACTGTTGCTAATTTTTCTAATTCTTGTGGCGTAGGAAAGGGAGAAAAATAAAACTTTTCCCATCGAGCCAAAATAGCCCCCAATCCTGCCACTTCACCCAATCCACTTGGTGCGGAGAAACGATTTCCTTTCGCACGGCGAAATCTGCCCAAGAAATGACTAATACTTTCCCCTTCAAATGGCTCAACTTTGGTTAACCACAACTCACTTTCTCTTTCTTTCATAAGACCATTTTGTTGATGCTATAACTTGTTTTAATATCTCAGGAGTAATGTGTGTTTCTCCCCTCGAAAGGGAACGAATTGCCGCCTTGCGTAAAATCATGTCTAAACGTCCAATCAATTTACGAGTAGCAGTTTTGAGTAGTTTTAAATTGTCTGCTTCCGCTAAATTTGAAGGTTCAGGTAATCTCAGGACATTTTTCTCCCAAACTTGCACAATCATTTTAAACTCCTTATCATCAAGGCGATCTAGTTCGTATTCTTCTAAGAAACGATTAGCAACCTGTTCATCTCTTTTGACAACGGCTTCTAAACGACTGGTTGTACCCACCAACAAAACAGATATATTCAACTCATCTTCATCGTAAACGTGCCTGACATCAGCAAAAGTTTCTTGCTTTAAATGATTAGCCTCATCCACAATCAACATCTCGCAACCATGAATCGCTAAACCATCGAGAGTCCTTTCCCTCAAATCCGATATTGTTCCTTTGGTGGGCTTATTCAATGCCTTGAGTATCTTGATGAAAAAATCTCTTGAGCCACATTTTTCAGGTACTTGAATATAAACCACTGGCTTAATCCGTTGCTTTTGCCCTTGTTTTGACTTATTGTATCTGGCGGCAAAAGATTTACAAGTAACTGTTTTCCCACAACGAGATTCCCCCACTAATAACCCTGTCATCCTAGAAAGAATCAACTCATACATCCAACCGTGACACTGTTTTACCTGTTCAAACTCAATATATGGATCTTTCCTTAATCGCTCAATTTCGGCTTGAATTTCAGCAGTGATAGTAGGAAAGTTACCAAACTGGTGTGCGATCGTCTCTACATTTGTCATTTTTTTGTCCTCAACAAACTGAATTAATGATCATCAAAAAGGTCATCCATGTATGACACTTCGTAAGTAGGTATTTCTTCATCTAAGTCCTCATCATTTTCATCTTCAACTATTTCAGGTTCAGGAATTGTCAATTTTTCCGCCATAGTTTTAGTTGGATTAACCTCTTTGTGAGCTACCTGACGGCGTTCTTGTCGATCCTTTTTCGTGAGAGTTTCCAACAAAACTTCCCTTTCTAACATGGCATCAAGTACCGCATCATTATTGATTTTTTCCTGTTCTCGATTGAGATTTTTATTAATCGCCTTCAGTTCACGCAATGACAGACTTTCGGCTTCTAATCCTTGAGCATGGGCATAATCAAGGAATTTTTCTGTACCGTCATTCAAACGCTCATAAACCAATATTGTCGTTATATCTTCAGGATCATAGCGAATTGAGACGATTTCCCCTGCCATTCCCCGCAAATGTTCACTTTTATAGGTGATATTTTCAAACTGCAACGTGCCAAACTTCTGAATAGTCCTTCGAGTCTGCCTCATCAAACAAATGTCTAGTTCCCTTTCTTCATAGGGTTCAGGCTCAACTACTAACCCATTTTCCCACAGTTGTATGCGAGCTTGGTCTTTTCTCCTGCCATCTGGTTTTTGATTATATTCATCAACAATATACTTCACCAAGATAAGTTCGAGATCTCTCAGGGTAAGACTAGCATTTTGATCAACATTGTTAGGTCTTTCCTGAACATTTGCACCTGTATAGCCTGGTAATTCCCTCAACACATTATCATTTAGTGTCCGAAAAAACCTTTCAACAATACCACCATCCGATGGTCTTCTTCTTAAAGAACAAGTAAACCCCAATCCCACTGCTATGTGTTCTGTTAGATGAATCGAACGAAAATCCTTGCCACCATCTGTATAAAAATATGTGGGAGTACCATAAGCAGTCCATTCGTTACGCAAAGAATATTCTGAGCCATAATATTTAGGTAAAATAGCATGACGTAATGCTAAAGCGTCTATTTGAGAACTAGGACTCTCAAAGCCTAAATAAAATCCCATTAAACAACGAGAATATGAGTCAATAATGATTGTTAACCAAGGACGATCTAACACCCCAAACTCATCGACCAATCTCACATCGAGACGAGTATGATCGCATTGCCAAACATCATTACTAGCTTCTACTTCAAGTTCTCTACCATCACGAGTCATGTGGGTTAATTTCGAGCCTGAATATCCTGGACTTCTAGCTTTGCGTTTTTTGTCTTGTTCTTGTACATATTGATCGATAATTCTATAGACTGTTTGATGACTGGGATAATCTTTTTTTTCTAAACCTAATTGTTTAGCACGTCCTTTGACTTTCAAAAAAACTTGATGGCGAGTAATGCGTTTACCATTTTGATTTCCTTTCTTGTAGGCATCTAAAATGAAATCAAACCACTCTTGATCAATACGGATTGTACCTTTATCTGCCCTAGTTTTGATTATGCCCACAAAACCTTCTTCTCGGTATTTTTTCATCAATCTTTCGATGGAACGAATTGATACACCCAACTTTTCAGCCGCTTGTTGTTTTCTTTCACGATACAAGGTGCGATCGCATGGTTCAATCAGACTTTCAACGACTTCCATTCTCAATTTTACCTCATCGGTAATCTGTTCTTCAGAAGGAAGCCTATATACTTTTGGTTGCTTCGATAATGCCATTACCCAAACTAATTTACTATTTAACTCTTTTTTTAGAATAGCATTTAGCCCAAGAAACGACAACTAAAATATTAAATTATTCTGCAATGGTCAATTGATCTGATCAAAAAATAAGCGACATTTAAAACTTTAAAAACAATAATAAACGACATTTAACTGTTGAAATAAGTTGTCCGATTCCACAAGAACATAAAAAGCACTCTAATCCATATATAATGGCATTTATAGAGATTTTTAATGGCGACAATAATGTGTTAAACAGCGACACTTAATTATTGAATGTATACTTGTTTTAAAAGGGTTTTAGAGATTCTACATATTTCCAGAACTCTTTTCTATTGTCAATAAGCCGGGCGAAAATAGTTCATTTTAGATAGTTTTAGTTCTATAATTGGTAGATAAAATGAAAGAATCATAAATTTTTGGAGATGTCTATTGCAGAAGGTGTGCGACGATGGTAACTTAGTTTACTGGAGTACAAGAATGGGTAAACATCCCGAAATGCCCCTAAAAACAGCAACACTTCTCAAAAAACAATCTGGGAAATGTCAGCTATGCGGAAATATTTAGGGATGGAGATAACTTAAACATCGACCACATAATTCCAAATCTTTATACTTCCCACCTAAAATTTCACCTTTTTGAATACGTTATGTAAAACATTAGCTGATTCTTGTAATAATCTTTCTTCTTCCTCGCTAAGGTTAAGATTGACGGTTTTTAAGATTCCTTTTTCATTGATAACCCTAGGAATGCTCAGACAAACATCTTCAATACCATATAAACCACTCATCAAACCGCTAACGGTTAAAATCCGTTCTTGTGAGTTTAAAATGGCCTTGACAATATCTGTGGTAGCTAAACCAATGGCATAGGAAGTATAACCTTTTCGTCGAATGATCTCGTAAGCGGCATTTTGTACCTGATAAAATATCTTAGATAGTTTACTTTGTTCATTCTCCTCCAAGTTTGACCATTTATTCGGTATAATTTTCATACCGCCAACGTTAGCGGTACTCCACACAGGCACTTCACTGTCTCCATGTTCACCGATAATGTAGGCGTGAACGCTACGGGCATCAATACCCATTTCCTGGGCAATTAATAAACGAAAACGAGCACTATCTAAAACAGTACCAGAACCAATGACTCTTGAGTTGGGAAAACCAGTGATTCTTAAGGTGGCATAAGTCATAATATCCACTGGATTGCTAACCACTAAAATAATGGCATCAGGACAATATTTCACTACACCTTTTAAAATGTTTTTGTAAATAGCGATATTCCTCTCAACTAAACTAAGACGACTTTCCCCCTCTTTTTGTGCGACTCCGGCGGTGATGATAACTATATCAGCATTTTTGCCGACATCGGCAACAGTTCCGGCTTTCAAATCCGTTGGCGGCAGAAAAGACATCCCGTGAGATAAATCCATTATTTCCCCTTCGAGTTTATCCGTGGCTATATCTTGCAAAATTAATTCATCAAAACAGTCTTGAATTAACAGAGAATAGGCACAGGCTAAACCCACTTGTCCTAAACCGATTATCACTCCTTTACGGGGACGAAGAGATGAAGGTTTTTCGGCACAGGGATTAGGTATTAAAATTTTTTCAAACATATTCAAAGATTTTTTTAAAGAGTTTAAACCATTTTAGTATAAACACAAAAACCATTTTTTCGAGGTTAATTTAAGGTTAAAATTATAAATTTTCCTTAATGATAAGGGGAATTTCTTGAGTTTTTCTCGTTTGAGCATCGAGGCAAATATGCCTAGTTAAGGCAGTGGCAATTAAAATGTTATCTTTATTAAGATAATAGCTAATTTCAAATATTTTGTTACTAATTAATTTTGTATCGATATCGATAATAATTAAATCACCACAAAAAAGAGGTTTAAAGAAGTCTATTTCTGCGTGAATAATGGGGATAGCAATTAAATTACTGCTAAAAAATTCTTGTAAATTAATTGTTAATGTGGTTAAATATTCTTCATAAGTTTCATGACAAATTGACAATAAATTAGAAAAATAAACGACTCCTGCCGCATCAGTATCAGCAAAATATATTTTTCTTTTATAGGTAAATTTATTCATTATTTTATGATTCAAATAGGATGACTAGTGTTAACCTCTTCCGATTATTAATTAGAATAGGCAATTGATTTTAAGGTAAATTAGTTTTAACGTTCAGATTTTATTGAGTTAATCCGGTGCAAGTATTTAAGGAAATTATCGCAGGTTGGTGGTCAGAATTCACCCTCCAAACTAAATTAATGGCGATCGCCACTCTAGTGGTATCGTTAGTGATGAGTAGTTTGACTTTTTGGGCGGTTAACTCGATTCAACAAGATGCTCAAGTCAATGATACTCGTTTCGGACGGGACTTAGGCTTACTTTTAGCCAGTAATGTGGCACCTCTGGTTGCCGAAGATGACTTAACACAAGTCGCACAGTTTTCCGGACGTTTTTTCAAAAGTACATCAAGTGTTAGATATATTATTTATGCCAATAAGGAAGGGGATATTTTTTTCGGGATTCCCTTTTCTCAAGATGAGGTCAAAAATTCCCTGACTATTCAAAGAAAATTAGAGTTACCTGAAGACTATCAACCTGATGTCAAAACCCCCGTAATTAGACAACATTTAACCCCAGACGGGAAGGTAACAGATGTTTTTGTGCCTTTATCTTTAAATAATCAGTATTTGGGGGTGTTAGCTATTGGCATTAACCCAAATCCCACCGTTGTCGCTTCCTCTAACCTTACCAGAGATGTTACCATTGCGGTTTTTATCTCCATTTGGGCAATGGTGATTTTAGGAGGTGTATTCAATGCTTTAACTATCACTCAACCCATCAAAGAATTATTGTTAGGAGTGAAAAATATCGCCACAGGAAACTTTAAGCAAAGAATTGATTTACCCCTTGGCGGTGAATTGGGAGAACTGATTTTAAGTTTTAATGATATGGCGGAAAGATTAGAGAAATTTGAAGAACAAAATATCGAAGAATTAACGGCAGAAAAAGCTAAACTTGAAACTCTTGTTTCTACTATCGCCGATGGTGCAATTTTATTGGATTCACAACTCAAATTAATATTAGTAAATCCTGCTGCTAGGAGAATGTTTAATTGGGAAGAAACCCATATTGTCGGTGAGGATTTACTGGAATATTTACCCCCAGAAGTAACGAAACAATTGCAACAACCTCTTACCCACATTTCTCAGGGGGAACATACGGAAGACGAAAAATATCATCATAGTATTTTAGCCACAAGGGGCGAATTTACTATTAGTTTAAATCCACCCCATCAACATACTTTTAGAATTTTGTTGACTCAGGTATTAGACCAAAATCGAGAAAACATAAAAGGAATTGTGATGACTGTACAAGATATCACAAAAGAAGCAGAATTAAATGAGGCGAAAAGTCAATTTATTAGTAATGTTTCCCATGAATTAAGGACACCTTTATTTAACATTAAATCTTTTATTGAAACTCTTCTTGAATATGGTGATGACTTAACGGAAGCAGAAAAATTAGAGTTTTTACAAACGGCTAATAATGAAACCGATCGCCTAACTCGCTTAGTAAACGATGTATTGGATTTATCTCGTTTAGAATCCTCCCGCAGTTATGAATTTACCCCCTTAGATTTGGCACAACCTATAGAACAAACTTTAAGAACTTATCAGTTGAATGCTAAAGATAAAAATATTCGATTAATCCAAGATATAGAGCCTTTTTTACCGCCCATTTGGGGACATTATGATCTACTTTTGCAGGTATTTACTAATTTAGTTGGTAACGCTCTTAAATTTACCTTAGAAGAAGGCACTGTAACCATTAAGGCTTATGCTGTAAGAGCCAATCCCGAAAACCCCTCGGAATATTCTCATGTCAGGGTAGAAATCACTGATACAGGAATAGGTATTGCCCCAGAAGACCAAGAAGCTATATTTGATCGCTTTTTCCGAGTAGAAAACAGAGTACATACCCTAGAAGGCACGGGCTTGGGCTTATCTATTGTGAAAAATATTGCCGATAAACATAATAGTCGAATCCATTTAGTTAGTGAAGAAGGAGTCGGTACAACTTTTTGGTTCGACTTACAAATATATCAAGAAAAAAAAGTGGGCTATCAACTTAAGGCGGGACAAACTGGTTGAGACAAGGTATTAGGTATTAGGTATTAGGTATACCGAAAATGTCCCGGTTTAAATCAGTAGCCAAAAAGTGAAAACAAGGGATTATGAATTGCACAAGTAAATTTTTTTTATTCTGAAGCCTTTATTATTTTGTTGCTTTATTGTTAATTGCTCATTTTTAAATGATTTGAACCTTTTTTGTCTATTAGTCGTCTAAAGACATTACTACAGCAAAAGATAAAGATGATGAATGTCAAGAGCAAATAGTAATGTCGAGATTGCTGATTTGGAGTTAGTACGAAAATGCCAAAAAGGCGACGGAAATTCATTTCGTTTACTTTACCAACGTTATCAACACAAAGTTAGGGCTACTTTATATAAATTATGCGGTAGCGAATTACTAGATGATTTACAACAGGAGGTATTTTTAAAAATATGGAAAGCATTGCCTAAATTACGGGAACCACAATATTTTTCTACTTGGCTTTATCGTATCTGTTGGAATGTGGCTTCAGATCATAGTTTGGCTCGAAAGCGCGATCACCATCGCCAAAAAGTGCAAATAGATCAAATGAAACAATCTTTAAGAACAGATTTAGCTAAATCAACAAATCATGGTCAAACGGGTTTATTGCAGTTGCATTATCAAGAATTGATACAGTCGGCATTGCAAAACCTTAATCTTGAACATCGTGCCGTAATCGTCTTGCATGATTTACAGGATATGCAACACAAGGATGTAGCCGAAATTTTGTCTATTCCTGTGGGTACGGTTAAATCGAGATTATTCAACGCACGAAAAAGTTTACGTCAATTTCTCGAACAAAAAGGAGTTAATTTATGAGCAAAACTACTTCCAATAATCGATTTGACGATGAATTAGTAGGTTTTTTAAAAACTTATTGCCCAGAAACTCCCCCAGAAACCAAACCTTGCGAGGAGTTGGTTATGAGGGCGATCTCCCAGGGATCTGCTATGGAGTCTGCACCGTGCCACTGTGTGATCACCCCTGGGTCAAATCATTGGCGAAAAACGTTTCCTAAAATTGGTGTTGGTTGGTTATTACCCGGTACTCTAATAACGACGTTGTTGATTATCGGCAGTTATTTTTTCAACATGAATAGCAAACCTGTCCCCCAAATCGCTTCCGAAACCGAAGACTTAGAACCCTTTTTGGTTAACAGTTGGTATGGTTCGATGGCACAAGAGTCAGAATTTAATTTAGTCACCGTCAATGATGAATTTTAAAAATTATTCTGTCTTTTTTTATCAATTTCTAAAATCTTAGGAGAAAATCACATTATGAAACATACAATTAATTACGCTTTGATTTTTGCAACTATAACCACTATGGGTATTAGTTTCCATGCCGTAGCTTTGCCCAATCCCGTCATCAATTCCACCATCAAAATCACTCAAAATACCCCTTCTCTGAAACAAAGATGGGAAAATAAAGGTGATAAATTAATGGAAAAACTTAATCTTAGTGCTGAACAACAACAACAAATAGAATCAATTCGCAGTAAATATCAGCCAGAAATTGACAATGTGAAAGAACAAATGCAATCAGAAAGAGAGAAAATGTCGGCAATGATGAAAAATAATGAATCTCAAGATAACTTGCGATCGCAACATCAAGAAATAGTAGCTTTACAGCAAAAAATGAATAACTTGCGCTTTGAGAGTCTGTTAGAGACAAGAGAAGTGTTAACCTTAGAACAACGTCAACAATTTTCACAGATGATGAGTGAAAGAAGCTCTAACTGGAGAGGAAAAAAGAAAGAATAAACACTAATGATAAAAAATATCCCAATATTGAACCATAATGAGTTAAGATTCTTAACAAAGAAAATTTTAAATTAAATAAAAAAAAGATAGAGGAGGATATTTATGGCTTTAGTCCCCATGAGGCTATTATTAGACCACGCAGCAGAACACGATTATGGTATTCCTGCATTTAACGTTAACAACTTAGAGCAAATTCTGTCCATTATGGGTGCGGCTAACGAAACCGATAGCCCTGTTATCTTACAAGCATCTCGTGGTGCTCGTAGTTACGCGGGAGAAAATTTCCTCCGTCACCTTATCTTAGCGGCGGCTGAAACTTACCCCCATATCCCCATCGCTATGCACCAAGATCATGGTAATAGTCCTGCAACCTGTTATTCCGCCATTCGTAACGGTTTTACCAGCGTTATGATGGATGGTTCTTTACAAGAAGACGCAAAAACCCCAGCAACTTTTGAATATAACGTTAACGTTACCGCAGAAGTAGTTAAAGTAGCTCACTCTGTAGGTGCTAGTGTGGAAGGTGAACTGGGCTGTTTAGGTTCTCTCGAAACTGGTATGGGTGAAGCAGAAGACGGTCACGGTTTTGAAGGCAAACTCGATCATTCTCAGCTTTTAACTGATCCTGATGAAGCAGTAGAATTTGTCGAAAGAACTCAAGTTGACGCTTTAGCGGTTGCCATCGGTACCAGTCACGGTGCTTATAAATTTACCCGTAAACCTACTGGCGAAATTCTTGCTATTAGTCGCATTGAAGAAATCCACGCTAAATTACCTAATACTCATTTAGTAATGCACGGGTCTTCTTCTGTACCTCAAGAATGGTTGGATATGATCAACAAATATGGTGGTAACATTCCTGAAACCTACGGAGTACCAGTGGAAGAAATTCAAAAGGGTATTAAGAGTGGTGTTCGTAAAGTTAACATTGACACCGACAACCGTTTAGCCATTACTGCTGCCATCCGTGAAGCGGCGTTCAAAGATCCTTCTAACTTCGATCCTCGTCACTTCTTGAAACCCTCTATCAAATACATGAAGCAAGTATGTTTAGAGCGTTATCAACAATTTTGGACTGCTGGAAATGCAAGTAAAATTAAACAAGTAAGTCTTGATGATTTTGCCGCTAAATATGCTAAAGGTGAATTAAGTTCTACCAGCAGAAAAACCGTAGCTGTATAGTTCATAAATTTTCTACGTCCTAAAGCCCTACCTCTAAAAAGGTAGGGTTGTTTTATCTAATTCCCATAAATTTATGAGTTTGTAGACTCAAACGCCATTGAGGATGATGGAGAATATAATTAAAAATTAACTCTTGACTATCAGGATTTTCCCACTGGGGTTGTAAATATTTAGGGATGTGAATAGGGATTTTTTCTGCTTCAGATTCTGCCCAAATTAAATCATTTTGATCATCAATTACTACTTTTAATTCACTGGCATGATCATAAATACTTTCGTGGGGTTTTTTATAGGGTTTAGGGGAAAAAGTTACCCAATCAAACTCTCCAGAAAAAACATGAGACCCGGAAGTTTCTAAATGAGTTTTATAACTCAAATTTTTCAGGATTTTTGTTAGGGGAAAAAGATCATGTAATAAAGGTTCACCACCGGTGATAATAATATGTTTAGTATTAATATTAGTTAGCTCATTCTTAATATTTTCTAATGTGAACAAAGGATATTTTTTCATTGACCAAGTTTCTTTTTGATCACACCAAGGGCAAAACACATTACAGCCCGCCAAACGAATAAAAAAGGAATTCTCGCCGCTCCAAAAACCCTCCCCTTGTATAGAATGAAACATTTCAACAATGGGATACTTATAATCTGAATCTACTTTATCCTCGGTTTTATTATTAACTAATAACATTTATATTTAAATTTCCTGTGTTCTCATTATAGGCTAGACTATGGCTCTTCGAGAGTAGTTATCTTCTCATTGTCTTAATTAAAAAGGTGAGCATTTAGCCCACCCTAAAGTTAATTATTTAGCACCCACGGGCATACCTAAAATATCCTCAATTTTCGGCATATCTTCTAACGCTATAACTCTACCCTCATCTTCAAAATTGTCAATTTCATTGAAGTTCAAGTAACGGTATAACTCGCCTTTAAATGGATCGATTTTCTCTTTGACGATGGTCATATACTCTTCCACAGTAGGTATTTTACCTAGTAAAGCACATACTGCCGCTAACTCAGCCGAACCAAGATAAACCCTCGCACCTTTACCCATGCGGTTATTAAAGTTACGGGTAGAAGTAGAGAATACCGTGGCATTATCTTCTACACGGGCTTGATTACCCATACAGAGCGAACATCCCGGCATTTCAGTTCTCGCACCAGAAGCGGCAAAGATACCATATACTCCTTCTTCTCGTAATTGTCGTTCATCCATGCGAGTGGGAGGACAAACCCATAAACGCCCTTTGACAGTACCTGCACCCTCAAGGATTTTCGCCGCCGCACGGTAATGTCCGATATTAGTCATACAAGAACCGATAAAAACTTCATCTACCTTATCACCAGCACATTCACTCATAAGTTTAACATTATCTGGATCGTTAGGTGCGGCTACAATAGGTTCTTTGATTTCACTTAAGTTAACTTCGATCCTATCTACATATTCCGCATCTTCATCCGCAGACATTAGAGAAGGATTTGCTAACCATTCTTCCATCTTAGCAATACGACGCAAGAGAGTACGAGCGTCTTGATAACCTCTAGCAATCATATTCTTCATCAAGACAACATTAGAGCGAAGATACTCAGCCACGGTTTCCTCACTTAACTTAATAGTACTACCAGAACAAGATCTTTCTGCAGTAGCGTCAGTTAATTCAAATGCCTGTTCGACTTTTAAATCAGGTAAACCTTCCATCTCCATGATACGACCATTGAAGACATTGATTTTATCCCCTTCACCGTAAGTCAACTTACCTTCTTGCATCGCTACCCAGGGAATGGCATTGACAATATCTCTCAAGGTTACACCAGGCTGTAATTTACCAGTGAACTTAACTAACACCGACTCAGGCATATCTAAAGGCATCGCCCCTAAAGCCGCCGCAAAAGCCACTAATCCAGAACCTGCGGGGAAGGAAATACCGAGGGGGAAACGGGTATGAGAGTCACCACCTGTACCTACTGTATCAGGTAATAACATTCTATTGAGCCATGAGTGGATAATACCATCACCAGGACGTAAAGCCACACCGCCACGGGTAGAGAAAAAATCAGGTAATTCGTGATGAGTTTTGATGTCTACTGGTTTGGGATAAGCAGCGGTATGACAGAAAGTTTGTAAGGTTAAGTCGGCATGGAAACCTAAACAAGCTAATTCTTTTAATTCATCACGAGTCATTGGTCCTGTGGTATCCTGAGAACCAACGGTAGTCATGATCGGTTCACAAGAAGTACCAGGACGAATACCTTCCACACCACAAGCTTTACCGACCATTTTTTGAGCTAAGGTAAACCCTTTACCCGTATCTTCACCAGTACCTGGACGGACAAATAGTTCACTAGGAGGTAAGTTCAATGCTTGACGAGTTTTATCGGTTAAAGCACGTCCAATTAACAGAGGAATTCTTCCCCCTGCTCTAACTTCGTCTAAAACGGTGTCGGGTTTTAGCTCAAAGGTAGAAATGGTTTCACCACTTTCGTTAGTGATTTTTCCTTCGTAGGGATAGATAGTTATAACATCTCCTGTGTTCATTTGATTGACATCACATTCGATGGGTAACGCACCAGAATCTTCGGCTGTATTGAAGAAGATAGGAGCGATTTTACCGCCTAAAACGTATCCGCCAGCTTTTTTATTAGGAACATAAGGAATTTCTTCTCCTAGATGCCATAAAACGGAGTTGATAGCGGATTTACGAGAGGATCCAGTCCCGACAACATCCCCAACGTAAGCTACGGGATATCCTTTTTCTTTTAATTTAGCGATCGTCTCTAAGCCTTCAGGCATTCTAGATTCTAGCATTGCTAGAGCGTGGAGAGGAATATCAGGGCGAGTCGTGGCATGAGGAGCGGGAGATAAGTCGTCGGTGTTGGTTTCTCCTTCCACTTTAAATACTGTTACTGTAATAGTTTCAGGGACTTTAGGTTTACTGATAAACCAGGTTGCATTTGCCCAAGCATCGATAACTTGTTTAGCGTAGGGATTAGTCTCTGATAGCTCTAAGACATTGTTGAAAGCATCAAAGACTAATAAGGTTTTACTTAAGGCTATCGCTGCTTCTGAGGCAACATTACTGTCTTTTGATTTGAGTAATTTAACTAATGATTGAACATTATAACCACCCATCATCGTACCAAGTAAGCTTACTGCACCTTGACGAGAAATCAGCGGGCATTCAATTTCACCCTTAGCTACACCTGTTAAAAACCCTGCCTTAACATAGGATGCTTCGTCAACTCCGGGGGGTATTCTATCCCGAAGTAACATCATTAATTCTTCTTTCAATGCTTCAGGAGGATTCTTTAACATTTCGCATAGATGCGATGTTTGCTCGGCATTTAAGGGCAAGGGGGGAATACCTAATTTTGCTCTTTCTTCTACGTGCTGATGATATTCGTCTAACCAAGTCATATTGTATTTCCTGCTATATCTTTACATTTATTTAACTATTTTAAGCATATCAAGGTGATTCAGTTTTGTATCATTTGTATCGACTTTATTAGGGGCGATCGCTTTTTGAGAGGTGGTGGAGTTGCAATACTGCGAGGGATAGCGGTCAAACTTTATGAGATGAGAAGTGTGGGGAGTATGGTCGGTGTGGGAAGTGTGGGAAGTATGGGATTTTTCTTCCCTCTCTTCCCCCTCTTCCCTTTCTTCCCCCTCTTGCAAGTCTCACCTTCGCCCAAATATTAAAAACCTACACCCGAAAGCTTCCCCCTCTTCCCTATCCTTTCCCTCTGCTTTTGCCTGTTCCCTGTTCTCTATTTAACCATTAACAGAATTAGTCTTTTCGACATCCAGTTTGAGCATTAAAACCCCTAACGGTGGTAAACACAAATCAAGGGAGTCGGCATAGTTATGGAAAAACCATTTCTCTGTCCATTTTCCGCCTAAGTTGCCCATGTTACTACCGCCATACTCGCGAGAGTCACTATTAAAGATTTCGTTATAAAATCCGGCTTGAGGTACACCAATGCGATAGTGACTATGGGGTTGAGGGGTAAAGTTACAGACGATGACGATAAATTCATCAGTATTTTTAGCACGGCGAATAAAAGCAACCACGCTATGACGATTATCGCTACAATCAATCCACTGGAAGCCTTCTTCTTCAAAATCTAACTCATATAAAGCAGGTTCATCTTTATATAAGCTATTGATGTCACTGAAGAATTTTTTTAGTTCTTTATGTTTTTCGTATTGTAGTAAATGCCACTCTAAATCATTCCAGACATTCCACTCACTCCATTGTCCAAATTCCATGCTCATAAACATGGTTTTTTTGCCCGGATGTGCGAACATATAACCAAATAAACTGCGGATATTTGCAAATTTCTGCCATTCATCCCCAGGCATTTTACCGATCATATTACTCTTGCCGTGGACAATTTCGTCATGGGATAGGGCTAACATATAATTTTCGCTGTGGTGATACCACATACTAAAAGTAATGCTATTTTGATGGAATTGACGAAACCAAGGATCCATGCTGAAGTAGTCTAACATATCGTGCATCCAGCCCATATTCCACTTCATATTGAAGCCCAAACCCCCCATATAAGGAGGACGAGACACCATCGCCCAAGAGGTTGATTCCTCTGCAATGGATAAAATACCAGGGAAATAGTTAAAGATAGTACCGTTGACTTGACGTAAAAATTCTACGGCACTAATATTTTCTCTACCACCATATTCATTTGTTACCCATTCCCCATCTTCCCGATCGTAGTCGAGGTAAAGCATAGAGGCTACGGCGTCAACCCGAATCCCATCAATGTGGTATTTATCAAACCAAAATAAGGCATTGGCGACGAGGAAATTGCGGACTTCGTTACGTCCATAATCAAATACTAATGTACCCCAACCTTTATGTTCTCCTTTGCGGGGATCTCCATGTTCATATAAGTGTGTACCATCAAAGAAGGCTAAACCATGACCATCTTTAGGAAAATGTCCGGGTACCCAATCTACGATAACGCCGATGCCGTTTTGATGACAGACATCGATAAAATACATTAAATCTTCTGGGCTACCATAACGAGAAGTTGCTGCGTAGTAGCCTGTAACCTGATACCCCCAGGATCCATCGAAAGGATGTTCAGCAACGGGTAATAATTCAATATGAGTATAGCCTAATTCTTTGAGGTAGGGAACCAATTTTTCTGCAAATTCATAGTAATTTA
Source organism: uncultured cyanobacterium (assembly GCA_963749915.1). Taxonomy (GTDB): domain Bacteria; phylum Cyanobacteriota; class Cyanobacteriia; order Cyanobacteriales; family Cyanobacteriaceae; genus Geminocystis. Next base: position 190,159 of record CAVVOP010000022.1, read on the forward strand.
AAAAACGGGCGGTGGGTTTTAACTCTGATACCTGTACTACTTCAGCGTTTTTACCATATTGTTTCAGGGGATCTTCGATAGATGTGTGCAACCATGATCCTAAGTGTAATTCATAAACAGAAACAGGCTGAGTTAGAGGATCTGTATTACGACGTTTTTCGAGCCAATCTTGATCATTCCACTGATAGGAGTCTAAATCGGCAACGATGGAAGCAGTTTTGGGACGTACTTCTTGATAAAATCCGAAAGGATCTGATTTCTCGTAAATATGCCCTTCCCAGTTTTTAACCTCATATTTATAGTGTGTACCATAATCAAGATCGGGGATGAATAACTCCCAAATCATATTCTGGCGCTTTCTCATTTGATGTTCTCGTCCATCCCAGGAGTTAAAATCCCCTAAAACAGAAACATTACGGGCATTTGGAGCCCAGACAGCAAAATACACACCTTTTACGCCGTTTTGTTGGATTACGTGAGCACCTAGTTTTTCGTAAATACGGTGATGATTACCTTCCCCAAACAAATGTATATCATAATCTGTTAATTGTACTTCTTTGAATTGATAAGGATCATAAATTACTTTTTCGTGATCTCCTTCTTTTATCCGTAATTGATAGCTATTTAATTCTTCTATCTCGATTTCACATTCAAAAAAGTTAGGGTGATGTTGCGATCGCATTTCGTATTCTTGACGACTATCGGGAATAACCACAGAAGCGCTGGTGGCCTTAGGTAAATAAGCTCTAATTATCCATTGTTTGTGATTATCTTTTTCTGACAGTAAATGACAGCCGAGTATTTCAAAAGGATCATTATGTAAATTATGGACTATTTGATTAACTTGCTCAGAGGTTATTGTTGTAGGCATTTAATTAAAGAGACTTAAATGTTTTTCATATTGTTTTAATCATAATAGCTAGTCTTGCTTTTAGGATAATTAGTTTTTTGCCTAACAACACCTTCGCCAGAAAAAAGACAATTTTGCTAAATTATATACACATTGATTATATTATTAATTTGACAAATTTATCGAACTTTTATATCAACTCTAACATTTATTTACTTCTAGCAATGTCAATGGTAATTCTACCACCAAAATCGGGAATGGGTGCAGCGGGTTTAGATAGTCTGACTCTCACTTTATGGATGGGCTCAATTTTTAAAATATCTTCCGCAATCACATCGGCCAATTTTTCCACTAGGGCGAATTTGGCAGTTTTGATAATATGTTGAACCATCGCAATGGTATTCCTATAATCCACCGTATCATTCAAATCATCACTTTTTGCTGATGGTTGCAAATCCACCCACAATGTTAAATCTACCTCAAACCATTGACCTAATGTTCTTTCTTCGGGAAGAAAACCCGTATAACCATAACTGCGAATACCCGTAACTTCTATACAATCCATAACTGATTATTGACTTAAATTTAATACTTAAATAATACTTCTTAGGAAAACACAAACACAAAAAGGAATTAAAATTATTGCAAGAGCTCGTATTCCTCATTCCTTACCTTCACCGAAACACTTTTTCAACAAACCCTATTTATATTAAATTATGTCTGATAGCTAAAGTAAGAATACCTTGTTGACCTAATAAAACTTCTCGTAGCAAGGTAAAAATCCCTAACCAAACAATGGGAGTAATGTCTATACCTCCTAAAGGGGGTATAATTTTGCGGGTGGGTACTAAGAATGGTTCTGTGGGCAAATAAGCTAATTTATAAGGAAATTCTGAGAGGTTAACATTGGGATACCATGTTAAAACGATGCGAAAAATGAATAGTAATGTCATGATAAAAAACAAAATACCAAGAGTAACACTACTGATAATAGCTATGTTCATAAATTAGTCGCTTTTGTTAGCCTTAAATAAGTATCTATTCTAATGTAAAATGATAGTGATAATTTTTAGTAAGCATAAGGTATAAAAAATATATGACTCCTTCTTTAGCCAATTTTCTCTGGAGCTTAGTCTGGGGTGCTGCCATCGTCGTTATTCCCGCAACTATTGGTTTAATTCTCGTTAGTCAAGCTGATAAAATTCGTCGCTAAGAAGTAACATTCTTTAAATGCGTCTTAGCTTCTCATCCAAAGGGCGACACTTTCGCCCCTAACTATTGATTGCGTATTACTTTTGAGCAAAATTTTTAGATTCGACTCATGTTCGTTAAGATAGAAAAAAATATCATCCTTTAGGTTTTAGTAATGGTTAATTTTGGTTTTAACTCAGCAAGTATTTTAGGCATTTTTTTAGCTTTAGCTGGTGCTGGTTTATATTTACTGCGTTCTTTACGTCCTGAAGTTTCGAGAGATCATGATATATTTTTCGCCGCGGTAGGATTACTTTGCGGTGGAATTTTACTTTGGCATGGTTGGCGCTTAGATCCTATTCTTCAGTTTAGTCAATTATTGTTGGCGGTCTCGGCAGTTTTTTTTGCGGTGGAAAGTGTGCGTTTAAGAGGTGTTACCACCGAGCGAATGAAAGGACGTTCTTCCTATGTGGATGACGATCGCCCCAGTAGACGAGTTTATCGAGCAGAACTAGCACAAATGGATGGTTATGAGGATGATTATGAGGATGAAGAAGAAATGCCTCCCCGTCGTCGTTTACAAGGTACTCCTGTAAAATCAACGTCCTCTCGCCGTAGTGGTTATGAAGAAGAAGCTCCCACCTCTCGTTCTCGTCGTCCCCGTCCTTCTGGTTACACTCAAGAACCTCCTGTAAATCCTCGTCGTGGCAATCCCTCTTCTCGTGTTCGTCATCAATATGATGATTGGCAAGAAACCCCTGATCATTGGGAAGAAAGTTCAACCCCTGTCCGTCGTAGTTCTCCTCGAGTGTCTCCTGATTCATCGGATATTCCACCTTCGAGAAGATCGAAAAAACGTCGTCCTAAATCGGCTGATGATATAGTTTCTAGTGTTGGCACGGAATATGTTGATTATCAACCTTTAGATAATAACGTAAATAACGACAGCCCTGATAATCCTCGGCCCCCTCAAAATCCTGATAATTTCGATTATTAAAATGCCATGGTTTTTTGATTAGTTTATTGCGACCTTTTTTAATTCTTCATTTTGTAGTTTTGAAGCTATTTTTTGCTCTACTTCTTTTTGCCTCTGGTTTAATTGTCGGTGGTTGTACCTCCAACAATTTATCTCTCTCCCCTAATTTTCTTAACAGCAGATATAATGATGAACAACCTGTGCTGAGTGGAGATGGTCGCTGGTTAGCAATGGTATCAAATCGTTATGGTCGTAGAGAAGTTTTATTGTATGATTTACAGCAACAATCTTTTGTTGATTTACCCGGCCTAAATTTACCTAATGCGATTACTGATAGTCCGAGTCTTAGTCGTGCTGGTAGATATATAGTTTATATTTCCAGTATTCAAGGGCGACCTGATATTTTTTTATATGATCGAGCGACAAAACAAAATCAGTTATTAACTCAAGGTTATCGCAGTTGGTTGAGAAACCCCCGTGTGAGTCCTGATGGTCGTTATATAGTCTTTGAAACTGCCCGTCGTGGACAATGGGATATAGAGGTGATGGATTTGGGTCGTAATATGGAATTAGATCAAGTTGATGGCGTTGTTGAAAGTAAGGTTTCTCGACCATAAAGACGATCCCAGGAAAGAGGAAATTAGATATAGTAGTGGAGAAAAGATTGTCCGGGATTGACCAAAAAACGGTTCTTGACGGCTTGTCTGCCCAATAACATTCTAAAACCCATTACGTCACGATTAGTCAGGGTTAACTCAATATCCCACTGATAACTACCTAATTTTACCTTTGTGAGAATCACCGGTCTAAGTTGGCTATGTCCTCCTGAATTGGTAATGTGCCTATATTCAAGTAAGGGGGCGATACAATTAACCGTCATGTGGGTTTCTCGTTGGATTGGATGTACTTGAAACTCGACCATTTCTCGATCTTCCACTTTATAAGTATGAATATGAAAAGCGTGTAGTGACGAAGTTCGAGCACCAGTATCGATTTTAACTTTAATTTTGTCAACCCCCAATATTGGTAATGCTAGATATTCTCGCCAACCAATTAGGGGTAATTCTTTTTTTTGATGTTTCTTCATTTATCGAATCTAAGTCCCCAAGTTCGGAGACTTTTTTGAGATGCTGATTACTAATTACTGATTATTCCACGAAACTTAATTCGCACAGGCGGTACATTCTTCTTTAAAAGAATCCCGTTGCACGACGCGCACATAATAAACTGCTTTACAGCCTTCTTCCCATGCCATGACCAACGTATTATAAATATCCTTGGCTTTTAGAGCTCTTTTTGGTTCATTGGCGAAATATACCCCCTCATTGAGATTGAATAGTAGCTCCATTGAAATCCCTGTATCGATCCATTGCTGAATTACAGCGATCGCTTTTACTACTTCTTCTTGATTGAGGTGTTTATTTTCCTGATAAAACCAGTTTTTATCGTTAATAAAAGGAGGCGCAATGGGCACTGTACCTTTTGCCCATTTATCATAAAAAAAGCGACTATAAACTGGTAAAACACTAGCCGTACAACCTTGTACTAAGGATGAAGATGTGTTGGGTGCGATGGCTGTAATATGTGAGTTACGGATACCGAATAGTTGAATATCATCGGCCAATTGTCGCCAACGGGGCTTATTATAGGCGTTTTCCTCAAACCATTCTACAGGCCGGCAACCAATTAATAAGCCCTTACTCCAATCGCTGCCCTCAAAGGCGGGATAGGCACCTCTTTCTTTAGCTAATGTCATGGATGCAGCGGTGCAATAATAACCTATATCCTCAAATAAATTGCTAATTTGGGGGAGGTCACTATATCTTAAATTTCGTTTTGCTAACCAATCCGCTAAACCCATGGCACCTACTCCAATAGTACGATAGCGATCATTATGAGCCTTGGCATCACCAAAGGGTGGTAAGGTGATCTCAATGGTGTTGTCTAAAATTCTGACTGCCAAGCTACAAATAGACGACTTTTCAGAATCTTCTAAATTGGCAAGGTTTAGGGATACTAAATTACAGCAGTGGGCATATCTACCAGGAGTAACATTGCTAAAACTCTCAGTGCATAAATTTACCCCAGGAATATAACCCTCATGTTTATTCGGATTTCCTTTGTTAATGGTATCTTTAAAGGCTAAGTAAGGCATTCCCGTTTCTACTTGTGCCCTCATGATCTGTTTAAATAATTCTCTGGCGTTTACCTTTTTATAGATTTTTATTTTTGTGCCAAGGTTTGATTCTATAATGCTATATGCCTTTTCAAATTCTGCTCCCCATAAAGTCGGTAAGTCAATATCTAAAGCATTTTTGACTTCAAAAGGATCAACTAAAGTCCATTCTTGCTTATTTTTGATTCTACGCATAAATTCATCGGGGAGAATAAGCTGAGGGAAAACATCGTAAGCCTTACGACGTTGATCGCCATTTTCTGTTTGCATCTCTAAAAATTCTGGTACATCGAGATGCCATATATCCAAACCTACAGTTACAGCACCGGCCCGTCTTCCTCCCTGATTCACTGCTATGGCCGTATCATTGAGTAATTTAATCCAAGGTATTACCCCTCCTGACGCATTTTTCTTGCCCATTACAGAGCTTCCTGTAGCCCTAATTCTGGATACATTTACCCCCACTCCACCGCCGTTTTTGGAAATTCTAGCAGTATTGGTGATTTCTTGAAAAATACTTTCTAAGTTATCATCAATACTAACGATAAAACAGCTAGTTAATGAACCGTTAGGAACCCTTAAGTTAGCCAAAATAGGGGTAGCTAAGGAAATACGACGAGATGCGATCGCCTCATAAAACTTACGAGCATAATTCAATCTAACTTCAGGTGCTTCCACCATAGCGAGGAATAATGAACAAGTCAAATAGGCTTCTTGAGGTAATTCTTGAGGCAGAAGATAACGATTACGTAACAACACGACTCCAGCATAGTCATAATCCAAATCCCAGTCAGGATTAATCCAACTATTAGCTTCTTCTAATTCCTGTGGGGAGTAGGCCAAAATCCTTTGATCATATTTACCCTGTTTAACAAACCTAGCAACAGTTTGGGCATAATTACCATAATTATAGCCTCGTTTGGCAAGAGTGTCTTTCCATAAACTCCAAATATGTAGTCTACCTGCTACATATCGCCAGTCTGGTTCTTCGAGATTACACATTTCCAAGGCACAATTAATTAAATTGTCCTGAATTTCCCTGGTAGTAATGCCATGACGTAGACGAGTTTTTAAACCAGATTCTAAGGCGATAGAATTGGCATCTTTACCGTTGCAAGCCCAATCTACGACTTTTCTAATTTTACTAATATCAAGGGGGGCTGATTTTCCGTTTCTTTTAATTACTTCGATACTTTTAGTCTGATGATTTAAATGGTGATTCTGACTACCAATATGAACCGTTGATGAGTGGCTAGAGATCGTATTTTCTTGTGTATCCAATAACATTGCTTCTGCCTCGCTTACTTTAAGTATTTCTACTCAAAAAAAATTTAATGCTGTTTAATCTTTTTCTTTTATACCATACATATGGGGTACTCTGCTCTCTACATACACCATATGTAAAATTTAGTCAATAAAATTAAATACCTATTTTTGGGAAGGAGCAATAGAGAATAAACAATGGATAGTTTATAATGAATAGTTAATAATGAATAACGAAAGTTGCTTTGTAATACTAGTTACTTTGCTTATATATCATTACATTAAGACTTTTTATGTCAATTTAGACGATCTGCGCATCGCTAATGATAACAGAATTTTTCTGAACTAAATCTTAAGATTAACCTCGGTGAAAAACTCTCTGTTTTCCGACTTCTGCAAAAAGTCTATTAAAATAAAAAACAGCTATAGAGAAAAAATCAGAAAAAATAACCATGGGTAACGAAAATATAGTACTTTTATCCGCTAGAGAAATCGAGAAAATGCGACAGGTGGGAAAATTGGCCGCACAATTGTTAGAGTATTTAGGGAAAATGGTAACACCTGGAATTAGTACTCACGACTTAGATCAAGCGGCAGAAAAATGGACAAAAGAACATGGGGCAAAAAGTGCTCCATTGGGTTATCATGGTTTCCCTCGCTCAATTTGTACCAGTGTTAATGAGGTAATTTGTCATGGTATCCCTAGCAAAGACCAAATTTTAAAAGATGGAGATATTATTAATATTGATGTCACCCCTATTTTAGAAGGCTATCACGGGGATACGTCTAAGACTTTTTTTGTGGGTACACCTTCTGATGAGGCGAAAAAATTGGTAGAAGTGACCGAAGAATGTTTATATAGAGGCATAAATGCGGTACGCTCTGGGGGTAGAATTGGGGATATTGGAGCAGCAATTCAAGAATATGCGGAAAGTCATGGTTATTCGGTGGTGAGAAATTTTGTGGGTCATGGTATCGGACGCACCTTTCATACACCCCCTCAAGTGCCTCACTATGGTAAAAAGGGTACAGGGAAGAAATTGCGACCCGGAATGGTATTTACCATTGAACCGATGATTAATATAGGCACATGGGAAGCTGATGTCTTAGAGGATGGTTGGACTGCTTTAACGAAAGATCGTCAATTATCTGCTCAATTTGAACATACCATCGCTATCACCCATGGAGGAGTGGAGATTTTAACGGTGGATAAGTAATGTATGTAAATAAAATTTATCCCTTTGAAGTATTTATTTCAAAATATAAACTATATCAATTATTTCAAGTTTGCTATGAAAAAAATCTGTTTAGGTTTCGCAATTATTCTATTTATTTTATGTTCAAATTTAATTTACACTCCCAACGCTTACGCCTATAGTGAAGAAGAAAAAGTTTTATTACAATCTTGGCGTTTAGTCAACGAGGCTTATGTGGATAATTCTTTTAATAATCAAAATTGGTGGCAAATTCGGCAAAAATTCCTCAAAAAACCTTTACATAATCGGGAAGAAACTTATACTACCATTAAGGAAATGTTAGTACTTCTCGATGATCCTTATACTCGTTTATTACCCCCAGAAAACTATCATAATCTACAAATTACCACTTCTGGCGAATTATCAGGCATTGGCTTACAAATTAGTATCAATGGTGAAAATAATCAATTAGAAGTTGTAACACCTTTACCCAGTTCTCCGGCGGAATTAGCGGGGATTCAACCACGAGATCAGATTGTCACCATTGATGGTATTGATACGAACGCCTTGACCTTAGATGAAGCGGCTAATAAAATTAGAGGAGAAATTGGCACAAAAGTAACCCTTGAAGTTAAACCCAGAAATGAATCGAAGATCAAAACCTATACCTTAAAACGTGATCGTCTTTCTTTAAGTGCCGTCAATTCTCGTTTAGATAAAACTAACCCCGATTACCCCATCGGTTACTTAGGCCTAACCCAGTTTAGCGCCAATGCCACCAAAGATTTAGCCCATGCTTTAGGAAAATTAGAACAAGAAGGGGCAAAAGGCTATATTTTAGACTTAAGAAATAATCCGGGGGGTTTGTTACAAGCAGGAATAGAAATCGCCCGTTTATGGTTACAACCGAGTACCATCGTTTATACTGTCAACCGTCAAGGAATTTTAGGCAGTTATGATGCGGATGGAGACGCTTTAACCGATAAACCTTTAGTAATATTAGTAAATCAAGGTTCAGCCAGTGCCAGTGAAATTCTTGCAGGGGCATTAAAAGATAACCATAGAGGAGTTTTAATCGGCGAAAAAACCTTCGGCAAAGGCTTGATTCAGTCTTTATTTGAATTACCCGATGGTGCAGGAATTGCTATTACTGTCGCTAAATATGAGACTCCTAGCCATAAGGATATTAATAAACTAGGTATCACACCCGATTATATTGTAACCCAAGATCCCATCAGTTACTTTGAAATTGGCACAGAAAAAGATCTTCAATATCAAACTGCTGTTAGTTATTTAGCTCAAAAGTAAAACTTCCCTTAAATTTTTAGCAAATATAATATGAAAACAAAAATATATTTATGCTTTCATATTGCATCTGAAGTTTATCCATAAAAAAATCTCCCAAGAATTACTTAATTGTAAGGGAGAAAAATAAGGTTATTTTCAAAAGCTAATAGCTGAGAATTCTTTTATTAATTAGTTTTTAAAACGGGAGCTAATTTTATATTTTTCGCCAAACCTAAAAACTCTAAAATTTTGATGGTAAACCAAGTTAAATCAATTTCCCACCATTGTAAACCATGACGGGCAGAATATTGAAAAGCATGATGATTATTATGCCAACCTTCCCCGAAAGTTAGTACGGCAACCCACCAACAATTGCGAGATTGATCATTCGATTCATGACTTTTATAGCCAAATTTATGGGTTGCACTGTTAACAAACCAAGTTACATGAAATACTAATACTAAACGGAGGAAAATACCCCATATTACTAATGGCCATCCGCCCCACCAAAACAGTAATAAGCCTAATACAACTTGAATGGGGATAAAGTATTTTTCACAAAATAAATAAAACGGATCATTTTGGATATCTTTTGTATATTTAGGTACATCCTTATTAGCTGGATTTTTAATCAACATCCAACCCATGTGACTCCACCAAAAACCTTTATTAGAATCATGGGGATCACCTTGATGATCAGAGTATTTATGATGAATACGGTGTAACCCTATCCACGAAATAGGACCACCTTCACAGGCTAAAGTACCACAGAAAATGAGAAGGTACTCTAACCATTTTGGGGTTTCAAAGCTACGGTGACACACAAGTCGATGATAACCTAACGTAATTCCCACACAAGCAGTAAGCCAATAAAGCAGTAGGGTTACCCCTACCGCACGCCAACTAAAATTACTGGGCAAAAACGCTAATAAGGCCACTAAATGAATAGTAGACATGTAAATAATAATATGCCATGCGGGAGCAAGTTTTTCGGAAGTTGAAACTGTCATTTTTATGAGTGAATTCTAGTATATTCGAATTTTATTATTTTCTATTGTTAAACAAGCCGAAACTTACTTATTTTTTAAGATTCTAAGTTATGGTAGAAACTGGGAAACATATACAAAGTCGGTGTTAATATTGATCATGTTAAGACCAAGTCAAATGGTTTATAACCAGACCCTTAAATCACGACCCTATAGATTATAAACTATAAATCGAGATTAAGATATGATACTTTGCCTTTAAAATTTAAAACAGCCGTTCAATTTATATTAACTAAATTTAAGATACTTGAAGTTATCAAATTATTGATCAAAATTTAATTGAGAGAACCTAAAAATGAACAAGAATAATCTCGCCGCTTTTTTAGAAGAAATTAAAAAAAAACTTAGTAATATTAATGCTGATTCCTTAGAAATCCTTGAATGGGATCGAGTTTCTGATGGCAAAAACAGGATTAATCAAGTAGCCATGAGTAAATATCCCCCCTCTTATTTAGTTATTCCCAATTCCAAAGTTATCCTATCACAGTTTTTAAATGTTTGTTGTGAACATGAGTGGGTAATTTTACCCATTGGCAATGGCACGAAAATTCATTGGGGAAAACTGCCTGATAATTACGATGTTATGGTTAGTACCAGTAAAATCAATCATATTATTGAACATGCGGCAGAGGATTTAACGGTAACGGTGGAAGCAGGAATGAAAATAAAAGATTTACAGCAATTTTTGGCCTTAAAAGGCCAATTTTTACCCATTGATCCCTGTTATCCTGAATCTGCTACCATTGGGGGGATTGTGGCAACGGCGAATACAGGTAGTTGGCGACAACGTTACGGGGGGGTGAGGGATTTATTGTTAGGCATCTCTTTCTTCCGAGGAGACGGTAAGGAAGCCAAAGCTGGAGGAAGAGTCGTTAAAAATGTAGCTGGTTATGATTTGATGAAGTTGTTTACGGGATCTTACGGTAATTTAGGGATTATTACCGATGTTACTTTTCGTTTATTTCCGCTACCGGAAAATTCTCTAACTTTGGTTGTAATAGGAGATCAAGAATCTATTTATCAGTTACAAAAAACTGTTTCCGCCTCGGGTTTAACACCGACGGCGGCGGATTTATTGTCAGAGTCTTTAGTGAAAACCCTTGATTTAGTCTCAGGATTAGGCTTATTATTCCGTTTTCAGGGCATAACTGAAAGTGTTAAAGAACAGTCTTCCCAAATACAAGCATGGGGTAAACAGCTAAATTTGTCTATTCGAACCTATGAAAATCAAGCAGAATTCCAGCTATGGAAAGATTTATCTGAAAAAACTTATGTGATCGATTCGGAAGATACAGTTACTTGTAAGGTAGGTATTTTGCCTAGTGAAGGAGTTAATTTTATGTCCTCTTTCGATGGATATGGTTTAATAAATATTAGTAGTGGTATTGGAAAATTATCTTTTAACCCAGGGTCTAAAAGTCATCAAGTTATGAAATTACGCCAATTCTGTGAGAAAAGGGGCGGTTTTTTGTCAATTTTAACGGGTTATACTTTTCTCAAAGGAAAAATTGAACCTTGGGGTTACATTGGTAATGGATTAGAAATGATGCGTACTATTAAACAAAATTTTGATCCGAAAGGGGTTTTTGTTGATCGTCTTTAACCGTAGAGTGAGTAAAAAGAGGTGCAAGGTAGGATAGAGATTAAGAGAATAGAATAGAATAGAATAGAATATAAATATATTATATTTTGTTAATCCTGATTTAATTATTACTCATTATTATGTTATCTATCATCTCAATTTTTAGCATCTTTATTGTTTCTTTTTCGGTATTAATTTCTCCCATTCATCTTGTTACATCTCAAAATTTACCATTGTTAGGTGCTATTTTTCATTTTGAAGGAAATATGCCTACTAATTTAGGTGTAACCGATGGAAAACTCCCTAATTGTCCTCCTTCTCCCAATTGTGTAGTTAGTCAAAATGGTGATGAGACTCATTACATCAAACCGTTAACCTACAAAGGCGATCGCACTGAAGCATATAATAGTTTTGTGAAAATTTTATCCGTAGTACCAGAGACAAAAATTGTGGAACAAAAAGAGGATTATATTCGTACAGAATCCCGCAGCAAAATCATGGGTTTTGTCGATGATGCTGAATTTTATTTTCCCTCAGATGAGAACATAATACATTGGAGGTCGGCTTCTCGTTTAGGGGAATCAGATTTGGGAGTAAATCGTCGTCGTTTAGAGCAAATTCGCCTTGCCTTTGAAGACTTTAATAGTTAAAAAAAGAATGCTATTTTCCCAATTAAGAAGATGAAAGAATTAGTTTTTTACTATATTTTCACTTACTCCAGAAATAGCGGCTAAAATCACCCATCCTAAAAGATTTAACTTTAAATCAAAAATGCTTATATCAAATAAATTAAAGATAATAAAACCGCTAAAAACTACTAAATAACTAAATAAAATAATTGCCTCAGATTTTTGATCTTTGAATGTGTTTAATGCCAAAACTCCTCCCCATAAAATTCTGCCGATGAGAAACATTATCACACCTAAAGTTATTAATCCTGTTTCGGCACCAAACATCAAAAATAAGTTGTGAGGATGTCCTAAATAAATCGAGGTTTTTTCCTCATATAAAATGCTAAAATTTCTTAAACCCCAACCGAAAAAAGGACGATCCGTAATTAAATCCCAACAAAAACGCCACTGACTAGTCCTTAAAGTGGGTAAAGGACGATCGGGATACATCTGATCTGATAATCGTTGCCATAAAAAACTAGGGACAATTTTCCGTAACCAATTTTGTTCCGGTAAATTACCAAAAGAAGCCCAACTTACTATTACCCCGCCAAAGGCTAATAATTGTAAAATAAAGTACCAATTGAGATAAATAGCAAAGGCAGTAAAACTTAAAAAAGTAATAATCCAACCATTACGAGAACTGGTTAAAACTAGGCCAATAAGGTTAATGATAATAGTAAAAATTAGTAGTAAGTTTATTGGATTAATATTATTTTTTTTCCATCGATAAATCAATAAGCCTAATGTGAAAATTAACGCAGTAGTTAAATATAAAGTTAAGGGATTGGCATGGGGAAAAACTGAGGACATTCGCCCCTCTGGCATTCCATAAGCTGTTAATTTCCATCCTAAAAATTTTGAAAAAATATCCCCAGTTGCCCAACCAAATTTTACTTCCCCAATGCCTAACAAAACGACAATAATTGAGTTGAAAATAATTGGTGAAATAACAAAAAATAGTTGATTATAATTATTAATTGAAGTTCTTAAACCTAAAAACATCAAGAAAAAAGGCACAAAATGAAATAATCCTAACCATGCCTCCCCAGAATTATAAGCAGAAAGGCAGGATATTATCATCAAACAAGTTAAGCCGAAAAGACTATAACTAAGATGATGACAAATAATCCTTTTATAGTTATTTTGCCATGATTTATAACTGATAAACAATAAAATAAGAATACTTAAAAAAGTTTGAAAAGGTAAAATTAAAAGACTTAAAAATAATAGTTTTAAATTAATATATTCGGGATTATTATAAGTTTTAAACACCATTATATTCTTGATTAAAAATTAATTAATTAATATGCTTTGCTATATCAAAGTTTAAAAGGATAATCTCAGAAGAAGAAGAAGAATTATTATTTAAGCTGGGATTTTTGTTTTTTTCTAGATATTTTACTACTTGATTAAATACAAAAATTCCCATAAGAGAAAGTAAAATAATACTGACTAAACTTTTTATAAAATTATTACTTGTAAAAGGATTTCTTTGCCTTTTTGATAATATTTTACTAGGAGTTATTTCAGTATTTTTAGAAATAGTTTGTTCAAAAAAAAATTTGGCTTTTTCTTTATTTCTTCTACCAGTGATGATAAAATCTAGAGTATTACCTTGTGCATCTAAGGCTCTATATAGGTATTTTCTCCTTCCTCTTAATTTAAAAGGAATTTGTACCACCCTCCAGCCTTTTTTACGCCTTCTTTCCGTTTCCCGAAACCTTTTCATCGCCCTAGGAGTATATTCTTGTACTAAAGAATTAATAGTACGAGGATCAATTTTAAAACCCCGTTGTTGCATGACCATTTTTAATTGAGAGTAGCTTAATCTTTCTGTAACATACCACTGAATACAGAGTAAAATGATCTCTTCTCTAATTTGATCCCAAGAATTATAACTAACACTCCTCATGTTTTATCTACCTCATTAAGCGGCCTTTATTTCTCATTACTTTAAGTTTAATGATACCATCATTTTATACTTAAAGCTCTTATTAAAATTAAAATTACTAATTTATTTATTGATCATTAATAATGAATCTCATAATTTTTTCTTTTTCATTATTTAATCTTATCAATACTGATTTAATAATATATTTTAGTTGATTTTGAGGCCTAATGTTATAATAAAAAACAATAAAATTAATTAAAATATTTTGATTTAATCTTAATTAACTCTGAAAAATTATCAAAAATATATGAAAGCGATTAACATTAACAACCTTTATTTTCAATATAATAACTATACATTATTTGAGAAGTTATCTCTAACCATTGAATCTCATAAAAAAGTTGGTTTAATTGGTGCCAATGGTTCTGGTAAAACCACTCTTTTTTTATCTATTTGTGGAATTTTAGCTCCGAAAAAGGGAGAAATTAAACTTTTTGATAAAGTAGTAAAACCTAATAATTTTTACCCTGAAATTGGCTTAGTTTTTCAAAATCCCGATGATCAACTATTTTGTCCAACAGTTAAAGATGATATTATTTTCGGGGCAGAAAATTTAGGTTTATCACCTCGAGAAATTGATGTGAGAATGATGCAAGTTTTACAGGCGACAGGTATTGAGCATTTACAAAATCGAGTAACTCATGAGTTATCAGGAGGGGAAAAATGTATGGTAGCCATTGCTTCGGTTTTAATTATGAATCCGCAAATTATTCTTTATGATGAACCTAGTGCTAATTTAGATCTGAAAGCGAGAAGAAGACTGATAAATTTTTTAGAATCTTCTTCTCAAACTATTTTAATTTCTGCCCATGATTTAGAGTTAATTTTAGAGGTTTGTCATCGAGTAATTGTCTTAAACCAAGGAAAAATTGTGGCAGATGGCAATCCTAAAGATATTATGAGTAATGCTGATTTAATGACTGAAAATAATTTAGAAATACCACCTTCATTATCGAATTATCGACTATGATCGCCAAAAATAATAGTACCTAAACGAATCATAGTTGCACCAGCCTCAATGGCTAAAAGATAATCCCTGGACATTCCCATGGATAATTGATCAAAATCTGGGGGAAAATAGTTATCTTGACGTAAACTCGAAGCCAAATCTGTTACCCGTTGAAAAGCCGATAAAATCCCCGCTGAAGATAAGCCTAACGGTAAAATAGTCATTAAACCCCGAAAATGCAAAAATTCAAGCTGTTGTAAACTTGACAAATCTTTGTACAAATCACCAACACTCCAACCATATTTATTCTCATCACGCAAAATTTTTACCTGTAAACAAACTTGAGGTAACGTGACAATAACTTCATTTTCTAAGGCCTGTTGAGCAAAAAAATCCAACTTCTGAGCAAGTTTTAGACTATCTACAGAATGAATCCAAGAAAAAGATTCCACCACCTTTTTAGCCTTATTGGTTTGCAAATGCCCGATAAAATGCCAACAAATATCTCTAAAATCTCGAAATTCCTCTTGTTTACTAATCGCCTCTTGTAATTTATTTTCCGCAAAATCCCTTATTCCAGCTTTGTAAACTGCCCTCATTATTTCTACCGAAACGCTTTTTGTCACCACTATTAAACGCACATGATCAGGAATAGTCTCTTGAATTTTCCGTAAATGGTTGACTATGTAACTACTCATTGAAATGTACGTTGGTAAAGTTCATTAACTTGTTTATAGGCATCCCATTCTCCGTTGCCTCTGAGACCACGCAATTTTCTTTCTACCAATATACGTGCCTGTGTACGACTCAAAGGCTCAAAAACTATTTCTGTGGATTGAATTATAACTTTAAAAAAAAGACGTTGAGCGTATAGTGTCGTAAATAATTCTTCATTTTTTTCGATGATACATAAACGATAAAGAAGACCAAAACTGGGATGATTTATATATATTTCTGTACTCATTAAACTGGGGAATAATGCTAATGGTTTAGTTTTGGCATGTATGGTATTCGATTGTACCGTTTATTCGCCAATAATTCCATATTTTTATGAAAAATTATTTGACTTAGAACCAAGATTAACAGTTGCATTTAGAAAAAGTAAAGGTTATGATAGTTTTAGACATGAAAAAAGTTTTATAGGAGTCTTCTTTATTAATGGATCAGATAGAGAAAGTGATAGAAAAACTCAGAGAGTGGACTCAAAAATTAATTGAGGCTTTACTAGGACCACAATCAGAACCTGAACCCGAATTAATTCCTATTCCAGTGAGGGATCGTGGTCATTATTAAACCCCTACTCATATTTATTTGAATTTGATTTGAATAAAGAGTCTTGTCCTTGTCAAAATTTAGCATATTAGTATTAAACGGTCCTAATCTGAATCTTTTGGGTAAAAGAGAACCGGCTATCTACGGACGTCTGACCCTTGAAGATATTAACACAATGTTGGATCAAGAGGCTATTACCTTAAATGTTGAGATATCTTGCTTGCAGTCTAATCATGAAGGTGTCTTAGTTGATTACATTCATCAAGCATTGAATAATCATCAGGGTATCCTTGTTAATGCTGGTGCTTATACTCATACAAGTGTAGCCATCCGAGATGCCTTGGTAGGGGTGGCTATTCCTTTGGTGGAGGTGCATCTGAGTAATATTTATAAACGAGAAGATTTCCGTCATCATTCCTACATAGCACCCATCGCCATCGGACAGATTAGCGGTTTTGGGGCAGACAGTTACCGTTTAGGTTTACAAGCATTAGTTAATTATCTGCAATCATCCTCAAAACCTTAGGGTCGGTTAATTTCCTATGGTTAGTCGCCCCAACCAAAATAATAATAGGAATAAAAGAGCTAAAAAATCATATATACTTAATTTTAATTGGTGCCATTGTACCTGATGTTTATTAGGACTTGTAAATCCTCTTACTTCCATGGCGATAGCAATTTGTTCTGCTCTTAATAGAATGTTTTCTAATAATCTTTCGGCAACAATTAACCAAATTTTTAAACTTTTTTTGATGCCTAGTTTCTTCCAATTTATGGCTCTGGTAAGAATCGAGCGAATTAAATTTTGGATTTCTTCTAATACTAAAGGAATGAATCTTAAGGCTAAAGTTAAGGTTAAAACTATCTCTGTAATAGGTAATTTAAACTTTCTTAAAGGTAACAATAATTCTTCAATACCGGCAGTAATTTGTTCGGGTGCAGTGGTTAATAAATATAAATTACTGCTATAAATTAACGTAAAAAATAGGGTACTAATTCTAATGGCTAAATCGATGGATCGCCTAGTAACTTTAAAGTTACCAATTTGATATAAAGTGTATTGATAATCCGTAGGTTGCGTAATGGAAATATCGCTAGTGGGCAATCTCGGTTGGTAGCTGACAGTTAAACCATCGGGTGCCAAGGATGCCATGATGAAAATCAGACACGAGAAAAATAATAGCCAACTCATCTGTTTTTTTTGCACTCGCCAGGGAATTAAGGCTAAACTGGTAAGAATTATTAAAAATAATACTAAAAAAATACGCCAGTAAGGATTAGCTAATAAAGGAGTAAGAATAAGGCTCATCAGCCATGCCAATTTTACTCTTGGGTCAAGTTGGTGTAACCATGTTAGGGGTTTCTCTAAGTATAATCCAATGGGAAGCGATCGTAATAAATCCATAATTAATTAATTGACAGTTGATATTGGTTCGTTGGTAGGAGTCGAATAAGATTCAACCCTTGGGATAATTGATAGTTATTCACTGTACACTGTTCATTGCCCTATCATACTTTGGGACTTTTTAGTAATTAAAGCAACACTTTCAAACAGAATTGGCAAAAATAGAAAAGAATAAAAAAGAACGGATTGAGTCAGTGGAATTAGTTTTTTAAGAGGAAAAAATGTTCCTCTCCCTATTCTATTTAATTTGTCTCACACAAAAAAGCCCTTCCCACCCAGAGAAAGGCTTATTTGAAGTCAATTTTTAAGAGATTAACCCAAAGCATTCGCACCGGAAACAACCTCAAGAATTTGTTGGGTAATAGATGATTGACGGGCTTTATTATAAGAAAGAGTCAAGGTTTTCATCAATTCCTTCGCATTTTCACTGGCGTTACTCATGGCAGTCATCCGTGCAGCTAATTCACTAGCGGCGGATTCTTGTAACCCTCTCAATAATTGATTATTGATGTATAAAGGTAAAAGAGAATCAAGAATTTGAATTGGGTCTTGTTCAAAAATCATCTCTCTAGGAAAGTTATCCATCACATTCGTGACCGTTTCTCTCTCTACTTGAAAAGTACCACCGCGCACCGTTAAACGGAAGATCTCATCGTCTTTTACTTCCAAACCCTGGGGAGTCAAGGGTAATAGGGTTTGAATAACTGGTTCAGAACTGATTAAAGAGACAAAACGAGTGTAAATTAATTCTACTCGATCGACATTATTAGAGAAAAAGAAGGATAACAACTCATCTGCCATCGCCCCTGATTCTTTTGCCGTGGGAATTTGTTCCAAACCGAAATATTTTTGAATAATTGGTTCGTTTCTGCGTTTGAAATATTGATTCGCTTTTCTACCTACAGTTACATAGGTGTAATTAATACCTTGGGACTTTAATTCTGCCGCTCTTTGTTCGGCTTTTTTTATCACGTTAGTATTATAACCACCGCATAAACCACGATCCCCTGTAACCACAAATAAAGCGACAGTTTGTACTTCTCTTTGTTTAAGTAAAGGTAAACCAGTTTCTTCCATGCGGAGACGATTTTGTAAACCGAAGAGAACTTGAGCTAAAGTATCAGCAAAAGGGCGAGTTGCGGTAACCTGCTCTTGAGCTCTTCTAACTTTCGCTGCCGCTACTAAACGCATGGCTTCAGTAATTTTTTTGGTATTTTTTACTGAGTCAATACGATCTCGTATCGCTTTTAAATTAGACATGATGTTAATTGATAATTAATAATTGATAATCATAATACTGTTCAATAGGTTAAAGTAGGGAGGACAAATGCCCCCCAAGAAAATAATTAATCAATTAAGCAAAGAAAGCCTGTTTAGCTTCGGTGATCGCTTCTTTTAATAAAGCCTCAGCTTCGTCAGTTAATTTTTTCTCAGTGCTGACGACTTCCACAAATTTGGGTTTGTTGTTCTTGATATATTCTCTTAAACTAACCACAAATTCTACCACTTGATCTACAGCAATATCATCTAATAGACCGTTAATACCACTATATACTTGAGCTACTTGTTCCCAAATGGCTAAGGGAGAGTTTTGAGGTTGTTTTAGTAATTGGCGTAAACGTTGCCCTTTCGCTAATTGCGCTTGGGTGGTGGCGTCTAAGTCAGAAGCGAATTGAGAGAATGCTTCTAATTCAGCAAACTGTGCTAATTCCAGTTTTAATTTCCCTGCAACTTGTTTCATGGCTTTAGTTTGAGCCGCAGATCCTACACGGGATACAGAAATACCAGCGTTGATGGCAGGACGAAAACCAGAGTTAAATAAGTCAGAGGATAAGAAAATTTGACCGTCAGTAATAGAAATTACATTGGTGGGAATATAAGCGGATACGTCACCAGCTTGGGTTTCGATGATGGGTAATGCAGTCATACTACCACCACCTAATTCATCGCTGAGTTTTGCCGCTCTTTCTAATAAGCGGGAGTGGAGATAGAAAACGTCTCCGGGGTATGCTTCACGTCCGGGAGGACGACGTAACAACAATGACATTTGACGGTAGGCCTGAGCTTGTTTGGATAAATCATCGTAAATTACGAGAGTGGCTTTGCCTTTGTACATGAAGTACTCGGCGATGGCAGCACCAGTATAAGGAGCTAAATATTGTAAGGTAGCAGGAGCATCCGCATTAGCTGCGACAACTATGGTATAGTCTAAAGCACCTTTTTCCCTTAGGGTATCGACTACACTAGCAACGGTGGAAGCCTTTTGACCGATGGCCACATATACACAGACAACATCTTCAGATTTTTGGTTGATGATGGTATCCACGGCAATAGCAGTTTTACCAGTTTGGCGATCGCCGATGATTAACTCCCGTTGACCTCTACCTACGGGGATCATAGCATCAATAGCAGTAATACCAGTTTGCATGGGTTCACAAACAGATTTACGGGCAACGATACCAGGGGCTGGAGATTCAATTAAACGACTTTCCGAAGCAACAATTTCTCCTTTACCATCAATAGGACGGGCTAAAGCGTCTAAAACTCTCCCGATTAGGGCTTCACCCACAGGAATTTGGGCAATTTTACCGGTAGCTTTAACATTACTACCTTCTTGGATACCGATACCATCACCCATTAATACAACCCCAACGTTATCCTGTTCGAGGTTAAGAGCGATACCTATAGTTCCATCCTCAAATTCCACAAGTTCACCGGACATGACTTTATCTAAGCCATAGACACGAGCGATACCATCACCGACTTGTAACACTGTACCAACATTAGAAACTTGAACCTGTTGATCATAAGATTCAATCTGTTGGCGAATAATACTAGCAATTTCGTCTGGTCTGATCATATTCTTTTATTTTTAGCGACTTATATTTATAAAGTTTGCTTGTTAATACAACTGATCGTTTGTAGTAAACCCTTTGGGGTTAATAATTTTTGAATAAAACGACTAAAGTCGATAGGACGAACTCTAGTTCGTTAACTAGAACCAAGTACATTAAGACTAATACGACGCAATTGTCCCTTGAGACTAGCATCGTAAACTTGGGAACCGACTTTGATGATTACACCACCAATAATATCAGGATCAATTTTAGTCTGAATTTCAACCTGATCCGCCCCAGTAAGATTTTTGATTTTAGCGACTAATTTTTCAGCTTCACCCTCATACAGTCTGACTGCGGAGGTAACCTCAGCTAAAACGACGTTATTTAACTTGCGGAGGATTTCCAGATATTTACTACAAACGCCCTCAACAAAGCCAATACGTTTTTTATCCACTAATAACAACAAAAAGTTGAGAAAAAAGGGATTTATTTGCTCTCCTGCGGCTTGTCTGATAATCGCTTTTTTATCCTCAGCTTTTACCAATGGACTACTCAAAAAAGTTTTTAATTCCGATGATTCTTGGATTAGTGTCAACAATGTGCGGACATCTTCACCAATAGCGTCAGTAATATTTTTTTGTTGAGCTAGTGACATTAGGGCTTCAGCATAAGGTTCTACTATTTCGGCGGTAATAGCACTTTGCATAAATTTAACCTCCTAATTGCTCTACAGCACGACTAATGAGCTTACCTTGAATATCGTCATTCAGAGTTTCTTTTAACTGCTGCTCTGCTTTTTCAAGTGCTAATTCAGCAATTCTTTGTTTTAAACCTGCTACTACTTTAGCTCTTTCGGAGGCTAATTCTTGTACGGCAACAGATCTCATTCTTTCAATGTCTTTTTGTCCTTGTGCCAAAATTTCCGCCCGTAGTTTTTCAGCGGTAGATTCTGCATCAGATTTGATTTGTTTCGCCTTAACTTGAGCCTGATTAAGATTTTCTTTCCCCTCAGCTAAAGCCTTAGCGGCAATGGCGGCAAGATTTTCCGCTTCTTGGATTTCCTCAGCAATTCTATTGCGTCTTTCCGTGAGTATGTTACCCACAAATTTCCCACCATAGACTACTAACAACCCAATAATGATAATTAAGTTAATTAAGTTGGAGCCGAGAATATCTAAACTTATACCAAATCCGCCGGCAGTTTCTTCAGTGGCTAGATAAAATAAAGTCACCATAAATTAATCTTTAGTGGAATTAGGCTTATTTCATACAGGAAAACAAAAGAGATGAAAAACACTCCTTGTTAACCCTGGTTATTTTACAAATTCAAGTCCGATAACTTTCTCAAGAATTTGCCGGCTTAAAGCAGTGACTTCTTGTTCTAGGGAATTTAAAGCATCTACTCTTTCCGCCTCAATTTGTTCTGATGCTTTTTGACGTTCAGCAATTACTTCTTGCTGTGCCTGTTGTACCTGTTCAGATAGAATTTTTTGAGCTTCAGATTGAGCCGTGGCGATAATTCCTTGAGATTGCTTACGAACTTCTTTTAATTCTTGTTCATATTGTTGAGCAAGGGCGATGGCCTGTTCTTTCTGTGTCTTAGCTTGTGCTAACTGACCCTGAACATAACTAGCGCGATCGTCAATTGTCTTACCTAGGGGTTTGTACAAGAGGGCGTTGAGTATTGCTGCTAACAGTAAAAACTGGATTGCCATTAAAGGCAAAGTAGCGTCAAAATCAAATAACCCTCCCTCTGCGGTTTCGGCCGCGAATAAAATCCATTGTGTCATCATAATTTGACTTAGTGGCAGAATTTATGTGTTCCGTTTTTCTAATCTACAATTATGCTTAGAACTATTACTGCAATTTTTTATTTTGTTCAGTTCTTAGGCTTTAGGACTAGGTTTTCCGAAGAAAAAACCTAAAACCTAATACCTGAATTTTTTGCTTTAGGTTATCCTAGTTCTAATTAACTTAATTATTAGGCAAAGGGATTAGCAAACAATAAGATTAATGCAATAACTAAACCGTAAATGGTTAATGCTTCCATGAACGCCAAACTGAGAAGTAAGGTGGCACGGATTTTCCCTTCGGCTTCGGGTTGGCGAGCAATACCTTCTACTGCTTGTCCTGCAGCAGTACCTTGACCAATACCAGGCCCAATTGCACCTAAGCCTACAGCCAAACCAGCGGCAACAACGGATGCCGCAAGAACTAATGATGAATCCATAATTCTTTCTTTTTCCTTTTAATTAATTTAGTACGACAAAAAAATGTAGTTTGTTGAGGGAATGAGCTTAATTATCGTTCCCCTATGTTAGTTAATCACACAATGGTCATTAATTTGATCCCAAAAAGTATTTAACTATATTTTGGGTTTTTATGATAGCCAGTTTTATGAAATTCTGACCCTTAAATTTGATTTAAGTTAATTAGCCCTGGAATATTTTTCACAACCGCACTTGTGTAACCTATAGCTAGTAAACAGCATAACTGTTCCTATAGGTTTAGATTACAGTTTAGTCGTGATGTTCTTCTCCATGACTTTCCATAGCTTCCCCAATATAGGATGCGGCTAAGGTGGCAAAAATTAATGCTTGGATAGCACTAGTAAATAAACCTAACATCATTAAAGGTAGGGGAACAATTAAAGGCACTAATAAAACCAATACCCCTACAGCCAATTCATCCGCTAAGATGTTACCGAATAAACGGAAACTTAGGGAAAGAGGACGAGTAAAGTCTTCAATGGCACGGAAAGGCACCATGATGGGGGAGGGTTGGGCGTAATCGGCAAAGTAACCTAAGCCTTTCTTACTAATCCCTGCATAAAAATAAGCTAAGGATGTTAATAACGAAAATGCTACGGTGGTGTTGATGTCAACAGTGGGAGCGGACAATTCTCCTCCGGGGATTTCGATCAACTTCCAAGGAATCAAAGCCCCTGACCAGTTAGACACAAATATAAATAAGAATAATGTGCCGATAAAAGGTACCCAGGGGCGATATTCTTTTTCACCGATTTGATCTTTAGCTAAACCACGTAAGAAATCAAGGACGTGTTCCATGAAATTCTGGAAACCCGACGGGATTCTTTGGACATTTCTAGTAGCGGCAATGGAAGCAATAATGAGAACACCGATTACGAACCAAGAGACGAGAAATACTTGTCCGTGTACTTTGTATTTACCGATCTCCCAGTAAAAGTGTTCTCCTACTTCGATGGCTGCTAGGTTAAGAGAGTTGAATAAATTTATTGTGTTTGCAAGTTCCATTGAACAAGATTTTTCCTGATTTTAGGAATCTTTGACAATTTATCATAAAATTAGCCTTTTTTTTCTGATTTATTTAGATTGCCCAATAAACTACCGGGTAAAATATAAAAAAGAATAGCGGCTTTGTAAGTCATGAAACCGAGAAAAATCGGAATCACTTGTAGTTGTTGCCGTTGGGTAGCAACGATAATTAAACCAACAAAAATAGCAAGTCTTGTGGCACCAATGCGTTTTTTAAACGTTCCCACTTTTTCTACTTCCCGTGCCAACATATTCACATAAACTAAGCTGAAACAAGCTCCTAATAAGTAGTTTAGGCTAGTATTTAAACTATAAAAACACCAAACTAGGATAAAGCTAACAATAGCTATGGAAATAGTTCCGAAGAGAAGATTGTTACGGAGTTGATAAAACTCTTTCATGAAATCCTCCTTTTTTTCTGGTGCACTACTCTCAACTTCAGCTGGTTGAGTGACAGTGGTCATGGGGGTAGAGTCGGAATTGATCACTTTGACGGAGAGATTCTTTGAGAATCGCTTTTTTGGTTTGCTTATAAGAAGTTAAGGGTAATATACAAAATGACACTACTTTAACTCACACGCCCATAATTTTATCATGAGAGTGATCCTTGATGTTAATTTTTATGAATTTCAACCTTGTCAACTCTGTCTTGATACTTTCCCTGAAACTGCGATCGCAACTTAAAAAGATAACTTCTGTTGAGAAACGGATTTAATGAAATTGGTAGCATCTTCTGCGGGTAAGGGATGACTGAAAAAATTTCCCTGCATCATCTCACACTGTAACTGTCTCAATAACTGTAATTGTTCAAGGGTTTCAATCCCCTCGGCAACTACTTGTAAATTAAAGCCTTTGCCCAAGGTAATAACAGCTGAAATAATAGCGATATCTTCAGACTCATTTTTAAGTTCTTTGACAAAACTTTGATCTATTTTGATTTTATTAAAAGGAAACTTTTTCAGATATCCTAAAGAAGAATAACCGGAACCAAAATCATCCATAGAAATAGAAATTCCTAAATCCGTTAATTGATTAAGAATAACTTGTGTCAAGTCGGGATGCTCGATGATAGTGCTTTCGGTTATTTCTAATTCCAAATATTTTGGATCTAATTCTGTCTGTTTTAAGATCTCCCCGAAATGGGAGACTAAATTTCGTTCTTGTAACTGTTTGGGAGATAAATTAACGGCTACTTTGAAAGGTGCTAAACCTAAATTTTGCCATCTCTTGTTTTGTTGACAAGCGGTAAATAACACCCATTCTCCGATGGATTTAATTAAGCCCGTTTGTTCAGCTATAGGGATAAACTGCACAGGTGGCACTATCCCTAAAACGGGGTGTTGCCAACGAATTAAGGCTTCCATTCCCGTAATTTTTCCCGTTTTAACATTAATTTGTGGTTGATAATGTAATTCGAATTGATTGTGTTCGATGGCTTCATATAAGTATCCTTCCATACGCAGTAATTCACTTTTTTTCTGATTCATGGAAGAATTATAATATTGATAATTATTACCTCCTTGATCTTTCATTCGATATAAGGCAGTATCAGCATTTTTTAGTAAAGTATCTAAGTTGTCTCCGTCTTGAGGATAAATGGCAATACCTATACTTAAATAGGCATATAGTTCATATTCCATCACTTGAAAGGGTTTTTTCAGGGAGTCTAAAATTCTCTGGGCGACGAGGGAGGCATCTTCACAGTGTTTGATTTCTGATAACAAAATCGTAAATTCATCCCCCCCCCAACGTGCCATTAAATCGGCATTTCGTAGAACTTCTTGTATTCTGTGTGCTACTGCTTGCAAAAACTTATCTCCGATACAATGTCCTAATGTATCGTTAATGTTCTTAAATCTATCTAAATCTATAAACATAATACCAAATTGATGCTTATATCTTTGAGCACGGGCGATCGCCTTGTCTAATTGTTCATTAAATAGATTACGATTCCCTAATTCTGTTAATAAATCATGACAGGCTTGATAACGTAACTTCTCCTCCGTCAATTTTCTTTTTGTAATATTGCGTACTGCATAACAAATAAATTCTTTGGCACCATAATAGATAGTGCTAATATTAACCTCTACATCAATGAGTGATCCGTTCTGATGAAGGTGGATAGATTCTTTAATTAAATTGAGGCGATCTTTTTGCACCCTTCTGATGATACTATCGACAATATCAGGATCTGCCGCCACTAAATCATATAATTTCAGAAGGGTAATTTCTTGACTAGAATGGCCTGTTAAACTGCAATAGGCCTGATTAGCTTCCATAACTTGTTTAGAAATAGGATCAACTAAAAGAATTCCTTCTGAGATTTGTCTGACAACGGCACGATATTTTTCCTCATTTTCCCTTAAGGCTTTTTCAAAACTATCTCGCTGACTAAAGGAAAAAATATAACTTTTAATGTGAGTCTTATCTTTAATAAAATGAGCGTATTGGGTAAAATGGTTATCTTTATATTTTATTTCTCTGATACAAAAATCTTTGCCGGTACCTTGTAAATCCTTCCAGAGATTATTGATAAAAGGGTTAGATGGAAAATCATGATAAAAATCAGGAAATTTATCCATTAAAGAACTATTCGTATAATCAATTTTTCCCTCTAAATCAGTGGTGAGAATAGGACAATCTAGTATGGCGTCTTGATTGTGTAAAATAAAGAGTATTTCTTGAATAAAAAAGTTTTCTTGTTCTTCTTTTGTTTTTAACGTAATCTTTGATTGAAAATCTTCAGATTCTGGATACTTTATATATTTTGTATTGTAATTGTTGCTGTATCCAGTTTTCTTTCTTATATTTGGTTCAGCAACTGTGCTTTCTTTATAATTATCAGAGTAACAAATAGAATAGATAAATTCAACTTCATTCCCTCCGATGGTAATTATATCTCCCGATTTTAATTCGTGGGATAGAAACTTATCACCATTGATAAATAAACCATTGGCACTACGATTTCCCTTTAAGTCCCCATCGATAATCCAAAATAATTCTTGTTGATTTTCCTCTTTATATTTAACAGGTAATATTGAGCAATGATAACGAGAGATAGTGGGATGATAGATAACGATATTATTGCTAGAATGACGACCTATAGAATAAACTTCATTATTTAAAACGATATTTTGTTCGACATGAGCATATTTGATTTTTAATAGGTGTTTAACTTCTACCTCATAATTCATCCTCAATGACCCCTCGAATAAACTTAAACTTTAAGTCAAGATATATTTATTGATTTATATCAATTCATATCAATATCATACAACTCTTTTTCTCAGGTATTCAGAATTGTAACTAGCAATTTATCAGACTGAAACTAGACCCAGATAAATCAGAAAAACCTCGTAAAGAAAACTGAGTTTGTGTTGAGGAGAGATTTTTACTTTGCAACAAAACACCGAAATTACCTAGGCCTTCGGGATTAATTAAACTATGTAATTCCTGTCGCCGTTGCAATATTTCCGTTAAGGATATTTTCCCATTGGCGGCTAATTTATCTAAGCGATCGCCTAATCCTAAACTAATTAAAAATAAGGCTTGTTTTGTGTATCTTAGAATACTTAAACCGAAAAATTCTCCATATTTTTCCAAAGCGGTAAAATTAACATGAGAAGTAATATCCTGAGCACCAATATTAACATAAAGGTTATCATGGTGACGATGTTGATAATAACATTTTAATGTACCTTGACTGCGTTGAGGGTGATAATATTTTTTGGCGTTATAACCATAGTCAATGGTCAATAAATAACCTTGTTTTAATTTACTAGACACTTGCCGAAGCCAATCAATAACGTCTAAATTTACTTCCGTTTGATAATTGTCAGGGTAAATATCTGCTGAAAAATTAACGCCTATTACCTCAAAATAACTGTTAATGTCTTGACAGGAGAGAGAATCATATTTTGTCAGCAATTTATTCCCATTTTTCGTGAGATAAATTTCCTCTAATTTTTGTCGGGAATACCTAATTAAATGAACGGGCATGGCATCGATTAATTCATTACTAAAAAAACAACCAATAATCGAATTATCAGGAATCGAATCCCAATCCTGCCATTTTATCCGAATAGTACTAGCAAAATTATCTAATAATAGCTGTTGTTGTTTAAGTTTTAGTGTCTGAGATTTTTCGATAATAATGTATTCAATATTAAGAGCAAAATTGGGATAATTATTCAAAATATAATTAATAATTGTCAAGGCTAAATTACCATTTCCTGCACCTATTTCTAGCAATTTAAAGTTAGATGGTTTACCTAAAACTTGCCAAAATTCTTCAAATTGAATAGCTAATAATTCACCAAAGTCTGAGGATAAACAAGGGGATGTAAAAAAATCACCCTGATTGCCTATAATAATTTTATTTGAGTTATAATAACCATGATCCGGATCATATAAACACAAATTCATATATTCAGCAAAAGTTATTTTTTGATCAGGAGAATTATTAATAGTTTTAAATATTTTCTCTAATAATGGGTTATAGTTATCAACTATATTTTTTTTAACCATTTTTAGTTATATGCATTTACTTAATTTATTTGTATTAAGGTGGGGAATGGTAAAAGTCCCAATTGTTCGCTGGTTAAACTTCATCAGCAAAACTATTTATTCTCTTAAAATTAAAAGGTCCTGCAACTGAACCCCATAATAATTCATCAGTAAAAGGATCTCGTCCTCTGTCAAAACTTACTAATTTTTCTTTGCTAATTTCAAAACTATTATCTAAATAAGATTCCTTCCCTTTTCTGACAACAATACAGGCTTTTCCTGGTTTAATAGAACCTTTAAAATGATTATCATGCCACCTAGCTATCATATCACAACCGTTCATTTTTTCGAGATGATCGATGGTTAATTGTTTAAGTTTTTCAAGATTTCTGGAAGCACCATAAAATGCTGTTTCCTCTTTTAGTTTGTAATGTTCTAATTCTAGATGATCATCAACTATGAGAATTTTAAATACTCTTAAACGATAGGGTTGATTGAGTAAAAAATCGTAGGCTTGTTCTAAAAATAAAGTTGTACCACCTAATAAAGATTCTGGTAAAGGGCGCATACAAACTCGAATATGGGCAAAAAAAGGTGGGTTTTCAAATGCTTGTTCTTGGTTGCTAAAATCTGCCGCCATTAATCTTGCTAAGGCTTTTACATCTGTAGAATGGGTCATTTTAAATACGATTTATTATCAATTTTTTTCAATGCTAGTTTAACACGACTTCGGATGGCAATTTCGGCATCTTCACCCATGATTTGTGCTAATTTTTTCTCAATTTTATTCGTTAAGTTATTATTACTAAAATCAATGGCTTGATATAAATTTTCTAAAGAAACCACAGAGGCATAACGCACCACCCATTCACCATCATTGATGGTAATAAAAAGATTGTCTAAAATTTGAGTTTGAGTAGAAATAATTTTATCTGGGGGTAATTGATGCCATTGCAAACTACCTAAACCTTTTGTCGCCGCACGTCTAACACTTAAGGAAAAATCATTAACAGCGGCCTTTATCAGTAAATCTAAAGTGCGAATATCCCCAATTCCAGCAAATACTCTAACTGCCCAAGCTCTTGCACCATAATTGTATTGATCTAAACTATGCAATAAGGGCTCAATAACAGATGTTCCTAAAGCGATTAAACCTTCCGTAGCGGCAACGGCGGCACCCGGATTGTTATAACCTAATACTTGGATTAAAGTCGGTATAGCTTCAGTTGATTCACTTTCAGCTAATTTGCTGACGGCTTGAAATAATTCAGGTGCGGAGTCAGCTTTTTCTACGGCAGAAATGAGTTGATTTACAGGTTGAATAGTCCTTTCTGTATTCATAATATCTGTATTGCAATAATAAGTTAGAACTTGTAATATTGTGGAGGAATGATAACCTTTGCATCTTTTACACCGAGACAAAACTAAAAGTTTAATAATTGCAAAAATTCTGATGCTGTCAATCCACATTGAATATAATTGGGACGAATAGGGTTATAAGGGCTAACTAGGCGATCGATGGTAATAATCTGGGCAGTAGGTGATAACATGGGTAAATCCGGATCAAATTCCGTAGCACCGCTTAAATTACTAGAAAAACCTTTAAAAATCATAATCTCGACTTCTTCCTCATTATCTCTGGCTTTAACAATTAAAACCTCTTGAGGATGTAGTTGACTATAAGTTTCTAGTTGTTTAATAGTAATCATTACAATAAGTTAAAACTCACAAAAATTAATTAAATAACTCTAGTGTAGTATTTTACTCTTCTGACCTCAAGGGTGTTACTGTTGCAAGGCAATTCTACCTTGTTTGATTAGTCGAAAGGCTAAAAAATAGAAGAAGTAAATACAATAAATGATCAACCCTGTCATGGCTAAAAAGCCTAAAAATCCTGTGGTTGCATTGGGATGAAACCAACTTTTGAAATGCCAAGGTGCTTCTAACCACACTCTACAAACAATTTCGACACTGGCATCGGGGGAGAATGTACAAGGCAAGAAAGGAATAAAAGCCATCGCACTAATAATACCATAAAAAGTAATTGCCCAACGCCATGTAGTAACACTCAATCTTAGAGGACTTTTCGGCAAGTCTCTGATTTCGTCGTTAATATCAACCCAAAACCATAAACTAATGACGACAAAAATATGAGCCAAAAACCATACTAAATATCCCACTTGCCAAACGGGAATAAATAGATAAATAGCAATGGCCATTAAACTAGCGACACGCCAAAAAATAACCAATAAACGCTGAATGGAGGGAATTTGGGCTAATAACCCCCAAATAGAAAGAATTAAGGGCAAAATTAAACATAATAAAACAAATAGCTTATAGTTAGTCCAGACTAATGATTTTAGTAACGTTTCTTCCATAAAAAATAATTAGATACTTAAACAAACTTAATTGTATCTCTTCTGGTCAAATTGCCGGTAGAAACACATAAAAAGAGGTGGGAAAACCCCACCTACTGAATTTACATCATGAAGATATTCAGAAATTAGTCTTCGTAAAGACGACATTCAGCCGCATCGGGGTTATCATCACAATATTGCTCTAAAGATGTTTTATGAGGTTCATTGTCTTTTCGATGAGAGGCTTCGGCTTGTAATTCTTCTACTGCATCCCAGGCGGCAGCACATTCGGGAGAGGTTTTCCCGCTAATATCACAAACTTCCCTAGCTTGTTTTAGTTCTTCTTGAATTTTTTCTTGTATATTGCTCATAATTTCGAGATTCCTTTGAATATTTTTTGGTCCTCTTATAGCTTATAACAG
Organism: uncultured cyanobacterium; assembly: GCA_963749915.1. Taxonomy (GTDB): domain Bacteria; phylum Cyanobacteriota; class Cyanobacteriia; order Cyanobacteriales; family Cyanobacteriaceae; genus Geminocystis. The sequence continues at coordinate 221,398 of CAVVOP010000022.1, forward strand.
AATTTCACTATTTGTTGTCGTGATAGATGCCATTGCTATGGGGAAAATTATATCTTAATCTCAGTGAAATATGATAATTTTTCGTTAGGATCACATATAATTGACGGAATACATGAAACAGCAAAGAGAATAACTTTGTAGATTTGTCTGTAGAATTATAAACTGTTAAATCATGAGTAGTGAGTTTCGAGAATTATTAAAAAAAATCGGCAGTGGCACACATACCCATAAAAATTTAAGCCGTCAAGAAGCTAGTTTAGCCTTGGAGATGATGTTGACAGGAATTGCTACTCCCGCCCAAATTGGAGCTTTTTTAATGGCCCATCGCATTAAACGCCCCACAGGGGAAGAATTGGCGGGAATGTTAGACACTTATACTAAGTTGAGCACAACTTTACCTGTTATTAATAACTCTCAGTATCCCCTCACGATTCTCGGTATTCCTTACGATGGTAGAACAAGAAGTACTCCTATTTCCCCTATTACCACTTTAATTTTATCGATGATGGGTGTTCCCGTGTTAATGCACGGCGGCACAAAAATGCCCACAAAATATGGCTTAACTTTGGCGGAAATTTGGGCAGGTTTAGGCATAAATGTGACAAATTCATCATTAATTGGGGTAGAAAATCTCTTAAACAAGAGTAACTTTGGTTTTCTTTATTTACCGCAACATTTCCCCCTTGCTAATAAATTAGTACAATATCGGGAAGAAATCGGCAAACGTCCTCCCATTGCCACTTTAGAGTTAATTTGGCAACCCTATGAAGGTAAAAGTCACCTCATGGCTGGTTATGTGCATCCTCCCACCGAAAAGATAATTAGAGAGGCTTTGAATTTAAGAGGAGTTGAAAAATTTACTTTAATTAAGGGTTTAGAAGGTAGTGGAGATTTAAAATTAGGGCAAACTAATATTATCGTTATTGACAGTGAAGAAAATGAACAAGGATACCAATACCTCAAAGTAAACCCCTACCATTATGAGTTAAAAGGCGATGATCCTGTGTTGTCTAATTATCAAGAATATTTTGCACAATTAGCCAAAACTATTAGGGGAGAAAAATCAACTTTAACTATTAGTAGTATTTTGAACGGTGGTTTTTATCTTTGGCGCTGTGGCGTTACGGATTCTATGGAAAAAGGTTTAACTATCGCTGAAAACTTGATTATTCACGGCAAATTACAGAATCAGTTGGATAATATTAAAAGTGTAAATAATTGTTAATTATTTAACTTACTTTTAGACACATATTAAAAGAACAATAATTAAGGTTATTATTAAGTTCAGAGTTGATTATTCGGTGTAAAGTTTCTGGTAAAACAGTGCGATCTAAAAAAGAATTATTAAGGTTAGTATGAGCTAAATTTGCACCACTCAAATTGGCTTGGGATAAGTTTGTGTCATCTAAAATTGCCCCTGTTAAGTTTGCCATTTCTAAATCTGCATTCTGTAAATTTGCACCTCTTAAATCTGCACCCTGTAAATTAACTCGACATAAACGTGCTTCTCGGAAATTCGCGTCCTGTAAATTCGCGTCCTGTAAATTTGCACCGCTCAACCTTGCACCATAAAAGTTAGCTTCGACTAAGCAACTATTAGTTAAATTAACGTCCTTCATGAAGGATCGAGTAAAGTTGGCCTGATATGCAGAACATTCTCTCATATTCGCACCACTTAATCTTGCTTCCTGAAAAATACTCCAATTTAAGTTACTTTTTACCATATTTGCACCTCCTAAGTTAATACGATAAAGAGATGCACCACATAAATTTACTTCCGTTAAATCACCCTTCGCTAAATTAGCATGACTGAGATTTGCACCGCTTAATTGACTGTGGACAAATTGCGATCGCACCATAAAAGCACCAGTCAAATTAGCTTTGGTCAAGTCTGCCCAGTTGAAAATAGCTTCACTTAACTTAGCATAGGTGAAATCTGACCAATTAAGTTGAGTTTGGGTAAAATTAGATTTAGTCAAAAAAGCACGATTAAAGTTAACCCCAATTAATTTTGAGCCTTCTAAATTTAATGCAACTAAAACCGATTGTGCTAAATCTGCACTTTGTAGCTTAATTTCTTGAAATTCACGAATACCTTGTTCATATTGACGCAAAAACTGGGACACTTTCATCTTTTTTACCTCTGTTGACCTCATCAATATTTACAACAACATCATTTCAGTTTCTGTAAGAAAAAATACGAATTAACTTTTCGTTAACCCAATTCTTTATTTAATTCTAATATCTGATGACTAGAGAAAGAGTAGATACCGTAATTACTCTTAATAAATATTTAATAATCTTCATTAAACCTCTTATTGCAAGGATCTGGGTATAGCAAGTGGATCCTTCTTTGTCAATTCTCCTCCATCATGGTTTAATGATTTAGCATTGGCAAATAACTAATATATAATGTAGGTAACGGAATTTAAAGAAACTTAAAGAAAGTAAATATTATAGACACTGAGGGCATGGAAAGAAAAAAATTAGTGGCGGTAATTACGGGGATAATTTCAGTTTTATTAGGAGTTATCTATTTAGTGTTAGTACAGTTACTTGACTCCAGAGGTGCGATGATTCCCGCCCCCGTTACTGACTTATCTTTCATTTTATATCCTTTCATTTAAACAATATCGGAATCTATAGTTAATATTTTTATGAAAATTATCCGATTGATGCACGGCAAGTTACATCGAGTTACAGTTACTTCCGCTAATGTTGATTATATAGGCAGTATATCCATTGATCCTGAATTGATGGAAAAAGTCGGTATTTTACCCTTAGAAGAAGTGGATATAGTCAACTTAAATAATGCGAACCGTTGGTCAACTTATGCTATACCCGGAGAAAAAGGTAGTCGAGAAATTTGTCCTAATGGTGGTGCGGCTTTATTATGCCAACCCGGCGATATATTAATTATCTACGCTTATGAACAATGCGATCGCCAAGATATTATGGTTAATGGTCATAAAGCTAAAGTGTTAGTGGCCGATGAGAATAATAATATAGCAGACTTTTTTGAGCAAACTTTAACTACTCATAAGGGTGAAATTCAGTTTAAAGAAAGACTAGAAGACTAGTGGAAGAATGCAGAATTAAGAATGTGGAATGTGTAGAATGAAAAACCCTTAATTTTCAAGGCTTACAAGAATTTTAAACTCTCGTTTTATTTCCGCACTCTATTACTAGTGGTCTGTCAAGATATTTTTGAGGGACTGGGAACGGATAATTTTGGATTTTAGAGAATCCTCCTATAAATGGCTATATTTAACTTTAGGTTTAGGGACATAAAAGTTTATACTGAAATTGAGCAAGGGCGACAATGGCTTAATAAATATGATGGTTGTATCCCTATTTTTACCTGTACTCTCGGCTTTACCGCAACTGCTTTAACACAAAATATTTCTACCGCCGGGGCAACTCCCGAATCTCGCCGTTATACTGCTTTAGCTGATGCCGAATTTTTAGTTAATGGTATTCAAAAAAAGCCTACTTTTCCCTTACCGCCTTTAACTGTGGGTATTTCTCCCACATTAATTAGTCGTGCCGTGATAGAGAAATTTGATTTGCCTCTCTATGTATTTAATGCGGGTTTATTACAATCTCCCTCGGTGAACAATATCGACTTAGGGGGAAAAACTGCAGATTGTGTTTCCACAGGAAAAGCCTTATCTTTAGGAACGGTGCAACATTTATATCAACAAGGCTTATATTGGGGAGAAATTTTGGCACAACAAGCTAAGTCCAGTTATATCATCTTAAGTGAATGTGTTGTCGGGGGTACAACTACCGCCTTGGCAGTTTTAACGGCGTTAGGGATTTCGGCGGCAGGAAAAGTTAACAGTAGTCACCCAGTGTGTAATCATCAACAAAAATGGACATTAGTGCAGGAAGGATTAAAAAACGCCGGTTTTAATGATCAAAATAACAGACCTGATCCCTTAAGGATTATAGCCGCAGTAGGGGATCCAATGCAAATTGTTGTGGCAGGAATGGCTATGAGCGCGAGTAAAAATGTAGGGATAATGTTAGCAGGTGGGACACAAATGCTAGCAATTTTCGCTTTAATTAAGGCATTGAAAAAAATATCCTCTACTCAGGCTAACTTAGAAAATATTATCGTCGGTACAACTCGTTGGGTAGCGGAAGATTTTACGGGTGATACTATTGGTTTGAGTAAAATTATCAGTAACGTTTCCCTGTGTGCCACAGAGTTAAATTTTACCTCCTCTAGTTATCCTCTTTTACAAGCCTATGAAAAAGGATATGTAAAAGAAGGAGTTGGTGCAGGAGGAAGTGCAATTGCATCCCATTTACTCGGCATTGATAAAGAAGAATTATTGCACATGATAGAAACCGTTGTGTCTCGTTTCCTCATTGCTACGGGCGGCTAACAATTGATCTTCAAGGGATGCAATACGATGATAAGCCGCTGTTAATTGTGCCGTTAAACGGTATACTTGTTCCTCACAAGGAATATTATCTGACCCCTTATAGTCTGACAATTCTGCGTACATAGCCTCATCATCCGTTAAAATATCTTTATGATTATTAAGGCCATGGTTATGTTTACTTAAAACTAGATCGCATAGTGCTGTTTCACCATCATTAATTGATTCTAGGTTTTTGTCATGATTAGGAGTGGTTTCTAGGCATTGATTAACTTCCAAATCTGACAGAGAAATATTTTCCATTCCTTCCCAATCGATATATTCCGCCAGTTGTTTGACGATGCGATAAAGTTGATTAACTTTAATTTGTAAATGGGCTAATTCTTGTTTTTTTCTGTACATATCCAGTTATTATCCTTCTATAGTTAGTTAGTTAATTAATCTGTTTATTTTTTCTATTTTCCATGTTAAAGTCTCCGAAAAAATAATCCGCAGTATTACTGATTAATTTAACAATTCCCCTCTATCACTGATCTTTTCTTGAAAAGGACAATGAATGAGCCGAGTGACGCATAAACCATAAATTATTACAAGTTTTTTTGATAAAATGAAAGTCTGAAATGTAATCTGGGGTCTCCACGCTATATATCTTTCTTAGAATAGTCGTGTGTTTTGTCATATATGGAGGTGCAAATTAGTGGGATTATCACATCAAATAATTGGCGATGGTAGTCAACTACAAAAACAAACAAGTAAAGTGGCCCAAGATGTGTTAAGAATGGGAGCATTAGTGGAGGAGTCGTTTCGATATTCTCATCAGGCCTTATTTGAAGGTCAATTAGAGTTGGTGGCGATTATTAAAGCAAAAGATCGGGAAATCGATCGCTATTATCGAGAAATTGAAATGCACTGTGGCAGTATTTTAACTTTACAAGCACCAGTAGCTCAAGATTTGAGGATACTGAGTGCTTTTATGCAACTTGTGCGAGATTTAGAAAGAATTGGAGATTATGCTCAAGATTTAGGGGAAATAGCCATTAAACTGGCACTTTATACCCCTCATTCCTGTATGCCTGATTTAGCTATTATGTCGGAACAAGCACAGATAATGTTAGCGAAAACTATGGTAGCTTTAAGTGAGTTAGATCGTGAAGCAGGAGAGAAAATCAAACTTTTAGATGATACTGTTGATTCCGCTTATGAAAGTCTTTATAAAACTTTAGCTTATCAAAGTGATGTAAAAGGAGTAGTTGAACCGATTATATTACTTGCCCTAGCAATTCGTCACCTAGAAAGAATGGCAGATCATGCAACCAATATAGCCCAAAGAGTATCATATATCGTCACGGGGCGGCGCAATTGACGATGAACAATTAATTATTAACTACCCACTGTTAATGTTCGATTTAAAAAATAATGCCAGAATTGGAACTTTTTATGGTGTCAGCGTTGGTACAGGCGATCCAGAATTAATTACGGTAAAAGGTTTAAAAATCTTACAAAATACGAGAATTATCGCTTTTCCGGCAGGCATTAATCATAAAAAGGGTGTGGCACAAACCATTATTGGAGAATATTTACAACCCCACCAAAAAAAACTCTCCTTATCTTTTCCCTATACGTTGTCTCAAGAAACTCTTTCCCAAGCTTGGCATTCTGTCAGTATGGAAGTTTGGCAATATTTACGAAAGGGTGAGGATGTGGCTTTTGCCTGTGAGGGAGATATTAGTTTTTACAGTACTTTTACCTATGTTGCCCTAACCCTGCAAAAAATATGCTCTGCCATTCAAATTGTGAGGATTCCGGGGGTTTCTTCACCAATGGCGGCGGCCTCGGCTTTAAGTCTGCCATTGACAATGCAAGAGGAAAAATTAGCTATTTTACCTGCACTTTATTCTATCCAAGAGTTAGAAAATACTTTGGATTGGGCGGACGTTGTGGTGTTAATGAAAGTGGCTTCTGTTTATAACCAAGTATGGAATATTTTGGCAAAAAGAAATTTATGGGATTGTGCTTATTTGGTAGAAAAAGCGACTAATAATTCCGAAAAAATTTATACTTCTTTAGAAAATTACCCTCAATTAAAACTAAGTTATTTTTCTATCTTAATTATTCGTTTTAACAAATTATCTTAGGGCTCTTCCAGAGTAGTTATTATAAAAACATATTAAACACCTTAAACACTTAAGTAATAAGGCGTAGTAAACACTTAATGGTTTATGAATTTTATATTTAAAGACTTTTTTTATTGATAAAAAATCATTAAGTATCCAGATAAAAATTAAATATGACTCGCATATATGTTTAACTTTATTTAAAATTTATGCCAAATTCTTCACCAAAACTTTAAGAAAAAAGCCGTAAAAATTATATTGATCTTAGTAAGATATAAATAAGGTTTAATATCAAAAAATATTAGTATATGTGGGAAAAAAAACAAGATTTAGAATTATTATTATCCTCTTTTAGGGCTTTATCAGATCCTATTAGACTGGAAATATTGGAAATATTAGGAAATAAAGAAATGTGTGTAGGAGATATTCATACATTATTAAAAATAAAACAACCTAAAGCCTCTTTTCATCTAAGAATATTAAAAGAATCAGGTTTTGTGAATATTAAACGTCAGGGGCGTTACATCTACTATAGTTTAAATCAAGATCATTTCACTAGATTGAGGGAATATTTAGATAAATATCGAGAAAAACCTGTTAATCAATAACTGTCATCTTGAAGATATTCGAGCACAAAATTCTACCGATTTTTAGGTTAAACTGCAATATTATCTAAAAAGTCAATTCAAGGATTAACAGAAGATGTCACGTCAATTAGCTTTTCTCGGTTTAGGGGTAATGGGTAAAGCCATGTATGTAAATTTGCTGAAAAATGGTTGCTCTATTAAAGCATGGAATAGAACCACAAATAGTCTTTCTCTTCAATCATTATCCTCGGAATTTCAGTTAAATGTTGTGGATAGTATTTCCGAAGCGGTTAGGGAAGCGGATATAATTTTTACCTGTTTAGGGGATGTGCCGGATGTAGAGGCGGTAATTTTTAACTCTCAAGGGGTGATGGAGTTTGCACAATCCAATAGTTTAATTGTGGATTTTAGCACCATTGGCTCACAAGGGGCTCAAAGAATTGCTGAAAGATTACAAACTAAAAATATTCGTTTTTTAGATGCACCTGTTTCTGGGGGTGACATTGGTGCCCAACAAGGCACTTTAACTATTATGGTAGGGGGACACTTCGCGGATTTTCAAGAATGTGAACCTTACTTTAACATTTTAGGCAAAAATATTACTTATTGTGGTTCGGTAGGTAGCGGTCAAGGGGTGAAATTATGTAATCAAGTATTAGCCTCACTACATATGATTGGAGTATGTGAAGCCTTAAAATTAGCCGAAAAACAAGGTATTGATCCTAACCTGATAGTCAAAGTTTGTAGTACGGGAGCGGCTGGTTCTTGGGCTTTAAGTAATTTAGCACCGAAAATTATTGATTCTGACTATAATCCGGGTTTTATGATTAAACATATTTTGAAGGATTTACGGTTAGTAGAAGAAACTCTGGGGAAAAATAGTCATTTACCCGGTGTGGAATTGGCACAAAAATTATTTGAGATAGCGGCACAATTAAATGAAGGTGAGGGTTATAATCTCGGCACTCAAGCTATGATTAAAAGTTATTCTTCCATATTATAACTATTTTTATTAAGGGAATAATTTACTAACAATTTAATTATTTATTGTCCATTTTCAATTGCGATAAAAGCAATAAATGCGGCAATTAATTCGCCTAAAATGCTATTAATCCGAAATAATGCTATGACTATTAAAACTATTTGAGGGGGCAAAAAAGACTGATTAAAAGTAGCGATAATAGTGGCTTCAAAAATGCCAATTCCGCCAGGGGCACCAGGTACAATTAAACCTAGTAACCAGGCGAAACTAAACCCGCTTAATATTTGAAAAATTAAGCTCATTTTTACGGAAACAAAAGCTAATAAAATTAATAAAAATGCAAATCCTCTTAATAATAAAAAAATAACTTCTCCTAATAATGGTAACAAAGGATATTTAGTTAATTCAGCACTATTATTACTGCTTTTACTCTTCGCTAACTTACTTAAAATGGGGTTAATAATTTTAGGATTAATCCCTACTAAAATAATGATAATTATTATTAATTGAAGTAGAAAAATTATGGGAGAAAACTTAACTTCAATGATGCCAATACTAGCACTCATAACGGTAATTAATAGAGCGGCGATCGCCATTAATAACGGTTCAATGACAACGCTAACCGTAGCAACGGCTAAATTATCACCTTCGTCCTGAATGGCTTTAACTCTACCGAAAAAATGCCAAATATTACCCGGAAGATATTTACTGATGTTAGTAATCAAATAAATTTTGATTGCTTTTAATCCTTGTAATTTAGTTTGAAAAATAGCTAAAATCCATGTCCAAACCCAGGCAGAAAAAGTATGAGCGATAATATTTAAAAATAAACTTAATCCTAACATCAACCAAGTGAAGTTAGTAAATTTAACTCCGATAACCTCTCGCCAATTATTCTTAAAAGTAGCGATAATAAAAAAGAAAGTTATCCCTAAAATTAGCCATCGAAAAAACTTTTTAACTAATTTCATTAACTGAACTCATTCCCAAAACTTTGATGTTGTGATCAATTGAAAAGAAAAAGAGCCAACAATAAAGGCTAAAATGAAGATAATCGGATTAAAACTGAGTTGCACTAGGGAAGTAACGGCAGGTCCGGGACAAAAGCCTGAAATTCCCCAGCCAATGCCGAAAATCACCGCCCCTAATATTAATTTGGCGTCTATATCGTTGCGGGTGGGAAGGTAAAATTTCTTGTCAAAAATGGGGTGTTTTAAGGGCAAAATAAACCTAAAAGTAATTACCGTTACCCCCACCGCACCGCCTAAGACAAACATTAAGGTTATGTCCCATTTTCCCATGACATCAAGAAAACCGATAACTCTCTCTCTGTCTACCATCTGAGATACGGCTAACCCTAAACCAAATAATAAACCACTGATCAACGCCACTATATTCTGTTTATTATCCATGCTTATCCTAAAATATGTCTAACTACAAATACCGTGATCATCCCCGATGTTAAAAAACTGATTACTGCTGTAAGCGATCGCACTGATAATCTACCTAAACCACAAACTCCATGTCCACTAGTACAACCGTTGCCCATTCTTGTGCCAAAACCCACTAAAAAACCGCCGATAATCATGGTAATTAAGTCGAGGTTATAACTGGGGGTGTTAGGCAAAGGTAAAAAATACTCATAAATCAAGCCACCGAGTAACATTCCTCCGAGAAAATACCAACGCCATACTTGAGAGGCGGTAAATTCTAATGCACCATTCATCATGCCACTAATACCGGCAATTCTACCGTTAAAAGCTAATAAAACAGTGGCACTTATGCCGATTAAGACGCCGCCAATTAAGCCATTTATCCAACTTGATTGTATTTCCATATAGTTAATTTTGAAAAGATTTGAAATTGATCCCAAATTCTAAATTCTCAATTCTCAATTCTCAATTATTACCTATTTACCTACCATAAAATTAGCGTAACTTAACTCATTAATACTGTTCCATTTGACGATGGCATCTTTAAAGGCTTTCCAAGGTTCATAAATAGCCTTAAAATTAGCATCCTTAGCTGCGTTACTTTCATAGATATCTAAAGCTACTTTTTGGGCTTCAGTCATAATATCTTGAGGATAAGCCACCAATTTTGTACCCCCTTGAATAATAGTTGTTAAAGATTTTTGATTGAGGAAATTATATTGTGCTAGCATATTGAGATTCGCTTCCTTTGCCGCTGAGATAAACATATTTTGGTATTCTGAAGGCAGTTTTTCCCACGCCAATTTATTCACTAATACATCTAGAGTCGGTCCGGGTTCCCACCATCCGGGATAATAATAATATTGTGCCGCTTTATTTAAACCCAGTTTTTGATCATCATAAGGTCCTACCCATTCTGCCGCATCAATAGCACCCCGATCAAGCGCCAAGAAAATTTCCCCGCCGGGTAACACTTGCACATTTACCCCTAGTTTCGACATAACTTCACTCCCTAATCCAGGAATGCGCATTTTTAAGCCTTTCAAATCAGCAAGGGATTTTACCTCTTTTTTAAACCATCCCCCCATCTGTGCCCCTGTATTCCCAGCAGGAAAGTTGATAATATTAAAGTCGGCGTAAACTTTTTGCATGGCTTCTAATCCCCCCCCATGATATAACCATGCGTTTTGTTGTTCTGCCGTTAAGCCAAAAGGCACGGATGTCCCAAAAGCGAGGGCAGGGTTTTTGCCAATATAATAATAACTTGCCGTGTGTCCACACTCAACGGTGCCATTTTGTACCGTGTCTAACACTTCTAACCCCGGTACAATTTCCCCTGCGGCATAGGGAGTGACGGTGAATTTTCCGCCACTCATGGCTTTAAGGCGATCGCATACTGTTTGTGCACCTCCAAAGATAGTATCTAAAGATTTAGGCCAACTGGTCACCATACGCCATTTGATTTCAGGGAGACTGTTAGCGGTGACGGTGGAATTATTTTGACTTTGACAAGAGACTAAAGTGGCAGAAGTTACAGCGCTAATACCAGCACTGGTTAAAAATTGTCTTCTTTGCATTAATTTTCTTTTCTATATATGGATAAATTTTTCTGAATTTAACTATTAATTTAACTATTTAATGTTTTTTTAAAAGACGCAAAAAAATAAGAGTTTTTTATTTTTAAGCTTATTTTCTACTAAAAATATTCTACAGGAATTAAGGTGTGCAGTGCGTCTTTCTACATAAATTGTTAAATATTTAATTACTTATTTCTAATTACACCTCGTTCACCGATTTCAAAATTAGTTAGGAAAATTAGGTATAGTTCTGCTTCTCCTAGTAAATTAACGCCCAAGCTCACCGGCGGCAATCGAGCGCAGCGGAATTGCCGTCCGGTGCAGCGCCTTGTTATGTGTTTTCTGCATATTTTATTGATAACTCATCTTCAAAATCGAAGGTTGTCAGAGCTTGCTTAATTCTGTCAAATTTGCCCATATTGTCAATGTTTGCTTCAATGAAATAAGTGTCATTTATTGGAACTGCTTGTCTTAATCCCTTTTCTCTTGGATTCTTTGTCAAACTAATTCGCTCACCCAAGTCGGATGTGAAAAATGTTTCAGGTTGAAGCTCAAAAAGCTGTTTAAAGACTTCCACATAAAGTTTCGCTACTTGATTAACTTCAATTTTTTGGTCAAAGAAAATGGCATACTCCAATTTTTTATGTTTTGGATCGTCAGCTTCAAATATATTTAGTTCTCCATTGTCTCCGTTTGTTTCAATCTCTATTTGAGGGTATTCCCATATTTTCAAGAATCGTTCTGAAATCAAGTCAAAGCGTCTTTCAATTTCTGTCTTGTCCCATTTGTCGAGGATTGAAAGGTATTTGTTAATCCATAATCGGCTGTCTTTATATCCCGCTCCGTCTAAGTCTCTTTTATGAATAAATGGTTTATTTCCGAGTTTGCTATTATTACCCGATAAAGTCAGATTGCCAATGGTGTTCAGATAATTTTCTTTGATAAAGATGTATTCGTCATTGCCCAATTCCATTTTCCATTTTGGGTCAGGATTCTGAGGAAAGATGTGTTCAATTGTAATATCTGGATTTCCTTCAATGGCTACTCTCTCTCTATTTTCATAGTTCTCAAGTCTTTCAAGTAGATAAATCCTATTCTTAGATTTAATGTTGTAAACGTCTTTAACCTTTAGAGCGTCAATAACTTCTGCATTCTTTGGAAAACGCTGAACACCTGACCTTTGTAGTAATGATTTTTGAATTGAATAAAGATAATTGTCCGACTCTACTTTGTCGTAGAGGCTCATGAATATCTTGTTCAGGGCATTAGTTGGTAAACCAAGAATAAATCTTCTCCATGTAAATGACTGGATTAAGTCAAGGACTTTTAAAAAAGTGGGTTTATCAATAATTGATGAAACAAAATCATCATATACTTTCATCAGGAAAGGGAAAGCAACATTAATCTCAAGGCGGTTGATATACTCCAATTGTAGGCGTATATCTTTGTCAGGCTCATTTTTGGGATTAATCAATTTGTTATAGTGTTTGACCAGTCCTTTTATTCCTGTCAGATTACTTTCAAGTTCGTCTATTGATGTTGTCGGGTATTTTGTTTTAAACTCAAGATACACTTTTCCCTTATTGGGTATTTTTTTGTTCTCTAAAGTCAGATAGTCACGGATATAGTCGGAAACTCGGCTAACATTAAGAGTTTCGTCCTTTGCAAGCTTTTCAATGACTTCCCAATAGTTTTGATAAATGTTGTTTTGGTCTCTGCGGTTCAGACCCATCAAGATATAATTTCGGATTAAGTCTGCCTGAGACAATTCTAAGCCTGTTGAATTAAGGCTTTCAAAAATTCTTTGAGGATCGTCTTTTTCTCTGTCAAGTGAAATTTCAACAAACATGAGCTTTGAAAGACCTTTCAAGATGAATTGATAATTTTCTTCAGTAATTCTTCCCTTGAAGTAATTGAAGTTGTCAACGAGCTTGGAGAAATCAGGGAAATCTTCATTATCGTCACTTCTTAAAAGATATTTCAACGCCTTATCATTATTCTCAGTAGGTCTTAGTTTCAGCTTTTCTTCTTCTGGGACAAATTTGTTTATTAGGTATGTTTCGCTTATTTCATTTACAAGCTCTTCGTCTTTTAATTCTTTAGCAAGCCTGTGAAGAACCAAGTAGATGAGTGTTAGTGTTGTCAATCTTTGTTGACCGTCAATCACCGTCAATTCTTTAATTCTTGAAGCTGTGTAAACATCATCATGAACATAAACTATGCTACCGATAAAGTGAGCATTCATTTCGTTATTTGTGCCGACTTCAAGAATGTCGTCAAGTAGCTGTTTACATTGCCCTATTGACCAATCATAATTTCTTTGGTAAACAGGAATTACGAACTGAGTCTTATTTGATGATAAAAAGTCTTCTACTTTGGTTTCGTTTGCTTTCAATTCTTTAATTCCTGTTTTCGACACATAACTTATAATTGTACCGCAAGTGCAGTATAACACTTTCAGGACTTACGCAAGAGAAAAAAAAGAAATAGCTATAACCCTTGTCAGTAGGTTTAAAGGCAAGACAGCGATCGTTATAACCTTCCATTGAGATTAGTTAATGGTAAAATTAAGGAGAAAATAGTTTTCTAATCTGATTTTAGAATATCTTTTATTTATTGTGTTAGACGGCGTTAAAAAGTTCGATGACAAACTATTATCTAATTAATTTTGAAATCGGCGAACGGGGCGTAATCACTAATTATTGATCGCTTCTCTGAGACTATGACATAATATTGCTAAATCTTTTAAGCCTTCTTCGGGGCTAGTGTTAGCTAATTTTTTGACAAAGGCACTACCAACAATTACGCCATCTGCCCCCCATTGTTTCATCTGTATTGCTTGAGAAGGTTCAGAAATGCCAAAACCAACTCCTATGGGTTTATCGGTGACGGTTTTTAACTTACTGATTAAATCTTCAACTCGACTTTCTACCTGCAATCGCATCCCAGTAACACCAGTAACACTAACTAAATAGATAAAACCTTGAGATTTTTCAGCAATATGTTGAATTCTATCCAAGGGTGAAGTTGGTGCAACTAATAAAGTAACCTCTATACCGCATTTTTCGGCAATTTGTAAGAAAGTTTCCGCCTCCTCTAAAGGTAAATCGGGAACAACTAAACCCTTAACCCCTACATTAGCAATAGTTTTCATGAAATTTTCTACTCCCCGATAAAAAATAGGATTGTAGTAAGTAAATAAAATAATGGGAATAGTAATTTCATCTTGAAGGTTTTTGACAATCTCAAGAACATCATTTAAACAGACACCATTTTTTAAAGCACGAGTAGCCGCTGCTTGAATTACAGGGCCATCGGCAAGAGGATCAGAATAAGGCACACCTAATTCAATCATATCTGCACCATTTTGAGCCAAAATTTTGATAGCTTTAACGGTGGTTTCTAAATCAGGATCTCCCGCGGTTATAAAAGGAATTAAAGCACATTTATTTTCTTTTTTTAGTTGTTCAAAACACTGAGAAATTGAGGTCATTTGTTATGAATAAATATATAAACTTAATAAATTAGTAATCGTTAGTAAAATTGACAATTAATCATGATTCTTATCTCCTAATCTTCTAGTCTCCTAGTCTCTATTACTCTTTTTCTGCCATTAATTTTTCGATTTCTTCGGGGGACATTTTCTCTAATTGTTTAGCAAAAAAAGCGTCTTCATAGTCTTTAACTTGTTTATGATAAGTCATGTCATTAGTGAAAACTCGGAATAAATAAGTTAATATCCAACCGATTAAACCTAATACTAAAATTCCTTGACTCCAAATGCCAGCTTGAGCAGAATCAACTCCTAAAAATTGAAAAACAACATAAGCTAAACCGCCTAAGGAAAACACCCCTAAAGCGATTAAAATAGCATCTATTCTTCTCATGATTAAATCCTAATTTATTTTCTTCTTATTTATGCTTTTTTTCCTAGGTTAATTCTCGGCGACGAGGGCGAAAATTTAAAAATGGACTTAATAATATCATCCCGGGAAAAGAAAAGAATACCATAAAGTACATAAATCCTCTTTCAACGGAACTCGCCACATACCATCTTTGGTTGAGGTAAAAATAAACCCCTGCAGGAAGTATTAATAAATATAAACCACTGAGACTTAAATATAAAATAGCGGTGATAATGGTTTCTAAGTCAATATTTTCGATGTTTAATAAGTTTTCCATAATTGCTGATTTTGTTCTAACTTTTTTCTGCTTTTTTAGATTGCTATATAGTTACTATATCTTGACATTCGCCCACCGTTAACCCTATGGGTGTAACGGGGGATTCTTACTTCATCCACTCAACTTATCAATCTAGCATCATTGGTACTTTTAGCTAAACAATGATTCTTAACCATATCAGCCACTCTTAAATTCTCATAGGCCACGACATCATTAGATGACACTACGCACCGAGCTAATTTTACTAGCCAGTCTTTACGCTGACGAGAGACTAAAAGATGCTTTCTGCCTAATCGATTAATTGCTTTTTTGCGATTATTACTACCTTTTTTCTTTTTACTTACTTGTCTTTGAAGCCTTTTTAACCCCTTCTCTAAGATTATTATAGATTAAAGGGAATTACTTTAGCAATGTTTTCTTTACAGGTCAAATTTGATCCCCCGTTAAAAGGTTGTGCATCTTGAGTTTTTAACGAGGGGATTCATTCGACATCCAAAGATAATTCCGGAAGAGCCAAACTTAATTTGAGAGAAAAAATGTATAATTATGAATCTCAAAATAGGAACATTTATAATTAAGGGTCAGTCTGTTTGTTCATAATAGCAGTCAAACTGATTGTTAGTTATTCATTGCTATAACTGTGACTTTTACTTTAAAAAATAAAATAATTTTTGATGAATAAATTAAATAACTATAAAACAAATAACTATAAAACTACCACTGCTTTATTCCTTAGTCTTACTTTTGGGGTTGGTGCGACTCTGCCTATAACCACATCTTTCCTTCATCCTCCGGCGGTAATGGCTCAAAATGCCCAATTTAACGATGTTTCTCCTGATTATTGGGCGGCAAATTTTATCAATCCTTTGGTACAAAAAGGCATTATTGCTGGTTTTCCTGATGGTACTTTTAAACCCGATGCACCTGTAACAAGAGCTCAATTTGCAGCGATGGTGCAAAAAGCCTTGCCGAAAAATCAAGTAAGACCTCCTATTAATTTTAATGATGTAGCAAGTAATTATTGGGCCAATAATGCCATTAGAAAAGCTTATCGTATGGGTTTTCTTTCGGGTTATCCAGGACAAATTTTTCGTCCTGAACAAAATATTCCCCGGGAGCAAGTCTTGGTATCATTGGCTAATGGATTGAATTATAATCCTAATCAAGATGTTAATAGTATTCTTAATTTCTTTAATGATTCCAGTAGCATCTCTGATTTTGCCCGTTCTCCAATAGCCGCCGCCACCGAAAGAAATTTAGTGGTTAATCATCCCACTTTACGGCAATTAAACCCTCTTAGTAATGCGACTAGGGCGGAAGTTGCTGCTTTCATTTATCAGGCTTTGGTTTCTCAAGGACAGTTACAAGCTATTAACTCGAATTATATTGTTGCCTTGACGCCGACGGTTACAAGTTATAGCCTTGCCAAGGGTACACAAATCCCTGTTACCCATGAGGAAGATTCAATTTTATTAACGAGGAATGAAATTGTGCCTCTAACTCTAACGGTTACAGCTAATATGCGCAATAATAGGGTCATAATTATCCCCCGTGACAGTAAAATTATAGGGGAGTTGCGTCCTGTGGCTAATGGTACAAGGTTTTTTGCCCAAACATTACAATTAAGTAACGGTCAAACTTATAACATAAGTGCTTCTTCTCAAGTTATCACTGAAACTACCAGTGTTTCTAAAGGTATGAATGTAGGAAATTTATTGAAAAATGCCGCCTTAGGTACGGCAGCAGCGGCGGCTATTGCCGCAATTACAGGAGATCGAGCGATCGCTACTGAAGAATTATTAATGGGTACAGGGGCGGGTATTTTAGCCACATTAATTCCCCAATTTTTAGGATTAAATAAGGTGGATTTATTAGTAGTAAGACCCAGCAGTAATTTAGATCTAATTTTGGATGAGGATTTCGTAATTAACAATTAACAATTGTAATAAGTAATAAGCCAGTAATATATAACTTCAGATTTTGAGTCCAAAATCTTACTATGAAAGAAACTCACATTCTCAAATCTTGTTTATTGCCTAGAGTATAATTATTATTTTGAATTAATTTTTCCAGGCGTTTAACTCTTTTTTCTGGTTGGGGATGACTAACAAAAAAATCGGTGACATTATCTTGTTTATTTTCATTAATTAAACGTTGAAAAAAATCGGTCGCCCCTGCTACATGACCATAATATTGATTTAATAAATTTAACCCAAATTCATCGGCTTTAATTTCTTGGGCTTGAGAATATTGTGCATTAGCTAATATATTGGCGAAATCTGCACCTGATTGAAGAATTTCAACACCACCGAAAATATAATTAATCACTATTTTGAATAGCAAAATATTACCTAAACTTCTCAGATGATCCCTATGGGCAAAATGTCCTATTTCATGACCTAAAATCATCACTAACTCATTTTCTGATTTTACTTCTTTTAATAACCCTTCGTAGATAATAATCATATCCCCCGGAACTGCTAAAGCATTAACAGTATCTTCAGGAATATATAAAACCTGATAATCTCTTTTATAGGCACTATTTTCTGGTAATAATTCCTCTAATTTCTCGACTATTTCATTTAATTTTACTTCTGTTGATGATGGGTTACTTTTATGTTTAAATTCCTCAGTAATTAAAGCTCCTATTTTTTGTTCTACACTCACAGGAATAAAGTTAACTATCTGATTAATTAATACAAATAATCCGAATAAAATAGATATTCCTACTCCTCCAAATAAGACTAATAATATTAATAATTGTCGATTATTAGTTTCGGGATTTCGATCGCTAATGGGTGAAGAATAAGGCATTAAATTAATTAATAAAAATTTATTTTACTTAGCTTTTAACAGGACGAAAAGGATTGAGAAAATTAAGCAAAGAATACAAATTGCGGGATTGTAACCACAATTTACCATTGCCACTAAAACGACAAACTAAACCTTCTCCCCCGAAAATTCCCGTGCGTAAACTACGAAAAGATAAACCACCGATCATTTCCACATTATAATTAAGGGTATCCTCAAAGGCAACGATATAACCGGTATCGACAATATAATTTCCCCTAACATCAATTTCAAGAATAGCACCATAGGAACTAAACCAAAAATCGCCGATTCCTGTGGCTTTTAATAAGAATAGAGATTCACCACTAAAAAACCCTTTAAAACCTTGAAATTTAGTGTCAATTTCGATAGTAGGACTACAGGCAACAAAACCAGAAGATTGCACCATTAAACCACAATTTTTGGTTAAATAATAATGTTTAATATCTCCGGGAACACCGGGAGATATATATAATTCTCCAGAAGTTTTTTTGGCCGTAAATTCGCTTAAAAATAAAGATTCACCCCCAAACATTCTCCCAATACTCTTACCCAAACCACCACGCATTTTTGACTTCATTTCGATACCAGAATCCATCGCCGCCATACCCCCTGCTTCAACGATTACTGTTTGATTTGGTTCAAGCTCCAAAATCAAAAAACCATAGGCAGGATTATGCTCAACACGATATTTTATTGCCGATTTATTAAACATAATGAATAATGAATAATGGATATTTAATATTTGGTTTTTAAATATTTTACTTATTACTTATTACTTATTACTTATTATCGTGGTGGCAATTGTGAACCAATTAAACTGCCAAAATGACCTGGATTATGGGTTTGACAAAAGACTTTTCCTCGTCCATAAAAACGACAAACTAAACCTTCTCCTCCTAAAAATGAGCCTAGCCAACTATTCCCAGCTTTACCAATTTTAAAGTCTAAGGTTTTTTCAAAAGCGACAATATGCCCTGTGTCAACAATATATTCTCCATCGACATCTATTTCGTAAATACCGCCGAAGGAGCTTAAAATTACGGGGCCATAACCTGTAATACTTAACCAAAAAACGGATTCTCCTGAAAAGAGGGATTTTAAACCCTGAAATCCCAAGTCTATATCGATGCCAGAGGCACAGGCTAAATAAGAACCTGATTGAACTATTAATTCATTACCTAGCATTTCATAAACGAGGATATCACCGATGAAACGAGGTGCTAAAAAAATTTCTCCATTAGGTTGATAACAGCGAAAAACACTCAGAAACAGTGATTCTCCAGCCATCATTCTTTTTAACCCTCCGAGTACACCCCCTCCCTTTCCTTGCCTTAGGGTGGTGCTAACATTGATAAAATCGCTCACGGCAACCATTGTTCCCGCTTCAGCTATTAATTCTTCTTGGGCGTTCATGGTTATTTTGGCGATGGCACTATCTGGCTGTTGTAAAATTTGTATATCCATAAATTACCGCACCTTGGGACGTAAAAAACCGACTAAACCACTGACACTACGAGATTGAATGTAAATAGTGCCTTTACCTTTCAATTTATTGACAAAACCCTCACCGGAAGTGAGAGACGATAACAAGCCACCAGATAAACCTACACTCATTTTAATATTTGAATCATATCCGACAAGGTGACTACTATCGACAATAAACTCGCCGTTAATTTCTTTATGGGTGATACCGCCATAACTACCAAATAAAACCCTACCTTTACCGCCAAATTGTAGTTTAAATAAACCCTCTCCAGCAAACCAACTAGCAAAACCGGCCCATTTAACCCCCATTTTAGCACCTCCTGCATGGGCAATATATGTTCCGGCTTCTAAACAAATGCTTTTACCTTCTAATTTTAGGGCTTCAATATCCCCAATCACCGATTGAGTTAAAACAAGATTTAATGGACGATTAGTTTTATTGTGAAATACATTAACGAATAAAGATTCTCCGCCGAAAAATTTGCGCATCAAGGCGGGAATTAAACCACCAGAAAATTCTGTTGTCATCACAATATCAGCGTCCATGCTAACCATAGCACCAGCCTCTGCCGTAATTTTCTCTCTGGGTTCTAAAGTGACAAAAATAGCGGCAAAAGCAGGACGGTAGCGGATGTTATATTTCATGATTCAAACAATGACTATCATATCATTGTTCCCATTTTAGTTTATTTATTTTGATGAAGAAATTAAAAAATTATTAAGTAAGATAATAATAAAAATTTTTCGTTAATTAAGAAGCAATAATTTTGGGCAATATTTATTATTTTTTAACAGCGGAAGGTTTACCCCAAATAACCGTTTCTCTGGTATAAATTACCATGCCAGGTTTAGCACCTTTTGGTTTATATACATAGCTGGGTTTAGTATAAATTACTGGCACTTGATCACTTTCTCTACCCTGACTATAATAGGCAGCTAAATTAGCGGTAAATTGTAAATCTTGATCCTCTGGTGCATCTCCAGCACTTAATCTTAGTAAGACATGGGAGCCCGAAATTTCCTGTGCATGAAACCATATATCATAATCCGTAGCGGTGCGAAAAGTTAATATATCATTTTGACGATTATTTCGTCCCACCAAAACTTCATAACCGCAGGGGGTTTGATAGTGTCGAGGATTCGATTCTTCTACAATATTATTAACTCGATATTGGCTATCTTCGATATATTTTTGACTAATTAATTCGGTTTTGATTTCCTGCAAAGTGGTTAAATCTTCCGTTTCTTGATAGTCTAATTGATTTAAAATTGTGGCTATTTGTTGTAAATAATTAATTTCGGATTCCACTTCTTCCAATAAAGGCTGAACCATTAATTTTGCTCGTTTTAATTTCTGATTTTGCTTATATAAATTTTGGGCATTTTGAATCATATTTTTATTCGGTGCCAGGTCAATTTTTACTGCTTTATTCGTGGTAAAGTCATTTAATATTATTTCTTTCATTCCCGCTTTCCATTCATGTAAGTGGGCCATTAATAAATCGGCTTTATTACTGTAAATTTCGCAGTTATCGGAATCGTTTAATTTATCTTTATATTTATCTTTTTTGATTATTAGTTTATTTAAAATATTCTTGATTTTTTGCTGTATTTTTTGTTTTGATTGTCTAAAATTTTCACGATAAATTTGATTATTATAATAATTATTTATAATTTTATGTAAGTCTTTATTATTAATATTTTCATCTAAAACCGTATAACCTTTATCAGTTTCTCGACAATTAAAAGTTTTATTTTCAATAGTTATTAACCAATGTTGCCAATTTTTATATAAATTTTGCCATTCTTCAGATGTTAATTCTTGATTCGATTTTTCTCCTAAAATTTGCGATCGAGTTAATAAGTCTTGTAGGATGATGGAGCTAACTCCTCGATAAGTTTTGATTAATTGTTTATCAATTCTACCTGGAATTAAACTTACTTTTTCCTGCCATTTTTTAAAAGATTCCGTTAGTTTTGGGGTCTCTCCTGGCAATGCAGGAGGTAGTTGATAGAATTGGCTAGTTTCTACTGTGCGCAAACTGGATTTATCGGCGGTGACTTGCTTGGCAACGGTAATAATTTGATTCTCGGCAGAGGTAAGAATCACATTGCTATATTTACCCATTATTTCTATATATAAATGATGTAAAGGTTGTTCATTTGGGCGTTTTGCAAATTCAAAATCTACTACCCTCTCCCAATCTGCCACAATTTTTACCCCAATTAAAGCATAACCGTTAATGAGATGTCGTAATTGCTCACTAAAAGTAAAGGTATCTTTGCCCCGAGGAGGAGGATTCCCAATGCAAATTCTAGCGGCTTGGGGATGCCATGATACCGTTAACCAAGCTTTATGATTCAGACTGCGCAGACAAAAACTGATAGTGTAGCGATCAATTTGATATATTTGTTCCAACCTAGAAGGAATATAGTTATTATTTAATGAGTCACAGATAGCTACAAGGGTTGTATAGTCAACAGGTTGCATGGGAATTAACAATTAACAGTGAACAATAAATTAACTATCAACTGTGAACTGTCAACTGTCAACTATTAAGTACTTGTATGTAAATATATTCTGATGATTTATCGGTAACCCAATACTGATACTGTTGGTCAACTTAAACCAGAAGATAGAGGCTCTTATTGGAAAAGAACCGCGCACATTTCTTAGTTGCACATCGCGTTTTCATCGATTATAATCATAGGCTAATCAATATATTGATATAAATATCATGTGAGGATAAAAAAAATGAATGAAAAATTGAACAGCATACAAAAGTTTATGGGTTCAACTCTTGGAGCCTTGGTACTAGCTACTGGAACCTTAGGACTATCTGTTAGCAGCACTCAAGCCCAAGTAGAAATAATGGAAGAAGATGTAGTAGTGGAAGAAATTCCTTCAGACCAACTTGAAGCACTAATTGCCGTGGCAAAAATGGCAGAAGGACAAAGAACTTATTATAAAAAGAACGGTAAGTTCCTCGATGAAGTAAGTGAACTTCAGAAGTTGTTTGAAATTGAATTGCCATCTAGCTTCAATTATGCAGTTCGCACGACTGATGAGGCAGCCTATAACTACGTCATTCCCAAGGATAATTCTTCCCTTAAAGCCTTTGTTGGGTCCACCTTTCTAGCACCCGATGGCAGTGGCGAACTGACTACTATTATCTGTCTAAATAAACAGGCAGGACAAGATCGTCTTTCCGATCCTCATTTTGTGAGAAATCCTCTGAATCCTCAACAGTTTGGTTTGCAATGTGGAGAGGACTCAGTCCTAGTACCAGCCTCTAAGCTTACTGAATAAGCAAGCCAAGTGAGCTGCTCATTTCCGACTAACTTCTGAGAAGGGAATATTTCTACTTTTACGCCCCAACCTTTGAAGGTTTAGGAAAACTAGGGGCGATTTGGCTTGAAAAGTTTTTTCAGTCCCATAACCATAGGGGAATTGCCAATAGATAACCAGAAAAATTTATTAACACGATCTTCTTAAGTTACGTTACGATTAGTAAGATCAAAATTATGAGGAGTCTTAAAAATGATTAAAAATATCTTGAAAATGTGTTCTTTAGCAGTTGTTACCGTTGCCGCTCAAAGTTTAGTTCCTCTGGTTGCCCAAGCAGAGACTTCTAGTCTCAGTGATGGTGTAATGTGTGTAGCTAAAGGCACTGTTAGTGGGAAGCGCATTTGGTTTCAAACCTCTGTCATTGATGATGCCACGATGAAAACTAATGGAACACCCGTGACAGTTTTGATCACCGAAGCTAAAACTACTGGTCCTGCCTCGGAAACAATGGTAGCAGGAAAGGGAACGACCACTTATCTTGGCGACAACCGCTATAGTGGTAAGACAGAAACGGATACCCCGCTATCCTTCTCTCTATCCAGCAATTATTCCCACATTGCCTTGCGGCACGGTGACGACCTCTTTGCCGGAGTCTGTCATTAATCTCAAAGAGATTGATTCCCCGTTGTAGATTGCCTCCCGCCCTCGCTACAACGGCTAGATTATATATTTTTTAAAACTATTATGAAGCGTCTACCACTGCTAAAACTTCTAACTTTTGGTTTGATTTTAACCTCTGCAAACTATATCCCCGGTCATCTTGCCGCTCAAATTCCTAAACAACCTGAAATGGAAATGGATGGTACAAATATAGATAATTTACCTAACGACCCACAGCAAATGACTACTTGGCTTTGCAATCAAGACACTAAAGAAATCGTCGTTGAAGTAAAGGATGTGGCTATTTGGCCAAAAATGCTTGAAAACGAAGGTTGGCAATGTCAGGAAACTTTATCGGCTATTCCAGTTAATTCAGAAAAGTTTTATTGTACCCCCACTAAGGATATCGGTATTCTAACCGTATTTTGGGTCAAAGGGGAAGGTGGAAAAGAGCAAATGCAAGCTTGGTTAGATGAGTTAAGGAAAAACCAAGGTATGGTTTGTTATATCAACCACAATCAATTTTGGCAATAGATAGTTTTTAGCCTCATCGGCATTCAGTGCGATCATTTAATCATTATTAATTAATTTTTAGTCAAGAGGAAATTTATCATGAACAAAATCACTTGCTATTTAATAACTCTAACCCCGTTCGTCTTTTCGGCATTCGCTTGGACGATACAGCCCTTGCCAGCAGAAGCTCAAATGCGAGGGGGGGATTCCCAGCAGTTCTTTGAGGAAGGGAACGAGCAGATGCAACAAAATATTCAAGACCTAGAACAGGAAAGAGAGAAAAAAGAAGAACCATTAGGAGAAACTCTCAGTATAGGCGAAAAAGACCCTAGTGAACCACAAATAGAAAAAGATCCCACTAAACCAGAGGTTGAAGACGTTCCTGATCCCGGTCAAGAAAAACCAGATGTTCAAGGGTCAGAACCAGAAAAAGAGAAAAAAGAAGAACCACTAGAAAAAACTCCCAATGTAGGCGAAAAAGACCCCACTAAACCAGAGGTTGAAGACGTTCCTGGTCCCGGTCAAGAAAAACCAGATATTCAAGGGTCAGAACCAGAAAAAGACCCCACTAAACCAGAGGTTGAAGACGTTCCTGGTCCCGATCAAGAAAAAATGGATATTCAAGGGTTGGAACAGGAAAGAGAGAAAAAAGAAGAAACATTGGAAAGAACTCTCAATGTAGGCGAAAAAGACCCCAATAAACCAGAGTTTAAAGACGTTCCTGGCCCCGGTGAACAACTGGGACTGGATGAAAACCAACCTTTCGCCCCCACCGATGAAGAAGCAGAAATCAAGCTTTAAATTAACAAATAAGGGGAATTTTTCATGTTTTATTGTTCTAGTTTATTAAAGGTATATATCATCAAAAATATTCGATTATTTCAATATTTATTAAGTTTTTTGACTATGGTTAGCCTCTCTAATTTAGAACTTTTATTCCCTAAATTAGCCCAAGCTCAAAAAGCAGATGATTTAGTAAGTTTACAATTTCCATCTGGGGTCAAAAATCAAATTTCTCTTGGTAATACTTGCCAAGATTCACACGGAAAACCCATGATAGTTTTAATGCCTGCCATTAAAACTGAATCAGGGGGAACAAAAAACTATGGCAAAACGATTAACTCTAATCCAATAATTTTGATTTATGTACCAGAAAAAGGAAAAACAGTAAAAATACAAGTCAATAATGCAGATGGAAAAGGATTAGAGTCAAGAGTAATTAATCTATTCGGAGAGGCTGGTATTCTCAAAATTAATTTGTTAGCTTATAGTGAGCTAGAGCAAGGAGAGACTTACAATTTTGCTCTTGATTTAGTTTGTGACTCAGGGAAAAATCTCAATTTCACAGCAGAAATAAAAAGAGAAAATTTAGCAAAAGATATTGAAAAATTGCTTACTGAAGAAGAAGATACTTTGGCACAAATTCAAATTTATGCAGAGAACGATCTTTGGTTTGAGACCTTGGCTTTAATGGCAGAAATTCGCCAAGAAAACCAACAAGAATGGGAGGAACTGTTAAATTCCGTTGGTTTACAAGCATATCAGAATGAGGTTTTTATTCTTGATGACTCCAATTAGGAGTTGCACTTCCATTGACAGCCCTTCTCCCCTCTCTCTTGATGCGCTACCAAGTGCGTCTTTCGCCGAAGCGGGCACTGCCTCCTGCCCTCTTCAAAATATTCAACCTTAAGAGGTATTTTTTATGGGTTATCGTCCTATCCTGTTCGCCATTTTTGCTTCTTTAATCAGCTTTCCCTTCCCAAGTCAAGGGGAAACCTGTATGCCTCTGTCGCTGGTTGGCGGTCAAGGAAGTGAAGTAACTAAGACCGTCTCTCAACCTACCATTCCGGGTCCTTTTGGTGTTGATATTACTCGTAACAATTGGAATACTGATTGGGCAGTTCCTAGCGATCGCAGTTTCCGGAGTTTTGTGGCAACGATTGTTTCGGAAAAAGGCGGTTCTTTTGACATCAAAATGTATCTTAAATACAGCGACCAAACGGCTGGCGAATTTTACAACGCTAGTGGAGTTCAACTAAATTCGCGGGATCCCTTAAAAATTACGGCCGGGTCGCGTACAAATGATGAACCCTATCAAGTAAATCTGTTTGTTGGTGGCTTAAATCACATTGGCAATAGCTATAAGGCATCTGTGTTTGGCTGCTTATAGCCGTGTTCAAATGAATGATAGAGTTAAAAACAGATACTTCCATTTATACAAAGGAAATAATTGGACTTTACTCAAATAAGCCATTAATTCTTCCGGGAAATATAGATTGATCTTGATTTTTTAAGGTATGATCCCACTAAAATGTAAAATAATTGGGGACGTCAAGGGCATTTTTGTTGATTTTCAACCCCCAATTATAGACAAAACTATTATGTGAGGAATTAAATATGGTACTTTCTGTTACTAAAAACTCGTCTTTGTCAGATTATAAAATCTCAAAACCTAGCGATCACTTGCCCGATAAATTATTCGGTACAGACGGTATTCGAGGCAAAGTTGGGGATTTATTAACGCCTAATTTGGCTTTACAGGCAGGGTTGGCGGCGGGTAATGTTTGGCAAGAAGAGTTTAAGGCTTCCGAGGGTGTTGTTATCATTGGGCAAGATTCCCGTAATTCTAGTGATATGTTATCAATGAACATCGCATTAGGTTTGACCTCTCTAGGTTTGGATGTGTGGAATATTGGTTTATGCCCTACTCCTTGTGTAGCTTACTTAACAAAGACAACAGAAGCTATGGGAGGGATCATGATTTCTGCCAGTCATAACCCTCCAGAAGATAACGGAATCAAGTTTTTTGGTTCTGATGGTACTAAGTTAGATCAATTGTTGACCAATGCCATCGAAAAGACTCTCCGCAAAAATATCGACAATGAAATTAGCTTAAACGGAGGTAAATGCGGTGAAAATAGTCAACAACACCATTTACTAAAAAATTATGCTCATTTTTTAAGAATGTCCCTCCCTCCTGATTTAGACTTTGGGGGAATGCGTATTGTCTTAGATTTGGCCTGGGGGGCATCTGTAGAACTTGCCCCTGTTCTATTTGAGGCTTTAGGGGCGGAGGTTATTTCTTTACATAATCGACCAGATGGCGATCGCATCAACGTTGATTGTGGTTCAACTCATTTAGAGAAATTGCAACAAGCAGTACAAAAATACGAGGCGAATATCGGATTTGCCTTTGACGGTGATGCAGATAGAGTTATGGCAGTAGATGCTAAAGGTCGTGTTGTTTGCGGTGACTATATTCTTTATTTATGGGGTAAATACTTAAAAGAGCACAATTTGTTACCTGATAACTTATTAGTAACTACAGTTATGGCAAATTTAGGCTTTGAATTAGCATGGCAAAAATTAGGTGGTAAATTCTTGCGCACGGCGGTTGGTGATCAATATGTTCAAGCTGCCATGTGGGAAACGGGTGCTATGCTGGGGGGTGAACAATCAGGACATATTCTCTGTCATCATCATCATTTTTCGGGGGATGGCATTCAAACGGCTTTACAATTAACGGCCTTAGTCAGACAGCAGGGTAATTGTTTAGTGTCTTTAGTAAATAATAGCTTTATTCGGTATCCCCAAGTATTGAAGAATGTAAGGGTAGAAAACCAAGAAAAACGCTTAAATTGGCAGGATTGCTACCCATTACAACGGGCGATCGCCAAGGCGGAAGAAGCCATGGGTCGTGAAGGTAGAGTCCTAGTAAGGGCATCAGGTACAGAGCCCTTAATTCGGGTAATGGTAGAAGCAGAAAACGAGAATTTAGTCAACTATTGGATAGATTATTTAGTTAGAGTTGTCGAACAAAACTTCAACAACTAACAATTAACAATTAGGGTTAGGTTGATACTAAATCTCTTCCGGCACTCTGGCAAGGGTTTGACAGAGGCTAAACTACAAAATAATCTGATTTTTAGATCAAATACAGCGACAATGGTTGAGTAAAATATTAACTCAGGCATGGAAAAGTTTACGGCAATAGACTTTTTCGCCAGAATCCAGTTTTTATGGGAATCACAGTGAGTAATAGGCAACTTTTTCAACAGGTAAGAATTTTAGATCCTTTTTCGGCGATGGACAAAGTTAGTGATGTATTATTGGATCAGGGCATCATTACGGAAATTAGCGATCACATTGTTACAGAAAAAGATCAAACTCGATTAATAGATGGTAAGGGTTTAATTTTAGCACCCGGATTGGTAGATTTGTATAGTAGAAGTGGTGAGCCAGGTTACGAAGAAAGAGAAACCCTAAAAAGTTTGACAGAAGCTTCACAGGTAGGAGGTTTTACCCGCTTAGCTATTTTACCGAATACTAATCCCATCATCGATAATCCTAGTATTGTTACATGGATAAAGCAAAAAACAACTCATTGCAAGACGAAATTTTATCTTTGGGGGGGATTAACTCAAAATTTAGAGGGGATTGCTATTGCAGAGTTAGCTGATTTAGCAGAATCGGGAGTGGTTGGTTTCACGGATAATCATCCCCATAGTAATTTACAATTGGTGAGAAAATTATTAGAGTATGCCCAACCTTTTAATTTACCCGTGGCTTTGGTACCGACAAATGTGCAATTAAGAGGGAATGGAGTTGTGAGGGAAAGTCGTACTTCTATTCGTCTCGGTTTAGTTGGAAATCCAGAAATTGCGGAAACCGTTGCCATTGCCTCTATTTTAGAAATTGTTTCCCTAACGAAAACTCCTGTTCATTTAATGCGCATCTCTACCGCAAGGGGGGCACAATTAATTAAACAAGCCAAAGAGAGTAATTTACCCGTTACCGCTAGTGTCAATTGGCATCATTTACTGTTAAACACTGAAATTGTCGCTAGTTATAACCCCAATGTAAAATTTGAGCCTCCTTTAGGTACGGAAATCGATCGACTTGGTTTAGTAAAGGCTATTAAGGATAATATCATTGACGCCATCGCAGTGGATCATACCCCTTATACTTATGAAGAAAAAACTGTCGCCTTTGCACAAGCACCAACAGGAGCGATAGGATTAGAGTTAGCCTTACCGTTACTATGGCATAATCTCGTCATCACAGGAGAATTGTCACCGTTGGAATTATGGCGCAGTTTGAGTGTTAATCCTTTAAAATGTTTAAATCAAGATCTTATTAAACTACAAGTAGGGCAACCTGCGGAGTTAACCTTGTTCTCTCCCCAACAGACATGGCAAGTTACCCCTTCTCAACTGAAATCTTTATCTTTTAATACTTATTGGTTGGATAAACAATTAAAAGGGAAAATAGTGCCCCTAGAAATAGGGTGTTGATTTTTTACACCATAGTTCATACTGTTTTTATTACCAATGGCTTAGAATTATTTGTTTATTTAAATATTATAGTTACTAATCTTCAAAGTGGTTTTATAATGAGTGGGAAACCTGACTTGAAGGGGTAACCATCAGCCCAATGAGGCACTGAAGTGGGCAGGATGAAAATCCAAAAAAGTTTAGACAATTTGTTGTCGCTTTAAGAAATAAATAAAAGGAGTAGAAAATGTCAACAGTTTTTGATTTAATGGCGAAACCTTTGGGAAAAATACTAGAAGAAGCTGGGTTAATAAATCAAGGACAGTCACAGGTAGTTTTAATGGAGCAAAATATTTATGATAATTTAAAATTTGGTGAGATTTTGGTTCTTCATGGTTGGTTAAAGCAAGAAACAGCAGATTTTTTTGCGGAAACAATGCGACAACTAATCAAAAAAGAAACTTTTGATCTGCAAATTGGCAAGTTTTTTAAACAAGCAGGTTTATTATCAGAACAAGATATTCAGAGTATTTTAAATGAACAAAAAAACACAGGCATAAAATTTGGTTCTATAGCTGTATTGAAAGGATTTATAAAAGAACAAACGTTAGATTTTTTTCTCAAATACTTTAGCGGGACTCATGAAAAAAGCGATCTTCAGTATAAAGATAAGGACACCTTAACAGAAAGAAGATTATCTCTTCAGAATCAAAATAAATCATACCTATCTGATTACTACGATCTGGCTATGGCTTATTTTGCCAAAGCTAGTTCCGTAAGCACTAAATTAGAAAAGCTCAAAATATTGCAAGATTTTTTGAATTTGTACCACAACATTGAAAGACTGCAAATGCAAAATGATCCCGATATTGGAAAATTACCGAAAGAAGCACAACATCGGCTTGATCAGGTTTATGCCTTGGTCTTAGCGGAATTGGCTAAACTCCGGTAACTGTAATTGCTTGAATGGGAAATATTATCATCCCAGCAATTTTTATCTTGTAGAAGTACAAAAGTAGCCTAAAAATTTTTACAGGGGACCGGAACTAAATTTCAGGCATTGCACCATTGGCGAACGATATACAATTTTTTACGGAGTTCAAATAAATATTTATCTCGAGGGATCGCCTAATGTTAAAACTTTTATCAAAAAATTACGATCTAATCCCACAGATTTTTGGTTCACGACTAGTATTTTTTAATGCGGATGGCGAGACTCGAACTCGCAAGGCAAAGCCACACGCCCCTCAAGCGTGCGCGTATACCAATTCCGCCACATCCGCAAAGGCTCACAACCCAGTATTATAGCTTATTGTTCTTGAATCAGTCAAGTATAATAAGGAAAAGTTTTTACGAGATGGCTGTCAGTAATGTTAAATAAATTTATCGGTTTATCCTTGTTGAGTCTCAGTTCTAATTTTGTATTTAATAGTCATTCATTGGCTCAATCTATACCTTTAAAACCTGTTGATAATGTGCCGATCAAAATAGTTGATGAACAATTATTTACCCGTGACAAACAAGCATTAATACGGGGGATCGATCACAGTTTGCGTTATCTCAATACTGATAAGGCGAAAACTGTTTATCAAAATTATACAATGCCCGAGTTTAGTCGTGAACGGGTGATAGCTTCCTTAAAGCGTTTTCGTCAATTATTAGTTAATTCTACCAGTGCGGCACAGTTACAAAGGGCGGTAGACAAAGAATTTCGGTTTTATCAATCGGTGGGTTATGACGATCAGGGAACGGTATCTTTCACTGGTTATTTTCAGCCTGTTTATAATGCAAGTCGTCAAAAAACGGCTGTTTATCGTTATCCTTTGTACCGTAAACCGAATGACTTTGATTCTTGGCAAAATCCCCACCCTAGCAGGTCAGATTTAGAGGGTAAAGATGGGTTAGGTAATAATAGTATTTTAAGGGGTAATGAGTTAGTTTGGTTTAGTGATCGCTTACAAGCCTATTTGGTGCAGATTCAAGGTTCAGCAAAATTGAAACTCACGGATGGTAAAATTATGACCATCGGTTATAGTGGTGCAACAGATTATCCTTATAGTAGCTTGGGGAAGGAGTTAATCAAAGACGGGAAAATACCAGCAGACCAGATGAGTCTGCCCCGTTTAATAGCTTATTTAGAAAGTAATCCCGATGAATTAGACATCTATTTGCCTCGCAATAATCGTTTTGTTTTCTTCAAGGAAACAGGAGGAAAACCAGCCACGGGTAGTTTAAATGTTCCCGTTACCGATGAAAGATCGATTGCTACAGATAAGTCAATTATGCCTCCGGGGGCGTTGGCTTTAATTTATACACGTATTCCCCAACTAGATAACCAAAAACGGCTTGTTACTCCTAACGTTAGCCGTTATGTCTTAGATCAAGATACAGGAAGTGCCATTAAGGGTCCGGGTAGAGTAGATATATTTTTCGGTACGGGAGACATGGCGAAAACTAAAGCGGGTTTGGTAGATTGGACAGGAGATTTATATTACTTACTCCTTAAGTAAAAAAGGCGATAAACAATTAACAATTATTTACTTATTTGTTCGGTATTATTGGGAGATTGTCCGTTATTACCGCTAAAAGATTGAAATAGGGTAAATCCTGCTATCGCCACTACAGCAACAGCACCAACAATTCCGGCTATTTTTAATTTACCTTTATTATTGGTTTCTGGGACAGAATCTTCTTCGGCGGGATCTTCAGGATGGGCGTAACGATGAAAAAGAAAATCTAGGGCATAGTTGCGTAATTCGTAGTAACGAGGATCTTCAGTTATTTGCACACGATTACGGGGACGAGAAAAGGGAATTTCGAGAATTTCGCCAATTTTTGCCTTGGGACCGTTGGTCATCATTACAAGGCGATCGGCTAAAAACAATGCTTCATCTATATCGTGGGTGATCATCATAACGGTTAATTGATGATTGCGCCAAATTTCTAATAATTCCTCTTGCAATTCTTCTTTGGTGATGGCATCTAACGCCCCAAAAGGTTCATCTAAAATCAAGACTTCTGGACGAATAGCCAACGCACGGGCGATGGCCACCCTTTGTTTCATCCCCCCAGATAATTGATTAGGTTTCTTTTTTGCCGCTTCCGTCAAGCCAACCATGGCCAAATGTTCTTCCACAATGGTGAGTTTTTCTTGTTGATTTTTGTTTGGATAGACAGCATTAACCGCAAGAGAAACATTGTCAAAGGCTGTTTTCCAGGGCAATAAACAGTAATTCTGAAATACCATCATGCGATCAGGACCGGGTTCGGCGATAATTTTATCTTTAAGTTTAACTGTACCAGTGGTGGGCTGATTAAAACCGGAAATCATGTTTAAAAGGGTAGATTTACCACAGCCGGAATGCCCTATGACGCACACAAATTCATTTTCTTTAACAGTCAAATTGACATCATCTAAAACTGTGTAATCGCCGTTGGGGGTTTCGTAAACCTTGGAGACTTGATCCACAGTTAAAAAGGCAGTTTTTTCGATGGTAGAAGTATTATTTTCAGTATTCATTAAACTTTGCATAATTTTCAAAATAGTGGTTTGTTAATAATTATTTTTATTCCTAAATCTTGGCCCCCAAATCCACAACTTTGGCGAATTTAATTATATTTCTCTGCCAGAATTGGGAGTGAAGGGAGGATTATTTAGTGGCTAAATTATCAATCAAGATCTCGGATACTTGATAATCACGGCGGATAGTGAATCTTTCTAAGTAGCCGATGGGATCATCGGGATTGAAAACCATTTTGTCAAACAGTGGAAAACTATGGCGATCGGGCTCAACATCCGATAAACCTAATTGCCTACAAGCCTCACCGTATAAATCCGGACGACGCACTCTTTCCAAAATTTCGACCCAGTTACGAGGGAAAGGTGTATAACCCCAACGGGCTAATTGAGTTAACACCCATAATCCTTCAACCCTACCCGGAGAATTGGCTTGATCTACATAGAATTGATTAAACCTTAATAAAGATTCGGTTTTTGTGCCGTAATTATAGGAATCGACAAAACCAGGACGGATATATTTAGCATCAACACCGACATATTCAGGACGGGCAAGTAACTCGACAATTTCTGCACGGTTACGGTAATCGTCACAATATTCACAAGCCTCAATCAAAGCCTTAACTAAGGCAATGTGAGTTCTGGGGTATTTTTCTACCCAATCTTCTTTTACTCCTAAAATTTTCTCAGGGTGTCCTGACCAAATATCGATGTCTGTAGTAATCACGAAACCAAGATCTTCCTGCACTGCATGAGAATTCCAAGGTTCACCAACACAGTAACCGTCAATGTTACCAGCCTTGAGATTTGCCACCATTTGTGGCGGTGGAATTACCGTTAAACTGACGTCTTGATCGGGATCAATGCCCCCTGATGCTAACCAGTAACGCAATAGCAAATTGTGCATAGAAGCAGGGTGGACCATGCCAAAAGTGTGGACTTTATCAGGAGTTCGGGCGATCGCTTCCTTCAATTCCTGAAGGTTTGTAACTCCCATTTCTTGGAATTCTTTACTTAAAGTAATAGCGTTACCGTTGCGACTTAGCACCATTGAAGTAATCATGGGAATCGAAGGGTTCCCCCCTGCACCCAAAGTCATACTTAAAGGCATTCCTGCCACCATTTGTGCGGCATCTAAACGTCCTTCGGCGACGCCTCTTGCTAATTCTTTCCATGATGGTTCGCGGACTAATTTCACTTGTTCTAAACCATGTTCTTGGAAAAATCCCTTCTCTTTGGCAATCATTAAAGGTGCACAGTCAGTTAAGGGTATGAAACCAATATCAAGGTTAATTTTTTCTAAGCCATTACCCGCCACTGCTTCTTTATTAAAGATGATTTGTCCGACTTTTTTGGATCGCTTCTGTTGATTGAGGAAATAAACCATTTCGTTTCGCAGAACATAGTAACTGGGATTATTTACCACTTCTAACCTTTGTCTTGGACGGGGGAACGGTACTTCTAAAACTTGCCCGATATGAGCCTCAGGACCGGTGGTTAACATGACGATGCGATCCGATAACAATAAGGCCTCATCCACATCATGGGTTACCATTATGCAAGTAACATGATTTTCTTGAACAATCCTCATTAAATTTTCTTGTAAATTTCCTCTGGTTAAGGCATCTAATGCCCCAAAAGGTTCATCTAAGAGTAGTACTTTGGGTTTTGTTGCCAAGGCACGGGCGATGGCAACCCGTTGTTTCATACCTCCAGACAGTTCCCCCGGACGTTTATGGGCAGCGTGTTTTAAGCCGACAATACCGATATTTTCTTCCACAATGGCTTTTCTTTCCGCTTCGGGAAAATGACGCATCACACGGTTAACCCCTAGAGCGATATTTTGTCGAACCGTCAACCAAGGTAATAAAGAATAGTTTTGAAAGACTACCATGCGATCGGGACCCGGTTCGGTAACTTCTTTCCCCTCAAGGATAATACCACCGTGAGTTGCATTAGATAAACCGGCAACCATGTTTAAAAGAGTAGATTTACCGCAACCAGAATGACCAATTAAAGAGATAAATTGTCCCTTGTCGATCTTCAAATTAATATTGCGTAAAGCTATATATTCTCCCCCATTAGCAAGGGGAAAAATCTTATCAACGTGATCAATTTCAATAAAACTAGGCATGATTTCAATAGTAAATAATTAATAGTTAATGATTAAGGTGAGACTTGCAAGTGGGGGAAGAGGGGGAAGATGGGGAAGATTCCTCAACCAAAGAATAGGCTTTTCACTCCCTTGTCTACTTTCCTTCCTCTCTTGGTCAGCATTCCCTTGCGACTGTCGTCGTCGCGGGGTCTGACCGCTTGTCCTCCTTGTCTTGCCAACACCTAATTATAAAAAACCTACCCTTGTAAGAGAAGGGGCAGAGGACAGGAGCTTATTACTTCTGCTCACCGGGAACAACTAAATCAGCAATAAAAGTCATTAATCTATCTAATAACAATCCCACGACACCAACGTAAACCAAGGCAATAATAATTTCACTCATCAAAGAACTATTATAGGCATCCCAAATAAAGAAGCCAATTCCCACTCCACCAATGAGCATTTCTGCGGCAACAATAGCTAACCAAGATAGGCCAATGCCAATTCTTAACCCCGTAAAAATATATGGAACAGCTGAGGGAAACAAGATGTTAAAAAAGTATTCTACCTTTGATAGTTTTAAAACCTTAGAAACATTATTGTAGTCCTGGGGAATTTTTTGTACCCCAACTGTTGTATTGATAACAATAGGCCAAATGGCAGTAATAAAAATAACAAAAATAGCAGAGGGTTCAGCCTCTTGAAATGCAGCTAAGGCGATTGGTAACCATGCTAGAGGAGGAATAGTACGCAGTACCTGAAAAATGGGGTCTAGTGCATCATAAATTAAGCTATTTGTACCAATTAAAATACCTAAACTTACACCAACAATAGCGGCTAAAGAAAAGCCAATGGCCACCCTTGTGAGACTGGCAAAAACTTGGAGTCCCAACCCTTTGTCTGTGCCACCATTATCAAAAAAGGGATTAATGATGAGAGGATAAGTATCTTGAAAAACCTTTACAGGACCAGGAAGATTGGAGTTTTCTCCTCCACAAATAATTTGCCAAATTACTAAAAGCACAATCAATGCCACTACAGGGCGAATAACTTTTTTAGAATAAAGAAAACTAAGAGGATTTTTCTGAGGGCGAAATCGTAAATTGGTAGAATTAGCCATAGGAATATATGTCAAGTATTTAGCTGTTTGAGAAAATAGAGTTGATAAGTTACCCTATCTTTTATTAAAAGAATTGAGAGTAACACCGTTAATTGATTAACTTTGAATTGTTTTGATTTTGAGACTATCTAAATAGGCTTGGGGATTTTCGGGATCAAAAGTTATACCATCAAAAAAAGTTTCAATTCCACGGGAAGTGCTAGTGGGAATTTGATCTGCTGGCACACCTAGTGCTTTGGCTGCTTCTTTCCATAAATCTTCTCGGTTAACTTGATCCACAATTTTTGTGGTATCAGTATCTGCCGGCAGGTAACCCCAACGGATATTTTCAGTTAAGAACCATTGATCATGACTCTTATAAGGATAGGAAGCATTATCTGTCCAATACTTCTGCATTAAATCGGGATCATCAAAGGTTTGACCATCTCCAAAGTTATAAATTCCTTTGGATCGATCGATAATATCCTCATAAGGCACTTTAAACCATTCCCGTTTAGAAACAATTTGACACATTTCTTCTTTATTTTCTGGTTTATCACACCATTGTTGTGCCTCTAACACAGCCATTAATAAGGCTTTAGCGGCCTTGGGATTTTTATCCACCCAATCGGAACGCATGGCAAACGCTTTTTCTGGATGATTTTTCCAAATTTGTCCCGTGGTTACGGCTTGATAACCAACATTTTGGTTTACTGTTTGCAGAGGCCAAGGTTCTCCAACACAAAAGGATTCCATCGCATTAACTTTAACGTTTGCAACCATTTGTGCTGGTGGTACAACAATAGTCGAAACATCCTTACCTGGTTCGATGCCACCTGCCGCCAACCAGTAGCGAATCCAGCAATCGTGAGTACCTCCGGGGAAAGTCATAGCCACTTTGGGATCGGTTACTTTTGCAAAGGCATCTTTTAAAGGAGCAGTATCTAAACCAATTTTGAGATCTTTATAATTATTTCCTAACATAATACCCTGACCGTTGACATTGAGACGTGCCAGAATATACATGGGTACTTTATTCCCATTGGTTACAGTTCCCATGCTAATGAGATAGGGCATGGGGGTAAGAATATGCGCTCCGTCAATACCACCGCTACCTGAACCCAAAACTAAATTATCACGGGTAGTTCCCCAAGAAGCCTGTTTACTAACTTCCACATCGGGCATCCCATATTTTGTGTAAAAGCCTTTCTCTTTTGCGATAATTAGGGGGGCGGCATCGGTGAGGGCAATAAAGCCTAATTTTGCCCCCGTAACCTCGGGAGTCTCCCCTGTGGCTGGTGCTGTATTAGTAGGGGTTTCTGTGGTGGCTTGATTATTACTTGCCGTGGTGCAACCATGTAAAATAGCGCTGCCTACAGCAGTGACCCCGGCGGTGAAGATAAATTTTCGTCTGGATACTTGGGACATAGATTAATAAGGTTTCCTAATTTATTTGAACATTTGTTAAGTTTGATGCACCTATTTAAAACCCTTAGAAGGGTTCGATTTGTACCTTTAGTCACAAAATTTGATTAATTTGCAAAAAATACATTTCAAAGATTTATACTGTGCATTACCCTTTATGTTCTGGCTCTTCTCCTGTTTTCCTGTCTTTTATCCCACATTCCCCAGGTTAAAAAGAGAAAGCTAAAAAGTATTAAGTATTAAGTATATATAGCAATCCTAGCCCAACCGTCGATGCCCGCGCGATCGTCAAGCAAATCCGCTAAATCCACCCACGAATTGATGAAGATGGTCGTTTTGTTAGACGCTGTTAAATCAGCAGTCTTTTTAAGGGTGTATGATGTAAAAGTTTAGTTAAAAATTTTGAAAGAACTCTAGCTCATGCTATAGTAAAGCTTAATCTCTGTTTTGTCAGACTGATGCTGAAAAGATTGGCGAGTGCATAGATACCAAATGGGTTCTATATATAAGTTAAGTTAGAAATAATTCTACACCTATGTCCCAGCAACTAAAACAAATTACCGAGCATCAGTGCCAAAATGCACCCGCTAAATACGGCGATCTAAAAGCTCTTTTTCTGAACTGCACACTAAATAGAACTCCTGTTTTATCTCATACCAGAGGCGTAATTGATATCGCCAAAACCATTTTTGAAGCCAATGGAGTTCAAACCAAAGTGATTAGACCTGTGGATTACGAAATACCAGCAGGACTGGGACTAGATATGTCTCAAACAGATGAATGGGACAAAGACGATTGGCCGATAATTCAAAAAGAAATTGATGAAACTGATATTTTGGTTTTGTGTACTTCAGTGTGGCTAGGAGAAAAGAGTTCCGTTTGTAATCGAGTCTTAGAAAGAATGTATGGTTACACTCATCTTTTAAATGAAAAAGGTCAATATCGAGATTATGGAAAAGTCGGTGCCACTCTAATCACTGGGAATGAAGATGGTGTTAAACATTGTGCCATGAATATCTTATTTTCTCTTTCTCATATTGGTTATACAATTCCTCCCCAAGCTGATGCAGGATGGCTAGGAGAAGTTGGCCCAGGCCCTTCTTATCTAGATCCTGGTTCTGGTGGTCCGGAAAACGATTTTACCAACAGAAATACCACTTTCTTAGCTTGGAACTGTATGCACCTGGCCAGAATGTTGAAAGATAATGGCGGAATTCCGGCTCATGGAAACCAACCTGGAGTTTGGGATGCAGGTTGTAAAAGTGATTTTAAAAACCCAGAACATCAAGTATAAATCCTTTTGAGCTTTAAGGATTTCAAAAATGTCAGCTACAGAAACACAGTGGTTTCGCGTTCTCGAGCCTGATGAATTAGCCGATGTCAATTTAATTTGACCGGTTTCCTGAATGAGGGTATTAGGGGCTTAAGATCTTAAGCCCCTAAAGCCTTAGATTATTTCAGTTCAGATTCAGAAAATAACATGAAGATTCAACAAATGTTAAAATTTGTTTTAACAGTATTATTAATCTGTTTTTTATCATTTAATACTGGTGCAAGTTTAGCACAAAATACTTGGGTTCAAGACAATGAAAAAGCGATGATTGTTTTGGACGGAAAACTTTTATTTAAAGTAGGTAGTATTGAGAATTTTACCGCCCAAGAAAGAGCAGAATTAATTAACTCTAATTTGGTCAAAGAAGTCAATAGTTTACAACCATTAAAATTAGAAGTCTTGTTAGAAAATGAGCAAACAGTTATTCGCAATCTTCCTAACAATCAACATATTTTGAATGTAACTCAATCAGATGTTATTTCGGGAACGACGATCGATGATCAGGCAAAAGTATGGAACAAGATCTTACAAGATACTTTAATTCAAGGAAGAAAAGCAAGAACATCATCCTATATATTAAATCATTTATTAAAAACTATTTTGGCAGTTATTTTTGCCATTTGTTTTAATCTTTGTCTCTATTTTTTTGGAAAATTTTGTCTGAAAAATTTTGACTGGCTTCTCAAAAATCCAGCCTCTCCTTTTTATAATTTAGAAACGCCTTTTTACATTATCTGGAATTTAACGGTTTTTTCTCTGCAAGTAGGTGTTTGGATTTGGGTTTTATATTATGTTAGTGAAGTTTTTCCTTTAGCTCGTAGTATTCGTTATCAAATTTATCAAACCCTTGAGCAGAATATTTTTAACTTAGGGGAAAGTCAATATTCGGCAATCGATCTGTTATTTCTGTTAATTTTTACCATTGCTTTATTATTCTTTATCCGTATTTTTACTGTTTTATTTAAAAGAAATATTTTAAGCAAGACAGGAGCAAATAATGCATTACAAAGTATAATTACTACTGTATTTCAATATGTTTTGAGTTTTTTATGCATAATTATTCTTTGGCAAATTTGGGGATTTGATGTTAGTTCTTTAGCTATTTTAGTCAGTGTTTTAGGGGTGGGAATTGGTTTTGGTTTACAAAATATTGCCAATAATTTTATTAGTGGTTTAATTATTACTATTGAGCGTCCAATCCAAATAGGTGATTTTATTAAAGTGGGAGATTTGCAGGGAAAAGTACAAAAAATTGGTTCTCGTAGTACAGTAATTAAAACCATGGATAAAGTCTCAATTATTGTTCCTAACTCGCGATTTTTAGAAAGTGATGTAATTAATTGGAATTATGATGATCCTGTTTCTCGCTTAAGAATTCCCATTGGTGTTGCCTATGGTTCTAATATTAAAAAAGTGCGACTAGCCTTGTTAGAAGCAGTCAAAAGTCATCCTGATGTCTTGGTAACTCCTCGCCCTCAAGTTTGGTTTCGCGAGTTTGCCGATAGTTCCTTAAATTTTGAAGTTGGTGTCTGGATTAGTGAACCCGCTAGACAATTACAACTTAAAAGCGAAATCAATTATCGTATTGCTGCTAGTTTATATCGTCATAATATTGAAATTCCTTTCCCTCAAAGAGATTTTCATTTGCGATCGCCCAAAGTAGAACAAATGATCGAAGTTTGGCTGAGAAAACAGGGAATATCACCACAAGACGAAGCAAAGTATAGCCAAGAAGAGATGGAAGTGAGGGAAGAAGATAGAGATAGTTTTTTAATGTATCTGGAAGATAAATTGACGGATCAAGAAATAGATAATTTAGTAGGTAAAATTAGAAGTGAAAATGGCGTACAAATAAAAAATCGTCGTTACCGTCTCAATACTTATGATAGTTGTTTTATTGGTCAAGAATTAGTGGACTGGCTAGCGACAAATTATGATTATAGTAGAGAAGAAGCCACTGAACTAGGACAGATTTTAGTTGAGAAAAAAATTATTCATCATGTTACTGATGAGCATCCTTTTAGCGATGAGTATTTTTTCTATCGTTTTTATGTTGATGAATAAATGAGAAGAAACATCAAAGACATTTATATTTTATGTTTTACGCGATCGCCCTGGGAGAGTAAGTTAGTAAGTTAGTAAGTTTTATCCATCACCCAAGAAGCAAAAAAACTTACACTACCTCCAGTTCCCATGGCACCTATTATGGTTCGCCTTCGACAATGAAGATTGTTTCCCCTTAAGCGATCAAAATTTTCGTCCTGGATTCCTCTGATAATAAGATTTTCGAGCTTATTTGCTCAATTTTTATACTACTCACTTATTACTTATTACTTATTACTTATTACTTATTACTTTAATTAAGTAATAACAGTAGGTACGTCTCTGTGGGTGAATTTCTTAATTTGAGCAATTTCTGCCGCTATATTAATTAATTTTCCTAAGGCTTCTTGAGTGTCTAAATAATGTTTATTTGCATCAGGCTCATAACTTTCGAGATATACTCTTAAAGTAGCTCCTTTTGTGCCTGTACCCGAAAGACGGAAGATGATTCTTGAATTATCTGTAAAAATAATGCGAATACCTTGATTTGTGGTAACACTGCCATCAACGGGATCAGTGTAACTGAAGTCATCGACATAATCAACGGTGTAGTTGCCAAACTGTTTGCCTTTTAAGGTACCAAATTGGCTTCTTACATGGTTAACTAACTCGTTAGCACCTTCCATAGCGACCTCCTCATAGTCGTGACGGGAATAAAAGTTACGTCCGTATTCTTCCCAGTGCGATCGCACAATTTGTTCTACAGATTCCCCCCTTGCCGCTATTATATTTAACCAGAAAAGTATAGCCCAAAGTCCGTCTTTTTCTCGGATATGATTTGAACTGGTACCGAAACTTTCTTCACCACATATAGTAGCCTGATTGGCATCCAATAAGTTACCAAAAAATTTCCATCCTGTTGGGGTTTCATAACATTTAATACCAAGTTTTTCCGCTACTCTATCCACCGCACCACTGGTAGGCATCGATCGAGCTACACCGGTTAAACCCTTTTTATAGCCGGGTATAAGATGAGCATTGGCTGTGATAACGGCTAAACTATCACTAGGATTGACGAAAAAATTGCGTCCTAAAATCATATTGCGATCGCCATCACCGTCAGAAGCCGCACCAAAATCAGGGGCATTGTCGGCAAACAACACATCTACCAAACTTTTAGCATAGACTAAGTTTGGATCAGGATGACCACCACCAAAATCTTCCAGGGGTACACCATTAATTACAGTGCCAGTTTTTGCCCCTAATTTGCCCTCGAAAATTGCCTTCGCATAAGGACCTGTGACTGCGTGTAAGGAGTCCATACACATGAAAAAATCGCCTTTAGAAAGAAGATTACGAAGTAAGTCGAAATCGAATAAAGACTCCATCAATTCTATGTAAGGAATAACAGAGTTGATTACCTCTACATCCATAGTACCCAACTTAAACGAACCCACACGATCTAAATTAATATCAGCAGATTCTAAAATTTGATATTGGTTAATGGTTTTTGTGTGGGAAAAAATAGCTTCTGTAACTTTTTCGGGGGCAGGACCACCATTGCTAATATTATATTTAATCCCAAAATCTCCATTAATACCCCCAGGGTTATGGGAAGCTGAGAGAATAATTCCCCCATAGGCCTGATTTCCCCGAATCAGACAGGAAGCCGCAGGAGTGGATAAAATACCATTTAAACCCACTAGAACTCTACCGATACTATTAGCCGCTGCCATTTTGAGGATGGTTTGAATGGCTTGACGATTATAGTAACGCCCATCACCTCCTAACACAAGGGTTTTACCCTCTAAACCTTCGAGACTATCAAAAATAGACTGAATAAAATTCTCTAAATAATGGGGTTGTTGAAAGACTGTTACCGCCTTGCGTAGTCCAGATGTGCCGGGTTTTTGATCATTAAATGCTTGAGTGTCAACTGTAAGAATAGTCATTTTACACAGTTAAGTTTGTTAATTTTTTTTCTGCCCCTAATTTATCAGTAAAGAGTGCAAAAATATTACCTAAGGTGAGCATTGATACAAATTAAGTTTATTTTATGATAGTCAGAGATTTATTATTATAATTAGACTATTAATCAATCAATTTAATTATCATTGAATAATGAAAAAAGTATCTTTATTAGTAATATCAAGCCTATTCTTATTAACGGGATGTACCTTATTTGGTGGTGGTGAAGACACTTCTACTGTCCCTTCCATTCCTGCCGAGAATCCGACCCCTATCCCTGAGACTCCTGGAAATAATATCAATAATAGTATCAGTAGCACTAGCGGATTAATTCCTTCTACGAATCCTCAAAATAGATTGCAGCAGATTAACCAAGGTAGAAATGATCCTTTTGATTCTATTACCCCTCCCGCAGTTATTAGAGTCAAAAGTGATCGAGTTGTTCCTGAATCTGTAGCTAGTAAGAAAGCTATTCTTAAAGAAGATCCAGTAACAGCCGTCGGGAATGCTGATGTCGGTGATAATAAAAATAACGTAGTTTCTAATGGAGTTAGTGGTGGCAACAATTTGTCTCCTTTTCAACCTCCAGCAACACCTTCCCTTAGGGATGCGGAAAATATTATTGTCTCGGGTATATTGAGTTTAAACGGTGAAAATGTGGCATTGATTCAAACTCCTTGGGATAAGGTTACTCGTTCTGTGCGCATTGGCGATATAGTTTCTGATAACACCTCGGGAATTAGTGTCAGAGTGAAGGATATTAATTTCGGTGATCCTACTACCATCGCCTTACAGGAAGATAATCAAACAGTTTTGCGCAGTATTAATGATAATAATGCTGTTGTTATTTTAGAGCAATCCGGACAAAGAGTTATTCGTCAAATAGGTGATAATGATGATGATAATCTAGCCACATTATAGAAAAATAATTGTGATCAATAATTAATTTATGGGGAGGTTTAGAAAATATTGTCCAATACTATTATCAATCAATCAACACAAACAATAAAACTAACTTGCCATCGATTACCTCTGGCAGTGTATCGTGAAATAGTGTCCCATTTAAGACAAATTAATGGTGTTAACGCTGGTTTATTGCCTCAAACTGCGACGAAATTTGATTATTTACAAAGTCAAGTGGGGGGTTTATGGTTAGAATATTCCCCCATAGAAGATAGGGAAATAAAGGTTAAAGCCGTATTAGCTTACTATGAAAATAAATATAGTTCGTGGAAAATAATTAGTAATGAGAAATAAATAGAATAAAAATTTATAATTATTCTCCTTTAAAATATAGATAACATTATGGAAATTCTCATGAATTCAACCTTAATAGAAAATGAAAAAATTTCCCTGTCTAAAGGTTTAATTTCTTTAGAAAATATCTATAAAATCTATGGTAGCGGTGAAACAGAAGTTCATGCTTTATCAGGGGTTAATCTTACCATTGACCCGGGGGAATATTGTGCCATTATGGGACAATCAGGATCGGGAAAATCGACTATGATGAATATTTTGGGTTGCCTCGACCGCCCTACTTATGGTAAGTATTATCTTAATGGGGAAAATGTTGCTGATTTGTCTAGTCAACAATTAGCTACTATACGCAATTTACAAATTGGCTTTGTTTTCCAACAATTTCATCTTTTGCCCCAGTTGACCGCCTTGGAAAATGTCATGCTACCTATGATTTATGCTGGTGTTTCTGAGAAAGAACAAAAAAAAAGGGCAATTTCTGCCTTAACAAAAGTGGGCTTAAACCATCGTCTTCATTATAAACCTAATCAGCTTTCTGGGGGACAACAACAACGGGTTGCCATCGCTCGTGCTATAGTTAATAACCCCTTAATTTTGCTGGC
Source organism: uncultured cyanobacterium (assembly GCA_963749915.1). Lineage (GTDB taxonomy): Bacteria > Cyanobacteriota > Cyanobacteriia > Cyanobacteriales > Cyanobacteriaceae > Geminocystis. The sequence continues at coordinate 266,055 of CAVVOP010000022.1, forward strand.
GGATGAACCCACTGGTGCATTGGATTCAGAAACCGCCAGAGAAATAATGCATATATTTCGTCAATTAAATGATGAAAAAATGACCATTATTGTAGTAACCCATGAACAGGATATCGCCGCAGAAAGTAAGAGAATAATTCGCTTTGCCGATGGAAAAATAGCTTAATTCGAGAGTAAGATTATTTTTTCTCGATGAGCTTTTATTAAACTTACATTTTCAGCACTAATTTGTTCTAACATATAGCAAACTTGATCAGGAGTTAATAATGAGCCGTCATTTTTCGCACTGCCTATATATTTAATATTAACTCGTTCTGATTCTGTAAAATTATTATCAACTAAGGAGATATTAGATAAATTATCTCTCAAATTAACAATTTTTTTCTTACCGGTTTTAGCCGTTTTTTCCATCATAATTTCTGATGAATTTTGTACTTTGTTAAGCCAATTTTGCCATTGAGAAACACCCACTTTGTTATCAGCAGAAATAGTAATAATATATTCGACTTTATCTAATAATTGAGTCGGTTTAGGAGATTTAAGAGGCAATTCTTCCACTTTAAAAATCGGCAAATTTGAGGGTAATTGAGCCTTTAATTTCTCAGTAAATTCATCAATACCCATCCGAGTATGATTTTCAAAATCTACTATTTCTCCATTACTCGTCATCCCTAATGATAAAGCGAGGGCGATGGAAATTTTGGGACCAGGATGAAAACCACCAGTATAAGATATAGGAATACTAGCTCGTCTGATAGCTCGATCGAACAAACGCACTAAGTCTAAATGACTGACTAAAGCCATATCGCCATGTTTGCCAAACCACACCCGGATTTTTTGGGCTTTTTCTTGATTCGGTTTAAAATCCCCCAAATATTCAGGGATTGGAGGGGGAGTAACGACAATATTATGTCCAAAATCAGGACCACATACACCGCAACGGCTGCAACCATCAAAGGCACAATCGGGCACAGTTGCTTCTTTTAATGCCCTTTCTAAGTCTTCTTTCAACCATTGTTTATCAATACCTGTATCTAAATGATCCCACGGCAAGGGCATATTAGTTAATAGTTGATCGTTGATCGTTGATCGTTGGTTCTCAGCGGTTGATATATCATTGTGCATACTTCTTTCTGCCCTCTCAAAAAGATTCCATTCCCCATTTTCCACTTGACGATATTTCCATGTTAATCCTGCCTCGTCGATAGCTGTCTGCCAAGCTTTATAAGCCTTGTCGATGCTTTCCCACCATGAATCCATTCCGGCACCCAATTCCCACGCCCGACGCACTACAGGGGCCAAACGGCGATCACCACGTCCAACAAAATCTTCTATTGCCGAAATACGAACATCGGTATAGTTAACTTTAACCCCTTTGAGGGGATAAAATTCATCTCGCAAAATGTTACGTTTGCGCAAAAATTCGGAGGTAGAAACAGAATGCCATTGAAAAGGTGTATGGGGTTTTGGGGTAAAGTTGGAGATAGTGACATTAAAATTAAGGCGTTTATTGCTGAGGTGACGACATTCTTGACGCAACCATTTAACCGTTTCCACAATACCGATAACATCCTCATCGGTTTCTCCGGGTAAGCCGATCATGAAATACAATTTAATCTGATTCCAACCTTGTTTTACCGCCGTTTGGATACCCCGCAATAATTCCTCATTGGTTAACCCCTTATTGATAATATCGCGCATTCTTTGGGTACCCGCTTCCGGGGCGAATGTTAAGCCAGTTTTCCGAGTGCCACCAATAATATTAGCAATGTTTTCGTCAAAGCGATCGACTCTCTGACTGGGGAGAGAAAGGGAAATATTTTCATCCTTGAGACGGTTTTTAATTTCGATGCCAACGGCAGGTAATGAGAGATAATCAGAGCAACTGAGAGATAATAGGGAAAATTCGTTAAATCCCGTCTGTTTCATCCCCTCCACAATGCTATCTACTACCGCCTCAGGCTCAACATCTCTGGCTGGGCGAGTTAACATCCCTGGTTGACAAAAACGGCAACCTCTAGTACAACCTCGACGAATTTCAATAGTAAGGCGATCGTGTACCGTTTGCACATAAGGCACTAAACCTATGGAATAGGCGGGGATAGGAGTTGCAACCCGTCGCAAAATCCGCTCAGGCACACCATCACGATTAGGCTTAACACTACCATCCCCCTGCATATCGTAAAACTGAGGTACATAGACCCCCGGCACTTGAGCTAAATCTAATAGTAATTCTGTTCTAGTTAAAGCGTCTCGTTTGCCTTCTTCAATAACTAAGCCAATTTCGGGTAATAATTCTTCACCGTCACCTAAGGCTACAAAATCGAAAAAGGCCGAATATGGTTCCGGGTTGGAGGTTGCGGTTTGTCCCCCAGCAAAAATGAAGGGATAATCGGTGTCTTTTCTTTCCTGCCAAGTTAAGGGAATTCGGGCTAAACTGAGCATTTCTAAGATATTAGTTGCTCCCAGTTCATAACTCAAACTAAACCCTAAAATATCGAATTCTTTAACCTCTCTTTTCGATTCAAGGGCAAATAATGGGGTATTCGTTACTCTCATCTTTGTTGCTAGATCCGGGGCAGGTAAATAAGAGCGATCGCACAATTGTCTCGGTTGTGCGTTAATGATATTGTAGAGAATAATATGTCCTAAATTAGATGCACCTACCTCATAAACTTCGGGGTATGTCAACACCCATCTGAGTTTAGCGGTTTCCCAATCTTTATGTTTTGCCCCCAATTCGTTACCTAAATAACGTGCGGGTTTATGTATCTCTGATGTGATTAGATCCTTAAGTGCGTTCGCCATGGTTGCCTTTGTGGTGTGTTAATTAGATTTATTACAGTTGAGGGGCAAAGTATAAAAAATTTGTTTTATAGGGTATCCGTTATATTTTCCTTGACATATTCGGTGAAAGAAAATGGCCAGTAATATGCTGATTGCTAATTATTGATTGTTTTAACTACTTTTTGTCATTATCATTTGTAGTCCTAACCAACCTATAACAATATAAGCGATCGCCAACATAAAACTACTGACGGACGTGCGTAAACTCTGTTTTAAGGCTAAGGTTTGTGCTTTTCTTTTTTCTTTTTCCTCTACTTCGTTTAATTGTGATTGTAATTTAGTTTGCACTTCCTGTAATTTTGCCTTTAATTGATCCGGTTGTTGTGATAATTCTAAAATCTGTCGCAATTCATCTCGCTGACTTGTAACCAATTGTAATTGTTGAGGGTCAAGTTTTTGACCTTGTATTACCCCTCCAGCTTCGATAACTTGATTTCTTTGATCAATTTCTAGTTTTAATTGTTCAGGATTTTTAGAAATAGCTTCTAATTGGGCTACAAAACCTTGAATTTGAGCTTCTTGTTGTCCTTTTCTTTGGGCAATTTGAGCCATTAAATCAGCACTAACACTGTTAATATTAGTTAAATATACGGGTACTAAGATCAAAAATAATAAGCCCAAGATACTAGAAATAATAAAAACTGGAAGACGAATATTTGTCCCCGATTTTTCATTATTGTTATCATTAATCCACCATGCTATAAGTAACAAAGCTATAGCTATTAAAGGAACAATACCTCGATCAACTAAACTATTGGTAAGATTTATTTGCCAATTTTGATCTTGTAACTCTAAAGGAATTAATAAGAAAAGATAGTCAATTAAAGAGGAAATTAAGAGAATGCCTCCTAGTAATTTTAATGAGAGACTAATAAAAGCAGAAGTAATTTTCATGGTACAAGTTTTATTGAATATGAGCGATTATCCATTATTAATTATTTTAGATTGCCCCTTGCATCTATTACCGCTAGTAAAAAAGATACTATTGTTAAAGGAATACTAATGGCCAAAATAATAGTTGTATTTGTCTGACCTAATTGCGGTACTCCTGATGTTAATTCAAACACAGAACCCACAGAAGCTATCGCAGCTATACAAGAAAGAAGTAGCAATACGCCACTTTTAGGAGTCATGTACATAAGTAGTTGTTAATAATTTAATTCCATTCTTTACCTTAAATGTTTTTAACACAATAGGGAAGTAATTAACAATGAAATGAGCAATGAGTAATAAGCAATTATCAATGTCACATTCTTCACTTTCATCTATAGTCAGTCAGTTTTTGGTGTACTGACTCTCCAAAAAAAACCCTTCTCTGACTATTAAATTAGAGAAGGGATTTAAATAAAAGTTGATGAACCACTATAAAGGTTAATTATTTGCGGTAAGGAACTCTATCTAAACTGATGTTTCCAGCTGATACACGGGGTGTAGGAGCTGGTTTAGCATTAATACTGCGAGCCATGTTAAGGTACAGAGAGGGATCTCCAGCTTTGGCTTGTTTTTCCTGAGGTATAAAACGGCGAACTTGGTTTTGCCAAATAATTTGCGGGAAACCAAGAATGCCACGATAGTAGGCATCATAACGAGGAGATTTGAGGTTAAAAGGCATTTCTCCTAGTTCGCGGGAAGGTAAATTCCGACGACGTTGATAAGGTACGATGTCATAACCAAAGTTCTCTAAGTATTCGTCAGAGTTTAATAACTCATCGACGAAGCCTTTAATACCTTTATTAACGACGACAATTGACCATGCAATCTTTTCTCTTTCGCTGTAGGGTGTGCGACCCAACACTTTTTGAATACAATGTTCTACAAAACGGTAGTTACTATTTTTTTCGTAAAAACTATTTTTAAAGGTTTCTGATAATAATAAACCACGAATAAAATCACGCACAGTAATCTGTTTGTTACGTAGTTGAGACTCTAAAAAAGGTTCACGATCAGATTTGAAAGCATGGAAAAAGATTTGACGATAAGCCGCTTCAATTAATACATCTACATCAGACGCACTATAAAGACTTTCAGCATTATAGATTTTTGGTTGTTCGTCGCCGCCTACTTCATAACCAGCTACACGGGTATTCTGAGAATTAGGTGCGTAATTTAAAAGAGGAATAGCCAATGTTAAGACCTCCGTATCTTAAAATTATCTTAAAATGTTTTTTCTACAATCATTAGCATAATCGACAATGGCATCTTACCTTAAAAAACGTAAAGATTTGTTACAGTTAAAAATTAACAAACATTTAGGGAACATTATCCTGCGAACATTAATTATTTACTCTCAATTTAATCGCTGCTATTATAACTCAGTGAAATGATGGAACATGATGAAATTAACAAGGGAAAATCAATGAGTCAAGTAGCAATTTTCGGCATGGGATTAATGGGGCAACCGATGACGATAAAATTACATCAGGCCAATATTCCCATTATGGCTTACAATCGCACGGCGGAAAAACTTAAACCTTTACAGGCACAAAATATTCCCGTTACTACTAATGTACAAGAGGCGATCGCTTTTGGGAATTGTTTAATTTTGATGTTGACGGATATTAAAGCCATTGAAGAAGTGATTTTAGAATCTAACGCCGATTTGACGGGTAAAACTATCATACAAATGGGTACCATTTCCCCCGATGAGAGTAAAAAGTTATTGTTGGAAATCGAGACAAGGAGCGGAGAATATTTAGAGGCACCGGTTTTAGGCAGTATTCCCGAAGCCAAAAACGGAAATTTATTGGTGATGGTTGGTGGCAAGAAAAATCAATTTGATACATGGCAAGATTTACTAAAAAATTATAGCCTCGAACCGATTCTCGTGGGTGAAGTTGGCACGGCGGCGGCGTTAAAATTAGCTTTGAATCAGATGATTGCCGGATTAACTAGTACTTTTGCTCTAAGTTTAAGTTTTATCAAACAACAAGGGGTTGAGGTATCCACTTTTATGGATATTTTGCGTAACAGTGCTTTATATGCCCCTACTTTTGATAAAAAATTGTCGAGAATGGGGAATCGTAACTATGATAGTCCGAATTTTCCCACAAAACATTTACTCAAAGACATAAATTTATTCTTGAGATCAGCGAAGGAAAAAGGTTTAAATACGGAAGGTTTAGAAGGGATAAAGGAGATCCTATCCCAAGCGGTAAATCAGGGTTATGGCAATGATGATTATTCGGCACTGATAGAAGGGATAATCAGTTTGGATTAATTAGAGTTGATGGTGCGTTACATTTTATGAACACACCCCATTTTTAGATTTTTAGAGGAAACTGGGTTTATGACGAATTAAACCAAGAAATTCCTCACGGGTTTTATTTTCTTCTTGGAATACCCCTAACATTGCACTGGTGACCGTCCATGATCCGGGTTTTTGAACTCCACGCATTACCATACACATATGAGTTGCTTCCATGACTACTGCTACCCCTTGAGGATCAAGAATGGTTTGGATTGCCTCAGCTATTTGACGGGTAAGACGTTCTTGTACTTGCAATCTTCTGGAGTACATTTCAACGATACGGGCTAATTTACTTAAACCAACTACTTTTTGATTAGGAATATAAGCAACGTGTGCCCTGCCCATAAAAGGTAGCATGTGATGTTCACAAAGACTGAAAAAGTCGATATCTCTGACTAATACCATCTCGTTATGACCTTCATCAAAAATAGCACCATTGACGAGTTTTTCCAACGATTGACTATAACCTTGGGTTAAAAACTGCATGGCCTCGGCTACTCTTTTTGGGGTTTTGAGTAGTCCTTCCCGTTCAGGATCTTCCCCCACAGATTCTAAAATATTGGTGACAGCATCCATCATTTGCTGTTTATTTTCTTCATGGGTAAGGTTGATTTTGGCAACTTGTCCATTATGGGTATTACGATCGGGACGAGTAGCTACACTACTGTACACTTCTGTACTAATGGGAGAAAAAACATCGGGGGAAGTCTTATTAGAATTGGAACCGTTGGAAAATTCTGTCATGGTTAAGTTAGCAAATTAGTTTAATTGTGAGATTTAAGAGCGGGATTTTAGTTACTTGAACCGAAAAAGCCCAATAGCTTAGGATATTTAGGGGATTTGTCCAGGAAAAACACCGCCACAAAAAAAGATTAATTTCGTGGTTTCAAGGTGGAATATTAATCTACAACGCCCCAATACTAGGGGTTATGGTTAATTGTTCAATGACTGCCTCTTGGGGAAGTAATACTGCTTGTAAAATTGCTTGGGCGACAGTTTCTGGTTTCAGCATTGCCAATCGATTGAGATCTGCTTGGACTGTATCAGTGTCCCAGATAGGTGTATTAACTGCACCCGGACAAATAGTTGTTACTCTGATGCCGTTACTTCTTTCTTCGAGGGCAAGGCATTGACTAAAGGTAACTAAAGCGGCTTTACTAACAGCATAAGTTCCCCATGCAGGAAAAGGGTTATTGGCGGCGATGGAAGCCACATTGATAATTGTACCTTGACCTTGTTTTCTCATTTGCGGTAATACCCCCATGACGCACTGGAAAACGCTGGTCAAATTTAGATCTAATACTTTTTGCCAGTCAGTTAAGGGTGTTTCTCGAAGGAGATTTGTGTAACCTATCCCGGCATTATTGACAAGAATATCGATCACCCCAAATTCATGAACAATGGCTTCTATGTTCGCTTTTACGGTGGCTACTTCAGCAAAATCAGCAGAAACTATTTTAACTTTTACCCCATATTCAGAAACTAAGTCGGCAACCTCCGCTAATTTTGCGATTTGGCGACTAATTAAACATAGGTCAATCCCTGATGAGGCAAAGGCGATGGCTGTTGCTTTTCCAATTCCACTACTAGCTCCGGTAATGATAGCCGTTCGTTGATTTGGGGAATATTCCATGATAAATATTGCTTTTTTTGAGTTAGTAAAACTAAATTGGATTTAAACCTTAAATAAGTTCTGTTAACTGAGTCCGGGGTTAGCCGCTTCTCATAATGTGAAGTTTTGTAACAAAAATCACCTTCCACATTATAACTCATTGTTCACCCATTTTGTTCTAGGGTGGCAAAAAAAAGTCGTTTAAACTAACTCAGAGTTAGCTCATAGTCTAGTTTGAGGTGATTAGACAAATTGGACAAACATGAAGTTATCAGCGTCCAATTCGGTGAATCCGATAAGAGTAATCTGACCAAAGCCAGAAGTAATAGAGGTGATAATGCTGCTTCCAAAGATAGTAGTCGTATCAATGTTTAGAGCACCAAAACCTCCCGCCCCTAGACTAAAGGCCGTTAAATCAATCTTATCATTACCGGTTCCAAAGTCTGTGATGACATCGGTGCCAAACCCACTAGCAAATACGAAATTGTCGCTTCCTGTGCCGCCCTGGAGGTTATCATTGCCGCGGCTTCCGTAGATGGAGTCGTTGCCATTGCCACCATTGAGGACGTCCCCTACGCTGGATCCGCCGATGTTAGCTGCGGTATAGGCATAAAGGCGATCGTTGCCATTGCCACCGTTGAGGGTGTCGCTGCCGTAGCCCCCCTGGAGGAGGTCGTTGCCGTTGCCACCATTAACCAGATCATTGTCGTTGCCACCATTAGCGGTGTCATTGCCGCTGCTTCCGTAGATGGAGTCGTTGCCGCTGTCACCATTGAGGACGTCCCCCACGCTGGATCCGCCGATGTTAGCTGCGGTATAGGCATAAAGGCGATCGTTGCCATTGCCACCGTTGAGGGTGTCGCTGTTGAAGCCCCCCTGGAGGAGGTCGTTGCCGTCACCACCATTAACCAGATCATCGCCGGAACCACCATTAGCGGTGTCATTGCCGCTGCTTCCGTAGATGGAGTCGTTGCCATTGTCACCATTGAGGACGTCCCCCACGCTAGATCCGCCGATGTTAGCTGCGGTATAGGCATAAAGGCGATCGTTGCCATTGCCACCGTTGAGGGTGTCGCTGTTGTAGCCCCCCTGGAGGAGGTCGTTGCCGTCACCACCATTAACCAGATCATCGCCGGAACCACCATTAGCGGTGTCATTGCCGCTGCTTCCGTAGATGGAGTCGTTGCCATTGTCACCATTGAGGACGTCCCCCACGCTAGATCCGCCGATGTTAGCTGCGGTATAGGCATAAAGGCGATCGTTGCCATTGCCACCGTTGAGGGTGTCGCTGTTGTAGCCCCCCTGGAGGAGGTCGTTGCCATTGCCACCATTAACCAGATCATCGCCGGAACCACCATTAGCGGTGTCGTCGCCTGCTTCGTAGATGGAGTCGTTGCCCCTGTCGCCATTGAGAAGGTCGCCCACGCTGGATCCACTGATGTTGGCTGGCGGTATACCCATAAAGGCGATCGCTTCCTGTGCCACCATTGAGGGTATCGTTACCATCCCCACCGACGAGGGTATCATTACCAGCACCACCGTAGAGGTAGTCATTGCCCACATCACCGTAAAGGTAGTCGTTGCCGTCATAACCGAGGAGGGTATCATCTCCAGCCCCCCCATTCAAAGTATCATTTCCCGTATGGGGACCATTATGGGGATTGATAATTGCTGTAATGGGTACTTTAGCGTTAGCAGTGGCGACATCATCCCAAAGATAGCTCGAACTATGCCAATTAGGATAGGAATAAAGAGGCAATAAAATATTTAGGTTGCTAGAAGCTGGTAAAGAATCGATATAATCGACCTCTTGTTGCCAGTACGAAGGTATTCCATCCCAAGGGTTCCCATCTTCTCCATCTTCTGTAACATATACATAGCCAACATTCCGACTAACAGCCGTGTCAATATAGTTCCTCATCACCTCGGGATCGTTAACAGAATACATTAAGCTGGAGAATCGGTTGGGGTTATGGCCGCTGGGGGGATTTGGGGCCGTCTCCCAACCCTTGTTATTTTCAAAGATAACTAAATTAGCATTGGGTAAGTCAGAGACATAAACTGAGTCAGGTTGAGTCCCGTGGTTCAGAACCACTGTGCTTAGTTGATTTGTTTTTGCAACATAGTTGTATAATTCTTTGTAGTAGTTGAAATCCCTAGCACTGGCAGAAGCTTCATCAAAAAAGATCCCATTAACATTGTAATAGTTGCGGTATAAATCAAGATCGGCTTTAACTTCTTCAAGATCACGTCTTCCGTAATCAGTCCAGACATAGCCGAGTAGATTAACACCAGAGGATCTCAAGTCCTGAAGTCCTCGGACATAGTCACTATTTGGAGAACTCCCCCCTTTCAAAATTTCGTTTTTCTCGCTACCATTGAGTAAATCATTGTTAGCAGTGCCGAGAATTTCTATATTAGTGGTCGTCATCATCCGCATTATCTCCCTCTGTTTTCATTTACCGAATTTTATCGAGAAAATCCAACAACCTACTTAAAAGGTCCTAAGATATTTTTCTCGACTATACTTTGAGTGGCAGAATTATCCCCAAAAGTACGTTTAATGTCTAGTTTTACTTGAACTGCTTTACCTGTTTCTAAATAGCGAGGATCTATGGGTAATTGTCCTAGGTCAATGAGAAAGCGATTATTACTATAACGAATCACTTCGGGGGGAATTTCACCTTCATAACGTAATGTATAATCACTTACTGGACGTAAACGGGCTTCTGAAGAGTTAGAGACACTATATTTGATATAGAAAGTCGTCTTAATTAAATCAGATTTTTCCCCTTCATCAATTAATTCTACTTGCAATCCTAAACCCACTCCTGATAAACCCTTACTTTTTAGTCTTGTAGCATCCTGGGATCTGATGGCATTGAATACGAATAATTCTGTAACGTTATTTCTCTGTAAAATATTGGTTTCTAGCCATAAATCAGGGGAAAATTTCATTGCGACACTACGATCGTCTTGTAAGTTTAGGGTAATGGTATCATTGCTGAAAGGTTCAAATACTTGAGGGGCATTCCAGATTAAAACCACAGAATTTTCTACTCTTTCCAACAATTCTAAGTACTGATCATCGATAATGGAATTTTGTGCAAATAATGCCTTTGCTCCCGTGCGGGTTTCCCATATATTTTTAGATAAACTAAAACCCCTATTTTTTAACTCTGCCATGGTGACGGAAGCAGAAAGGCGATCGGGTGCTAACGGTTGATTAGTATTGATCAGAGTAAGAGAACCTAGTTTTCCTTCTCTTCCAACCCTTCCGGATCTACCATTTTTGCCATTTTCTCCGTTTAAACATCTAAATTCCTTACTGCTACAACTATAGTCAGGCTCTCCTGGCCTACCTGTACAAGATTCTACTACCCAATAGGGTTGAGGACATTGGCAACCCCCACCACCATTACCACCTTCACCAGGTTTACCACCCATGGCACCGTTAGCCTGAACATAGATTTGTGTTAAATAGTTTTTGTCCGTTGCATAGATAGTCAAAGATCCTCCATTGCCACCATCGCCACCATTACCACCGGTGCCGCCGTCACCGCCATCACCCCCCACAAGATTGTAATTAACATTAACAGGTTGATTATCACAGAGGGCATTTTCACCGTTACCACCATTTTCCCCTGGAAATCCCTCCTGTCCAGATAAATCTAAATTTAGAGGCGAACCATCGGCAAAAATAGTCAAAGCCTCACTATCTCGACCCCTAACTCCATCTTTCCCGTCAACACCGTCCTTACCGTTTTTCCCAAAGCCGAGGATTTGATTAGCAGAGGCTTTTAAAAAACATATTGCCGATTTAGGGGTTAAAGTAGGCAACATATCCGGAATAAAGAAAAATAGTGCTGTAAGAGAAACCCTTGCAAACCAACCCATGATAGTTAAAGATAGAAGACGACATTTTATGACTTTACCATACTGCGCTTTTTCTTTACTCATAACATAATCTTGGTTCGGGATTAGTTAGGGGCAGGATTACCCTACCCTTCAGGATTTTTATGGGAAACAGAGGTTAAATAGCGGCTTGTAATCTAGCTTTAGCCTTTTTCATATTTTGAGTCGCTTTTATTTGTAAACGACGATCTCCTGAATTCGTAGCTTGTTCGAGGGATTGTTGAGCTTCATCTAAAGCCTTTTGAGCATCTTCTTTATTAATGGAGTCCCCTAATTCAGCACCATTAACCAAAATTTTGACCTCATTCTGTTCTACTTCCGCAAAACCGCCCATAATAGCGATGGATTTCCATTCTTTCTCAGGACGTACACGAATAACACCAATATCGAGACTAGTTAATAAAGGAGCATGATCCGTTAAAATACCCAATTGTCCGCTACTACTGGGTAAAATTACCTCTTGAGCAGTTTGATCCCAGACAATCTTATCAGGAGTAATTACTCTTACAGTTAAAGTCATAATTAAAACTTAAATTTAATACTGAAAATTTTATGTCACTTAAGAAAGCTAAGTTTGTAGTAAATTCTTTAGAGTTAAACGACTAAAGTCCTCACCACAAACTATTGTCAATTGTTAATTATCAATTAATCTAGCCTTTCATTTTTTCGGCTTTAGCGATTACTTCTTCAATAGAACCAACCATATAGAAAGCCTGTTCAGGTAAACTGTCTAACTCACCGGAAAGAATTTTGTTGAATCCTTTAATGGTATCTTCTAAACTCACATATTTACCCGGGCTACCAGTGAATACTTCCGCTACGAAGAAAGGTTGAGACAAGAAACGCTCAATTTTACGGGCACGATCGACTACTAAACGATCTTCTTCGGATAATTCATCTAAACCAAGAATCGCAATAATATCTTGTAATTCTTTATAGCGTTGTAAGGTAGATTGAACAGCACGAGCGGTGTCGTAATGTTTTTGACCGACGATGCTAGGCTGTAGCATAGTACTACTAGAGTCAAGGGGATCAACTGCAGGATAAATACCTTTAGAAGCTAAACCACGGGACAAAACAGTAGTACCGTCTAAGTGAGCGAAGGTGGTAGCAGGAGCCGGATCGGTTAAGTCATCCGCAGGTACATAAACCGCTTGAATAGAGGTGATAGAACCGTCTTTGGTGGAGGTAATACGCTCTTGTAAGTCACCGACATCAGTCCCGAGGGTGGGCTGATAACCCACCGCAGAGGGCATTCTTCCCAGGAGTGCGGATACTTCAGAACCAGCTTGAACGAAACGGAAAATGTTGTCGATAAAAAGCAATACGTCTTGTTTGTTAACGTCGCGGAAGTATTCTGCCATCGTTAACGCGGATAAACCTACCCGCATTCTCGCCCCAGGAGGTTCGTTCATTTGTCCATAAACAAGAGCAATTTTCGATTCTTCGGGGTTATCAGGGTTAATAACCTTAGACTCGATCATTTCGTTGTAGAGGTCATTTCCTTCACGGGTACGCTCACCTACACCACCAAATACGGATACACCACCGTGTTGAATAGCAATGTTATTGATCAATTCCATCATAATAACGGTTTTACCAACACCAGCACCGCCAAATAAACCGATTTTACCACCCTGACGATAAGGGGTTAATAAGTCAACAACTTTAATCCCAGTTTCAAAAACCGTAGGCTTGGTATCTAAATCAGTGAAAGCAGGGGCTTTGCGGTGAATAGGAGAAGTCTCGGTTGTATTTACAGGTCCTTTATTGTCAACGGTTTCACCTAAAACATTGAAAATACGTCCTAAAGTAGCTTTACCAACTGGAACACAAATAGGCGTACCGAGATCGACAATTCTCATCCCCCTGACTAAACCATCAGTGGTGGTCATAGATACTGCACGAACTTGATTATCGCCCAAAAGTTGTTGAACTTCACAGGTAACAGAAACTTCTTGTCCTGCCTCGTTGGTTCCTTCAACACGAATAGCGTTATAAATACGGGGAAGACTGCCGCTAGGAAACTCAGCATCAACCACCGGCCCAATTACTTGAATGATTCTACCGACGTTTGTTTTTTCTTGTACTGCAACCATGCTGATTTACTGTTAATTTACTTTCGTAAATGTTAATTTATAATAAGATTTGCCACTTTCAAGATTATCATGGACTGGATCAATTGTGATCCCAAATTAATCTACTTGTCGGAGTAAAGAGAAGATAAGTGTATTTTTAATAAAAGAATAAATAAAGGCGACGCCCAGATTCGAACTGGGGGATAAAGGTTTTGCAGACCTCTGCCTTACCACTTGGCTACGCCGCCATTTTTGACACTGTACAATATTAACGTAAAACAGTATTTTTTGGCAAGAAAAAAAATTATGGGTTTAGAAATTGAGCGCAAATTTTTAGTTAACAAAAACCTCTGGATACCCTTGAATGAGGGTGTATTGTATCGGCAGGGTTACATTTATACTTATAACGGTAATACGGTAAGGGTTCGAGTTGCAGAAAATCAGGGTTATTTGACTCTCAAAGGCAGGACTAAAGGTAGTGCACGCTCGGAATTTGAATATGTTATACCCTTGGAAGAAGCAAGGGAAATGTTAGATTTACTGTGCGATCGCCCGTTAATTGAAAAAATTAGATATAAAGAGAAAATAGGAGAATTAACCTGGGAAATTGATGAATTTTTAGGGGAGAATAAGGGATTGATTTTAGCAGAAGTAGAGTTAGAAAGTGAAGACCAAAAGGTTACTTTACCTAGATGGATAGGGCAAGAAGTCACCCAACATGCCCGTTATTATAATTCTAATTTGGCAAAAAACCCTTACAGTCAATGGTAATTTTTTCATCAATAAACAACAACAAGTCTTCATAACTATTTTGAAGTTATAATAGCAGCGATTAAATTGGGAGTAAATAATTAATGTCCGCAGAAACCATCGATATTGGTATTATTATGGGTAGCGATTCTGACTTACCTACAATGAAAGAAGCGATCGCCATTTGTGAAAAATTTGCCGTTACTTATGAAGTTAAAATCGTCTCCGCACATAGAACCCCTTTAAGGATGGTAGAATATGCCCAGAATGCTCATAAAAGGGGCTTAAAAGTGATTATCGCCGGGGCAGGAGGGGCAGCACATTTACCCGGTATGGTTGCCTCTTTAACACCTTTACCTGTTGTCGGTGTACCAGTGCAAACTAAACAGTTGCAGGGCGTTGATTCTTTATATTCCATCGTGCAAATGCCCAGAGGTATTCCCGTAGCCACCGTAGCCATTGGTAATGCGGAAAATGCCGGTTTATTAGCAATCAGAATTTTAGCTAGTCAACAACCAGAATTGTTAAAAAAAGTTGAGAATTACAGTCAAAATCTCGAAAATATGGTGAGGAATAAACAAGCAGAATTGGACAAGTTAGGTTATCAGGAATATTTCAAACAAAAGTTATTATAGAGCAAAGTTTGGCATACTAGAAGAAGACCTTAATTGATGAGTTATGATAAATAGTCCAAATTCTGCCATTATGCAGTCCATCGAACAATTAAACTATCGAGTTACGGTGGGAGATGTTGCCAGCAAATCGGGATTAGATGTGAAGATTGTACAGCAAGAATTATTAAATCTTGCATCGGAGACTAACGGTAATTTACAGGTAGCAGAAACAGGAGATATTGCTTACTTATTTTCTCCCAATTTTCGTACTATTTTAAGGAATAAGTATTGGCAATTACGTTGGCAAAAATGGTTACAAAAAGCATGGGAAGTTATCTTTTATTTAATTAGGATCTCCTTTGGAATTTTACTCGTTTCTTCTATTATCTTAATGCTTATAGCTATTGTGATCATTGTGATAGCTATTAATAGCAAAGGTGATGACAACAATAATAGTAACTCTGGGAGACGAGGGGGAGGAGGCTTTTTCTTCCTGCCACGCTTTTGGTTTTCCCCTGATTTTTTCTGGATATTTACCCCTAATTATCAACAAAGACGTTATCAAAGACAAATCAGTAATTCTGCGGAAAATCAGCTTAATTTTTTAGAATCGATTTATTCCTTCCTGTTTGGTGACGGTAATCCCAATCCTAATTTAGAAGACAAACGTTGGCGGGGAATAGCTACAATAATTCAAAATAATAATGGTGCGATTATAGCGGAACAATTAGCACCTTATTTGGATAATATTAACATTTATAATGAAAGAGACGAGGGTTATATTTTACCTGTTTTAATTCGTTTTAACGGTTATCCTCAAGTATCAGAAAAAGGAGAGATTATTTATTATTTCCCTGAATTGCAGGTAAAAGCGGAAACAAGAGGAAAAGTAGCCGTTTCCCCTTATCTTCAAGAGAATATCTGGCAATTTAGTCTGGCTACTAGCAATCAAAAAATATTAGCCATCGCTTTGGGGGCAGTTAATATAGTATTAGCCTTAGTACTAGGTTCATTATTGACCCCAGAAATAGCTCAAGAAATGGGGAGTTTCATTTTATTTGTTGATTTTCTTTACCCATTATTATTAACTTATGCCGTCAGTTATTTAAGCATTCCTTTAATTCGTTATTTTTGGCTACAAAATCGCAATAATAAAGTAAATGAAAGAAACTATCGACGGGAAGAAAAAGCAAAATTACTCAAATCTAGTGAAGAATTGCAATTAAAAATTAACTATGCTCAACAATTTGCAAATCAAACAGTTATTAGTCAAGAAAACCTTGCTTATTCTACTGAAAAAGATTTATTAGATCAACAGTTAGAACAAAAAGATAAAATAGACCAAGAATGGGAAAAAAAACTTAGAGGGGGTAAATAGTAAACCGAAATAAACAGATAATGAATTTTTGGTTGATGTTGAAAATAGCAACTCTGAATCTGTTTGTCCTCCCTGTGAAAATATTAGCTCCAATATTCATCAAGATCATCGGTATGGATTAGACACCTTCTAGGATATAAAAACAACAATAATTTGCGAATATTACTTACCAAACTTAGATATAATGAGCACTGACAGAATTGAGAATATAGCTTAATCTATTCTTAAGGATATACTGAACACTCCTACTAAATATATATTGTAATGACTACTCGTGTAATTATAGTGCGTCATGGTCAAAGTAGTTACAATGCACAAAGAATGATACAAGGGCGTTGTAATGACTCGATAATCACTGAAAAAGGCGAAACACAAGCTAATTTGCTCGGAAAAGCTTTAAGTAACCTGAAATTTTCCGGTTTTTATTGTAGTCCGTTACAAAGAGCGCATAAGACTGCCCAAATTATTCAAGAATTAAATCAACATCATCATAATTTAACCGTGGCGGAAAAATTACGAGAAATTAATCTACCTTTGTGGGAAAAATGGAAGAAGGAAGATGTAAAACAAGAATATCCCCAAGAATATCGTCTTTGGAAAGAAAAACCCAATGAGTTAAAGATGAAGGTTGACGGGGAAGATTTTTACCCCGTCTTGGATTTATACCGTCAAGCACAGGAATTTTGGCAAGACATTATCCCCCAACATGATAACGAAACTATTTTAATCACAGCTCATAATGGCATCAATCGCTGTTTAATTCTCACGGCGTTGGGGATGGAAGCCCGTCACTATCATAGTATTCAACAATCTAACTGCTGTATTAATGTGCTTAATTTTTCGGGAAATTATGGGCAACCTGTACAATTGGAATCCCTTAACCAAACCTCTCATTTAGGAATGCCTTTACCCGATTACCGCCCAGAACAAAAACAAGGGTTAAGATTGTTATTAGTGCGTCATGGTGAAACGGAGTGGAATCGGATGTCACGGTTTCAGGGGGTGAAAGATATTCCTCTCAATGAGAATGGCAGACAACAGGCACAAAAAGCCGCCGATTTTCTTAAACATATTACCATGGATTTTGCGGTGACAAGTCCATTATTACGCCCGAAAGAAACCGCTGAAATAATTTTACAAAATCATCCGAATATTTCCTTAACTACCAAAAAAGATTTAGAAGAAATTTCTCACGGTTTATGGGAAGGTAAATTAGAAAAAGAAATTGAGGCTGAATATCCAGGATTGTTAACACAATGGAAAGAAAAGCCAGAAACTGTGCAGATGCCTGAAGGGGAAAATTTGGCTCAAGTTTGGCAGAGGGCGATCGATTCTTGGCAAGAAATTATCAAAGAAAACTTTGAAGAAGGCAAAATGAAGACTGGTATTGTCACCGCCCATGACGCTATTAACAAGGTAATTATCTGTTATCTATTAGGCTTAAAATCTGCTAATTTTTGGAATATAAAACAAGGAAATGGGGCCATAACTGTTATTGATTATCCTCAAGGTTTGGATGGAGTGCCCATTTTACAAGCTATTAATATTACCAGTCATTTAAGTGATGACGTTTTCGATCAAACTGCCGCAGGTGCACTGTAATAATTAATAATTAATAATTAACAATTAACAATAACTATACAAAAACACTTTTTTAGCAAAGCCTAAATAAATTTTTCCATCATTTGTGCCGCCGACTGATTAATTTCTTTTGCTAAATTAAATAATTCTCTACCTGTATGTAGGTAATAATCATCATAAGTTATGGTGAATCTCTCTAACTCCTCAATACCATCACTAATGTGATTTAATCCATAATAAAGATTAGCGGCAATTCCGGCGTATAAACTAGGATTTGGTTGGGATGTTAAAATTCTTCTAGCTTTTGTCAAATCTTGATAACAATTACTTAAATATTGAGTAAAAATTAACATTAAATGATCATCGAATACATCGGCAGACAATTCTTCAACTTCTCTTTCTAAAGGTATAATAATCTCAGAAATTAGATGATTAATGGGAAAATAAACTTCTTTTAACCACTGAAATTGAGAAAAATCTCGTTGTTTTTGTTGTTGTTTCTTTTGCTGATAATATGCAGAAGCACTATGACTTCTATCCTGCCTATAATTAAGGGTATTAGCAAATTGTTGAGTTAATTTTTGATCGTAAATATGACGATTTTGTTCATCACTAAGTACCTCATAAGCAGCATTTAGTTTGATAATTAGATCATGATGAGCATTTTTATGGTTACTATCAGGATGAAATTCTTTCACTAAACGTCGATAGGCCTGTTTTATTTCCGTTGCCGAGGCACTAATTTCTACTTGTAAAATTTCGTAATAATTCATCACTTAACTAAAATCTTTAAATAAGGGAGTACTTAAGTAGCGTTCCCCAAAACTGGGTTGAATCATTACGATCAGTTTACCCTTATTTTCTGATCTTTGACCTAATTTTATCGCCCCAGCCAAAGCCGCCCCGGTAGAAATCCCCGATAAAATCCCCTCTTCCCGTGCTAATCTTCTACCATAAGTGATGGCTTCATCATCAGTAACGGTGATAATTTCGTCGATTAAATCTAACCGTAAGACTTCAGGGATAAAACCTGCCCCAATGCCTTGTATTTTATGAGGTCCCGGTTTTCCACCTGACAATACCGGACTGCTTTCTGGTTCAATGGCGATCGCCTTAAAACTAGCTTTTTTGGGTTTAATAACTTCGGTGATACCTGTAATTGTACCACCAGTGCCGACACCTGCCACCAGAAAATCAATTTTACCATCGGTATCTTTCCAAATTTCTTCCCCTGTGGTATCGTGGTGTATTTGGGGATTCGCAGGGTTTTGGAATTGTTGCAGCATATAAGCAGAAGGGATAGTATCAAGAATTTCTTGGGCACGTTGAATACAACCTCTCATGCCTTCACTACCGGGAGTTAACTCTAATTTTGCCCCATAAGCACGTAACATTGCCCGTCTTTCTTCGCTCATGGTTTCGGGCATAGTTAAGATTAACTGATAACCCTTAGCCGCCGCCGCCATGGCCAAAGCAATACCTGTGTTACCAGAAGTAGACTCAACTAAAATTGTTTCTCCTGGTTTAATTAAACCTGCCTTTTCCGCCGCATTAATCATATTAACCCCAATACGATCTTTCACAGAGGCGGAAGGATTCATTCCCTCCAATTTAACGATAATTTCGGCAACACACCCCTCCTCTTGAGGAATACGATTAAGTTTAATTAAAGGAGTTTTTCCCACTAATTCAGTAATATTATTAGCAATTTTCATTATGTACCTCAAATTGAATTTTAACAATATTGAAATTGATTATTTTAATATTTATTATTTAGTTTTTTAGAAAATTTTTGATAGTGGTTAAATAGGTTTGAGCATCTTCTAACATGGGAAAATGTCCTGTTTTCGGAATTTCTGCATAATAAATATGATCGGCATTTAAAGCAGCCGCAGCTTTACCCATGGAGGCAGGAATTATTTGATCTTTTTCTCCTGATATAAGCAAAGTTGGGACTTTTATTTTGGCAAATTCTTGAGGCATAATTTCTACTGCTTTTTTGCTTACGGATGAGTAAATAGTATTTAAAGCAGCGTTATAATCTGCCGATAAAAAGTCTTCCAAAAAAGCGATACTCATATCTTTCGGAATGGGTTGATGTAAAAACCTAGCCATAAACATTTGATCGGCAAATGGCACTTTTAAAAACCAATTATAACGGAATTTTACCACATAACCACCTACTTGATGAAAAGCCGAAAAAGCAAGGGAATTATAAGTAAAAATTCCATTGCAAGTTAAAATAGCTTTATGGATTCTTTCAGGTGCCAAATTAATCAAAATTGCCCCAACCGATGCTCCCATTGAGTGAGAATTAAAGTAAATTTTATCGAGGTTAAATATGTCTAATAAAATTAATAAATCTTGGGCATAATCTTCCAATTCATAGCCAATATTTGTCCCTTTTTCCTCCGTTGATTGGCCAAAACCGCGCATGTCATAGAGTAAACAGTCATATTCATGGGCGATCGCCTGAGCTGTAGTACGCCAGTATCGACAAGAACCACCCCAACCGTGAATAAAAACCATGATAGGCTTCGGCTGATTATTTTCGGAGGGTTGCCGAATCCACTCGTAATAGTGATTTACCCCTCTAATATTAATTTTTCCTTGTTGGTCGATAATCATATTTCAATAGTTTACAGTTGACCGTTGTCAATGGGTACTTTTCTTTTTAAAATTATAGGTTAAGGCAAGAAACCATAGTATTTTCTTTATAGCTTAACTGATAATTGATAATTGGAAGCAGTCTTTTAGGTTGATATCTTCAAGAAAATAGAATTAATTTTTTGTGGTTAAAACTACGATTTAACAAACTAAATTGTGACTGTAAATAGTCCAAGTTGGGGGTTATATTTCCATAACGCCATTGTACGTAACTATTAGTAATTAATAGCACAATTTCCACTTTTTCTCGGTTTAAAAAGTCAGTTAAACTGTGGGCATATTCTAAGGGAGTTTGTGTTGATTTTTTTTCGTACCCTTTATAGGCTAACAAGTCTAACATTTCTCGATAGATTTTTTCTACAGGATTAAGTTTAGCTAACCGCAGAAGATATAATAATCTTTTAGCAAAATTCCAGCCTAACCAACTAATAAAAGCAAGGATAATTAAGCCTAAAAATCCCATCAAAATACCGACAAAACTTCCGGTTAAAAATTGCCATAGTTTGGTTAACCACCCTGCACCAAAAAGATTAGTAATAGTATTAAATATTTTGCTAAATAAAGTAGTAATAAAGCTGGTTATAGGAGATGGCAACCAACTGGCGATCCAACTCCACAATTGCCCTAAAACCCCGAAGGTATTATCATCTTCAAAAGATGGTGGTATGATTTCATGACCGGGTAAAGGATCAAAATAATGCCATCCAGAATTGGGAAAATAAACTTCTGCCATGGCATGGGCATCGGTGTTGTGTACCACATAATAACCTGTAAAGGGGTTGAATTGTCCACTGGCAAAACCCACGACTAAACGGCTAGGAATATCAAGAGCTCGCAACATCATCGTGTAAACTGTAGCAAAGTGGTCTGGATATCCCCCTTGATTTTTAAAGAATGCTAAAATTAAATCTTCTCCTTCTTCTAGTAGAGGTATTGTTGGTTGAATTTGATAGTTTTGTTTGATAGCTTGAGCTAAATATAAGGCTTTTTCATAGTTAGATTCTAAATTATTGGGAGATTTGGCTAATAATTCCTCGGCTTTTAGTCTTACTTTCTCTTTTATCTCCCTAGGAATTTCTAAATAATATTCACTGATGGATTTGGGATAATTACTTCCAGCTTTTTCTAAATTTGCTTGACTTCGATAGGGTACTTGTGATATAGCAGTATATGTTAAACCTTCAATTAATCCGGTGGGCGATCGCAAACTACCCTCATTATCTAAAGCAATTTGTTCCGTGGGAAAGTAAAGAAATTGAGGATAATGAAGAACTGGGATAATATTAGGTAAATCAGAAACCACCGTGTAAGTTTGAATAATTCTTCTAGTGTCGCTTTTGACAAAAGGCATATTTAAGCTAAACTGAGAATTCCAAGGATTGCGGTTAATATCGATGGTTTCATCTTCTCTAGAAATTTCCCAGCCTTGTCCAGTATAACGATCAAAGGCTAACACTCTCCAAAAACCTGCCCCTTGAGAGCGTATTCTTAACACAATTTTCTTCTCAAGGATACGTCCCTGTAAATTCTGATTAATGGTAGTATTAAAACCATAGTAAGAATTATCAGGGTTGTCACCGCTACCTCCATCACCAATTAAATCCCCGTCACCGTTGCGACTACCATCTCGGTTGTATCCGGGATTAACAATACCTCTACCTTTCTCCCCTTGGAATTTTTTTTGTAACCCATCAGGTGCACTCACAGGAAAACTCTGTAATTTATAACCCGGATAACGAGGCATGATAGCAAAAAGAGATAAACCCAGGACGATCACAATTAGGACAAAGCTAGTTAACTTTTTCGGGGATAAGGCAGAATTTTGCCACCACTGTTGTTTTTTACTGGTGTTTTTTTCCCGTTGAATTTGCCTATATTCTACTTCCCATATTTTTAACCCCATTCTTGAGCGATAATCTAATATCATTGTGGGAATTGCTATCAATAAAAATAATAACAACCAAGGTGCAAACGCTAAAGTTTGGGATAGAGTAGCCGATACCCCAATCAGGATTAAACCGATAATCATGGAGTAACCTAAGTCTTTTCTTCTTGGTAAATCAAAGCTATGTAAAACCTGTAACTGTACTAAAAATTCCGCTAATACTAACCGATTATCAAATAAATTCTCTAAGAGATTGCCCAAAAATACTACTAATATTATGATCATTGCCATCGCCAAACCAAACTTGAGACTAATATTAGGCTTTTTGCGTCGTTGCCAACTAATAATGGCACCCACAATACTTAAGGGAATCGCCCAAAAACTCATAGAAGATTCACCTCTAGCCGCTATGTCCGTAGCGATAATCCCCACAATTACCATAGTTTGCACCAATACTCGTAATAAAATAGATTCTTCCGTTTTCGGAGGGGGTAAGGATTTAATATGAGAAATAATGGTGTTAATACTAGCTATTTGGCGTAATGCTTCCATGAAAGTAATTCGTTATAGGTTAAATAGATGGGGGCAATTTTATCGCCAGGAAAAGATAAGGATGCAAAGTTTTATTATAAGTTTACTGACTCTAATAACCGTTTTACTTTCTGTCGATAACTTAAAAATTCACCCCCAATAATATTACTAAAAACTAAGAAGAATGTCATCCCAAGTGACAAAAGAGAGTTATATCCCCCAGAATTGGGGTTAGGGGGAAATCCTCTCTATAATTAATTTTAGTAAAAAGCAAATCTTCTCTATAATTAATGGAAATTAAGGACAAAATTACACACTTCTTATTGATGAACAAATGACTCAGAATAGCAATATTTCTCTCTCCATGATTGTCAAAAACGAGGCACATAATCTCCCTGATTGTCTCAATAGTGTCAAAAATTTGGTCCATGAGATGATAGTCATCGATACAGGCTCAACGGACAACACTAAAGAAATAGCTCATAGTTTAGGGGCAAAGGTTTATGATTGTTCATGGCAAGAAGATTTTGCTCAAGCCCGAAATTACGCCTTAAAATACGTTAATACAGAATGGGTTTTAGTGTTAGATGCCGACGAAGTTTTAAACCCGTCAATTATTCCTTACATCCAAGAAGTGGTCACCGTAAAAGATAATCTCGTAGTCAATTTAATTCGTCACGAAATTGGGGCCCTTTCTTCTCCTTATTCTCAGTTATCCCGTTTATTTCGTAAGCATCCTGACGTCAAATTTTCTCGTCCTTATCATGCTTTAATTGATGATGCGGTTTTATCTTTGCAAAAAACAGAAACTCATTGGCGAATTGTCGATTTACCTGAGATTGCCATTCAACATTATGGTTATCAACCGCAAATTATAGCTGAAGGGGGTAAAACTAAACGGGCAAAAAAAGCCATGGAGTCTTATTTAAGTCAAAATCCTAATGATGCTTACGTGTGCAATAAATTGGGGGCTTTATACTTAGACTTGGGCGACACCAAAAAAGGTCTAAAACTGCTTAAGCGCGGCTTAAAATCGAATCTAGCCACTACTGCAACGTTATTTGAGCTACACTACCATCTTGCTAATGCTTTCGTTAAGGAAAAACAATGGGATATGGCGGTTAAACATTATCAAAAGGCGATCGCACAACCCCTTTTAGCTATACTCAAGTTGGGAGCTTATCATAACCTGGGTAGTTTATGTTATCAGGGAAAAGATTATAACAATGCCATTAAGCTATATCAAGAATGCTTAAAAATTGAGCCAAATTTTGCCTTAGCTTATTATAATTTGGGCTTAACTTATCGAGCAATGGGGCGTAATTTTAAAGCCGTTGATGCCTATCAACACGCCATTAAACTTAATCCAAATTATCCCTGGTCATATCAAAATTTAGGGGTATTATTACTTAAACAAGGGGAATTGGAGGATAGTTTCAAAGCCTTCCAACAAGCCTATGATTTACATAAACAGCAAAATCCTAAAGTGGCACAGGAATTAAAACAAGAGTTGTTAAATATAGCCATAGAGTTAATTGATAGCTGATAGAAGTTGAAATAATCAATTTAGATATTGTTAATATCAGTTCAATGAATTAAATAACAGCAAAAGGCAAAGCAGGTAAGGCTTCTCGAAAGTTTTACCCTTATTCTTCATGGATACTTTATTAAAAAAAGTAACAATTTAGACAGATTTCTTGACAAAGTTGCAGTTTTAATATCCATATGTTGGCTTAATTATCTAACAGACCAATTGAGGAGTGAAATTTATGGAAACACCAGCAACACTTAGTCTTGAACAACAATTCAAATTAGAAGTATTAAAAGATCAAGTTAACAAATTGAGTCATGAACAAGCACAAGAATATCTCATTGAGGTATTCCGTCAAATGATGGTAAAAGATAACATCATGAAACAATTACTCAAAAATGCTTAATTTGTTTTAATTAAAAACGTATATTTAGCTATTTCGTTAAATTAACTTATCCTAGATCCGAATCCCCAAAAGTTCTCAATTTGGTTCCTACTAAGGTAATCAAACGAGAACTACTATGAAAAAGAATTTTTGAGATTTTTTTTGCTTAATTCTTCATAGTACAAATTAACACATTGAAAGGGCTGACCCTAAAAGTTAGTAACAGGAAAAATCTGGTCCTCTTAGTAATGCTACTTACTCATACAAAACAATTTCTCAAAAACGAATTAGAAGATCTGCCTCATCTCTTCCGGCAAATATTTAAATCATTATCAATTTGATTTAGAAGAAAAATAGAGTAAGAATACTTACATAGAGATTTGATTTTAGTTTATATTTTAAAATTTTATTGAATCTAGTTAGAGTGGTTTTATCCACAAGTTTTCGGTAAAGTTCTGTAATAAATTTAATCAAAATAACGCGGAAACTATTATAATAAAAATGATTTGTTTAATTAACTGATTTTATTATTAATTATGACCGCTAATTCTAATCCCTCTGAACAGCAAAACACGACCTTTTCAGCTGATGATTTTGCTCAAGCCTTAGAACGGGAACAGTATGACTATCATTTTAACAAGGGAGACATAGTAAAAGGGAAAGTGTTTCAGCATGATTCTGGCGGCGTTTATGTTGATATTGGCGGAAAATCTCCCGGTTTTGTGCCTTTGAGTGAGGCTTCTTGGCAACAGATGACTAATATAGCTGATCTTCTACCTCTCCATGAAGAATTTGAATTTCTCATCATTAAAGAACAAGATTCGGAGGGGCAGGTGAAATTGTCTCGTCGTCAGCTTTTCATTGAACAAGCATGGGACAATCTAGCTGAAATCCAGGAAAAAGGAAAAGTAATTCAAATGTTGGTGACTGGCGTCAATCGTGGCGGTGTCATTGGACAAGTTGACGGTTTAAGAGCATTTATTCCTCGATCTCATTTAATCGAAAAAGATGATTTTGAAAAATTGATTGATCAATCCCTATCGGCGAATGTGTTACAAATTGATCGCTCCCAAAATAAGATTGTACTCACTCAAAGAGATTTAGCTCGATCAGCCGCTATGTCTCATTTACAAGAAGGAGAAGTGGTACCAGGAAAAATAGTCAAAATTCAACCCTATGGAGTCTTCGTGGATTTTGGCGGTATTGCGGGGTTATTACATATAAAACAAATTAGTGGAGGACAAGTTAGTTCCCTAAGTAATGTCTTTAAGATTGGAGAAGAAGTCAAAGTTGTCGTATTAGAGATTGACGAGATCAAAAATCGAATTTCTTTGTCCACTAAAGTGTTAGAAACCTATCCAGGAGAATTTTTGGAGAAAAAAGAGTTAGTCATGGAAACTGCCGAACAACGGTTAGCTGACAAAAAAGCAAAAAGCATTTAATAGACATGTCCAACAATTATGCTAGAAGCCTTATGGCGTTGTTCAAAAGTAAAGGTTTTTGGAAAAGTCTATTTAGTCATTAGTCAAGAAATTGTTATTTTATGTGAACTTTGTATTAATCATGTTATTAGTTTTGCTTCAGTCTTGTTCACTCAAAGCATAAGAAATTTATATCATTTATTTAAAAATAAAGTGACATTTGTTGATAGATTGAGCTAGAATTTACACTTATAAAATAATTGTTATTTAATGTTTAACATTGTGAATTATCGTTAATTCGATAGTTTGCCTTTAAAATTTTAGCGTGTGACGAGTAAAAGGGAATTTTATCCATGAATCTGAAGTCGACATCAACAAAAGCACCTCAAGTCGTTTTGGCTATAACTTTGGGGTTAATTGTTTCTCCTGAATCTGCCAAAGCCGCCTCCAGTTTAACCACCGAAAGTTTGGAGCTTTCCGAGCCTACTTTATTGGTTAATAATGCTAAACAAGTATCAATGCTAGTAGAAGCATCAAATACCATTAGTTCTGAATTGAGTAATGATATTTCAGCCACTGCCATCGATAATGTTCGAAAAAACACTTATGCTATCGCAAAGGGCCGTCGATTTACGCCAGTAGGAGAATTAACGAAGGAAAAAGTAGAACTTAATTTTGTTAATACTGCTAATTTACCCCCTCAAAATTCTGGTAGTGCCTCGGATCTTCCTTCCCTGATAGCATCTAATGATAATCCAACTCCTACAGTAGTTCCAGCTAATGCCTTACCTATACCGGTAGAAGTGCAGTTTCAAGAAGTAAATACGGACACTGAATCTCAATTCATTTCCATCCCCATTAAAGTTGAAAATAACACTAATCCTCCTAATACTCGCCATACTTCTAATATCGGAGATACTGCTAGTGTTATAAATATACCTGTTGCCTCTCCGGCTAATGAGCCATTTGTGGTGCAACAAACTCAAACAGATTCACCGGGGATCCGAATAAATGTAGAGCAACCAACATTGATTAGTAATACTAATCGATCAATTAATCAAAATTTCGATCAAAGAAATAGTCGAATCATTAATCCTTCTGTGGATAAAGAGGAAGAAAGTTATTCTCCAAACTTAGTCAGTTCTGTGCCCATTCAGGTAGAGTCTTATAATCCTTTGATTACTCCTTCAGCAGGAGAAATGGTTTCTCCTGACCTACCCCAAATTAATTCCCCTGAACCTTATTTACCAGAAGGAAATCGCCCTTTTAACGGTTATATTTGGCCTGCCAAGGGAGTTTTTACCTCTGGTTATGGTTGGCGTTGGGGTAGAATGCACCGAGGAATAGATATTGCCGCTCCGGTTGGCACCCCTATTGTAGCGGCGGCGGGTGGTGAGGTTATTTCTGCGGGTTGGAATTCTGGTGGTTTTGGTAACTTAGTTAAAATCAGACACTCTGACGGGACAGTAACTTTTTATGCCCATAACAGCAAAATCCATGTTCGTCAAGGAGAATATGTTAAACAAGGACAGCACATCGCCAATATGGGTAGTACTGGTTTTAGTACTGGTCCTCACTTACATTTTGAAATTCATCCTCAGGGGGAAAAGGCTGTTAACCCCATAGCTTTGTTACCCAGAAAATAGAAATAAAATGCAAAATCGTCTTTGCATACTCAGCAGATAAGTTATAAGCGATAAGTAATTGATTCTGTTGGCGAACTAAACAAATTCCCCTGACTTCCAAGATTTTCGGCTTTAATGTTAAGTTGACCAACAGTATCGTTAACTGTTAATTGTTTCTAACCATTTTTGTAAAAGAGGGTTAACAATTTCTGGGGCTTCGTCTTGAGGACAATGCCCTAAACCTTCTAACTCGATAAAATCTTTTACCATAGGATAATTAGCTAATTCTTTGCCTAATTCAACAGACTCCCATGGATCCCCTGTGCCCCAAAAAAAGGTTATCGGACAGGGTAAAATAGGCAGTAAATCTTCAGGTAAAGCACCTTGAGAATAACCCGTAAAGGCCAAAAAAACTTCTGCGGCACCTTTATCTTGTGATGGTTGATAAATTAAGTCGATTAACTCATCGGTTATGGCTTCTTTTTTTTGGTAGGCTTGAGAAAGCAGATTTTTGATTACTTTTGGCTTGGCAATTTGCCGGTAAAAAAAGTTCCCGATACGAGGATTCGTCAATACTTTTTGCATGAGTGTCGCCCCAAGATTTCGATACCATCCTAGTGTTTCCCGTTTGCGATCGTGTAATAATCTTAAAGAACAATTAAGTGCTGCTATTCCTAAAACCAATTCATGATTATCAACGGCGGTTTGCATTGCCACCACACAACCGATGGAGTTACCAATCAAATAAACTGGAGTTTTTACTACTTCTCTACAAAAATCTGCCACTTGTCGGCTCCAGGTTTCAAAGGTATAATCAAAAGGTTGTCCCGGCGGGGGTTTAGCGGATGCACCAAAACCGAGTAAATCAATGGCATAACAACGGAAATGTTGCCCTAAAAACGGTAAATTATGCCGCCAATGACCACTATTCGCCCCAAACCCATGTATGAAAACGATTGCCTTTCCTCTGTCGCCGTAGCTTTGATAACCGATACTAAAGCCTTGCCATTGCCACATTTTATAGTTACTCATCCTTCCTGAAATTTAGGACCAAAATTACTATGGGTTTTGATAGTTTATTTTTAATGATATCTATTAGCTTATAATTTATGCTTTAATTTGATTTTTACTTAGTAAACTATTTTGCATTTCTAAATAGATTAATAAAGCATTGACATCCGCAGGATTCACTCCCCCAATTCTAGCGGCCTGTCCGATGGTTAAAGGTCTTACTTTTGTCAGTTTTTCCCTCGCTTCCATGGATAAAGTTTCTATTTTCATATAATCTAATTTTTCGTCTAATTTACGGTTACTATGACGGGCAATTTGCTCAATTTGATTTTGTTGTCTTTTAATATAACCAGAATATTTGATTTCGATTTCTGCACCCTCTTTTTCTATTTTATTTAACCTAGGATTATGTAAGTTATATTTTTCTAAATCTTGATAATGAAAACCTGGGCGACGCAATAAATCCGCTAAAGTAATTGAGCCTTTGATTTTTTGCTCTGTGTCTTCAACAATTTTTATGGCTACTTCTTCTCTTTCTTTAATTCTCGTCTCATATAATCTTTCTTGTTCAGCAATAATGTTTTCTTGTTTACTTATATATAGGTTCCAACGGCGATCGCATATTAAACCAATTTCTCGTCCTAAAGGGGTCAAACGTTGATCAGCATTATCCGAGCGTAAAATCAAACGATATTCTGAGCGTGAGGTTAACATTCGATAAGGCTCACGGAGGTCTTTAGTACATAAGTCATCAATTAAAGTACCGAGATAACTTTGCTCACGGGAAAAAACAATCATCTCCTGATTTTGGGCAAAACGGGCGGCATTAATACCAGCAACGATACCTTGGGCGGCGGCTTCCTCATAACCTGTTGTACCATTAATTTGTCCAGCGGAGAATAACCCCTCAATTTTTTTCGTCATCAAAGTGGGATAACATTGAGTGGCAGGTAAAAAGTCGTACTCCACCGCATAGGCAGGGCGTAACATGAGGCAATTTTCTAAGCCCGGAAGGGTCTGTAACATAGCTAACTGAATATTTTCGGGCAACCCCGTCGAAAAGCCTTGTATATATAACTCTGGGATGTCTCTGCCTTCAGGTTCAATAAAAATTTGATGACTTTGTTTATCAGCAAAACGCACGATTTTGTCTTCAATACTAGGGCAATATCGAGGTCCTTTGGAGTCGATAAAACCGCCGTAAATAGGGGATAAATGCAAGTTATCCTTAATTAATGTATGGGTTGCTTGGGTGGTGCGAGTGAGATAGCAGTTCATTTGTTCACGTTCAATCCACAGTTGGGGATCAAAACTAAACCAGCGTATTTCGTCATCAGGGGGTTGTACTTCCATTTTTGTGTAATCTACCGTGCGTTTATCAACCCTTGCCGGAGTACCAGTTTTCAGTCTGCCGGTTTCAAAGCCTAAATCGTTGAGGGTTTGTGTTAAGCCAATAGCGGCAAATTCTCCCGCCCTTCCGGCAGCCATGGATTTTTCCCCAATCCAGATTTTTCCATTTAAAAATGTGCCTGTAGTTAAAACCACTGCTTTAGTTTTAAAACAAGTGCCGAAATAAGTTTGAATACCGATAACTTCATCATTTTTGCCTAAGACTAAATCTGTCACCATACCTTCCCTAATAGATAAGTTAGGCTCATTTTCAACAATATTTTTCATCACAGCGGCATATTCTCGTTTATCGGTTTGAGCCCGTAATGCCCACACCGCAGGCCCCCTGGAATTATTTAATACTCTTTTTTGTAGGTAAGTGCGATCGGCCATCTTGCCAATTTCGCCTCCCAACGCGTCAACTTCGTGGGTAAGTTGAGATTTTGCTGGACCTCCCACCGCCGGATTACAAGGTTGCCACGCAATTTTATCTAAGTTAAGAGTCAACATCATGGTACGACAACCCAACCTAGCACTAGCTAAAGCGGCTTCGCAACCAGAATGACCTCCGCCAATTATAATTACGTCAAACTCATCTTGAAATTCTACGGGGGTTTTAATGGTCATACTTTATTCTACATAACGCTGAAATTAAAGATTATACTTTCCATGATAACTTGAATGGGAAAACAGAAGTTTATTAACCCAATTTTAGATAACTGACGTTAGGCAAAAGTAAATATTAGCCATACTTCTGGAGTCAAGCGCAAAAAATGATACCATAGATGCTTGTGCCTAATAAATAATTGCATATCAAACTATAAGCTAACAAAATATAATTAAAGGGTTGAGTAAGCACGGAAATAGCATGAATCATCAACAAGAGAGACAGTTCGACTACGTTAAAATTGGCATCGCATCTCCGGAAAGAATTCGGGAATGGGGACAAAGAACATTACCTAATGGCATTGTGGTAGGGGAAGTCACAACTCCAGAAACTATCAACTATCGTACCCTCAAGCCAGAAATGGATGGGTTATTTTGTGAGAAAATTTTTGGTCCTTCTAAAGATTGGGAATGTTGGTGTGGGAAATATAAAAGAGTACGCCACAGAGGGATTGTCTGTGAGCGCTGCGGTGTCGAAGTAACTGAGTCACGGGTTCGCCGTCATCGCATGGGTTATATTAAATTGGCCGCTCCTGTAACTCATGTTTGGTACTTAAAAGGTATCCCTAGCTATTTAAGTATTTTGTTAGATATGCCTTTGCGGGATGTAGAACAAGTAGTGTACTTCAACTCTCATGTAGTGCTAGATCCGGGTAATGCAACCAATTTGAGTTATCGTCAATTACTGTCCGAGGATCAGTGGATGGAAATTGAAGAACAAATTTATGCGGAAGATTCTGACTTAGAAGGCATCGAAGTAGGCATTGGTGCGGAAGCTGTTGAGCGTCTTTTACAGGAAATCAACCTTGAAGAGGAGGCAGAAAAATTAAGGGAAGAAATTGTCAATAGTAAAGGACAAAAAAGAGCGAAATTAATCAAAAGATTACGTTTGATTGATAATTTTATCGCCACAGGATCTAAGCCTGAATGGATGGTTTTAAGCGTGATTCCTGTCATTCCTCCCGATTTGCGTCCAATGGTACAGTTAGATGGTGGCCGTTTTGCAACTTCGGATCTTAATGATCTTTACCGTCGCGTAATTAACCGTAATAATCGCTTATCTCGTTTACAAGAAATTCTTGCCCCGGAAATTATTATCCGCAACGAAAAGCGCATGTTACAGGAAGCCGTTGACGCTTTAATTGATAATGGCAGACGAGGACGCACGGTTGTTGGTGGTAATAATCGCCCCTTGAAATCTTTGTCAGATATTATTGAAGGTAAGCAAGGGCGTTTCCGCCAAAATCTACTAGGTAAACGGGTTGACTATTCGGGACGATCAGTAATTGTAGTTGGTCCTAACCTACAAATATACCAATGCGGATTGCCCAGAGAAATGGCGATCGAACTTTTCCAACCCTTTGTGATTAACCGCTTAATCCGTTTAGGTATCGTCAATAACATTAAGGCGGCAAAAAAAATAATTCAAAAAACGGATCCCAGTATTTGGAAGGTTTTAGAAGAAGTAATCGCTGGCCACCCCGTGTTGTTAAACCGTGCACCTACCCTACACCGTCTTGGCATTCAAGCTTTTGAGCCTGTATTAGTGGAAGGAAGAGCGATTCAATTACATCCTTTAGTCTGTCCCCCCTTTAACGCCGACTTTGATGGAGACCAAATGGCGGTACACGTCCCTCTATCCATTGAAGCACAGTCGGAAGCACGGTTATTGATGATGGCTTGTCATAACATCCTGTCTCCGGCGACAGGTAAACCGATTATTGCACCTTCTCAAGACATGGTTTTAGGTTGTTATTACCTCACCGCTGAAAATCCTGCCGCTACTAAAGGTGCTGGTACTTATTATGCCAACCTTGACGATGCTTTACGTGCCTATGAACAAGGATTGGTTGATTTACACGCTTATATCTGGGTTCGTTTTGAAGGCGAAGTACAAACGGGTAAAGGTGATCATGTGCTGGAAAAAGAGGAAACTTTAGCTGATGGTAGTGTTTGGAAATATTATCAAGGGCGTAAAGTGCGTGAAAATGCTGAGGGTGAACAAATTGCTCAATATGTACACACCACTCCCGGACGTATTATTTACAATAAAACCATCATTGATGCCTTAGATTTCGATTTAGTACATTGATTTGTAAATCCCCTAACTTCATATTTTGCGGCAATAATAGAGGAGGACAAGAAAAGGGAAAGAGGGGCAATACTGAGAGGGATAGCGGTCAAACTTTATGATATGAGAAGTGTGCAGAGTGTGGTTGGTGTGGGAAGTATTCGATTTTTCTTCCCCCTCTTCCCCCCTCACAAGTGTAGGCTTTTTACAAAAGCATTCTGATGAGGGTGAAGACTTGCGGGGACAAGGGTGGAAAGTGGACAAGGAAGAGGGGAATTATTCAAGAAATACTTGGTTACAAGTAATACAGAAATTGCTGAAAAGACCATTTTTCGTTTGTATTATCTTCCTTGTCTACTGTCCTTCGTTCCTTCCTTGTCTTGTCTCCACCCAAATGTTAAAAACCTACCCTTGTCAGATGGGGGGGAGACGAAGAGACTAAAAAACTCGAATACCTGAAGATTACACAAAATTCTTCATTTCTAATTCCTAATTTTTATGTTGATTCCACTGAAACAAGAAGCTATTAACGACTTAATTCCTCTGATGGCAACGGGAAGTCAATATGCCTACTATTGGGCGAATTTTTCGACTTTATTAAAGAATTTATTTATCTCCCTTGTAGGGGTATTATTTTTCTGGTTATTAGGATCTTTTTTTGGTAGGGCGGGGGATAATGTATCGTTAATATTTCGGGTAATTGCCGGTTTATATTGGCTTTGGAGTCCTGTATATTGGGCTAGTATTCGCAATGGCAAATTTCGTCGTTACCGTTACATTAGTTTTTGGCGTGGAAAGGTTTTAGATGTTTACTTGACGGAAGAATTAATTAAAGAAGAATCGGCCATCGATAAATTAGGTCGAGCTATTATTGTGGAAAATCGCCGTAAATTATTTAATATTGAGATAGGGGATAAAACTGGATTTCGTGCCACTATTACCACTCCCCGCCAAAGAATTCATAAAGTGGTCAATCGGGGTCAGGGGGTGGAAGGCTTATTATTATCGAATGATCCTGATTTTATGAGTATCGGTCAAATTACTGATGTTTATATTCCCCGTCATAAACTTTGGTTAGGAGATTATCCTTATATTCGCCGAGATATTTTCTTAGATTTGCGATTACAATTAATGAAAATTTATGGACGTTAATATTTTTTTATTCGTTGACGATTTCTAAGGATTTCCCAGTAGTTTCTATTCTTAATAAATAAGTTAAAATTGCTGCTAATATACAACACAAAGCGAGAATATATAGCAACATTGGTACACCCAAATTTTCTTTTAAAATTGGAAGCATAAAAGTTCCTAAAACAGCGCCTAATTTTGCGATCGCACCTGCTAAACCAGCTCCACTAGCACGAATTGGGGTGGGAAAAACCTCCCCAGAGAGCAAAAAAGTAGTGGAATTAGGACCGGCATTCATCAAAACATTAAAGATAAAAAACCCCAGAAAAACAAGTATTAAATTAGGATCCTGATTAAGATTAGGATCTCCAGATATTCCTAATAAGAATAATCCCAAAGCCATACCTATAAAACCAGTAATTTGTAAAGAAATTCTGCCGACTTTATCTACTAAAAAAACAGCGAATAAAAAGCCAATAATTAAAAATATATCTACGATGGCTGAACCTTGAGCAGATTGTATCTGACGAATCATAAAATTATCTTCCTGCTCAAAAGCTAAAACGGCGATAATAATAGGGGTAAAAATCCCAATACCGTAAGTAGCTATATCTTGTAAAAACCAAGGCAAAGAAACGAATAATGTATTTTTCAAATATGTTTTCGAGAATAAAGAGCCATAATTAAGGGAAATTTTTGGCGGTAAAGGCTCTGTATCTGGAGTAATTTTTATCTCTATTTCTAACAATTCTTTAGCCGCCAATTCGGCATTTTTATAATCCCCTTTAGTAATATAATAAAGAGGACTTTCTAAGAGAAATTGTAACCGTAAAAATCCAACTAAAATCGCTAAAATTAAGCCAACTCCTAACATTAAACGCCAACTATATTGGATAATAATTAAATTTGCATCAGAATATAAATTCTGTAAACTACTAATTACAAAAATTCCCGTTAATGCACCAAATAAAGCACCCACGGCTTGAAAGGTAAAAGCACTTATCACCATTCTTCCTCGTAAATGAGAAGGCATATTTTCGGTGATATACGCTACACTAATGGGATAATCTGCACCGATGGCGACACCCACTAAAAAACGGAAAAAAGTCAATGAGGTGGCATTCCATGCCAAAGCCGTGCCCGCAGTTGCAACTACAAAAATAATCACGTCAACGAGTAACATTTTTTGCCGCCCAATTTTATCGGTGATGGCACCTAAAGTTAATGAACCAATCAAAGAACCTAGAATCGCCGCTACAGCTACCGAACCTATTTCTGAGGAAGTGAGGTTAAAGTCTTTTTCTAAAAAGGGTAAGGCGACACCGATAATAAAAAAATCGAAACCATCAAGGGCGATTAATCCTGCCGATAATATCCATAATAACCACATTGAGCGAGTTAATTTGGACTTGTTTAATACTGCTTCAAAATTACTCATTTTATTTATTACTTGGTAGCGCATCAAGAGAGAGGGCAGAAGGTAATAAATTCGTGAAAATTTCCCTTCTGAATTCTAAATTCTAAATTCTAAATTCTAAATTTCCCTAACAATGCCGTTTTCGGCACGCTTCCGAACAGTATTGCTTCGCATGTAGTTGGGTCTATCAAGGTGAAAAGCAGAGTGCAGAGGCCCCGAAAGGATCCTGCACCCTGCTTGCTGGTGAAAACCAGACTTTAGATCTCAACTTAGATCACCGCAATGTTGCCAGCCATCGAAGCAAACGCCGGACGTTTAGCAAGGTTGGCAAGGATCGAAGACCCGACACCTGGGTCAAAACCTCCACCGTTCTGAAGGGGTGACGAGCAGCCCAAAAGCTATATTTGGTAATTAATTCGGCTTTTTGAGATACTATATAAATTGATAGTATCTCAAGTTCTTATTGAGAATAGCCTTATTGTATATATTGAGATTTGTGTTAAGTAACATAGTTAGTCCCTTAATTTTTTCGTGATCAGCACAAGTACCAGTAGTTTTATTTATTTTCAGTACAACGAAAAACTTGCCTAAAATTAATTAGCGTAATATTTACAATAATTACCTTAGGTTTATTCATAGACTTTCATTATTTCATCTTTTGCTTTCAACCCTCGGTGATAAAACGTTAACTTGTTACTATTTAAACTTATTATTTTATTAATTTCCTCTTAATATTTTTCATATTTATTTGCCCAACTTTCACCATATAAACCAATCCAAAATTCACTGTTTCTTTTTGTTTTTCTTCTTTTTTCTTGTGGTCTTCCTATATATTTTTGCTGTCCTTTATTTTTAATTATTCTTCCCTTCAATGTTTGCTTTGTATAGGTCATAGAAATCAATAAAATTACATTAGTTAGTCTTTGTATATTTGCTTTACTTCCTTCTAAATTATAACCTCCTGTTTTATAATCTTTGAACATCATTTCAATACCCATTCTTTGCTCATAAATCTTGATTACTTCTATTTCATTCTCTAATGATGTTAAGATATACCATGGTTCTTCACTACTTTTATTTTTTCTTTTTCTTTGATGATATATTGCTAAATTATGTCGGCTAAAACCAGTCTTTTTTGTAACTTTTATCCCCGTCTTTATCTGCTTTACTCCCCTTTCAATCTCTATATCTGATAGTTTTTCATACTTTTTACCCCCTCGATGATAAAAAGTACCCTGTTTTTGTCTGAGGGCAAAATCGATTTTATTTTTCCTTTTTTGTTTCTCTTTTTTCAACCATGTAGCTAACTCAATGGAATGAAATTCTCTATCTCCTATGATCATAATATGATATTTATTTAACAATTTGATTACTGGTCGAATTAATGCTTTTTGTTCTTGAAGATTACTCGCTCCTTTTTTGTTCAAAATAGTCCAATAAATTGGCAATGCACGACGAGAATAAATTAAACTAATCATAAAGACATTATTCTCTTGCCATTGAGTTCGATCTAAAGCGATTATCAAGGGAAAATTACAGGGAATTTGTTGATGAATAATTGTGAGAATAATAGGAAACCAAATTAAACTAATACTTAAACCCGTAAGCACCAAAAATCTTTGAATGTGTCTTCGGCGACTTTCAAACAAAATTGGCAAGGGAAAATAAGTGGCTAAGGTTTCTATTTTAACTTGTTTATACTGATTTAATAAACCAATTAAAATTGATAATGTTTGAAATTGTGTTGGTTTTAAATATCGATTTAAATGTGTTTCAAAATCTTTTAACAAACTAATCATTATTAGTAAGAAATATAATTACAAGTACTAATTGTGCCAGATTTTGTCTGTTATTTAACCAGCATTAAAAGAACACTTAATATTTCTGGTGTCGCTATATTCTCAATAAGAAATTAGATTTGAGTTAATTTAAAAGTCAACTTAGCTCTTGAAATGTTTACAGTTTAATCGTTTCAGAGGTGTCGTCACCCCTTCAGGTCGTCACCCCTTCAGGTTATTAGATTTAACTGGTGTGGTATTTACCTTCGATGCTCTTCATTGTCAAAAAAAAACTTTATCGGCGATCGCTCACTCAGGCAACGACTATTTAGTGAAAGTCAAAGCTAATCAACCAAAACTATATCAACAAATAGAAACAGAATCGAAGCAACAAATCCCCAAACAAACAGTGGAAGATCATGAAAAAACCAGAAATCGTCAGAGTTACCGAAAAATAGAAGTGTTTGAGCCTCCCGAAAAGCTAGATCCTAAATGGATAGGTGTTGGTTGTGTGATTAAACCCACATTCCGCACGTCAAACTGTATAAATTCAGATTACGAGGTTAGAAGTTGAACAGTGATTGACTACGACAAGAAATACTCGGTGATTAGTTCTCTAGCTTATAAAGAGAACTCAGATAAATTCAGTAGATCGAAATAAAAATTTTACTGATTTTAGATTTCATTGTGTCTTACCTACTGATATAATATTTACTTATATTATTTTTAGTTTGATATTGTTGGTATATAAACATTGGTTTCTACCTGAAAAATTCTTTCTATTGTGTGGTTGAGAAAAGATAACATTTGTTTTAAAGAAAATATTTTATTATAGACTAATCTTCCTCCTTTTCTTGGCTTACTTACTTTTTTCCATAATATTTTTACCCATATATTAACTAATAAAAATGATATTCCTACAAATAATAATCTCCAAACTGGTTTTTTTGTTGTCGTTCTAATTCTACAAACATTTTTCATTCTATAACTACTTTCAATACCAAATCTTTTTCGGTAACAAGAATGAATTTGCTCTATATTTATCTTAATCTTATTTATTACATAGATATAGTATTCTCTTCCTTTTTTTCCTCTTTTTCCTTTTTTATATTTAACAATTATTGCTAGGCGACAATCTACATAGTCTTCTTCATTTTTTAACATTTTATAATTAGTCTCATAGCTTTTTCTTCCTCTCATAAATTGTTTTATTCCTGCTTTTTTTCCTCTTCTAATAGCAGGAATAATGAAGGGTATTTCTAATGCTTGTAACCATCTAATTATTGATATGCTGAAAAATTCTCTATCCAAATATAATTTTTCTATCTTTATATTTAAACTCGATAATTCTGATAACAAATGAGTTAAGATACAAACCTTCGTTTCTTTCACTCGAATCGCTCTAATTCCTAAAGTTACTCTTTTATTTTTTTTAATCGTATATATCGTTGCATATCCATAAAAAGAACAAGTTCCATTTTTTGCTTGACTTCTACAAATATAAGGTTTTTCTTCTTGATTGGGTTCCCCATAATAACCAATCAAATTAAAATCAACTGCTACATTTAAACAATTATTTTTTAATCCAGAAGGAATTTGATTTTTTAATGCTGTATTAATTTCTTTTTCTAATTTTAAGAAATCAGATATTTTTTTGAGATGAAATCGAATATTATTTCCACAAGTTGCTAATTTTAATTCTTTAGAAGAATTTTCTATAGTATTTTGGGTCGAAGCGGCTCTTACTAAAACCAGAAATAAATCATTATTTTTCCTTTTACCATGGTCGTTTAAAGAAATATTTTCATTGAGACAATCTACTACTTGTGTTAAGGTTTCTTGATCAGTTAAAACCAGTTTTTCTTGTTGATTATTATATTTTTGCTTCATGGGATAAAAAATATAAATTTTAATTATACTATTTCTTCATTATCCTCTAAAATAGAACCCTTTACTTAGTACTTATGTCCCAATAATCTCTTTATTTTTTTTCCTTTCGATCTACTGAAATTAGTAGAAAAATGAGCAACGTTTAAGGGATAATTAAATTCAGTTTTTAATTTAATTTTGGAAATGATATTTTCAGAAGATATACAAGTTCAAACCATTAATCATTTAGGATTAATTGCTGGAGTTATAGATGAAATTGGCATTGAAGAAATTATTAATGATGCCCTCGGTATTGACGAGAGGGAAATCGTGACAGCAGGTCAAATAGTCAAAGCAATTATTCTGAACGGATTAGGATTTATTTCTCGACCTCTTTATCTATTTCCACAGTTTTTTAAAGACAAAGCCACAGAACATTTAATCGGAAAAGGAATACTACCTGAGCATTTGAACGATGATAGAATTGGAAGAATAATGGATAAACTTTATGAAAAAGGATTATCTTCATTATTTTTAATTATTGCTTTAGCCACAGTAAAAAAATATAATATCAACATAGATTTTTCTCATTTAGATTCAACTTCTTTTGCGGTAGAGGGGAAATATAGTCAGGAAAAAATCACCAAAAATTTGGTCAAAGAAAATGCAGAATTAGAGTTAATTAATCAAATTCCAATTAAGATAATTAAAGGTTATTCCCGTGACCATAGACCAGATTTAAAACAATTTATTTTGGATTTAATTGTGAGTGGTGATGGTGATATTCCACTATTTTTAAGAGTAGCAGATGGTAATGAAAATGATAGAGCAGTTTTCGGCAAAATAGCGAAAGAATACAAATCAATGATAGATTTTGAGACGATGATAGTGGGTGATAGTGCCTTATATACAGAAAATAACCTGAAATTAATGAGTGGAATAGAATGGTTATCGAGAGTTCCACTATCAATAAAAGAGGCAAAAAATTTAGTTTCAGAACTATCAGAATCTGATTTGACTCCAAGTAGTTTAGAGGGATATTCATGGTGTGAAGTAAGGAATAATTATGCAGAAATTGAGCAAAGATGGTTAATAGTAGAAAGTGAAAAAAGAAAAGTATCAGAGCTAGAAAAACTAAGGGAAAAAATAGAGAAAGAAAAAGAAAAAACCGAAGAAATATTAAAGAAATTGATGAAGGAAGAATTTAGCTCATCAGAGGGAGCTTATGAAACAGTTGTGAGACTAAATAAGACTTTAAAATATCATCACATAACCGAGCTAAAAATGACAGAAAGTGAGTTAAATAATCACAAGAAAAAATCGAAAAAGAAAGAAGAAAAATCGGGAAAAACTTATCAAGTTACGGCTATTTTGAAATCAGATTTAACGAAAATAAACGAATCAAAAAAAAGAGCAGGAAGATTTGTGTTAGCTACAAATAGATTGGATAAAAGTAAATTTAATTCTGATGAAATTTTAATTAAGTATAAA
Organism: uncultured cyanobacterium; assembly: GCA_963749915.1. Taxonomy (GTDB): domain Bacteria; phylum Cyanobacteriota; class Cyanobacteriia; order Cyanobacteriales; family Cyanobacteriaceae; genus Geminocystis. The sequence goes on from CAVVOP010000022.1 coordinate 306,942, forward strand.
GAGCAACAAGCCGCAGAAAGAGGTTTTAGTTTTCTGAAAGATCCATTATTTTTTGCCGATAGTGTGTTTTTAAAAACCCCAAAAAGAATCGAAACAATGGCAATGTGTTTTTGGGGTTATGTCTGTTAGTCTATTCTTTGGGGCAAAGAGAAGTGCGTCGCTTATTAGAGGAGAGAAAAACGAGGATAAAAAATCAGCTAGGAAAACTAACGGAACGTCCAACGTTAAGATGGATATTTCAATGTTTTCAGGGGATTCATTTAGTAATAAATCAAGGAATAAAACAGATAGTAAATCTAACAAATGAACGAAAACTAATTTTAAGTTTTTTCCCGATTTCTTGTCATAATTATTATATTTTATCTGGATAACTTGATAACTTATTGGATTTAAGAGTCTAAATATTCTCAATTATAATACCATAAATAAAGAATAGAAAACTGATAGATTTGCTCTGTTTATTTATTCTCATTAAAGGTGAAGTTATTGACAATGAGATTTTAATTTGAGCAAAGTTCGCGAGCACAAAACGCGAATAAAGAAGATATTGAGTATTATTACTTATATTTTGTCCAAAATAAGTTGCTTGGTTTTAATACTTTTATCATCTTACAAAGTGACGTGCGGAATGTGGGATCTTAACATAATCCCCGTGGGTGACCCAAAAATCAGTTAATTTTTGTTAATAAAATTTAAGTTTTATTTCTAATTACTCTTTTAATCTGTTTCTAATTTCATAATAATTATGTTATTTTTAGCTAAACTTAAAAAAATCATGGAATTAGATAAACTTTTTTATGAAATTGATGATTTTTGTTTGATTTTTGAGCCACATTTTCTGAGTCAACTTCTTGATTCTTCTGAGAGAAAAAGAATCAAAAATAGTCAATTATCTTTGAGTGAAATTATGACTATTGTTGTTTATTTTCATCATTCTCGTTATCGTGATTTTAAACATTATTATCAAGATCTTATTCTTCAGTATCATTATCCAGATTTTCCCAATTTAGTCAGTTATAATCGTTTTGTTGAACTAATGTCATCGGCTTTAATTCCTTTAATTTTTTATCTCAATACTCGTAAAGGACAATGTAATGGTATTTCATTTATTGATACTATGGGCATCCCTGTTTGCCATAATAAAAGAGCAAAACGAAATAAAGTTTTTGCTAATTTAGGGCATTGGGGGAAAAGCTCTATTGATTGGAATTTCGACTTTAAACGACCTTTAGTTATTAATGATCAAGGTGAAATATTAGCTTTTAAAATAACAGCAGGAAATGTTGACGATCGAAAAACAGTTCCTTATTTAACTAAAAATTTATGGGGAAGATTATTTGGGGATAAAGGGTATATTTCTCAGGGCAAACGCACACGTTTCTTTACATTTCGATTTAGTCTATGATCAAGAACGATATTTCAAGCTTTGAGCAACGTGCGATCGCTTCATGATCAATAAAACTTCGATTAGTCACGGGAAATAGTGTAAACTACCCAACCTAACTGTTTTTCTAAAATCTTTGTCTAGCAAGCTTTTTGGCTCTTTCCCTGAATTGTGAACTTTTGTGTGCGTTCGCCCTGGGATAGGGTTGTATTTGTCTCATTACTCTCTTTCTACTACATCAGCTATTTTGCCATATTGCTTAAGCAAATCTCTTTTCTAAAACTTTACCATTTTATTTAATCTTCATTCCTGAGGTTGGATTCAACCAGAAATTGATCATTAATTTGGTAAAAGTTATTCATAAATAATATTCAACTATGATAAACAGTTAATTAGCAAGAAGTTTTGAATAGCAAGCATGAATGACCTGTGACAAAATATTGCCCGAAACCTTTTTTTTAGAAAAGTTATAGGCAATATTTTTACAGAAATAGAGAAACAAAAAAAATCAGTAATTTGATAACTCAATTTAAACCCTTAAATTTAAACCTTTATAAAAATATATCAAAAAAAATGCAAAAATCTAGTGTTTTTTCTGAATTTTACACAATCTTTATACTTCACACAATTTTTATAAACCTTAGGTTCAGAGAAGGAAACACAGCCGAAGTATCCAAGATTATCCGTCCCCAGTGCCTCAAAACAGTCTTGACACACCACTAGTCAATACTGCGAGGGTTTTGGAAAATATAATTGTCGGCGGTGGTAAGGCAGGAGGGAGTCTCCATGAAAATTTTTGAATTCTGAATTCCCCTAACCAAGGCGTTTTTGAGCCTAAACGAGGAGTATTGCGGTCCACCTTAGCTTCCTAATTTCTCCTTCAAAAATTGTATAGAAATAATCAAATACAAGGGGTTGACTTTCCCAGAAAAACGTTATATGATTTTCTAAAGTGTAGTAAATATAACATTTAACTTATGAAGGAGGAAGTAAGGTTGGCTAGAAAAAGAAAACGTAAAAGTCGCCGCCGCCTTGAGGGACGCAAAATTCTCGAACTAGTGCCTCACTACTATATCGAAAGTGGAGAAGATAAACCAGTAACAGCCGCTCGGAAACATATTAGAGCGAATCGTGTTACTCCTCCCGCCTTATTAGTGGTTAAAAGAAATGAACATACTACTGATCGGTATTTTTGGGCTGAGAAAGGCTTATTCGGCGCTCAATACGTTGAAGAAAATCATTTTCTTTTCCCTAGCTTAAGAGTCATTAAACCTCAAGTAAAAGTGACTATTCCGGCTTTATCAACAGTTCATTAATATTATATAAGTCATAGTTTTGAATAAGTAGATAATCACTGGTTATACGTTAGTTATTGCTTGGCATATATAAGATTTTTCTTTACTTTTACTAATTTTAAAAAGTATGATCTAATCTCATATATTTTCTCTTACTAGATTGTGAAAATAATATTTTCTTGGTTCACTTATCTGGCTTTAATATTTCATCGATATAATTAAACAATTTTTTTAGCATTTCTGGGGTTTTACCCCTATTTTTTTGTTTAATAATATAGGTTCTTCCAGAGTGGTTATGACAAAATAGATTAAAAAGTTAAGGAATAGGGATAGGCAACAGGCAATAGTCAATTAACTGAAAACATGACAGAAAATATTGAGTCTTTACTAAAATCTTATCAAAAATTTGGTATTAATCTAGGTTTAGAAAGAATCGAAAAATTATTGCGATCTTTAGGTAATCCTCATCAAAAAGTCTCTATAATTCACGTTGCAGGAACAAATGGTAAAGGTTCAGTTTGTGCTTATTTATCTTCAATTTTTACCCATGCAGGTTATAAAACAGGGCGGTTTACTTCTCCTCATTTGCTTGATTGGAATGAAAGAATTTGTCTCAATGAAAGGCCCATAAAAGAAGAAAACTTAATTAATATTCTCAAAGAAATTCAAGCAGTAATTGATTCTAATAGTGAGTCCCCCACCCAATTTGAAGTCATCACCGCCGCCGCATGGCTTTATTTTGCACAATCAGAGATTGATATTGCCATTATGGAAGTAGGGTTGGGGGGAAGATTGGATGCTACTAATGTTTGCCATCGCCCATTAGCCAGTATCATTACATCTATTAGTCGTGAACATTGGCAGAGATTGGGGGATACTTTGAGCAAAATTGCCACAGAAAAAGCAGGAATTATTAAACAAGAATGTCCCGTGATTATCGGTGATTTACCGCAGGAAGCAAGACAAGTTGTTGAAAATAGGGTAATAACTCTCAATTGTCCTCATATTTGGGTAAAATCGTCTCAAAAAATTCCTAAAAATGGCGAAAATTGGGCGAAATATGAAGACGTTGAATATCCTTTGCCTCTCAACGGTGATATACAATTACAAAATTCTGCTTTGGCCATCGCAACGGTCAAAATGTTACAAACAAGGGGATGGAATTTGAGCCTAGAAGCCATACAAGAAGGCATGAAAAAAACCCGTTGGCGAGGTAGGATCGAATGGGTTACATGGCAAGGACAAAAAATCCTTATCGATGGGGCACATAATGTAGCTTCGGCAAAGGTTTTAAGGGAATATGTTGATACTTTAAACACAAAAATTATTTGGGTAATGGGGATGTTGTCGACAAAAGATCATCAAGGTATTTTTAATCAGTTACTGCGATCGCAAGATGAGTTACATTTGGTCCCCGTAGCCGATCATAGCACCGCCAATCTTCAAGAGCTGTCACAATTAGCAGAAAAAGTCAATTCCAATTTAACAAAAATTAATATTTATGATGATTTATTTTTAGCGTTAGAAACGGTGAAAAAAACTGTCAATGATGATAAACAAACGATCGTTATGTGTGGATCATTATATTTATTAGGACATTTTTTAACGGTTGACAATTGACAATATTTTTTGCCACGAAAGGAACTTTTTTTGCGGGAAATAGTCATATTGGATGCAAGTGTTGTTAAATCAGCGTAGAATATATTATGATTTCATCTGTTTCTCTATCTTGGTCTAATTTGTCTATTCCATTTACACAACAAAGAGTGAAAATTGAACAATTATCTAATTCTGATTTAATTTTGCGGTGTCAAGAAGGCAGTCAACCCGATAGGGCGGCTTTTTCTGAGTTGTTACGCCGTTATCAGAGTTATGTTGATAAAATCTTGTATAATTTAGCCCCAGATTGGCAAGATAGAGGGGATATATCTCAAGAAGTTTGGATCCGGGTTTATAAGAAGATTAATAGTTTACAAGATCCCACCAAATTTAAAGGTTGGTTGAGTCGTATTGCCACTAATTTGTTCTATGATCAACTGCGCAAAAAGAAACGATTTGCACCCCCTTTATCTTTGGACGCTTCTATCATGACGGAAGATAATGAGTTAAAATGGGAGATAGCATCAGATTTACCTTTACCCGATGAAAATTTGACTACGGTAGAATTTTATGATCAATTAAAGCAGGCTATCGCAGATTTACCGGATACTTTTCGCATCACCATCGTTTTACGGGAAATTCAGGGTTTAAGTTATGAGGAGATTGCAGAAATTACCAAAGTGTCACTCGGTACGGTAAAATCGAGGATAGCTAGGGCAAGAAACAGACTGCAACTATTATTACAACCTTATCTCGATAATCACCATAGTTAGTTTTGTAATTTTATTCTTAGTTAAGGAGATACAATATGATGAGTAACCATTCTTATCCCCCCGATAAATGTACATTTGAACTTTTAAGTGCTTATTTAGACGGTGAAGTAACCGCCGAACAACGTAAACAAGTGCAGGAATTATTGTCGAATGATCTCGGCATTCAAAGTTTATACAGAAGATTATTATACTTACGCCAAGAAATCAACAATTTGCCGACTCCTCAACCTGAATATTCAGCCAAAGAACTTTCTGAAGCCGTTTTTGCCAAAGTAGATCGACAAAAGAAAGAACGGAAAATTTGGTTATGGGGTGGAGGTGCCATCGCTGCACTATTGTTAACAACCGTAGGAAGTATTTTAAATGATAACGGAACACCATTACTACAAATGGCACAAGAAAATCAACCTACGTCGGATAATGAAAGTTTGATCATTGCTTTAAATGAGCCTCTAATTGAAATACCGGTAAAAACCAATGGAGAAACCTTAATGATACCCTTAGATCATTCTTTAATGGATGTTATTGATAATTAATTCCATGAATGATTCCTACTTATATGTCTATCCTCCTTTAGAATCAGGTTTTTTACGCAAAAGATATAAACGTTTTTTAGCGGATATAGAGTTAGATTCCGGGGAGTTAGTCACTGCCCATTGTGCTAACACCGGCCCCATGTTAGGATTATGCACCGTAGGTAGTCGTGTAATGGTATCTAAAAGCGATAACCTTAAGCGTAAATTAGGTTATACATGGGAGATGATAGCCGTAGGAGAAGATAATCCTGTCTGGGTGGGAATTAATACCGCCTTGCCGAATCATATTGTCAAGTTAGCCTTGCAACAACAATTAATCCCTGAGTTGGCACAACAATATACTCAGGTAAAAAGTGAGGTAAAATTTGGACAAGATGGCAAAAGTAGAGTCGATTTTGTCTTGACTGGTGATGAATCCCAACCGCTGATTTATGTGGAAGTAAAAAACACCACCCTGGCAGAAAGTGGGGTTGCTTTATTTCCCGATACTCAAACTACCAGAGGACAAAAACATTTACAAGAATTAATGGCTTTATCAAAGAAGATGAGAGGGGTGATGTTATATTTTATAAATCGAGAAGATTGCGATTCTTTTAGCGTAGGCAAAAAATATGATTCCACCTATGGAGATTTATTCCATCAAGCCATAAACGAGGGGGTAGAAATCTTACCTTGTCGGTTTAAAGTTACCCCCGAAGGTGTTAAATATCTTGGTTTAGCAAAGATTATTTAGGAACGGATAATCATTAATTATAATTAAGCGGTTCTATAATTATTGATAATTAATTTTCTTAATTGTTTGAGGAGTGAAAAATGAAAGTTTGGTTGGTCAGTTTTATTCTCTTATTTTTACTAGCCCAATTTATTCTCTGGGTGAAAAATTTCTTTACACCTCTTCCCTTGTACATCTTTGGAGGAGCCTTTTTGGCGATCGCATCAAATTATGACCACAAAATTAATGAATTTATCAGTCAACAAACGAATAGTATTGTGTCTTCATCAGGAAAAAAACTCAATGAATAATGACTTGCCACAAGTAGAAATTTATACCGATGGTTCCTGCCTCAATAATCCCGGTCCCGGAGGTTATGGAGTTGTTATCTTAAATAATCATAAGCGTCAAGAACTATGGGGAGGATTCCGTAAAACTACCAACAATCGCATGGAGATTTTAGCCGTTATTATTGGATTGAAAGCCCTAAAAAACCCCCATCAAGTGACGATATATACTGACTCGCAATATGTTGTCAATGCGATGACTAAAGGTTGGGCTCAAAAATGGCAAATGAATAATTGGCGGCGTAACTCCAGAGAAAAGGCGAAAAATCCTGATCTTTGGCAAGAATTATTACAATTATCTAGTCAACATCAAGTTAATTTTACCTGGGTTAGGGGACATTCTGGGAATATGGAAAATGAACGTTGCGATCGCCTTGCTTTTAGTGCCGCCCAAAGTCATAACCTAGAAGAGGACGTTAACTATATCAATCATGAATAATAAATAGTCACTTTTTAATTAATTTTCCCGACTTACTCATTATCTTAGACTAAAAAGGTGAGCATTTGCCCACCCTCGTATTAACAATTAATTACTCAATGCCTTCGATGCGATCTTCTGCTTCTTGGTATAGTCGCTGTAACCGTTCAATATTCTCGTCTGAGGTTTGCCAGTAACCACGCCCGTTAACTTCGAGTAAAGTGCTTACCATCCGGCGGAAAGAGTTGGGGTTTAAATCCATCAACCGTTTACACATCTGTTCATCTTCGATGAAAGTGGTATTAGTGTCTTCATATACCCAGTTATCTACCGCATCGGCAGTAGCACTCCAACCCATGGTATTCACAAGACGTTTGGATAATTCCCTTACCCCTTCATAACCATGAGATAACATCCCTTCGTACCATTTGGGGTTTAATAATTTGGTGCGGGCATCTAAGCGCACAGTTTCCGATAAAGTACGCACTTGGGCGTTGGCGGTGGTAGTGTCGGCAATGTAAGCGGAGGGTTTTTTACCGTCATCACGCAAACTGGCCACAACTTTGGTAGGATCAGAGTCGAAATAGTGAGAAACGTCCGTTAAGCTAATCTCCGAAGAATCGAGGTTTTGGAAGGTGGCATCGGCAGTTTTCAAGGATTTCTCAAAAATACCTCGGTTTTCATCCATTACCCCTGGGTTATCGGAGTTGAAGGCGAAGGATTTACGGTTTAAGTACATATCCCGCAATTCTTGCTCTTCTTCCCAACTGCTATTTTCTACCGCTAAGTTGACGTTAGAGGAATATGACCCCGATGCGTTCGAGAATACCCGGGTAGCGGCCTGACGTAAGTTGATGCCCATTTCTTCAGCTTGTGTTAAAGCGTGTTTACGAACGAAATTCATTTCTAAAGGTTCGTCAGCTTCGGCGGCTTTTTTCACGGCTTGATCAAGTAAATTCATTTGGTTGATGAAAAGATCACGGAATACGCCGGAACAGTTAACAACTACGTCAATACGGGGTCTGTCCAATTCTTCTAAGGGGATTAATTCAAGTTTGTTAACACGCCCTAACGCATCAGGGACGGGTGTAACACCTATCATCCACATAATTTGCGCTAAAGATTCGCCGTAGGTTTTGATGTTATCCGTTCCCCATAATACACAAGCGATGGTTTCAGGGTATTTCCCGCCGTTGTCTAGCTTCTGACGCTCTAAGAGACGATCGACAACGATTTTAGCTGATTTTACTGCCGCTAGAGTGGGTATTTTTTGTGGGTCTAAGGCATGAATATTTTTACCAGTGGGCAATACATTAGGGTTACGGATGGGATCGCCACCGGGTCCAGGTAGTACATATTCACCTTCCAGGGCTTTTAGTAATGCCCCTAATTCATTGTCAGCACAAACTTGCTCTAAGCAAAATTCGAGGTATTCAAATAGAGGTTTTAAGGCTTTTTCGTCAACGTTTGTGTAACCAAGTTCATGGAGTTTTGCAACCCAAGGCTCTTTTTTACCCATATTGAAGAAGTTTAGTTTAGAAACGAGAGAAACTCGCCCTTCGGCGTTGATTTGCTCCTCCACTAAGGCTCTTACTGCCGCTCTGGTGGCTTCGGTTATGCTTTGTAATAACTCCACATCTACTAAAACTCCCTTGTCAGCGTTGCGGTAAACCTCTTCAATTTTACGCCCGATACTGTTGGCGATGATGGTAGTTAATGCCAAAATGCCCTCGTCTTCTCTGTCTAAACTGGCGATATTTACGAGGGTCGCGATCGCCTCTTCTGCCGTGGGCGGTTTCCCGATAACGTGCAATCCACAGGGTAACAGACGGGATTCAATTTCCATTAATTTGCGATACACAGCACCCACAATGTGATCTCTTTCGTCTTGTGTCATGGTACCAGAATCGATTATTTCCGCTTCTTGCCCTTCAAGGGTAGCAATTTCAGGAATATCCTTATCAAGGTTGCAGATTCGAGCTTTATCAACGATGGTGTTGACGATTTGAATGGCACGTCCACTATCCTTTAAACTTTGATAGGAACCGATTAACTCGCTTAATTCTTCTAAACCCTTGTAAAGTCCAGCATTTTCTGCGGGGGGGGTTAAGTAAGAAATGGTGGCGGCATAACTGCGACGTTTGGCAATAGTCGCCTCGCTAGGGTTATTAGCGGCGTAGTAGTACATGTTAGGAATATTACCAATCAAACTATCCGGGTAACAGTCATTAGACATACCCATTTGTTTACCCGGCATGAATTCGAGGGAGCCGTGTGTTCCAAAGTGTAAGACTGCATCCACACCCCAAACCTTCTCCAGATAGGTATAGTAAGCCGCAAAACCGTGATGAGGAGAAGCAGAACGAGAAAATAATAGTCTCATGGGATCCCCTTCGTAACCAAAAGTAGGTTGTACCCCAATGAAGACATTGCCAAACTCTTTACCGTAAATCAGAAGGTTTTGACCATCGCTATTAAGATGCCCTGGGGGCGGTCCCCAATTTTCTTCTAATTTCTGGGAATAAGGGGTTAAACGCTCATATTCTTCCACACTCATGCGGTAGGCGACGTTTAATTCAGGACTAGAATATTGGGCTTGGGCATCATGAATTACCATCTCCATCAACTCTGTAGCGGTTTCTGGTAAGTCTTGCACGTCATAGCCGTTGTTTTTCATGCCCTTTAACACTTCATGGATTGAGCCGAAAACGTCTAAATATGCTGCTGTACCCACATTCCCTTTATCAGGAGGAAAACTGAAGACGGTAATAGCTAATTTTTTCTCTAACTTGGGCTTTTTCCGTAGATTTGTCCATTTTAAGGCACGACCGGCGATGGCTTCTACCCGATCTTGTAAAGTGATTGATCTTCCCGTATTACCATCTCTACCGGATAGAATGATCGGTTCAATGGCACCGTCCAACTCGGGGATGGCAATTTGTAAGGCGACTTGGATAGGATGTAAACCCAGATCACTTTCTTCCCATTCCTCCGTAGTTTGAAAAACTAGGGGTAAAGCAACCATATAAGGGCGATTCAGACGTTTTAAAGATTCGATGGCTTTGGGGTGATCTTGTCGTGCCGGCCCTCCCACCAAGGCAAAACCAGTTAAAGAGACTACAGCGTCAACGATGGGTAAAGGTTCAACCCCTTGCACTGCTTTATCTAAGAAATACTCATCTACAGGTTTCGAGAAATCCAAGCCCCCTGCGAATACAGGAATAATACGAGCACCATGATATTCTAATTCTTGTAACATTGCCACATAGTGGGCATCGTCACCAGTAACTAAATGGGTTCTTTGTAAGACTAATCCTATACAAGGAGCAAGAGGATCTTTTAAATCATCACTGATATCATCACGAGTATGGTACCAACTAAGATATTCCTTGATGTCTTCAAACATTTTTGGGGCGAGGGGATGCCAGATACCCATATCAGGATAGACTACAGGTTCAGCATACTCCGCATTTTTGTTGAGTAAGGATTTATCCCCAATGAAGACATATTTATCAGCCAACATCAAGAAAAAGTTTTCCAGGTTATCAGAGGAACCACCTAACCAATATTGAAAACTCAACATGAAGTTGCGGGCATCTTGGGCTTTTTCCACAGGCAGATATTTTAAAACCGTGGGAAGGGTACGTAATAATTTGAGCATCGCATCTTCAAAACCAGCACCTGACTTTTGTTTGCGTTTTTTCATAAACTCGCCGATGACACTCTTACTCTGCCCTAATTGTGCCATGGTAAAAGTACCCATTTTGTTAAGGCGCATTACTTCAGGCATGGAGGGGAAAACCACTGCCGCATCTAAATTGTCACGATGGGGATTAACAGCTTCTACGACTTTTTGTGCTAATTCTTCAATAAAGATAAGGGAAGCAATAAAAATATTCGCCCCTGCCACATCTTTTTTAAATTCTTCATAGTTTTCAGGGCTTCTCAATTCTTCGATAAGATAACCATTAATTTCTATGGCAAGGTTCGGGTTATGAGCATTGATGGATTTAATTGCACCAGAAATGGCACTTTGGTATTGTGACTCTAATACTACATAAACCACCTTCATTAAAGCACGTCCTTGTAGATCTTCTGGTGCTATATGTCTGACGGCGGATTTTACGTTTGTAAACATTAAGATGTAAACTCCTGTTAAGTGAGATTTAAAAGAAATATGTAAAAAATGATGACAGCACTTAAAATAGGCTCTTTATAGTTTGTACCATGAAAATAGGCTTTTTTACTCATTGGTTTCCGATTCTTTACGGTTATCCGCCGTTTTTGTTACAAATTGTTGCATATTACCGGGAATTATTAATTGCCACTTTCCCCACGTCAAAATGTACTAAGGAGAAAATTACGGGTTTGATATCCCCCCTGAAATTGGTAAGCTATAGCTGTTGCCTTCTTTTTCATTAACAATTATTTATGAAAAACCTAGAATTTATCTCCGCTTTAGACTTAAGTCAGTTAATCCGTCGCAAAGAAATTTCTCCCCTAGAAGTGATCAAGTTTTATGAAGAAAGAATCAATACTATTGATTCTCAACTGGGTAGTTTTGCTCATGTAGCCATAGAAAGTGCCACAGAAGAAGCAAAAATAAAAACGGAAATTTTGGCTAAAAGTCAGGATACTTCTACTTTACCCCCCTTTTTTGGTATTCCCACCGCCATCAAGGATTTATACTCTGTGAAAGGTATGCCTATTAGTTACGGTAATGCTTTTATTAAAGATCGAATTTCTGACTACGACTCTGGTTTTGTCACGAAAATTAAACAAGGCGGTTTTATTATTATCGGTAAAACGGCGACTTCTGAATTAGGTTCATTACCCTATACTGAATCTGTGGGTTTATCTTCTTCTGTTAATCCTTGGCATTTAGAATATACTTCTGGTGGGTCTAGTGGTGGTGGTGCGGCGGCGGTGGCTAGTGGATTAATACCTGTTGCACCGGGATCCGATGGAGGTGGTTCAGTGAGAGGTCCGGCTTTTTGTTGTGGTTTAGTGGGGTTAAAACCTTCACGGGGTAGAATTTCTAATGCCCCTGTGGGGGATTATCAAGGGGGTATTGGTACTCATGGCTGTCTTAGTCGTACTGTGGCTGATAGTGCCGCTTTATTGGACATAATTTCAGGATATATCACGGGGGATCCTTATTGGTTGCCAAATCCTAATATTAGCTTTTTAGATGCCCTTACTCAAGACACGGGAAAATTAAAAATTGCCTTTGCTACCTCTGTTTTGCCCGGTGGTAAAGCGGATGAGATTTTACAACAACAGGTAAAAAATATTGCCCATTCTTTGGAAGATATGGGTCATACTCTAACGGAGGCCTGTCCTGATTTTACCCCTTTAGTTGAGCCTTTTGTGACTATGTGGCAATCAAGTATTACTGGTGCTGGTTTTCCTGAAGAAATACTCAGTCCGATGAATCGTTGGTTAAGTCGGCGTTCTCAGGATTTAGGAACTTATTTACGAGCTTTGCACCAAATGCAGATTCTTTCTCGTCAAATTGTCGCCTTTTTCCAGGATTTTGATGTTTTATTGCTACCTACCTATCTAAAACCCCCTATCAAAGTCGGTGCATGGGCTGATTTATCCCCTGAAGATACTTTACAACATATTATTGATTGGATTACCCCTTGTCCTCCTTTCAATGCTACAGGACAACCTGCGATCGCCATTCCCACAGGATTCACGGAGAAAGGTCTTCCCATCGGGGTTCAATTAGTCGGCAAACCAACAGACGAAGCAACAATATTACAGTTAGCTTACCAATTAGAAAAAATTATCAATTATCCTCAATATCAGCCTCACCTAATTACCTTGTAATAGATGCTTAACAAAACTTATGGGGTTATCTATTCTCTTCTCTCCGGAAATCAAGACAATCATCTTCATTGTTCATTGTCACTTATAACTTTGAGCCAATTTTTCCAAAATACGGGGTTTTAAGCGTTCAAATTCATCTCTGAGTCTTTTGCGACTCACTTTAGCATCTCCTTTATTGGTGAAGGAAGTACTGTTTTTAATCCATTCTTGCATAACGGCACATTGGTTAGGGGCGATGGTTGAACTCATGCTATGTTGACAGTTTTGTGGTTCTTCCAAGGCAAAAAATAGAATTTTATAACTGCCCAATTGTGACAGGGAAGAAACTACCTGTCGTGCACTTTCGGTTTTTAAGTCCAAATAACAGGGTAGCCACCTTGCCCCATGAGTGGGATTATAAATTACCGTAATCCAAAGAATCATCGGATGAGGTGAACTCAGAAAAAGAAATTGATTATAGCGAATACTAACTATACGATTCAAAATATCTTGTTTATCTAACATTACCCATAAACTGGGATAGCTTTCGGTTTCTGTCTTGACGATGCGAGGGAAAACTATTTTTTGTAAGGGTTTATTTTGAGGCCATGTTAATTGAGTTTCTTTGGCTATTTTTGGTTGAGATTTAGGGGTGGGTGGGGGAGGGGTTGCTTCTGAGGAAATTTCCGTTCTATCATCGTGACTAAGACTATTACTAACATCATTGGCAACAATGGTTTCTTGACCAGAATAATTAGTTTTATTATCGGAATTAGTGCGGTTATAAGTTTTTTCTAATCCCTCGATTATTTTTAAGACTTCGGCGACGGTTTGGGGACGATCATCTCTCGATTTTGCGAGACATTTAAGGATAATATTTTTCAATTCTAAAGGTATTTGCACATGAGATTCAAAGGGGCGCGGCTGAAAATCATTATGAGCTTTATACCATGCACCAAAGGAAGAAGTTTCAGGTAAAATGGGCATCTCTAGGGTTAACATTTCATACATCATTACCCCTAAACTATAAATATCTGATCGATTATCTAATTCCTTTCCTCCCATTTGTTCCGGTGAACAATAGGCCAAAGTTCCCATAAATGAATGAGTTTGAGTGGCATTTGCCTGTACTAATTTAGCGATTCCAAAGTCTAAAATTTTAACTAATTCCCCCAATGTGGGATCTTGTAGGACTGAAACATTGCTGGGTTTAATATCTCGATGCACTACTTGACAAAGTTCCCCATGCAACATGATTCCACTATGAGCAGCATCCATCCCTACACAAATTTGACGAGTGATGTAGAGAAATCGCTTTAATCCCATGGGCTGAAATTTAATAATTTCGCTTAAACTTTGCCCTTCTAAAAATTCCATCACATAATAAGGCACTTCGTTTTTATCGATACCATAATCTCTTACTCGGATAATATGAATGCTTTTTTCCCCTAACAGGGCACTAATAGTAGCTTCCCTTTCAAAGCGGTGACGCATTTTTTCATTCAGCAGAGTTTGGGAGAGGAATTTAATAGCCACAGTTACCCCACCTAACACCATATCCTCGGCTCTATATACTTGTCCCATTGCCCCAGAGCCGATTAATTCTATTAGTTGATAACGATCACCTAATATACGATTGTTTTTTTTCCCTAAACTCATGATTTAACTTAAATATCAAATCTTATCTATATTCATTCTGACCCATGTTGAGATATTTTACCCATAACGTTCCAAAATCCCTTCCAAAGTGTTAAAAATATTATTCCCCCTCATCATACCACTGGTGAGGTGATAGGTATCGTCATCAAGACAAAAGTAACTTTCAAAGCCATTTAAACGGCGATTATCTCCTAATACCCAATACCGTTGAATAATAGAATTGTTACTTAACCAACCTTCCCCTTCTATTCTCTCAAAGTCACTTCGTCTTAACACATAAGCGTATTGAGTCTTATTCGCTGGTAAAAATCCTTTATATTCAAAGATTATATCTTGGCGATTACTATTAGGAAAAACAATTTTAGTTTTGATAAAAAACCAATTAGTTTGATCCCATGTGATAATGGTAGCACCTTTAAAAGGGATAGATTTTTGGCTTTTATCTAGCCATGTACCTTTAATAATCCAACTACTGGGTTCTAATAGAAAGGTATGAGTCATGGAAATCAGGGGTAAAAATAAAGGCTAAAATGATGTTAAGACTTTAACCTATAACAGATAATATACATAAAAACTATCATGCCTACAAATAAAGTTAAGGGAAATATACTAGGGAATAAACTGCTATACTAAAGACTTAGACAACTAATTTGTTGTTTTATTGTTCAGGAATATTAGAATAACCATTAAATCTATTAATGATTTAGAGGAAGATTATGAAAACTTCCCTACAACAATCTAGTAAAGAGTCTATTTTGCAATATTTACTGAAGGAAAATAAAGCTTCAGTACAAACTATTGCTGAAGTCATGAATATCAGTCCCCAAGCCACTCGACGACATTTAAAAGAGTTAGAAGATCAAGGATTAATCGAAAGGGATGTTATTCCCATAAGAACAGGAAGACCACAACATTTTTATTCTTTGTCCAGGAAAGGGCGCGACCACTTTCCCCAAAATTACGGTGAATTTGCCTTATCCTTTTTGGATACCCTAACCGAAACCCTAGGAGAAAATCAAGTTACTAAAGTCTTAGAAAAACAATGGCAAAGAAAAGCCGAAAATTATCGGCAATATTTAACTGGCAAAAGTTTACACGAACGGGTAAGTCAGTTAGCACAAATTAGGAAAGAAGAAGGTTACATGGCTGAATTGTTTTGGGTAGAAGAAGATTTAAACCATCCACAACAATTTTTCTTAACCGAGCATAACTGTGCTATATCTGATGTCGCGGAATCTTATCCTCAAGTTTGTAGTCATGAATTGGAGATGTTTGCTTCTTTATTTCCTGATTGTAAAGTTGAGCGAACCAATTGGATTAATAATGGTGAACATCGTTGCGGTTATTTGATTCAAGGTTTCACCATTCATAATTCAAGATCTAATACAAAATAGGGCTTTGCCTCTACCAGATTCCCAATCTGCTTATATATCTTATAACTTAACATTTATGCGGAACATGATCGATAATCAACAATTTTTATCCCCAGAAGAGTCCCTGGAAGTAGAAAAAGCCTTACTCACATCCTCGGAAAAGTTTTTAACTCGTTTAACCATTTCTTCCCTGAGATTATTACAGGTTATCGCTCAAGATTTAGGCACATCCGTAGATGAATTAACTAGTAATCAAATTATAACATGGATGGAAAAAGATAGTAAAACCAGAAAAGAAGAAGGAAAAGATCGAGCTGTGCTTAAATGGGAAAATTAACACTATGCCATGAGTGCAAGAGTGCCAGAATAATTGAATAATAGAATAAAATAATTAAAAATTAAAAGTAATTGATTCATGACTTCAATCAGTGAGTTACATCAACAGATTAAAACTAAAAAACGTTCCGCAGTCGAAATTACCGAAGAATATTTAAACACTATTGAAAAGTTAGAGCCACAAATTAAGAGTTTCTTGTATGTTACCAAAGATTTAGCTTTAGAAACGGCGAAAAAAGTGGATGAAAAAGTGGCATCAGGGGAAGAAATTCATATCCTCGAGGGCATCCCTATGGCTATTAAAGATAATATGTCAACAAAAGGTATTCCCACTACTTGTGCCTCAAAAATTTTAGAGAATTTTATCCCCAGTTATGAATCTACTGTTACCCAAAAATTGAGAGATCAAGGTGCGGTAATTTTAGGTAAAACTAACTTAGATGAGTTTGCCATGGGTAGTTCAACAGAGAACTCTGGCTATCAAGTCACAGCTAATCCTTGGGATATTACAAGAGTACCGGGTGGATCTTCTGGAGGCTCTGCCGCTGCCGTTGCTGCCCATGAATGTGTAGTATCCTTAGGATCGGATACAGGGGGATCAATTCGTCAACCTGCTTCTTTCTGTGGTGTAGTCGGATTAAAACCGACTTATGGCTTAGTGTCTCGTTTCGGTTTAGTCGCCTATGCTTCTTCCCTGGATCAAATTGGTCCTTTTGCCCATACTGTTAAAGATGCGGCTATTTTACTACAGGCGATCGCAGGATATGACCATAAAGATTCTACTAGCTTAAAAGTAAAAATTCCTGACTATAGAAAATCTTTCACCACTGATTTAAAAGGCTTAAAAGTAGGCATTATTAAAGAAACTTTTGGGGATGGATTAGATAACGTGGTCGCTGAGAGTGTGAACCAAGCTATTAAGGAATTAGAAAAATTGGGAGCACAAGTTAAAAAAATTTCCTGCCCTCGTTTTCGTTACGGCTTACCCATTTATTACATTATTGCTCCCTCCGAAGCATCCGCCAATTTAGCCCGTTACGATGGGGTTAAATATGGCATTAGAAACGATGCTGATAACCTTTTAGAAATGTACACAAGTACTAGAGCTAAAGGGTTTGGAGCGGAAGTAAAACGCCGAATCATGTTAGGTACTTACGCCTTATCCGCAGGTTATTATGACGCTTATTATCTCAAAGCACAAAAAGTTCGTACTCTTATAAAAGAAGACTTTGATAATGCCTTTACCGATGTCGATGTCTTGATTTCTCCCACCGCACCAACCACCGCCTTTAAAGCCGGGGAAAAAACCGATGATCCCCTGAGTATGTATTTATCCGATTTAATGACAATTCCTGTAAATTTAGCAGGTCTGCCCGGCATGAGTATTCCCTGCGGATTTGATAATCAAAATTTACCCATTGGAATGCAATTAATCAGTAATGTTTTACGAGAAGATGTCTTATTTAAAGTCGGTTACGCTTATCAAGAAGCCACGGATTGGCATGGAAAATGCCCACATCTGAGTTGTTAAGTTGAATTTAGATAGATCTATCTGTATACCTAGTGGTCGGCCAATTTTGAAATGAGGGATAAAACAATCCTCCAAAATCCAAAATCCAAAATCCAAAATTATCCGTTCCCAGTCCCTCAAAACTATCTTGACAGACCACTAGGTCATAAATCTTTATTTTCACGAATTCATTAGCTTCTGCCCTCTGCCTCGCCCGAAGGGCAGTTAAAGAATCATCAATTATTTCCTCGAAATTTATATTACTTCTTCTTCTTAAATGACTATTATTACGATAAAATCACTGAAAAAAGATTTTGGTGTCAAAGAAATTCTCAAGGATGCCAGTTTTAGCATTGACGATAACGATAAAGTTGGTTTAATTGGGGTTAACGGTTCAGGAAAATCAACCCTCTTGAAGATTTTATCAGGTTTAGAACCCCATGACGGCGGGGAAATGGTGGTTAAATCGGGGGCAAAAATTATTTATCTTCCCCAACAACCAGAAATTGAGGCCAATAATACGGTCTTAGAGCAAGTTTTTGCCTACAGTGGCGAACAAATGCAGTGGATTAAAGAATATGAGGATTTATCTCATCGTATCGCTCACCATATAGACAGTATCACCCAAGAACAGTTAATGGGTAAATTAGCATGGGTGACGGAAAAAATTGATAGGGCTAATGCTTGGGATTTGGAAACTAACGCTAAAATCATTCTTGATAAGTTGGGAATTAGGGATTTGGAGGCAAAAATGGGAGATTTATCCGGGGGTTATCGCAAAAGGGTCGCCCTTGCCTCGGCTTTAATGGCCGATCCTGATTTATTATTAATGGATGAGCCGACTAACCATCTCGATGCGGAGTCGGTGCAATGGTTACAGGAATATTTGCAAAGGTTTCGAGGTGCAATTTTTCTGATTACCCATGATCGCTATTTCTTAGATCAGGTTACAACTCGTATTCTAGAAATTGATCGAGGGGATATGTATAGTTATAGTGGCAATTATAGCTATTATCTGGAGAAAAAAGCCCTTGCGGAAGAATCGATGGCTAGTAGTCAGAGAAAACATCAAGGGGTCTTAAGGAGGGAGTTAGAGTGGCTAAAACGAGGTCCTAAAGCTCGTAGTACGAAACAAAAAGCTCGTATCGATCGTATTTATGACATGAAGGATAAGCAGTTTAAGCAAACTCGAGGGAAGGTGGAAATTGATACCCCTAGTCGTCGTATTGGCAAAAAAGTCATTGAATTAGATCATATTAGCAAATCTTTCGGTCATCGAACTCTCATTAAAGATTTTAGCTATGAATTTGCCCCCGATGATAGAGTTGGGATTATTGGCGGCAACGGCGTTGGTAAGTCAACCCTGATGAATTTAATCATGGCGAAAATCGAGCCAGATAGCGGTAAAGTAGAAATAGGTAGTACTATTCATATCGGTTATTTTGATCAGCATTCTGATAGTTTAATCACCGCCGCCCAAAATGAACAACGAGCCATAGAATATATCAAAGATGTGGCTACTTATATCGAAACCGCCGACGGTAGTCAGATAAGTGCTTCTCAACTGTTAGAAAGATTTTTATTCACTCCCAATCAGCAATATTCTCCCATTGCCAAATTATCGGGAGGAGAAAAACGCCGTTTATTTTTACTAAGGATGTTAATTAGTAATCCTAATGTATTAATCTTAGATGAGCCTACCAATGATTTAGATGTGCAAACTTTAGCGGTGTTAGAAGAATATATCGAATCTTTTAAAGGTTGTGTAATCGTAGTATCCCACGATCGCTACTTTCTTGATCGCACTGTGGATACAATTTTTGCCTTTGAAGATAATGGTAATTTACGGCAATATCCTGGTAATTACTCCGTTTATTTAGACTATAAAAAGAAAGAAGATAAACAAATTCAAGAAGACAAAACTCCTGATAAGAAACTGGAAGAACAACCTAAAAATGTTGGGGAAAAAGAGCAGAAATCGAGTAGGATTATCAGAAAAATATCGAGTTACCAAAGACGAGAATTAGAAAAACTAGAAACAAAAATTATCCCTAATTTAGAGACTAAAAAAGCAGAAATTGAAAAGGAATTATATCAAAATTCTAACCATGATTATGACACTCTGAATAAGTTAACAGCAGAATTAGCTAATGTTAATCAAGAAATAGACGAAGCAACTATAAAATGGATGGAATTAGCCGAATTAGATAGTTAACATTTTCCTGTGTTAACTAAAGTATAGTTAAATCAGACTGAATCTGTTACCTACCTTAACTCGCCAATTTTAAACTTGATGCAAGTCTGAAGTATTATGAATAAAAATAATTTTACATTCTTTCTAATACGGAAATACCGAGTAAAGAGAGCCCCAATCTGATCACTTTTGCAGTTAAATCAGCTAAAGTTAAACGTGACAATTTTACCTCCTCTTCTGCTTGTAAAATAGGACATTGATCATAAAATTGATTAAATTTTTGGCTTAACTCAAATAAGTACAAACAAAGACGATTAGGTAATAAATCTTTTTCGACTTCTTTAACAATAAAATCTAGTTGTAAAAGATGTTTTGCCAACACTAATTCGCTTTCTTCTGTCAAGAGAATAGGAGTCTCAGAATTTAAGTTATTTAAGTCAATATTACCTTTTCGACTGATACCTTGAACTCGCACATAAACATATAAAAGATAAGGAGCCGTATTACCTTGTAAAGCTAACATTTTATCATAGCTAAATTTATAATCAGTGGTGCGATTTTGACTTAAATCTGCGTATTTTACTGAACTTAAACCGACAATTTTACTCACTTGATTAATAAAGTCTTCTGTTTCTTTTCTTTCTTCCGTTTGTAAACGTTTTTCTAAGTCTTGTTTTGCCCTATTTACCGCTTCGTCCAATAAGTCTTTTAAGCGAATTGTTTCTCCAGATCTGGTCTTGATTTTTTTACCATCTTCTGCTAAAACTAACCCGAAAGGTACATGGACTAATTCCACATTTTTAGGCACAAAGTTTGCCTTTTTTGCTACTTGAAAAACTTGAGCGAAGTGATTAGATTGTCCCGCATCAGTTACATAAATTATTCTGCGGGCTTTATCTTTATTAATACGATATTTCAAGGCCGCTAAATCAGTGGTTGCATAATTATACCCGCCGTCAGATTTCTGGACGATTAAGGGTAAAGGATTACCTTCTTTATTAACAAAACCATCAAGGAAAACACACTTTGCTCCTTGATCTTCTGTTAAAAGATTAGCACTTTTTAAATCACTGATAACTTGAGGTAAAAAGGGATTATAAAAAGATTCACCTCTTTCCGTTAATTTTATGTCTAATAATTGATAAATAATTTCAAATTCTCGGCGAGATTGCTCACATAATAATTGCCATGCTTTGATACTTTCAGGATCTTTACTCTGCAATTTTACTACTTCTTGACGAGCTTCTTCTTGAAACTCTAAATCTTGATCAAATTTCACTTTTGCCTGTTTATAAAGAGTAACCAAATCACCTATTTTCACAGCATTAGCGGTGGTTAAAACTTCAGGTTTTTCTGTACGCAAATAATTAATTAACATCCCGAATTGAGTGCCCCAATCCCCCACGTGATTAAGTCTTAAAACATCATAACCTCTCAGTTCTAAGATCCGGGCAATACTATCACCAATAATAGTAGATCTCAGATGTCCAACGTGCATTTCCTTAGCTATATTTGGACTAGAAAAGTCAACTATTACGGTGTAAGATTTATCAATTTTTGTCACTCCTAAACGCTCATCTTGATGAACTAATTTTATTTGTTGAGCGATATATTCGGGCTTAATTTTTATGTTAATAAATCCCGGTCCAGCAATATCTAAAGATTCACAAAAATCACCCAATTTCACATTCTTTATAATACTTTGTGCGATGGATCTTGGAGGTTGTTGTAAAGTTTTTGCTAAGGATAAAGCCACGTTACATTGATAGTCCCCAAATTTGGGATTACTAGCAGGTACTACTAATGGATCAATATTCGATCCAGCATTACCAAAGGCTTGAATTAAAGCATCAATAAAAATATTTCTAAGTTTTTCAATCATCGAACAATCAATTAAATATGTATAAAAATTTAATATAACGGGGACATTCTATCATTAGACCTCTTGCAAAAGTTAAAAAATCTGGCCGTCAGAGGAGTCAGGAGTCAGAAAGGCTTGGATAATCCAAAATCCAGAATTACCTAACCGAGAAATCTATTTTTGCAAGAGGTCTATTGTGGATATTGGTCCCAAAGAGTACAATTTTGACGAATACTGCGAAAATCGCCATTACCGATGATTAAATGGTCTAAAATAGGAATATTAACAATATTGGCACATTGTAACAACTGTTCCGTCAAATTTAAATCTTCCAAGGAAGGCTCAAGATTACCCGAAGGATGATTATGGGCAATGATAATATTCGTGGCCGATTGACGGATGGCCTCTCGGAATAATTCACGGGGATGAATGAGAGTTTCTGTGGCGATACCGATGGTGATAACTTGAGTACTGATTAAACTATTTTTGGTGTCTAATAACAATACGGCAAAACGCTCTTGACATTGCCACATTAACTCGTGACTAAAAGCTGAGGCAGCGGCATTTGGGCTATCGATGATGGCTTTGGCAGAAGGACGAAATTGAAAAGTGCGTTTCCCTAATTCGATCCCCGCAAGGATTGTTGTCGCTTTTGCTGGGCCAATTCCCGGTATTTTCATTAGTTCCAACGGCGAAATTTCACGCAATACATCAAGGGGATCTCGTTTATTCTCACTAAGTTGATGAAGAATATATTGAGCTAAACCTACGGCGGATAATTTGCCTTTTCCTTGCCCTGTACCCAATAGAATGGCGATTAACTCCGCAGAGCTCAGATTTCTAGCCCCTGACTCTATTAATCTCTCTCTAGGGCGTTCACTTACGGGCAAATCAGCGATTCTTAGATTATAAACCATCGTCTCATTTCATTACAAAACCAATATTTTCAGTATTGTAAATCTTTTTAACTACATATAGGCAAATAATTTATGTAATATTTAAAGAACTTTTTGCTACAATACTAAATAATGGAAGTTGCCATTGCTTCTATGGAAAACCTTTTTAACACTCCTAAAAGTTCATCATCTCTTTTGCCGAATATTAGAAATTTAAACAATCAATTAATCAAATTAGCACCGAGTATCATTTAATGAAAAATATTGGGCAATTGGGAGAAAAAATTATCGCTCAATGGCTAACAAATAAAGGTTATAAAATATTGTATTCCCGTTGGCGTTGTCCATGGGGCGAAATAGATTTAATTGCTAAGGATAATAACCGTCAAGTTTTGGTGTTTATCGAAGTAAAAACTCGTGGGGTTAATAATTGGGATAATAATGGGGTTTGCGCCATCAACGAAAGTAAGCAAGAAAAACTATGGTTAACCGCAGAAACTTTTTTAAGCGAAAATTCCTCTTTTTCTACCTTTAATTGTCGTTTCGATATTGCTTTATTAATCTATCAAAAAAATTCATCTGTTAATCAAGTAGAACATTTAGTTATTAACGGTAATAATATTAATTATCAGGGTTATCGGTTTTACATCGTTGATTATATCGAAAATGCTTTTTCATGATTTCATGTTTATAATAGTTATCTGGATAAATTATGCCCTTCTCAATTATTACAAAATTTATCTCTATGAATTGAGATTAATCATCCAAGATTTATGCTTAAAATTTTTTTAAAATAAATCAAATTATGACTATCAAAAAATTACCCAACAACGTCATTAAATTGATTGCGGCGGGGGAAGTAATCGACTCTTTCACTGCAGTGGTAAGGGAGTTAGTCGAAAATAGTTTAGATGCAAAAGCCAGTCGCATTGTCATTTCTCTTTATCCTGAATCGTGGAGTTTACAGGTTGCCGATAACGGTGAAGGTATGGAAGAAAATGATTTGTTGATGGCGATTCAACCTCACACCACTAGCAAAATTTTCTCCACCGGTGACTTGAGGAAGATTAATACTTTAGGTTTTCGGGGGGAGGCATTACACAGTATCGCACAATTAGCTGATCTTCATATTACTAGCCGAGTTAAAGATAACTGCGGTTGGGAGATTATTACAAATCATACTCAAGTTATTAAATGTTATCCTAAAGCGATCGCCGTTGGTACAATTATCAATGTTACTCATTTATTTGGCAATATTCCCTTAAGAAGACAGGTAAATCCTTGCTTTAGAAAACAACTAAAGTCAATCCAAAATTTAATTGCAGAATTTGCATTATGTCATCCCTTCGTGACGTGGCAATTATTAGTTGATGAGCGTTTAATTTTAGCAATTAGTGGTAATAGTGATCTTAAAAAAATTTTTCCCCAACTATTAAAAACTGTCAAATATTGTGACTTAGAAGAGAGAGAAATTAAGATTAATACTCCGAATCAAAATCATATTTCTCAACTAAATTTAGTCCTAGGAATGCCTAATCGAATTTCTCGCCCTCGTGCTGATTGGGTTAAAATAGGAATTAATGGCAGAGTTGTTAAATGTCAGGAATTAGAATCTGCTATTTACTGTAGTTTTCATCGTGCCTTAGAAAGAAATCGTTATCCCTTAATTTTTCTGCATTTACAAACATCTTCCCAACAAATTGACTGGAATCGTCACCCGGCAAAAAAAGAAATTTACTTAGACAACATTGAATTTTGGCAAGAAAATATCAAGGAAAATATTGAGCAAATTTTTAGGCTAACTGATAATAACTTATCCACTAAATTTCAAAATAAAAAGGTTGAAAATATTCTAAAAGTTGCTGAGAATAAAGCTGTTTATAATGCAGAAAATTCATTCACAGAAAAAAATAAAGAGAGTTTAGGCTTAATGGATTTACAAGTTATCGCCCAAGCAAGGAATACTTATATTATTGCTGAATATTCTGAGGGAATTTGGTTAATTGAACAACATATCGCCCACGAAAGAATATTATATGAACAGCTAAAAAATCAATGGGAAATAGTAACTATAGAAAATCCTATTATTTTAAGTAAATTGCTTCCTAAACAAGTAGAAAATTTAAATAATTTAGATTTAGAAATAGATTGTTTTGGAGAAGATTTATGGGCGATTAGAAGTATCCCGAAAATGTTATTACATCGAGATGATTCTTTAGACGCTTTAATGGAATTAAGTTGGGGAGGTGACTTAGATACTGCTCAAGTGGCGATCGCCTGTCGTACTGCAATTCGTAACGGAAAAAAACTGACAATTTACGAGATGCAAAATATAGTCAATGAGTGGAAAATGACGAAAAACCCTCATACTTGTCCTCATGGACGGCCAATTTATTTATCATTGGAAGAATCGTCATTATACCGATTTTTTCGGCGTCATTGGGTATTAGGAAAAAGTCACGGTGTTTAACTATATACTAAATACCAGGTGTTTATGCTTCAGACCAGAGTCTGGGCTCATTTTCTCATTCCAGATTTAGCGGAAAGTAAAGATGATCATTTACCGCCAAAATACGGGAAGAAGTAAAGCGATTCATCCATTGTTCTAAATATTTACGATTAGCTTGTTTTTCCTCGATATTTTCAGTATTTAGGGCATAAGGTGCCAATCCCTGAAGGGCAGCCGTCGTCACACAATACATAGATTTTTGAAAACTAACGCAGATTTTGACAAGTAAATCATCTTCTCCTCGCAAAGTATGACGATAAACTTCACGCAGATAATCTGGCAAATAATGACTCATGTCTTGCATTAACAAAGTGGGAGGAATCCCCGCACCGCCGACAGGTAAAGGATCGGCATATAAGGCCCCATAGGTAAATAATGATTGATCATAGGGTATTTGATTTTCTTGAGCATTGTAAGATACCGTACCTAAAAATGGAGTGCCACGAAAAAAAACGGCCTCTACATAAGGCACAGCAGTATCCATGAGAAAAGTTAATCCAGCTTTTTGAGGTATTAATTCATGGATTTCATCGTTAATTTTGACGACGTAACTAATGGGTTTATTGGCAGACGCGACCAAACCATCTAAAATATGTTTAACAACCTCCTCAATAGAGTTAATTTCACCGTTGTCATACCTGTCGGACAAACGGAGAAACATATCACTCATTACTCGCCAAAATTGCCCTAATGCTGAGTAATAAGCTAACATTTTGACTTGTTCTGGCAAAAACTCCGGAAATAGCCTGTTTAAGCCTAACATGAAGGGATTTCCCCTTAATTTTGCCTTAATAGCTTCTTTGGTAGCCTGGGAAAATTCATCACTATCCACATATTCGTCTAATTTACCCCCTCCATGCCACAACATTGCACGCATACAATATTCAGCATACTCATAATTGATGCGATCATGCCACAAATGACGAAAAAGTTTATTCTCAGAAAAACTACCATTAAAATATTTAAAAAAAGGAAATAAAACTAAAAATTGGTGTTCGGCAATATAGTTAAGGTTATTAGAATAATTATCTAACACAATACCATAAGATTTTAAAATACCTACTACTTCAAGAACATTTTCAGGGGTATCTTTTAACAAACTTTGCCCTGATTCTAGGCGGTAGATATATTCAGCTAAAGGATGTTTAGAAGGTTTAAAAGGAGTTGATACCATAATTTTATAAATTTTTTAAAAAGGTTTTTAATTTAGGTAAATAGGTAATAGGTAAATTTAGTGTTTGTGTCTTTAATTTATAAGGTTTAATGGCATTAATATAATTGTTAATTGTTAATTATTAATTGTTTAAGTATTGTTCTAAATCTTCAATTAAACGAGTTAATTCTGCTTCCGAAGTTAACCTTAAACGATCGTCCCTGACGGTAACTAAAACTTTAGCAGAAAAAGGACTGGGATAAATATTAGGATTGCAAAATACTTCTAAAAAAACATCTCCTGTATGTTGATATTCCATCGGTTTTTCTGGTGTGGGTTTACCTCCGGTTTTGGCTTGTAAAGCAAGATTTTTAAGACTTTGCATTAAAAAAGAGATTTCTTCTTTGAGTTTTTTGGCGGCATCGTTACTAAAATTGAAAGATACTGCACCCTGAATAAGATTAAGAGTAAATTGACTCATAAAATACATTTATTTGGTTAATTAACAAACTTTTTTGATCTTATCTCACAGGGATAACGATTCTGAGATTAAATCTTGTTTATTTATTCCTTTACTTTTAAAATTATGATATCCTGGGGTAATTATATCGACTTGTCAGTATATACCATTAGGAATCAATGACTTCTAACGAAAACACGTCTAATCCTATACCTTTTAAACAATTTACCGCATTAAAACAAACAGGGTTTTTTGAAAATCTCAAACAACCTCGCTTTAGTGGTGAACTTTTACTGATAGATCCAAGACAGACTAAATGGGTATTTTATCTGTATTTAGGTAGATTAGTCTATGCCACCGGAGGCAATCATCCCGTCAGACGATGGCGGCGTAATCTTTTTGCTTATTTCCCCCATATCCCTTCTCATATGGCGGCAATTCAAGGGGATATCGATCGCTTGGAATTAGATCATTATAATAATTATTGGGAATATGAATTGCTCTGTTTTTGGGTAGAACAACAAAAAGTTTCCCTCGAACAGGCGGCTAAAATGATCCGTCAAAATATTGTTGAGGTACTGTTTGATGTTACTCAAGCGATGCAAGTTACTTGTGAGCTAAAACCAGACAAAAATTTACCCTTCTCCACCCGATTAGTATTGATAGATGCAGAACAGGTAATTATGGAGGCACAAAAGGGGTGGCACGCATGGCAATCCGCAAAAATTGCCGATCGCTCTCCAGATATGGCTCCCATTATTACCCAACCTCAAGAATTAGAACAGCAAACAAACCCTCAAATATATCAAACTCTCAGTCAATTATTAGATGGACAACAAACCCTGAGGGATTTGTCCGTGAGAATGAAAAAAGATGTAGTAACAGTAACTCGTTCTTTGTTACCCTATGTGCAACGGGGTTTAGTACGTTTGATTGAAATATCTGATATTGAACCGCCAAAACTGCCTATTAATGGTCTTGACCATGGGGCTTTAAATCATCAAAAGATTACCATTGCCTGTGTTGATGATAGTCCTCTCATCTGTCAAACCATGGAAAAAATTATTACCACCGCAGGTTATAACTTTATTGGAGTTAATGATGCTTTAAGAGCGATCGCTCTTTTACTGACCAAAAAACCCGATCTAATTTTTCTCGATCTCATCATGCCTAATGCTAACGGCTATGAGATATGTGGTCAACTAAGAAAATTAACCTTTTTTAAACATACACCTATTATTATTTTGACAGGAAATGACGGTTTAGTAGATCGAGTTCGGGCCAAAATGGTTGGATCCTCCGATTTTATCAGCAAACCCGTGGATACCACCCTAGTTTTAGACACTATTCGTAAACATCTCAAATTATCGGTATCCTAATAAAGAGGTTAAAAATTAAGCCATAATTGATGAATCATAACGGAAAATAGTGTTATATCATAACTATTGCTGGGAAAATAGAGAAAATAAATAGAGGTTAAAATTATGGGAAACGCTTTAATTGTGGACGACTCTTCCACCGAAAGAAAGATATTGGTTGGTTATTTACAAGAATTAGGTATCACGGTTACTACGGCGGAAAGTGGTGAAGAAGCCTTGGAAAAGCTGGGGGGTAGTCACCCTGATATTATTATCCTTGACGTAGTTTTGCCAGGTAAAAGTGGCTTTGAGGTCTGTAGAGAAATAAAAGCTGGTGCTGATACAGGAAAAATACCAATTATTATTTGTTCGACTAAAGGCAGTGAAATGGATAAATTTTGGGGTATGAAACAAGGTGCAGATGCTTATATACCAAAACCCGTTGATAAAGACGAATTATTTTCCACGGTCAAAAAACTAATCAAATAATATACGTATATATAATGATTTTATGTCAGGGTGAAAAGTTCTACCCCTCTATCTAACTAAATATTTTGCCAATCCTTAATTAAAATCGATACATATTGCCGCCATTATGAGTGAACAAATACTGTCCCTAACCAACCAAAAAAAGATTCAAGAATCTCAAAGACAACAATTTCTGAGATTTGTTCTTTTACCAGATGCTAACTTGATGATTTCATTGTCAGAAATTGCGGCAGTGTTGAAAATTCCTTTTGGGCAAATTATAGCCATTCCGGAGATGCCTTCATGGGTGATTGGGGTTTATAATTGGCGTGGGGAAGTTGTCTGGATGATAGATTTAGGACAATTATTAGGATTTACTCCTTGGTATCAACAATCAGTAGTTGCTTCCAATCATAAAGCAGTGGTGATTCATCCTAGCAATCAAGATCGTAAAAGTAGAACTTCTGGAGATTTAGTTGGGTTAATCGTGAGTGATGTCAATGATATTGAATGGTGCAACACCAACGATTTATATTCTCCCCCCGCATCGGCGGTGACCCCGGATTTAGCTCCTTTTTTGAGAGGATATTGGGTTAAGGAAAGTGGTGACATAATCGTTACTATTGACGGTGACGCTATTTTTGCCGCCATGCCAAAGGAATAATTTGGGCATTCAAGAATTGAGAAAGGATTGTCCATCGCTAATTGTTGAATTATGTTTTCTTTAACTAAAACCAGCTCACGACAAAGAGAAATCGTTGAAATCGTCTTAGGCAATGGTTGGGATTATATGCGCGGCATCCTCACCGTGGGAAAATCCGATAAACCTCAACTTCCCCCTCCAGAAGTATTTCGTAAAATTCTCGTACAGTTAGGTCCTTTTTACGTCAAATTTGGTCAATTACTTAGCACTCGTCCTGATTTATTACCACCCAAGTACATTGAAGCCTTAACCGCCCTCCAAGCTCAAGTTCCTGCTGTAGCATGGGTATTAATTGAACAGACTTTGAGAGAACAACTTAATCAGCCTTTAGAAAGGATTTTGAAGACAATTGATCCAAATCCTGTAGCGGCAGGATCGATCGCCCAAATCCATCGAGGTACATTAATAACAGGGGAAGAAGTCGCCATCAAAGTGCAACGCCCAAATATCGATCGCATTGTCAATCAAGATGTTATTTTAATAAAAGGTATTGCAGAAATTATCGCCTTAACGGACTTCGGAAACGATTATGATGTAGTCAATTTAGCCGAAGATTTTACCAAAGCAGTATTGGCTGAGTTGGATTTTCGTCAAGAAGGTAACTATACGGAAAAATTACGATTAAATTTGAGTGGTAGTAATTGGTTCGATGCAAAACAATTAGTGATCCCTAAAATATATTGGCAATATACCACCGACAAAGTCCTATTTATGGAATGGTTAGACGGTCAAGCCATTTTGTCCGCCAATATTCCCGATACCAGCAATAAACGTCAAGAATTAAGCACCCTATTATTCAGAGTTTTTTTTCAACAAATATTTATCGACGGTTTTTTTCATGCTGATCCTCATCCGGGTAATATTTTCTACTTAGATGACGGTAAATTGGGCATCATTGATTGCGGCATGATTGGCAGATTAGATCCTCATACCCAACAATTATTAACAGAAATGTTATTAGCCATTGTCGATATTGATGCTCAAAGATGTGCCCAATTAACCCTGGAACTATCGGACAGTAACACCGCCAATAGTAATTTATCTCAATTAGAAAATGACTATCAAAAGATGTTGAGAAAATATTACAATCTCAGTCTTTCTCAATTAAATTTTAGTGAAGTTTTTTACGAAGTCTTAGAAGTTGCTCGAAGTAATAAAATCAAATTACCCGGTAATATGGGATTATTTGCCAAAAGTTTAGCCAACTTAGAGGGTGTCGCCCGTAAATTTAATCCCCAAATTAACCTCCTTGAAGAAATTAAACCCCTCATGACCGATCTTTTTCGCCGTCAATTTATCGGTGATACCCCCTTTCAAACCCTTTTTAGGACAGTTTTAGACTTAAAATCAATTTCTTTGCGATCGCCCCGTCAAATAGACGTAATCTTAGATCGTTTAAGTTCGGAGACATTTCTTTGGAATTTACGCATTAGAGAACTAGAAGGTTTAAGACGTAGTTTAGACGATTCAGCCAATCGACTATCATTTAGTGTCGTTGTCGGTTCACTAATTATGGGTGCCGCAATCATTTCCACTGGGGCAACCACTGGGCAATTAATATTATTAAGCAATATCCTCTTTACCGTCGCCAGTTTACTCGGATTATGGTTAATCGTTAGTATTATCCGCTCTGGAGGACTAAAGTAATATAGCAATCAGGAATCATTCGTGAGAATCAAATAATTGTTTTAAAAGGATTCAGAATCCAGAATTCAGTAGAATAATTTTAACTCCTGACTCCTCTCCCTACCAAGCTGTCCCGTCTTAAGTTGATAGCCTTCTTGTCATTTCTAATTTTATGAGTTAGTATGTCTTAAGTAAAAAATAGTTAAAGCCGTTCAGGAAGAACAGGAGGTGATGCCTATGATAGATAGTAGTAAGATTGTGGGTTTTCTGGTTATTCAAACTCGGCTGTGTGCTGGGGCTGTTTAGTCAGGAAAAGCTAAAAATGTCAAGGACCAAAGGTTTTTGCCTAGTTTTCAGTTTTGCTTGAAATTCCTTCCAGCAGTCTGAACCTAGAATAACTAAAAAGCCCACGTCAAATAATTAGATGTTTTTTCTACCCTGGGCTTATCGCACTGGGTAGGGACATTTAACTAGTCTCCAGAGTTCAATATGATCAAACTTATTTTATTGGTTTAAGAGATAGTTAAGAACTCTTAACAAAATCACAGAAAATAAGTAGCAAAAAAAATTTTTTATGTTATAGTAGATGAAAAGTAAATCTGTTAACTGGAAAATTTCACCATCAGTAAATAGTAAAACCTTAAAGGTGTGAGGATACCTAAATCATGAAAAGCAATTTTTGGAAATCAGTAAAATTAACCCCCCTATTGGTGGGTGCAAGTTTCTTAGCAACCTCCCAGGTTCAGGCTAATGAAATAGCTCAAGTAAATACCGAAGGTGATGCACAAATCATCAATCAATTAGACGATTACAGTTCCGAAGGTGGTACTTCTTCGAAAGATCAAGTAACCAGCGTGTCTCAACTTAGAGACGTATCTCCTACCGACTGGGCTTTTGAAGCTCTCCGCAGTTTAGTTGAACGTTACGGTTGTATTGTTGGTTATCCCGATCGTACCTTCAGAGGTAATCGTGCTTTAAGTCGTTACGAGTTTGCCGCCGGTTTAAACGCTTGTATGCAACAAATGGAGCGTTTAATTGCCGCCAGTGAGGCAGTACTTAGAGAAGACATCGAAAAACTAAAACGCTTAATGGCCGAATTTGAATCTGAGTTAGCCGCTTTAGGTGCAAGAGTTGACAACCTAGAAGGCAGAGTTGCTTTCTTAGAGGATCACCAATTCTCCACCACGACTAAGTTGAAAGGAGAAGTCATTATGGCGTTGACCCAGAACTTTAACAGTGGTAACCAAGCTATTTTGGCTGACCGTGTACGTTTAGCTTTAAATACTAGTTTCACCGGAGAAGATAACTTAGTAACTCGTTTATCTGCTGGTAACGCAGGGGATTTTAACGCTGAGGGTAAAAGTAGATACAGAACTGCCGGAGTACCTGTAATTAGTGGAACTACAAACGGCCCTAGTGCAACCTTAAATCAAACTTTTAACCTTTATCCGGGTTCAGATAACGATGTTCAGGTTGACTGGTTAGCCTACTATGCGCCCATCAAGTTGGGTGAAGATAATCAAATTCAAACCTATTTAGCCGCATTCGGTGGTATTCACAGTGACTACGTTCCAACTTTAAATCCCTACTTTGAAGATTATGATGGTGGTAATGGAGCATTGAGTACCTTTGCCTCTGAGAGTCCCATCTATCGTATTGGTGGTGGTTCTGGGATAGCCTTTAGCTACCAACTAGGCATTCTACAAAATTTACTCGGTCCTAGCACTGCTACCGTCAGCTACTTCGCCGGTGGAGAACCTTACTCTCCAGAAGACGGCCAGGGTCTGTTTAACGGTGACTACTCTGTTTTAGGCCAACTTAACTTCAATGTGAGTGATACTTTCGCCCTGGGCTTTACCTATGTCAACGGTTTCCATAAGGCTGACAGTCCCATATTTGGAGCCGGTGCTGGTAGCGGTATTGGTGTTGTTGGTACACAATGGGCCAACCAAAGTAACTCTGAGTTGAACGGTCTTATCGGGGAGCAATTTCCCGGTGCTACCATTGATCAAAAAGACAAAGCAACCAATACTTATGGTGCACAGGTTGCTTGGCGTGTTACTGATGGTATGAGTTTAAGTGCCTTCTTCAGCTATACTAGCTTAATCAGAATCGGTCGTGGTAGCGATCAGATTTGGAGTTATGGTGGTGGTGTAGCATTCCCTGACTTATTTAAAGAGGGTAGTGTTTTAGGTATCTATGCCGGGGTTCAACCATACAATGGTAACTCACAATACTTTATTAACGATGCTGATGGTGTCAGTCGCGAAGTTCGTGTTGGTCATAGTAGCACACCTGTCCACGTGGAAGCATTCTATAAATATCAGTTAACTGATAACATTTCTTTAACTCCTGGTGTTATCTGGGTTAACTCTTCTAACCAAGCATCAAACAATAGTCAAGTTATTGGTACTTTAAGAACTACCTTTACTTTCTAAGATTAGTTTTTTCAAGCTATCAAAAAACTATTAAGCCTTACTTGTTAATTCAGGTAAGGCTTTTTTTATGGATAATTTAGAATAAAGACATGAAGAATTTAAAATGTAGAATTCAACTGTATTAAATGAATTATTCCCCAATATTTATCTCTTTAATTCCTAATTTAATGGGTGGAGAAGGGCATATTATTCCCTATCATATTTCCATTACTGAAGCCACAAAAATTCTCGGTTGGCATCATCAAGTAGTCTATTCCCGTGAAGAAAACTTGCCAGATTTACCTGATAATTGGGACGATTCTTTGCAGGGTAATAAGTTAGAAATAGATGCCGATTTTTGGTATAAATTAGGGCAAGTTAAGTTATTTTCTGATAGTATAAGAGCTTATTTAAAAAATAAATTATTCTTAAACAAATCATCGCAACCCCATATTATTTTTATAGAAAGATTTATTCATCTACAATTATTGGCCTTATGGTTCTCAGTTTTGTTTTTACCAAAGGATAACCTATATATCTGGGTTTTATATCGTCATAACTTTCATCAACATAAAACGAAATTCTTTTACAAACTCTTAAATAAACTCTTGAAAAAAGCAGTAAAATCTAATCATTTTCGATTATTTAGTGATAGTAAATTATTAGCTAATTCCATGACTAAATATTTTAAGGAATCTTTTACTGTAATGCCAATTCCTCATACTGAATTTGTGGAAAAATTACCTAATAATAATGATAAGATAATTTGTTGGTGGGCGGGACCTCCTCGGGACGAAAAGGGTTGGCAAATCATTAAAAAATTGAGCGAATGTCAAACTCCTTTTGGAGATAAATTTATTTTGGTAGCGGCGAAAACTGCGAATTTAATGACTGTCAATAAGGGTGTAAAAGTGATTCTTACTGAAGACAATTTACCTCGTGAAAAATACGTGTCATGGTTAAGTAAAACTGATATTATGTTAATACCTTACCATGGGATCGCCTATCAAGAAAGAACATCGGGAGTTTTTACCGAGTCAATTATTGCTGGCAATATTCCCGTGACGATGGCTAACACTTGGATGGCAGGGGAATTATTAAAATTTGGCTTAGATGAATTAATCATTAATTGGGATAATCCTGAACAAGTTTGGCAAGAAATTAATAAGATTATTTATGGTGAAGAAATAAAAATAAAATTAAGAACAATGCAAAAAGCCTATCGTGACTTTCATAATCTCTCTAGTTTTGCCCACCAATTTCAAATTAACCTCATTGAAAAATGAATCCGCCATAAAAACACTTTCTCTTAATGATGCTGGTATCATAAAGGATAAACTGAATTCATAATTCATAATTCATAATTACCCTCAACAGATACTTTTGGGAAAGGTGCAAGATCTGAGTATTCCCTATTCCCTTTTTCACTGTCATTATTGCCTATTGACCATTGATCATTAATAATAAGTTATTAATCTATAGAGAAAGTTATTAAACATGAGTTTAGAATATCCAGAAGATTTAAGATACCTCGATTCCCATGAATATGTGCGTTTAGACGGTGAAATCGCGACCATTGGCATTAGTGCTTTCGCCATTGAAGAATTAGGCGATATTGTCTTTCTCGAATTGCCAGAATTAGGGGATGCCATCGGTGTTGAAGATAACATCGGTACCATTGAATCAGTTAAAGCGGTTTCTGAACTTTATTCTCCAGTTTCTGGTACAGTCATCGATCGTAATGAAATGTTAATCGAATCTCCAGAATCGATCGCCGATGATCCTTATGGCGAAGGATGGTTAATTAAAATTAGATTGGATAACCCCGACGATGATTTAGAAGATACTTTATCAGCCTCTGAGTATAAATCTTTAGTTGAACCGGAAGAAGATTAAGACAATTAGCAATTAGCAATTAGCAATTAGCAATACATCTAAAAAACTACCCATCATTGTTAGATTTCGTTGTGCTTGATTATTAATAAAGATTAGTAATATTTATCTAAATAATTAAAAATTATCAGTAAAATTTACTTTCCTTTTGAGATGTTTTCCCTTAATATATTATTTATAGATTTTTTTCTATCTATTATAAAAAAAATATTGAGTTGATTCTATATAAAAATACTCTACTGAAGATAATTTATCACACTTTATTTAAGGAAAACTTAAGTGCAAATTACTAATAAAATAAATTTTCGCAATATACAAGGTGATGTATTCGGAGGTTTAACCGCTGCCGTTATCGCCTTACCGATGGCTTTAGCCTTTGGGATCGCTTCCGGTGCTGGGGCTACGGCTGGTTTATGGGGTGCTGTATTGGTGGGCTTTTTCGCCGCTTTATTTGGTGGTACTCCTACTTTAATCTCTGAGCCTACAGGACCCATGACTGTAGTCATGACTGCTGTAATTGCACATCTTACCCTTTCTAATCCTGAAAACGGTTTAGCCATGGCTTTTACGGTGGTAATGATGGCGGGATTATTCCAAATTTTATTTGGCTTCTTCAAGCTGGGTAAATACGTCACCATGATGCCCTATACGGTTATTTCAGGGTTTATGACGGGCATCGGTTTAATCCTGATTATTTTACAAACCGCACCTTTTTTAGGTCAAGCTAGTCCTAAAGGTGGCGTTATGGGTACACTTCAAAATATCCCCAATTTGATCTCTAATATCAATCCTTTAGAGACAATTTTGGCGGTGATGACAGTAGTTATTCTCTACATTGTACCTAGTAAATATAAGCGCATTGTACCTCCCCAGTTATTAGCTTTGATTGCCTGTACAGTAGTGTCTTTAGTCTTCTTTGGCGATGCAGATATTCGTCGAATCGGGGAAATTCCTACGGGTTTACCTGCTTTACAAGTGCCCACTTTTGAAGGTAGCCAAATTCGCACAATGGTTTTTGATGCCATCGTTTTAGCTATGCTAGGCTGTATCGATGCACTTTTAACCTCTGTTGTTGCCGATAGTTTAACTCGTACTGAGCATGATTCCGATAAAGAATTAATTGGACAAGGTTTAGGTAATTTATTCTCCGGTTTATTTGGTGGTATTGCGGGAGCTGGTGCTACGATGGGAACGGTGGTTAATATCCAAACTGGTGCCACTACAGCCTTATCTGGTCTCACTCGTGCCATGGTTTTATTTATAGTGGTCGTTTGGGCTGCACCTTTAACTGCGAGTATTCCTTTGGCAGTTTTAGCCGGTATTGCACTGAAAGTCGGTATCAATATTATGGACTGGGGTTTCTTAAAACGGGTTCATAAAATTTCCTGGAAAGCCACCGCTATTGTTTATGGTGTTATCGCTTTAACGGTATTTGTAGATTTAATGGTAGCCGTTGGTGTAGGTGTCTTTATCGCTAATATTTTAACTATTGAGAAACTTTCTGAGTTGCGCTCTAAATCCGTTAAAATCATTAGTACCGCCGATGATGAAGTTTTTCTTACTGAAGAAGAAAATCAAATTTTAGATTTAGCCCAAGGAAGAATATTATACTTCCATCTCAGTGGACCTATGATTTTTGGTGTTGCAAAAGCAATTTCCAGAGAACATAATGCCATTGATAACTATGATGTCTTAATTGTTAACTTAAGCGAAGTACCAATCTTAGGAGTCACTTCCTCCCTTGCCTTAGAAAATGCCATGAAAGAAGCGATGGATAACGGTCATAAGGTTATAGTCGTAGGTGCTACGGGTAAAGTGAAAAATCGTTTGGAAAAATTGGGTATCGGTGGTTTAATTCCTGAATATCATTGGATGGGCGATCGGCTTCTTGCACTACAAGAAGGTCTATCCATTGTGCGAGAAAAACAAAGCCATAATTACGAGGAGATTGATCCTTCTATATCCCCCTTATCTTAAATTTACCAGAAATTACTTAACTAATATTCATCAAAAATTTCATCGTCAAACTATATTCATTTTATTAGCAGAGAAGCGATCACTTTTCTGTTAATTTTTTTGTCTAATTTTTTCACTTAATCAACTTTCTTTTTCGTTTTAATCGTGATAATATTTTTCTTTATCTTCCCTAATTTCTTGTTTTAATATGTCGGAGGAAAATAAGCAATCCCAATCTTTTTTACTCAAAATTGTTAAAGGTTTTCAGCAAACTTTATCTTCTTTTATTAATGCGATCGCTGAAACCATAACCCATTCGGTACATATTCCCCCAATTGCCATCGGTCCCATTGTTGGTTCTTTAATTACTGCCACTACTACTCTGATCATTGGATTCCTGACGATTTCTAATATTTTTAGTGAGCAATTTCTTTATCGTCCATTACAAATCCAAGATAATAATGCTAATTATACCCTGGAATTAGAGCGTTATCGCCAGAAAATTTTAATAGATTATTTAAACCACATAACACAATTAACTTTAGATTATCCCCTGTGGAAATTACAGCAAAATCCTTATTTATTAAGGGCAAATACCCAAACGGTCTTATCAGAAATTGACGGAGAAAGAAAGCGTTACATTATTATGTTTTTAAAGGATACTGACTTATTAATCTTTAATAGTAATAAAGTTTCTACCCCATTGTTAAAAAATGCAAATTTAACGGAAGCAAGGTTAGATAATTTAGATTTATCCTATGCCAATTTTACGGGTGCTGATTTAACTAAAGCTAATCTTAGTCAAGCTAATATACATAGCGGTAGTTTTTTGCAAGCAAAACTTACTAATGCCAATGTAACTAATGCTGATTTAAGAAGTGTTAATTTAGAAAAAACTGACCTTACTAATACTAATTTAACCAATGCTTGCTATGATAATTTTACGAAATTTGATCCTCAATTCGATCCTAATAAAGCAAAAATGCGTTTAATATCTACTTTTGATAAATGTGACTTTATACCCATAGAAAAAGATATAAAAAAGATAGATTTTAAACCTAATTAAATAATAGATAAAAGTATGTCATTTTTTTTGTCAGGACAAGAATTATTTAACTGGTATCAACAAGCAAAAAAAGAAACCATTATTTATAATATTCCTCTCTTTGAATTAGAGTATTTAGTGAGAGAATTAACTAATTTAGGAACTGTAGATTTACGGATCAATAATTATCAAAATAAAGAGACAATTGATAGTAAAATTTCTTTTGAAAAATTAAAAAAATTATGGCATTTACGAGTAAAAAAACATTGCCCCGTTCAATATTTAATCGGTGAATGTCATTGGCGTAATTTTACCCTTAAAGTAACTCCTGATGTTTTAATTCCTCGTCCTGAAACTGAGTTAATTATTGATTTAGCATTGCAACTTACTCAAGAATACCTTAATTTACGAAGGGGTAACTGGTTAGACTTGGGTACAGGAAGTGGTGCCATCGCTATCGCATTGGCTGATATTTTTCCAGAGGCGACAATTTACGCTGTGGATAAAAGTAAAAAAGCCCTAAAAATTGCCCAGGAAAATGCCCTTAATTTAGGTTTTGCCAAGAGAATTAAATTTTGTCATGGCTCATGGTTTAATCCTATAAATGAGTTTAAAAATAGCTTTAGTGGCATTATTTCTAATCCCCCTTATATCCCTTCAAGCATGGTATTAGAATTACAGCCAGAAGTAGTTAATTATGAGCCAAAAATCGCATTGGATGGAGGGGAGGATGGCTTAAAAGATATTCGATATTTAATTAATAATGCTCCTAATTTTTTGATAAATAATGGTTTTTTATTATTAGAAATAATGGCAAGACAAGGAGAAACAGTTCGAGATTTATTAACAAAAAATAGTAGTTATACAAACATTCATATACATAAAGATTTAGCTGATTTAGATCGATTTGCCGTCGCACAGATCCATTGCTTTTGAAAAATAGTAAAACTGGGATAAGTTCATGGACATTTTATTTATTATGTGAAAATTGCATACAATTCAGTCAACAATTGTCTGAACATTGGGAATAGGTGATGAAAATTACGAAATACGGTGAACAAAAGAATTATATTGGATAAGATATTATCATCTTTTTTTCACTCATCATCTCATGGCTACTGTTCTCCCACAAGAAAGTTATTCATTCTTTGATTTATCCAATCTTCACCTCGATAATGGTGAATCTATCTCTTTAGAATTGGCTTTAAAAGTCTTAGAATTGGGTAATTTTGAAGAAAAATGGGCGATCGCCAAAATATTAACCAAATATGGTGATGAGGTAATTACACCCTTAAAAGAGGTCATTTTAGACGAAAAAGCCAATGTTGAACATCGCTGGTATGGCTTAAAAATACTAAGTCAAATCAAAAATCCTGAAATAATTTTAATTGTCACCGAATTATTAACGACTACCCAAGAGGAAGATTTACTCTTGTTAGCCACTCAAACTTTAGCAAGTCAGGGAAAACAATCCATTAACTTTTTGTCACAATTGCTGGAAAATCCCTCTTCTCGTCTCTTAGCCACGAAGGCCTTAGCCCAAATTCCTAGTTCAGAGGTGATTCCACCGTTATTATCCATCGTCAATGACCAAGATAGCACCACTAGGGCAACAGCGATCGCCGTTTTGAGAAATTTTGACACTCCTGAAATTAAGTCAGTGATGA
The DNA here is from genome assembly GCA_963749915.1 of uncultured cyanobacterium. Classification (GTDB taxonomy): domain Bacteria; phylum Cyanobacteriota; class Cyanobacteriia; order Cyanobacteriales; family Cyanobacteriaceae; genus Geminocystis. The sequence goes on from CAVVOP010000022.1 coordinate 346,904, forward strand.
TCAACGCCCTTAAAGATTATGCCTCATCAGTGAGAAAAGAAGCCCTTATCGCCTTAGGATTAAAACTAAAATTCAGTGAGGACATAGAGTTAATCCAATTAATTTCACCCCTATTGCAGGATATTAACTTATCTGTAGCTCAACAGGGGGCAATTTCCTTAAGTCGCTGTGGTCATCCCTTAGCCATAGAAGCCTTAGATAAGGTTTTACATTGTGCCAATACTCCTGAAGCTTTAAAAATTACGATTGTGCGATCATTAGCATGGATAGCAACATCTGACAGTTTGCAATGTTTAGAGAAGTCAATGTATATATATGATTCGTCGATAACTCTCGAAATCATAACAGTTTTAGGGAGAGTGACAAAACCAAGTTTCAAAAATCAAGCAGTGGCAATTTTAAGTAATTTTTGGGAAAGCAAATCCCCAAAATTAGCACGTCCCGAAATTTTACAAGCCCTTTGTTATAGTTTAAAGCAGCTAAATGCGACAACGACAATCCCGATTTTACAAGGGATAGAAACCAATACTAATCCTCAAGTGCGTTTTCATGCCCAAAGTGCGTTAAAACAATTTACATGCCTCCCGAGAAAATCAAATTAGGGTTTGCTTGCTGAAAAAGTCTTTAGATTTACGACACCACCACAACCCTAGCCAAGGTCTGAGGATTTTAGATTACGTCCAATTACAACTAGTTTTGTAGACCTTTTTTCCTCCGGTTGCCATAATCGATCATAAAATGTATCAAAGCGATCCCCCACTCCTTGTAACACCATGCGCATAGGTTTATGGGCAACATTCACAAAACCCTTGATACGATAAATTTCTAAATTTTGAACAAGATTTTGTAAACGACATAGCAAAACCTGAGGGTTAATGGCTTCTTCAATCAATAATTCTAAAGAGTTAATATCATCATCATGATCATGATCTTCTTCAGTATCATGATGAGAAGGACGATTAAGAAGATCATCTTCAACGGCGGCATTAAAACCCAATAACACTTTGGAATTAATTTCCCCTTGACGGCAGGGTATAACTTTAATTCCCCTACGTAATTCCTTCTCCAACCAATCTTTCACTTGATTTAAATCATTATCTTTCACTAAGTCAGTTTTAGTTAACAATACTAAGTCAGCACAAGCTAATTGATCCCCAAATAATTCTTCAATGGGGGTTTCATGATCTAAACTAGGATCATTCTCCCTTTGTTGTGCGATCGCCTCTAAATTTCCTACCAAATTACCATTAGCCAAAGCATGGGCATCGACAACGGTTATAACTCCATCAACGGTGGCATGATTACGAATTTCTTGCCATTTAAACGCTTGTATTAAGGGTTTGGGTAAAGCTAACCCAGAAGTTTCGATGACGATAGCATCAATTTGATCTTTACGGGTTAACAGTTCCTGCATAGTAGGATAAAATTCTTCTTGGACGGTGCAACAAAGACAACCATTCGTCAATTCGATAATATTGCTACTAAATTCCCCTTCATCATCACATACTTGGCAGGTACGCAACAATTCGCCATCAATGCCTATTTCTCCAAACTCATTGACAACAACGGCAATTCTTCTGCCTTGATTATTTTGTAAAAGATTGCGCAATAAAGTTGTTTTTCCTGCACCGAGAAAACCGGTAATTACCGTCACGGGTATTTTGTGCATTGTTATATTTAGAATTTAGAGTAGGGGGCATTTATAGGGTTAATAGCTTAACCCTCAATCAAGTATATATGGAAGAAGTAATAGGGCTAGAAATTGATGTTGATATATGATATATATATGATAATTGATTTTAATTTCAGTTTTTCAATATATATACATATTAAATAATTTCATTTTGAATAGCCCAACGAGATAATTCTGTGCGGTTATGTAAACCGGTTTTGTTTAACATGTTAGAAACATGACTTTCAATAGTGCGTTGACTTACTCCTAATTCTTGGGAAATTTCTTTATTAGATTTTCCCCGCGCCACTAAATCAATAACTCTTGTTTCAGTGGGAGTTAATTCGACGCTTTTTGGCACTTGGATTCGGAGAGAATTATCCCCCTTACGATTACTACTACCCATTAGACGCATACTTTGATTAAGAGTAGATTGTACCTGTGCCACTAACTCATCAGGCTCAAAAGGTTTTACCATATAAACATCCGCACCTTGGGTTAAACCTTTGATACGATCTTTAGTTTGTCCTTTCGCCGACAAGAAAATCACTGGAAGCCATTCTAGAAGAGGATTTTCTCTAATTTCCTGTACCAAACTATAACCATCCATTTCTGGCATCATCACATCACAAATAATTAAATCAGGGGTCTCCCGTTCAAGAATTTTCATGGCTTCTCTGCCTTGACTAGCGGTTAACACTTGATAACCATTAAATTCTAAATAATCTTTCACTAAGAGGATTAAATTAGGATCATCGTCTATAAGTAATAATTTTTTATTATATGTTTCTTTCATAGTTTTTAAAAGTGTATCACAAATAGTTTGGATATTGATTATGATATTATTACTTAAAAATCAATTTTCTTAAGAATTTTGTCGAGGTTTAGATCAAGGCAAGGCTTGATACTCAGTTATTATATAGATAAATTAAGCCAACTAACCATCATTTATTTTTTATGGCTAATCAATCGATTACAGAATCAGTTAAGTTACCTCGCACCAGCGAATCGGAAAATTTAAAAAAAATTCGCCACACCACTTCCCACGTCATGGCAATGGCGGTGCAAAAACTATATCCTAATGCTCAAGTAACTATCGGTCCTTGGACAGAAACGGGTTTTTATTATGACTTCGATTTGCCTGAACCCATAGCAGAAAAAGATCTCAAGGCAATCAAAAAAGAGATGATTAAAATTATTAATCGTAAACTGCCCGTAATTCGAGAAGTAGTCACTAGAGAGGAAGCAGAAACTAGAATTAAAAATATTAACGAGCCCTATAAATTGGAGATTTTAGACAGTATTAAAGATGATACCATCACAATTTATCATTTAGGGGAAGAATGGTGGGATTTGTGTGCCGGTCCTCACGTTGAAACCACCAAAGACTTAAATCCCAAGGCGATGGATCTAGAAAGCGTTGCTGGTGCTTACTGGCGTGGAGATGCTAATAATAAACAGTTACAAAGGCTTTACGGTACTGCATGGGAAACTCCCGAACAATTAGCGGAACACAAAAGACGTAAGGAAGAAGCTCTCAAACGAGATCACCGTAAATTAGGTAAAGAATTGGGTTTATTTATTTTCGCTGATCCTGTTGGTCCTGGTTTGCCATTATGGACACCAAAAGGGACTCTCATTCGCTCAACTTTAGAGGATTTCCTGAAAAAAGAACAAATTAAACGGGGTTATTTACAGGTAGTTACTCCCCACATCGGTAGAGTTGATTTATTTAAAACTTCTGGCCATTGGCAAAACTATAAAGAGGATATGTTTCCCATGATGGCCGATAATGCGGAGGAAGCAGAAAAAGAAGTCGGTTTCGTCCTTAAACCCATGAATTGCCCTTTTCACATCCAAATCTATAAAAGTGAGTTGCGATCGTACCGTAATTTACCCATGCGTTTAGCGGAATTTGGTACTGTTTATCGTTACGAACAATCAGGAGAATTGGGTGGTTTAACCAGGGTACGAGGCTTTACCGTTGATGATTCCCACCTATTTGTAACTCCAGATCAACTCGAGTCAGAATTTTTGAATGTGGTTGACCTAATTTTGTCAGTATTCAAAAGCCTACAACTCAAGAATTTTAAAGCCCGTTTGAGTTTCCGTGATCCCACCTCAGACAAATATATCGGCAGTGATGAGGTGTGGGAAAAAGCCCAAAATGCTATCCGTAATGCTGTGCAACATCTCGATATGGAGTATTTTGAAGCAGAAGGAGAAGCGGCTTTTTATGGACCTAAACTCGATTTTATCTTTCAGGATGCCTTAGAAAGAGAGTGGCAACTAGGAACCGTACAAGTTGATTACAATTTACCAGAAAGATTCGACTTAGAATATACTGCTCCCGATGGCAGTCGTCAACGTCCGATCATGATTCACCGTGCACCCTTTGGCTCTTTAGAACGGCTTATTGGCATTTTAATCGAAGAATATGCTGGGGATTTCCCCTTGTGGTTAGCACCTATTCAAGCCCGTTTAATGCCCGTTAGCGACGACTTTTTCCCCTATGCCCAACAGGTGTGCCAAAAGATGTTGTCAGCTGGTATTCGTGCCGAAGTCGATAACAGTGGGGAAAGGCTAGGCAAAATGATTCGTAACGGTGAAAAGCAAAAAATCCCTATTATGGCCATTGTTGGAGCTTCGGAAGTCGAAAACAATACCCTGAGTATTCGTACCCGTACCTCTGGAGAGTTAGGTGCAATTCCCGTCACTGAAGTCATGGAAAAAGTTGCTAATGCCATTGTTGATCATGGTAATTTTTAGTGTTTAAATGTTAGACCCTAAATACGCAAATGTGAGACTTTTATTTATTATTATTTTCTGCTCGAAAATTGAAAGATGGAGAGCAATATCTTACTATAATTTTTCTGTTAATTGATAATAGTTTTCTAAAGATTTATCATAAGACAGACTATAATTTTGTGGCGAAAAACTCATTTTACAACTAGCACCTAATGAGATTATTTTTACTTGTAAATTACTCTGAGAATTAATGCCCAAAATTTGACCTTTTATTTGCTGAAATAATACTTTTTCATTAATATTATACATTAAATCATTATAACTATTAATCAGATAATTAATACCTAATTTTAGATACTTATCATAACCTTTTATAATACCTAATGTAACTATTTTTACTAGTTTATTAATAGATTTTATAGTAACGTTATTAGTTTTTTGATAATAATTATTTAAGCTAATACCATAATCAAAAATTTTATTTTTATAGTTAATTCCGACTCCTATTACGACTTCTTTAATCATATTTTTATCAGTTTTTGTTTCGCATAAAATTCCCCCTAATTTTTGACCTTCTAAAATTAAATCATTGAGCCATTTTATTTGTACAGGGATCTCAAACTTTCTTAATTCTGTGACAATACCATAAACAATAAATGGGCTTAAATGAGCAATATATTTAACGGATAGGTTAAGTTCGAGTACCATGCTTAAATATAAACCACCAGGGGGCGATCGCCAAATATTACCTCGTTGTCCTTTTCCTGCGGTTTGTTGTTTAGCGATGACGATAAAAGGAGGCCTAATATTTTCTCGCCTTAATTGCCATGCGTGAGAATTAGTAGAAGGTAAGATGTCATAAACATAACCATTGATGGTATTCTGTTTTACAATTAAAGAAGAAAAGTTTTTTGGTAAATTAAGGGTTATTTGTTTCATAATTATCATTAATTTTAATAAAGTTTTATACCATGTTAGACGAACAAGAAAATTTAATTGATGTTGAAAAAGTTAATCATACTCCTGAAAAAATAAAACTAATTTATTTGGGAATTTTAGCATTGGGTATTAAGATAGAATCTACCGTAATTCCTGTGAGTAATTCTGAATTAGATTTATTGATTGAATATTTGTCAAAAATTTTACAAAGAAATGATGAATTAATTAGAAGAGCTTGTTCTTTATTGGAGCAAATAGAAAATTCTGATGATACCAAACATTATTATGGTATAGTAAGAGACTATCTTGATCAATTTTTAGTTTTGTCTCAATCTGATGAATTTTTAGATATGAATATTTCTCTCGAAAATCAATATTCTTTAGCCCTAAAAATATTAACAGATTTGTTATTTTATAGTGGCACATCAGGAAAACGTTTTCTCAAACAACAATTACAATGTTTATAAAAAAAGTTACAAGGCACAGGGAAAACTACTTACTATAAAATAAACAAAAATGCTTTCCTCAATTTAACAACTTCCATTTATGATATTTTATGAGCAAAAATTCTTTTGGAGTGGTATTGGTCACCATTGGTAATGAAAAAGAGGCCCTGACCATGGCAAAAACACTGATTGAGGAAAATTTAGCCGCCTGTGTGAATTTTTTGCCGATTTCTTCTGTTTATCGTTGGCAAGGAAAAATCTGTCAGAGTTCTGAGTGGCAATTGATAATTAAAACCGATTTAACTCTCTTTTCGGTGTTAGCAAACAGAATTAAAGAGTTACATTCTTATGAAACGCCAGAAATTATTGCTTTACCTATCATCAACGCCTCTCAACCCTATCTAAATTGGATGGAAGAAAACATTATTAAGTCTTAAAAATTTTTAAAAATTATGGGATATATTATTAGTACTGTCAATATGAAAGGAGGCGTCGGTAAAACTACTTTAACCGTTAATTTAGCCACCTCTTTAGCCAAAAATTTTAATAAAAAAGTCTTAGTTTTAGATTTAGATGCGCAAATCAGTGCCACTTTAAGTTTATTGCCTCCTCACGAATTTGGCAAATTGAGAAAAAAGCGCAAAACCTTGAGTTATTTAATTGACGGTATCATTCAACCCAATCCTTATTCTAAATTGGGGATTCATGATTTAATCAGTGAATCAGTTTGCGGTTTACCTCAGTTAGAATTACTCCCCGGGGATATTGAGTTATACGATGAGTATTTAGTATCGGAAATGTTGCATCAACAAGCCGTTAAGGAAAATCAAATCGAAAATTTTGAATCAGTTTGGAACACTTTTGAAAGACTTTTAATCCGCAATATTTTACAACCCGTCATCGACGATTATGATTTTATCATTATGGACTGTGCCCCCGGATATAATCTTTTAACCAGAAGTGCCATCGCCGCTAGTGATTTTTATTTATTACCTGCACGTCCCGAACCATTATCATTAGTGGGGATACAATTATTGGAAAGACGAGTTAAAAAATTAAAAGACAGTCACGGAACTAATAACCCTTTAAAATTGAGTCTTTTAGGTATTGTATTTATCTTGTCCGAAGCAGGATTATTTGGACGTTATGATAAATACTATGATCAGGTTATCCGACGAGTTAAACAAGATTTCAGTATAGATCAACTATTTTCTACGGATATTCCTATGGATGTCAACGTCGCCAAAGCCATAGATTTATTCATGCCTGCGGTGTTAACTTCCCCCAATTCCAACGGTTCCAAAGCCTTTAATAAACTCACAGAAGAATTTTTGGGTAAAATTAACGCTTTTGCTGCCAATCAGGGATAATTTGCAATGGACAATTAGACAATTAATGGTTGGTAATTAACAAGGGACTTTCAACTAATACTTGAGAAACTATCGAAAATTGTCCTGACTTAATATATTTATTTTTGTTGGCAAATAGTAAATAAAATTTTGTTGAACTTAGATTAGACAATTTCTTTTTTACTGTTATCGATCACTGCACCTCTATAATGGGTAAGACGACCTGGCTTATAGTTGGGTGTTTTTTCACTCTTAACAATGCGATTATAATTAAAACCTCGATAAGTCATGGATTTTGTATTTTCTCGGTGGTCTTGGTTGACTGTATCTTTTGAGGCAATTTCTACTTTTTCGACTGTGTTTCTATTCCTTTCTTCCATTGAATTGACACCGAATTCTGCCAACTTATTAATGGATTTTTGAGTCAATAACATCCCTCCCAGTAAGATAGCTAAAAGAATAGGAGTAGGTGCAGAAACTAAGCCGACAATAGAAGCAATTATTAGAATGAACGCCGACACGGCGAATGCAAGACAGGTAATAAGTTCCATAATATTAACCTCCAATCTTTATTTTTGAATATAGGAATTGGATATAGAAAAATGTCCAGACTGACACACCAATCCTAAATCAGTGGTGGTAATTGATCTCCCCAACCCCTGTTATTAAGGTAGGAGTAATATTTGAAAAATACCATCAATCAAATAGGACTGCTATATAACTGTTCGAGTATAACAATTTTTCATACTTATAGAACAATTAATTATAATTTTTGATTTATGTACATTCCTGATCATATGATCAACTATTCTACCCCATTTATCGAAATATGTTGAGGAATTATCTTGAATTTAAAGGTTTAAAAAATCTGTAAATTATTATCTATGCCTTATGCTAAAACAACTTTAGATAACTCTTTATTCCTGAAATACATCATATAAATATTAGCATCTCATAATATTTCCTACTTTTCCTAGTGCACGAATATTCTCGATAATGACCATAAGAATACAATAAAAATCAAGTATTTATACTCATTTATCTCGATAATCTAATCAAGAGAAAATTTATAGTAAACTAAGACTGAAATCTAAATCATATAAAAGTGATGTTATTCTACAATACGCAGAAGATCGAATTAACCAGTCAATGTTAAACTTGGTGCAAAATTCAAGTATAAAAGAATTATGTCGGCAAAAAAAACCAAAATATTATTTATACACCCCAATTTCCCTGCACAATTTCGTCATTTAGCAACGACTTTGGGGCAAGATCCCAATTATGAGGTAATTTACGCCACAAAGCGAGAAGAAGGACAAATAGGAGGGGTTAAGAAGATAATTTATCAACCCTCCAGAGAGGCGGGAATTGAAACGCACCATTATGTCCGAAGTTTAGAGAACAGTGTTTTACAAGGTCAAGCATTATATCGTGTCGCAATTCAGTTAAAAGACTTGGGTTTCTATCCCGATATTGTATATGGTCATTCGGGATGGGGACCGACTTTATTTATCAAAGATATTTTTCCCCGTGCTAAATTTCTCTGTTATTTTGAATGGTTTTATAATGCTCATGGTAGCGACGCCGATTTTGATCCTAGTGATCCTGTTTCGGCGGATGATGAGGCTAGAATTAGGGTGAAAAATGCCCCTATTCTAATTGATTTGTATAGTTGTGATCGTGGTTTATCCCCGACTAGATGGCAACGTCAACAATTTCCTCCTGAATTTCATTCGAAAATCACCGTTTTACATGATGGAGTTGATACGGAGTATTTTAAACCCAATGCGGACACTAAATTAGTAATACCCCAAATTAATTTAGATTTAAGCAATGCAACTGAAATTATTACTTATGTAGCTAGGGGAATGGAACCTTATCGAGGTTTTCCGCAGTTAATTCAAACTATTGGTATTTTACAAAAACGTCGCCCTCATGCTCATTTTATTATAGTGGGTCACAATCGGGTTGCCTATGGGAAACAATTACCCGATGGCAAAAACTACAAGGATTTGATGTTGGAAAAAGTACCTCTTAATTTAAGTAAAGTCAATTTTACCGGATTGTTAAGTTATGTTGATTATCTAAAAGTGTTACAGGTGTCTTCGGCACATATTTACCTAACTCGTCCTTTTGTTTTATCATGGTCAATGTTGGAATCGATGTCCACTGGTTGTGTTGTCGTTGCTTCAAATACCCCACCAGTTCAAGAATTAATCCAAGATAATTATAATGGTCTGTTAGTACCTTTTTTCTCTCCAGAGGCCATCGCTGATAAGGTAGAATATGCTTTGGACAATCCGGAAATTATGGCAAAAATTAGGACAAAAGCTAGAGAAACCATCGTTAAAAATTATAATCTCAAAGACTTATTAAGCCAACATTTACAGTGGATCAAAACAGGGGAGTTGAGAAAACCAAAACCGTCTACTCGTAAAACTAAGAAAGGGTTTGCTAATTAGGGTCTCAATACTCTTTAGTTAGTCCCAAAAACGCCATTGTCGGGGAAATTCAGAATTCAAAATTGAGAACTAGAATTTCTACAAATTCATGACCCTCTGTGCCTCCGGCCTCGTGGCTTCTCCCTTCTGACTTCTGCCTTGCCCTGATTTACCCAATACTTGAGGCATATATCTATTCAACAATTTTGACAGGGAAAGAGTGCAAATAATGGAAATAATTGCATAAAAAATTGAAATCAAAATCCCTTTCTCAATTATATGTTCATTTATAGCCAAAACATAAACTAAAAAACCGGTTATCAAGGGGATTATCAGCAAATGAGTTGAAAAAATTACGAGGGTATTTTGACCAATACTTAATATCAATTGGTTGTAGGGTATTAATTTAGCTAAATATGAAAAAGTTAATATTCCTGAAAATGAAGCAACATAGAAGTAAAAATAATTGCCAAAATCGCCGCGATAAAATTCCACTCTTGAGTTTATATTAGAAAAAATAATAAACAACACAAGTGAGATGACCGCCACATGCCATTTATGCCCAAAAAAACTTCCATTTTTTACTTGAGAAGAAAATAGATAGCCGACACTGAAGAAAACAAGTCCCGTTATAGAAATTCCGAAATTCCAAGGAAGTCGGAAAGGACAAAAAACAGCGTAGAGATATCCTAGAAATGATAGAGATATTACTATCACAAGAAAGAAACCCTTTCTATGACGAAATGGAAATAAAAAATAGAAAAGCAGTTTGACAATAAATAAGCTAGTAAAAAACCAAAGTGCACCATTGTAAGAAAGCCAACCCTCACTTGCTGTGGCATATGCAATACCTACTAAATGTTTCAGGGGATCAAAATTTTGTTCTTTAAAATGCCTAAGCAGAAACAACCAAAACGAATAACTTACTAATGCAAAAAATACATATGGAATTATGATTTTCTGAGATAGTTTTTTGACTATCTTCATTAACTTCTGCTCATAGAAACTATTTGTCACAAATAAGCCCGATATGAAAAAAAACAGTGGCATATAGAATGACTTGATGTAGTCTATTATGGGAAATTCACCGATGCGCCCTGTATGTTCTAAAACTACTAAGAAAATTCCCATAGCCCGTAAGTTATCAATCCAAAATATGCGGTTGTTCATAACATCATCATAGAAGTCGATTAAATAAAGTCCACTCTACAACATTTTAGGGGAAAATTATGTAAGTATAAACACGAAACTTGATAAAATTTACTTAAAGATTAGTATGTATATATGTTGTTTGTAAGTTTAGCGTATCAGTGGTGTCTTAAACTGATGTGTGGAAGGTGGGTTATGATAGTTTATTGTTGCCAATTTTTTTGGTAATTAATAATGAAGATATAGAATAATGAAGAATAGGTTCTTGTGACTATGACAGAACAAAATCAAAATAAACGAGATAAAGAAAATTTTATTTTTCCGCAGACCCGTTATCGTGGTGAATTTACTCCAGAAAAGCTAGTTTTCAACGCCAATTTACAGGAATTTGCCCAAAAAGTTAGTTATATTTGTAACTTAGAAACCAATGGGAAAATTGCCTCTCAAGATGCTTATAAAAAAATTAAAGACCTCTGGAAAGATTTAAAGACGAGTGTCAAAAATTTAGATCTACAATGACAAAATCTGAGTCAATACTGCACGGTTAGTGCCGAAAACGGCATTGTTAGGGAAATTTAGAATTTAGAATTTAGAATTTAGAATTTAGAATATTGAAATCTGAGTTATAATTCTACCTTTGTAACCTTGTATTGTCTTTATGTCTCGCTCTCAATCTTTACAATACTATATCCTAGCCCGTATCTTATTAGCACCCTTAATGATATGGACAATTATCACCATTGTTTTCCTACTGTTAAGGGCAACTCCGGGGGATCCTGCGGATGCCATACTTGGCACAAGGGCACCTGAGTCTGCTAAAGAGGCTTTGAGAGAACAATTAGGTTTAAATGACCCTTTATGGTTACAATATTTTCGCTATTTAATACAAGTTCTCCATTTTAATCTCGGCAGTTCTTTAAGCAGTAGGGGGTTGAATGTTTGGGATGTCATTCAACAATATTTTCCCGCTACGGTGGAATTGGCGTTGTTTGGGATTCTCGTGGCGATCGCAGTAGGCGTAACTATTGGCGTTGTCTCAGGATCCCGTCCTAACACCGTATTTGATTTTGGGGGGAGACTATTTGGCATTATCACCTATTCTTTACCCTTATTTTGGGTGGGGATGATCATGCAATTAATTTTTGCCGTACAATTGCGGTGGTTTCCCCTCGGCACAAGGTTCCCCGTCGGAATGCCGACCCCTAAAACCATAACGGGATTATACACCCTGGACAGTTTGTTAACCTTCGATTTTGGTCAATTTTCCACCGCTGTCCATTATTTAATTTTACCCTGTGTCACTTTGGGGATTTTATTAAGTGGCATTTTTGAACGTATTGTTAGAGTGAATTTAAAAGAAACATTAAAATCTGAGTACGTAGAAGCCGCTAGGGCGAGGGGTATTCAAGAAAATAAAATTTTAGTCTCCCACGCCCTCAAGAATGCCTTAATTCCCGTTATAACGGTCATGGGCTTGACTTTTGCCGCTTTATTAGGAGGTGCGGTATTAACAGAAGTTACTTTTTCATGGCCGGGGTTAGGTAATAGACTATATGAAGCCATTTCCTTAAGGGATTATCCCACCGTACAGGGAATTATGGTGTTTTTTGGGGTAATAGTAGTATTTGCCAGTATTTTAATCGATATTGTAAATGCTTTGATCGATCCCCGCATTCGATATTAAAGTGAGTGAACTATTTCCCACAATGGCTAATTCAATTGTTCTTTAATTAAATCAATAATACTCGAACCTCCCCAAATAAAGGCGATAATAATAGAAGTGGAGACAATACCTGCTAGTAAACAAACCGTTAAGCCAACTAAGGTGATAAATCCATCATCTTCTTGTAGGCCGAAGGATGTTATGAAAATTCCTATTGCCGGGGCAGTATTTGTACCCGGAATTGGTATCATCATGGAAATAGCCATTAGTGCGATGGCAATACCAATAATTAATCTACCCGGAATACTGGTGCAAATGTAGCTTAAACGAGGCTTTGTAATGGCTTCAATTCTACCCAGCCAAGGCAACCCCATCTTAACGAATTTACGGGCAGTTTCCGTCTTCATTGAGCCATTCATCATTTTTTTCGGTAGCCAGGGGATTTTTGAGCCGCCAATTAATTGTATAGCTAATAAAAATATTAATATACCGAAGGGAATGGAATATCCGGGGGCAGGTATCGGTAGTGCCGAAGGTAATGATAGGATAACTAGTAAAAAACCAAAAGTTCGCTCTCCAGCTAAGGTTAAGATATCCGACAAAGTGACAGTTTTTGGTCTGTCTTCCTGAAAAAAATAACGGTTTAATTCTACGGATAATTTTGCCATATATCTAGGTTTAATTAATAATTGATAATTGATAATTAATAGGCCGTTATGTATCTAAATTTACTCGTGAGGAAGGAGAATAGCAATGGACAAGAGAGCATAATTTTTATTACTTGATATTGACGCAAAAATACAGGTTCCGAAACCATTATATAGACAAATTTTCAATTTTTGCTGTACCATTTTCTGAAATCCATGCTAGGGATAAAATATCTTCATTTTTAGCATAATCTCTAATGGTTTCTGGTGTGCGAAATTCTAAATCGATCTCCACTTTAACAATTTTTTCGCTATTTTTTCTTAATTTTTGGGCATAGTCGAAAGCCTGTTTCACTGCGGATGATGTTTCAGGAATCACAAGCCAATCGCTGGGAGGAGTTATTTTCGGTAAATAAGGACTATTTAATAAACAAGAATGTAAGTCTTCAATATTAAAGGAAAAACCAATACCTGGATAAGTTTTCTTTTGGGGGTGATAAATACCTAAAAGTTGATTATAACGTCCTCCTTGTCCTAAAATATAGGGTTTATTACCCTTTAAACTAACAGCCTCGAAGACAATTCCTGTATAATAATCAAAGGTTTGAATTAAACTTAAATCTAAGGTTATGGGCAGGGTTTTTCCATCGTTATAATTAACTAATTCGATTAATGATTGAAGATGATTAACAGCTTTTTTTCCATGGTCGTCTAAGTCTAATTTACTCACTTTTTCCAAAACTTCTAAGGGATTTCCTCTTAAATCAAATACTAATAGGGCTCTATTTTTGAACTCTGATTCTAGGGGTAAATTCTCTAAAGTCACTCGATCTAAATTAGCTATACAATTTAAAATATCTGATCGCAAATCCTCAGGGAAAACCGTTAATAAAGAACGAGTTAAACCAGCATCACCTAAGAGTAATTGCCAAGATTCTATACCTAAATATTCCAAACAGTCAGCTAATAATAAGAGGGTTTCGGCATCGGCTAAAACCCCATCGGTAAATAATAATTCAACCCCTGCTTGATAAAATTCCAACTGTCGCCCATGATGCCCCTGGGGAGGATTTCGAAAAACATTGGCACGATAACAAAGCCGTTGAATAGTTTGATTTGTAAGACGATTAACCGCCGCTCGTGCGATGGAAGCAGTTAGTTCCGGACGTAATCCAAGTCGTCCTTCGCCGATATTTTGTAATTGTATTACTGTTGATGGTTGAATTGCTCCCCCTGCCATAAGAGTATCAACCCATTCAATGGTAGATGTGACAATTCTTTTATATCCCCAACGCTGGAATACTTCTTGCAGACGATCATTTATCCAACTTTTTTGTGTTACTTCTAAGGGTAATAAATCTCTTGCGCCTGCAGGTGCTTGATGAATCATACTCTGATGATGATTAGGTTAATTTCCGCGATAAATCAAGGTTTATCCTACCATAAAGGAATACCAAAAATTTTCGGAGCTTCTTTTTTCCCCTGACCATCTTTAGATTTATCTTTGGATTTAGCGGTTTTACTAACCTTAGTGGATTTCGTGGGTTGACTGCCCCCTGATTTTTGTTTCTTGTTGATGTCTTTTAACTCTTGTTTTGCTTGTTTAGCAATAGGATCATCACCATTAAGAACCATCGCTTTGTTAATATGAATGCGAGCGTAGGTAAGATTATTTTGTTTGATATACATAGATCCTAGTAAAGCATGGACAGTACTACTATTAGAATCTATTTTTACTGCTTCCCGTAAATCAATAATACTTTGCTCATAATTCTCATTTTCTGCGTTTTGTTTAGCACTACTAATCAATCTATCTAACCGGGATACCGTAGCCTCAGGAGCTGGCACATCGTCAGTGGTAGAATTGTCTAAGTTAGATGAAGAAATATCAATATTATCTGATGATTGAGAAATTCTATCTTCTGCGACGCTAATTTGTGGTTGACGAGAAACTCCTTTTACTTTATTGAGTTCAATATTTTTTTCCAACATTAAATAAACCATATTTAGCTCACTCATCAAAGCGATTTTAAGGTTTAATTTTTCTAAATCTTCATATTGTTCTGGAGCTAATTTTTCGATTAATTCATGATAAACTTTATTAGTGTTTTTTTCTTCTTGTAAAAGTTTTTTGGCACTATCACTATTGATAGTAATTTTATAACCATTTGTGGCTAATCTTCTGCCAATTTCCGACATAATTAATTCACATTCTTTGCGCAATTTATCCTTATATAAATTCTCATAAGCGGGGTTAACTAATTTGGAAAGAATACTACTAGCACTTTGTTTTTCAGCTTCGGTTTCTGCTTGGTTAGTATCGGGATGAAGTTGATAAGCAATTTTTAAATAACGTAGGCGAATATCTTTTGCATTGGCACCGATGGGAACTCCTAAAATAGCATAATAATCTTTAACATCGTATTTGAATAAACCATATTTGAGATCAGAAATCATCATATATTGCTCCTATAATAATTGATAATTAACAATTGATGATAAATAAAGTAAAAAAATAATTCAGTGTCTTGAATTGACATTATAACAAACCTAAACCACCAATACTGCGAGGGATTTGCTCAAAAACGTCCTCATGAGGGAAATGTAGAATTCAGAATGCGGAATTCAGAAGGAAAATTTTCACGAATTTATTCCCTCCTGCTTTACCACCGCCAATTATATTTTCCAAAACCCCCGCAGTATTGTTGCACTCTACCGTGGATGATCAATCAACATTCCACCAGCCAAAAGCAGGACCAATAAATCTAATGGCGATCCAAGTCGTAGCTAATAAACCAATACCCACCCATGCACCGCGAGTGGTTAATTTATAAGCGTCCTCGCCTTGTTTTTTAGTTAACGGCAACCATGAGATAAAACGCTCTTCTTTACCGTAATCTTTCCCTAATGATTCTTTTCTTCTCTTTGATTCACCCATATCAATAATTAACAATGAATAATTAGCAATTAACAATTAACTATCATCAGAATTGAATATTAATTCAATTCCTACTAATTATCAACTGTTTAACGCCCAGTTTACTAGAGTTCGTACCCCAAAACCAGTACCCCCTTCGTTATCTATGGCTGTAGGTTTTTCTGCCCATACTGGACCGGCTATATCTAAATGTACCCAAGGTGTGTCTTTGACAAATTGTTGTAAGAATAAGGCCGCAGTAATTGAGCCTCCGGCACGACTGCCCGTATTTTTCAGATCAGCAATTGATGACTTCATTTGGTCAAAATATTTGCTTTCTAAAGGCATTTGCCAGAATTTTTCCCCCGCGGTTTCGGCTGAAGTTTGTAACTGGGTGGCTAAATTATGATCCGTTGTCCATAATCCGGCAATGTTGTTACCTAAAGCAACAATACAAGCACCTGTTAAAGTCGCTAAATCAACCATGGCATCCACGCCCAATTTATCGGCATAAACAAGGGCATCAGCCAAGGTTAAACGTCCTTCTGCATCGGTGTTATTCACTTCGATGGTTTTGCCATTAGAGGCGGTTAAAATGTCTCCAGGGTGCATTGCTGTACCGCTAATCATGTTTTCTGTGACCGCACTGATAAAGTGAATTTCTACCTCTGGTTTCAATTGTGCGATCGCCTTCGCCGCCCCAAAGGCAGCCGCCGCACCCCCCATATCCATTTTCATGGTTTCGATACCACTACCACTGACTTTTAAGTTTAAACCGCCAGAATCGAAGGTTAAACCCTTACCGATAATGGCTAGTTTCCGTTTGGGTGTACCTTGGGTTTTATAGGTAAGATGAAGAAATTTCGGGGGTAAATCCGAGGCCTTGGCTACTCCTAAAAATGCCCCCATACCTAATTTTTCGCAGTCTTCTTTTTCTAAAATTGTCAATTCTAAACCGTATTCTCTGGCTATTTGTTGCACCGTTTCCGCCATGGTTACGGGGTTAATAGCGTTAGCAGGGGCGTTGACTAATTCTCTAGCTAGAATTACCCCTGATGCGATTTTTTCGGCGGTTTCAATGGCTTTACTCGAGGCTGACAAATCTAATAATTCGACGGTTTCAAGACTAATTTTTTGCTCTTGTGTATCGGATTTGAAACGTTTATCTTCATGTAAGGCGAGAATAATTCCTTCGCTGATGACTTGGGCTAGTATATCATTTTCATAATCATTACTGTTGAGTGCAATGGCTAATGTTTTAATTTTGTCTTTTTTAGCAACTCTGGCGATATTTCCTCCCGCCTGACGAAAAGAATCTAGGGCAACATCTTCTTTTGCGCCTAAACCCGCTAAAATAATTTTACGCAGAGAGTTTTTGCCACCAACACGGGCGATAACAGTAGTACCAAATTTCCCAGTAAATTCACTTTCGTTAATTAATTCGCTAATAGTACCATCTAATTTTTGATCTAGTTGTGCTAATTCGCCACTAAGTTCAACTTCATCAGCTAAAAAACCTAATGCTAAAGCATCACCAGTCCAATCCAATTTACTAATATTACTAATTTTAATTTCCATCGTCTAATTAAAATAATGTGATTATTTCCCGTTATCTGTCCTAATTTTAACCATTTTTGGTTTCTGGGGAATAGGGCAATCAACAATTAATAATTAATTTTCTGTGATTTCCACGGTTTTATCCAAAAAGTTTTTATCTTTTTTCGATAATTTGTCTAGGGAGGATAAATGATTTTCACTGCAAAATTGGGGTAAAATTTCCTTAATAAATGCTTCGGAAGCCTTGGATCGATAACGGTTAGAATTTACTATCACCGATAAAGTGCGCAGGATTTCCACATCTTGAATATGGGCACGGTGAATAATACCCATTTTTAATTCTTTTTCGATAGCAGTGACAGACACAAAAGAAGCTCCTAATCCTGATTGTACAGCGTTTTTGATGGCTTCGATGGAGTTTAATTCCATCTCGATTTTTAACTCGCTGGCGTTGATGTCACAACGGGTTAAAACTTGATCCAATACTTTTCTGATAGTGGATTGAGAATCTAAAGTAATGTAATTGAGATTGTATAAATCTTCTTTGACAATAGTTTCTTGTTCAGCTAAAGGGTGATTAGGTGGTAAGATTAAGGCCAGTTCATCTTCTGTATAGGGAATAATTTCTAGTATATCCTGTAATTCTAATGGTACTTCCCCGCCGATAATGGCTAAATCTACTTGCCCGTTAGCTACAGCCCATGATGTGCGACGAGTTGAATGTACTTGCAACTGCACAGAAACATAGGGATATTTTTGATGAAACAAGCCAATCATTTTTGGCAATAAATAAGTACCCGTAGTTTGGGAAGCCCCAACTATTAAAGTACCACCTTGAAGGTTTTGTAAGTCTTCGATCGCCCGACAGGTTTCTTGACACAGGGTAATGATTTTTTCGCCGTAGGCAAGTAGTAAATTTCCGGCTTCTGTCAATTGTGCTTTTCTTCCTCCTCTGTCAAATAACGGCACTGCCAACTGTTTTTCAAGGTTTTGAATTTGTAAACTGATGGCAGGTTGTGATACGAATAAACTATCGGCGGCACGTTTAAAACTACCTTCTTCGGCAATGGCTTTTAAAATCCGTAATTGATCAAGGGAGAAGGGTATATCTGACATAAATTTTATAAATCTTTAATCGTGAAAATTATGTGCTTGAATTTTTAGGGAATTATAATTAGACGCTAACAATGTGGGGATCAATTTTTTTGCTTATCATTGATAAGATCTAATTAAACTATAAAATAAGTATTAGTTATATTTCCATTTTCTCAGTATAGACTTTATGCACCACCTTGAAGCAAATTTGCTCAATTTTTTTGACTTTGATTTAATGGCTGAATTTCCTGTTAACTTTTTAACTTCTAACCTTCCCCATTGGTTAACTCCCAGTCATTTTATCATGGTGGGTTTATTACTTTTATTTGCCATTGTGCATAGTGGTTTAGCGGCGTTGAGAATGTGGGGAGAGTCGAAAATTGGAGCTCGTTTATACCGAGTTGTATTCGCTTTGGCGAGTATTCCTTTGGCAACTATTTTGATTATTTATTTTTTCAATCATCGCTATGAAGGTTTAATGTTATGGCAAGTACAAGATATTCAAGGGGTTAAAGCTACGGTGTGGATTTTATCCTTTATTTCTTTTCTTTTCCTTTACCCTGCCACCTTTAACTTACTCGAAATTGCCGCCGTTACCAAGCCACAAGTACACCTTTATGAAACGGGGATAATTCGTATTTCTCGTCATCCACAAATGGTAGGACAAGTTATTTGGTGTATTGCTCATACTCTTTGGTTAGGTACAACTTTTGCCATTGTCACTTCTTTGGGTTTAATCGCCCATCATTTATTTTCCGTGTGGCATGGCGATCGCCGCTTAACAAAACGTTACGGGGATGCTTTTGTAAAAGTAAAAGCAAGAACTTCAGTAATACCAATGTTGGCAATACTAGACGGCAGACAAACCCTAGAAATTAAAGAGTTTTTACGTCCTTCTTATGTTGGGGTGATAGGTTTTATCTTCTTATTTTGGTGGTTACATCCTTGGTTGATGGTAGCGACAAGCCGAGTGAATTTTTAAATTTTGTAGATAAAATGCTCCAATTTCGGGCAAAATATAGTAGGGGGATCAACGAGATAAAAGATTAAATAAGTTTTTTCCTGAATTATAGTCATCAGATTTGATGATCTTTAAAAATGCCATATATAAATATTTTGTTTTAATCCACATTACTCACTGAAGCCATGATTTCCATTAATGAAAAAACTTTCCATCAAGAATTATTAGAATCATCTGAAACTGTATTAGTGAATTTTTGGGCGCCCTGGTGTGGTTTATGTATCATGCTGAACCCGATTTTAAATAAACTAGAATCTGAATGGCAAGAACAATTAAAAATTATTAGTATTAATGCCGATCAAAATTTACAATTAGCCAATAGTTATCGTTTGCGTAATTTGCCGACTTTGATCCTTATCAATCGAGGAAAAGTCATTCATCGACTAGAGGGGTTTCATAGCAGAGAAGATCTTTACACCAACATTAGTCATATCATGTTAGATTTTACGCCTAAATCCGCTTAAATATTAACGTTACCTCAATAAAACTATAATATTTTATTACCCAACAAATATAAATGAATAATTTATTACCAGAAATAATCGCAACCCCAGGGAAATTTCCCGTTTATTTTGTAGCTGTTTATGTTGTCGGTTTTATCGCCGCCGTTGTAATTGGATCGATCGCTTGGTATAGTTCTAAACGTCCGGTAGGTTGGGAAGATTCAGAAAAACCCGATTTTGTTCCCGAGATAAAAGGTGACAATAAAGAGAAAAAAGACTAAATAACAACAATGTAATCGTCCATTGTCATTGTCCATAAGGAAATAAATTATGACTGAAACCATCATTATCTAATCAAAAATTCAGGAAAATATCAGCTTACTAAGATTTAATAGAAATGGATAAAGGATTATTTATGTCTCAAGTCTTCTTATTAAGACAGTAATGTTAATTAAAATTACCCCTGATATTTCAACGATAAAAAATATTGACGTTAATTCTTTAAGATTTCGTTTAACTTTGGGAGTCGCCTTACTTTCAGCTTTTGGCTTGGGTAGTGTTGCATTTTGGATGAATTGGAAAATGCAAAATTTATTGATAATGACTCATAAACAAACTGTTAATTATGTGGCGAATCGTTTCCCCCATGATGTGGAAATTTATAGTGAAATGGTTTCTTTAGAGGTAGGTATTCAAAAAACTATTAAGAATTTATCGGATCATAAAAATTTATTTTGGTTCAAAAATAATGATAATAAGATTATTGCTAAATCTAGTTACTTTTATCCTCAATTAGCTGATCTTAATGATATTTCTTCCAGTCCCCAAGTCGTAGTTATTGATAAGAATTATTGGCTTATTTGTGGTATTCCTTTAAATGTTAATCAACAATTAATTGGTTATTTATATATTGCTCAAAATATCACTAATGAACAAACTTTATTTACTCATTTAATTAATAGTTTAACCATCGCTACCATCATTGCCATTACTATTATGATTATGGCGATCGCTTATTATATTTCTTGTTCCTTAAAACCCCTCGAAAAAATCTGCGATGTAGCGGAAAATATCTCGGCAGATAAATTAAAAGAAGTATCAATTAACTTTAAGAATAGCCCTAGTGAAGTAAAAAAATTAGCACAAGCTTTAGAAAATATGTTGATGAGATTAGGGCAAAGTTGGGACAATCAGCAACAATTATTAAGTAACGTTTCCCATGAATTAAGGACACCTTTAACCATCGTATCAGGCTATTTACAAAGTACCTTAAGACGGGGAGAAAATCTTACTTGCGTACAAAAAGAGGCGTTGTCTGTAGCGGTATCGGAAGCAAATCGCACAGTACAATTATTAGAAGATTTATTGGATTTAGCAAGGGCTGATAATGGTAATATCCATCTACAAATGGACATACTTACAGTTAATGATTTAATGCGAGAAATTATTGCAATGGCTCAACAGTATCGTACCAGAAATATTAACTTAACAGAAAAAAACAGTAATATAACGATAAAAGTTGATCGTAACAGATTTAAGCAAATTTGTCTCAATTTAATCGATAATGCTATCAAATATTCTCCAGAAAACACTGATATTAACATTATCTTAAAAGAAGATAAATCAGCTATAATCGAAATTCATGATCAAGGAATAGGCATTCCTTTATCTTTTCAAAATCGCATTTTTGAGCGTTTTTATCGAGTAGATGAGGCTAGAAATAGAGATACGGGAGGCACTGGTTTGGGATTAGCGATCGTCAAAAGTTTAGTAACTACAATGAATGGTAAAATTAGCTTGGTTTCCCAACCTGAAAAAGGCAGTATTTTTACTATCAGTTTTCCTTTGGTAGAATAATTTTCCAAAATTAATTGTCCTGAAAAATATGCAGGGGTTAATGACATTAATCTTTGATGAATTAATTTGTCAGCTAATCCAAAAAATCTGCTAAGATTTCGTCGGGTTCGTCTTCAATTTCGTGACCCACGATTAAAGAGTGACTTAGGCTATCCAGGGGACGAGAAATAACTTGACTTTGTAAACTAGCTACTAATTTCTCCATAATATCTAGTCGATTTTGTAGCCTTTCAATTTGACGGTCTTTTCCTTCTAAAATCTTTAATCTTTGACTTAATTCTTGATAATTTTCTCGTAATCTATTAATCTTAACATCATCGAGATTATAGCCTAAATATTGACCAATAAGATCAGTCATCAATTCGGACAAAGATTGTCCTTTTTCAAGGGCTAAATGTTCTATTTTTTCCTTCCATTCCAAGGATAAATCAAGGGTAAGATTTAGAGATTTATTTACTATTTTCTCTGTCATTTATAAAATTAATAAGAGTTATAATTAATTACTAATTGTTAATTGCTAACGGTGATTTTAACTCATTGTGAGATCTTGCACCTTTGCTAAAACCTAAAACCTAAATTTTTAGAATATTCTTGACCTTCGTACTGTACACAATAGCATAGCTATTATACCACTAAGAGAAGGTTGATAATATTTTGTATTTTAGAGTACATTTTTCCTGACTGTATGAATAAGAGTAAACAAAAATAATAAAATTGGGTAACAAGAGGTGAAAAGTAAGTTGATTGTTTTGACGTTAATCTGTATTGTCTTCTCTGGAGTGGCTATTTTTTTTCTGGGGGGAATTAGTCCGCAATTATTGGAGAATTTTGTGGCTAAATTGGGAATATTTGCCTCTTCTCTATATATTTTTCTCTATATTTTAGCTACCATTTTACTTTTGCCTTCCACTCCTTTAAATATTAGCGGTGGCCTAATTTTTGGTTTTTGGTGGGGACTTCTTTGGACAGCGATCGCTGCTATAATAGCCGCTATGGTAAGTTTTGCTTATGCTAGATTTTTAGGCAGACAGTGGGTTAAAAAAAGATTTGGTATTCATCTCCAACGGTTAGATAAGGAGATAAAAAGAGGGGGAATGGGGTATATTTTCGCCATTCGTTTATTGCCCCTGATTCCTTATGGTATTGTCAACTTTGGTGCTGGTTTGACTTCTGTCAGTGAAAAAGACTATCTTGTGGGCACTATTTTAGGCACTATTCCGGGTATCTTACCATTTGTGATGATGGGGGCAGGAATTTCGGCTATGGGTAAAGGAGATATCTTGACTATCACTCTTTCTTTGGGATTGACAGGTTTATTAATAGGTGGCGCTACATGGTATCGGAAAAAGAATTGACAGTTGACAGTTGATTTTAGTAAATAATTGATAACAAGTCATTGATCATTCTCCATTAATCGATGACAATTGACAGTGGATTATTGATTAAAAGTGAGATTATGAGTGCAACAACGATCAAATCAGATAATAATAACCTTTCTACGAAATTAATTAATGGGTTACTAAATATCAAACCCCTTATGGAATTTGCTAAAACCAGGGCACGTAAAATGATTCTCCAACGTGCTAATGTTATCGGTGTAACTTGGGAAGATAACGTTAAAAATCTTCAAGGTCATGATTGGCAAAAGGAAATAGAAGCCGTAGAAAATCCTGATATTACTTACCCTTCTTATTATCTCGAATCTTTTCACGCCTATGATAAAGGCAATCTGAGTTGGGATGCCGCTTGGGAATTGGAATCTGCCGCTTACACTGTGCATTCTACGGTTTATTCTAAAATTCCCCAACCTGATGGCGATCGCAATTTGAGAAACAACTATCATCAAGTTTTACTCTCAGAAATTCCTTCTACGCCCCAAAATATCTTAGATTTAGGTTGCGGTGTCGGTTTAAGTACTTTTGCTTTACAAGAAACTTATCCTCACACCAATATCTCAGGTTTAGATTTATCTCCCTACTTTTTAGCCGTAGCCAATTATCAAAGTAAAAGGAAAAATAAGACGATTAACTGGATTCATAGTGCCGCCGAATCAACTAACTTACCTTCGGAATCCTTCGATTTAATTTCCGCCTTTTTAATGTTTCATGAATTACCTCAATCTGCCGCCGAAAATATTATCGCTTCCGCTAGTAAATTACTTCAAAGTGGCAGTTATTTTGCCATCATGGACATGAATCCACAGTCAGAAAATTATCAAAAAATGCCTCGTTATATCTTAACATTGTTGAAAAGTACTGAACCTTATTTGGATGAATATTTTACTTTAGAGATAAACTCTATTTTTGTCAAATTTGGTTTTTCTACTCCTAAAATTACCTCTATAAGTCCTCGTCATCGTGCTATTGTTGCCAAAAAGAAATAACATAGTAGTACAAATATAATTATCAACAAATGGTGTAAAAAAAATGAAGGTTACTGCCACTAAAATTCCTGATGTCTTAATAATTGAGCCTCAAGTTTTTGGGGATAATAGAGGATTTTTTTTCGAGAGTTTTAATGCCAAATCTTGGCAAGAAAAAACAGGATTAAATACTAATTTTATCCAAGATAATCACTCTCGCTCACAACAAAATGTATTGAGAGGATTACACTATCAAATCAAGGAACCTCAAGCTAAATTAGTTAGGGCAGTAGTAGGAGAAGTTCTTGATATTGCGGTAGATATTCGTCAATCTTCCCCTACTTTTAAGCAATGGGTGGGAGAGATTTTAACCGCAGATAATAAAAAACAATTATGGATACCTGAAGGCTTTGCTCATGGTTTTTTAGTCTTATCTGAAACTGCTGAAGTTTTGTATAAAACTAATAATTTTTATGCTCCAGAATACGATAGATCCATTCGTTGGAATGATCCAGACATTAACATTAATTGGGATTTAAAAACAACCCCTTTATTATCTAATAAAGATCAAAATGCACCCTTGTTAAAAGATGCACAAATTTTTAATTGACCCCCGTGGGTGTTGAATAAGCTAAAACTTCTATTATTCGGTAACAAAGGATTATTAATTATGACTAAAATTTTATTATTTGGAAGTCAAGGACAAGTTGGCACAGAATTGACTTATACTTTGCCTGCACTGGGGGAATTGATAAAAGTCGATCGCAAGATAGCTGACTTAACAAACGCTGAAAAAATTAGGAGTATTATCCAACAAATTAAACCCCATATTATTGTCAATGCCGCCGCCTATACTGCCGTTGATAAAGCAGAATCAGAAATCGGTTTAGCCTACCAAATAAATGCCATCGCACCGAAAATAATAGCAGAAGAAAGTAATAAAATAGGAGGAAAATTAGTTCATATTTCCACAGATTATGTTTTTGACGGAAAAGCCAATATTCCCTATTTAGAAACTGATATAACTAACCCTTTAGGAGTGTATGGTAAAAGTAAATTAAAAGGGGAAGAAAATATTAAAGAAAATACCGATAATTATGTTATTCTTAGAACTGCATGGGTTTATGGTACTTGTGGCAAAGGAAATTTTGTTAAAACTATGCTTAGATTAGGCAAAGAAAGAGAACAAATAAAAGTAGTAATAGATCAAATTGGTTGTCCCACTTATGCTGAAGATATAGCCATCGTTATCAACAAAATAATCCATAAATTTTCCCACGACAATAACACTGAAAAACTCTATCATTTTACTAATTTAGGAGTTTGTAGCTGGTATGATTTTGCCGTAAATATTTTTCATCAAGCCCAAAAATTAGGCTATTTTTTAACCATAAAAGACGTTTTTCCTATTGTTACTTCAGAATACCCAACCCCGGCTCAACGTCCTGCTTATTCTGTATTAAATACCCGTAAAATTAGTCAGGATTTAGATTTCTTTCCTCCCCATTGGCAAGATTCTTTAAGGAAATACTTTCTCAAACTTAATCAAGGTTAATCCATTATTATATGTACAATTAACTTAGTTTAAAAACTGGCCAAAAAATTGTTGACAAACTAAAAATATAGGTTATTATTTATGAAAGCATTAATTCTATCCGGAGGGAAGGGTACTCGCTTACGTCCTCTCACTTATACCGGTGCAAAACAGTTAGTACCCGTCGCCAATAAGCCCATTCTCTGGTATGGTATTGAAGCCTTAGTTTGTGCCGGAATTAAGGATATAGGCATCATCATCAGCCCTGAAACTGGCACGGAAATTGAGAAAAAAACAGGGGATGGTAGTCGTTTTGGGGCAAATATCACCTATATTCTTCAAGATAGCCCTGATGGTTTAGCCCATGCTGTCAAAATTGCGCAACCTTTTCTCGGTGATTCTCCTTTTGTCATGTATTTGGGTGATAATTTAATTGCTGATGATTTATTTCAATATTTAGATGAATTTCTGACTAAAAATTTAGATGCTTTAATTCTTTTAAGAAAAGTAGCCAATCCTTCAGCTTTTGGTGTAGCTACTATTAACAAAAAAGGGGAAGTTTTAGAGTTAGTAGAAAAGCCGAAAAATCCTCCTTCGAATTTAGCTTTGGTGGGAATTTATTTCTTTTCCCCTTTGATTCATGATGCGATCGCAACTTTAAAACCCTCGGCTAGAGGGGAATTAGAAATCACTGATGCTATTCAAGGCTTATTAGCCGCAAAAAAATTAGTTTCAGCAAGACAACTTAAAAATTGGTGGTTAGATACGGGGAAAAAAGATGATTTACTAGAAGCAAATCGCATTATCTTGGATACTAATTTAACTTCAGAAAATTTAAGTACAATTGAAGAAAATAGTCAAATAATTGGCAGAGTAAAAATTGGGAAAAATACAAGAATAATTAACTCAACTATCAGAGGCCCCGTTATCATTGGAGAAAATTGTTCACTGGAAAACTGTTTTATTGGTCCTTATTCAAGTATTGCCGATCATGTGCTATTAAGCGAGACAGATTTAGAACATAGCGTAATTTTAGAGTCGGCGGAAGTTTTAGGTATTCAACAGCGAATTGTGGATAGCGTCATCGGACAACGGGCGAAAATTCATTTAGCATTAAAACGTCCAAAAGCGGTAAGTTTTATGATAGGAGATGACTCTCAAATCGAATTAACTTAACATCCTTCTGGCAAAACCAAAGTTACCTTGAGTTATTGAGAAGATTCCTTATTTGCTTATTACATCCCAGTTTTTGACGGCATACTCTCCATAGGGACCCACTTCAAAGGACAAAGGGTTAAGCAGACCACGTTTTGCCCCTGTATTTGGATTAGTATATGCCGACGTATCGCTGATATTCTCAAAAGTATTGTTCTCGATAGTGGCAGCATAGCTTTCTCCGTCATGCATCAGAGGACGTGGATTTTCGGCAACATTCTCAATAATGTTGTCTTTGATTTCAATGGTATTAAAGTCGGACGAGGGATTAAATCTGAAGAAACCACCCTTTCGGGTCAGTGTGTTGGCTTTTACATGGTTGTTGTAAAAGTAAAATTGATTATACACATCCTTGCTCCAGAAAAGCCCACGTCCTGGATTTCTGACTAGGTTATCGTGGAAAAGGGTCGGCCCTGGGGCTGATTTACCGCCGTGGTTAGTGATCAAATTGCCGCCGTCATCTTCTGTCTTCAAATCAAAAAAATTGTGATCGATTTCTACTGCATTACGCGGTCCCTCAATAGAATAAGATTTATGAAGCCAATTATGATGAATATGATACGCCAAGCCTTCCTTGAGAACCAAACCCCCCTTCTGTTTGGGAATTGAAATTACGCCCGTAAAATTATTGTGATCGATTTCGATCCCTTGATCATTCTCAAAGGGAAACTCAAAAGAGAAGTTCACTTGCACATCGTTGTGGTGGAATCGCAGATTATTTCCCCCGCGACCTTTAAATCCATAAAAATTTCTCCCACTGCGTGCTGATCGGTACATCTTATTGTTCCAAAACTCCGAATTATTAGTCCAGTTCATATATAGTGCACCACCTACCCACCGATATTTTCCTCCAGCATCGACAAACACATTGTCATGAACCTTGAAATTATTCATCCCAAAAGTTCGGATACTACTCCACAGAAAATCTTCAATGTGAAGATGGTGTAGCTCAACACCATCGGCTTTTTTTGCGTATATGGCACCATGAAGATTGCCAGCTGTGAGCTTCATGTTACCCAGTATTACATTCGTTGTCTTTTCTAAACGGAAAAGATAAGCTTTAGGATCATCTTTTTTGGGTAGATCATCGACACCAGGTTGCCATGTAGATGCTGCAGTGATAGTAGTCTGGTTCTCTCCCGCTCCGATAATCGACATTCCAGATTTGGGCATCAGTGGCTCTTTTAGTTTAAATGTGCCTGGTCCTACTAGCACTGTATCTCCATTGTTTCCGTTGTTGACTGCAGCCACAAGACTAGCAACATCATTAATCTGGCGGGGATCATTCCCTTGAGGAAGAGTAATAAGAGTTGACAACACAAAAATCGCTATTGTAACTAGGAAAATAACTATTGGTATCTGTTTTTTGTAATTCATAAGGCTTCCCGATCACTTTGATGGAAACTAAGACTAATTAACACAATCATAAGCTTTCTGCGGGTTTGATCTGCTCTTCTTGCCAACCTAAGCCAAGCAAGCAAGCTACTGTAAGCATATGACCTGGCTCCTCCATCTGAGTCAAGATAAACCCAAAGCTAGCAGTGGAAAGCAGGAGAAATTTACCAAAGTCATCCACGCAAATTCTTCGCCACACAATGAAACATAAATATAAGTAGGCTCCTAAGCCGAAGATCCCTTCATCTCCCCAGAAACCAACCCACGTAAACATAGGGAAGTATATTGTTGATTCTTGCGGCAGGTAAGTAGTGTTTATCACCTGCCAAAAATCAGACGATGCCGGATGAGTAGTTGCTCCCAGAGGCGCGAGCATGTCTTTGTAGCTTTCTATTAACCATCCTCCTAAGCGAGTTGCAGTATGGCCAGGTCCTAAACCAAACAGCCAATTTAAAGGAGTCTCATAATAGGAAGGAATAATACGAAAGGCAGCAAACTTAGTTTGGGCTGCTAGCCCATCCCATCCCCAAATTGGTCTATTAATCCAGTTCTGATAAGGTCCTAAAAACTCCCAGTCTAAATTTAATAGTGCCCAACTAAAGCCAAGAACGCCTACGAACCCAAGAGAGCCATATAAGAACAATCTCAAAGGTTGTTGCACTTTAGTTGCGACCATCAATCCCCAACCTGCAGCTAGTGCTAAAAACACTTGCTTTGAGTCAGAAACCTGTATTTGATATAAGGCCCCCAATAAAGGGATGATTCGAATCCACAAAGATAAATGTTTGAAGCGGTTGAAAAAATACAATGCGATGTAAAATGACACCGTGCAAGAAACATAGTTAGCAGCGCTTCCTCCTCCACCTCCAAAAACGCCAGTTATATTGTCTGCTAGAGTACCTCCGGCCGGCTTGGGATAGATTCCAATAGGTAAAAGAATTGATTGGGCGATGGCAAGCAATAAGTTAAATAAAGCAAAACCGAATAGCCAATACTGAAATGTCCTCAATTTTTCCTGGGAGAAAGGAATTGAAACTATTGCAGCTAAGAGCATAAATGGCTCTATTTGAAAAATAAATTGTAAAAAAAGATTGATGATTCCTGCCTGATTCTGCAATGTACTCACAACCATGCAACCAAGAAAAAAAAGTATGCCGGCTACTAAGGTCCAAACAATTCTAATTGCTTTTCCGTTGGTGGTTTTAGTTGTCAGGATTGCTATTAAAAAAACAATAGGAACAATCCCAAAATGAACAAAGTTGATGACTGATGGTGCTCCAAAAGAGGACAAAAGTCGAGGGAAAAAAGCTGTGGCAAATCCCATTAGAATAAGCTTCGAGTTTCTGATTATGCCAGCTTTTTTAATTTGCCTGTTTTGTGTAATAGTCTCTAGTCTGCTTGTCATGATTAACGTTTGCTTATCAGTTCTGGTCAAGGAGATAATTCAGATGAAATTGACTCGTTGATTGTTATATAATGGGTTCAATAAGTTCTGGAGCACCGATCCACTACCACGAAGTTTGTACATTCCAGCCGATAATCCATGAAAATAAAGGAGCTGAAACATCGAGCTTTGGTTGAGAATCATTCTACCGGACCGATGTTCTACGGCAGGTGAAACAATCACTCAACCGCTTTTCATTGGGTAAGGAATTGCATCCATAGATAGTGTCTAAACCAAATTCTTCTAAGATTTTTAGTCCATTATCTATTTGTTGAGTAGATAAATCATCTTTCCACACATCAAGGGGGCTTTGAGCTGATAAGGTGCTGAATTTATTACCCTGAGTTCGAGAAGGCTTACAAATGATCTTTATGAGTTCTTGATCAAGCTCTGTAAAATCGCCATCATACAAATAACTAAATAATCGAAAAAGCTCTTCTTTCGGATTACAAAAGAGATTTTCATAAAATACAATATATAAATCACCTTGGTTTAACTGTTGAAACGGAACATAGTGGATAATAGACCAAATTAGTATCTGATTTTCGATAAAATTATCCTTTGCATGACTAATTAAATGCTCAAACGGTGCTAAATAATCATGCATCAAAAGATTCTGCTCCAGAAATTCCTTGGCATCTCTCATCCAGATCCAATCTGAATTTCGCTTTTTAGAAAGTGCAACAGAAAATGGATTTCTAATGATCATAATCTTTTTTACCTTGGGGATATTCTGATGTACCCACTCAATCAAAAGATTCCCATAAATATCCTTAACTAACAATCCTTGGTAGAATAGCTGGGGCTTGCTAGTATCAGCCCTAAGATGTTTAAATTTGCCACTAAATACCGAGTGCAAAAACTCGCCCACAGGAGAATTGTGATCATCAGCCCTTAGATAAGGATTAAAACCAAATTTTCTTGTCTGCTTCACATGTACCGGATGAATGCACTCAAAAAGCTCTCTGTATCTTTGATCCCAATTTATGAGGTCACCTAACCAAGTTGTACCGCTTCTACCATCACCCACAACCCAGATGACATCCTCATAATTTCCTAAGTAATAATTAAGACTTGCTGCAGGGAACCTCGCAAGCCGCTTAAACAATTTTTCTCGCTGACGTTTAGAATTAATTAGTCTTTTTAGATTCCTCATTGTCAAGATGCCTTGAGGTTGGATAGTTTCAGATTGCTGGTTTTTCACGATCTATATTTAATTTATTTGATTGACTAGCTTGTTCAAGTTAAGGCAATTATGACGTTTCCAAGGGGTTGCGGTCTAAGGAATCTGACGATGTGGTCGAGCTAGGTATCTGATTTATACCTGTGGCATTTTTAGCTTTGATACGCTCAATGACCTCAAGGAAAGCATTCACTTCACAATACAGGTCTTGTTCGCCAAAAACTTCCCTAGAGCGATGGCTATACCTTTGGCGTGTTTGGGTATCAGCCATTTCCAAGATCGCCTCCACTAAGGCGTCGGGTTTACCACAGGGATAAACCAGGCCATTGTAGCGATGGCGTACAGTATCGCTATAACCCCAGTTACCACAACGATCGCTTAAAATTGGTGGTGTCCCCGATACCATGGCTTCCGAGACCACCAAGGGATGGGGATCAATCCATGAGGTAACGGTAAACACATCCAAGGCTGCAAAATAGAGAGGAATCTTCGATTGATTGACAAAGCCATAGTTGATGACTTCACCATGGTTTAATTGAGCGATGTGCTCATTAATTGCATCATTTAAATCTCCACCACCAAACAAGACTCCACGAATGCGGGGGTCACGCTGGTGAGCCTTAGAGATCCCCTCAATGAACTCGAAGGGATTTTTACGCTCGATATATTTTCCCATGAACCCGTACAGGATCGTGTTTTCATCCCAAGCTAGTTCCTGACGAATTTTGCTGATTTCCTCAGGGAAAGCCGCAATAGTTTGTTTAAAGCGATCGCCATCTACTGGATGACAGCCCCGCACAATCTTGTCATCCCTGACTCCGTAGTGTCGCAAATGGACTTCATTATGGTCACCACAGGATAGCCAATAATCCGCTAAATTATTCATCCAAGGATAAAGCACCGCCATAGCAATTAATCGTAACCGACCATAGCGAGCATCAGACATGATGCTGGCATCATTTTGCATAATTAGGGGAACACCGCGTAATTTGCATAACATAGCAGTCAATCGATAGGAGTAATTGACAAAACTTTGCATAAAAATGGCATCAAAGTTCTCTTTTGTCAGGCGGCTAATCAATGCTGGACTAATAACGCTTTTCTTTTGTTGTGATGGAACCGTTCCCGAGAGATCCTTTAGATACTCATAATCATAACCGCTGGTCAAATCAACGTCCCAAGGTTGGGAACTATTACCGAGAAGGCGATCGCCGCTTGCCTGATTTTCGTTGCACAGATAAAGTACTTTTAAGGAAAGACCCTTTTGTTCGCTCAGTTTTCTCCAAAGAGGTCCGTGATGTTGAGTGGGATGGGTAAAAACAACTCCTAACCGAAATTTTTTATTCATAATTTATTTTAAAACCTTATGTATATTAATACTTTTATACTCATTCCTCTTCAAAAAAAGTCAAAATAAATATTTATAATATCAATGTTTAATTTAAAACCTCCTCATAAACATGGGCAACATGCTCTGCTGTATTTTCCCAAGTAAATTGCTTGACTCGTTCTAAACCTTTGCGAACAAGTTCCTTACGTTCCCAGGGACGAGCGTATAATTGCTGAATTGCCTTAGCAATGCCCTCCACATCCAATGGATCTGTCAAAATTGCCGCATTTCCTGCTACTTCTGGCAAGGAGCTAACATTGGTTGTAATCACCGCCGTTCCACAGGCCATTGCTTCTAGAACAGTTAAGCCAAATCCTTCATATAGTGAGGGAACCAGTAACACGTCGGCTGCGTTGTAAATTTTGACTAATGTTTCTTCATCCGGTTGACCTAAATAAGTAACACAGGACTCCAAATGATGCTCTTTAATGAAGATTTTTTGTTCACCACTAAAGTCATCTCCAGCTTTCCAAAACACAACCGGTAAACCTTGACTATTTAAAACTGCCAAAGCTTTTAAGGCGGTGATAATATTTTTACGGGCATTGTTAGAACCCACATTCAATAAGCACAATTTGTCCTCTGACAATCCTTGCTTGCACCGAAAGTCATTGATACTGTCCTGAGGAAGTTGACGAAATATGGGGTCAACGCCGTTATGAACCACCGTAATGTTCTGGTCAGGTATAGCCAGATGATTAATGGTATCTTTTTTCGTATGGGATGAAACCGCAATAATGCGGTCAGATTTGGTCATCCCCTGAATCGCTATTTTCCAAGCAGTCATACTAACGAGGGGAAAACTTGCTTGCCCCTGAAATGTTTCGGGTCTAATGATATTGATTAAGTCATGGCAAGTGGTCACACTAGGCCTGTGATCGCGTTTCAACCAATAATTAAGATAACCATCACTGTGGTCAATCACATGGAAAATATCTGCCTCCAGGTTTTTTAGGGTGCGAGGGTAGTGCCAATACCGTTCATAGTATTTCTGTCCCCCCGCAAGCAAATCCGATTGTCTCGTGCTAGCTACCGCCAGAGTAGGGGAACGCTCAATAATTTCCCAATCAGGTCGAACAACTTTTAATCCTCTAATTAAACTGTTAGCGTACACATCCATACTAAAAGATGCATTAGGTGCCCTACGTAAGATTACAACACGCATAAAATTAAATTATTATCACAAATTTCAAAAATTATTCTAACTTAATAAAGCACGTAAACGATTCAGTGTAGTATCCACCAATCTAGGACGCAGGTGTGGTGCATAAAGCCAGGTGATCCCCAACCTTGCTAGGGGTACTGGCATTAAACCAACCCACAAAAACCACAAGGTGTAAATTAGTCTCTTGGGCAGATTGTAGCTGGAAAATTTCCAGACATTGGTTAATCCCCAGCCCATGAGTTGCAACATATTATCGCTAGGAACAGGGTGAGCCTGAGGCTCCAACCTCAGAGAGGCTAGGCGTGACCAAATACGACCGATAGATCGCCTTTCCAAATCGTCAGACACCTCAAGGTTAAATTCTTGAGCACGTTGCTGCAATAGTGCAAAGTTTTGGAGATCGTGGTTAACAAACCGTCGAAATCGGCTCCCGGAAACAGCGCTCAAGGCCCACTGGTTACTAGTGTGGACGCGATAAGCAGCCATGGGTTCATCAATACTGGCGATTTTTCCGGCGTAGAATGGTGTTGAAATCATCAAGTAATCATCACCCGTTGTTTTGTACTCTTCAGGGATGGGAAACACAGGAGTTAGGGTTTCTCTACGATAGGCATTGCCACTCATAGGAGAACTGGCATAGCTGCTGGTCTGTAAAAGTTCGCGCCACACCTCTCCCGAAGACAGTTTGATGCCAACCGAAGGAATAAAATAGCCCAATGGCTTATTTTCCCCATCCACAACCTGTAGGCGATAATGGACTTTGCCAATGTCTGGTTGAAATTTTGCCATAATTTTTTCCACTGCATTGGGTAACAGATAATCGTCAGCATCCAGGAATAAAATGATTTCTCCCTTACTGGCGGCAAAGCCGGTATTCAAGGCAGCGGATTGTTTACCATTTTCTTGAAAAATGGGAGTAATGCGATCGCCGTATTTAGAAATAACTTCATCAGAATTGTCAGTGGAACCGTCGTCAACAACAATAACTTCTATTGCCCCATAATTCTGATTTAAGGCACTATCTATGGCTGCGGGCAAAAACTGAGCATAATTATAATTATTGATGATTATGCTGACGAAATTATTATTTTTCATAACCTTATTTAACTTTCCTCATCGGCCTGTTAACATTTTCAGGGGTAATAATATTGATTAGTCAATCACTCTTTAAGCCTTTTTTTAAGCTTAGAGGATTTTTTTTGAAAATGGCTAGTTTTTCTTGTATTTTACATAATCTTTACAAATGCCTAAACTTGACAGAATGCTTATATAAAACCTTTACAGCAACTTGATAAATTTATCTGCTCGCTTTATTTATACTGACCCAGTTCCCAGAAATTTCAAAAGCAGGAGAGTAACCGTATTTTTCGATAATAAACTTCTCTCGCTTTGCAATTAAATCACTAGTTTCTCTGTCGTAGTAATATCCAACATCCCTAACACGAGAGGAAGAGTTACTTTGGGAATTCGAGTCTTTAAACAGAGGAGGCTTAAAGGAACGAATATCAGCCCGTAACTCAGGGGTATCCTTAAAATTCAATTTTTCTAGGATTCGGATTAGATCCCTTTCGAGATTTTCAACTTTTATAATTTCATTGAGAATATTATTTTTCGAGTCAAAGACCTGAAGTTTATCTATATTGTCAATGTCGTCCTCAAAGAGAGCCAAAAATTCGCGGGAAAAAAGACTTAAATAATAATAAGTGTAAATCCCAGCAAACGAACTCACTGGGCTAAATGCATATCCGTCACCAAAACAATATTTACGATTTGAATCGACATCAAGTATTAAAGACAGCCATTCTCGAAATAAATGCGGATCTCTAGCATCTGAATATAATCTTTTCCAGTCATTCACCGGCTTCATTATATTCTCAATTAAAAACAGAAGAAAAATATCAAGAGGAATGTTTTTATAATCTCCTAATAATCCATTTCCTTTCAGCTTTCGAGATGTTAACCGCTCAAAGAGAATTCCTTTGGAATCGCAACCAAAAGCCCACATAGAAACGTACCAGTCCCAGGGGTTTCGTATCGAACCAACAATCATCTTGTTTTGGTTCTCCCAGTGGCGAGGTAAGCGATTATGCTTGCCATCAAGTTTTCCACCCACTAGATACTTAAGCAAATTTCTGATGTGACTGCAGGCAGTTTTTGGCAGCTCAAGATACAATAGTTTGTCTGAAATCAGCATGTAGTCCTCCAATATTGTGTTCAAGATAAATCCTTCAGAAGCTTCTTAATTTCTCCAGCAGACACATCCCAATTTAGGCGCTCCTCATATTCCTTTAAAGAAAACAAGGCCAAATCTTTGTAATTTGAATAATTGGAGAATAAACTCGCAATATAAGTGCAATATTGAGTAATGTCAGCATTAACTCGAAACTTCATCCCATTAATGTTATCCCTAATCACTGTAGGAATGCCACCAACATCCGTAGTTAGACAGGGTACTCCCAGGGAATTAGCTTCACAGAGAACGATGGGAGTGCAATCGGCCAGAGAGGGGAGTAAAAGAAAATGAGATTCGGCAATTAATTGGGCAATTCTGGTTTGGCCTTCCTCGGTATACTTACTAATAAAGCCTAGGGGTTTCACAAAATCCGGTAGTGTTTCCTCTGTCAAAGGTTGACAACCAACAATATTTAATTCTGTGTTCAGGCCTGCTTTGTTTAACTCTTGGGCAAGCTTAAGAGCAACATCACCCCCTTTCCGATACCATTCAACCCCCAGAAAAAGTAGCTTACACTGATTAGAAGGTCTAGACTCGATGAGACTTTTAACTTTATCAACACTGTAATTATGCTGTAAATTTGCTCCGAATGAAACCACCTTAACTTTGGACTTGTCAGCCCCATAATAGTTAATGGCACTCTGTGCTGCCCAATGTGATGAGTAGATTGCTAACCGGGATTTCTCCAGAGCGAGTTGTTCCATACGGTGCCAATTTTCTACTGTTTCTTGGCAAAGATTGCTGTATGCAGGGTAAAAATCGGCGATATTTGCAAAAGTCGCGTCCGCCCAAAATACAATTGGCTGTTCACAATCAAGATAGGCAATGGGGTTCGTAGTGGCACTGAAAACAATATCTGCTCGGGAATTTGAGAGTTTATGAGCTACTTCCTGAGCAAATCCTCTTAATATGTAAGGCTCGGAATCTTTCATATATTTCTTGCCTGAAATCTCATGGTAATGTCTTTTTAACTTTCTCACGAGTCTATATGTCAATTTATCTTGCAAAGGACCAAGATAGTCAAGCTCAATTGACTGATTCTTCAGGGACTCTGCGATGAAATACCCAGTCCCTGACCATTGTTTAACATCATGGGCATCATACTCAGTAACATAAGCCAGTTTCATAAAAAATTTTTAGCCTCTAAAAGTAAATTTATAAATAAATCTGGTCATGAATTTCTACCATCTCCGGGACTCTCCCCCCAGTGTTAGACGAATTCTTTCCCAGGCACTCACATATCTTACAAATAACATTGCCAAGATAAATTGAAATTTTTGTTTAGGGATAATTAAGCGTTCATCAGACCATATTTGGAAAAAACTGCGGAAAGGTGGAGTCAAGGCTAAAACCAAATCTTTTGTGAGAAACTTTAGTTTATCCTGGAAGGATGCTCCCACTTTCCGACGATCATGAAGTCCACCGTTAATGCGGGTAACTCTTTTATAAAGTTGACTCCAAGAATACCTAGCTGGATGTTTTATGCAAGCACCTTCAGCATAAGCCTGTTGATAACCAGCCTCAAATACCCGATTTCCCCATTCCTTATCCCCGCCTGATTTGAGATTGGTGTTAAAAGTCCCAATTTTATCAACAACACTTCGATAGGTAAAAAGGTTAGCGGTTACCCCAAAATGTTCAGTTTCTAAAAGTCTATCTTGAGGAAAATCTAACTCAATGCTTTCATAAACTTCAACGGTGGTAAGTTGTTTGGCATCCTTAAAAAATAGTTCTATTTTACCAGCCACAAGACCGCAATTAGACGTACTCAATAGCTTATCAACCCCTGCTTCAATCCAACTAGGTTCAGGAAGACAATCAGCATCAGTGAAAGCAAGAATTTCACCTTTAGCATGATCTATGCCCTTGTTACGGGCGGCGTAGGAACCAGGAGTTTCTTCAACATATATGGAAACGTTACAACCTGAGAAAACTATGTCCTTAAGATCTTCATCTGAACCATTATCAACAACAATGATTTCATATAATTCTGGCCAATAGCTTTGCTTACTGAGAGCTTCTAAACAAAGCTCAAGCCTAGCTTTGTCATTGTAGACAGGGATTATAACTGATACAAATGGTTTTTTTGGGTTATCATTATTCATACAGTATAGTTACAATTAAATATAGTTTTCAATTAGATTTGTAAGCGAACTACCCCCGACAAATCCTCAGCTTTTAAGAACAGGACTAAATTTTTAAAAGGCGATCGCAAAATC
The DNA here is from genome assembly GCA_963749915.1 of uncultured cyanobacterium. Lineage (GTDB taxonomy): Bacteria > Cyanobacteriota > Cyanobacteriia > Cyanobacteriales > Cyanobacteriaceae > Geminocystis. The sequence goes on from CAVVOP010000022.1 coordinate 384,988, forward strand.
TGTCAAGACTTTCTCATAAAAATGTTTTTGCTCTTTACTAAGAACTTTTTTTTGCCAATTTCTCACACTAGTAGATTGGATCGTAAGCAGCCGGTTTTCTAACTCTGGCGAAGGCGACAAAGCAAGGAAATCGAGAATTTCATAGATTTTCTGTTGTGGAGCTTGACAGATTTCCTCGTAGTTAACTTCAAGATATCTTTGCGATGGGTGTGCTTTTCTGGTTGCCGTAACATAGACAGCCCAACGGAGAACGCCCCTCTTCCACAGACCTAAATGGGGCCATTGATCTTGATAGGCTTTAGGAAGAAGATCAAACCAAAATACTTCCACTTCTTCGTTTAGTTCCCGTGAAATCCAGCGATGTCCCAACATTGAGAAGGCAACATCACGACCATCTCTAACAATATGAATTATACTTGCATCAGAAAAATAGCCTAACAAAGAATCTGCTATCAAGCTATGTCCTGGAGTTTTCTCAAGCAATCTTTGTTCTTTTCTCACGCCACTTAGTCTCACCAAGGTTGTTTCTAAATCGAGCAATTCATGTGGAATAGTGTCTGGGGACTTAACCATCCTCCACATTTTATGGCGAACAATGGGTTTTTCCCCAAAGTCAACAGTTTCAGGCAACGACGCGAGGATATTCACTAGCATCGTTGTTCCGGAGCGACTACTGCCAACAACAAAAATTGGTTGCTTTAGCTTGGTCCGAATAGGCCAAGGTATATTTTTTCGTAAATGAGACTTTAGCAGTGATTTCTGCAAGCCAAAACTCAATCCCTGTAATTCTTGTAATACATTCAGCATAATTTCTAAGTTTCTTGTCTGATTTTTCCCTGGATTTATGTGGACTATAAATTAATGTCAATTAACTACTTCCTGCGTAACATCAGTTACATAATAGCAAAATCAATTATGCCTCAAAAGGCGATCGCGAATGTTTGAAGGAGCAAAATTCTTAACTGCGTAGTTGTAAACTTCCAGATCCGGCTCACAAATTTCTTCAATTTTTTTCTTCATCGATTCAGTAATATCTACTTGGACTTTGTCATTCTTGGGACGTTGATTGAGGTAACTTATGCTCAATCGTCTGCCAAAATGTTGACTAAACTCAGATTCAAAAGCCTCCATGTCTTCTAAGAAGCCAACTATGCGAAACCTGTGTAAGTTTTCTTTGGCAGTATCAACAACTTCTGAAGTCATGAAGTCGCCTTTCTCTGCTGGGCATCCCAAAAATTTGGCATATTCATATCCTTGGGATTTACCAAAATCAGACTCTACATACTCTTCAAAATCCATATCTAATCGGCGATATTGTTCAGGGTTTCTATATCTATTGAAAAGATAGCTTGACAACCATCGCTTGACTGGATTGCGCAAAATTGTTAAGTAGGAATACCTATCACCAAAACTTTTATAGGCCCTTTCACTAAATCTAAAATGACCACCGATGTAAGCGATATGTTCTTGAGACATGTAGTAAATAAGCAGTTCTTCACGAAGATTCATAACTGCCTGATCGTCCACTGTATCCGGAGGCAATGTTAAATCATTCAGGACTTGTGCCGTTTCCCAGGATGCGGGATGATTAAGGGAAAAGAAATTGGCAGTATCCCCTAATGTCCACTTGTGGTAGCAAGCTTGAAGTGCCTTATTTATCGAAGTCCCACCACACTTTGGAATATGAAGGTAGAATATTCTGTCCTTTAGACACCCACGAAAAAGATTGGCTGTTCGTTCTAAGGATAAGGAAGAAAAAAAAGAAAGTTTTTCAGAAATATTATTCATGGTGATTAATAGTAGTAATCTTAGACATAAATTGTATTATAAACCCTAAAAGTTTGTTCGGCTATTCCTGACCATGCTAGTTTTTGGGCCAATTGTAGGTTATGCTCACCCATTTGTAATAACTCATGTTTCTGAGTAACGGCCTTTTTTATAGCTTCCCCTAAGCCTTCTTGATTCTCCCCATCGTATAAAAATGACCCCATATCATCCAGCAGTTCGCCAATACAGCCCTTACGGGGTGCAATACAAGCTTTAGCAAATGACATGGCCAAAATAATTGCCCCTGAAGTCAAAATATCTCGATATGGGAAGATAACTGCATCACAGGCATTCATATAAATTTGAATTTGTTCATCAGGAATAAAATCGGGTATAAATTCAATATTTTTGGCCCCAGATATTTGTTTCTTGATGGAATTTTTCATGGCCTCATCTACAGGTTTACCAGCTATGATCAATTGAGTCTCTGGTATATTTAGATCGGTAAATGATTCAATTAACTCAAAGACTCCCTTGTAAGGACGAACCTTGCCCAAAAAAAGTATCACCAGCTTGTCATTATCAACCTTTAAACGGTGCCTTGCCTGTAAACGGTCTATCTTATTTTCATAGCAATCAAGATAATGACCGTGGGGGATCACAAAAACTTTATCTTTGCTATTACGAAGACCTAGATTTTCAATAACGGCATCTTTTGCCACCTCACAGTGGGCGATAATACCATCGGCGAGTTTAGCAACTATCAAGTTACACATCTTATCTAGCTTGGGGTACGGGTTCTCATGATCTTTTAAGTTGTGAACAGTCCAAACAATTTTAATTGCGAATAACTTCAGAGTAACTAACTTTAGAACAAACAAAATTAGAGCCAGAAAAGATTTAAAACCATTATCTTTAATAAAAAAGAATGAAGGCCAATGAATATGCAGGATGTCAGGTTTATGTTTGCTTATTAAGTGGTAAAGGTCAGCGTTGCTAAAATCAGTTCCCTCAACTTCACATCCCCATGGCTGTAAATTATCGGCTAATTGTCTTTGATAAGGATTGCGAGCAAATTGAGGGGTGAAAAAAACTCTTAAGCTACTCATGGTGTCACCTCATTGACTAATTCACTGGGTAAATCCACTAATTTGTCTAGTGTCTGCCAATCAAACTCTGCCAGCCTTTCAGTGATATATTCCCTCTGACTAGCACCAAAAACTTTTTGAAACTTACCATGGTTCCTACTTTGAATTCCACTGTCCACAGATGCCTTCCAATACTCATTTTTTAAGCTGACTTGTTTGGCTGTTGTGCCATATTTTTCCAACATTTGCTCTTCAAAGGGAACACCTATGAAATGGCCAAGATCTTTAATTACCGAATTGGTGTAATTTACTAAATGCTCATATCTCACTAACTTGTGATTGGATTTATGACCATGGCTAAGGCTAATTTCTGCATCTTCTTTCCACCGATTTATACACTCATCAATATCCCGCGGGCCACCCCATAGTGATGGATGTTGCTGAGTTACCTCATACATAGAAGCCACCACATCTTCCCCCCTGCGGATAATGTGGATGAACTTTGCTTCTGGTAAGTATGTCTCAATACAATTAATATGGTGTAAATGTCTCGGTGTTTTTTCCAGCCAGAAATATTTTCCTTGCTGGGTAGTTAAGGTATCAAGGATTTTCACAAAGGCACGCACATAGGGAGCCTTGAAAAATGCCAGTTTAGGGATGTGATGCTGCATTTGTTCCTGTTCTAGTTCCTGAAGAAATTCTACCAGCCTTATTCTCGCTTCACCAGAAACCAGTCCTAGTTTACGTCGCCAGGGACTTCGATTAGCAGTTAAGTGCCAAAAGAAATGAGACTCGGGGAAAGAGGCAATTTGAGAGTGCGCTGCTAGGATACTCTGTAATAATGTTGTTCCAGAGCGAGGACAACCTACAAGGAAGATGGCATTATTTGTCAAAACTGTCATGCTTAACTCCTAGACTAAGATAACCTAATTTGTCCAATAAATCCCCCGCTTCCAGCTCAATTTCCCGCAGTTGTCCATCGGACAATTCTCTTTTCCAATTCCCCACTGAATTTGGATTAACCTTGGCTACAGCTTGATGAAATAAGTTGCCTGAATTGGCATTGTCGATTTCCAAAAAAGCTAGTAAGCGATCAGCTTCACCGGCAGGATTACTGACTAAATCTTCATATTTCACTTCACAATACCTATTCCCAGGCAATGCCGATGTACTTTCTAAGGCACTTTCAGTAAAACGCCGCCATGCCCAGATACAGCGATGAATATCACTGGTTGTTTCAAACTTTTCAACTAAATCAGACTCCACCCAAAAGCGGGCATAGGGGCCGTAAGGATAGCCACCCGGTTCAGCTTTGCCTGATTTAGCTTGTGCCGCCTGTAACCACGGCTTCTTGCTATAGGACAAGGCAGCATCTCTGCCATCCCTAATAATATGAATAAACTGGGAATCAGGAAAGGATTGAGATAAAAAGTTGACTAAAAAGCAATTGCGTGGTGTTTTTTCGGCAAACCGTAAGTCCCCATCTAAATGCTGTCTTAATAGCCAAGAATAAATTGTTTCATATACGCGTTTACTTTTATCTAGATCCCACAATCCTTCATAAACGTGTCGGGCAGCAAACTTTGTCCCCACCGGCTCAAAGTGATAGGAAACTTCTGGTAAAACTGATAAGCATGAACCTAGAAAAGTAGTACCAGAACGGGGTGCACCGATGATAAAAATTGCCTTGCGAAGATTCGGTTTCAACAGACAAAGTAATCGCTTGGCCGAGATTGGTCGCTCCTTTTTTTTGTAGGTGTGTTTATCAGCTTTTGCTGATCTAAGTACCAAATTAAAAGACTCGACGAGATCAAATGAACTTTTTAGTTGAGTTGGCATAATATTACTTTTAGATAAACCTTTAAATTCTTATCCTTGTAGTATGAATATTAAAATTCATAGCCATATTTTGTAAGCTCTTCACGGAAGACATACTCGACAATTTTTCTGGATTTTTCGCTATAGTACTGGCGATAGGAAAATTGCTTTTCAGCTGTTTTATTAAACACCGGAATTGATACCTTTTTACTAATACCAATACGATCCTGTATAGCTTGAAAATCACTTTGAAGATTCTCAAACTTCATAATAGCATCAACTCCTTTTGTATACTTGCCATAAATTGTTTTTCTGCCACCACCTAAAATACGCTCCTTGTAACCGGGCTTATATTTTTGAATAACCCATTCATCGAAGGAATGATTTGTACAAAACTCCATATCCTTAACATAGTTCGGAAGTTTATAAACCCATGAGTTGGGTTCTGATAATAGGGGTTGATAGGTTTGCCTCAACTTTATATATAAAGAAACAAGACTATCGAAGGGATTCCTCACGGTCACAAATTTAAATAGGGAGTCAGCCTTACTGGGACTCAAAACATTACCACTAAGCAATTTTTCTAAAGTAGTATGTTTCTGTGGAATTCGCTTTTCAGGAATGTCATCATTGATAGTTTCCTCTGGCAACCATTCACCATTCAACTCTTCCAGTAAAACTTTTCCTGTAGCAGTACACGCAGTTCTCGGTGCCATGATAAATAATAAATTATATGAATGACAAATTATAGCCATGTAAAATCATACTCCATTTATTTTTTTGTTTTTGGTACTCAAAAATATTTGAACCATCTTTACATTCTAAGTATTCTTCCTTAAATGTAGATTTTTTTTGGAAAAAAAACTCGTTTTTTTTGGTATTTAATACAATCTTCACAAATGCCCAAACTTGACAAAATCTTTATATAAAGATTTTGTGATATTTAACGAAGAACAGAAAATCTTCCTATTCTGTGTAAGTATTCGTCAAGAACGCCTCAATGCCAGCAAAGTTAACAGGAAGACCTGCTACCGTTGTTAAGTCAAGGTCCAGTGCCCCGTCCGTTACAGTAACGCCATTTAATGTAGCAGTTACCGCCGTTTTAGGTGCCGCATTAGCTCCTAACGCCACATACATGTCAAAATCGTCTAGTTTAAGCTCATTTTCAGCAAACACATCAAAAACACGGGTACCAACTTCCGCCGTGCTTCTTGGTTCCATCATGTGGAGAACCACATCATAGGTGCCATTGACTAAGGGAATGTCGTAGGAAATATTTGTGCCATAACGCTTAGCGTAGAAGAGCTCATCATTATCTGTGTTGGCAATCCCTTGAACTTGATAATGGGTTGTGCCACCCTGGAAGCCATAGTCAGCAGACCAGACATTGCCATAAATATCCGTAAAGCCGTTCCCACCAACATCAATGCGAATTGTGCTATCCCCTAGAGGAGCCGAACTCACCATCACTTCCACTTCAGATGTATCTGTGTCACCATTGATGTCGGTGAGGGTGTAGGAGAAGGTGTCTGTACCACTAAAATCCTGGGCAGGAGTGTAGCGAATAACATCATCAGTGGGATCGGTTGTGTCCCGGTCATCAATGGTGATATTACCACCATTATTGCTGGTGGTATTTGCACTCAACAATGCTAAACCATCACCAAAGCTAGTGTCGTTAGCCAGTACATCAATCTGATTACTGTTACTATTGTCAATAACCGTAACACTGTCTGAAATTGCCGTCGGCATTGAATCAACCGAGAAAATTTCAATGCCTGCAAAGTTGACAGGGCGGCCTGCAACTTTAGAGAAGTCAAGGTCAAGAACACCATCAACGACTGCTACATTGGAAATAATAGTGGTTACTGCTGTTTTCGGAGCCGCTTGAGTATTTAGGGCCACATACATATCAAAGTCATCCAGTCGCAGCTCATTTTCAGCATAGACATCGAAAACACGACTACCAACGATGGCACCGACATTTGGCTCCATCATGTGTAGAACTACGTTGTAGATGCCATTGCTCAAGTCAATATCATAGGAGATATTGTCCCCATAGCGCCTCCCATAAAAGATTTCATCGTTGTTTGTATTAGCAATTTCTTGAACTCGGTAATAAGTTTCACCACCCTGAAAACCATAATCCGCCGCCCACACATCGCCGTTGACTCCCGTAAAGCCGTTACCACCAACGTCAATGCGAATCGGGGGATGGACACTATTAAGGGTTATTAACCCACCATCTGAGGCAGTTATCTCCGAAGGAGCCAAGGTACCGACAGTATTATCCAGGCTGCCCGGGGCAATAATAGTACCGACATTTTTATAAAAGAGCTGGGAATCTTGATAGAAGAGCTCAAAATCTGACGAGGTAATCAAATTTTCCACGGGGGTGTTTGTTTGATAGCTCCAGGTTTCTCTGGGGGATAATAGACCATCACCACCAACGTCGCTGGTGACATCCAAGTCGGGATTTCCCGAGCCATAGTCGGTGACAGTCACATCATTTGTATTGAAGTTTGTAGTACCATTATTGGTAACCTCATAGGTCCAGATTACTATTTCTCCAGGTCTCACTTGAACAGCGGCATCCCGATTATTCGTCTCGACTCCATTAACCAAAGTTTTGAGGTTTAGTACAGCAACGCTAATGGGGAAAGGACGTTCTGCCCCCAGTTCATAGGCTCCAATGTCTGGAGCTTCTCCTAGGAATGGTAAGCCGACTTCTGCACCGCGATCAACCATCAGACTATCCGCCGTTGCTGGTGCGTAAAATGGCCAGGGGCGATCGCCATTTCCCCTGAATCCAGGTTCTACATCAAGATAATTTCCCCCCGGTACGTTAGTTACGTTAACAACAATATTATCTGTCGCCGTAATCTTATCACCCATACTAGTCCAAAATAAATTTCTAGGTTGGCTCTGTGGGGCAATAAAGATATTATTTCGAGCAACCCAATTATTGAGACTATCCCGGTTAGGGGCACTCAAGATGGCTCCTGGTCGGCTACCAGTATCGGCCAAAGTCACCGTATTATTATAAACAGAAATCTCTTCAGCAAGTCCCCGGCCGATCCAAACCAGACCCCTATCGACATTCTCAATGACATTATGGTGGAGCCAAACAGGTCCGTTGTTAATTCCCCCATGCTGAGTGTAGACATTTCCCCCCGTTTCGTCAATGTGAACATAGTTATGGCTGAATCGCAGATGGTTTCTTGGCCCCTCAATAGTGTGGCTATCTGTTAAGAGATTATCATGAATCCAGAATGAGTAGTCATAACCTCTTTTACTGGGATCTGCTCCCTGTCCAACCTTAGGAATTGAGATGGTTTGATTGATAAAGTTGTGGTCAATTTCGACACCATACTCGTTCTCATGGGCTGATTCAATAGCGAATCCAAAAGGAAGGTTGAAGATGTTATGATGAATTCGCACATTCTCGTGACCGCCGCCTTTATAGCCAAAACCAGCTCCTTTTGTCTTAACAATATTATTGTGGTGAATTTCAGAGTGTTCAATCCAACGGGTGGTAATAAGGCCGTTATTGTAGCCAAAATTCTCATAACTGGCGTTTTCTATGGAGTTATTGTAAATATCTAGCCCACTCGATAACTGAAGATGCAAACCCGCCCAACGAAAGTCTCTGACTGTTAGGTCGTGAATAGATATATCTTCTGATCCACTAACATGAACGGCTCCGGTAATCTGGTGCCGGGACTCAGAACTCAACACCAGATCGCGGATGATGATATTATTGGCATTGTCAATGGCGATCAGATATTCACTTCGAACATCACTTGCTTGAAGCGGGTTCTCCGATAATTGCCAGTCCGTTGAGGCAATGATCTGAGTCCTATTGTCTCCTTGACGACCCATACCAGCAATGGTGACACCACTTTTAGGGCGAGCTGTCTCTGTTGCCACAAAGGTTCCAGCCCCAAGCTGGATCGTGTTAACACCCTCAGGCACCCTTTCACTGGCATAGGCAAGGGAGTTCCAAGCTGTTTCCCAAGATAAGCCGTCTCTATCTTCTGAATCTACACCAGTGGTGGAAACAAAATAGGTTGTACCCACCTCACCCACATTCTGTTCAATTTGAATGCTTTGACCATCCAAGTTAATATTGGCTGAATCATTTTCCACTGTGACCCTTTGCCATTCAGCTTCACTGAAGGATTCACCACGTGCCAGTGCGGAGAAAATCTCACCCTCATCACCAAAAGTGTCTGAACCATTAAGCCAAGCATCGACTCGGTGACCAGCTTCCTCCAGAAGAAGTCCTGTAATTGTTTCCACATTGTTAGCATTTGCTACCAAAAATTCGGATGATAGATAAATTGTGTCTGTCTCCTGTGCGTAGGCTCCGAGGGAACCTTGGAGATCAGCACCAGAGATTATCCTGATATTAGCAAAAACACTAAAATTCTCAGTTAACCAGTCATTCCGAACCTCACTTACATCAATATTTTCACCAAATGCCAATTTCATTTTGGTGACAAATTCTATATCAGAAGCAAACAAAGTTAACTGTTCTTGTGCTTGCAATAGGGCCTGGTTTAGGGAAGGTAGAACTTCTTGGTCTGTACCGATGAGTAAGTTATTCTCTATAATACTCAAGAATTCACTCATAATACTTATTTGTCCTTATCAATCACTATAGACTTTGAAATTCTTTCAATTATAACTTTCTTTCTCGTTGATGATTGATGTCAAGAAGAACAAAAAACCTTGCTATTCCGTGTAAGTCCCGGTCAAGAACGCCTCAATACCAGCAAAATTAACAGGAAGACCTGTCACCGTTGTCAAGTCAAGGTCCAGTGCTCCGTCAGTCACAGTAACACCTTTTAATGTAGCTGTTACCGCCGTTCCAGGTGCCGCACCAGCACCCAACGCCACAGACATGTGGAAGTCATCTAACCGTAGCTGATCCTCAGCAACCACATCAAAAACATGGCTACCAACGGTGGCATTTTTGTTGGGTTCCATCATGTGGAGAACCACATCATAGTTGCCATTGGCTAGGGGAATGTCGTAGGAAATATTTGTGCCATAACGCTTAGCGTAGAAGAGCTCATCATTATCTGTATTGCCAATCTCCTGAACAGCGTAATGAGTGCTGCCACCTTGGAATCCATAATCTGCAGACCACTGGTTACCGTAGATGTCGGTAAAACTATCGCCGCCAACATTAATCCGAATGAGGGAATCCCCGGTTGCTGGTGCAGGATTCATTAGTACATCTACTGCGTTATTTAAACTATTTTCATCCGCGGATATGTTCTCTGCAAATCCATTGGGAGCCAGATTCTCCGCCCCGTTGGAGTCTAGGGAGTAGATATAAGCAGAACCGCTATTGTCACCATTGTCATCATCACGGAAGGCTCCAACGACAAGATTACTGCCGTCAGTGGAAATTGAATAGCCAAACCAATCAAGCTCAGCGGCATCAGGGGCCGTGATTTTTTTGGTCTGTATCCAGCTATTGTCATCTTGTTGATGGAAGATGTAGGCAGAACCACTGTCAATGCCACCATCATCGTCATTGTAAGCACCAATAGCTAGGGTATTGCCTTTGAGAAAAAGGGAATAACCAAAGCGATCGCCTGCTGTTGCGTCTGCTGCGGTGAGTTTAGCTGTTTGTGTCCAACTTCCATCCCCCTGACGATTAAAGATGTAAGCCGCACCACTATCTTCACCGGTTTCGTCATTATGTTTAGCTCCCACAACAAGAATATTACCATCAATGGAAACATTACGACCAAATTCGTCCCCGTCGGCCCCATCTGCTGGGGTAAGTTTAGCTGTCTCTAACCAATTACCATCCTCTTGGCGGGTGAAAATGTAAACAGAACCAGTACCATTGCCGTAGGCCCCCACCACAGCAGTATCCTCATTAATGCTAATAGAACGGCGACCCATGAAATCACGGCTAGCAGCACCAGAGCCGACCAGCTTGGCGGTTTCTGTCCAACTGCCATCCCCTTGACGGGTGAAGATGTAGGCAGAACCAGTATCTACTTTACCCCCATTATCATCCCCAAAAGCTCCAATCAGTGCGGTATCGCCATCAATGGAGACAGAGTTACCAAATTCGTCCCCTTTTGCCCCATCAGCAGGGGTCAACATTGCTTTTTGTACCCAGCTATTGTCTGCTTGCCGAGTAAAGATATAGGCGGAACCTGAGTTATAACCAGGGGCACCGATGATCGCGGTATTACCATCAAGAGCAACATTACGACCAAAGTCATCTCTCCCAGCCTTAAGTTTAGCTGTTTCTACCCAACTACCATCAGCCCCTTGTGAAAAAATATAGGCAGACCCAGCTCCATCTCGAAAAGAACCGATAATCGCGGTGTTTCCCTCTATATAGACAGAACTGCCAAACCAATCATTAGCACTCCCATCGGAGGCAGTAACTTTGGTGACCGTTGGGGGATTAATGTTAACAGCTAAAACATTTACGGTTACCATGGCGGAAGAACTATCACCATCAATATCGGTAATGGTGTAGTTAAAGGTATCAGTACCATCGAAATCTGTGGCGGGGGTGTAGAGAATTTGGTTATTATCTACGGTGACAGTACCGCCGTTAGCACTGGTAGCATCTGCGGTTAAGGAGGCTAATCCATTGCCAAAGCTGGTATCATTAGCTAGGACATCAATAGTATTACTGCTGCTATTTTCATTGACTGTCCTACTATCTGCCACGGCGGAGGGGAACAAATCCACCGGGGTAATTGAGTTAACGGTGACGGTTACCATGGCGGAAGAACTATCACCATCAATATCGGTAATGGTGTAGTTAAAGGTATCAGTACCATCGAAATCTGTGGCGGGGGTGTAGAGAATTTGGTTATTATCTACGGTGACAGTACCGCCGTTAGCACTGGTAGCATCTGCGGTTAAGGAGGCTAATCCATTGCCAAAGCTGGTATCATTAGCTAGGACATCAATAGTATTACTGCTGCTATTTTCATTGACTGTCCTACTATCTGCCACGGCGGAGGGGAACAAATCCACCGGGCTAATTGAGTTAACGGTGACGGTTACCATGGCGGAAGAACTATCACCATCAATATCGGTAATGGTGTAGTTAAAGGTATCAGTACCATCGAAATCTGTGGCGGGGGTGTAGAGAATTTGGTTATTATCTACGATGACAGTACCACCGTTAGCACTGGTAGCATCTGCGGTTAAGGAGGCTAATCCATTGCCAAAGCTGGTATCGTTAGCTAGGACGTCAATAGTATTACTGCTGCTATTTTCATTGACTGTCCTACTATCTGCCATCGCACTAGGTAGTAAATCAACGGGGGTACCGCTAGATGGGAGAATTTCAATTCCGGCAATGTTGGGAGGGGTACCAGTTACCGTGGAGAAGTCTAAATTCAAAATGCCATCAATCACAGAAACATTGGCAATGGTTGCTGTCAGTGCTGTAAGGGGTGCCGCCCCAGATCCCAATGCTAGGAACATGTCGAAGTCGTCTAGCCGTACTGTTCCCTCTGCAGATACATCAAAAACACGGCTACCTATCCGGGCATTTTTGTTGGGTTCCATCATGTAGAGAACCACATCATAAGTACCATTATCCAGGGCAATGTTGTAGGAAAAATCATCTCCATAACGCTTGCCGTAAAATAGCTGATCGTTATCAGTACCGGCAATCTCCAAAGCTTTATAATGGGTTGAACCACCCTGGAAGCCATAGTCAGCAGACCAAACATTGCCATAAATATCGGTAAAGCCGTTACCGCCAACGTCAATTCTAATCATATGAAATCAATCCTCTTAATTAATAATTATTGATAAATTTGGGAGATGGACATTTTACTTTCTTAATCCTGAACATTGGGGCCAAGCTAAGGGCAATGCCTCACAATACTGCGAGGGATAGCGGTCAAACTTTATGAGATGAGAAGTGTGGGGAGTGTGGCTCACAGGTGTCGGTTTTTTACAAAAACATTCTGATGAGGGTGAAGACTTGCGAGGACAAGGGTGGAAAGTGGACAAGGAAGAGGGGAATCGTTTAAGGAACACTTTGTTACAAATAATACATAAATAGCTGAAAAGACCCTTTTTCGTTTGTACTATCTCCCTTGTCTGCTGTCCTTCGTTCCTTCCTTGTCTTGTCTCAACCCAAATGTAAAAAACCTACCCTTGTCAGGGGCACTGTGGGAAGTATGGGATTTTTCTTCCCCATCTTCCCCCTCTTCCAAGTCTCACCTTCGCCCAAATCAGACGGAAAAGGCAAAAATCTCAATCCCAGAGATGTGGGGAGGACGACCGGCAACGGTGGCAAAATCCAAGTCGAGGTTGCCATCGACTACAGAAACATCCGTGATTACTCCCGTCACCGCTGTTCTTGGAGCCGCATTGGTACCCAGTGCCACATACATGTCAAAATTATCCAACCCCAAAGCACCCTCAGCGGACACATCAAAGACACGGCTACCAACTGTGGCATCATCTCTCGGCTCTGCCATATAGATAAATACATTGTAATTACCATTAGCCAGGGTAATGTTGTAGCCAAAATTGTCCCCATAACGTTTGCCGTTAAAGAGCTGATCATTATCAGTCCCCGCAATGGGTTGTGCACGGTAGCTGGTACTTCCTCCTTGGAAGCCATAGTCAGCAGACCAGACATTGCCATAAATGTCGGTAAAGCCGTTACCACCAACGTCAATGCGAATTAAACTATCCCCAGTGGGGGCAGCCGGATTGACTGTGACGCTCACCTGGGCAGAAGCAGTATCTCCGTCGGTATCGGTAATGGTGTAGTTGAAGGTATCAGTACCATCGAAGTTAGCAGGAGGAGTATAGAGAACTCGGTCATCAGTGGGGTTAGCGTTGCCCTGGTCATCCACCGTGATGGTGCCGCCATTGGCACTAGTAGTAGTATTTAGCGTTAAGGAAGCTAGACCATCGCCAAAACTGCTGTCATTGGTTAGCACATCTACTATATTGTTAGTACTATTAGCATTTACCGTGGTGGTGTCAGCAGTAGCCTCAGGGAAGAGATCAGAAGGGGTTCCGGTTCCATCAGCCAAGAAAATCTCAATGCCGGCGATGTTAGCAGGACGACCGGCAACGGTGGCAAAATCCAAGTCGAGGTTGCCATCGACCACAGAAACATCCGTGATTACTCCCGTCACCGCTGTTCTTGGAGCCGCATTGGCACCTAGAGCCACATACATGTCAAAATTATCCAACCCCAAAGCACCCTCAGCGGACACATCAAAGACACGGCTGCCGACTGTGGCATCATCTCTCGGCTCCGTCATATGAATGACTACATCATAGTTGCCATCGGCTAAGGGAATGTCGTAAGAGAAGTTGTTCCCATAACGCTTGCCGTAATAAATCTCATCGTTATTAGTACCAGCAATGGGTCCTGCAAGGTAGCTGATACTTCCTCCTTGGAAGCCATAGTCAGCAGACCAGACATTACCATCAATATCAGTAAAGCCGCCACCGCCAACTTCAATGCGAGCGATCGCATCCCCCGCCGTAGGAGTCTTAACGATCACGCTCACCTGAGCAGAATCACTATCTCCGTCGGTATCCGTAATGGTGTAGTTGAAGATATCGGTGCCAGTGAAATTGGCGGGGGGAGTATAGAGAACTCGGTCATCAGTTTTCTCAGCCGTACCCCGGTCATCCACGGTGATGCTGCCATTGGTACTGGTGGTATTTAGGGTAAAGGAGGCTAGACCATTGCCAAAACTACTGTCATTGGCTAGCATCTCTACTACATTGTTACTGCTGTTGGCATTCACCGTGATAGTATCGTTAACTGCGTTGGGGAATAGGTCGGTAGGCAGATCAAGCAGAAACTGAGGAACATAAACATCAGGATAGTTAGCAGGATTAAAAATACCTAGATTGATACCTTTAGCTAAATCCCAGCGAGAATCTAGCTCTGCTACGAATTTAACGATGTGCTTAGCGGCCGTAAAACGATCAGAAAATAGCTCTTCTAAAATTACGCCAAGAGAGCCGCTGGGCATGAGATGATAACCGACAGTTTCCAGGCGATGCTGAACAGCATCTTCCATCCAAACTAAAACATTGTTGTGATAATTGATAGGAATTGTGCCGATACTATCAGTCTTAGTTCCTTTGAGCAGGAGGACATGCCCTTCTTGCAAGGTTGGACGAACCGGATCCTCTGGAAGAGTGCCATACTTGATGTTCTTATTGTCAAGATCAATTTTTAATGAGCTGTCATCAAATTCGATATCAAAGCGCCCAATTTGCAAATCGCTACTAGTTAAAATTTGGTCGTAGAGCGGATCATAGGTTGTGCCCATGAATTGAGGCAGTGCTGCTTGAGAAGCAGTGAAACCAGGATCAATCAGGAAATGGGCATGAGCATAGGGCAGAGGATTTTCTTCGCCATTAGCCAATGCTTCGCTAATAACAACGTATGGATCTTTGAAGCCTTGTTGCCTAACGGTCCCAGTAGACCATTTCTTCCGTAGGTCATATTGTTGGTCAAATCCTATGACTTCTAAATTTGCCAACACTGTATCAACTTGAACCTGACGCCACAAGATACCATCATCAGTTTTTGCACTGGGATTTGTTGAGGCAATAAAGGTTGAGTCTTTAACGGTAAAACCTGGGTAGTATTGGCTACCTAAGCCAACATCACCTACTTCCCAAGCCGTAAAATCACTAATGACGCTACGCTCATCATTAGTTCGTCCGCCGCCAATACCAATCATTTCCAGGCCGCGAGTATCAGCGATGGACTGGTTGCCGACAAAAACATTAAGTCCTGGTGCAAAGGGGTGGATCCCATTGGGGCTATGGACAGATAACGGCTCTTCCAAAACTTCTGGATCAACATTGATTTGATCTGGAGCACGGAACATAAAAAAGTAACCGTCTAAACCAGAGTTGACCGAAATATTATCAATAGCATCAATGAGCTTACCTTGAAACCAAAAGCCATTGCCAAAATGCGCCATATCGTGGTTTTTCCATGACCCACGTTTTTCCAAGATCATGGTTAAGTCGGTGCTATTATTCGTATAACGATAATCTCTGTTAGGGTCGAAGGTGGCGTCGTTATAATCAGCTCCGTAGGTATTTATGGCCATGTTACCGCTCCAAGTGCCGGTTTCGTTTCCAGTTTCAGCCATGAAGCCAGCACCTAGGACACCGTAAGTGACATTGTCAGAAAAATCAGCCCGACTATCGTGGCTAACGAAACCCCAGCCAGGGCCACCTGTGACCACAGAGCCTTCTATGAGGGCAGTGCTATCCATTTCTGAAGCACCGGCACGATGAAGGTGTACAGCATATCGACCCCGCATATTCGTAATTTGGTTAGTCGGTGTTTTGACCCATTGGTCATTTTGTCTGATTCGTTCTGCATCTAGACCATCGAATCCTTTGCGTTGGAAGTCATCCAAAACGTCATTCTTGTTAGTGCGTCCCAAATCATCAAAGGAAGCATAGCGTACTTGTACATCCTCGTTGTGCATGAACATGACATGCCCCATACTGGAGGCAATATCACCGACATCGTCAGCTTCGAGCACGCCTTCAATGGAGAGATCCGTGGCACTGTGGAACTCAATATTGCGAGTCAGGTTTGCCGCATAGGCCTTCAGATCGGAGCGAGGTGTATCGTGGTTGAAGTCAAGGGCACGGTCGAAGGTAACTGTCTTGCCGCTGATTTGAGTAACTGTACGAATTTCGTCCTGGGTACCTCGTGATTCTCCTGTTCCAGCCTCACGAGCCACGTAGCGTGTCCCCGTTATCACGATCTGGTCACCTATTTTCCAACCTGCGGGGACTTCGTCTAGCTCAATACTGCTATCCCCGGCCATTGCAGTGGTGGCAATGGCTGATTTCGAAAGTTTTTGCTGGCCATTTATACGAGCGGCACCGTGAGTTATGACACCGATAGATAGCTGTTGAGGATCCCAGTTATATCTGCCAAGGACACCCGCACCATCGCTAACCGTCGTATAATTTGCCGAAGAGCGGGTTCCCGCTCCTGTGTCTGTGACAGTTGCACTGTCGCTGTAATAGGCGATCGCAGCCGCACTCCACCCTGAGGCCCCCCCTGCTTTATGGGCTTGAATATCAAAGGGACGGATTTCGATGTCAACCTTGCCATCAGTGGCAGCATCAGCGTCAATTCCAAGATAGCTGGTGGGGGTGGTAAATAATGTGTCGACAACGATCTTAGTATTTGCACCGTTTGTAGCAGTAAAAGTTAAGTTACCATCTACTCGTACGATAAAAAGGGGTGTGTTGGAGGACCCTTCATAGGTGACGTTGATATTCTCAGGAATATGAACGATTGCACCTGTTGTTGGAACCTGGCCACTCGCCCAAGTGCTTGAATCAAACCAGTTTCCACTAGCGATGGCAACATGAGTTGCCGTGTTCATCGGGCTTAAATTCATCAAGGCCTGATGTTCTGCGGCTTTGCCCGGATCATCTGGATGGGGATCCATATCTGCTTCTGCGGCAAAAGTTTGCCCCTCAATGACTAATTGAATGGCATCATTTTCTTGGTGTAAAGCTTGCAACTGGGTCTGACTTAGCTCAACTCCCCGCACAATCGCTGAGAAGATAGCACCTTCATCACCCGCACTGTCTGTGTGATTAATGCGAGCATCAATGGCATGACCTATCTCTTCCAAATATACTGCCACAACCTGTTCCCTTGGGGCAGTTTCCAGAAAGTCTCGTGACAAAAAAAGCCGATCCAGTTCAGATATATAAGCCCCCCTTGCACCAGATAACTCTTCGGAAGTTCGGATTTCAATCTCCGGTAAGCTAGTAAAGTTGCCTTGGCCAAACTGAAGTAGCAATTGTTGTAATGCTCCGGTATTTACCTCTGTCCCAAATGCTGGTTCTAAAAGACTAGCGGCACCAGAGTCATTATTTTGGATAAAGGCTTGCAAAAAATCTTGGGAGATTCGCCGAATTTGTTGCAAATTTTCCCACAACTCGAATGGTAATAGTCCTGACTCAGTAGTATTTATGTTCATTTCATTTAGATGCTTGCCGATCGTTAATAAATTTCAACTTGAGTCCCCGTAACTGAGACCCGTACTGGTACATAAGTCGTCAAGGGGCTTAGACATTTTTACCAGTAGGAGATAAGCCCACCACTACGGGCTATTCCATGGCACTAGCAAAAATAAAAACTTGTTTAGTTCTACCTAAGTAATTGGTATTTCTTTCAGCTTAGAAGTTTTTTTTTGAAAATGACTAGTTTTTCCCGGTATTTTACAGAATCTTTAAAAATACCAAAACTTCACGAACCCTTTATATAAG
This sequence comes from uncultured cyanobacterium, assembly GCA_963749915.1. GTDB lineage: Bacteria > Cyanobacteriota > Cyanobacteriia > Cyanobacteriales > Cyanobacteriaceae > Geminocystis. The sequence goes on from CAVVOP010000022.1 coordinate 402,978, forward strand.
GACTTTACAGAAACTTTATAATTAGAAGTATTTTATACTTTAAACGTAGAGAAAGTACATAAATACTTCTGCATTAAACCCTATATTTCCAAGAAAACACCCTCTTTTGACGGGGTAAACACTTAACTAGAATTATTTAAATAAAATTACTTACTTATTGTTCGCTTAATTTTAAACAAGAAAAACTACCATCAGGCTAAAAGCTTTATTTCACAAAGTTTTCCAGAAAAATAGTGATTAGGTTTTAAAATGTGGCGATCTCGAAGAGGTCGGCGAAGCCGTGCCTTCAGCTGATCGCCTACAAAAATCTCCAAATCCTTATACTTTCCTTGTCAGTGCGATCCCAGGAAGCGCACCACTCTTAGTAATATCAAATCCGGTTAGTTGCATATAGTAATCGTAGATCTAACAAAGTCCGAAAGAGCTGAACTCGAGCAGCTAACCAAGAAAGGAAAAATAGCAGCTTACAAAATGAACCATGCCAGAATACTATTGTTAGCGGATGTCAATCAACCAGAAGGCGGTTGGACAGATCTAAAAATCAGTGAAGCCTTAAATGTTAGTCAAGCAACAATTGAGAGAGTGCGGCAAAGATTTGTCGAATCAGGGATTGAATCGGCTTTAACTAGAAGAGAGCAAGAGAATCGTCGAAGCAAAATTATCGATGGTGAAAAAGAAGCTTATCTAATTGCAATTGCTTGTAGTGAAACCTCAATGGGACAAGCAAAATGGACACTTCAAATGCTGGCAGATAAAATGGTCGAACTTCAATATGTGGAAAAAGTATCGAGAGAAACTATTGGAAAAACATTAAAAAAAACGAATTGAAACCATGGCTGAATGAATCATGGGTGATTCCGCCAAAGTCTAATGCTGAATTTGTCTGTTCCATGGAAGATGTCTTGGATATTTATCACAGAGAGTATGATTCTCAAAATCTATGGGTTTGTTTTGATGAAAGTTGTAAACAGTTAGTCAAAGAGGTCAAGAAAAAAATCGAAGCAGAGCCAGGAAAAAAAGAACGTTATGACTATACAATATGAACGTAATGGTGTTGCCAATCTGTTTATGTTTTTTGAGCCATTACAAGGTTGGCGACATGTAGAAGTGACACAACAAAGAACAGCATCGATTATGCACGCTCTTATGAAATATTTAGTCGATGAACGTTATCCTGATGCCGAAAAAATTAGAGTAATTCAAGACAACTTAAATACTCATGCAAAAGCCTCATTGTATAAAGCCTTTGAACCGAAAGAGGCGAAAAGAATTTTAGATAAACTCGAATTTCATTACACTCCCAAACATGGCAGCTGGTTAAATATGGCAGAAATTGAGTTGAGCGTTTTGAATCGTCAATGTCTCGAGCGTCGTATCCCAGACATGGATAGTTTAAAGCAAGAAATTGCAGCGTGGGAAGAGAAACGAAATGAAAAGTCAAATTCAGTCACGCTCTTATGAAATATTTAGTCGATGAACGTTATCCTGATGCCGAAAAAATTAGAGTAATTCAAGACAACTTAAATACTCATGCAAAAGCCTCATTGTATAAAGCCTTTGAACCGAAAGAGGCGAAAAGAATTTTAGATAAACTCGAATTTCATTACACTCCCAAACATGGCAGCTGGTTAAATATGGCAGAAATTGAGTTGAGCGTTTTGAATCGTCAATGTCTCGAGCGTCGTATCCCAGACATGGATAGTTTAAAGCAAGAAATTGCAGCGTGGGAAGAGAAACGAAATGAAAAGTCAAATTCAGTTGACTGGAGATTTACTACTGCTGATGCTCGTATTAAACTCAAGAAACTCTATCCCTCAATTCAAAGTTGACGGACTACTAGCAGAAGATTGGAGAAAACGCCGATATAAAGCAGCTTTTGTAGCTAAACTGAATGATTGTGAGGCAGAAGCGGCAAGAAACTCAAGTTTGGTTAAAGTTTGCCGTCTCATGTCAGTATCTCACGGTCGAACAAGGAAGATAGTACAAACGAAAAAGGGTCTTTTCAGCTATTTATGTATTATTTGTAACAAAATGTTTCTTAAACGATTCCCCTCTTCCTTGTCCACTTTCCACCCTTGTCCCCGCAAGTCTTCACCCTCATCAGAATGTTTTTTACAAAAACCGACACCTGTGAGCCACACTCCCCACACTTCTCATTTGATCAAGTTTTTCAGCTTAACCGAGTAGTATTGACTCACACCTCCCATACCTCCCACACTCCCTTGTCTCATGACCTCAAGAAATATCCCGTGAAAAGTTAGCTTAAGCTAATCAATAAGTCCAAAAAACATTTTATTTCGGCTCTTCTACAGTGAGTATGACAAATTAAGTGCAAAAACTTTGAGGTGGTCAAAGCGACTGATTACCATTTTATTACTGACAACGAAATTTTAATTACATTATCGAATCAAACATCAGAGTCAACTTGCCCTTATTGTCATACTATTACTAATAAAATACACCAAGTTCATTATTATCGAATTAGAGATATACCTTTGAGTGGTTATGATGTGTTTTTAAATATTAACCGTCGTCAATTTCGATGCTCTAATTGCCATCTCATTTTTAGTGAAGAGCTAAATTTTGTCAAAAAAAGAAGAACTTATACAATTAGATTAGCAGAAAAAGTAGTGAAAGAAGTGCTAGAAAGTGATATTCTCAACACGGCAAAAAGAAATGGAATGACTCCCAGAGAAATAGAAACCTTATTAAAAGAAAAATCAGAGGATTTATTAGAAGAAAAACCAAAGGATTTAAAAAGATTAGGAATTGATGAAATAACTCAGTTAAAAGGAGGAAAGAATTACGCCGCAGTGTTAGTGGATTTAGACAAAAAAAACCGATAGCAATTTTAGAAAACAGGAGTAAAGAGACAATGGGAAAATATTTGATAAGTCTAGGTTGTGAGGTGTTAAATCAAATTGAAGAAGTCAGTATAGATTTGTGGATAGGATATAAAACTTTGGCATTGGAGTTAATGCCAAATGCAAACGTAGTAGCAGATAGATTTCATGTAATGAAACAAATAAATGAAGAATTAGATCTGATGCGAAAAAAGCAAAAAAGGGCAGCTTCAGAAATCAAAAATGAAGTAGAAAGGGAGGAAAAAATAGAGGGATTGAAAAATAGTAAATACCCGTTATTAAAAAAGAAAGAAAAGCTCAATGAAGTAGAAAAAGAGGCACGGAGGGATATATTTGAAAGTGAAATAACAGCAGAAGAAGCATTAGATAAAATAGCGGAATGGATGAAATCAGCACAGAAATATTTTCCCAAAAGTTATCAAACAATAAGAAGATGGCTAGATGAAATATTAGGCTATTTTGACAACAGAACAAGTCAAGGTATAGTAGAAGGAATTAACCAAAAAATTAAGCTGATTAAGAGAAGAGCTTATGGCATGACAAATTTTGATAATTTTAGGCGAAGAATCTTATTAAATTGGTCTGTATCTTAAAAATGTATCATAGCTACTGTAGAAGAACCAAGAATGTCAATATTTCATTTCTTATAGAAAAATCTTGAGAGAATTTACTGTCAATTTCGGTGTCAAAAATCTTTGAATCACACTTGATAAAATCCAAAGTTTTATTCTTTTGTTCATCATTTTTTGAATTAGAATGATTGTTTTCGAAGTTATTATTTTTCTCTATTAGCTCAATATTTATTGCATTTTCTGCGATGGGTTCGATGTTTATATTATTTTTTGATTCCAACTCTGGAAAAAGTTCGGATATTTTTTCTAATTCATCTTCATTTTTACTTTTATTTAATGTTTGTCCATAAAATACCACTCCTAAAACTGTTATGATCCCGGCAATTTTAACATAATTATATTTTAATAAAAACCCAATTAATAAAATTAATAAACCACTACTAATACCTAAGATAGAGATTTTTTTGCTAGAATTTTTACGATCATTATTCATGACTAAATTTTATTGCTAAAAATTTTGAGACTTGGATATTGACTTATTTGAAGATTACCCAAATTTTTAAAAACTCTTCGGTAAATATACGTAAATTTAAAATTAGTAATTATACACCCTCTTTTCTAAAATTTCTATAAAAAGCACTATCGTTATTTTTAAATTCCTCATTAGTAGTAAAAAAATTTGAGTTTTATCATTCAAAAATGATCTTGCCAATTGTCTTTTCTGGGATGAGCGATATTTTTTAATTCTTCCGTAAGTTTATTATTAATTGCTAATTTCTGCTCGAGATAACTGTACCAATTATTCATACCTTCTCCACTACGGGAAGAAACCTTAAAAATTTGAGCTTGGGGTGCAATTTTTTTGATATTGTCCAAAGCTAAATCTTCATTAAAACCTACGGCATTAGCAATATCTATTTTGTTAATAATTACCACATCAGCCGTTTTAAAAATAGTGGGATATTTTAATGGTTTATCTTCTCCTTCCGTCACCGATAATATAACTATCCTTTCATTTTCTCCTAAATCATAAGCGGCAGGACAAACTAAATTGCCAACATTTTCAATTATCAATAACTGAAAATTTTTTAAATCAATTTGTTTAAGAGAATCATTAATCATTTCTGCTTCCAAATGACAAACATCTCCGGTGGTTATTTGCATAACTTCCGCTTTACTTCTTCTTAATCTTTGGGCATCATTATCTGTGGCTAAATCCCCAACTATAACAGCACTTTCATAGGTACCATACAGATCGGTTAATGTTTTTTCAATAAAAGTAGTTTTTCCTGAACCCGGAGAAGATAATACATTAAATACATAAATGTTTTCTGCTTGAAATAATTCCCGGTTATGGTGGGCTAAATGATCATTTTTTGCTAATATAGCCTGATGAATATTAATAGTTTTAGAGTTGTGATTGTGGTCATGATTATGATGTTGATGAGACTTACTATTATTAATTTGAATATTTTGAGGAGTAACGCTACAACCGCAATTAGTACACATAGTTTTTATCTTAATTAATTTATAATAAACTTTTAAGTTAATTATCGGAAGAAATCCAAGAGAACAATGTATAAATGTTTTAACAAACTTCAAGAGATATTAATTTAATTTCTTTACCTTGAACAATGTTATTAGTAAATTGATGACAATTAGGACATTGGAAAAACCATTCATCAGGCTGAAATTTTTGCTGACAATGATCACAATAACAAATAATGGGTAGGGATTTTATTTTGAGAGCAGAATTTTCTGCAATTGTACCTTTTATGATCACATCAAAAGCAAATTTTAACGCCTCAGGTACAACTCCGGACATTTTACCGATACAAATAGTCATCTCTTTAATTTCTGTGGCATTTTCTCGGATAGCATAATCAATCGCAATATTCAAAGTTTGCTCCATTATTCCGATTTCGTGCATTTTTTTATAAACAACTATTCTATTTTATTGATAATTTGTTTAACAATTTTTAAAGTTATGGGAATGCCTTTTTTTGCTAATTCCGATAATTTTTCTCCTAAATCAAGATTATTAACAGGAATGGTAATTAGCCAACTTTTAGGAGATTTATGGTAAATTAATTGAGTTAAGTATAGCAAATATTCTGGGATACAATAATGTCCATCATATTCATTTTTGTTATTAATTTTAAATCGCGGTAATAAAATAGCTCTTACTTCATCATCATTATTCATACAAGCATCAATAAAAATAATATTTGGAAATATTGCTATTTTTTCTACCAACTCAGGAGTTAATTGATGTTGAGAAATACATTTTACTCGAGGTGAAGTCCATGTTTTTATTTTTTCCACTACAATTTGCCCAACTCCATCATCACTTCGTAAAGTATTTCCATAGCCAATAATTAAAAATTTATTTTGTTTATTACTACTCATAAGCTGTTAGGAACCTAAATTTATTCACAAGGACAGAGGAGGAAGAGACAATAAGGAAGAAATTTATGGTCCTGCATCAAACAACTGTGGGATAGGGTGGTTTATCTCAAAAGGAAGCACTCTTTGATAACCTCCCCAGCCATCAGTGTTCCAGTTCTTCGTGTCTGTCTTTCCCTATTTCATCAGCACTAACTTCTTCTGTCTCTACTTGTTGAACTTCAGCATTATGTACCATTTGGGCTTTTTGGCTGGCATCTCTGATGAGAGAAACCACTGTGCCGTAAGCTAGCTTTGCCACTGATTCGACTCACTCCTCTCAGGCTACTTCCTTCGGCGTGAGATTGGAGAATAGTGTGAACTTCAGTCGGACTTAGATGGCGGTTATAGTAAAGAGTGTCAAAATGTTCAGGGAAAGTTTTACCACATTGAGGACATTTATAATGCTAGTGTCCTTTCTCAGTTTTTCCATGTTTGTGAGCTTTATGGTGACCGCACAGAAGACATTTCATAGAAAAAATCAGAATGCTACTTTTCTATCATACTCTCATCCCACAGATTTTTGTTTCACGACCAAAAAAATTAAAATGATGATTGAGGAAATACAAAACAATGATCTTTAAGTTGTTATGTCGGTCATGAAAAATTCAGCTATCATGAGTACCAATGAACCCACAATATTCAGCCAAAATTAAAATTTTAAAAAAAAATGTCTAGTAAATCTAACCATCCCCTGATCCTTATAGGTCTTGATGCCGCTCAACCTCCACTGTTGGAAGAGTGGATATCCAAAGGATATTTACCCAATATATCTCGCCTCAAATCTGAGGGCGTTTATGGACACTTAGAGAATTTTCGGGATTCTAATGTCGAAACGGCTTGGACTACCGTAGCCACAGGTTGTTCCCCTCAAACCACCGGATATTGGGCTGCGATGGGTTTAAAGGAAGGCACTTACGAAACTGAAACTCGTGCCGCTTACGATTTTCAGGAATATTCTCCCTTTTTCGCTCATTTAAAAGATTATCGCATCGCCACTTTTGATGTGCCACAATTGAGAATTAGAGATGATATTAACGGGCTACAAATCGGTGGTTGGGGTGCTCACTCTCCCCAAGTACCTAGTTCCTCAGTACCAGAATCTTTATGGCAAGAAATTATTTCTAAACATGGCAATCATCCGGGTTTACATCGTGATTATGCTGTTTCTTTAGACTTAGAAGGCACATTAGAAATAGAAAAAAGACTACTGACGGGTATAGATAGACGCATCAAAATTTGTAAAGACCTATTGAGTAGAGAGTCTTGGGATTTATTTTACATGGTATTTGGAGAAACCCACGGTGGTGGTCATCTTTTCTGGCATTTAAGTCAATCAGATCATCCCCTTTATAACGTTTTTCAACCATTGATTGATCATGATCCCTTACTCAAAACCTATCAGGCCATTGATAAAGGCATTGGAGAAATACTAGAAGTTGCTCCCCCTGACGCTAACATTATCTTGTTTTCAGCCCATGGCATGGGTACGGCTCAAATTGATTTACCCAGCTTTATTTTCTTACCTGAATTACTTTATCGTTATAGCTTCCCGGGTAAATATGCTCTAGGTTATAGTGATCCCTTTGAACCAATACCACCAATGATTACCTCAATGAAATGGAATTACTGGGAGAGAAATATTTGGGGTACTAAATATGATGCTAATCCTTTACGCCGTTTTTTACGAAATGAACTTCCCACTAAACTTTTTAATCTCTTTCAACCATGGATTGATCCCATCAGAGATGATGATTTGATTTTTGATACTCAGTTAAGAAAACAAGGGGAAAGAGTAGTTCCCTGGAATCCAGCACAATGGTATAAACCTTTATGGTCAAAAATGAAAGCCTTTGCTATTCCTAGCTTTGCCGAGGGTTATGTTCGCATAAATCTCAAAGGAAGAGAACCTCAAGGAATTGTTGATCCTTCTGAATATGATACGGTTTGTGAGGAAATTTCTGAACTACTTTACTCTCTCAAAGATGCTCGCAATGGTCTTCCCATGGTAACTCGCATTGTGCGTACCCGTAAAGATAGTAGCGATCGCAATCCCAAATTACCCGATGCCGATCTGATTGTGGTGTGGAGAGAGGAACATATGACGGATGTAGTCGAAAGTCATACTCAAGGAAGAATAGGACCTTTTCCCTTTTACCGTTCGGCCAGTCATCGAGAAAAAGGTTTTATCTTAGCCTGTGGAGAAAATATACCAAAAGGTTTAGAATTGTCGGATGCTCATGTCTTAGATCTTCCCCCGACCATTTTAAGTCTGATGGGAGCAAATATTCCCGAACACTTGGAGGGAAAAACTTTATTAAAACTTCAATTAAATGATCTGGTCATAAATCGTCCACCTGATTATAATTAATTGAACATCGAGAATATTGTCCTTATATTTTGAACAAATAAAGATCATGAATATCCGCAAATTATTATTTTCGTCGGCCTCGCTTGTTACCACTATAGTATCCAGTAGTTTGATTGCCTCCCCAGCTGAGGCTTTAGTGATTGGAGGTAGTAATATTAGAGGGGGGACTTCACTGGGGTCAACGAAAATAACAGATGCACCAAACAATAAGTGTAATGTAGTATCAGGGTTTGATCATATGTCCGTTAGGAGATATTACAGTCTTAAATCAAGCCCCATCACAAGTCTCCAACGATTCTGTAATTGTTGATGGTTCTTTGATTTCCACAGTAAAAATACTTGCTTTTGATGAGAAGCAAAACATTAGACTAGATCAAAACATTCAAATATGGGACGACTTTAATTTTGGTACGCCCTATGATCCAACAGTTGACCTTAGTTTTTATGCAAATAATCCTACTATTAACGTGTCTTCGGGTACTTTACTAAGTAGTCATTTAATCTTTTTAGATCCGATAGCTGAAGATGGAACAGCTCACCGGGCAAGATGGTCAGGACAAATAAATTTTGATCAAGAAATCTTAGGAATTATTCCTATCAGTGGTGGTGCGTCATCTAATAATTTAATCGGATCAACTAATTTATTTGGTTTAGATACGACAATTTATAATTTTAGAGGACGAACACTGGATTATGGTTTGCAAGATGTTGCCACTTTCAATGGTAATACTCTGTCTTTTGATCTTAATGCGTTTATTGGAATGGATCCTATTCGTGTTATTACTAGAGGATCGGTTGAACCAGTACCTGAACCATTGACAATTATGGGTAGTGGTTTAGCCTTCGGTTTAGGATTGATGTTTAAACGTAAATCATTGACAACTGAAAAGTCTCAAAAAGTTACAACAACTTCATGAAAGTGATTATAAGGCTCTTTGGGACTTTAGGCTTAAGCCTACAGTTTCTAAACTCTGGGCTTCTTTTGGGATAAGCTTAAGTACCCGAAGCGGATCCCTGTGGATCGCAAACTAACAGAAATCAGGATTTTGAGTTTTTGTTAGAAAATAATGGGGCGATCGCTTCTATCAAAGAGTTCTACGATTCAGCAAGGACAAGTGTTTTCCTAGAGTCCTAGAAGAGCGATAATTAATCCGTTAATTTCTTTTGATTAAATAAAACTTTTTTATAGATATGAACAAAAAAGTTATTAAAAATCTTGTTTATCCCGTTATTAAATCACCTCCCGATTTTTTAATTATCGGAACTCAAAAAGGTGGAACAACTTCAATTGCTAGGTATTTAGAACAACATCCACAAATTATACCAAATAATAGTTGGAAAGAAGTTAGATACTACGATCTACCCGAAAATTATGAGCAGGGTTGGGGATGGTATTTAGGTAATTTTCCTTTTAAATGGCAAAAAAAAGATCTTCTAACTTTTGATGCTTCTCCTAGTTACTTACATTTTCCCCATATACCAGCATTAATAAAAAAAGATTTGCCAAAAATAAAGATGATTGTTTTGTTAAGAAATCCAGTTACTAGGGCTTATTCTGGGTGGCGGATGTATCATAGTTTCAGTAATAACCCCCATAAACATATGAAAAATATTACTGATTATCGAACTTTTGCAGAAGCGATACAAGAGGAATTAAACCCTGAATTCAATACGGCTAAATACCCTTATGATTATATTAATAGGGGTAAATATATTGAACAATTAGAAAATTATTATCAATATTTTAATCGAGATAATATTTTAATCTTAAATTTTGATTTATTTAAAAATGACTTAGATTCTTTACTCAATAAAACTTGTGAATTCTTAGAAATTCAAAATTTTTCAGAGACAAAAATCAAGCAATTTAAAGAAGAAAAACATAATGTGGGTAAATATCAAAAAAGTTCTGAAGATGAAGAAACCTTAGAATTTTTAAAACACTATTTTAAACCTTTTAATGAAAGATTGTATCAGCTTTTAGATTATAATTATGACTGGTAAATGCAATTATAAAAACTTATTTAAAACCTTTGTAAATATCAGATATGTCAATTCGTGTTGGTTTTTTATCTGCTCACAATTATTTCGATCGTAATTCTTGGTCGGGAACAATCTATAATATGTATCAGAATTTAAAAAGTCAAAATGTAAAACTTATTGATTTAGGCAATCCCATTAAGGCTTCTGTTTGGAGAACAATAATGAGTAAAATGGCGAAATTAGAATATAAACCTCCAGTAGCATCAGAGGATTATATTAAAAAATATCAAAACTTTGCCTATAACGTAAATGAACAACTAAAGAAAAATCCTTGTGATGTTATTTTTGCCTGTGTCGCTTCACAAGAAATATATTTTTTGGAAACAAATATTCCCGTACTATATTCTTCAGATACTACTTTTAGATTGTATGATGGCTATTATAGGTCAGATTTTAGCAAAAAAGAATGGGAATGGCGAGAAACCGTAGAATCTATCGCCATCAACAAAGCCCATACATTAGTTTATCCTTCACAATGGGCGGCACAATCAGCGATTAATGATTATCAAGCAGATGTTAATAAAATAAAAATCATTCCCTATGGTGCAAATTTAGATAATCCTCCTAAGAGAGAAGAAGTTTTACAAAGAAGAAAATCTCTTTCTCCTTGTCGTTTACTATTCATTGGTAGAAATTGGCAAAGAAAAGGGGGTGATATTGCGGTAGAAACTCTAAAGATTTTGAATAATAGAAATATTGACACAGAGTTAGTCATGATAGGTAGTGTTCCCCCATCTCCCATTGATGATCCAAAATTGAAGATAATTCCCTTTTTAGATAAAAATTCCTCTCAACAAAGACGGAAATTTGAACAATTATTTTGGGAATCCAATTTTTTACTGTTTCCCACTCGTGCGGATTGTTCACCTATTTCTATTTGCGAAGCCAACGCATTTGGTCTTCCCGTTATTAGTAGCAATGTGGGCGGTATTCCAGATATAATTACTGAAGGTAAAAATGGTTATTTGATGGATGTTTCTGCTACAGCAGAAGATTACGCTAATTCGATTCAACAATTGATCGATAATCCTGATGATTATGAGGAATTAATGATCAATGCGAGAAATGAATATGAAACTCTTTTAAACTGGGATGTATGGGCAAAGGAAATATATTCAATTATGGAGGATACTCTCAAGTGAATATTGATCAATTGATGGCTAGTCGACAAAAATTAAATAAAAACCCCGAAATCTCAGCAACAGAAGCAGATTGGAGTCGAGAAAAAATAGAAAAATGGTGGACTCCTTCTAAGCAACTACTAAAATCCATTCGTCAATATCAAAAATGGCAATTAAAATCTCATATATTTGCTAAAATTGTCCAGGGGTGCTGTGTTCTCCAACATCGTTTTTGGACTGTAGTAACTGGTGCGGATATTCCCTTGAACTGTCAACTCGGAGGAGGGTTGGTTTTGCCTCATCCTAATGGTGTCGTCATTCATCCTAGTGCCCAAATTGGCCCCAATTGCACTATTTTTCAGCAAGTTACTATTGTTACTAAGGTTAAAATTGGAGGTCACGTAGATATTGGCGCAGGGGCCAAAATTCTCAAAAATGTCACCATTGGTAATCATACTAAAGTTGGGGCAAATGCGGTGCTGAAAAATATTGATATACCAGAAGGAGCCCTTGCGGTCGGTATTCCTGCTCGGGTCGTGAAACAAAAATCTGTGGGATGAGAGTATGATAGAAAAGTAGCATAAGGACACCAGCGTTATAAATGTCCTCAATGTGGTAAAACTTTCCCTGAACATTTTGACACTCTTTACTATAACCGCCATCTCAGTCCGACTGAAGTTCACACTATTCTCCAATCTCACGCCGAAGGAAGTAGCCTGAGAGGAGTGAGTCGAATTTTAATAAAAGACAAATGGTTAATAACCCATGACCCTTATACTATTAGTTTTGGTGGAGTTAATATGGCAGTAGTGGATTTAGGGGCAGAGAAATTAATAGCCGCCATGAAAGATAACCAAAAAATTGCCGTGGAAATTAAGAGTTTTTTGGAGAACTCTTCAGCTATTTCCGAATTCCACACTGCTTTGGGACAATTTATTAATTATCGGGCAGTTTTAAAGCGAAAAGCGCCTGAAAGAATTTTATATTTAGCTATTCCTAGTTTTAGTTATGACACTTTTTTTTCTTTAGAGTTTCCTCAATTAATGATTAGAGAAAATCAATTAAAACTGATTATTTTTGAGCCAAGTGAAGAGGTAATATTAACGTGGATAAATTAACAAAATATTCTCAATTAATTAAAGATATTTTAATAGAATATAGTCAATATAAACCAGCCACTAATGACTTAGAAATCGAAGCTATTTTTGATGAACAAAGAGGACATTATCAGGTAGTTACCTTTGGTTGGGAAGGTAAAAAATATGTCCATTATTGTCTAATTCATATTGATTTAAAGTTGGATAAGATTTGGATTCGGTGGAATATGACAGAAAAAGATATTGCCGAAGAATTAGTAGAATTAGGTGTCCCTAAACAAGATATTGTAATTGGTTTTCATCCTCCTTTAATGCGTAAGCTTACAGATTATGCGGTAGGATAAAAAAGATCATTGTTTTGTATTTCTTGAATCATCATTTTAATTTTTTCTTAGTAATTTCATTGATTGTAAGTTTTACTTGTTTTTGCCATGATTTCAAACCTAGTTTACGAGAAATAAAGTCCGCTAAAAATAAAGATAAACCCAAACTTTTAACTCTAAATAGCACTTTTAGCCACCAATTTTCTATTTGTAATTGTTTTTTCTGTAAACCATTAGGCTTAATAGATGGCAAACCACTTAACTCATAACCGCGATCAGTTAATAAATCTCCCACTTTTGACTCTACCAACTGAATATCAACGTCTGACAGTTTTTTTCGCCACTGTTGTATTAATTTAGGATCAGGAGAGCTATAAGTGGTATTGTCATCATAGGTTAACATCAAAGGATCATAATCGACCCCCATAAATTCACAAATGGCGGTTAAAACGGTTACAGGATCACTGATCAGATTTTCGTAATTAATTTCAATATACCGATCTGGCGAAATCTTGTTGTTTTTTAACTGATTCCATAAATGTTCAGCTTCTAACCAGCGATCTACGCCATACCATACATTACCTGCCCACCCCATACCGATACAAGAACGGGCTACATCCCTAGGGTCTCGGATAAGATGAATAAAACGAGCATCACCCCAAATATACAGTAGTCGATCAAAATGCCGATGTACTGTTGCACCAATCAAAGGTTTGCCACAGGAATTGACTTTCTGAGCTAGAAAACTATTCACCAGTTGAGGATAATTAAGATTTTTATCAATGGCAAAACCCATAGATTGAAAAATACGATCACTTTCCAACCATTCATAATAGTTATCCAGTGAAGGATATTGACCGTCATTGGCAACTAAATCCACTGAATATTCAAATTCCTGTACCCAACCGACGGAAGAATGGTGATCTAACATTAGACGTAAGACGGTTGTGCCAGAACGTTCTGCACCTACAAGAAAAATCGGCTTGCCTATATCCACATAAAGTGCTATAAATAAGCCCCCCTGCTTTCTCCCAACCATTCAACAATTCTGTATATAAATCATACATTTCTGGTCGTCGATTTAACTCTATGAAAAAGTTATTTAGTTCTTCATTATTTTTAACTTTTAAAATGAAAAATAAAGGTGATCTAATATCAATTATCATAAATTAAATTGTAATTTTTACCTAAGATTAATTTTTTCTCTCACCCATTGACGAAACATTTTGATTAAATCTAAATAATCAATTTCCTCTAATTTTTGCATAAAATTATTAATTTCTAATAAAGGTAAATTAGGAAAAATAACGCTATTTTCTTCTTTTATATATTGATTATTTTTTAGTTGTAAAATTTGTAAACCTTCACCATAAATCCAAACTTCTTTTACTCCCAAATCTCGATAAATTTCCAGACGATTATTCGACATACTGGTCAAATCAATTTCTAAAATTAAATCAGGAGCAATTTCTTCATTGGGTTTAAATCTTTTAATATTTTTAATTGCATGAATATTGCTTACATAATAACATTTATCAGGTTCAGCACCTCCATAATTTAAACGTCTAAAAGTAGTTGAACCTAAAGGCAGAATTTTTATGTTTAATTCTTCCGCCAAAGTTTCTACAAAACGCCCAATAACTTCTTTGTAATATTCATGTTCAGGAGATGGAGACATAATTTCTAAATTACCGTAGTAATAAGTTAATTTTAAACAACGATTATTACTTAAATCTTGCCAAAGATTAGTATAAGTTTCCCAACTAATACCATCAAGATTAAATATTTCGCCTGTTATAATAGGTTGTGTTAAAGTTGTTGTCATGAGTTTTATTAATCTCTTAAATTATGTTTGCTATTATAATCGATCCAACTACTCGTAATTAAATGTTTCTTGGAGAATTTCCCTCTTCCTTGTCCACTTTCCTTCCCCATCCCCCAAGTCTCACCTTCACCAGAATTTAATTGTTAAAAACCTACCCTTGTGAGCCACACTCCAATACTGCTCGGTTAAGAGCGAAAAACTTACTGTGGGGGGAAAGTAATGAGTAATGAGTAATGAGTAATGAGTAATGAGTAATGAGTAATGAGTAAGTAGCAGAGAAATATAGGTTTTAAAACGACCAATTTTCCGAGTTCAAGATTCGTAATAATTACAGAAGTAATTCGTAATTAATACCTTGAATAAAAATCATATTTCCTTAACCGAGCAGTATTGCCCCACACTCCTCATCTCATCTTTTCTTCTTTTCTTCTTTCTTGTCCGGCCTTAAGTTGGTAGCCCATTTATTTTTAATTTGATTCTTTATCAACGTCAATAACACTTGACGGCGAATTATTGGATTCCTTATTTTTGATAAAATCAACCAAAGCATTATATTTAGGAGATCCAGACTGCTCCAAATATTCTAAAGCTCCCCAACTACCGTGTTTACTGGGCTTGCCTATATCCACAAAGTGCATAAATAAGCCCCCCCCTGCTTTCTCCCAATCATTCAATAATTCTGTATATAAATCATACATTTCTGGTCGTCGATTTAACTCCATGAAAAAGTTATTTAGTTCTTCGTTATTTTTAACTTTTTTCACTCCCACTATATGTTGTCCTCCTTCATAGGCAACTAGTTGTAAACCTCTTTCTTTAGCTACTTGCTGATGATAGATATATGTCTGATTTTTCTCCTTTAAACTACCTTGTCTTTCACCAGTTATTAACCCACCTATTCTCAATTGTTCAAAAGCTTTATTAAATCCCCCATCGGTTTCATTTAACCAGGACTGTACTAATGCTTCGTTCTTTGGACTACCTAAACCCCCCCCTACATAA
The DNA here is from genome assembly GCA_963749915.1 of uncultured cyanobacterium. GTDB lineage: Bacteria > Cyanobacteriota > Cyanobacteriia > Cyanobacteriales > Cyanobacteriaceae > Geminocystis. Next base: position 418,641 of record CAVVOP010000022.1, read on the forward strand.
CCGGTAATACCATAAGCGGAAATACCATGTTGATAGCAGGGTTTATTCCCTTCTTTTACCCACTCAGGGCAGTCTAAAGCGGCTTTTTCCAATCCTTGCCATGCTGTTTGAGTTGACATGACGCAAACAACCCGATCTTTGTCATCTGCAAATACCTGTTTCCAAAGATCACACATTTGAGCAGTCCGCATTCCATACCACTGCATATACGCGTCTCCCTTGTCTCCCCATCTAGCTTTACCCTCATTTAACGCATAATGAGATTGTTTAAATTGCCGATTCCAAACCTCATTGGAAAATTCGACATATATTTTGAGGTTAGGATCTAAACTATTTTTAACTAATTTAGCAAAATTGGTGATATATTCATCCGTAGCCTGATGAGGCATATTAAACCAAAGATCTTTTTTGAGCTTATTGCCTAAGGCCGTCATTGTTTCAATGGAAACCCCCTTCAAAGCATAGGAGGAAGTTTTTGGAGTTGGTCTATTTTTCCATTCCTTTTGCTCGGAATTGTTGGTTTTCATCCAATCCATAAAGCGAAAAGTACTAAAGGGCTTGATTTTCTCTAAAAATAAGGGGTTAAAGATTTCCCCTTGATTAAATAATTGTTCGTGTTTAGCTTCGATAACTTTTATGTTGCGGATATAATCACCTGTCTTATTCGGATCAGTGGAGGTGATGGTCATTAATATCCCATTTTTTTTACCAGAATCTACGTTGATGACGTCTCTACCCTGTTTTGATTCTGAATCTAATTTTGTAGCTGACCAACTATAGTTTATCTTTCCTTCCCCTTCATATAGCACCACATACTTACCTTCGGGGAAATGATCACTAAGTCCAATAATGCTACTGACACGAGTAAATTGAACGGAATCTTCTGGCTTGGGCAGGGATTTAACCCATCCGTTTTCGTCTAAGTCTAATAATTCATTTTCTCCTGTACTCCATTTTTTTTCACAGTTAGGATCAGATCTAACACATTGAGGAATCCATGAACGGGCAGTTTTAAAATGATCTAGGAAAGGATATTGGGTTGACCAATCAGCGATACCACCTAAGCCAATTCCTAGGGACATTTCTTGTGGAGGAGGATTATTTAACTGTTTATTTTCGGCAATAATAGAGGATATAGCCCTCTGATTCTGTGAAGGTTGACAAGCTGACAATAAACCCCAGAGAGACAAAAAAGATAAAAGGCTGAGAATAGGTAAATTCATAATATAAATAGTAATTAAATTGATCACAAGTCAAAGGTTAACTTTTTGACGTTTCAACGGCTGTGGTTTTTTTGTAACCTTGATTTTTCTCATTCTCAATTCCTGGGTAGAAAAATCATTTCTCACCAACCCTGATAATCCCCCAGCAATTAAAGGAAAAATCGGATTAAACATAGAGTTGAGGAGGGAATCCACAACAAATAAAATTAAGCAAACTCCTAAAACCGCCGCCGACGCTATTTGAGGATGAAACCAGGTTTTTACTAGATAACGCCATTGGGAAAAGTAAAGTACCGGGAAGAGAAAAGAAGTAAACACAGTCACTAAACCCATTAAGCCATTTGTGCCAAAAACAATAATCCAGAAGCTATCAGGTGTAGAAATATCGACAAATTCCCCCGCAAAATTTTCTTCCAATACTCGATTTCTCCCCCATCCGCCCCAACCAAACAAGATCTTTTCTCTGGCTCGATCCCCTAATATTTCTTCATTATCAAGTCTAAACTCCAAGGATTGTGCCCTTTCTGGACTGATATTGTCACTTGCGAAAGAGACCAAATTTTCTCCGTTAAAGTTGCCACTGACAGCGATGGCCAAATAAGCAACAATAGCGAACATAAGTAAAAGTAAGGGCAAACTAGTACGAATACTTTTAGCACAAAACAGAATAATTAAACCAGCCAACATCAAAACATAAGCACCAGTGGATTTAAGCAGAATAAAAGTAATTAAGAGAATAATGGATACCCATTCGATGGGAATACGCCAAATTTTTTCCACTACTTTTGCCTGCCATAACCAAATGGCTATGAGAGTCGCCGTCATCATAAACAATCCCACCATTAAGCCATGTTGCATAAAAACCTGTGGTCTCCAACCACCCAACCTTATGGTTTGTCCAAAGGAATGGGGGAAATAACCATAAACCATGGTGTGCAATTGAGGACTCATCCTTACTTCATATAAGCACAAAGGGGTATATAGTAGTCCGGCCTTAACAATACTAATGGACAAATCTCTTAACCCAATAAAATTATTGAGATAAAGTCGCCCTAAAAAATAAGGCATTCCCCATTCAAAAGTTCGATCGAGACATGCATTGAAACCATCATAAAAACCCAGTTCGTTAGTAAGGGAAGAAAAAATAGGACTAATCCCAAATAAAATTATGGGAAGATCAATCCATTTCAGTTTAAATTTACTGAATATTTGGGCATCGTAAATAAGAATACCGATAAAAATTCCGTAACAGGTAGCAACCATTCCTCCATAATCAGGAATCAAAGGCAAAGCAAAACCAGCCCTTCGGGGTAGGAATAAGACACCACCTAAAAAAGCCATAATTACAGCCTTTCTTGGTGGAAATTTTGCAAATAAGTATAAAATTATCGGTAGCCATAAGATCATGGCAAGTTGGGCTTGAGCAGACATATTATGATATGAAACTTAGTATTGTTCAGACAAGGTTTGTTTTTCCGTTCATTATAGATCACCATAAACACTTGCAATTTATAAATTTTGGAACTATTGTCTATCAGGCGATCGCCTTGTTATTTCATAATATAAAATAAAAAATATCTTAATTGGCTAGTACAATTTATCCCAATTTAGAATCATCATTCATTGCTTCGTGATAAATCTTTTCATTAGTTTTGACTGACTTGAAAAAATCTACTATTGGGGGGGGATAATCTACACCTAATCTTACCCCGAAACCTTTCTGTTGTTCTGTCGTTAACTGCCAAGGTTGATGAATTTTGTCACCAGGAATAGAAACAAGTTCTGGTAGCCAATGTTTAATATATTTTCCTTGAGAGTCATAATCCCTGGACTGTTTGGGAATATTAAAATAACGAAACCCACGAGCATCATTACCTACTCCTGCCGTATAGTTCCAATTGCCCCAATTACTACAAACGTCGTAATCAATTAGCAACGATTCAAACCACTCGGCCCCCATAATCCAATTAATTCCTAAGTTTTTGGTCAGGAAACTAGCCACGTTTTGTCGTCCTCGATTAGACATAAAACCTGTAGCGGCTAACTCTCGCATATTGGCATCTACAAAAGGATATCCTGTTTTTCCTTCTTGCCAGAGTCTAAACATTTGCCAGTCTTCTTGCCAAGGAATCGGAATACCTTGTAACCCTGATGGACGAAAAATGCGGTCGCCGAAGGTACAGCTACCCTGAGCTCCATGTTTAGCACAAATGAAACGGAAGAAATCCCGCCACAGTAATTCAAACACCAACCAATAAGTTGAATCATTTTTGATTCTTTGCACTTCATATTCTTTCACCTGTTCATAGATAAAACGAGGCGAAAGACAACCATTAGCTAACCAAGGAGAAAATTTAGACGAGTAATCACTTCCTAAGAGTCCATTGCGAGTCTGTTTATAGTTCTTCAGACAATTTTGTTGCCAAAAATAATGATCTAATCGAGCTAAGGCTTTTGTTTCACCCCCCTTAAATTGTAAAACAGCTCTATTATCATAGACTGGTGACTCAAGTCCCAAATCAGACAATTGAGGCAGTTTACCCACATCTATATTAGGTAGAGGAGGCAATTTTTTAGGGGTTGGAAAAGTGGTAGACACGGAGGATCTTTTTTCCACCGCTTTGCGGAAGTTAGTAAACAGTTCAGGGAGTTGAGCAATCTCGAAAGGTAAATTCTCTGGATGATAGAGAGTCGTTCCCCAAAAGCGATGCGCGGGAACGTTGACTTGAGATAGAGCTTTTGTCAGGGCTTTTTCTACTGCCAACTCTTCGGCAGTAACTTCCCCTTGATAGTAAACCGCAGAAATTTCCATTTGGTCAACCAGTGAAGGAATTATTACTTCTGGTAAACCTTTTCTTACTACTAAATTGCTACCTAATTGACGGAGAGAATTGCGTAAATCCTCTACACTTTCCCATAAAAATTTACCCCGAAATGCACCTGTTTTGGGAAAACCAAAGGAAGTTGTGGTAAAGTGCCGTTCATCAAAGCAGTAAAAGGGAATTACTTGAGCTTTTTGAAGCAGTGCTTGATACATAGGTTCATGGTCATGTAGACGTAAGTCGTTGCGATGCCAGATTATAATTCGTTTTGGTTTCATCGTCGAATAACTCAAATTGTTGACGTTACTGAATTAAGCTATGAACGATAGGGAACAGACACATCATCCTGGTGAAGATATAGTTCTGTTTTCCTTGTCGGTTGATTCCATTTTTGCCGATACCACGTACTCCGTGCAAGCACTTTTCCCTGCAACCAGAACGTCCGATGGTTGAAACACTGAAACTTGGGGGATGTCAAATTGCAAAAATAGATTTCTCGGTTAGGTAATTTTGTATTTTGGATTATCCAAGCCTTTCTGACTCCTGACTCCTGACTCCTGACTCCTGACTCCTGACTTCTCTGACGACCAGATTTTTTGACTTTTGCAAGAGGTCTATTGGATGGAGCGTTAAGATATACACAACACAGGAGGCTTACTCAAATTCCTCAATGTTTAAGGGTCAAAAAACTATAAAATATTCTCATGAAACAGGTAAAACTAACAGTATCAGGAAAGGTACAAGGTGTTTTTTTTAGGCATTATACTTGTAAACAAGCTCTAAAATTAGGGCTTCGTGGATATGTGAAAAATTTAGTTAACTCGGATGTGGAAATTGTCGCCCAAGGTGAAGCCCCACAAGTAGATCAGCTAATTGAATGGGCTAAATCTGGTTCTCCTGAGGCCGAAGTTAGCAATCTCAAGTTAGAAATTATGCCTAACGAGGATGAATTTCCAGACTTTGTAATTCGTTATTAAAATGACATCGGTTTGAGAGAGGGATACCATAGAGATCAGAAAAATTAACTGGTAGTGACCGAGGACAATTCACGGCACAATTAGTTAAACAATGGGGCAAAGGTTGATTAGGATTGTAAACACAATTCTTACAGTAATCGCTCATCTTACTTGATTATGAGACTTTTAATGATTTTAAATTGGCGATCACGAATTGGGAAAATACTTCGTTAATTGTTATCGCTTTTTTAGGACTCTGGGTTAGTTATAATTAAGAAAAAAGCTTGAAATCGGGAGGTGAGTTATGGTTAAGCCACGTCCAGCTCACAAAACAATCAAATTCATTGATCAATACTGCGAAATCTATCGAGATTAGATCATCACTCTGGGTAAAGTTCGCGTTTGGCTCTCGCGAACGAAACTCCCATTTCTAAAAAAAAAGAATACTCTGCAAATGGGGGGAGTGAACGGTTACGTCAAACCCCAAGTGCTACCCGTTATAAAACAAAATAAATTGAATATTAGCTAAGAGCGATCACCTCGTGCCGTGTCGAAGACACGATCGCCAAAAGTAACTTTCTCTCTAAGAGACTTCTGACTCTAACCAATTTAGAATAGCACTGATTAACTATTCTCACTATAAAATAAAGGAATAATCAAAGCAGTGGGATTAAATATATGCCAAAAATCAAGTTAGAAGCCCAACTATCAAAGGAAGATTTGTTAACAGCCGTAGAACAACTAAGTAATTCTGAAATAGAAGAATTTATGCAAAATCTTATTGCATTTAGGGCTAAAAAAATTACTTCAAATTTATCAGAAAAAGAAGCAGAATTACTATTAAACATAAATCATATTCTAAATCAAGACATTCAAAAATGTTATCAATTACTCATTAAAAAAAGACAAAATGAAGAATTAACTAATAATGAATACGAGGAGTTATTAAATTTAACTGAATTAGTAGAAAAACATCAAGCTCTACGTTTAAAATGTTTAGTGGAATTAGCTAACTTAAGAGGATGTTCTCTAGAAAAATTGATGAGTGATTTAGAAATCAAACCTAGCAATAATGAGTGATTATAAACTCACAGAAGAATTAAAAAATATAGTTCGATTAAGGGCGAAAAACTGTTGTGAATATTGTTTATCTCAAGAGCAATTTGCTACTCAAAGATTTTCTATTGAACATATTTTTCCTGTAAGTAAAGGCGGTAAAACAACTGTTGATAATTTAGCTTTAGCTTGTCAAGGTTGCAATAATTATAAATATAATAAAACAGAAGAATATGACGAATTAAGTGGTCAAACTGTTACTTTATTTAACCCTCGTCAAGACAGTTGGCAAGATCACTTTCAATGGAATAATAATTATGATTTAATCATTGGCATAACGGGAAAAGGCAGAGTTTCAGTAAAAGTTTTACGTTTAAATAGAGAAGGTTTAGTTAATTTACGTCAAATTTTATATCCGATAGGAAAACATCCGCCTAACATCTAATTTTTGTATGTGAATTTATTTTTTCTAGTTTATTTTTATCATTTGAGTTACTTAAACATATTCTGCAGGTCTTCTCAACAGAATAAAAGGATTACCTGCTTTAATATTATGATTTGAATATTCTAGGGCGTGTTTTAAAACTATAACCACATAATGAAAGAGGCTATAGTCAACATGGTGAGGTAGTTCTCAGAATTTTTTTCGTACCGACTGGCAATACGACGATGCCCTAATAGTGTTGTTTCACGGCGTATAAATCGGGTGCATATCCTAAGGCAAAACGCCAAGAATTAGTTATATCTTTGTTAGAAAAAACCGTGAAAATTATCAGTGCTATTATTGCCATTACTGCCGTCATCGCAAACAGAAAACGATACCCTAAGTCTAGTAATAAACTACCTAAAATAGGACCTCCTAATGCTATTCCTATATCAAAACCACTAGAACAAACGGCGAATACTTTACCCCTTTCGGTGGCACTACATCTATCGGAAATTAAGGCTAGGGTAATCGGCACTAACATCCCCGATCCTGTGCCCTCTAATATGGCTGATAATAATAAAACGTTATTACTCTGGACAAATGTCAATAAAATCATCGACAAGAGATAACAAATGATACTGATACTAATAAAAATACCTCTACCATGTTTATCGGATGCTTGTCCTGAAATAAATCTCACGACAAAAGAGGCGATCGCTGCGGCAGTATAAAATAAACCTACGTTAAAATTAAGGGCAATATAGCGTATATAAAGGGGCAAAAATGTCACCAGTGTACCGAACAAACTACCGATTAACAATAGGATGATGGTAGGTACAAGAAAAGAAGCATTGGAAACTATTTGTTTAAAAGTACGATCCTTCGATTTATCCTGTTTAAGAGAAATAACATCAGAGAAAGTTTTATTTTTAAGGGATGACTCAAATTCTTGGATTTGAGTAGCTAAGATTAAAGCCAAAATACCGCAACTAGCAGAGATGGTAAATAAGAATTGATAGCTAGTATATTCTTGTAGGAAACCTCCAACGGCTGGTCCTACAGCCATGCCAATGGGTACAGCTAAACTCATATAACCGATTAACTCTCCTTTTTGTTTTGGGGGCGACAGGTCAACTACTAAGGCACTATAACCCGTGGTAAAAGCGGCGATGCTTATACCGTGAAAAGCACGAATTGCCATCAATTCTGTAATGGAGTCTAACAATAAATATCCAATGGGAGCAAGAGTTGCTACTAATGTACCAATGATAATTACTATTTTACGGCTAGGATAATCAACTGATTTACCAATAAATTTGCGTAAAACACGGATAAAAAAGTTAGTTATCCCTGAATTTAACCTTATGTCTTTAACTAACTCTATCAATCCGTTATCTGTTAATTTTCCTAACCAGACACGAGATAATAATAAACCAATAGCAAAGCATCCCATCACATAACCCACTTGTTTAGCCGTTGCACCAATATCTTCAATATAAGCGGGTAAAATAGGTAATAAACAGGTGATACTTGTCCAAAAAAATAAGGCACATATAAAGAGAATGAGCAAATTAATCAACTTGCTTTTTTCTATACCCTGAAAATTTTTTAGGAAATTCACGCTTTTGTCTAAGGGATTTTGTTACAAAACTTTATGTTCCATTCTACAGATAAAAAAGGGTTTTAACAATTAATCTAAAAATAAACGATTTTGATAAAACCTTTTATCTATAAATAGTGGATTCCATATTTTCATCAATCAAAAAGTCAGTTAGGTATTTACGTTTGTGGGCAAAATCCCATATTAAGTTAAGAAAAATGAAGCAGTGCCAATAATTCTTGAAAATGTTTATTAAGATGAACCATAAAGATTCTTTATCTATCTTCTTAATTTTTAATTTATGGTTCACCCCCTCTACGTTGCATTTATCTGGCATCAACATCAGCCACTTTATAAATCTCGTCTCTCTAGTAATGATTTCGGTGGTCAATATCGTTTGCCCTGGGTAAGATTACATGGCATCAAAGACTATTTAGATTTAGTTTTAATTCTCGAAAAATATCCTTTATTACATCAAACTGTCAATCTTGTTCCTTCTTTGATTTTACAGTTAGAGGAATATGCTAATGGAAGTGCCATCGATCCTTACTTAGCCTTAACTCTTACCCCCGTAAGTCAACTAACAAGAGAACAAAAAAAATATGTCATTGAATATTTTTTTGACGCTCATCATTATCATCTTATTCGCCCCCATGCTCGTTATGAAGAACTTTATCAGGAACGTCATGCAAACGGAAAACAATGGTGTTTTGGGCATTGGCATAATCAAGATTATAGCGATTTATTGGCATGGCACAATTTGGCATGGTTTGACCCTCTTTTTTGGGATGATCCCGAAATTGCCCCATGGTTGGAAAAAGGTCAAAATTTTAATTTGAGCGATCGCCGGAATATTTGTGCCAAACAACGAGAAATTATTGCCCGTATCATTCCGCAACATAAAAAAATGCAGGAAACAGGACAATTAGAAGTCACCACTACTCCTTACACTCATCCGATTTTGCCTTTATTAGCGGATACTAACGCCTGTCGGGTCGCTATTCCCAACATGACTTTACCTAACAGTCGTTTTCGCTGGGAAGAAGATATACCCCGTCATCTTAATAAAGCATGGGATATGTATGAGGAGCGTTTTGGACGATCGCCGAGGGGATTATGGCCCAGTGAACAGTCCGTCAGCCCTGCCATTTTGCCCCATGTAGCCAAAAGGGGGTTTAAGTGGTTATGTTCTGATGAAGCGGTATTAGGATGGAGTCTGAATCACTTTTTCCATCGGGATGAAACGGGCAATTTATATGAACCAGAATACTTATACCGTCCTTATCGGCTAGAAACCCCTGAAGGGGATTTAAACATCGTTTTCCGAGATCACCGTTTATCGGACTTAATCGGATTTACTTACGGGGCGATGGGTGCCAATCAAGCGGCAGGAGACTTAATCGGACATTTAGAAGCTATTTCCCGACAACTAAAACAAAGACAATGGGAAAATGAAAGTACCCTAGAAAAACCCTGGTTAGTGACGATCGCCCTAGACGGTGAAAATTGTTGGGAATTTTACGAACAAGACGGCAAATTATTCTTAGAATCCCTTTATAGTCGGCTATCCCAACAATCACAAATCAAATTAGTTACCGTTTCTGAATTTATCGAACAATTTCCCCCCACTGATACCCTCAATAGTGGCAGTTTACATAGTGGTTCATGGGTTGATGGTAGCTTTAATACCTGGATTGGAGATCCTGCTAAAAATCGGGCTTGGGAATATCTCAAAGCCGCCCGTGAAACCCTTGCTAAACATCCCGAAGCCACAGAAGAAAAGAACCCCGAAGTATGGGAAGCACTTTTCGCCGCCGAGGGTTCCGATTGGTTTTGGTGGTTTGGCGATCCTCACCATTCCAACCATGATGCCATGTTTGATCAATTGTTCAGAGAACATTTGATTGCACTATATCAGGCTTTAGATGAAACTCCGCCAGAGTATTTATATCAACCTGTTGCCGAAGTAGAAACCAAATTAGCCAACGATTATTTACCGGCCAGTTTCATTCATCCCGTCATAGACGGTAGAGGAGACGAGGAAAATTGGGATAAGGCTGGAAAAATCAAAATTGGTGGAGCAAGGGGGACAATGCACCGTGCAAGTACCATTCCTGCGATCTTTTACGGTTGGGATCACCTTAACTTTTATCTGCGTTTTGACTTAAAACCCGGAGTTAAACCAGGACAAGATTTACCCTCAGAATTACACTTAACTTGGTTTTACCCAGGTAGATTAACTCATAATAATCATATTTCTTTAGGCAACTTACCTGATGAAGCTCCCCTTAATTATTACTATCATCATCATCTCGTTATTAACTTAGTAACTCAAACTTACTGGTTACAAGAGGCTGGAGAAGATTTAAATTGGCATTCTCGTTATTGCAGTGCCAAAATTGCCTTAGATACCTGTGTAGAAGTTTCTGTGCCTTGGAAAGATTTAGATATCGACCCCGATGCTGAAATCAACTTAGTAGCCATATTAGCAGAAAATGGTCAATATAAGGAATATTTGCCCGAAAACACCTTAATTCGTCTACAAGCACCGTAATCCTGAGATCTTGCGCCTCTGCTAAAAGCTCTAAAAATTTAGGTTTGAGGTTTGAGGTTTTAGGTTAAGAAAAAAGAAGTAAATTCGAGTTATTGTGGGAAAAGTCCCCTTAATTCCTGTCTCAACTTTTAAAAATAGCTAAAAAATCCCTAACCTAACACCCAACCCAATACTGGGAGGGATTTGAATCCTTAGAGAGAAAATTTGAACTTTGTATTACATAACAAGCGACTACTCCCTTGTCTTCAACACAGCAACCAAATCTAAACCATCGATTTGACGACGAATAATTGAACCTGAAACTAATCCAGCGATCGCCACTATGATAAAAGTAAAAGCATAATTAGATTTGGTAATTATTAAAGGTAAACGATATAATTCGGAGTTGTATGCAGAAGACATTAATGCGGCTAAACCGTAGCCGATTAAATAACCTACGGGAATTGCTAATAAAATTAAAATTGCTTGTTCTCCCAGTAAAATAAAGGCAACTTCAGCCTTAGTAAAGCCGATAATTCGCAGACTGGCTAGTTCTCTTCCCCTTTCCGAAAGGGCGATACGGGCAGAATTATAAACAACGCTAAAGGTAATAATACAAGCAAAAATCACTAGCCAAGTAGTCATTATATTGAGATTTTCCCCACTAATTTCTTGAAAACTATTTAAACTAGCTTTACGAGTAGATATTCCTGTCACTGCCGGGATTTGTTTTAATTCTGTATAAAGTTGATTTGCCATAGGGAAATCGACAGAAAGATAAGCCCCAGAAATAGTTGCCCCTTCACGCATCAAGCGATTGAGGGCGTGAATATCAATATATACTTGTATTCCTAACAGTTCATCGACTAATCCAGCTACTGTAATTTGACGCACAGGACGACTTCCTTCCAACACTTGTACGGTAAGAATATCTCCGGGTTTAACCCCTAATATTTCGGCTAGTTTGGTCGTTATGACTACTCCATTACTAGGGAGATAAATTGAGTGTAAATTCTTATCTAGTAAACGACGCAATTGTCCTTGGGCTTGAATGCCAGTTAAAACCGCACGATAGTTGTGATGTTCAAAACGCAGTCGTACAGGAACTAAGCGAAATACTTCAGAATCAATTACTCCAGGTAAATTAGCCACCTCATAACGAGTGCGAGAAGGGTGGGGTTCATTAAATATAATAGTCATGTCTTCTCTTTGTACCTGACGGAATTGAAAATCCATCAAATAGTTAATCCCATCTTTCAGATAATTCCCCGTAATTAGAATTGCTACTGCTAAGGAAATTCCCAGAATTGATAAACTAGCCTGAACCGGTTTGCGTTCTAAATTCCTTAAAATAATTCTTCCTGTCACAGAAAAAAAACGCTGTAACCCTAGTCTTTCAATTATGGTGGCCTTAAACTGGGCGGGAGGTTCAGGGTGCATTCCTTGAGCTGGAGGTAAGGAAACAGCTTTATTCACGGCCATAAATGCTCCGATGGCAGCGGCAGAATAACTGACGATAATGGCAGTGGCCAACACTTTAGGAGTAAAATCATAACGCAGCAAGGGAAACTTATAAAACTGGGCGTAAAGTTGTGTAAGACCTCTTCCCAACCATAAACCGCCTAAAATACCTAAGATTGAGCCAAAAGTAACAATAATTAGCACAAATTTTAAATAGTGCCCACCAATGGTCAAATTATCATAACCAAAAGCCTTCAAGACAGCTATCTGTTCCCTTTGTGTACCTACCAAACGGGATAAAACCACGTGCAGCAGAAAAGCCGCAATACCCAAGAAAATTGAAGGTAGTAGGGTTGCCATAATTTCTAAACCCTTAATCTCGTCAGAGAGAATGGAATGGGAAATTTGGTCCTCTCTTCCGTAAGCACCTAAACCGCCATAACGGGCTAACAATTTATCCAATTGGCTAATAACCTCAATCTCCTTGGCCCCAGGACTCAAAAAGAGGGTAAGATTGTTAAAGGCACCATCAAGATCATAGGCTTTCCCCAAGGCATCTCGACCCATCCAAATAATGCCAAACCGTTTATTATCAGGATACAATTCTCCTGCCCCTCTTACCTCATAGACATATTCAGGAGAAAGGGCAGTACCGACAATCTGTAGCCTTTCCCATTTCCCATTAATAATTGCCCCAATGCTATCTCCCAAGTGTAATTGATTTGATTTAGCAAATACTTCGCTAATCAATACTTCATCTCCTCTCCCTGGTTCGATATAACGTCCCTGACGGATAAAAATATCGTTTAGCATCGAAACTTGTTGTTCGGGGATAGAAATCAATCTCCCTGTAGCCGGTTCAGGTAAATTAGGAATATCTAAGGTAACATCCACGACAATGCGGGTTTGAGTTTGGGCTACCCCCGGTATATCGGCAATTTGTTCTTTAAGGGTTTCAGGGGCACGTTTGAGAGAGGTAAAAACTTGGGCAAAATGATATTCGTTATAGTAAGTATTTTGAGTTAAAGTTAGGGATGTATAAGCACTCCTCGCCATGACAAAACTAGCAATGCCACAGGCAACTACTAATGCGATCGCCATTAATTGTCCCCGTGCGTACCATAAGTCTCGAAATAATTTGCGATCGAGGGAGGTCATATACTAAATGGGAATGAATTGATGGTAATTATATCGCTCCAAGGATCGGTTAATCAATTATACTCTAACTGACTAATCACGGGAGCAACATTTTTATGATCTTGAGCAACATAAATTCACCAAGGTAAAATTTCTCCGTTGGCATGCCAGAAGGTTCCTGTGTTTTCTAGATTTAATTCCTCAATTCTAGACAATAGTCCTTCTACCGATTGTTTGGGAGTAATACCAGAATTGGTAAACCCGGTCATGCGTGTTTTCACTAAGCCTGGATGAAGAATAGCCACCGCAATACCTTTGGGTTTTAGGTCTATGGATAGTGATTTCCCTGCCATCGATACGGCTACCTTCGACATACGATAGCCGTAATATCCTCCTGATGTATTGTCTTCAATTGATCCCATACGACTAGTCATCACAATGATTTTTGAGCCTTCTTTGAGATTAGGTAGTAAGGCCTTGGTTAAACGTAGGGTTCCTATGGCATTGACTTCGAATTGCTTACGAATGCCATCGAAATCCAGATTTTCTAGACTTGTGGACTCTAATATGCCAGCATTATTAATCAAAACGTCAATTGGTTTGCCCTTTAGCTTTTTGACTAGCTTAGCAACCGATTCGTCAGAAGTAATATCTACTCCTGGCTCTATAGATACACCGAGATTATTCAACTCCTCTGAAGTGCCTCGACAAACAGCAATTACTTGATGTTCTTTTTCTTTTAGTTGACGACAATATTCTAAACCAATACCTCGATTAGCTCCGGTGACTAAATAAGTACCCATTTCTAGCATACCTTTGAATATTTATACTTGATCAATTGCCTAAAATATTATACTAACTCATTGTTATTTAATCGCAATATCACTAAGAGAAGGAAATTGAAAGGTAACTTACCATGACGAAACACCTATTCCTTGGCATTTGGGTAATAAAGAAGACTTACAAGCAATTTATCTACGGCATTTGGGATTAGGATTATTTAAACACGTCCAATTATCTAAACGGGAAGGATTAGAAGTTGAGTCCGATTGAATAGAAGTTGAGTCAGACTTAATAGAAATTGAACGGGAGAGATTAGAAGTTGAGTTAGACTTAGTAGAAATTGAACGGGGGGGACTAGAAGTTGCATTAGACTTAGTAGAATTTGACCTTAAGCGACTAGTGCTTGAGCGAGAACGACGTGTTGATCTGGAAGGAGAAGAGGCTGAAGGAGAGGGAGGGATTGATCTGGGACGGGCCTGATATCTTTTCCTAGATGTAGCAGCAGCTTGAGCACTTGCAATTCCGGCTTTTGCCTTTTGGATAATTAGTTCCCTTTGCTTTTGCCAGTAGTCATTATCGCTGATTTTCTGGGCTGCATTAATAGCATCTTGCCAGCGACCCCCATTTATTGCCTGTTGAGCGGCTTGCAGATGAGTTTGATTCTCATTCCATTCTTGATTCCACTGTTGAATTGTTTCCTGTGCCTTTTGAACCCAAGGACCAAAATTGGGAATAGCTCTGGCGATCGCTATTGCTTCCTTGAGATTTCCTCCTTGGTATTTGTTGGTGGCGATTTGGAACATTTCTTCACACCAGCGAGATATAAGTTGCTGTGCTTCTAAATAAAAATTAGTATCCGTAGGAACTTGGGTCGCCAAGACGATCGCCTCTTTTAATCTGCTCTGTTCAGCCAGCTTTCTTGCCTGATCCAGTTGTTTTTTCAGCTGTCCTTGTTGGCAATCAGACTGAAGACTTTGTGCTTCAGTGTTTAATTGCGAATCAGTGTTTAATTGTGAATAAGTTTGGGAGAATCCTTGCACTTGTTGTAGACATTCTTGGTATTTTTCCGCTTCCTTAAGTGCCTCGATTTGTCCTAAAGCTTCCTGAGCCTTTAAATAAGCCTGCTTGTAGGTGATGTAACTATAACCAGCAAATATACTTGCAAACACAGAGATAATTCCTGCTCCCATCAGCAGTAGAGACTTGTTGAGAGGAACCAACATAGGAGTAAGGCGGCTAGACTTTAAGTCTTCCGATGGCACTAATAAATCTACAGGAGGAACTAAATTCTTCCTCTGTTCTCCATCAGAGGTTATTATGGGATTTATCCGGCTCCTGCCCATAGTTAGTGGAAGCAGACGTTTGTGATTGACTAGTGGCTTAGGTTTTCGCACTACTTCAGTAATTCGGATAGGCCCTAAATCTTGTGCTGTTGCTAATGAATCCAGGGGAGAAATTAAACTTTTCCTCTTTTCTCCTTGAGGATCTAATTTTTGACTTACTTTACTGCCGTCTGAAGTTGTTGAGATAATTAGTGGGATTTGCTCGTTATTGGTTAGTGGTTGAAGTTCTTGTAGAACTTCGGTAGCCGACTGATAGCGATTTTGAAAATGGTAGCGAACCATCTTACTAAGGATAACAGCTAGCTCATCACTAACCTCCGCAAAACCTTGCCAGATAACCTCACCATTCTTATCTTCACGTAGGCGAAGGGGGGGGACGCCTGTAAGGGCTTGAATACAAGTTATTCCTAAGGCATAAATATCACTGTTAAAGCGTGGTTTACCTCGTAACTGCTCCATAGGTATGTATCCTTGGGTGCCAATAGAGATAGTCGTTTGAGTCAGCGGTGCATTAGTAAACATGTTGGGAGAACGAATTTGCTTGACGGCACCAAAGTCAATCAAGACTAATCGACCATCTTTCCGTCGCCTAATCAAATTATTGGGTTTGATATCGCGGTGAATAACCTCATAACTATGAACAAATTCTAGAATCGGTAAGACATCTTGTAACATTTCGATGACTTGGTTTTCAGTCCAGGGAGTGCCAGTTTTTATTTGCATACTGAGGGTTTCACCCTCGATTAACTCTTGTACTAAGTAAAATTCTTGGTTTTCTTCAAAGTAAGCCAACAGTCGAGGAATCTGGTTATGCTGACCAAGTTTTTCTAATATTTCTGCTTCTTGGTGAAATAGACGCCTGGCACTTGGCAAAAAACTAGGATCATTATCCATAGGCTTGAGGAATTTGACGGCACACCTAGGGTGACCAGGTCGGTGAAGGTCTTCCGCAATATACGTTTTAGCTAATCCCCCTTTTCCCAAGTTTTGAACGATTCGGTAGTGTCCGCCTAATATTTGATTTAACATTGCCTAATGTCCCTGGGTCTCAACAAAATCATTACATGTAATCTGATTTAACTAGGGCTTGCTGAAGATGTCAATCAGTCATCTTGATATTTCCTAGCTAGATTTGCATTATAGTCTATCACCCGCTTTCTCCGTTGCCGCGATCACGGAGTGGCAGGAGAAGGGTAATCGCCCCAAAACTCAGTTTTTCACTTTCATTTGCGGAGCATAATTTTACCTTCTGCCTCCCGCCTCCTGACTTGAAAGTGCCAACTTTCATCTCTGATGGTGAAAATTTTTTTTCATGGGGACTGCCTTCTGCCTTCGCTCCGTTAGGAACTTATTATTTTAATGATGGTGGTGATGGTGATGATCTCCATGATTGTGATTATGATCATGATGATGTCCACGGGTGTGACTACCAGTGGCTAGGCTAGGATTAATCACCATTGCAGTTTCTGTGAGTAAAGATTCAATGAGAGGATTCGCCCATTCTGCGGCGATCGCACAAAATTCATCGTTATCGTTAACGCACTCCATCTGTACATAATTGACAGTAGGATATTTTCTTTGTAAGGTTTCGATAATATGCTCAACATCTAACAAAGTTTCATGATTTTCCGTAGCGAAGCCAATGGGCATAAAGACTAAGGCTTTTGCCCCTAACTCGATAAGATTTCTACCGGCTAATTCGGCGTTGGGTTGAGTCCATTTTATCAACGGTGTCTGATGATTTAACCAACCAACGGAAATCATAGGGAAACGATTGATAAGTTTTTCTCTCACTAAGTCATATAATTTTTGACTTTCATCAATGCCAGAAGTGAATCCTTTGGCTTCATGAGGACAACCGTGATTCATTAAAACAATCCCGATTTCTGAGGGTAAATAGGCTGAACTTAAACGATTACTTATTTCTTTTTCCACCATTTTAGCCAACAAATCGATGTATTTCGGTTCATTATAAAAAGAAGGTAGATAACGCATGGATTTAATCCAATGTTCTTCTAAATTCGTCGGTTTTGCCAAGGCTTGGTTGACTTGTTCTACGGCTATACCACTGGTGAAAATTGAATCTACTACTAACAAGGGATAGATCAATATTTTATCAAAGCCTTCGGCTTGGATTTCCGCCAACACCTGATGAGGTAAATTCGGAGCACAAAAATTGAAAGCCTTAAATACCTTAACTCGATCCCCCCATGTATGTCTAAGATGATGTTCTATGTTATGCCGTTGACGCTCAAAAATGGCGTTATGGGGGGAGATAAAATTACCATGCTGATGACTCCACTCGTGTAAGTCAAACATAGCCAATAATTTAGCGATGGGGGGATATATCCATGTTGGCACAGGGGCGAATTTTGCTGTCAAAAGATTCAACGCCTGTTCGTTATAGTTAGCAAAGTCATCATAACTTTCTACTTCGCCGTATCCCATTAATAACACCGCTACTTTATCCTGAGAATTTACTGGGGAGTTGGTGTCGATAATTCTTTCTGGAGTTGCAACCACAATTGTTTCCCTAACTAACTAAGTGTTTTTATCCATTATAGGGGGATATTTGTAAATTTATAGGGGGATATTTTTAAATAATGAATTAATGAAAAAAAGAGGAGAAAAGGAAGACATCAGGTATGTATAAATGGGGAAGAATGGATAAATAATTTAAACGAAGAGAGGGAAAAAACCATTTCCATCCAAGTCAGCCGCCTAGAAACTTGACCTAGTAAATCATACGTAAGTAGGGCTTGCTGAATAAAATACTAAAATTTTCATCTGTAATAAGAATTTGACACTAACATAAGCTCTACTTGTTTTTTCTTTAATCTTTCATAGATTGAATAAAGGTTTAAATTTTTATCGGCAAGCCCTAATTATATTTACTAGTATTTAAAATATGTATAACTTGTTTCAAAAAAGCCCTGATTATAAAGTTTTCGTAAAGCTTTTATATAAAGATTATGTGAAATGTTCGCATTTATAATGATTATGTAAAATGCAAAAAAAAAACAGTTATTTTCAAAAAAACTGTTTATACTTAAATAAATAAACGGTCTTTACTTAAATAAATAGGTTTAAGTGCGCAAGATAATTTATTAGAAAAAAAGTGAATGCCAGAGGTGTCTAGCATATATGAATAATCAATCTTTAATCCCTGTAAAATACCTGCTCAATTCTCCCATTACCTCCTTGCCCTTTGAGGAACAGATTTTCTTAATCTTAAAATGGGCAAGAATGCGTCTGAGTAAAACCGTTTGTCTAGCAAATGTTCACATGGTGATGGAATCCTACTGGCATCAAGAATTTGCTAAAGTCCTGGAAGCCGCCGATATAGTTGCCCCAGATGGGATGCCTTTGGTTTGGATGCTCAAAAAAATGGGAGTGTATAGCCAAGATCGTGTTGCAGGTATGGATGTCTTTCTGCGTTTATGCCATCTCAGTGCCCTTTCTCAAATCAGTGTTTTTTTTGTAGGATCTGAAAGAGAAGTTCTCGAACAGATGAGGAAAAGATTAGAGGCTGAATTTCCTCATTTGCAGATTGCTGGCATGGAACCTTTGCCTTTTCGTCCAACGACTCCTGCCGAAGAAGAAAACTTGATCAACCAGATTAACAGCAGTGGTGCTGGGTTAGTTTTTGTGTGTTTGGGATGTCCGAAACAGGAATACTGGATGGCTAAGCACCAAAATAAAATCCAATCAGTTATGCTTGGTATAGGAGCCGTTTTTTCTATATATGCTGGCATTCAAAAGAGAGCTCCTCGCCTCATTAGGAATATAGGTTTGGAATGGTTATACCGTTTAATGCAAGAACCTTTCAGACTCTGGAATCGTTACAGTCAGACGATTCCGCCTTTTATCTGGTTAGCCTTACGACAACTCAAAAGAAGGCAAGTCAAACCTCCCTATACAAAGGAATTAGCCCTCGCCTTCAATCCTATTCTTGAAGATCATTCTCTTGACAGTGATACGTTTGATTGCTTCCCGGAGAATTTCAAACCATCGAAAATTGGTGAAATTTTGCTAAGGCAAAATTTGGTATCTGAAACTTCTTTGTCCATAGCCCTAGAAAAACAGCATATTAAAAATGAAAAATTAGGTGAAATTTTAGTGAATCAAGAGGATATTTCTCAAGCTGAACTCGAATACCATCTGAAAAATCAAAGAATAAAGTTGGGCGAGCTTTTAGTTGAGAAGAAGAATCGTTTCTCAATCCCAATTAAACCGATGGCTAAAGATTCAAAAATCGGTTAACAAGAAGTTGGGAGAGATTATAGTTGAACAAAAAATTCTTTCCCATGAGCAGCTCAAGCAGTTTTTGATTGAGCAATATTGTCGCAAACAAGGTCTGTGGCTAACAATATAATTAATTGGGGTTTGGTGAACTACCTACAATGTAATCTCTGATTGAGTGTAGGTAGTTCACTTTATCATAACAACTGTGGAAGAACCTATATTTTAACTTACCTTACATTCCTGTTTGCACCCGCCATAAACTTTCATAAATACCTTGTTGTGCCACTAATTTTTCATGTGTGCCTTGTTCAACAATTTTTCCTTTTTCTAACACGTATACACAATCCGCGTGACGAATGGTAGAAAGACGGTGAGCTATCATAATAGTTGTACGGTTTTCTGTAATATGTTTTAAAGATCTGGCGATCGCCGCTTCCGTTTCATTATCCACCGCTGAAGTTGCCTCGTCGAGAATAAGAATAGGAGGATTTTTAAGAATTGCCCTTGCAATAGAAAGCCTTTGCCGTTGCCCCCCAGAAAGTTTTTGCCCTCTTTCGCCGACAATGGTATCATAACCTTGGGGCAACTCAACGATAAATTCGTGGGCTTCTGCCATTTGAGCCGCGTTAATAATATCTTCATCTCTGGCGTTAGGGCTACCATAGGCAATATTCTCCCTCACACTGCCATGAAACAAAAACACATCTTGACTCACTAAACCAATGGCACGGCGTAAATCATATAAAACAATATCTTTAAGGTTGATACCATCAAGGATGATATTGCCCGATTGAATTTCGTAAAAACGCAATAATAACTTAACTATAGTACTTTTTCCCGAACCTGTCGAACCCACAATTGCAATGGTAGAAGTGGCAGGAATCGTCAAGTTAAAATTTTTGATGACTGGTTCTCTTTCGTGGTAGGCAAAGGTTATATTATTAAATTGGATTTCGCCTTTGACAGAGTTGATAGGTAAGGGTAAATCTCCAGAATGAATCGTCATGGGAGTGTCTAAAACATTCATCACCCTTGAAGTGGAAGCCATTGCCCGTTGATATAAGTCGAGGGTTTGCCCTAAACGAGTCAAGGGCCAAAGTAACCGTTGTGTCATGAAAACCAAAACACTGTAAGTACCAACAGTTAAGTTCCCTTTTTCGACTTCTAAGCCACCGAAAAGTAAAATGCTCGTGAATCCTGCCAAAATAATAAACCGAATTAATGGTACAAAGGCGGCACTCAATATAATCGCTTTTTGATTACTTTGTAAGTACGCTTCACTATCTTTTCTTACCCGTTCAATTTCATATTGTTCCGTGGTAAAACTTTTAATAGTCGTGATACCCGACAAATTATTAGCTAAACGACTATTAAGCAGACTTACTTTTTCTCTGACTGCCATGTAACGAGGGGCTAAAAATTTTTGAAAAGTAACGGCACCCCAGATGATAACGGGAATAGGAATAATAGTCATCCATGCGGTGTTAGGGGTTAAGAAGAAAAAAGCAGCACTAATCACCACCACAGTGGTTAAAACCTGTAAAATTTCATTAGCACCAACATCCAAAAACCTCTCTAATTGATTAATGTCATCATTAAGAATCGCTAAAAGTCCCCCAGTGCTATTATTCTCAAAATACTCTAACTCTAAATTCTGAATATGACCATAAGCATCAAGCCGTAAATCATGTTGAATATTTTGGGCAAGAGTACGCCATAAACGCTCATATGCGTACTCAAAAACTGATTCTAAAGTCCAAATAAGTACCGATAATAAGGTTAAAACCACTAATTGATGAAAAACATCCTTTACCCCGAAATGAGCAATGAAAGAGTCTTCCCGTTGGACTACTACATCCACCGCCGCCCCAATCAATACCGGTGGTGCTAAATCAAATAACTTATTTAAAACTGAACAAGTTACAGCCTGATAAATTGTAGTTTGATATTTATGAGAATATTTGAGTAAACGGGATAGAGGATGAGCACTGGAATTATTCATTTTACCGCTAGGATTAGTTGGTAGGGAAGGATCTCACTAGTGAGAAAATGCGTAAATGAAACAGGGGTTTAAAATTCGTATAAGTACTGATAAGTACTGAAAATAAACGGTTTTTCATTCCGCATTCTGCATTCTTAATTCTGCATTCAACCACTAGTGTAGATTATTTACTTATCAAAAAATTGGCTCAAGAAACCAGATACAATAGATACAAGAATTGAGCCAAAAAGTGCGTCAAAAAAACCTTTAACTTCAAATCCAGGAGTAAAATAGGCTACTAACCAAAAACAAAGGGCGTTAACCACGAATAAGAATAAACCAAGACTGAGAATTGTCGCGGGAAGAGTGAATAAAATTAAAATTGGTTTGACAATCCCATTTACTATCCCAAAAACAAACGCCCCTACCAAGGCAGCAGAAGTGCTACTGATAACGATCCCCGGAATAATATAGGCAGTAACAACCATAGAGATTGCCGTAACTATTAAAGTTATAATAAATTCTGTCATAACTATATTTTTTCCTAAAACTAGAAGTTATAGTTATTAAATTAGCAGAAATCAGATTTAAGTGAGTAACAAAAGAAATAAAATCCTTAGGGAAATAGAAAAAGAATCATTGGCTTATATAGCTTTGATATGTATTTTGTAGCAACATCGCCACTGTCATAGGTCCTACCCCTCCAGGTACGGGAGTAATATAACTAGCAATTTCTTTGACTTCATTATAAGCAACATCTCCCACTAAACGTCCTTTTCCATCCAACCTTTGAAGGCGATTAATGCCCACGTCAATGACGACCGCGTTGGGTTTGACCATGTCGGCGGTGATCACTTCCGGTTTTCCGACGGCGGCGATTAATATATCCGCTTCCCTAGTTACATCCCCTAAGTTAGTAGTTTTTGAATGGGAGATCGTTACGGTGGCATTTTCCTCTAATAACATTAAGGCTAGGGGTTTTCCCACTAAGATGCTTCTACCGACAACCACAGCTCTTTTTCCAGTTAATCCGATATTATATTCTTTGAATATCTCCATGACTCCAGTGGGGGTACAACTTCTTAACCCCTTTTCCCCTCTGACCAATTTGCCTAGGTTGTTAGGGTGAAGTCCATCGGCGTCTTTTTCGGGGATGATTTTATGTAACAAAGCAACGGAATCGAAATGATCAGGTAATGGTAATTGTACTAAAATGCCGTCAACTTTGGGATCATGGTTTAATTCCTCGATGACGGCTTCTAATTCCCGCTGGCTAATATTAGCGGGAAAATGTTTCCCAAAGGATGCCATGCCGATTTTTTGACAAGACTTTTCTTTATTTTTAACATAAACCTCACTGGCAGGATTATCTCCTACCATTAACACAGCTAATCCGGGGGGTCTTTTTTTTTCGGTAATTTTTTCTTGAATAGCGACTTGCAAATGAGATTGAATTTTTTTTGCTAAATTTTTACCGTCTAAAATCTTAGCTACCATGTTACTATTAATTATCAAAAATAAAATTTGACACATACTTCAAACGATTATAAAAGCAAGTAGTAAGAAAATTTTCTTTATTCAATTAATTTTTATGAAGTTAGCACTCAAGTCTCTTAGTTTACTTTCACTGTCTTTTTTTTTTGTA
Source organism: uncultured cyanobacterium (assembly GCA_963749915.1). Taxonomy (GTDB): domain Bacteria; phylum Cyanobacteriota; class Cyanobacteriia; order Cyanobacteriales; family Cyanobacteriaceae; genus Geminocystis. Next base: position 441,853 of record CAVVOP010000022.1, read on the forward strand.
ATTACTGGTTGTAGCAATTTAATTAAGTTTGGCTTGGCTTCCCCGAAATTTATCGAGATTGGTGAGGTTAAAAATCAAAATTATTCGGGTAAAATTATCAAGGTGGAAGGTACTGTACAAAAAGTTATACCTCTACTTGATCTCAAGGGATTTGAAATTAAAGATCAAACAGACTCTATTTGGGTTGTGACCCAAGATAATATTCCCAGGGTTGGCGATCGCATTTCCATAGGGGGAAAATTAAAATATAAAGAGATTGTCATTGGCGAGGAAAAATTTAACGAGTTTTACTTAGATAGTATAGAATCAGCATCCAGTGACAATATCCCAGATTAAAAGCATTACATCATGACCGGATGATTTTTAAAAGAAACCCGTCCCCCACAATGGGGAAATCTGAACCCATCTGTAGATTATGTATTAATAGCTACAAAATTAAAATAAATCTATCCTTAGCATTAACAGTTTAAGCACCTAAATAAAGTAAGTAAACTTAAAGGAGAAATAGTTAATGCCCGGAACTCCCCAAGAAGTCTTGAAAATGATTCAAGATAATAATATTAAAATTATCGACCTCAAATTTATCGATATGCCCGGTACTTGGCAACACTGTTCTTTCTATTATGACCAAATAGATGAGAATTCTTTTACCGAAGGTGTAGCCTTTGATGGTTCTAGTATTCGCGGTTGGAAAGCTATCAACGATTCGGATATGGCTATGGTTCCTGATCCTAGCACCGCATGGATCGATCCTTTCTATGCTGAACCCACTTTGAGCATGATTTGTCGTATTAAAGAACCTCGTACCGGTGAATGGTATTCAAGAGATCCTCGTAGTATTGCCGCCAAGGCAGTAGAATATTTAGCTTCCTGCGGTATAGGTGATACCGCCTATTTTGGTCCTGAAGCCGAATTTTTCATTTTTGATGACGTACGCTTCGATCAAACTGAAAATAAAGGTTATTATTATGTCGATAGTATTGAAGGACGTTGGAATTCCGGGCAGTTAGAAGAAGGTGGGAACTTAGGTTATAAACCCGGTTACAAACAAGGGTATTTTCCCGTCGCACCTATCGATACAATGCAGGACATACGTACGGAAATGTTATTAACCATGGAAAAATGTGGTGTACCCATCGAAAAACATCACCATGAAGTAGCAACCGGTGGTCAAAATGAGTTAGGGATTAAATTCGCGACCCTAGTGGAGGCGGCAGACTATTTAATGACTTATAAATATGTCGTCAAAAACGTATCCAAAAAATACGGTAAAACCAGTACTTTCATGCCTAAGCCTTTATTTAATGATAATGGTTCCGGGATGCACACTCACCAATCTGTCTGGGATAAGGGTGTACCTTTATTTGCGGGAGATAAATATGCTGGTTTAAGTCAAATAGCATTGTATTATATTGGTGGTATTATTAAACACGCTCCCGCCCTTTTAGCCTTAACTAATCCTACTACAAACTCTTACAAGCGTCTTGTACCGGGTTTTGAAGCTCCTGTAAACTTAGCTTACTCTCAAGGTAACCGTTCAGCTTCTATTCGTATTCCCTTATCGGGTGCTAATCCCAAAGCAAAACGTTTAGAGTTTCGTTGTCCTGATGCCACCAGCAACCCTTATTTAGCATTTGCGGCGATGTTATGTGCAGGCATTGACGGTATTAAGAGTAAAATCGATCCAGGGGAACCTCTTGATGTAGATATTTATGATCTGTCTCCTGAAGAATTAAGCAAAATCCCTTCCACTCCAGGATCATTAGAGGCCGCTTTAGAAGCCCTAGAAAAAGATCACGCATTCTTAACTGATACGGGTGTATTTACTGTCGATTTTATCGAAAACTGGATCGAGTACAAGCTAGATAACGAAGTTAACCCCATGCGCCTCCGTCCTCACCCTTATGAGTTCTCTCTATACTATGACGTTTAGTCGGCTAGTTCGCATCTAGGGTCAGGGAGGCACGCAAAAATAAAGTGCCAATTTAAAAGATTATCTCCTATTACCAAAGTAATGGGAGATAATACTCTGTTGGCGATTATCTCTACCACAATAACCTGCAATAATAAATTAGAATTTAGAATTAATCAACAATTAAATAATTTTTTATGGTAGCTTCTTCCTCTGACTTAAAAATTCGTTTACATCCCCTTATCAATCAATTGGCAGAAATCATTATTACGACCTGGCAAGAAAATCTCCCTTTATGTATCTATGAATTACCTGAAGGTTTAGGGTATGTAGAAGGAAAATTAGAGGGTGAAAAATTAACTATTCAAAACTATTGTTATCAGACAAGTCAATTTCGGAAAATGCATCTTGAATTGGCAAAAGTAGGTAATAATTTAGATATTCTTCACTGCGTCATTTTTCCTCATTGTCAATATCCTTTACCAATGTTTGGTTGTGATATTGTGGCGGGAAAGGCCGGTATTAGTGCCGCTATCGTTGACTTATCGCCGATTGATGAGCAAAAAATCTTATCTGCCGATTATGAACAACAATTATCGAATTTAGATGAGGCCATTTTCACTGATAAACGGGATTTACCAACTTGGGGTGATATTTTTTCCCCTTTTTGCCTATTTATTCGCCCGGCTAACAATGAAGAAGAAAAGTTATTTTTAAAAAGAGTAAAAGATTTTTTAACGATTCATTGTCAAATAGCAAATAAATCTAATCCTGTTTCTGATAATGAAAAATTAGTCTATTTTGAAGGACAAAAAAACTATTGTTTGCAGCAACAGAAAAATGATAAAACCCGCCGAGTTTTAGAGAAGGCTTTTGGGGTTGAATGGGCAGAAAATTATATGAATTCTGTTTTATTTGATTTACCATCCCTATAAAGTGATTAATAATCAACAGTTGACGGTGAATATTATTTCCTAGTTATCTAGGTTATAAAAATAATTATTTATTTTAGGGTGAAAATTGTGCGATAAACTTTTTGTCCCTTGTTTAGAGTGGCGATTTCCCTTTCAGTCATCACTTCTAAAGGGTTTTCTATTAACCAAATTTCTGGTTTTAAGGGTTTAAATTGAGGATTTTCCAAAAAGCGACGGCACATTTCTTCGGCTACTTCTTGAATGTCTGATTGTAAAAATACTTGTCCTTTTTTATTTAAAAATTGTGCTAAAATTTCTACAATTTCTGGTTGGACAACTCTTCTTTTTTGATGCTTTTTCTTAAACCAAGGATCGGGAAATTGTATTGTTACTAACTCTAAACTATTCGGCGGTAAAGATCCTAATAATTCTGGTAAAAAATGATTAATATTTCCATATAAATAGTGGAGATTAGTTAAATTATATTCATCTTTAATTTCCTTGGCTTCGGTTACTAATGCTTCTCTTATTTCTATGCCTAAATAATTTCTTTGAGGATTTTTTTGTGCCATGTGTAACAAAAAACGCCCCCGCGCACAACCTAAATCGAGATGAAAAGGCAGAGATAGATTAGAATATACTTGACTCCAATCTGGTATAGAGATTGATTGTTGATACTTGTTACTTAGTGGGTTGACGTGTTGACGCACTCTAACTCTAACCAATATATTTATCCTCCTTATCTTTCTTATCTTTATCTTTGCTTATAGGTTGATTAGAATTATGAATGTACGTTTTGCCATCGCCAGTGATTTACATATAGCTTTACCTGAAACCATTGATTCTAATGCCAATCGTTTTCACTTAACCAAATTTAGCATACCAGCCTTAGAAGTCGTTTTACAACACTTAAACACCCTTGACCTTGATTTTCTCTTGTTGCCGGGAGATTTAACCCAAGATGGCGAAAAAGTTAATCATCTTTGGTTGCAAGCAAAATTGGCCACTTTACCCTATCCTGTTTATGTGATTCCGGGTAATCATGATGTGCCTAGTTTAAAAGGAAATGACACTACCATAGCCTTTTCCGAATTTACCCATTATTACCAACAATTTGGCTATGAAGACACCACAAATTTAGACTATACCTGTGAAATCGCCAAGGGATTACAATTAGTCGCCCTTAATTCCAATCAATTTAACTTGGAAGGAAAGCAGTTAGGCCGTCTGACAGAAAATCAGTTTATTTGGTTAGAAGAAACTCTCTCAAAACTCGGTGATAAACTAGTTTTCTTGATGATTCATCATAACGTAATCGAACACCTACCCCAACAATCTGATCATATTTTAGGGCAACGATATATGTTAGATAATGCACCTGGTTTATTATCAATACTAGAAAAATATCAAATTAAATTTATTTTTACAGGACACTTACATATACAAGATATCGCTACTTATAACGGCATTTATGAAATTACCACTGGTTCATTAATTACCTATCCTCATCCCTACCGCATCTTGGAATTGAAAGATAATCAGTTAACCATCGAATCTCATCGTATCACCCAACTACCGGAAATGGAAAACTTAGCCTATTTTTCGCAAAAATGGACTAGCGATCGCTCATTTCCCTTTATGATGAAGATACTAACATCACCGCCTCTAAACTTACCCTTGACAGAAGCTCAAAAATATGCACCACTATTAAAGCATTTTTGGGCAGATATTGCCCATGGTGATAAACTCTTCCACTTTCCCCAATTACCTGCTGATATTAATCAATATTTTCGGCAATTTGGTGCCATTGATAGCAACGGACAACCAAGATTAATTGATAATAATACTAAAATAAACCTACACTAATAATCACTTTTGCGTCAAGATTAAACAGCCAAAAATCAAAAAAATCTTAAGCTAAAAATCGATTCAATCTTTAGAAAAGATTACAGTTTTCCCAAAATGAGACAAATAAAGACATCATAGATAGTAGTAGGTATCCCTAAGTAGTTGAGCTAGAAAAACTAGCTGTCTCTTGAAAATTCTAATTAATGTTTATCCCTAGTCAATCTCTCATTAGCAGAATTATTCCCTATGAAATGTTCACTAAAATCAGCCACCTTTGGCAAGACTTAGTAAACAAAAATGGACATGAAGGGATATATCTCAGTGAGGATAATTTAATGTCCTCTGCAAACAAACAAATAAATAAACAAAAATTCCACAGTTTTCAATTATTTGTGTCAGAAAAAATACGGGCTTTACTATTAGTCGAAAAACAGATTGACAAATTATACTATCAAATAACTATCACTTTTGATCATCAAGAAATAGCTGATTTTTTAGAATTAACTGAAGATCATATTGTTATATCAGAACAACAATTAACGAAACTAAATACTATTTTATCTCAACGTCAACATCAAGATTTTTCTAATCAGAATTTCATTGTTGCTTTACTGAAAATACTTACCGAACCTTTATCTTTTCAGGAAGGATACTTGAACGACTATTATCAAAATCAATCCATAGAAGTTATTTTAAAAAATAGAATTGAACAAGAGAGAATTTTACATCAAGTAACTCAACAAATACAGCAAGATTTAGATCTACTAATTATTATCAAAATGACCATAGAACAAGTACAAACCTTGTTAGAGGTAGATCGTATTTTAATATATCAAATAAAAGTGCCAATTAAACAAGAATTTTCAGAGGAAAGTAAGTTTATTGATACAGTTACCTATGAAGCAAAGGCATCGAGTATTATTTCTTCGGTCTTAAATTTTCAAGAAGAAACTTGTTTCCATAACATTAAAAACTGTGAAGAAAAATACCTCAACGGATTTCATTTAGCTGTAGAAGATATCGATAATTGCCATCTCAATAATTGTCTCAAAGAATCAATGCAAAAATTAGGAATAAAGGCCAAAATAGTTATTCCGATTATTGTTCAAAATAAGTTATGGGGTTTATTAATTGCTCATCAATGTTCTACTCCCAGAAAATGGAAAAGTAATGAAGTTAATTTTCTAAAAAATATTGCTGAATATTTAGCTGTTGCTATCTATCAATATAACTCCTATCAAAAGCTAGAAGAACAAAAAAAATTACTAGAAAAACAAATAGAAAAAAAAGCAAAACAATTACAAGATGCCCTAATTGCTGCCCAAATAGCTAATCAGTCTAAAACGGAGTTTTTAGGTAGTATTAGCCATGAATTAAGGACTCCTTTAACTTGTGTTATTGGCTTGTCAAGTACTTTATTACATTGGTCAAAAGATCCCAAAAATAGTTTATCCAGTGATCAACAAATAAGATATTTAGGAATTATTCAGGATAGTGGCAGGAAATTATTACAGCTAATCAATAATATCTTAGATTTTGCTGATATTGAAGCAGGTAAATCACTACTTTATATGGAACAAATATCCCTACAAAATATTAGCAAAATGATTTATTTAGCTGGGTTAGAAATTGCTCGTAATCAAGGCATAAGTATAAGACTGGATAATCCCACAACTCTCGACTTGGACTTATTCTATGCTGACGGAGAAAGACTATATCAAATATTATTAAATCTAGTAGATAATGCGATTAAATTTACACCATCAGGAGGCGAAGTAATTATTAGATTAAGGAGAAATAAAAATCAAGCCATTTTTCAAGTAGAAGACACAGGAATAGGTATTTATGAAGAACAAATTCCTCTTTTATTTACTAAATTTCAGCAACTAGAAAATTATCGAACTCGTACCCATTCTGGCACCGGATTAGGACTGGCGTTAACTAAACATTTAGTGGAATTACATGGAGGTTTAATCGAAGTAGAATCCGTGGTGGGAAAGGGATCTATTTTTACGGTAATTTTGCCCAATGCTGATGAAGACAAAACCAGGATAAAACCCAAAACAAATCAAGAAGAAATACTCGAAATAAAAACTAATAAAACTATTGTAATTATTTGTGATGATGATGAGATCGGTACTTTTTTATGTGAATTATTAACCGTAGCTGACTATCAAGTTATTTGGTTAGTAGATGTCCATGAGGCTATCAGTCGAATAAAATTAATTAATCCTGCCATTGTTATTTTAGAAAAAAATCAGCAAATATCCCTAAAAATTTCTGCTGCCCTTAAAACCGAAACTGATAATAATTTACACTTAATAGTAATTCGAGAAAAAATAAGTGGCAATGATTGGGACGTTTTATCTAATTCTGGTATTGATGAATACCTATTAAAACCATTACAACCGATAATTTTACTAGAAAAAATAGGAAGGTTAATTAACAATTAACAGTGTAGGAATTTGTCCAAATAATTCTGAATTATCAATTATTTCCTCCCATGGCTGAATTAGAAATTATTAAAATATTATCTAAATTTATTAAAAATAATCAATTATCATCGTTGCACTTAAAACTATTAGAAGATGATCAAGCTGATCATCAATATCCCCTTAAATCTAACAATAACTTTGTTCAACAAAAACTTGACATTTTATCCCTTATTCATCCCAAATTAAACTTATTATTTCATGATCTAAAACTTACTAATAAATCTAATAACATAAATAATATTTGGAATTTTTGGCTTCCTTTAGCCTTAGAATTAGCAGAAAAAAAAAGGCAAAAAAATTACCCTTTTACCGTAGGTATTTTGGGGGGACAAGGTACAGGAAAAACCACTTTAACCCAAATATTACCTCTTATTTGGCAATCTCTTAATCTATCCAGTGTCGGCATTTCCCTTGATGATTTATATAAAACCTACGAAGAAAGACAAAAATTGCTCAACATTGATTCTCGTTTAATTTGGCGTGGTCCTCCGGGTACTCACGATATAAACTTAGGGATCAAAATTTTAGATCAACTTCATCAGGGTAACTATCCCGTCGATATTCCCCGTTTTGATAAATCCCTTTATGATGGTTCCGGCGATCGTATCGCACCACAGAAAGTAAACAAAACAGATATAATCATATTAGAAGGTTGGTTTATAGGAGTGCAACCTGTGTCAGCAAAAGCATTTAGCAACCCTCCTTATCCCATTGTCACCCAAGAAGACAAAAAATTTGCCCTAGATTGTAATGAAAGACTTAAAGAATATCTACCTTTATGGGAAAAACTCGACTACCTAATGATATTTAACCCAGAAGACTATAGATTTAGCTTACAGTGGCGAAAAACAGCCGAACATGAAATGATAAACCAAGGGAAAACAGGTATGAGTGACAAAGAGATTGAGAAATTTGTGCATTATTTTTGGAAAGCCTTACATCCGCAAATTTATATCGAGTCTATGACAAAAAACCCTTTATTAACCGATTTGGTTGTAAATATTAATTATGACCATACTATTACGAAAATCGATCGCCCTTCTCAAACGGACGAAGTCCCTATAAACAGAGGGTAAGAACCCCCCGCTTATATTCCATTGCTCATTGCCTATAAAATATTGTAACCTACAATGACCAAACTATCAAAAAATGTTTATACAGAATATCCCACTGCACAATTACACTGCACAAAATATTATCATAAAGAGAAATAATATCAACACTGAGAAAAATATGGTTTTAAACGAATTAGAAATTAGACAAAAATTAGCTAATTTCCCCGATTGGATGACTAATGGACAGTTTCTAAGTAGGACTTATAAGTTTAAAGACTTTATCCAGGCCGTTGAATTTGTCAATCTTTTAGTTACTCCCGCCGAAAAAGCCGGACATCATCCCGATATATACATATCTTACAATAAAGTAACTATTCATTTAACTACTCATGACGCTGGTGGGATTACCCAAAAAGACTTTGACTTAGCGGCAGAAATTGTCAAAATTGCCGACAGTTTTTAAATTATCAACAACTCTAATTTCTAGTTTTTTGAGTCCAAATTAGCCAGTAATAAATCAATAAGTTAATGAGTGCAAATTTTGCTCATCGGTGATTCCCACAGGTACATACTCAATGCAAGGTAAACAAGCCCCTGATAGACCTTTTTTGATTCTCTCAGGGGTTTGAGGAAAAATAATAAATAACGGATGAATTTCTTCAGCTAAATCGCTGAACATATGTTCTTCCGCATGAGGCATAATCCATTCATACTCTTTACGAAGATAAATCTGTGATTGTCGCCAACGTCTGAGTAAATCCGAGAAGTCTTCTTCAGGACGATGAATAAATACGAGTATTTCTACCCCCATTTTAATCTTCCATTCAGGATCGCACATTAACACCGCCACATCGCAGGGAATAGGAGTAACTTCATCTAAGCAAAGTTGACTTAAATGATCTCCAGAAACAGTTCTCAAATTCCGCACCTTCGCTAAGGGTAAAGGAATGGCAATAATGCTGTCAACAGGTCGTCTCATGCTAGGGATCATTTCCAAATATTGACGATATTGACCTAATAGAGAAACAATGTGCTCTCGGTTACTATAATCAGCTAATACCGTTTCATAATCTGATTGTTTTATACTCATAATTTAATAGAGAATCTTAGGAATAGGAAATAATTGTTAATTGTTAATTGTTTTTTATCCGAGTTGATCGAATATCGAGAACATAGGTAGATACATAGATAATAGAATTGTTCCTACCATTCCGGCAATACCCACCATCATTAGAGGCTCAATAACGCTAGTTAAGGCTTTTACGGCTTGTTCGACTTCATCCTCATAAAAGTCTGCTACTTTCATCATCATGGAGTCTAATTCTCCCGTTTCTTCCCCAATCATCATCATTTGTATCGCCATACTGGGAAATACTTTTTTCTCGGCGATGCCAATACTAAGCATGCCTCCTTGTAAAACGGAATCTTTAGCTGCACCAATGGAATTAGCAATAACCTTATTAGGGATAGTGTCCTGGACAATATCCAAACATTGGAGAATAGGAACACCAGAACGGGTTAAAGTACCGAAAACACGGCAAAAACGAGCTACAGCACTTTTTTGGTTTAAGTCGCCAAAAATGGGTGCTTTTAAGGCCAATGTATCTATTTGTATCCTTCCCGCCGGAGTTTTATAATATTTTCTAAAAGCAAAAACAACACCAGCAATAACGATTATCGGGATAACAGCTTTAGGACTTCTTAAAAATCCGCTCAAATTCACCATAAATTGAGTCAAAGCAGGTAATTCTGCTCCTAACTGGTCAAAAATCCCAGCAAATACGGGAATCAAGAAAATGGTCATCCCCAAAAAAGCCACCACCGCAAAAATTCCCACCGTGACAGGATAAGCCATAGCGGATTTAATTTGGTTTTGTAACCGTGCCACATCTTCTAAGAGTTTAGCAAGACGATTCATTACCTCATCTAAAACCCCCCCAGTTTCCCCAGCTTCCACCATGGAAACATAAAGTTGATCAAAACAATCGGGATGTTTAGCCATAGCCTCGGAGAGGTTTGTCCCTTGTTGTACATCGGAACTGATACTATTTAAAGCTTTTTTAAATTTGGGGTTGCCGGATTGTTCAGCTAATACCGTTAAAGTTCTGATAATTGCCACCCCAGCATTAACTAACACGGCGAATTGACGAGAAAAAATCGCTTTATCCTTAACCGTCACCGTACTCATGGCCGCTTCAATACTAGCCATGTCAAATTCCATGCCGGCTTTTTTGATTTTACCAATGGCGGCAAATCTTTTTTTGAGAATTCTTTTCGCTTCGTCTTGAGAATCGGCAACTACTCTTTCATTGAGTATATTACCGGCTTTATCTTTAACTTGAACAATAAAAGTAGCCATAGGTTTTCAGAATTGATAATTGACAATTGACAATTGATAATTGATAATTGCTAGTCGATGGTTTACAGTTAATTTTTCTCTAGTCTCTCAGTCTCCTCCTTCTTTGTCCATCGGTCTTCCTTGCCTTGATCTATCTTTTCTTCGTGGTGCTTGTCATAGTGCCATCCATGCCACTGCCTACTAGTAAACGTTTTAATTCGTCAGGTCTGCTACTTTTCGCTAATCCTTCTTCTAAGCTAATTGTTCCCGTTTTGACATATCCTGCTAAAGCCTGTTCCATGGTTTGCATGCCTAATTTACCCCCCGTTTGAATAGCTGAATAAATTTGAGGTGCTTTTGCTTCCCTGATTAAGTTGGCGATCGCTGGGGTGACAATCATAATTTCTTGACCCATAGCCCTGCCAAATTCACCAGGTTTGGGGTTTTTCTTCTTCACTAAACATTGAGCAAATACTGCTAATAAGGAGTTAGATAACATCGCCCGAATTTGAGCCTGTTCTGCGGAGGGGAAAACATCAATAATACGATCGATAGTACCAGCCGCCGAGCTAGTGTGGAGAGTCCCAAAAACGAGATGTCCTGTTTCTGCCGCACTGATGGCCAAAGAGATGGTTTCTAAGTCTCGCATTTCACCCACGAGAATAATATCGGGATCTTCCCGTAAAGCCGCCCTTAAAGCATTAGCAAAACTCTTGGTATCTTCTCCTTTTTGGCGTTGGTGGAACAAGCTATTAACATTAGGGAATACATACTCGATGGGATCTTCTACGGTTAAAATATGTTCAGCACGGGTACGATTAATTAAATCCAACATCGCCGCTAAGGTTGTCGTTTTACCCGATCCAGTTTGTCCTGTTACCAGAATTAAGCCCCTAGGGCGATCGGTCATTTCTTTAACAATGTCAGGCAAACCCAGTTGATCGAAGTTAGGAATTTTAGAAGATAACGCCCGTAAACAAGCGGCATAGCAACCTCTTTCCTTATAAACATTCACCCTAAATCGAGCCAACCCTTTAACACCATAGGAACAATCTAACTCCCATTCCTGTTCGAGAGTTTTCCGTTGAGTGTTATTTAACATACTAAAAATCAGTTTTTGACACTCTTGAGGATTCAACGGTTCTTCACCGATGGGGGTCAGTTTGCCACTAATACGAAAGTAGATGGGGGCCCCTGCTTGAATGTGCATATCGGATCCACCCAATTCTACTAACTGTTCCATCAAATCTTCGATCATTATTTCCATAGTTCTATTCTCCTAATCTAAAAGCTATTTTCAATATAACTCAATATTTCAATGAAAAAAAAAAGAAAGGTGGAACTAACAGAAAAGATCAAAGTAGAGTATTGGATGCTATGCTCTGGTTGATATTTTTTCAAATTATAACATTATGAGGTTTATCAAATTTTCCGGCACTGGAATTACTGATAAACGATTACCCTTTTTTACCACTAATAACTCTTCTGAGGAGAATCTATTTTTCAAAGTGTCTAAAGAGATTAATTCAGGAAAAATTTGTTTAAATTGTACCTTTACAGTATGCCAACGAGGATTATTAATGGTAGATTTTTTATCAAAATAAATACTTTTAGAATCAAATTGGGTAGGATCAATAATATTAGTTGCAGTAATTTCCATCAAACCAATAATTCCTGGGGGGTTACAATTAGAGTGATAAAAAAAAGCTAAATCTCCGACTTGCATTTGCCTTAAAAAATTTCTAGCTTGATAGTTTCTGACACCATCCCAAATAGTAGTGTTTTCTCTTTTTAAATCCTCAATGCTATATACTCGAGGTTCAGATTTCATTAACCAATAAGCCATGATAATAATTGATAACTGGCAATTACTTTACCTTAACGCCCTTAATTGAAACTTACAAAATTTTTATCAAAACTATTATATATTTGCTATAGGAGAAATAATCATTGGACTTTTAATTCGCGAAAATAAATATTTACCAGGTTTTTATGAGCTTTAGTCATCGTTATTTCAGTCGTAAGCTTACCGCTTTAACTTTAAGTATCCTTAGTTTAGCTGCTTTAAATATTAAAAAGGTTTATTCTGCTGACAATATTTTTGCTGTTTATAGTCCTTTTATCACCTCTTTGCGGGTTGAATCTTTAGAGCAATTCGCCCAAGATGGTACCATTAACCAAAATTTAGGTTTTTATCTCAATTTAGCCAGAGTTAATGAAGAACAAAAAACCCTGTTCCGAGAGGCATTAACCACTCCAGTAATAGTTGATCCCGTTTTGATTTCTCGGATTTTAAATACGGACGAAGGTGAACGTTTACTTAACTATTTCGGTTCTGCTGTTAATATCAGGGGAGGAAGAAATGGTAAATATATCCTCAGAGGTGCATTAGTAAAAGCCGCTATGGAAAAAGATGGGTTAAGTTTAATCAATGTATTGCGGAATTTAGCGGTAGATGTTCAAATTAACGTTCCCCAAGTTTTAAGATATAGAGACCAAATTAATTTAGTCGTTAAAGGTAGTGAGTTATTTGCTGCTGAAATTGCTAATTTAGCCACCATGGAAGCCGAGTCCAATCCTCCCGTAGATTTTAATAAACTGACGGATATTCGACAACCCGGACCCCTCACTGTCACTCATACTAATTTGAATTTATTCGATTCTAAGAGAAATCGGGGATTTTATGTGGAATTATATCAACCTGAACAGTTAAGCCCTAATAATCCTGTAATTATATTATCCCACGGTTTAAGCTCTCGTCCTGAAGATTTTACTAGAATGGCCGGTCATCTGGCTTCCTATGGTTATGTAGTGGCAATGCCTCAACATCCAGGTAGTGATATTCGTCAAACAGAAAATTTCATTGCTGGATTTTCCCGTCAAATTTTCCTCCTCGATGAATTTATCGATCGCCCTTTAGATATTACTTTTTTGTTGGATGAATTAACCCGTTTAAATCCCCCTCAATTTGGCGGTAAATTAAATCTGGATAGCGTCGGGGTAGGAGGGCATTCTTTCGGGGGTTATACGGCTTTGGCAGTAGGGGGTGCAAAAATTGATTTTGATAACTTAGAAAATGTTTGTAATTTAGCCATCGGCAACTTAAATAATGCTCTTTTATTACAGTGTCGAGCTTTAAATTTACCCAGAAAAGACTATGATTTTCGTGATCCCCGAGTTAAAGCGGTTTTTACCGCCAATCCTGTTAATGCCTCTATTTTCGGGATAAATGGGTTAAATAAGGTGGAAGTACCTACATTTTTTGGGGCTGGAACTTATGATCCGGCTACCCCCTTTATTTTTGAACAAGCCCGAACTTTTCCTTATATTAATAATAAAGATACTTATTTTCAATTACAAGAAGGTCAAGCGCACGTTGACTTTTCTCAGTTAGACGCTGGGATCACTGATTTAGTGGAAACTGTCGGTAATTTAACTTTACCCTCACCTTATTTATTAGATGAATACACTAATTCTATGGCATTGGCTTTTTTCAAGGTACACTTAAACAAGGATGAAAATTATCGAGTTTATCTACAATCGGCTTACGGCAAGTATTTAAGTCAAGGACAGGAATTTAAAACCCATATGATCACTGATGATTCTGTACCCGCCCTCCGAGAAAAATTTGAAAAATTTATACAAGATAATTACGATTTAATTTTTGGATCAACTCTTCTGCGTTAAGTTTTAACTTTATTAACTCCTAACTATTGCAATTTCATCTTCTTGGAAATGGGCTTTAAATTTTTTGCCAAATTTAACAAGGTAAGGAAAATTGGCACTTACTGGTCTTCCTTGCCATTGTGTTACAATTTCTATTAATTCTCCTTCCATCCCTTTAACATCAAAGGCTTCTTTTTTATGTTCAGGATGATGATATACCAATACTGATTCTTGTACTTTAACGCGATCGCCTACTTTCATAGTTGAGATTTCAATAATAAATTTGAATAAACAGAGGATATATGCTCAAAGGCAACTCTCTTATTTTTGCATAACTGGTCATATCTGCAAACTTTAGCTTAAAAAAGTTAACAAGGAAGTTAAACAATACTGTTCGGAAAGCTTGCCGAAAACGTTGTCGTTGGGACGAAATAATAAGTAATAAGTAATAAGTAATAAGTAATAAGTAATAAGTAATAAGTGACACGAATTTATTACCTTCTGCCTTACCACCGCCGACAATTATATTTTCCAAAACCTTCGCAGTATTGGGGAGTTAAATGCCTTTTCTCGCCACTGATATTAGTATTGCTGAGCAAAATTTGATTAGATGGTTTGATGAAGTGAAAAACCCACAATTGCTCATTCATGCTCACAATATCAATTAACTAACATTAGTGACTATGGGCAAGGTAGGATAAACAATTATTTACCAAAAAATATACCACCATCATAGCCGTAGCACACAAAGCCACCAATGCACCAGCTAACATCAAGGAAAATTCACGATGATCAAAAGCCTGTTGCATTAAATGTAATGACCAAGCTACTAATGCGACATCGAAAATGAGAATCGGAATTAACATTTCTTAACAATCTAAGGTTTAGTCTATTCTAATACATATCTTTGAAAAAGATTAACTTTTTAAAATTGACTAATTAGGGTTTGCTGAATAAAAACTAGGATTCTTGGCAAAGCAAAAGCCTGGTTTGCAATAGTATCCATCCAATCTGAGATATCAACACCTATGCCAGTTCCTCATGGTCATGTTATGGGGATCGATGTTGGCTTGTTGTCTTAATTGTCCATGGGGGGATGTCACTTTTGTCCTGAATTAAATTTAGTTCATATCTTCTTTGAGGGAATTTTTCGTGGTGAAGAAAAATCTACCCATAATCATGAGGAAAGAGGTGACTCTAAGTCAAAGATTGATAATCTACAGAAGGAAGAACCACCATAGCCTCATCCGCCATTATAGCCGATTTTTATCTATAAATTAAAAATTTTAGTTAAGGAAAAAGGAATAAAATTATTATTAAAATTTGTAGGACGAAATATATAGGCCTCTTGTCCTTCTAAAATTAAATTTTCATCAGAGTAAGCTACTGATAAGCCATCTTCTGAGGTTGATTGATGCTTGAAAAGATCAAAAACACTGGGAAGAGTGTCAAGATACTCCATAAAAGGAGGCATATTTTTTTCTAAACTATATAAATTGGCACTAGCAGATCTAACACTAGCCTTAAGATTTGCGTCTATGTAGATTAAATGATTTTTAGGTAAATCGATAACGGCGATATACTTAGTAAAGTTTTTTCCTTTGAGGGGGAAAGACAATTGACAGCGACGGGGTTCAAATAAATTTCCTTTTTCCGGATATTCTCCCCATTGCAAGGCAGCATAAACTTCTTTGGCTTCATCAAAAGATTGACGGGAGTAACAAAGAATATTCCATAAAGCATATCTCACATTAGCCTGTAACAGTGATGGTAAGTATAAATCAATTAATTGACAAGCATCACCGTCCATGGTTTTACTATTGGTAGGATCACCGGAAAAAATAGCAGCGTTATCTCCAAAATAAGGATAATCCCAGCAACAACTACCTAAAGGATTCCATAATTCATTAAAAAAGTTCCAACCGTTATCATACCAAATATTGTATTGTGTTTCTCCCGATCGCCAATAACTAGCTGTACGAATAAAGGTTATATTTTCGGGAATGGTGAATACTGTACCTCTTCCGTAAGAGGTGAGATCACTATCATTAGTCTGTAGTTTGATTAAATCTGTTTCAGAATCTAGGTTCACTTTTGGTACAATTGGACTGATTTTATTTTTGATTTCCTTGCCAATGACGGTTAATAGTCTTTCCTGAATGGGCGTTTCTACGGGTTGAGACTCTTGTATTTTTTGAATCTGCATTTTTGTCCAATTGCCTTTCGGGGGAAAAATTCGATAAAGACGATAATTGATAGTTTCTAAATATTTATATAGTTTGAGCAGTTGGATTGTTTTTAGTTGTGGAATTACCTGTTCAAAGGCGATCGCTCCTTCTAATCCAAATAAGCTGATGCAATTATGCAGTCGGCGATAAAATTCCCCCGGACGAGTGCTTAATAGTTGTAACACTTTGGGATCTCTTTTTTCTAATAAAAATTCTAAACGACCGTTAAAAGTATTGAAAGTTTTTTTATTGTGATATAAGTGATCGTAGGCTACTACTACCTTAGAAAATTCTGAGCCATAATCTCCTGGATGCAACCCATACATTAATTTTTTCCAAATATTTTTTCTTCTCCAAATATCTTCCTCAAGGTTTGAGTTTTGATTGAGCAAAGTTAATAAAAATTTTCTTTCGTATCTTTTAAAACTGCGAAATTTACAAGGATTTTTTAAGCTAATATCCCCTTGTGATAAAGCGATCGCTAATCGTAAAACATCAGTAGCCGAATTAACTTTAATCTGTTCGTTTTTTCCCAAATAATATTTTAATATTTTGATTAAATTTTCCTTAAAAATTATTTTATCAGTATCAACTTTGTTCTCAAATTGACCTAATAAATAAACAATGTCGTGCCATTGTCCCTCAGTCCAACGATTAGGTAAATATAATAACTTTTCAAAAATTTGTAGTAAAGAATTGCTTTTACTAGGTTGTAAAACTCGAAGATTTAACTTTTCTTGAAGTTGGGGACGTTCTTTTTCTTTTTCAGTAAAAGAACCATGGGGAAGTCCCCAATACATTAAAATTTGTTTGAGCCAATATTGAGCCTCAGACATACTCAAAACTTCTTGGGGAAAATTTTTATAGACCACATAATCAGTCATTTTTTTATCATCCCCCGTTATTTTTTTGAGGATTGGCTGAATTTTTTGCCACCAATCAGCAATATCTTTTTCGGAGGCATTATTTAACTGATGATAGGCAATTTCTGACAGGGCGTAACCATAATAAGTTAGATTATTGATGATAGTTGCGATGGTGGTAATATTTCCTATAACGCCTGTGCAATGAGGGGGTA
Organism: uncultured cyanobacterium; assembly: GCA_963749915.1. Classification (GTDB taxonomy): domain Bacteria; phylum Cyanobacteriota; class Cyanobacteriia; order Cyanobacteriales; family Cyanobacteriaceae; genus Geminocystis. Next base: position 459,387 of record CAVVOP010000022.1, read on the forward strand.
AAGGAATCAAATTGTGACGAATTAAAATTTCCGAGGCGTAGGAAGACATAATATATCTATCACTTAAACTTACTATTCCTATAGTTGAACAAATGAACCAACATTGTCGCTAATAATTGTTAATAATTGTTAATAATGAGCAAATTTATCACTGACAAGGCACATCCAAAACACCCAAGCTTAAAATTAAATCATCACTATCAATCCCCAAAGCTAAATCTCGATAGTAGTATAATCCACGTTTCGGGGCAACAATTATGTTCTGAGGACGTTCAACTACCCCATTTTTCCCATAAAAAACTATTTGAATATAACATTTTCCGTTTCCTCCGTGATAAATATCATAATCGTACATTGAATCGAAAGGGATTTTGTCTTGAGGAGAAATAGGGAAACAGCCTATTCCGCTGGGTTTGATGTTGCCGGACACCTCCACAGGAAAAACCCCTCTTTCAAGATAAGAACTTTCTATTTCGTTTGCGATACATTTCATGTCAACAATAGCTTGAGTATAATGGGCTTTGTCGATTTGTGCCATTAAATTGGGATAGGCGATGGCTAGAAAAATATTAAGAATGACAATAACAATTAAAAGCTCAAGTAAAGTTAATCCAGCTTGATGATGTTGGAAGTTTGCAGAAAAAAAAAACTTTATGCTGCAAATACATTAAGTTTTGTCTCCTCCTTCTCATGGTCTTAATTAACATCAACATTTATTGCTCCTTTTTCACTTTTAGTCACTTACGCACTTAAGTGTTTTCCCAGTTTAGCCACTTTTGTTTGAAAATAGCTAGTTTGTTTGCACATCTAGCACAATCTTTAAAAAAGCTCGAACTTCACAGAATCTTTATATCTCAAACTTCACAGAATCTTTATATAAAGAAAAGACCTTACAGAAAACTTATCCTGATTGCTATTATTGGCAATTTATCTGTGTTTTACATACAGACAAGATATAGCTATTTAAGCAAGGCGGTTTTTTATTTTTAAACCCTAAAATGTGCAAAATGTAACCAGTCAATTAAGTTAAAATTTAAGACAATAACTTAATATTCTGAGGAGAATAATGATCATATTATGACGATGGAAACATTAGAATTTATTATTTATGCCGATGGCAGAGTTCAAGAAAAAGTTACTGGAATTGTTGGCAAGTCTTGTGAGGAGGTAACAGCAGCAATTGAAGCACAATTAGGTAGGGTTATCTCACAGGAAAAAACTGCGGATTATTTCAACGAAAAATTAACCGAAAATAATCAAATTCACAATCAAAGTTGGTAAACTTTTATATATAAATCTCATTTTTTGTAAGATTTAATTAACTTTAGTAACAGAATCTTATGTCACATTTTAGCAGTATTAAAACTCAAATCCGTAATCTTACCTCCCTAAAGGCCGCCTTAGCTGATTTGGGGGTAGATTGGAAAAATGGTCCTTCTCCTGTAAGAGGTTATCAAGGACAAACTAACCAAGCTGAAATCGTCATTGAACAAGAAAATAACTATGACATTGGTTTTAGCTGGAATGGTCAGGAGTACGAGTTAGTCGCTGATCTACAGTACTGGCAGCAGCCTTGGACTGTTGATGGTTTTTTACAGCGTGTGACTCAAGGTTATGCTTTACAAACAGTATTAAATGAATCCTCTCAACAGGGTTTTGCTGTTACTGAAAAACAAAAAAATGAAGATGGTTCAATTCGCTTAGTAGTTCAACGCTGGAGTTAATTATCCTTCTCATTTTTTTAAATATCATCATCACTAGACAAGGAGACTCCCTTCTCCTTGTTAACCCAGTTACAGAAACTAATTATCTTGACCATTGGAAAAAAAATGTTGGATCAACCAAATGAATTATTGACGACGGGATTTGAACCAGAATTAGGGGGAATTTGGCGAGATAACCCCGAAAGAAGCGGATTTGAGCCAGAATTAGGCGGAGAAGATCGGCAAAAAGGGGTTTATGTTGATGAAGCGACTTGTATCGGTTGTAAACATTGTGTTCACGTTGCCTCTAATACTTTTTATCTTGAAAATGATTACGGGCGATCGAGAGTTTATAATCAGGATGGTGATACAGAAGAAATAGTGCAAGAAGCTATGGACACTTGTCCCGTTAATTGCATTCACTGGTTGGATTATACAGACATTAAGCAAAAAGAGGAGGCCCGAAAATATTTAGATGTACGTCCTTTAGGTTATCCTCAAACTCATAAATTTCCCAAGCAGAAAAAAAAGACGAGGAGATTAGAAGACTAGAAGACACAGAAAAAGTTCATTGTTAAATGACCTTTTAATTGACTACAATGAAAATAATAGTTTAATCTTGTCTAAGCGATCCATCAATCAGAAATGCTGAAGATAGATTGAGACAGGAAAATATCGAGATCTATTGGACTTACCCCAGATTTATGAATCAGTCAGCAAAAAAACCTCCCATGAAACAAATGCTTCTCTTGAAACCAGTTTTAGCTACTTTGGCTACGGGTGGCTTACTCACTTTTTTAACTCCTCCCATCGCCCAAGCAGAAATGACGGATAGCCCGAAAATGGTGGTAGATGAAGCTTGGCAGATAGTAAATAATGAATTTGTTGATCGCAATTTTAACCAAGTTAACTGGCAACGTAAACGAGAAGAACTGTTAAAACAGAATTATAGCGGGAAAAAACAGGCTTACCGTGCTATCAATCAAGCCTTGAAAGAATTAGGTGATCCTTATACTCGTTTTCTGCCTCCTGAACAATTCGAGATGCTTACCAGTCAGACATCAGGGGAAGTTTCAGGAATCGGGATTCGTATTGCCATTGATCCTCGCACCCAAGATTTATATGTAATCGACGCCATTAAAAAATCTCCCGCCGCCGAAGCTGGGTTAAAAAGAGGCGATCGCATTGTCAGAATTGATGGTAAGCCCACGGCGTTAATGGGTTTAGATCAGGCATCAGAGGCATTAAAAGGAGAATTAGGATCTCAAGTAAGTATTGAGATTTCCAGGGAAAGAAAACCGGCATTTGAAGTCAAAATTACCCGTGGCCAAATTGAAGTCCCCTCCGTCGATTTTAGTTTGAAAAAAGAAGGAGAATTGAATGTTGGCTATATCAAATTAGATGAATTTAGTTCCCTGGCAGCTCAACAAATGAAAGAAGCCATTGAGGAACTACAAAAGCAAAAAGCCTCCGCCTTCGTTTTAGATTTGAGAGGTAATCCGGGGGGGTTATTATTCGCCAGTGTTGATATTGCGAGAATGTGGATGTCCCAGGGCGAAATCGTGGATGTAGTCGATCGTCGTGGTGGCCATCGTAGTTTTCAAGCTAATAACTCTGCTATTACTGATTTGCCTTTAGTAGTATTAGTTGATGGTAATTCTGCTAGTGCTAGTGAAATTTTAGCCGGGGCGTTAAAGGAAAACAATCGTGCTACTATTGTGGGTACAAAAACTTATGGTAAAGGTCTTGTACAATCAGTACATTCTTTATCGGATGGTTCGGGATTAGCGGTGACAATTTCTCGTTATTACCCTCCTAGCGGTATTAATATCAATAAACATGGTATTGCGCCGAATATTGTTCAGAATATAAGTCGGGAAGAGGAGTCTATTCTTAGTCAAAATCCTTCCCTATTGGCTACCAACGCAGATCCTCAATATTCTAAGGCTGTCGCTGTTCTCAAAACGAGAAGTAAGATACCCAACCCCAGTGAAACTTCGGTTAATCCCACGAGTCTTTTACAATAAATTTAACCCTTAAAGACCTAGTGGACGAGTGAGTGCGGAAATGAAACAGGGTTTTAAAATTCCTATTCAGCAAACCCTACTTGGATTTCATCTTCCAACCTTCGATTACCCTTTGTTTTTCCCGGGCGATCCCCAGACTGTTGTCAGGAACATCATGGGTGATAACTGAACCTGCCCCAATGGTTGCATTTTTACCGATAGTTACAGGGGCTACAAATACGCTATTTGAACCTGTTTTTGTACCATCACCGATTATTGTGGGATGTTTATTAACGCCATCATAATTAGCGGTGATTGTGCCTGCACCGATATTAACTTGATTACCCAAAATTGCATCGCCCAAATAAGATAAATGGGCCATATTAGTTTTATCGCCAATAGAACTTTTTTTAATTTCGACAAAGTTCCCGACTCGACAATTTTCCCCTAATTCGACGCCTCCCCGTAAATGTGCATAAGGTCCTATTCTCGTATTAGCAGATACTTTGCTATCGGTAATGACCGAATATAAAACCGTGATATTCTCGTCGAGTTGGCTATTTTCGATTAAACAACCAGGGCCAATTTTACAACCAGAACCAATAACAGTATTACCCCGAAGATGAGTCTGTGGTTCAATAATTACATCCGTACCCAACTTTACCGTTTCCTCAATGGTGATACTGTCGGAATCTATCATGGTTACACCAGCCATCATCCATGCTTCTTTTACTCTTGCCTGTAAAATATCGTAGGCTACGGCTAACTGACGACGGTCGTTTATACCACTAATTTCTAAATGATCATCAACATCTAAGGCCATGACGGGAGCAAGATAATGCACCACCTCCGTGAGATAATATTCTTGTTGATCATTATTGGTGCTTAATTTCGGTAAAACTTCTTGCAATTTTTGCCAATGAAAACAATAAACTCCGGCATTGATACGACTATTCTTCTTTTGGGCCAAATTACAATCCCTATCTTCGATAATTTGAGTGACTAAATTATTGCCATCGCAAAAAACCCGACCGTAACCCTTTGGATTGGGTAAATTTGCGGTTAAAAGAGTGGCGGCGTTATTATTTTCCTGATGGGTTTTAACTAGCTTTTGCACCGTTTCAGGACGTAATAAGGGCACATCTCCGTTTAAAATGATCAAATCCCCCGTAAAATCTTGTAGATGGGGTATTAACTGCACAATAGCGTGGCCTGTACCCAATTGTTCCCTTTGTTGCACAAATTCCAACCCTTGAAGATGATTAAGGGCATTTTCAATTTGTTGACCTTCATAGCCAATAATAATCAATTGGCGATTGGGCTGTACAAGATCACAACTATTTATAGCCCTTTCCACAAGACTTTTACTTCCCAAGGGGTGTAAAACTTTAGGAAGTTTAGATTTCATTCGGGTTCCTTTTCCGGCGGCAAGAATTGCGACTGCTAGCATAAGATTATCTTATTTTGTTCGCCTTTGAGTATATATCAATATGGAAAGAAAAAGTTTAAAATTACCCAATAATATTAATTTATTTTACTCAGAATGGAATCAAGGAAAAGAGCCCTTAATATTACTGCATGGTTTAGCAGATCATCGCTTAGTTTGGTCAGAATTAGGGAATTTCCTATCAGAAAAATATCACATTATTGCTCCAGATCTAAGGGGTCATGGAGAATCTTCTAAACCCGAAACAGGTTACACTTTTGCAGAAATTATCGAAGATTTAGAAGCCCTATTACAGCATTTGAACATCGCTAAAATTAATATAATTGGTCATTCTTGGGGAGGAAAATTAGCTGCAATTTGGGTAACAAAAAAGCCTAATCTCTTTAATAGTTTAGTATTAGTTGATCCCTTTTTTATTGACAAAATGCCCAGTTGGTTCGAGCTCACTTTTCCTATTTTATATAAACTGTTGCCCTTTTTAAAAATGTTAGGACCTTTTCCTGACTATCAAAGTGCAGAAAATTTGGCTAAAACCCTAAAACAATATAAAGGTTGGAGTACTTTACAACAGGAAGTATTTAAAACAGGAATAGAACAAAAATCAGATGGAAAATGGGGTAGCAAATTTGCAATTCAAGCAAGAAATGAAATCTTTAGTGATGTGATGAAAGTTGCAGGATTAACGGAAAAAATTGATACTCCCACCCTATTTATTAAACCAAAACACGGTTTGAACCGCACTGAATTTCAATTAAAACCCTATAAAAAATATCTGACCAATTTACAAATTAAAGAAGTCCCTGGTAATCATTGGCCTTTTTTAGTTGCGTCCGACCCCTTTAATCAAATAGTCGCCCAATTTTTGATTTCAGTGACTACTGGAGTTCAGTCTAAAAATTAACGGGAAAACCACAATGGAGTTGGAGAATTAAAGTTTGATAAAGTAATTCTATTCCTCTGCTTTCAATTGATGCCAAATTTTTGTTGTAATATTGCCAGAATTGTTGTAGCTTCTTCTGCATTTTTAGCCAAGCTAGCAAATTCCATAAATCTTTTTAACTCTTTTTTCAGCAAATTACGCTCTATTTCCCAGATTTCACGCTCTAACACTGGCGGTATTACAATCATATCAAACAAAGTCGCCTCTTTTTTGCCGTCATGGGGACGTAAAATTCTTCCCCGACGTTGAATAAATTGTCGAGGATTACTGCTACTGGCCAAAATTACCGCATTTTCAATCATGGGAATGTCGATGCCTTCATCTAAGCAACGAATGGCGACTAACCCTTGTAATTCTCCTGAAATTAGCTGTTGTTTGATTTTTTCCCGATCCTTTAAAGGGGTATCTGCTGTATAGGTGTTCACCCGATAGTTTAATTCCTTGCCCAAAATTCTCGTTACTGCCGCCAATTGGCGCTCATTTTGATTTATATGTCCATCTCCACAGTAAAATAAGGTCGCCTTCATGTCCAATCTTTTCGACATTAATTTTTTCAAGGCAATTAATTTATTGCTGGCAGTGGCAATTAAGCGCGATCGCCTGATTAATAATGCTTTAAGATTATGGTTATCTTCAAGGTTATTATTTTCTGATAAAGCCCAACCAATTTTTTTAGTTAATTTAGCATAATATAATGCCTCAATATCTGTTAATTGAACTAAAATAGGATGATAATTATATTTAACAAGGGCTTGTTTTTCAATGGCATTGGCAAGGGTGAATTCTGGTTGTAAAACTTTGCCAAAATAATCAATTAAAAAATCTGTACCATCATTATCAAAATACCTTTCAGGAGTTGCTGATAATGCTAACCTTAAACCAATACTAGCAGGTAGAGATGATAACAAACGAGGCGATCCTAAATTATGAGCTTCATCGCCAATTATTAAAGTTTTTTCTGGAAAAAATGGTATTTGAGATTGAAAACCATCACTAAGAAAAGTGGAATTAGTAGTAATAATAGTTAAAAATTTTTGTTGATTATTCTGAACATGATAAAGTTGTCTGGAAAACTCACCTTGCCAATTACTAATGCTTTCAAAGGCTAAAATCGGTTGTAAATTAAATTTTGCTGTTTCTTCTGCCCACTGTAAAACTAGATGACGAAAGGGACAAATTACTAATAAGACCTGTAAATTGATTTGTTGATATAGTTCCGTAGCAATGGCTAAAGCAGTGATAGTTTTTCCGCTTCCTGTTGCCATTTTTAAGATCCCTCTGCCCCTATTTTTAAACCAATTAATTACTACTTGTTTTTGATAGTCTCTTAAAATTAAATTTTCAGGTAAAATAGGAATGCCATCTGAATATTGTTTATAGTAATAATTGACTCTCGGTTCCGCTAACTTATAATTATTTTTTTCTTGATAATTTTTAGCTAAAATATCCCAATTAATTTGACCATTAATATTTAGGTTATTTAATTTATTATCGATTTTCATAGAATCCAATGAAATTGGTAATTTTTAGTAATTTTTTTTAAAATTATCGACTATTGTAACAAGATAAGCAACTATAGCGATTGCTTGTTCACAACAATGATATAGCAGTGGCTAGAAAGAAAAATTTAAACAACCCCCACAAAATGGTAGTTTATGATCTGAGGTCAATAAAAACTCAACTTAGATGATGTTCGATGATCTTTTTTGTCCGATAATTGGTAAATTAACCTAAATATTGATATAACAAAAAATTGTAAAGATGAAAGCATTAGTGATAGGTGGAGATGGTTACTGTGGTTGGGCAACTGCATTATATCTCTCAAATAAAGGTTATGAAGTAGCTATTCTCGATAATTTAGCCCGTCGTCATTGGGATGACAAATTAGGAACACAAACTTTAACCCCCATTGTCTCCATTCAACGCCGTATTAATCGTTGGTACGAGTTAACGGGAAAAAAAATTGAATTATTTATAGGTGATATTACTAATTATGATTTCCTAATCAAGGCTTTTCGTAAATTTGGGCCTGAATCTATTGTCCATTTTGGTGAACAACGTAGTGCTCCTTATTCCATGATTGACAGGGAACATGCAGTATTTACCCAAGTTAATAATGTGGTGGGTACTTTAAATATTCTCTATGCTATGAAAGAGGAATTTCCCGATTCTCACCTCGTCAAATTGGGTACCATGGGAGAATATGGTACTCCTAATATTGATATTGAAGAAGGTTATATCGAAATTGAGCATAATGGGCGTAAGGATGTTTTACCCTATCCCAAACAACCCGGCAGTTTTTATCACTTAAGTAAAGTTCATGATAGCCATAACATTCATTTTGCTTGTAAAGTTTGGGGTATTCGTGCCACTGATTTAAACCAGGGTATCGTTTATGGTGTCTTGACGGAAGAAACAGGCATGGATGAGTTATTAATTAATCGTCTCGATTACGATGGCGTTTTCGGTACTGCTTTGAACCGTTTTTGTATTCAAGCGGCGATCGGTCATCCTTTAACCGTTTATGGTCGTGGTGGACAAACTCGTGCTTTACTGGATATTCGGGATACTGTACGCTGTATGGAACTTGCCATCGCCAATCCTGCTGAACCTGGTAAATTCAGAGTATTTAACCAGTTTACCGAATTGTTCAGTATCGGCGACTTAGCGAAGATGGTGCAAAAAGCTGGGGCAACTATAGGCTTAAAAGTCGAAGTTAATCATCTTGAAAATCCGAGAGTAGAGTTAGAAGAACACTATTTTAACGCTAAAAACACCAACTTACTCGACTTAGGCTTACAGCCTCATTATCTCTCTGATTCTCTTCTTGATTCTTTACTTAACTTTGCTACTAAATATAAAAACAGAGTTGATTTAGAACAAGTTTTACCAAAAGTTTCTTGGCGTAGATAAATAACAATTAGCAATTAACAATTATCCTCATATGGGTTTTTTCTTTAGGGCTTTACTAATAAGAGTAATTAAGTTCTTCTTTTATGATAGGATTACTTAGCTTGAGGGAATTACAAAAAAGAGATGTTAGCTAAGAGAATTTTGCCCTGTTTAGATGTCAATGCCGGTAGGGTGGTTAAAGGTGTCAATTTTGTTGATTTAAAAGATGCTGGTGATCCCGTTGAGTTAGCGAAGGTTTATAATGATGCTGGTGCTGATGAATTAGTATTTTTAGATATTACTGCCACCCACGAAGCCAGAGATACCATCATTGATGTGGTTTATCGCACTGCCGAACAAGTCTTTATACCCTTAACGGTCGGTGGTGGTATTCAAACCTTAGAAAATATTAAAAATTTGTTAAGAGCAGGAGCTGATAAAATAAGTATTAACTCCACGGCAGTGAAAAATCCTGATTTTATCAATCATTCAAGCGATCGCTTTGGTAGTCAGTGTATGGTAGTAGCTATCGATGCTAGAAGGAGAAAAGATCCTAATAATCAAGGCTGGGATGTATATATAAGAGGCGGTAGAGAAAATACAGGCTTAGATGCTGTTGACTGGGCACAAGAAGTAGCCAAAAGGGGTGCGGGAGAATTATTAATCACCAGCATGGATGCCGATGGAACGCAAGCAGGGTATGATTTAGAGTTAACTCGTGCCATCGCCCAAAGAGTCGAAATCCCCGTCATAGCCTCTGGCGGTGCAGGAAATTGTCGTCATATCTATGAAGCCTTAACGGAAGGAAAAGCCGAAGCCGCCCTATTAGCATCCTTATTACATTATGGGCAGTTAACGGTGGCCCAAATCAAGGACTATTTACATAAGCATCAAGTAACCGTCAGGAAATCACCGTAAAAACCCCTACTACCTGGACATAGCCGATAGATATGTATAATTGAGGGTAATCATCTTTCGACAGGGAACTGTTTGGACAATTCAAAAATAATCATGGCTGCTTCAAACGCTTTTTGATAAATGACCAAATCTTTATGAGTTTGAATGGTTCTTTTTTCTCCTTCTCCCTTGTCCACTTTCCCCCCTTGTCTGCCTTGTCTCACCCCCATGATAACTTTTATGTAAAAAACCTACACTTGTGAGGGCCCATGTATCCCGACGCCGACCTTTGGTACAGCACGGGACTTATGGCCCCCTAAGACCCCCGTAAGTTAAGTATTTATTAATTCACCAATTAACTTAGAAAAATATATCCATTTCAGATCTGCCAGTTGTTTTGAGCCAATTTTGAGCCTCTAAGTAACTATTAGGGGAAATTCTGATGGCTTGTTTCCAATATTCTGCCGCTTTATCAAATAACCTTTCGGCTTCGTCTTCTTCTGCCTCTTGTTTACATTTTTCTCCCTGGTGGTGATAAATCACGGCAATATTATTTAAAACCGAAGGTTTACGGGGATTTAACTCCAAGGATTGATGGTAATAGTCTAAGGCTTCTTCCAGCTTCCCATTACTAGCGTGAATTAACCCTATATTATATAAAATTTCACTGCGATCGTTAGAATCTTCTTCCAGTTTGAGTGCTTCGTAATAGTTATCTAAGGCTTCGGCGTATTCACCCTCGGCTTGGGCGGACATCCCATCACGGTAATAGACAAAAGCCTCTTTCGATTTAGCGTCGATAGGTAAAACTTTAAGAATAATATCCGCCATGACGGTAAAAGTTTTATCAATAAAATTATCGTTTCTTTGAGATCTGGGCATATTAAATTAATAATTGACAATGAACAATTTATAATGAAAAAAGACAACAAGCAATACCTAATTACCTATTACCTATTACCGATTACTTCTCCGAAGTTTAGATTATGATTTGGGTGCACGGGTAACAACTTGGTCAATTAAACCATAATCCCTAGCCTCTTCCGCTGACATAAAGAAATCCCTTTCGGTATCTTCTTCTATTTTTTCGAGAGTTTGCCCTGTATGAGAGGCCATATAAGTATTAAGTTGTTTTTTCAGATAAAGAATCTCTCTGGCTTGAATTTCAATATCTGTAGCCTGTCCTTGGGCACCACCTAAAGGTTGATGGATCATAATTCTGGAGTTAGGTAAACTCATTCTTTTACCCTTCGCACCGGCAGTTAATAAAAATGCACCCATACTGGCGGCTAAACCGACACAAATAGTACAGACATCCGGTTTAACTTGATTCATGGTGTCAAAGATACCCAACCCCGCAGAGACTGAACCACCGGGGGAGTTAATATAAAGATAAATATCTTTTTCGGGATCTTCTGCTTCTAATAATAATAGTTGTGCTACCAAAGAATTCGCTAATTCATCAGTAACTTGTTGTCCTAAAAAAACTATTCTTTCTCTAAGTAAACGAGAGTAAATGTCGAAGGCACGTTCACCACGACCCGAAGTTTCAATAACAGTTGGTACCATTCAGTTAATCTCAATTATCTTTACTATTGTTGATAATAAGGAAAAGAGATAATCAAACCATAAAAATAGACTTATTAGCTTAATTAACTCCCATTTCCTCTTTTTTTGATAGTTTTTTACTCAAATTTAGTCACGACTATTAATAGCAATCAATAATCTGAGAATAAAAACAAATAGGTTAATGTAAGTCAGGTACATGGAAAGGGCAGCACATAAATACTGATTATCACTATAAGCACGAGGTAAGAGATAAAAATCAACTACTGATGCACCAGCAAATAAAAATACACCCAAACCGGAGATCCCGATTTCTAACCATGTGGGGGTAAAAACGCCGAAAAAGCTCAAAACCAATTGCAATACAATAACTACAAAAAGAGCAATTATGCCTAATTGTACCGTTTTCGTCAAGGCTAATCCGTCTTCATCCCCCAGATTTGAGCCAATATTTCTCGCCACAATAAAAGTGATGCCACAACCTAAAGCGGCGATCGCAACCCCATTAAGTCCTACACCTTCAGTCCCCAGAGCGACATAAACAATGCCACTGAGAGTATAACCAGTTAAAAGACTATACAAGACTAAAAGGGGTAAGGCCGTGCTGGTATTTGCTTTTTCAGCAATACCTCTAACTACAAAGAAGAGAACTAATTGAGCAATCATCGCCCCGAAAAAAGTAGGCATAAATAAAGCCGGATTTGATTGAATCATGCCCAAACCGCCATAAGTGCCAACCGCAGTTAAGACTAGGCCACCGCCAAGATAAGGTAATGCTTTATTGATCACATTAGGACCAACTAAAGATTGACCTTTCGCTTTTTTAATCGCATCACGAAAATTACTTGTTGTTGCCATAGGATTAAAAAAAATCTAATTATTGAACTATTCTTTTTGAACTAGGAAAAAATCTATCTACTTCAATATAAACTTTTCCTTCCTGTTCTGCTTTATATTTAAGTATAGTGCAAAACATTCCCCAACCTCCTTGTTAAATACCTTTTGCTAAATATTGACGGCGATGCCATGGGAAGTCAAATGGCGAATGGGGTTTGCGTTTTTTTTTGCCCAGTGTATAGGCAACACCACTTTCGGTAGTGTTCAGAGCCAAGGCTGGCAAGAGTCCAGCTCAGTTAACACTTAGTGAACACTACCCAATTGTGTTCACTGAAATTCCTTCTACCTCTCCGTTGAGATGGACAAAATAAAGTTCTATTTCTAAATTAGGATAACCCTTGGCGATCGCCTCATAAGCCTGATGTAAATATTGACGATGGATATTTATTTCTTCTAGCGGATTTTGGCTTAATTGAAGATCCATTTTACGGGCATAAGCACCACAATCTTGATGATCTAAAATAATTACTTTTTCGATGTTATGTAACTGAGAAGATAACTGTAATTGTTCCCAAAAAACTTCTGTATCGGCATGGCTAGGAAAATCGGCTAAAGCAAGAGATGCACCGGCTAAACTTAACCAATCATATTGATGATCTAATTTTTGACTTTTTAAAAAATCTTGCTCAAAATCGACAAAACGAAAATCAATACAAGTTAATACTAGGGCTTTAGTTTTATGTTCAGCATTGGCTATTCTAGTGGAATCTAACCAAAAAGATAAACCGAGACTTCCTGTTAATAAAAGTTTTAAAAAATTACGCCGTTGACAATGATAAATATCAACATTTTTTTGGGAATACATTATATTGTGTGTTGAATTTTATAATTTATTGACCTATTTTTAAAAACTAACTATATGTCAAGCCATCGATGGGAATATCTAAGGTTTAAGAAAAAACATTTTTATTGTGCCTAAAATTATCCCTAGGACAATACCAGCAAAAATACTTCCATTAAAAAATTCCACATTCTCTAGTCTTTTACTAATCCCTTTTTGCCCTTCATCTAATTTACCTACAGTCACTTTAAGCTCATTTATGTCATTGGAAACACTGACTTTAAGCTCATTTAAAAATCCTTTTAAGTATTTAAAGATATTTGTTAGGAGTAGTTAACACCTATTCTACCGAATAATTCCCTAGGATCTAAATATATCTTTTACTTCTGTTTGTAAACCTGTTAACGCAGTTTTGATTGCTCAATCTCGGATGAAAACAGGCAACCCTAAAGAAGGTAACGGTTAGGTGTCACCACGTTACGTCGTGCACCCATGCCCCAACGGCTCATCCAATCCCCCATTATATCTTATCCCATTTTCCTTCTCATTAATTAACATATATTAACTATGGATTAGTGTGCATTTGACTGATAAGATAACAAACAATAGAAAAATTACTGATATAAGTAAAATTTAGTTTCAACTATAGAGGAAAATATGACTCAAGATAGAGTAGTTATTATTGGGGTTGCGGGTGACTCTGGTTGTGGTAAATCAACTTTTTTACGTCGCTTAGAAGATTTGTTTGGTAAAGAATTTATGACGGTGATCTGTCTCGATGACTACCATAGTCTCGATCGCAAAGGCAGAAAAAAAGCTGGTGTGACCGCCCTAGATCCTCGTGCCAACAATTTCGACTTAATGGCGGAACAAGTCAAGGCTTTAAAAAATGGTCAAGCGATTGATAAACCGATTTATAATCACGAAACTGGAGAACTCGATCCCCCTGAAAGAATCCAAGCAAACAAGGTAATCGTTATTGAGGGTTTACATCCTCTCTATGATGAAAGAGTTAGAGAATTGGTTGACTTTAGTGTTTATCTCGACATCAGCGAAGAAGTAAAAATTCAGTGGAAAATTCAGCGTGATATGGCAGAAAGAGGTCATAGTTACGATGACGTAGTGGCTTCCATCATGGCAAGAAAACCTGATTTCACCGCTTATATTGAACCTCAAAAACAATATGCAGACATCGTTATTCAAGTCTTACCTACTCAATTAATTGAAGACAAAAAAGGTAAAATTTTACGAGTTCGTCTCATCGAAAAAGAAGGGATTGACCATTTTGAGCCTACTTACCTCTTTGACGAAGGTTCAACTATTGATTGGCGACCTTGTGGACGTAAACTTACCTGTGCTTTCCCCGGTCTGAAAATGTACTATGGACCCGATAACTATATGGGTAATGAAGTTTCTATCCTTGAAATTGATGGTCAATTCGATAACCTAGAAGAAATTATTTATGTTGAAAGTCACTTAAGCCGCACTGGTACCAAGTACTACGGTGAAATGACTGAGTTGCTACTTAAACATAAAGATTACCCCGGATCTAATAATGGTACTGGTTTATTCCAAGTTTTAGTTGGTTTAAAAATGCGTGAAACTTACGAACAGTTGACTGGTGTTCCGGCCAATTTCGAAGAAAAAGAAGTAGTAACTGTATAGTTAATCACTTTTTAGTTTTAAAGACTGTGGTTAATTTTTGTAATTAGTCACGGTCATTTTTCATGGAGAAATTTATAATAGAGGTGATAATGATTAAATTGTAGGGGTTTATTTATGTCCCTTTTTACCCTCAAAGACAATCCTGTTGCTCTCGCCGATTATACTTATAATGAGATCGCTAAACAAGCAAATAAAATTGTTAAGTATGAGAAGAAGACATTAACAGAAGATGATCCCGAAAATTTGCATCAATTAAGAGTAGGGATGAGAAGATTAAGGAGTGTTTTAAGTGTTTTTAATTTGACCTTAAAAATCCCCTCAATTATTAATGATAAAAACATTGCTGATATTGCTAGAATTTTAGGTCAACAAAGAGATTTAGATATTTTAAAAATTAATTTAGAAGGTAAATTCAGTCAAGAAATTTTGAATATTGAAACTAAGCTTATTCAAAAAATTATTGCCGATATTAGTCAACCATCGTCCCAAGAAATAAAGAAAACTAAGTTAATTTTAACGACTAAAAAATATCAAAAACTAAAACAGTCTCTCTTAAATTGGCTAGAAAAACCTCAATTTCAAGGGATTGCCAGTTTAAAAATTGAGCCAACGTTACCGTTTTTATTATTTCCTCAAATTAGTAGTTTTTGCCTACAATCTGGTTGGTTAATTGGAACAAAAATCAACGAAAATGGAGATGCTATTGTCAAAAAAAACTTAACTGAGGAAGATATCTATTTATTGATTAATGAGGAAGGAAAAAGTTTACATCAATTAAGAAAACAAGCAAAGAAAACTCGGTATCAACTGGAATTATTTACTAGTTTTTATCCCCCAGAATATCAAGAATATATAACTTTAGTAGAAGGAATACAAGAAGTCTTAGGAACTATTCAGGATAACATTTGTTTGGAAAATTATTTAACAGACAAAATTGGTAAAAAATGGTCAACAAAATTACCAAATTTACATCATTTAATTATAAAAGACCAATCAAGTAAATGGCGAGAATGGCAACAGTTGCAGATAAAATTTTTAGATAATAATTATCGTAGTAAGTTTATTTCAACCATTAATTTTCTCCCATCACTATTAGAAAACTAAAATTCCGGACTCACCTTAGATATATTTTTCTGAAAAAAATTTTTTGCAAAAATTCAGCTATTTTCAAGGAAAGTTCGTTAAATTTAAGAATAATGATTAATAGAGTCAACGATTATAAATAATATTTATGACACCAGAACAATTTAGCCTCTTAATTCATCCTTTTCTGGCGGTGGTTAGTGTTTTTCCTTTAGTGGGCATCGTCTCTTATTTTGCCTGGGAAACTCGTCAAAGAAGATTACAAGTAAAAATAGGAGATAAAAGCAAAATTGCACCTTCAGTGGGCAAAACCCATGTCAGTATGGGCAAATTATTATCAACGGCGGTAGTTATCGTTACATTAATAGGATTAGCACAACCTATTATTACTAAAAATATTCTTAAAGAACAACTTTGGCAAACAAATTTTTTGCAATTTATCTTCTTAGTTTTAATGTTCATTTTTACTCTCGCTTCTTTTCTCTTATTATTCCGTGCTAGAGTTAAATTATGGCGAGGAATTTTTGCGACTCTAAGCGGTATGGGAGTAGTAATTTTAGGTTGTCAAGATGGTATTTTTCGCCGTAGTAGTGAGTGGTTTTGGTCACACTATTATTACGGGGTGATTGTATGTTTGTTAATGATTTTCTCTGTGGCTATTATGGATGATATTTACCGAGATAAATCCCATAAATGGCGTAATATTCACATTTTTCTTAACTGTTTGGCGTTATTATTATTTGTCGGACAAGCAATAACAGGATCAAGAGATTTATTCGAAATAGGATTATGGACTCCTCCTCCTGCACTGATTCTTTTTTAAAGGGAGGAACAAAATTGGCCCATTAAAGCCCAAAATTCTATCTATTAACTTATGAAACCAATATTACCCACTTTGTTACAGATAGTGGGTAAATTACTAATTAAATTTATGCTCCTTCTCTTAGTTTATCTAAGACGCTACGATCTTCTAAAGTAGAGGTATCTCCCGCGATTTCCTGTCCAGAAGCAAGACTACGCAATAATCGACGCATAATTTTGCCTGATCGAGTTTTGGGCATTCCCTCAGTAAATCTGATCTCTCCCGGACGGGCGATCGCACCTATTTCTTGGACAACATGTTGTTTAAGTTTATTTGATAACTCGTCGCTAGGTTGATAATCTCCCTCAAGGGTAACAAAGGCAAAAATTTCTTCCCCTTTAACTTCGTCAGGTTTACCCACAACAGCGGCTTCGGCAACAGCAGGATGAGAAACCAGAGCAGATTCCACTTCCATTGTACCTAAACGGTGTCCTGAAACGTTGATGACATCGTCCACACGCCCCATCACCCAGAAATAGCCGTCTTTGTCTTTCCTTGCACCATCCCCCGCAAAGTATAGGAATTGTCCATCTTTAGGTGTAATGTGTTCCCAATAAGTATTCCGGAAGCGAGCGGGATCACCATACACTGTACGTATCATGCCGGGCCAAGGGTATTTGATTACTAAATAACCTCCCTCATTATCCTCCACAGAATTACCGTCTAAATCCACAACATCCGCCATGATACCGGGGAAAGGATGAGTTGCCGAACCGGGTTTCGTCGGAGTTGCACCGGGTAAGGGAGTAATCATTACACCTCCTGTTTCCGTTTGCCACCATGTATCGACGATAGGACATTTTTCCTTGCCAATTACTTTGTGATACCATATCCAAGCCTCTGGGTTAATGGGTTCGCCCACGGTGCCTAATAATCGTAAAGAAGATAAATCACGGGCATTGGGGTGATGTTCTCCCATTTTGATGAAGGCACGGATGGCAGTGGGGGCGGTATAAAATATATTTACGCCGTATTTCTCGATCACATCCCAAAAACAACCCGGATTAGACGGACGAGGGACACCCTCATACATAAGCGTAGTAGCACCATTGGAAAGAGGTCCATAAACGATATAACTGTGTCCCGTAATCCAACCCACATCAGCAGTACACCAATAAACATCATCGTCACGCAAGTCAAAAATCCACTTAGTGGTCATGTGAGAGTAAAGGTTATAACCCCCCGTTGTATGGACTACTCCCTTGGGTTTTCCCGTACTTCCGCTTGTGTAAAGAACAAATAACATATCTTCACTGTCCATTATTTCGGGAGGGCAATGGGCGGAAACTTCTGTTTGTAGGACATGCCACCAGTGATCCCTTCCTGGTTTCATGGGTATCTTTTCTTTGGTGCGTTGTACTACTAGGACATTTTCCAGACTAGGCACTTGATTATCGGCGATCGCTAGATCTACTTGTTCTTTTAGTGCGATTACTTTATC
This sequence comes from uncultured cyanobacterium, assembly GCA_963749915.1. Classification (GTDB taxonomy): domain Bacteria; phylum Cyanobacteriota; class Cyanobacteriia; order Cyanobacteriales; family Cyanobacteriaceae; genus Geminocystis. Next base: position 477,567 of record CAVVOP010000022.1, read on the forward strand.
TTTACGAAAACCACCATCGGCGGTGATCACTAATTTAGCTTCAGCGGAGTTAAGTCTATCTCTCAAGGCTTCGGCACTGAATCCCCCAAAGACTACACTATGTGCCGCCCCAATTCTGGCACAGGCTAACATGGCGATGGCAGCTTCGGGTATCATGGGCAGATAAATTCCCACTAAATCGCCTTTTTTGACTCCTAAGTGCTTGATGACGTTGGCAAACTGACAGACTTCTCGATGGAGTTGGGCATAGGTTAAGGTACGAGAATCGCCGGGTTCACCTTCCCAAATAATAGCAGCTTTGTTGCGACGACCAGTCGTTAAATGGCGATCGAGACAATTATAAGAAATATTTATCTTTCCGTTGACGAACCATTTCCCAAAAGGAGGGTTACTCCAATCAAGGACTTGATCCCATTTTTTAAACCAATTTAGTTCTTTTTCTGCTAAATCTGCCCAAAAAGCGACAGGATCTTCGATTGATCTTTGGTATAATGCTTGGTACTCTGCCCAACTTTTAATTTGTGCTTTTTCGGCAAATTCTTGAGGAGGTGTAAAAGTACGTTTTTCTTTAAGGATTGATTCTATATTAGGTTGAGACATAGATAATTTATACTGATGCTAAATGATGCTCAAAATTACACCTTAACTTATTTTGAGGTTCTCAACTGTTAAATTTTATGTAAGGAAAAAACAATTGCTGCTATGAAAAAAATACATATTGCTTTATCAACTCATAATCTCGAAGATAGTATTCAGGAATATACTCAACGTTTATCAGTAAAACCAACGGTAATTATAGAAAAAGAATATGCTTTATGGAAAACAGACACAGTGAATTTTTCCGTCAGACAAGATACAAATTATCCGGCAGGTAGTTTAAGACATTTAGGCTGGGAAAACTCCGAAGCTAAAGAATTTACTCAAGACATTGACGTTAACGGTATTATATGGGAAAGGTTTAATGAGCAACATCAATTAGATGAAATTAAGGAATTATGCGAATAATTTTTATTTATGATTGCGTATATCCTGACTCTTTAGGAGGAGTAGAATTTCGGAATTATCAACTAGCAAAATTTTTAAGAGAAAAAGGACATCATATAACATTAGCAGGTTGGGTAAGGGACAAAAAACATCCTTTAAATGTGGACATCATACCATTACCTTTGGCTAAAAATTTATATAATAAGAAAGGTCAAAGAACTACCTTGACATCTCTTAAATATGCCCTAGCTGTGTTAACATTACCCTTTAATAAATTTGATATAATTTTGGTAGATAATATTCCTTATATTCATCTATTTTTACTAATTTTATGGACAAAAATAATCAGCAAAAAAGTTATTATTACTTGGCATGAATATTGGGGAAAATATTGGCAACCTTATATTAAAAATTGGACTTGGTTTATTTATTATAATATTGAAATTTTAGCGGCACAGTTGGGCAACAAAGTTATTTCTGTGAGCGAATTTACGGCCGAAAAGTTAGGCAAATCTCGCCGGAAACCAGATGAAATAGAGATAGTAAGTAACGGTATTAATCTTTCCTATATATCTTCTTTAACTCATCCTGGTATTAGTGATAAACCGCCGTTAATATATGCGGGAAGATTAATCAAAGAGAAAAGAGTTGATTTATTGTTAAAAGCCGTCGCTACTTTTACTAAAAAGTATGATTATCAAGGGGTTATTTTACAGATAATTGGTGAGGGAAATACCAGGGACGAATTAGAAAGTATGGCCCAAAAAATTGGTATTTTAGAGCAAGTTAAATTTCGAGGAAAATTAGATACTATTGAAGAAGTTTGGCAGGAAATAAGTCAAGCAAAAATTGCAATTCAACCATCCTTAAGGGAAGGTTTCGGTATTTTTCCTCTGGAAGCGATGGCTTTAGGAATACCTGTTATTTATTGTCATAGTCAAGAAAGTGCCGTTAAAGAAATTGTTCGAGACGGTATCGAAGGCATTGCCGTTAATCCTGATGAAATTGATTTAAGTGAAGCGATCGCCCAATTATTATATAATGAGTCAGAATGGCAGAGATTGAGTAATAACGGTAAAATTCGGGCAAAATCTTTCGATTGGCAAGAAATAGCAGATAAATTGGAAAAAATCTGTTTTAATTATCTCAAAAAATAATCAGGTTTATAATAAATTTTTATGGAAATTAACTCTCATTTTCAGGCTGTAAAAAAAACAATTTATGAGAAAAGAGAAATTGTCAAATTTAGTGTAGTTGGTGCTTTATGTTTAACCTTTAATGTAGTTATTTTATGGATTTTAACAGATAAATTTGCAGTAGAGGAAATGATGGCTACTATTATCGGTTTTTTCTTCTCCAATTTACTAGGTTTTTTCCTCAATAAATATTTTACTTTTAAGGTTACTAATACCAGTATTTTGAAAGAAATTTACAAGTACTACACTGTGATGACATCTAGTTTTATAGCTAACTTGATCCTAATGTTTGTTCTCGTCAAAATCTTAAATATTTGGATAGTTTATGCTAGTTTATTGGTAGCAATTATATTTTATATTTACAACTATTTAATGCACAAAAATTGGAGTTTTAAATAACCAAAGAGATCTTGATGAAAATAAGATGATAATTAATGCTTCTTGAAAAAAGATAGATTAAGTTTCAAGGAAAGAGATATAATGGAGTTTGATTTCTTTGTCCCCAAATGACAAGGGGATTTTGATGATCTGAGTTGTCAAATTTAAGCTCAATACATTAAATAAGTACCCGTGACTACCATAGCAGATACTATTATCCCGAAAGAACAAGATCTACCAATCACTGATATTGATTCTACTATTGATATTCAACGTCAAATGATCGCCATTCTCGATTTCGGTTCCCAATATTCAGAATTAATCGCCCGTCGTATCCGAGAAACTGAGGTTTATTCCGAGGTTATTTCCTATCGTACTACTGCGGAAAAACTTAGGGAGATTAGCCCTAAAGGTATTATTCTTTCTGGGGGTCCGAGTTCAGTGTATGATGACTATGCTCCTCTTTGTGATCCTGAAATTTGGCAACTTGGTATTCCCGTATTAGGGGTTTGTTACGGGATGCAATTAATGGTCAAACAGTTAGGCGGTAAGGTTGAAAGGGCAAAAAGAGGAGAATATGGTAAGGCTTCTTTATCTATTGATGATCCTACAGATTTACTTACCAATGTAGAGCGGGAATCCACTATGTGGATGAGTCACGGCGACTCTTGCACCGAACTTCCTGAGGGTTTTAAAATTCTTGCCCATACCGATAATACCCCCTGTGCAGCGATCGCTAAACATAAACAAAAATTATATGGCGTTCAATTTCATCCTGAAGTAATCCATTCTGAATATGGTACAGCGTTAATACGCAATTTTGTCTATCATATCTGTGGTTGTGAACCAACATGGACGACTAAAACCTTTGTCGAACAGTCTATTAAAGAAATTCGTGTGCAAGTTAGTGATAAACGAGTATTATTAGCATTATCCGGCGGTGTCGACTCTTCTACCCTTGCTTTTTTACTTCATGAAGCTATCGGTGATCAGCTTACTTGTATGTTTATTGACCAAGGTTTCATGCGAAAGGGCGAGCCAGAAAGACTTGTAGAGATTTTTGATAAGCAGTTTCATATCAATGTCGAATATGTCAACGCACGGGATCGATTTCTTGCTAAACTAAACGGGATAACAGATCCAGAAGAAAAACGTCGGTTGATCGGTCATGAATTTATCCAAGTGTTTGAGGAAGAGTCCAACCGTTTAGGACCTTTCGACTATTTAGCCCAGGGTACATTATATCCCGATGTGATTGAATCCGCCGATACGAATGTAGATCCGAAAACTGGGGAAAGAGTCGCAGTAAAAATTAAGAGTCATCATAATGTCGGTGGCCTGCCAAAAAATCTGCGGTTTAAATTAGTCGAACCTCTGCGCAAATTATTTAAAGATGAAGTCAGAAAGGTCGGTAGATCCATCGGATTACCTGAAGAAATCGTGTCTCGCCATCCCTTTCCCGGTCCTGGTTTAGCCATTCGTATTTTAGGTGAAGTAACCGCCGATAAACTTAATATTCTCCGAGACGCTGATTTTGTCGTCAGAGATGAGATCAAAAAATGGGGTGTGTACCATGATTTTTGGCAAGCCTTCGCTGTGTTACTGCCTGTCAAAAGCGTCGGAGTAATGGGTGATCAACGAACCTATGCTTTCCCTGTGGTATTGCGTTTAATCACCAGTGAAGATGGCATGACTGCTGATTGGGCAAGGCCACCTTATGATTTATTAGAAACCATGTCTAATCGTATTGTCAATGAGGTTCAAGGGGTTAATCGTGTGGTTTATGACATCACATCTAAACCTCCCGGTACGATCGAATGGGAATAAAAAAGTCGGAAATAGCATCACAATATCCTTATACATAGAGTATTCTGAGGGGCTCATGTTCTCATTCCAGATTTATTGGTGAAAAGATTAAGATAGAATAATAAGTTTGCAATTTAACAACATTCAACAGAAATAAATTATGTTTTGGGCGGATAAAATAGCGGAGACATCACGACAACCCGAATTAGTCAACGATTCCAAAACCCCTTCAGGTAGAGTTCATGTCGGTTCAGTGAGAGGGGTGATTATTCATGATGTGATTTACCGAGCCTTGAAAAGGGCAGGAAAACCTGTTAAATTTACCTACGGCGTTGACGATTACGATGCATTAGATACTGTCCCTCACTATTTGGATAAGGACAAATTTGCCCCCTATTTAGGTTATCCTCTTTGCAATGTGCCTTCTCCTGATGAAAGTACTTCCGATTATGCCAAATATTTTATGGGAGAATTTCTGGCGGTTTTTGAGTATTTAGGTGTGAAAGCCGAGATTTATTATTTAAGAGACTTATATCGCTCTGGAAAATTAAACTCTTACATTGATCAATTTTTACGTCACGCCCAGGATGTCAGAGAAGTTTATAAAGATGTTAGTAAAGCAGAACGTCCTGACAATTGGTATCCTTTTCAAGTAGTTTGCGAAAATTGCGGTAAAATTGCTACTACAAATGTAACTAACTATCGTGAAAAAGAAGTTTTTTATACTTGTAAAGAAGACGCTACAGATTGGGTTAAAGGCTGTGGACATCATGGTTGGGTATCGCCTTTTAATGGTAACGGGAAACTGCCTTGGAAGGTGGAATGGGTGGCTAAATGGGATTTAATCGGTGTTACCATGGAAATGGCGGGAAAAGATCACTCTCAAAAAGGTGGATCTCGTGATGTTGCTAACGCTATTTGTCGTAAGGTTTTACACAAAAAACCTCCCTTTCATTCCCCTTATGAGTTTATCTTAGTCAATGGCACAAAAATGAGTTCCTCTAAGGGTGTTGGCTCAAGTGCGGGGGAGATGGCGGCCTTGTTGCCTCCAGAATTGCTACGTTTTTTAATGTTAAGAACTCAGCCAAAAACTGTGATTAATTTTGCTCCTAATTATGAAACTATTACCCGTTTATTTAGAGATTATGATAGTCTGTTAAATGATTATAGTAAATTGCAAGAAAATAATTCAGAAGTAGAATTAGATAAAAATTTTTCACCCTTATTTTATGCACAATTAGGAGAAGAAATTAAACCTTATTACACTTTTGATATTAGTACCTTAATTTCTTTATTACAAGTACCCCATTTAGACTTGAAAGAGGAAATTACTAGAAGGGCAGAAAGGGAATTAAATGAATATGATTGGCAGAAAATAAACCAAAGAATTGTTGTGGCTAAAAAATGGTTAGAAGATTATGCAGATGAAGAAGAAAAACTGGTTATTTACTTTGATAAAGTTCCCGAAATCGCTTCTCAATTAACTGATGAACAAAAACAATATTTGACTAAATTAAGAGAAGTTTTAACCACCGTTGAAAAATGGGAGGGAGAAGAACTGCAAACAGCTTTATTTACTGCCACAAAACAGTTAGGAATTCGCCCTAATATCGCTTTTCCTGCGGTTTATTATTCATTTTTAGGTAAGGAAAAAGGGCCAAAGGCGGGTTATTTATTCTCTTATTTAGACAAGAATTTTGTATTAGGAAGACTACAGGAAGTTGTATAAAATACCAATTAATAATTAATAAGGAAATTTAATATAAAAATAATTTTAAAAAAATCAAGATCAACACTAATAAACTTGAGTTTACCCTTAACCTATGCTAATATGGCCATAAAATCTGGTCAAAAACATCATGAACCATGAATGAGCCATGGAATCCCGTTACAATCGATGAGTTACCGCCAAATACTGCCGATAATAGTCCTTTGCAAGTAATCTGTTATTTACAATCAAGATTTAGCGATTTAGATATACAACAAAAAGAAATTGCTAATAAATATTATGATGGTCCTCAACGGATTCGGGGATTGGCTGGTTCTGGTAAAACCGTTACTTTTACCCAAAGGGCGGCACAAATACACTCTGATCATCCTGAGTGGAAAATTGCCTTTATCTTTTTTAATCGTTCATTATATCAACAAGTAATTCAAGAACGTATTAATGAATATTACCGTCAATTATCCCCAGAAAATGAGCCAAATTGGGATAATTTAAAGGTCTTTCACGCATGGGGGGCAAAAAATAAAGAGGGTTTTTATCGTCATCTGTGCTTATTTTATAAGTCTCGGTGTCAAGTAAATTGTCAAAAATGCTACAATCCTTTAAAGGAGTGTCATTTTACCCCACAAAATGTTGGTAATGTCAAGGATAAATTAGGAAAAAATATCCCTCCCGCCAAGGCTTTTCAATTTGTTTGTGATGAATTAGAGAAAAAAATCACCGAATTTGTGGAATTGTATGATGTGATTTTAATTGATGAGGGCCAAGATTTGCCGCCGTCTTTTTATCGTTTGGCCAGAAATAGTCTCGATTCGCCAAAACGATTATATTGGGCTTATGATGAGGCACAGAGTATTGGTTCTTTGATTGTACCGCAACCGAGTGCTATTTTTGGAAAAAATGCCGATGGTTCTTTGGTGGTAGATTTAAGAGGTAGGGCTGAAAATTGGCATAAATCCTATCGTACCCCAAGTTTACTCCTAACCATTGCCCATGCTGTGAATATGGGGTTGTTGAGAAAAAAAGGAGTTTTACAAGGAGTTAGTAATCAAAAAGAGTGGGAAAATTTGGGTTATGAAGTATTAGAGGGAGATTTTACTCAAAATAGCGTTAAAGAAGGGAAATTAGTTAAGGTTATGAGAAAACCCGAAAATAACCCCCATGGAGTTGATGATGACAATTTTCCCTATAAGGAAGCATTGGCAGAAATTATGACCATCAAAATATTAAAAAATGAAGTAGAAGAAAAAAGCTGGATTGCAGAACAAATTAAGGAGGATTTACAACAAGGCTTACAACCTCATCATATTTTAATCACAGCGTTATCTGGTAAAAAAGAAAAGCAATATTTAGAAAGTTTAAAACAAGAATTATTTAACCATAATATTCCTAGTTTTGTTGTCGGCGAAAATGGTAATACAGATCAATTTTATAAGCAAGGATTTGTGACTATTTCTAATATTTATCGAGCAAAGGGTAATGAAGCATGGAAAGTTTATGCTTCTCGTTTTCATTATGCAACGCAACCGTCAGAATATAAACAAGAAACGGAGTTACACAAAAGAAATGAAGCCTTAGTTGCCCTAACTCGCAGCCGAGTTTGGTGTGTAGTGACGGGTTTGAAAAGTCCAATTTTTACAGAATTACAAGAGGCAAAAAATCAATTTCCTTATTTAATTTTTCCTGCTTTTAATCGTAAATCTTTACAGCGAGTGATGGATAATGATGAAGAATAAACAATGTATTACACCTAAAATGCTTTAGGTATTTTAGGTTATGACTGGTTTGGTTAATCCTCTTAATTCATCCTTCAAACTATATGGTTAACTTGTGAAAATATATCAAATAAGCGATAGTAAGAAATTTTTTAATTTACCTAATAGCAAGATTATTTATTATCCTAATTTTTGGTCATTAAATAAGGCTAATTTTTTGTTTCAAGAGTTAAAAAAGTACATTAAATGGCGGCAGTATCACATAAACTTATTCGGTAAAACTCACCTTCAACCTCGTTTAACAGCATGGTACGGTGATCAAGGTAAGACATATACTTACTCTGGAATTACTCTATATGCCCATGACTGGATTAAGCCATTATTAATGATAAAGGAAAAAATTGAGCCCATAACAAACGTAAATTTTAATAGTGTGTTATTGAATCTTTATCGTGACGGAAAAGATGGAATGGGATGGCATAGTGATAACGAGAAAGAATTAGGCAAACAACCCATTATCGCCTCGGTGAGTTTTGGCGGTGAAAGACGATTTTTACTTAAACCTAGAGACAAAAAAGATGCTACCAGAGAAGAAATTATCTTAACTCATGGCAGTTTATTAATTATGGCGGGGGAGACTCAAGAATATTGGTTGCATCAAATTCCGAAAACCAGTAAATCAGTTGCACCAAGAATAAATCTTACCTTTAGGGTTATAGTTGATGGTTAATATTGTGAGACAAGCATCTTGCCTGCAATTGCCATGCAATTGCCAATGGTTAATGACTAATTATTATCGACTGTTTCTGTGTTTTTTAGTAAAGTTACTCTCACATCATCAATGGCATGATTTAATTGATTAATTTTTTCTTCTAAACTTAGTCTTCTATTTTCGACTTCTTCCTCATCATCCATCATGGAATATCTACGAGGTTTTATCGGCGATTCATTATCAAAATTACTTTGATTTTCATTATTTTTATTGGCGATTACTGTGGCTATTATACCTCCCACAATACCGCCAACAATTGTGCCCAAGAGAAATCCACTGCCAAATTTATCTTTATCACTCATAGTTTCTTTATGCAATTTTTTATTAATTTTTGAGTTATTTTCCTGTTAATTATTAATTTATGGTAATTTAGCCAATCATGAAATTGCTAATTATTATCAGTGCCAAAAGCTCGATCGCCAGCGTCACCTAATCCGGGTACAATATAACCAGACTCATTTACTTGCTCATCAATCATAGCAGTATAAATATTCAAACTGGAATAGTTAATGCTTAATTTTTGTAAAGCCGGAGGGGCAACTACTACGGATATAATGCGAATACAGTCAGGGTTTGCACCTCTTTTAACAATTTCCTCCATGGCTAACATAATAGATTCCCCAGTGGCTAACATCGGATCTAATATCAAAATGCGGGTGTCAGACTCAAAGTTTGTCGGTAATTTATTCAGATAACAACTAACCTTTAAGGTTTCTTCGTTTCTTACTAATCCTAAGTGATAGGTAGCCGCAAGGGGTAACAAGGCTTGGCATCCTTCCCATAAAGTTAAACCGGCCCTTAAAATGGGAATTGTGGCGATCGCTGTGTTAGGGTCAATAAAAGTCGCTGGGGAATTAGTTAAAGGAGTTTCTATCTCTACATCCATGGTCGGCAACCATTCCCGAATCGCCTCATAAGTCAACCAACGCCCTAATTCTACCATCGCCGTTTTAAAAAGAGTAGAAGGAGTGTTTTTATCCCTTGCCACCCCTAACCAATGTTTAATTAAAGGATGAGGAGGGACATAAATTTTTAGTTGTGGAGGCATGAAATTTGATCCTTATTTGCAATCATTGGCTAAATTATTATAAGTGTTTTTCGTGCTATCGCAATCCTAACTAGCGGACGACCTCTATAGTCGCCAACCCATGGCTGAATATTGTTTAGAACACAATTCCAACTTTATCTTCGTCTGTTTACCCACATCCCATCCGACCCTCTATGAATCGCCCTCCTTCCTAGATGCGAATGGGGAAGTCAAAACCACGAGCCAGTGGTTGAAAAATCCTTCTGGGAGATTTGTGGTAGAGTACACAGAAAATATATCAAAATATTTTTATATTCAAGCAAATCTTAAAAGTTTATTAATAAAAGGAATAAATACTCTTATGCTAATCAAAAAATATTTGAAAATTTTGATAATTGTATTAATGACAAATCTTTTTATTCTTGTTCTAAATTACCCTGTTTCTTCTCAAACTCCCAACTCTATCTGTTCAAATCCAGATCGCTGCGTTTTGTTGGATGAGCAAGAACTATTTGAAATCAAGGTAGAAGCTGGTGGCTATACCCCTGAAGAAAGAGCAGACATAATCTCTGAAAATCTAAGAATCAAAAGCTAATGATATATCGATAAATACAGATAGCTTTTCCGCAATTGCGAGAGACGACGCTTCTGCTATCATACAGGATGGCACACAAAACCCCATATTGACTATTACTCCAGGGGATGCTGCTGTAGATAATGGGGAATCATCTTTAGAGTTAGCAAAAAAGTATAATAACATTGTCCAAAAAGCAATTAGTACTTATAGACAAAGAGCAATCAATTTTTACGGTAATAGTATTCGAGGTAATCCTTGGTGGACTTTAATCTTACTAGGGATATGTTTGCTTATTTTGATTGCACCAGAAAATTGGTTTTCTGACCCTTTCAACCAGGTTGGGACGATGTGTTATGGGTTTATCCAACTGCATTGGGAAGCAAATCGGCAAGTTGCTTCGAGACGACAGTTCTCAAAGCCTTCCAAATGAAACTCTCCAAAGCTCTACAAACACTCCTCCAACTCTTAAAAAAAAGTCTTGGAGGGAAATTCAAGAAGAATTTAAAAAAGGCAAAAGACTAGCAATGGGAGATAGGATAGAACATATTTACTGCATAGATCCTGACTTTGTCATTTATCGTACTGAAAACTCAATTAGAACCTATATAAATGAAGATCATTTAGAAGGATTAAACAATAAACCCTTAACACAAAGGAGGAATAAAATTCAAGAAGACCTAGCAGAAGTTACTTCGATTCAGCCTGATAGAAAGGAAGATACTAAGACAATAAATCCGTTGATCGCAAAGGGGATAATATTAGCCCTAGATGACAAGACTGATGAAGCAAAAAAAATCCTTGAAATAGCCAAAAAACGCCTAAAGAAATTCAACGAGGACTATAGAATTTTCCGGTATTTAAAGGGAAGCTTCTTTATGTCAATTCGTTTTATGTTAGTCATTATACTTTTAAAAATTATGCCGACACTTCTCCCAGATTTATTTAATAATACTTTTGACTTGTTCAAGATTCCTGAAGAGTTTTTTGTGGTGATATTTTTTGGAGCTTTAGGGGGGTTCTTATCCGTTGCTTATGGGATTAGGAGAGGTGCTCATGATATCGATCTAGATTTTGGTTCTAATATCGAAAGATTAGCAGCTTCGCGTATTTACATTGCAGTAATATCTAGTCTGATTATCTATTCAGCTTTAAGAGGGGAGATTGTTAGCGGCTTATCTATTTCTTTATCAGAAAATAGTAATATTTGCACAATACCTACATTAAGAATAGCATTTATCTCTGCCATTGCTGGCTTTGTAGAAAGACTTGTTCCTGACCTATTAACTAATAAGGCTAATAAAGACGGTACTCCTCCAGAAGACGATACTGGAGACCAATCTAGGGAGGGGGAATAAATCGTCGAAACCTTTGTTATCTTGGAGTTTTAAAATTATTTTTTTCTAAATTAATCTGCTGAATGTCGGTTAATTAATTTATTTTTACATTTTTTTTAGTTAGAACATGATATATAGCCCACACCGCCATCGCTCGTAAATAATGACTAGCCCGAAATGTACCTACAGCCGTTATTGCTTCAGGGGTACGGAATTGTAAGCCGTTGTCGTAAACTTGGTTAACTACAGTTTCCGCTACTTTTAACCCTTCCTCCTTCATGCCGTTAAGTATCATAAAGGCAACGATACCGAAATTAATACCAGTCCACACTTCCAAAGGATGAGTATCATTTTCTTGAACGGGTTTTCCATCAGGTTTTACGCCGTTAGCAATGCCAAATTTACCCTCATGAAATTTTAAGAAACAAGCGTCATAAACCTTATTCAAAGTAGATTTGACATATTTAGATTCCACAACATCAGGCAATCCTAGTATTTGTGCATAAAATTGTCCTGAAAGTTGATCTGCCATAACCACATTTGAACCGCTTTCACTGTCTAAACGATAATATTCCCCATTCCAAAGAGTTTGATGATAAATTGCCCTTGATTTTTGCAACCAATCTTCAAAAATGGCGATCGCATTTTTAATACCTTCGGGGAAATCATCAGGCTGTAAATCAGGATTCATGGGAGGATTTGCCATTAATATCTTACCCATGGCGATGGCCGCTTCTAAGGATACAATCCATAAACCCCCACAATAGGCACTAATACCTTGTAACCGCCAATCGTCAAAGGTTTGATCCGGTGCCCCCGAATTTTCCGGGATACCATCACCATCTAAGTCAAAACCCTTTAGATAATGGAGAGTTTCTACAATACTATCCCAACATTCCCACAAAAAATCTTGATCTTGGCGACCTGTAAACAGGTAATCACGATAGACTTGCAAGACGAAATCGCAACCGAGATCCTTCCATAAATTACAATCTTGATAGCTAGTATAATTAGTTTTTTCCCAAGGATGTTCATTTGGTGCACCTAAATCGTGGGGTGTGGCACCTTTTGCCTTCCTGATAGCCTCGGCCTGATTATAACCAATAATCCTCGGAGTTTCATCACTGGAGGAAATCCCCTTGCTAAATGCCTCTAAAATAGACTTATCGAGACGAGGCCATAACATGATCATGGAAAAAGAACCATACAAACGCACGTCCAAACTTTCATACCAACGATAATCAATACATTCTAGTACCCCAAATTGCCCTACAGGATCGTTTTCTGTGGCAGCAGTCCACAAACTGCCTCCATCGGCAAGTAAATATAACTCGTTAAACAACGCCATTTTTAGCCAATCTGGTAAATTCGATCGCTGTAAAATAGGTTTTTGCCACTCAGCAATGCGATTTTGCCACATATCGCTATGTTTTAAAGCCGTGCGCACTATGGACCAAGCATTTTTACCATTTCTACCAAAAAAATCTGTATAACGACGATAATAGTTGATTCCTTGAGCAAATTCGGTGACGGGAAAGTCCCAAGCCAAAATAAACGGAATTTTCTTAGTTTTTCCCGGTTTGATCGTAAATCTAATCGCCATCGCCCCAGCAATTTGTTCTCCGGGTTCAGCGGGTGTCTCGTCTTGGTGGTCAGGTAGCGAGCCATTCATGGCAAAATAATCCCATAATTCGCTACCGTCGCCCCGAGGGTTCCAGCGACTATGATAAAAGACCTCTAAACTAGGGTTAGTAATACTAGCGATGGCAAATTGCCCTTCACCCTCTTGAGGTTCGTCATCCATACGAATTCGATCGAACAAACAACCTACCCGAAAATTATCTTGAATCCACTGGTTAAGATTTCCTGTACTATCTCCCCAACGAGGCTTATATTCATACTCAGGGCTACCATCATCTCTTACTTTGACGACAGGGCTTTTAATAGCATTGGTAAACCAACCGACACTATTTTGCCACGAAAACATGATACTAATCGTGATTTCCTTGTCCGTGGGATTATGAATACTCCAATCAAACACCGCCACAGGATAACTAGCCTCCTGATAACTGCTAGCCCAAATCGGCGAAAATTGCTCACAGATCAGATGAGATTTAAAAACCTCTTGGTAATCAAACCAACTACGAGGATAAAGTGCCGAATAAGTACCTTTTCCTTGAGGATACCATGCCCAACTCGATAAACTACCATCGTCGGGAGCATTAGTACTCATGGCGTAAACTTGAGGATTTTCCCCTTCTACCTGTTCAAATACACTAAACTGGCAAGCAGATAATGCCTTAAAAATGTGATTACCACCGTCAATATGCCAGAGATTAAAGTCACCGTTAACTCCTCTGCCAATGCAACCACTACCAAATCCCCCTAAAGGCATCCCATGATTAGCACCATCGTCCAAATTACTGGCATAACGGACAGTATAAGGATGGTCCCATTTTTTGCCAATTTCACATTGCCAAGCAGAAGGGGGAATCTTTGGTAGTTCAATTTTTGTTAGCATATTGACTTATTCAAAAGTGGTTTGTTACTAATATTATCAGTCAGATCGATCACTTTTTTATTCATCAGCTAAGGCCCAACAATTTTATTACCTTCCGCCTCCTGCCTTCGTAGTATTAATTATGTTTCGTAGGGAGTTTGCTGATTAAATGAAGGAGAGAAATAAGCTACCAATGCACCCAAAGCAAAACCAATGATATTCCGGAATATGGGTAACCACTCAGAAGTCCGAGTAACAACAGGTCCCATACCGAAAGCAAAGAACAGAATCCCCCATAAAGGAGAAATAATTAACACCCATTGCCATGCAAAAACCTGTCCTGGTTTACGAGGATGTCCTGCTATTCCGAATATAATACCGCCCACCACAGAAGTCACCAAAGTCAAAATCCATTGTTCCTGAGGTAATCCCGGAACGACAGAACAACCACCCTGTGCTAAACAACTTTTAACAGTACCTAAAGCCGCGGCAATAGAATTATTCTCCCCATTGTCACGAACATAATACATATTCCCAAATCTAGTTTGTAATTCAATCCAAAAAGTACGAGGAAGCAATTTATAAACATTATCACCAACGCTAAAAGCTAGTAAATTTCCGCCCCTACCATCAGCCACTAAGAGAATACTTTGATCATCCAAATCCCAAAATTTAATCACTGCCCTTCCCGGAGATTGATCATATTGGGTTAAAATTCTTAACTTCCATCCTGTTTGTTGTTCAAAATCTTCTATCTGTTCAATTAAAGATTCTTCTTGCAACGTTGGTAAATAATTAGCTAAATCAACTACAGGAGTAACCTCCGTCGGTAACAACTCAGGATTATTCACCGCAGAAGCCGAAGAATAGGGAATAAATAGCCATGTAGAAATACTAATCAAACCAATAACAAAGGCAATAACAGTTTTATGGATTAGATGGTTTTGCATAAGATTAACTTATAAAGGATATTTTAATTAAGAGTTCTTTAATTTTCGTTACAAATGTTAACTTTTATTTTAACCTAAGAACCATAACCAACGAGAAAATTTTTCTTGAACTGCTTTTGATTTCCATGAATACCCATAAATATGAGGAATTAATGATTGTCATAACTAATAGACCATCAAGACAGAAACGAGGAACAAAAGTTATTAATTCTTAATTCTTCTTAATTTTTATCCACTTGATAGCCAAATTCAGCTAATCTCAACCGTGATTGTCGCCATTTTGGTTCAACTTTGACAAATAATTCCAAATAAACTTTACCGCTTAATAATTTTTGCATTTGTTGACGAGAAGCCGTCCCAATTTCCTTTAACATACTCCCTTTATGACCAATCATAATTGATTTTTGAGAAGTTCGTTCCACACTGATGGCGGCATAAATCTTCGTTAGTTTCCTACCTTCTTCCATTTTTTCCACCGTCACCGCCACGGAATGGGGTATTTCTTCCTTCGTTAATAATAATATTTGTTCTCGGATTAGTTCGCCGATGATAAATCTTTCCGGTTGATCTGTTACTAAATCGGGGGGATAATAATAAGGACCAGGATCTAATTTTGTGATTAACTGTTGTTGTAAATTGTCTAATCCTTCTCCTGTTATCGCTGAAAACTCCACCATCTGCCAGTTTTCCCGACAAATTTCTCGATAACTTTCCCTCAGTTTTTCTCTTTTTTCTCCCTGTAAATCAGTCTTATTTAACCCCAAAATTATTGGTGTTTTACTATTTTGCAACAATTCTCCAATATAGCGATCGCCTCCCCCCGCCGGAGAAGAACCATCCACGACAAATAACACCAAATCCACGTTGTTAATAGCGGAGATGGCATTTTGAACTAAAACCTTGCCCAACTCATGGTGTGGCTTATGAATACCCGGAGTATCTACAAAAATAATTTGTGCCTCCGGGGTGGTTAAGATACCCCTTAAACGATTACGAGTGGTTTGTGGTACTGGAGAAGTGATAGCAATTTTTTCTCCCACTAATTGATTCATAAGGGTTGATTTCCCAACATTTGGGCGCCCGATAATAGCGATAAAACCCGACTTAAATTCGGGAGAAGCAACAGGAATTACAGGCAAAAAAGATTCAATGGGGCTAGACATGGGGAAAAATACCTAAAATATACTCACCTTGATTAACAGTATCGTTAGTAGAGACATCATAGATTATGCCTTCATCTACAGATTTAGTCTCTATTATAGTGGGCATCTTCCCTTGTTTATTAAAGGATAGAAGTTGATAGAGAGTATCACCATGAGTAATTTTTGCTCCTTCAGATAATCTTTTGCGAATAATTCCCCCTTGGGGTGCATAATAACTTTTGATAGTATTTTTCGGGATAAATTTGGTGGTTTTTGAGGGTAACATAACATCTAAATTAAGGATATTTTTGCCGGCTAAATAGTTAATAATGCCCCTAACTCCCTTATTAACAGATTCTTCATTAACCTTCATCCCTGAGCCTAATTCTAACGTCCATGATTCCACATCAAAAGTAATGTTTCTTCCTGCTTGAATAAACTTTTTTTCTAAAACTAACCAAGGATTTAAAAAAGCTTCATCAAAGGCATTGCCGTCATATTTATTCATTAAAATAGCGTAATCTAAGAGAAAATAATCAGCACTTTTTTGACGATAGTCGAAACAATATAAATAGTCGATCGACGATACACTAGAGCTGTGAATATCAATTATATAATTAGCATTTAAAGACAAAGATTGTAAAATGTTGCGGTAATGTTCAGAAAAAGAAACCCCTCTATTTTTGTTAACGGATTTAAGTTTCTTAGCAAATTTAGCTAGTATCTGCCCTAAAAATCTTGTCTGTATTTCTTCCTTATCTAAATTAAGATTATCCCTAACAAATGTATTAATATCCACACTTTCGTGACTATAATCCCAAAAAATTCGATTCCAATTATGACCATCATAAGGGCTATATCTTCCTGTAGAAAAGAACAAATTTCGCTGATTAACTCCTGTTGGATTACATGTCGGAACTAACAAAATTTCCCCGTTAACATCATCACCATTTAATTGATTGAAAAACTGCAACAGTTCGTAAATAACTGCATTACCAACAATTTCTGCTCCATGTAAATTAGCTTGAATATAGGCTTTTTTATTTCCAGTTTTACCCTTAATTTGATAAGTTTTTATTTGTAAAATATCACCACTAGCAAGAGTTTGAAGATTAATTAATTGGCAAACAGGTTTCATAAAAAATCACCAAAGTTGTATTAGTATATCTTAATTGTTAGTCAATTGCTCAACTGAAAGTACAAACTGACGATGCTCTTTGCCAGACTATTAAATCGGGAAAACTTTGAGCTGGTTCTCTTTTTATTCTGAATCCTTAATTCTGACTTCTGACTCCTTGATTAATACATATATTTGTCTCAATCTTAATTGAAATAACGATAAAAACTAACTTGGCTAGGGCTTGATCAATAGATTTATTTTCTTTAGCTAATACTTGAGGTTGGTAAATATTAAAAAAATATAAAGAATAATTTAGAGACTATAAAATATATCAAATTTAACAAAATGATAAAAAATGTTAGGTTAATCTTGATAGCTAATATAGCTGAATTTAATTTGCTCTAACAAGATTAGCTATGAGCTAATAGGTAAACTTAAGTGCAAAAATGTAACAAATTATTCAAAATCTTTGATGTCATTGTTTATTTACATTAATTGAAGTTTATTCGGTTCAAATTTTTAGTTATTTAAGCAAAAAAAAAGGCATTTTATCTGAAATTACGGTTAAGAGAAAATAGTTCAAGGAGGAAAAAGGTTATGGCTTACACAATTCCCCAAAATTGCGACAGATGTGGTATTTGTTTACCTGAATGTCCTACAGATGCTATTCAAATGGATCAAGAAAATAATCAATATTGGATAGAACCAGGTTTATGTAATAACTGTGAAGATGAAGATGGGGAACCTTTATGTGTTAGCAGTTGTCCCGATAGTTTCCCTCTTCCCTTACCTGTTAAAAAAGGCAGATATAAAGCTGAACCAAGAGTTTGGAGTACCCATCATCTTTTTCCTAACGGTCAGAATAATCCCATCGCATCCTCGATGGTGATTTGGGAAGCCTGTAATGTACTGGCGAAAGGATCAGTTTTTCCTTGGCAAACTGATAACAATGGCAAAATTTATTGTGAGCGTCAGGTTAAACAGGGAAAAGGAAAGATTGAATTTCGTCTGACTGAGGATTTCAGTTCTGATACTCCCGAGATTCTTAGCTTTACAGATGCTAGCTCTAGTCTTGAGCAGATGGATATTCGTGCTACTTGCATGCATTTAATCTTCGCAGCCTCTGCTACCACCTTAGAAAGACCTTGGGAACAAGAGTTCGTAATCGATAACAAGCAAATTGAAACTTATTTAGGCTTAGATAAACGCAAAGATCTAAGTAAAGCGGCTAAACTGACTTTAATTAAGACCTTAGTACAACAACCTTGTAAACTAATTGCTACTATTGACTGGTTTCAACAGGGAAAGATTCAATCCTTTTCTGTACCAGAAGACCGTGTTTGGCATTTAGTTGCCATCGAAAACCAGTTTCAAAAAGATGCCCAAGGCTACCAACATCTTGTCGGCATGACTTTTAGACTAAAGGCCGGAATCTGGGCACAGTATTTTCTTAACAAACAAGGGTATAAAAAATACGTGGCTTATTATCAATACGGCACCTTGCCCAAATTTTTGTTAAGTACCGTTATGAGTATTTGGCATCAACACGAAGGGACAGTAAGGATAATGCTGTGGCTGCTGTTTAAAAGCAAAATGGGGAAACAACAACGTCTTACTGTTTCCAAGTTAATGTATGTTGCTTATGGAGAAGCAACAGTCAAAGAAGCTTCCTTATATCGAGAAAAACGAAAGCGAATGCTACGCAGATTTGAGAGCGACTTAGAAATTCTCAATGATTATCAAATCAAGCCTATTTTCGATCCTGTTACCTATCCGACCAGAATTCAGCCTTTGTGGGCGAGATTAGCTGATATTCCTGATGATGCAGACGAAGCAATGGAGTTTTGGATTAACGATGCTTCCAGTGAAAATAGTCTTACCGATCCTGCACCACGGGGAAAATGGGACTTACTAATGAATGCTCGGATTCTCCAGTTTGAATTCCCTCCAGAATGGGAGAAAGAATTGTCTCGTTGGGAAAACAAAAAAGAACGAAAAACTCGCGGGAAAAAACAAGTTAAAGATTTATCCTCCCTGAGTGCTGAACTAATTGCTAATTCCAGAAAAAGTCTGGGAATCAGCCAGAGGAAATTAGCACAGCTATTAGGCAAAAGCCAAAGCTGGATTCGAGATGTCGAGAAAGGTCGTTTTTCGGTTAAACTAGGCGATAGCTTAAAGCTAATGGAAGTGTTACAAATTGATTGTTAGAGTTCATTTCCTCAATCTTCATACTACTTGTATGGAAAAAAAAACAATGGGGAATAACTCAGCTACATAATGCCTTTTTTTTTTAATGAGTCAAGTAGTTTGGTGAAAAAGAAGATTTATTAACTCAAATATTAGCATTAAATTTGGCGATTACCGAAACAGGAAATAATAGTAAATAATTCTAAATTCTAAATTCTAAATTCCAAATTCTGTTGACAGTTGATCCACAATTCAGATAGGATGAGGCAAGTAACCGATAATTACGATTAATAATATGGCTTATCAATTACCAACTCTTCCTTTCGATTACACTGCGTTAGAGCCTTGTATCTCTAAAAGTACCTTAGAATTCCATCATGACAAGCATCACGCTGCCTATGTAAACAATTTTAACAATGCAGTGGCCGGTACAGATTTAGACTCTAAATCCCTTGAAGAAGTCATTACAGTCACGGCTACTAACCCCAGTCAAGCAGGTATTTTCAATAATGCTGCCCAAGCATGGAATCATAGTTTCTACTGGCAGTGTATGAAACCCAATGGCGGTGGTACTCCCAGTGGTTCATTAGCTGATAAAATTAAAGCCGATTTTGGTAGTTTTGATAAGTTTGTAGAAGCCTTTAAAACTGCTGGTGCCACTCAGTTTGGCAGTGGTTGGGCATGGTTAGTATTAGACCATGGTACTTTAAAAGTTACCAAAACCAGTAACGCTGATAATCCTCTCACCGCAGGACAAACTCCCTTACTAACGATGGATGTGTGGGAACACGCTTACTATTTAGATTATCAAAACAAACGTCCCGATTACATCAACGATTTTCTCGGTAAGTTAGTTAACTGGGATTTCGTAGCGGAAAATTTAGCTAAAGCAACTGCTTAAATTTGTCTGTTTACCCCCTAAATGGGGGATAAATGAGTTTATGTGATTTTGAAAAAAGTCCTCAGTATTAGAAATTTAGGTTTTTCTACAGTAGTTATCATAAATTAATAGAAAATAATTAATACAACCATTTATCATACTCAAAGCAGAAGAGCCGAAATTTAGGAGCGAAATCTATCAAAAATAATGATTATTAATATCCCCAAATATAGGGATTCTAGGGCTATCTTTTATCAATTGTTGAAAATCTTTGTTTTCTGAAAAAAGCGATCGCAAATTAATTATTAACCTATCTATGTTGGTTAAAAAACCGACAGGTATTACTAATTATATTAATAATATTCTACCTTATTTCTCTACACTAGAATATCATAGTCTGTTAGCGAAAAATTACTATAATGAGGGCTACAAAAATCCTTATTTCATCAGTGAAAAATTAAGCCCAGATAATGGCAGTAAAGGGCATTTTTTAAGGTTAAAGTGGACTCAATTTCAGTTACCTAATATTTACTATAATTTAAACGCTAATTTGTTGTTTTCTCCTGTGCCAGAAATGCCATTATTTTCTCAAACTAAAGCAGTAGTGATGGTGCATGATTTAATACCTATTCGTTTCCCGAAAAAAAAGTCTCCTCTTACCCCCTATTTTCGTTATTATATCCCCCAAGTTTGCCGACAAGCTCAACATATTATCTGCAATTCTCAGGCAACGGCGGACGATATTATTAATTATTTTCAGATTTCTGCTAATAAAATTACTCCTATTTATTTAGGTTATAATCGGCAATTTTTTAGAGTGATTGAAGGTTTAAAACATAATAATAAAACACCTTATTTTGTTTATTTAGGTAGACATGATCCCCATAAAAATGTCTCTAAAATCATCTCCGCTTTTGCCCAATTTAAACAGCATAAAAACTATCAATTATGGTTAGCAGGACCTCCTGACGATCGCTATACTCCATTATTACAACAACAAGCCCAGGAATTAGGTATCGCTACCCAAGTAAAATTTTTAGATTATGTTTCTTCTCCGGATTTAGCGATCATACTTAATCAAGCTCAAGCCCTTATTTTTCCAACTCTTTGGGAAGGTTTTGGTTTTCCTGTTTTAGAGGCGATCGCCTGTGGCACTCCTGTCGTGACTTCTAATGTGTCTTCTTTACCAGAGGTGGCTGGAGAGGCAGCATTATTGGTCAACCCCCATGATACAAAAAGTATTAGCAACGCCATGAATTTGATAGCTGAGGATGATAGTTTACGATGGCAATTAAGAGAATTAGGCTTAAAAAGGGCAACAAATTTTAGTTGGGAAAAAACAGGAGAAGAGACGGTAAAAGTAATTAAAAAATATTCATAATTTTGGCTCTTCTACAGTGAGTATGACAAATTAAGTACAAAAACAAAGTCACAAAATGGTAAAATTTTACACAAGTGAAGCGATCAGTTCTGATAAATAGATGCTACCTCGCTTTTAAACTATTAGGAAAATTAATCAAATTTTTAAATAAAACAATAATTTTTATCTTATGCCTTCTAATTCCTCTCTTCATCTTATCACTAAACTTATTAATTTTGAGGGAGTCAAAGCTACTGATTACCATTTTATTACTGACAACGAAATTTTAATTACATTATCGAATCAAACATCAGAGTCAACTTGCCCTTATTGTCATACTATTACTAATAAAATACACCAAGATCATTATTATCGAATTAGAGATATACCTTTGAGTGGTTATGATGTGTTTTTAAATATTAACCGCCGTCAATTTCGATGTATTCATTGCCAGAAAATTTTTAGTGAAGAGTTAAATTTTGTCAAAAAAAGAAGGACTTATACAACTAGATTGGCAGAGAAAGTAGTTAAGGAAGTGCTAGAAAGTGATATTTTAAACACTGCCAAAAGAAATGGAATGACTCCCAGAGAAATAGAAACCTTATCAAAAGAAAAATCAGAAGATTTATTAGAAGAAAAACCAAAGGATTTAAAAAGATTAGGAATTGATGAAATAACTCAGTTAAAAGGAGGAAAGAATTACGCCGCAGTGTTAGTGGATTTAGACAAAAAAAAACCGATAGCAATTTTAGAGAACAGAAGTAAAGAGACAATCGGAAAATACTTGATAAGTCTGGGTTGTGAGGTGTTAAATCAAATTGAAGAAGTCAGCATAGATTTGTGGATAGGATATAAAACTTTGGCATTGGAGTTAATGCCAAATGCCAATATAGTGGCAGATAGATTCCATGTAATGAAACAAATAAATGAGTAGTCAAAGTATAGACGATTTTAGATATCGCTAATACAATCCTAGATGAAATGGTTGAATGTGTTAAAATTTTTCTGAATTTATCTATCTTAAATCAATTCTGATAATAACTGGAAGCTAGGTATAATAAGTGTTCTCCCCTTTTTTCTAATTATTCAAACCAATGAACACACAAAATGAACTAAAAATTGACTGTTTCTTTCCTCAATTTTCTCTTGCTTTTAGATTAATTATTGCAAGCTTCATCGGCATTTGGCACTAGCTTTACTTTTATTCAAAATGGTTTTCCTAACTGGAACAATATTGGTTTTTTTTCAGGTAATGTAATAATATTGATGGTTTTTCAACTTTTGACACCAAAGATAACAATTCTGAAGATGAATTAACGGCTTGTGATCTTTTGAATTATATATTCAGCGAGACAATTCATGACCTTAATTTCTTAATCAGTTAGTTTTTCCCATAATTCTAATAATTTATTATTCATCTTTTTTTGAATGGTGTTATTAATTTAATATTTTTCAGCCATAATTGTTGAAATAAATCTTGAGAAATGTAGCCCTTATCTCCAAATAATCGACCCCATAAATCCTTCGTTAAATAAGGTACTGTTTTTCTATCGTCCACATTACCTTTTGTTATTTGAAATGCCAATATTTCTCCCAATTCATTAATAATTAAATGTAATTTAAAGCCGAAGTACCAGTCTATAGAGCTTTTTCCCCAATGAGCCAAGTTATCAAAAACTTTATTTCTTTTGGCTCTTTTATTGTGGCAAATAGGAATACCCATTGTATCGATAAAAGAAATTCCTGTACATGATCCTTTACGAGTATTGAGATAAAAAATTAAAGGAATTAAAGCGGAAGATTTAAGTTGAACAAAACGATTATAACTGACCAAATTAGGAAAATCTTGAAAATGATAAACCTGAATATGATTTTGATAATAGTGTTTAAAGTTTCGATAACTAGAATGATGAAAATAAATAATAATAGTCATAATTTCACTCAAGGATAATCGACTATTTTTGATTCTTTTTTTCTGTTTAGATGATAAAATTTGACGATTAAAAGATGGTTCAAAAATTAAACAGAAATCATCTACATCATAGAAAAGTGTTTCTAATTCCATAAAAATTAATTTTTAAAAAATAACATATTGATTATGAAATTAATTTAAAAAAAAAAGGAGATATTAGCAATGAAATTTAATAAATATTCAGAAAAATTAACTTATTAATCTGGGTAGAACTTTTAATACATTAAGAATTGTAAAATAGCGAAAAATAGTATAAACCCAAAACTCATATAAGTTAAGAGTTTGAGACTATTTTCTTATATCGAACTCAGGTATATTAGGAACAGCAACGGCATTATGCTTCGGGACTATGTTGAAACGTAAAAATACTTTGAATAAAGAAGCTAAATAATATCGATACAAGTACAAAAATGATAAATAAACTTGAATGACGGCTACTACAGTCGTCTTTTTTTATGTCTCAAAACCGATCGCATTTGAGACTAATATGAATGCAATTAGGTATTGCTTATGGGGTTAATTGCTTTTAAAGTGAATTATTATTCATTAATATTGGATTAATATTTATCTAGAAACATAAGTTTAAAGTCAGTTGCATTAACAATATCAATACCCTCAAAAGAATTTAAAACTAGCAAGTCTAAATCACCAGTAATAATAAAATTAACTGGAATAGATAAAGCAGCTTCTAAAACTATTTTATCCTTTAAATCTCTTAATTCAGAAATCTCTAATATTGATTTTGGTTGGCATAATTTAGTAATTAACTTGACACCATTAACTAACTCTTGAGTTGAATAATTTAGTTGTTTTAATCTCTTTTGTAACTTTTCTTTAGCTAAGGTTTCTTCTAGCTCTTTTAATAAAGAATTAGAAATATAAATAGTTGCTGAATTATTCTCTGCTAACTGAATTATCTGACGAGGAATACCACCCCATAATAGACCTGAAATCCAGATATTCGTATCAAGTAATAGTTTCACTACCCAGCTCTATCTTCCCGAACTTCTTTCACCAAAGAGACAATTTCTTCTGTGGACAATTGCTCCTTATCTTCTCCTAAATCATCTATTTTTTGCCATAACTGAGTCAAAGTATTTTCTCTTTTGGTAAACTGCTTAATTAACTGATATACTTCTTCTAATTTTTCTTCGGGAATATTATCAATTTCAGCTTTAATTAAATCTGCTATTGTCATTATATATTTCCTTTTGCTGATCTAATAATAATGGCTCTTCTACAGTGAGTATGACAAATTAAGTACAAAAACAAAGTCACAAAATGGTAAAATTTTACACAAGTGAAGCGATCAGTTCTGATAAATAGATGCTACCTCGCTTTTAAACTATTAGGAAAATTAATCAAATTTTTAAATAAAACAATAATTTTTATCTTATGCCTTCTAATTCCTCTCTTCATCTTATCACTAAACTTATTAATTTTGAGGGAGTCAAAGCTACTGATTACCATTTTATTACTGACAACGAAATTTTAATTATATTATCGAATCAAACATCAGAGTCAACTTGCCCTTATTGTCATACTATTACTAAAAAAATACACCAAGATCATTATTATCGAATTAGAGATATACCTTTGAGTGGTTATGATGTGTTTTTAAATATTAACCGCCGTCAATTTCGATGTATTCATTGCCAGAAAATTTTTAGTGAAGAGTTAAATTTTGTCAAAAAAAGAAGGACTTATACAACTAGATTGGCAGAGAAAGTAGTTAAGGAAGTGCTAGAAGGTGATATTTTAAACACTGCCAAAAGAAATGGAATAACTCCCAGAGAAATAGAAACCTTATTAAAAGAAAAATCAGAGGATTTATTAGAAGAAAAACCAAAGGATTTAAAAAGATTAGGAATTGATGAAATAACTCAGTTAAAAGGAGGAAAGAATTACGCCGCAGTGTTAGTGGATTTAGACAAAAAAAACCGATAGCAATTTTAGAAAACAGAAGTAAAGAGACAATCAGAAAATACCTGATAAGTTTAGGTTCTGAGGTATTAAATCAAATTGAAGAAGTCAGTATAGATTTGTGGATAGGATATAAAACTTTGGCATTGGAGTTAATGCCAAATGCAAACGTAGTAGCAGATAGATTTCATGTAATGAAACAAATAAATGAAGAATTAGATCTGATGCGAAAAAAGCAAAAAAGGGCAGCTTCAGAAATCAAAAATGAAGTAGAAAAAGAGAAATTAGAAGAAGTCAAAAAAGTAGCACCAGAGTTAATAATAATGTACGCAGAAAAAGAGGCATGGAGGGATATATTTGAAAGTGAAATAACAGCGGAAGAAGCATTAGATAAAATAGCGGAATGGATGAAATCAGCACAGAAATATTTTCCCAAAAGTTGTCAAACAATAAGAAGATGGCTAGATGAAATATTAGGCTATTTTGACAACAGAACAAGTCAAGGTATAGTAGAAGGAATTAATCAAAAAATTAAGCTGATTAAGAGAAGAGCTTATGGCATGACAAATTTTGATAATTTTAGGCGAAGAATCTTATTAAATTGGTCTGTATCTTAAAAATGTATCATAGCTACTGTAGAAGAACCATAATTTTTAACTTTATTCAGCATCCAGTAGAATCATTCTGACACCTGACACCTGACACCTGACACCTGACACCTGACACCTGACTTCTAGTCTCACCAAAATCTCACAAATCAAAACTGATTGCTATACTTACTTATAATATTCAGCTTGGGTAGCAAATAGGTGGGCATAAGTACCCTGAAGTTTCATAAGTTCCTCATGAGTTCCACTCTCACTAATTGTGCCATTTTCCAGAACAAAAATACGATCTGTTAGCTTTACCGTAGAAAGACGGTGACTGATAATCAAAGTAGTTCGATTTTTGGCTAAATGACGAAATTTAGTTAGTACTTCCGCTTCTGCTTGGGGATCTAATGCACTGGTGGGTTCATCAAGAATAAGGATAGGACTTTTACGCAGATAAGCCCTAGCGATGGCAATTTTTTGCCATTCTCCGATACTTAATTCTTCTCCTCTTTCAAATTCGTGACCAAGAATAGTATCGTAACCATGAGGAAAACTGGCGATCATTTCTTCAACACCTGCGAAAGAGGCCGCTTGGCAAATATCCTGGGATTTATGTAGTAATCTCACATCCCCGAAGCCAATATTCTCTGTCACCGTAAGATTATAATGAGCATAATCTTGAAAAACAGCACTAATTTGTTCCCGTAAAATTGAAGTATCGAATTGTCGTAGATCGATGCCGTCTATGGTAATATTACCATCGGTCGGGTCATAAAGACGGCATAACAGCTTAACGAGGGAACTTTTCCCCGCTCCATTTTTTCCCACAAGGGCAACGGTTTCCCCTGGCTTAATGGTAAAGTTAAGATCTTCCAACACGGGGCGAGAACTTTGAGCATAACAAAATTGAACGTTATGGAATTGAATTCCCACTTTCAACGGCTCAACAAAAGCACAAGGATGGCTAGGTTCTTCTACTGTCGGTTTTAAGTCGAGGAACTCATAGAAACTCGAAAGGAATAGACTGTTTTCATAAAGACTGGCTAAACTAGACAATGCTTCCCTCAATAAACTTTGACCCCTTTGAAATGCCTGATAATACATAACTAGGCTACCAATACTAATCTTCCCTTGAACCGTTTGGTGAGCAATAAAGCCAATAGAACCGAATACAGCCAGATTTCCACTCCACTGGGTGATCACTTCTGCGAAAGAACGTTGAGTTGCCAGAGTTATTTTTTCTTTGCGAATAGAAGTGCGTAGTTGATTATATTGTTTGCGAAAACGAGAGCCTAAATTAAACAGGCGAATTTCTTTGGCATGAGTTTCGTGGGTAAGTAGCCAGTTAAAGTAATCTGCTAATCTTTGGTTTGGTGTCCATTCTCGCCAACGACGGTAAAGTTTATCAGCATATTTAATTCGTATGATTAAACTAGGTACAACTGCAAGAAATAAGATAGTAACGATTCCCCAATGCAAAGATAAAAGTAACAAGGAGATCGCCACTAGAGAAATTCCGCTTTGTCCTAGTTGGATCAACTGATTTAAAATTATTCTTGGACGATAAGGAGCTTCAGATTGGGCTCGATGTAAAGCGTCATAGAAAGAGTTATTTTCATAATACCCTAAGTCAACTTCGGTGGATTTAGCGTGGAGTAAATTTTGTACATCATCCGTTACAATTTCCGAGTGAGCCTCATTGACCACTGCCGACAAGGAACGAGACAAGTCAATAATCAGGGCAATAACAGCCGCAAAAACAATTAGCCCAATTATTTGCTTCATGTCACTGGTTTTAGTCTCTAAGCTCATAGTGACAGTGTCTATGATTTGTTTTGTTAGATACAGCGAGATAAGGGGAAGGAAACCTTGAACAAAGAGCAAACCAAAAGAAGCAATAGTTAGAGCGGAAGAGCTGTGCCAGGCAATTTCTACTGCTCGCCATAAAAAGAGTAAACGTTTGATTCTTTGCTTATTACGATAGTTGAAGGACAAAATTTAACCGAACCTCACTATTTGCAATTAATATAGGATTTTACTTATTCTAGTAAAATTAATATTTATGATGATGATGACTATAACTTCTAATCACCCGCAAAAGTCAGAAATAGAGTTTTTATTGTGTTGTACCCAACCGGAGCTGACCACAACTCAAAAAGATCATTTGCTCCATCTTGGAAAACAAGAACTTGACTGGTCATACTTAATTTCCTTTGCCTCTGAACATGGGCTTATGCCCTTACTTTATCGTCAACTTAAAGTCACATGCCCTGATATTGTCCCCGAAAAGATACTGATTCAGTTACGCCAATATTCTCTGGCTAAAACAGCAAGAAACATGGCTATGACAGCAGAATTGATCAGGATACTCAATCTTTGTAAAGATCAACAAATCCCCATGCTCTCTTTTAAAGGACCTCTTCTTGCTCAACTTGCCTATGGAGATCTTAGTTTTCGGGAATTTGGGGATTTGGACTTACTAATTACTGAATCTGAGTTACCTAAAGTTCATAAATTACTTTTAGCTCAGGGCTATCAACCCCTGTACAATATCAAAGATTCACAGATCGAAGTTTATGGAAAATTGCAACACGAATTAGCCTACTCCCATGAAGCTAAAGGTATAATTATCGACTTACACTGGTCTATTGTGCACAAATATTTTTCTTTTTCTCCCTCATCTAAGTTTATTTGGTCAAAACTTGATCAGATCAACTTAAATAATCACAAAGTCGAAACTTTATCACTGGAAATCTTAATTGTTTTTTTATGTGCTCACTCAGCTAAACATGGTTGGTCAGATCTTTCCTTAATTTGTGAACTAGCCCATTTATTAAAACGCCATCCGCAAATTGATTGGGAAATAATCGAATCTTATATGGGAAATCTAGGAGGTCGAACTATGGTATTGCTGAGTCTGAGTTTAACTCAAACAATTTATGGAACAAATTTGCCCAAAAATATTTGTCAACAAATAATAAAATCTGAACCCATTTTGACTAAACTTTCTGCCCAAGTTGAAGAACAAATCTTTTCCCCCAGAAATAAGCTATTAGATATTTTTTCCCCGAATTTTTTGTATTCTCAAAGTATGGAATCTTGGCAAGACCGTTTTCTGTATTGGCTCAATGTTTCTACAACTCCTACTTCTATTGAGATGGAGGCAATTTCCTTACCAACAATTTTATTTCCCCTTTATTATCCGATCAGGATATTTAGACTAAGCTACAAGCACTTAAAAAAGTTTTTCATCAAAAATTAACTTACCCAAACTTTGTTATATTAAAGGCGAAATAATTATAAATTAGTTTGAAGAATTAGATTATGAAGGTAATGGTACCTGAGTCCGTTTTGGTGCAAAATTTAGATAATGAGTCAGTATTGCTGAATATTGATACAGAGCAGTATTTTGGCTTGGATGATGTAGGCTCTCAGATGTGGGATCTTCTCAAAACCAGTGAATCAGTAGAAAATGCTACAGAAAAACTGCTAGAAATATACGATGCAGAAAAAGAACAATTGTACAAAGATTTACTGGAATTCATCGAAAAATTATCAGAACATGGTTTATTACAAATTATTAAAACGCGAGATTAATTCATTATTACAGTTATCTTCTCATGGGCGAAAATTACTGTTACAAGCTCTGATTTTATTCCCGTTAGTTCATCTTTCTCTAACATTAAAGGGATTAAAACAAACTCAATCCTTGCTTGCTAATTTTGTTTCTAAAGCCCAAATTACTCCCCAAAAAAACACTGAGGTGGTTTGCTTTACGGAAAAAATAGTGGCCATCGCATCTCGCTACAGTCGTCCTTGGGGAAGCTGTTTGAGACGATCTCTTGTCTTATGGTTTTTGTTGCGCCGTGAAGGAGTTGAGAGTCAGTTACGCATTGGGGTAAAACGAGAAAAAGACCAATTTTCCGCTCATGCTTGGGTAGAGTGGGACGGAGTTGTTTTAAATGACCAGTCCAACGTGGGAGATGAATTTGCTATGTTTGAAAATTTACGAGTTCTTTAATGACGATATCCTATGGCTATATATAAATATAAATATGTTGATGTAATTTTTATAAGCAATATTTTTTTACCGAGCCTTTCTGTCATTAACGGGGATACTTTTGACTATATTTTCCAACTGGGATGCTCATCTTCTCGTAATAGAATATTTGGTGGTGACTGGATACACCATTGGACTTTTGCCAATGAGGAAGTATGGCTTTCCTTAGGGAAAGAAGAAAATGAATACTATCTTAAATTTCCTGATATAGCTGACTTCTACTTCTCCCCCGAAAACAAGACCATTGATTGCTATGAGCAACCCGATATTTCCATCGAAACCATTAGGCACTTATTACTCAATGTAGTTATGCCTCTTGTTCTCACTTACAGAGGGAAATATTTTCTTCATGTAGGTGCCATAGATCTAAAAGAGATTGGAGTCGCTTTTCTGGGGAAATCAGGTTTTGGCAAATCAACTTTAACCACTAGCTTTGGGCAAAAAGGGTTTCCCATAATTACAGACGATTGTGTAGTTGTGGAGCAAGATCAAGATAAATTTACCCTTATGCCTGCACCCCCACAGTTGCGATTATGGGATGAGTCCATCGATTTCTTATTTGCACAAAAAAAACCCCATTTATCTCGAGGAGTTAACTATACAAACAAAGCACACTTATATGAAGCGGATGCTATGGGGATTGTGTTTTCCAGTGAAATTGTTCCACTCGGGTGTATATACGTTCTCTGTTCCCCTGAATCGGTGGAAGAATTGGATACCACCATTGACATTAAGCGATTATCCTCAAGAGAAGCGATGTTTCACTTACTTGAGTCCGTATTTCGCTTCGACATTAGTGACAAATCAAGAGTGGCACAAGAGTTTGATTTCCTTAGTAAAATTGCACGCTCTGTACCTTGTTTCCATCTTCGTTATCCCAGAAATTTTAATCTTTTGTCCGAGGTACAATCAGCAGTCGTCGAGAACACTCTAAGGGAGATAAAAGTATGAGTGGAATTGCAGGAGTTGTCCATTGGCATAGAGAACCAGTTAAATCCCATGAACTAGAACAAATGATAGTAAAACTACATCATCGTGGACCCCATGGAAGAGGTATTTGGCTTGAGGGTTTTTGCGGTTTAGGTAATACACTGCTGTGGAATACTCCCGAATCCTTACAGGAAAAACTACCATCGACCTCTGCTGAGGGAAATTTAGTCATTACCGCCGATGTTCGCCTAGATAACCGAGAGGAACTAATTGAGGCTCTAGGAATCACTAACAGCCATTCCTGGGAGGTTACTGACAGCGATCTAATTCTCGGTGCTTATCAAAAGTGGGGGCAAACTTGTCCGCAAAAATTACTCGGTGACTTTGCTTTTGCCATTTGGGACTCCCGACAAGAGCAACTATTTTGTGCTAGGGATCATTTTGGCTGTAAACCTTTAATCTATTATCACTCAAATGGTATTTTCGCCTTTGCCTCAGAAGTTAAGGCTTTATTTTGTCTGGGAGACGTTCCTCGGCGTATTAATGAAGGGAGAATAGCCGATTTTTTGGTAATGACCCTAGAACGTATCGATAAAACTTCTACTTTTTATGAAAATATTTTTAAATTGCCTCCTGCCCATACTTTGACCATCAATAGAGAGAAATGTTCTTTGGAGTGTTATTGGAATCTTGATAGCAGTAAGGAAATTCACTACTCATCAGATCAAGATTATGAAGACGCTTTTCTCGAAATCTTTACCGAGGCTGTAAGCTGTCGCCTCCGTAGTCATTCCTTAGTGGGTTCTATGCTCAGTGGGGGCATGGACTCCTCTTCGATTGTCTGTATTGCCCGTGAGCTTCTTTTGCAAAAAGGAGAATTACTCCATACCTTTTCTGGGGTTTCTGATGATAGACAAACCTGTTGTGAAAGTCCATTTATTGAGGCAATTCTTGGTTTGGGGGGGTTGAATGCGGAAGTAATTGGAGCAGATGAAGTGAAGTCTTTTTTACCAGATGTTCATAATTTATTCACACACACCGATGACTTATTTGACTTTCTCCTACATGGCATCACCTTAGTAACTTACAGTGCCGCCCACCGAAAAGGACTTCATGTGATGATGACTGGTTTAGACGGTGATTTAGTGGTTTCACAAAGGGAAATAATTTTGAGGAAGTTTTTACGCACAGGAAAGTTCAGTCGTGCTTATGAAGAAGCCCAAGCAATGACGAAGTTAAAAGGTTTATGGGGAGATAACTCCCCGACAAAATTACTCTGGAATGGTGGTTTAAAACCCCTCCTACCCCAGATTATCAAACAAAGTTGGCGGCTACTAAGCTCTAAAAAGAAAAACCAAGCAGATATTCAAAGCAGTCTTATTTCCGAGGAGTTTGCCCGACGGGTAAATTTAGAAGAACGCTTAGAAACTCTTTCCATAAATCTGGGAAAATATAAAGTGTTAAAAACAGCTAGAGAAGTTCATCAAAACTCCTTGGATGTTCCTAATCTCACCGTCGCCCTTGATAGATACGAAAGAGTTGCCGCATTCTATTCCATTGAACCGCGTCATCCCCTTCTCGATAAAAGATTGGTCGAGTTCTGTCTATCCCTTCCTGGTGAGCAAAAAGTTCGCCAAGGATGGACAAAATCCATTCTCAGAAGGGCAATGGTCGGGAAAGTGCCGGATTCCGTACGCTGGCGACACGATTGTGATAATGTACAGCCTGCTTTTACAAAAAGTATGTTACGTCATCAACAAGAATATCTCCCAGATTGTATTGCTGAATGTGCTACTGAGTTAAAGGATTATGTTAATGTAAAAGAGCTTGAAAAACAGTACTTTCAGTGTTACGCCACAGAAACTGTTAACGAAGACGCAGGATGGAAAGTTTGGCCTACCGTCATCTTGGCTACGTGGCTTCGTGACCACAGGTAAAATTACTTAGTGAGTTATTGACATATACATAATTAAATAATATGATTACGGTCGTCAACGTATTCAAAAAAATTTTCTTCCAATGAAAAACCAAAATCTCAAAAAATATCACCCTCCTAAACTGGAAATTTATGGTAATGTTTCTAAACTGACTCAGGGTGGTAGTTCAGGTACCCCGGAAACAGCCATGAATCCCATAGGGGCACGACCATAAATTTAGCTCAAATGCAATCATAGTCTTTAATCTGGTCAAAACTGTTAGGGCGTTTTTATCTTCGAAAGGAAATACTACTGTTGATGAACATAGACTTTCTCGGCCTGTTTCTGAACTGGTAAGTTTTTGTTGATAAATCACATTACCCTAACGACCAGATCTTAATAATAAATATTATTTTGTCTAAGTTTGTTCATAATTCTCAATCTATCAAAATTATGTATAGTATTTTTGAATATGGAGGAATGATCAAAGATTCCGTACGGATGTCTGCTTACATTGAGACATTGCGTAGGACAGTAACACCAGAATCTATCGTTTTAGAGATTGGTACAGGCACAGGCATTTTTGCTCTTATTGCTTGTCAGTTAGGAGCGAGGAAGGTTTATGCCATTGAACCTAATAATGCGGCCATTCGGGTTGCTCAAGATATTGCCCGCGTCAATGGTTATGGGGATAAAATTGAGTTCATTCAGAATCTATCAACTGAAATAAACCTGCCTGAAAAAGTTAGCATAATACTCTCTGATCTAAGAGGTACTCTGCCACTATTTCAAAATCATATTCCCGTTATTGTTGATGCCAGAAAAAGATTTTTAAGTCCGAATGGTGTACTTATTCCCCAACAAGATACTCTGTGGGCATGTGTGGTAGAGGCACCAGAATTTTATCGAGATAAATATAGTTCTCCTTGGGATGATAAACCCTATGGTTTCGAGATGAAATCAGCACGGCGATTCACTACCAATACTTGGCATAGGTATAAAGTAAAACCGGAAGAACTTTTTGTCGAATCTCAGTGCTGGTCAACTCTGGACTATAACACCAGAGAAGATCCCGATGTCAAAGGGGAACTAAATTGGACCGTAGCACGCACTGGAGTAGCCCATGGTTTAAGCGTTTGGTTTGATGCCACCTTAGCTGAAGGGATTGGTTTTTCCAATGCCCCCGATCAAATCGGAAGCGTTCATGGTGAAGCTTTTTTCCCTTTTTCCTTTCCCGTAAATCTTTCCGAGGGGGATACTGTTTCTGTGACTTTACGAGCTGACTTAGTGGGGAATGATTATATCTGGCGTTGGCATACCCAGATATTTGCTCAAGACAATCCTGCTCAAGTTAAA
This sequence comes from uncultured cyanobacterium, assembly GCA_963749915.1. Lineage (GTDB taxonomy): Bacteria > Cyanobacteriota > Cyanobacteriia > Cyanobacteriales > Cyanobacteriaceae > Geminocystis. The sequence goes on from CAVVOP010000022.1 coordinate 511,971, forward strand.
ACCAACTTTAAACAATCTACCTTTTTTGGTCAACCTCTATCCCTAAAACAATTACGCAAACTGGCGGAGGGTTACGAACCGAAACTCAATTCAGAGGGGAAAATAGTACAATTGACTTTGCAACTAATGAGTGAAAATAAAACTTTAGGAGATATTGCCAAGCAACTTACCCATGAATTACCACAACGCTTTTCTTCTCCACAAGAAGCTCTTACTTATGTGGGAAAAATTTCTCAGAAATATAGTAAATAAGATAAATAAGTTCAAATCAATTCAAAAAAAATCCAGGTGTGAATTTTCCGTTGATGAGAAAATACAGATTGCCGTTTTAGGGATTGGTGATTAGGAATTGGGACTGAGGAATCTCCCATTGCCCAATCACCATTTTTTTCAAGCACGGGAGGATTGATCTGCTCAATGTTAGACTAAAAGACAGTTATTAGATAATTTTAATCAATGTTGGAGACAAAAGAACAAAACTCTCAATCTTATTTCACAAAATTGGGCCTAACCAATAGATTTGGGCCAGTTCCCGAAACAACAATCGAGAAAAACCATCCTAGCCCATCAGCTTTAAATGAAAATTCTCTCAAAGTTTTAAGTTGGAATATCGCTAAAAATAATCGTCGTCAAAGCTGGACTAGGGATTTTCTCGCCATTGTCGAGCAATACCAGCCAGATAAAATCTTTTTGCAGGAAGTTCGTTTATGTTCCAGAGTTAGAGACATTCCTGAATTGAGAAATATGGGTTGGAGTTTTGCACCTAACTTTATCGATAGTTTTGACTATACCTATTCGGGAATTTTAATCGCTACTAAGGCAGAACTCCTGAATAGCAGATCTTTGATTACTAAACATTATGAACCAGTTACTAACACTCCTAAAGTTTCTCTATTTGCGGAATATTTTTTATCAGATAGCCTCGGAAGTTTACTAGCTGTAAATACTCATTTGATTAATTTTGTTGAACTAAGCAAGTTTAAAGCCCAATTACAAGAAATAGAGTTAATACTCTCCGGGCATCAGGGAGCAATCATTTTTTCAGGAGACTTTAATACTTGGAATCGTTCCCGGTGGTTGCTTTTGTCCCAGATGGCCACTAGACTAAATTTAACGTCGGTATCTTTTAGCCCTTGGGATACAAGAAAAATTAAAAACTTTTTGTTATCCCCGCCACTAGATTACATTTTTTATCGGGGATTTAATCAAAAACCATTCAGTGCTAAGGTAATAGACAATATTTCTTCCTCTGATCATAATCCCCTTTTGGTAGAGTTTGGTCGTTAATAAATAACTAGATAATCTTAATGATGGATGATGACAGCGATTAATTTTCTCTCAATTTTCAGCGTAGTATCAATATTTGTTCATTGTTTGGGCATTGCTAATGCTGGTCATGCTGTCATGAAGGTGCGTTCCTCTAGGGGTGCGATCGCTTGGGGAATTGCTTTGATTACCCTACCTTGGTTAGCCATTCCTTTGTATTGGATTTTGGGAAAGAATAAATTTCAAGGATATGCCGAAGCTCTAAATAGTGCTTATCTCGAACATCAAAAATTAGTCCATTATGCATATAATGAAATACTAGAATTTGGAGCTGTACTACCAAGTGAGTTTGCTACTTTAGAAAAACTCGCAGCAGAATTTACACCTCTTCCTTTTACCTCCAGCAATGGCATTGAATTATTAATTAATGGTCAGCAAACTTACCCACAAATGCTCAATGCCATCGCCAAGGCGAAGGATTATATTCTGCTGCAATCTTATATTATCAACAGTGATGAAGTTGGGAATAAATTTAGGGAAGCTTTGATTGTAAAAGCTAAAGAAGGAGTAAAGGTTAATGTACTTTATGATGAAATTGGTTCCCACAAACTATCCCGCGCTTATCTTAAATCTCTGGGTCAAAATGCCATTAAAGTTAGTGCTTTTCGTACCACTCAAGGTAAAGGAAATCGCTGGCAACTTAACTTTCGCAACCATCGTAAAATACTCATTATTGATGGACAAATCGCTTTTATGGGGGGCTTGAATATTGGCGATGAATATCTAGGAAAAAATCCCCGTTTTGGTTATTGGCGAGATACCCATGTGAAGCTCCAAGGACCTGCGGTTAAATGTTTACAAACAACCTTTCTCCGAGACTGGTATTGGGCGACCAAAGAACTCCCCACCGTGTCTTGGGAGGTACAAAAAAACGATGGGCATCGGCAAACTGCATTTATCTTAGGTACGGGTCCTGCCGATAAACTGCAAGCTTGCACTTTGTTTTTCCTCAATCTGATTAACCAAGCAGAAAAAAGGCTGTGGATTGCCAGTCCTTACTTTGTTCCTGATGATTCCATCCTCAATGCTTTAAAACTAGCGGCAATGCGTGGTGTTGATGTGCGAATTATCTTACCAAATCATCCCGATCACTTATTGGTCTATCTCTGCTCTTTTTCTTACTATGCCGAGTTACGGGAGGTCGGAATTAAGTTATATCGTTACCGCCCTGGATTTATGCATCAAAAAGTTATCTTGTGCGATGGCAATCTCGCGGGAGTAGGTACGGCTAATCTTGATAATCGCTCATTCTTTTTAAATTTTGAAGTTATGACTTTTGTGATCACTCCTGACTTTATTGAAAGTGTCGAGGCTATGCTGTTAGATGACTTGAATGCTTCCAATCCGGTTGACTTTTCCCAATACGAGAAAAAAAGTTTTTGGTTTAAGTTAGGGGCTAGGATATCTCGTTTGTTAGAACCCATACTCTAGTGGTCTGACAACTTTGTTTTGAGGGACCGGGAACGGATAATTTTGGATCTCTTGGTCGGCATTCCCTCTCTTGGTGGACGTTCCCTTGCGACTTCCGTCGTCGCGGGGTCCGACCGCTTTTGGATTTTGGAGAATTGTTTTATCCCTGATTTCAAAATTGGCAGACTACTAGTGAGAAAGTGCCTCAATCTTATTCTTCCGTCATCGCTGATTCTTCAGCTTCTGCCGATGGTGGGACTAAGGCAATGGCAGCGATTGCGTCATCGGAATCAAGTTTTTGAACCCTTACTCCACTAGCATTACGGGACTGGAGAGAGACCGCATTAACATCACAACGGATAATAATACCACGAGTAGTGATAATCATAAATTCATCATCACTATTAACAATTTGTAAAGCCGCTAATTCTTCCTTCGGCTTGCGGAAACGAATAGCTTTTACCCCAATGCCAGCCCGTCTTTGTAAACGGAATTGAGAGACAGGAACTCTCTTCCCGTAACCACTGGTGGTCACAGCCAAAGCCCAAGGGGCATTTTTGCTGGTATCATTGTTTAGTTCTTCTTCATTCTCAATATTATCATCATCGTCGTTTTCTCCAGCCTCAGCAATATTCGCCACAATTTGAGACGGTAGAATGTCCATACTAATAATTTGATCACCTGATCGCAATTTCATGGATTTAACCCCTTTTGCCGTGCGACTGAGGGGACGTAATTGTTGATTATCGGCATGAAAGTGAATAGCCATACCACGACGAGAACCAATTAAAATACTATCCTCTTGAGTCGCTAACCGTACCCACCGCAATTCGTCATTATCCTCTAAAGAAATGGCAATTAAACCGTTGCTGCGAATATTGCCAAAGGCTGATAGGGCAGTTTTTTTGACAAACCCTTTTTTGGTAAGCATGACTAAATATTCATGATCTGTAAATTCGCTTACTGGTATGATGGAAGTAATTTTCTCGTCACTGGCAACGGGCAATAATTGTACTATTGGTACACCCCTTGCAGCACGGGAACTAGAGGGTATTTGATAGGCACTTAGTCCATATACTACCCCTTTATCACTAAAGAATAATACCCGATCGTGATCACATCCCGTGAAGAAATGTTCGACGACATCATCCTCTTTAATTTTTGCTCCTGATTTACCTCTTGTGGCACGGTTTTGAGCCTCAAAGGTATTGACGAGCATTTTTTTTAAGTAACCTTGTTGGGTTAATAAAATTACCACCTGTTCATTCGCAATTAAGTCAATATCACCTAAATCTCCATCGGCTTGGACAATTTCTGTACGGCGAGGGGTAGCGTGAATAGTCTTAATTTCCGCTAATTCTTCCTCAATAATGGTGTAAATTCGCTCTCTACGTGCTAAAATGTCGTTTAAATCTATGATTTGAGCCATTAAGTCCTGATGTTCAGCTTCGATTTTTTCAGCTTCAAGGGCGGTTAATCGTCGCAATTGCATCTGTAAAATAGCATCGGCTTGAGTTTCAGAAAGTTCAAAATCCGTTACTAACTCTTGTTTTGCTGTACCAGTATCCGCCGCACCTCTAATTAATCGAATCACCGCATCAAGATTACTCAAGGCGATCAATAAACCTTGTAATAAATGATCTCTTTCTTCGGCTTTTTTGAGCAAATAAAGGGTGCGTCGGGTAATAGCTTCTACTCGAAAATCGAGGAATACTTCTAAAAACTTGCGCAAAGTCAATAATTGTGGCTCATTATTCACCAAAGCCAACATATTTGCCCCGAAATTACTTTGAATCGCTGTTTGTTTATAAAGGTTATTTAAGACAACTCTAGGGTAAGCATCCCGTTTTAATTCTATAACAATGCGCATCCCGTTACGATCGCTTTCGTCTCGGATGTCAGAAATACCATCAATTTTCTTATCATTGACTAATTCAGCAATTTTCTCAATTAAACTCGCCTTATTAGTTTGATAGGGTAATTCGGTAACAATAATTGCTTCTTTATCCTGTCTGCCTTTATTAGAAACCGTTTCAATATTGGCCACGCCGCGCATGGTAATCGAACCTCGGCCAGTAGTATAAGCCTCCTTAATGCCCTGTCTGCCAAGAATTTGTGCTCCTGTGGGAAAATCAGGACCAGGGATATACTGCATTAACTCTAAATCCGTAATCTCAGGATTGTGAATCATTGCCACGGCACCATCAATCAATTCCGCTAAATTATGGGGAGGAATATTGGTCGCCATACCCACAGCAATACCCGTCGCACCATTTAACAATAATTGAGGTATTCTGGCAGGTAACACTACAGGTTCTTGTTGTGAACCATCAAAATTATCGATAAAATCAACTGTTTCCGCTTCAATATCTCGTAATAGGCCATTAGTGGCTAAAGCCTGTAAACGACACTCCGTATAACGCATCGCCGCCGGAGGATCATTATCGATACTACCAAAATTTCCATGACCATTGATGAGGGGGTTACGCATGGAAAAATCTTGTGCCATCCTTACCAAAGCATCATATACTGCCGTATCACCGTGAGGATGATATTTACCCAAAACTTCCCCTACAACTCTCGCACATTTACGAAAAGGGCGATCGGGCATTAATCCTAGTTCATACATGGCGTAAAGAATGCGACGATGAACAGGCTTTAATCCATCCCTTGCATCAGGCAACGCCCTACCGACAATAACGCTCATGGCGTATTCTAGGTAAGAGCGAGACATTTCGTTGGTTAAATTAGTGGGTACTATGCGTTCTTGGATAGATGTCATAAGTATTTTTAAGCAATGATTAGTTATCTACTGCAATAACTAATTAGTTTGAGGATGACAGTAGTTAGTTTTGACGATGTAAGGTCAATCTACTCCCAAAATAATTAAATTAGGGCGTTTGAATCTTTACATCCTGAAATTATTTTATTAATGGTTGTATTTTAGCATATTCGGGCAGTTAAAATTCCACAATACCCATAAACTAATCAGGACAAACCCACGGGTTTATTTAGGTTTCCAAAATAGCTCGAAAAACCCCATCAGTTTGTACTTTCAGTCGAGCAATTGACTAACAATTTTCCCAAAAGCGAATCAGATGGTTTAACTTCTCAGTTCAGACGTGCCGCCATTTCCATCCCCGCAAATATTCCAATAGTATTGAGTGCAAAAAAACTCCTGACTCCTACTTTTAAAGTAATGAGTAGAAAAAAAGCATTTACAACCGAAACGTTACTATAATTTATGTGATTAAATAATGAACTACGCTAAAGTAAAATCTAAACCCCTGATTATTTTTTCTGCAAAATTGAGAACAAAGGCTAGAATTAGCAATTATTCATTATCCGTTATCAATTATAATATGAACATTCAAGTAGGACAAAAAGCACCAGATTTCACAGCTACGGCAGTTATTGGGCAAGAGTTTAAAGTCGTTAAATTATCTGACTATTTGGGGCAATATGTGGTGTTATTCTTCTATCCCCTTGATTTTACCTTTGTTTGCCCAACGGAAATTATCGCCTTTAGCGATCGCCACAGTGAATTTGAGAGTTTGAACAGCGAAATATTGGGGGTTTCCGTAGATAGCGAATTTTCCCATTTAGCCTGGATTCAAACCGAGAGGAAACAAGGAGGTATCGGTGACATTGAATATCCCTTAATTTCCGATTTGAAAAAAGAAATTAGTACCGCTTACAACGTATTAGAACCTAATGCTGGTGTGGCATTAAGAGGTTTATTTATCATTGATCCCCAAGGGTTCATACAATATCTGACAGTGAATAACCTTTCTTTTGGGCGTAGTGTTGATGAAACATTAAGAATCTTAAAAGCTATTCAATATGTGCAATCCCACGATAACGAAGTGTGTCCTGTGGGTTGGCAAGAAGGAGACAAAACCATGAATCCTGATCCCATCAAGTCTAAAGTTTACTTTTCCTCTCTCGGTTAACAAATATTAAGTGTAGAATGGTTAAAAAACCACAATTAATAATTGAAGTTTATGACACAAGCAACAGCAGTTTCTAAGGGTATACAGTTAACAGAAAATGCCCTTCACCACGTTTTAATGTTAAAACAACAACAGGGTAATGAGGATCTGTGTTTACGGGTCGGCGTCAGACAGGGCGGTTGTTCTGGCATGTCTTATCTGATGGACTTTGAAAATATAAGTAACATCACTGAACATGATGACGTTTTTGATTATGATGGTTTTAAAATAGTCTGCGATCGCAAAAGCTTATTATTTTTGTACGGCTTAGTCCTAGATTATAGTAACGCTATGATTGGTGGCGGTTTTCAATTCACCAATCCCAATGCCAATCAAACCTGCGGTTGTGGAAAATCTTTTGCTGCTTAATTTTGGATTATTTGACAATTAACAATTAATGACTAACTAATGAAACCTTGCACTCCCATTAAAAATTGCCTGGTTAGGGAAGGGAATAGAGAACAGTAGTAATAATTGAATTTTATATAAAGATGGCTAAATATATTTTATTCGGAAGTTATTGTGGGAATGCTCTAGAAAAAAGGAGTCCCTATCGTCAAGCACATTTAGACGGATTGGGAAAGCAAAAAGAATCAGGTATTTTAATAACCCTAGGTCCAACAAAAGATAATACTAAAGTATTTGGTATTTACGAGGCTGATAATGAAGAAACTGTCAAAAATATAATCGAATCTGATCCTTATTGGCAAAACGGTATTTGGACTGATTATGAAATAAAAGAGTGGATTCAGGCTTTTTAATTATCATAGGAGAATCCGTCATTATTAGTAAGTAATTATCAATTAGTAAGTGATTATCAGGGAAAAATAAAGGTAAAAGAAAATACAATAATCAGCCTTTTTTTTCGTTAAATGATTAAAGAAGATTAATCAGATTCAGATCTGCAAATTAGAAAAATTATGGGCCATAGCAAAAGAATCGGTATTTTAACCAGTGGTGGAGATTGTCCGGGATTAAATGCCATTATCAGGGCAGTTGTCAAATATTCCACTTTGAAACAATGGGAAGTTTTTGGAATCCCTCGTGGCACGGATGGTTTTATTGACGTTGCTAAAGGGAAATTAGAAGTCGATGACCTCAAATTACAACCTCATGGTTATGACGTACCTGGAGTATTACAGGGGCTTGATATACTTCAGTTTATGAGTGGTAGTGTTTTGGGTTCTCTTAGTAGAGGAAATCCAAAAGAAGAACAGGTCACTGATGATATTCTTGAAGGGTATAAACTTTTGGGATTAGACGCCTTAATTGCTATTGGTGGAGATGGTAGTTTAGACATCGTCTATGACTTGGCCAAAAAAGGAAATTGGAATTTAGTAGTTATCCCGAAAACTATTGATAACGATGTAGCATTTACCGAACGTTCGGTGGGCTTTGACACCGCAAGGAATACAGTGACTCAAGCCTTATATGATCTTACCTTTACTGCCGCTAGTCATGAGCGTATTATGGTGGTACAAATTATGGGTAGAGATGCCGGACATTTAGCCTTACATTCAGGTATTGCCGGAGGTGCGGATTGTATTTTAATTCCTGAACTTACCCCCAAATTAACAGAAAAAACCATTGAAGGAATTTGTAAATATATTGCCAAATTAAGAAAAGATAGACGAAGATTTGCCTTAATTGTGATAGCGGAGGGCGTTCATGGATTAAACAATCAAAAAGATCCTTATATTTCAGAAACTTTAGCTAATTTAATTACTGAATATAGTCATCGTCTGTGTAGCAGTAATCATGCCGACTATGAAGGTTTAAATCAAGTTGATACTCGTGCTACTATCTTAGGACATTTACAACGTTGTGGTGCACCTAGTTCTTTCGATCGCATTTTAGCCACCGTTTTCGGCATCAAAGCCCTACACCTCATTGAAGAAGAACGTTATAATCGTCTCGTTATCTGGCAAAATGGCAGTGTTGAGAGTAAATCTTTAGAACAAATAATGCCGATGATTAAATGGTGTCATCAAGAGAAAACTTGTCCTTCCCCTGTAGATCCTGAAGGCTTCATGGTGAGAACAGCTTTATCTTTAGGAATTTACGTCGGTGAATCCCATGTTCACCCTGAGAACTTCAACGACAAAACTGATAATTAACAATTAACAATTAACAATTAACAATTAACAATATTCTGAATTTTGAATTCTGAATTTCCCCAATAATGGTGTTATTGCCTCACCTATTGTCATTAATTAATAGATGCGAATTTGTCTACCTTTATCTAAGGACTTTTTTTAGCAACGCCTATTTATTAATCTAATCTTAACTTAGATTTGTCGAAGAAGAATTATAATTGTTTGAGTACTCGTATATTAATAATTTACATAATTGGCGGCTGATTTTCCCTGCCGATTTATGATCACAAAAAAACTTAAATTAACTGTTCATTGAATTTAAATAATAAACTAAAATTATGAGTAATTTATCTTCCTCAGCAATCATCGACGAAGCGGTATTAAGGACGGAAAATGTTGATGTTTACTATGGTTCACACAAAGCCGTAGCGGGAGTTAATTTAGAAATTCCTAAAAATAATGCGGTTGCTTTTATTGGTCCTTCTGGTTGTGGTAAAAGCACAATTTTGCGCTGTTTTAACCGTATGAATGATTTAGTGGCTAGTGCTAGAATTCACGGTAAAATCACTTTCAGAGGAAAAAATATTTATGGTAATAATGTAGATCCTGTCAAATTAAGAACTAATATTGGCATGGTATTCCAAAAACCGAATCCTTTCCCTAAATCAATTTATGAGAATATTGCATGGGGTGCAAGAATTAACGGTTACAAAGGTAATATGAATGACCTAGTGGAAGATTCATTGCAAAAAGCCGCTTTGTGGGATGAGGTCAAAGATAAATTGCGTGAGAGTGGTTTAGCATTATCTGGTGGACAACAACAGCGTTTATGTATTGCTAGAACTATAGCCATTCAACCTGATGTTATTTTAATGGATGAACCTTGTTCTGCACTAGATCCTATCTCTACCCTGAAAGTGGAGGAATCCATTCATGAACTAAAACGCAATTACACTATAATTATTGTTACCCACAATATGCAACAAGCCTCAAGGGTATCTGATTATACTGCCTTTTTCAATGCCAAAAGTGTGGAAGGAGGAAGCGGTAAACTGGGTTATTTAGTAGAATACGATCGCACAGAAAATATCTTTCAATATCCCGCGGAACAAGCTACCCAAGAGTATGTTAGTGGACGTTTTGGGTAAACCTCCCTCGAAATAAAGGCGCGATGGTAATCGCTTTATTTAATATTAATAAGAATAACCGAAATAATTAGCATTAACCGCTGTATATTTTGCTTGTTTTTTCCACATATTTTCTCTTAGGGAATCTTAGGAAAGAATATTTGTGTATTCACTATCCTTTTTATAAAGAACATTGGGGAATCGAAAAATAAGATAACTGGGATGCTAGGATTCGAACCTAGGAATGGCGAGACCAAAACCCGCTGCCTTACCGCTTGGCGACATCCCATCGATTTCGCACATTTATTAATATAACAAAGCCTTAACAAATTTGTCAAGGCGAAAATTAATTTTTTATTAAGATTAATGCTATAAAATCTAAGTAATAATTAAGGAAATAGAGAATCAAGAATAGGCAATAGAAAAAGTAAAAGTAGTTAATTAACGGTTAACTATCAACTCACATTGACTATGATGTCTTAAAAGATGATCACATAAAATAAGGGCAACCATCGCTTCCACCATAGGTACTGCTCTGGGTAATACACAGGGATCATGTCTGCCTTTAGCGGCTAAAGTAGTTTCTTCTCCTTCTTTACTGACGGTGTTTTGTTCCTTACCAATAGTCGCAGTGGGTTTAAAGGCAGCCCTTAAGACTATATTTTCTCCATTACTAATGCCCCCTTGAATACCGCCAGATCTATTGGTTTTAGTGCGGGTGTTTCCTTTTTCGTCCAGATAAAATTCATCGTTATGTTGACTACCTTTAAGAGTTGTACCTGCAAAACCTGAGCCAATTTCAAAGCCTTTAGTCGCTGGTAAAGACATAATTCCCTTGGCTAAATCTGCCTCTAATTTATCGAAAACGGGTTCGCCTAATCCCCTGGGTACATTTCGGATCACACATTCCACCACCCCTCCCAAAGAGTCTTTTTCTCGGCGAATTTGATCTATTAAATCGATCATTTTTTCCGCACATTCACTATCGGGGCATCTAACAATGTTACTCTCCACTTGCTCAATAGTTACGGTTTCTTGATTAACCACTGCTTCTAAGTCTTTAATACGCTTCACATAGGCAATGATTTCTACTTCGGCTACTTGGTGAAGAATCTTTTTGGCGATCGCCCCAGCCGCCACTCTACCAATGGTTTCCCTCGCAGAAGAACGTCCGCCACCTTGCCAGTTACGAATGCCATACTTAGCATCATAGGTAGCATCAGCATGGGAAGGACGATATTTAACCGCCATCTCATCATAATCTTGGGAACGGGCATCCTTATTGCGTACTAAGATGGCAATGGGAGTACCTAACGTTTTGCCTTCAAAAACCCCAGAGATAATTTCGCATAAATCGGACTCATTGCGAGGGGTAGTAATCTTACTTTGTCCGGGTTTACGGCGATTCAACTCCACTTGTATTTCCTCGGCGGTAATCTCAATTTGAGGAGGACAACCATCGATGACGACACCAACCCCTCCCCCATGAGACTCGCCGAAGGTTGAAATTCTAAACAATGTACCGAAATTACTACTCATTTAATAATTAAAAATTAGGAATAAAATAGTTATTGATTTATATAGTTATTTGTTTTAAGTTACCACAAAACTCTGCACTAAAAGAGGCGATCGTCTGTTGTGAAGGCTTTAGCCTATATTTTTAAAACTCGTGTATAGTTTACTACGAACAATAGTTTCCATCAATAAGATGCAAGGATAGAAAAATATGACTGTTATTGTAGAAACTAAATTGAAATGGACCGGTGCTGATTTGGAATTGCTACCTGAGAATGACGAGCGAGTTGAAATTATTGAAAAGTTTTGATAACTTACGTTAAATTAAATTAATAATTAAGTAAAAAATTATTTTATTCAATCATGATCGCTTTTACGGAAAAAATAGAACTTGAATGAAAATGTAGTGCAATTATATGTCATATTTCCTACACTTACACTGCCTTATTTTCAAAGCTTCCTTCATAGTCTTTTCGGCTTAATACTGTATCAAACAATCCAATGTCTTCGCCTTCGTGTTTGTTTATTCCAATGTACTCTAAACTTGCGTCTTCGTAACGTTTGAATTTGTAAACGGCATCATTCATTAATGCAGAATTGAAAACGCCAAGACTAACAAGTAACTCAAAGTCTTTTACGGTTAAGCCTGTTACTTTTTTGAATAGACCTGGCTCTAATTGCGTGATTACGTCTTTCAGACTTCTTTCTCGATAGTCAGTCAGATACATAAACACAGGAACACGAGTTGCAAATTTGATTAGCTTGTCTTGTATTTTTTTTCTCAGGCTTTTGTATTCTTTCTCAGTATCGGTAAGCTCTTTCTTTTCTTGTTTTGTGAGCTTTTCATCATTTGCTTCTTTCTTTAGCTTTTTTAACAGCTTCCGATTTATTGATGATGGTTTCAATGTCCTGATTCAAGTTTCTGAAGCCTTCAATGCTCATTAAAGCTTTCATTGCTTCTTCATTTGCCATCAATCGGGCAAGGGTGTTGTTGTCCACATTTACGAGCAATGCACTTTCCCAACGTCTTGCCAAAAGCGTGGCAGTTGTGCCACTCATTGCCATATCTAAAATTCCCGCTGCATCCACTTGCTTCATTGAACTGCCGTCATAAGCCAACACAGGCAGGAAGTTGATAAACTCGGCAACTTTTGCTTCGGGGTTCGATTCGTTTACATTTAGTCGGCAACTGTAATCGGCAATTTGTCTTAATGCACGGTCGGGAGCAAAGTCAAAAACGTAACATTCTTCTTTTAAAATTTCTTCTTTGTTGGGCGATTTGCTGTCAGGGTTTTTAATGACCCAAGGCGTTTGCACTCGGAATGCTGCTTGAAAATAAGTTTCAGGACTGGAAGAATTACGCAACATAAAAATACCTGTCCACGGTTTTACCGATACGCCTGTGGTGAGTTTACCACACGAGAGCGTAATGGTTTTTGATTCCAATGGATTGTCGGTCATGGCATCTAAAACTGGTGGCAATGCTTCTATTCCAATTCCTGCTTGTGTTCCTGCTGCAACCACCACTTTGTAATCGTGGTAAAAAATATTTTGTCTTCTTTCAAGCAACAATGCTATTGCATTACACGCTGCAACGGTTGGCAAAAACCAAAAAGTGTGATTCAACACTTTGAGCAATGGAGCGTGTGAAAACGGCAAAGGCGGCTTTTTTGCTCCCATCTTTAAATGGTCAACGGTGGTTTCGCTAAACGAACCCCGAATTAAATCCAACCATTTTTGTACTTCGTCTTCGTATTTGAAATGTGCTTTTCGTCCTTCTCCTTCGGCTGAAAAGAATATGTTTAAATCAAAACCATCAAACTCGCCTTGCATTGCAATTTGGCGAATGGAATCGGGCAATTGATAGGTGAGCATTACCATTCGTGGCAAGGCTGCATACGGATTTGAACCTTTTGATTTGTCCCAATTTTCTTTTTCTCTTTGCTCGTCTGAATATGTCCAATTGAAAATTTGCTCTTCGATAAATTCACCCGAACTAATAGCACGAAATGGAGTGCCTGACAAATACAAATAGTGATTGGTGCTGATAGGGATTATCTTCTCTAAGTGTTCCGCTTTGTCTTCTTCGGCAATCCCTTCTTTTTCAATCTTTGTGTATTCTTCAATTTCCTTCTCGGCTTCTAAATCTTTACCGAATAAATCTTTGGCGTTTTCTCGCCAAGCACCAAAATGGTATTCGTCAAAAATGATACAATCCCACACGGTGGCGTGTACCCATTCGTTTTTGGTTTTGATACCGCCTGTGTTGGTGTTCTTGCCTAAAAAATCCTGAAACGAACCAAAGCAAACCAAAGGTTTTTTGGTGTCAATATCTTGGCTCGATAATTCATCCGCGTGTTTGGAAATGAATTGCCAACCTTTAAAGTCAACGTGAGAAACTAAATCTTCTTTCCAGGCATCTTCAACGGCTGGTTTGAAGGTTAGCACCAACACTTTTTTCCAACCCATTTTTTTAGCCAATTGATAACTGGCAAAGGTTTTTCCGAAACGCATTTTGGCATTCCAAAGGAAATGGGGCGTTCTGTCTTTATTCTCTTTCTTGAAACTTTTGAAATAGGCAATGGTTTTTTCAACGGCTGCTTCCTGCTCGGGTCGCATGCCGAAGTTTAGCACTCGGTTTTCATCTGTTTTTTCGCCTGTTTTGATTTGGTGAATGGCTCTCCGCAAATCATTCAAGGTGCATTTATACCATTCGCCACTGGCGTTTACTACTTTCCATTCTCTTAAAAGACGGTGTACATCGTGGTCTGTAAATGAACTACCGTCACGCTTCATTGCCGATTCTTCAAATACAATTTTGTATGGAATGGCTGCCGTTCCTAATCAATTATGTTTATTCAATCGACATGAGCGCTTTTCATGTCGATTAGTTTGATTATTTTCGACATGACAGCCACTTCGTCTTTATCAAGTGTACATGACTACGCTTCCTATTCAGATAGTATTCTAAGCAGTTTATGGTTGATATAATAGGTCTCCTTCCAAACCTGCACGCTCGCAAGCCATCCCGCTTTTTCTATTTCTTTCAAATAGCGCGATGCTGTTTGTCGTTTGGCAATTCCATTTTCCTCCAGAATCCCAATTTTTATGTAAGGATAGCTGAACAGCAAATCGTTCAACTCTCTGGAGAAAGAAGCCCCCAACACAACTTTAAGATCATTTTCGGCATTTGCCTTCAGTTCTAAAATGCGCTTGACCTTATGCAGTGTAGTTTGAGAGGTTTTAGCAACACCATTTACTACATACAGCACCCATTCATTCCAGTTGTTTTGCTCTGTTACTTCGCGCAATAGGCGATAGTAGTCTGACTTGTTTTCGATGATGTATTTACTCAAATACAACACCGGTAAACCAATCATGTCTTGCTGTATCAAATACAGAATGTTAAGAATACGCCCCGTTCGCCCATTTCCATCACTAAACGGGTGAATGGCCTCAAATTGATAATGAATCAGAGCCATTTTAATCAATGGATCTAATTGGCTACTATCAGGTTCATTAATGAACTTCTCTAATTCGAAAAGCTTTTGCCTGATCAACTCTTCGCCCTCTGGCGGAGTATAAACCACTTGTGCTGTTACAGGATTAGACAATTTAGTGCCCGTATTTCGCCTGACCCCCTCATTGCTGTTACGCAGTTTTTGCATAATGCCTACCAAAAGATTGGTAGTGATGATGCCTTTCCTCTTTAATTCTTCCAAACCAAAATACATGGCCTCGCGGTATTGCAACACCTCTCTGGCAGCCTGATTTTTCACCTTATCGCCCATCAAGGTGGCCTTGTATAGCTCATCTTGGGTCGTAACTATGTTTTCAATAGCGCTCGATTCCTTACTTTCCTGCAACACAATGGTATTGAGCAAAAGCTCAGGATTAGGCAAGGTTTGACAAAATCCCTTCAACTCTGCCAATAGCCTGTTTGCGCGAATGCAAGCCTTGAAAATTTCAGGGGTTTCCAGATTAGCAGCAGGGGGTAAATCCGGCAGGGCATTGAAGGGCATGTCGCGGTTGAATACTGTTCTACTCATCGTGCTATTTTTTTATTCCTGAAAATCCTGCTTCAGACCCATGGTCGGGGTGGGAAAAATTCTTTTTTATTCATCGACTCCGCCATTTTGTGATAAATCCATTGGACGAATCATACTTTCAATAAATGAAATTTCTTCTTCTGTTAAGCCGTATTTTTTGTGGAGTTTTTCATCCGTCCAAGATTCTGAGAAGTCTTGCATTGGTACAAAGTGATATACTTTTTTGGTGGCGTGTTGTGCAGGTTTATTACGGGATTAGTAAAGTCTAAAGCATCACCCCAAAGTATGTTTCTGCTCAATAAAAACCGAACAGAACGGATGCACTCATTTTTCACTTGATTGAATACTTTAGAATACCAATCGGTATAAATTCCAAGCAAACGGTCACGACATTCTTGGGCGTTGTCTTCCAAAATGTCCACTCCGTAAATACTCGATACGGCAATTACAGAATAGCGTTCCCATTCCACTTGACTTTTGCTATACCTGCTGTCAACCGCAGCTAATTTTCGTCTCAATACTTCGGCTAAAAAGTTTCCGTTACCGCAAGCAGGTTCAAGGAAACGAGAATCAATTCTTTCTGTTTCGTGTTTTACTAAATCGAGCATAGCATTTACTTCACGTTGGTTTGTAAAAACCTCACCGTGGTCAGTAACCCGCTTTTTGGATTTGACTTGTTTTTGCATCGCTTATTTATCTGTTTTTCCTGGAGCTAGCTATTGATTATAATATTCCTCAGTTGTGCCAATAGACTATTTACCCACCCTCTTTGCAAAAAGAACCCCCTTTTGTAGAAACTTAGCATGGCTACATTGTGGGGATTTAAGAGGATTACATTTATGCCAAAGACGGTACTGGAATTTTTAAATGGGGATAAAGTGGAAAGCGATCGCACAATGCTTCTACACGATTAATACAATCTAGTCTCACGGCTTCATCTTCAGGGTTTAAAAGGCGATCAGCGATAATATTAGCAATCTCGGTAAATTCCGCTTCTTTTAAGCCTCTGGTAGTTTCCGCAGGTGATCCTAACCGTAGGCCACTGGTAACAAAAGGAGATTCAGGATCGAAAGGAACAGTATTTTTATTGGCAGTGATGCTAGTTTTACCTAGTAATTGATCTGCTACTTTACCAGTCATGCCGATCGATCGCAAATCTACCAAGTTAAGGTGATTATCAGTACCGCCAGAAACTAACTTAAAGCCTCTATTAACTAACTGATTACCCAAAGTTTGAGAGTTGGTGATGACTTGGGCGCAATAGGTTTTAAATTCAGGTTTTAAGGCTTCTCCAAAGGCGACGGCCTTACCGGCGATAACATGTTCTAAAGGTCCTCCCTGAGTACCAGGGAATACAGCTTTATTTAACTGTTTGCCTAATTCAGCGTCACGGCTGAGGATTAAACCACCACGAGGTCCTCTTAAGGTTTTGTGGGTTGTGGTTGTTACTACATCACAATGGGGAACGGGGTTGGGATGATAACCAGTGGCGACTAAACCAGCAATATGGGCAATATCTGCCAATAAATATGCACCTACTTCATCGGCGATGGCTCTAAACTTATCAAACTCAATGATGCGAGGATAGGCAGAATAACCGCAAATAATTAATTTAGGACGTTCTTGTAATGCTAATTCCCGAATTTGATCATAGTTGAGGCGTTCAGTTTCTTTGCTAACTCCATATTGACATACCTCGAACCATTTACCTGAAAAGTTTACGGGTGATCCATGAGTTAAATGTCCACCGTGAGACAAATCCATGCCCATAATTTTATCACCAGGTTTGAGAAGGGCTAAAAACACAGCAAAATTAGCTTGTGCACCTGAGTGGGGTTGAACATTCGCCATTTCCGCTCCAAATAACCGTTTTGCCCTTTCAATGGCTAAATCTTCCGCTTGATCTACAAACTTACAACCACCGTAATAACGCTTTCCGGGTAAACCCTCCGCATATTTATTGGTTAAAACTGAACCTTGTGCTGCCATGACCGCAGGGGAGGTAAAGTTTTCACTAGCAATTAATTCTAAATGTTTTCTTTGACGTTGTAATTCGTTGGCAATAATTTCAGCGATCGCTGGATCTGTATCGGCTAAAAATTCTAGGTTGGTCTGATTCACTTTAATTTAATTTTTCATATAGGTATATTTTATTTATCATAATAGATTGTTGCTTCATCGTTGAATCGAAAACAGGGTAAACCCTAGCTGGGGATACAAGAAAAATAGGTGTTTTGTCCCTCTTTGAAGGGGATATGGCGGTGTAGTCAAAAAATCTAGATTATGGACAAAAAGAGTCTTTCTGAAAGGGATATTTGTACCAAATTTGTTACACCTGCATTGTAAAAAGCTAACTGGGATAATAATCATTCAGTAGGTGATGGGATGCAGCAGGCTCTAAGCTATCAAAAATAACTCCCGTACAGGCACGGGTGATATGAGGAAATAAGCGGTGTTCAATGGGGTTATATTTAGAAGTATAAGGAGGATAATGGGCAATTCTGATTTCAATTCCTAATTCTTGCACCCTCTTTTGATTGTATCCGGACGACATCCGAATAGCCTGACGATATAACTTATGCCCCCATACCCCAATTTTTCAGCTTCTATGGCTGCATAACGCCTTCGCTCTTTTTCTGATAGACTGTGATAGTATCTAATCATTTTTTCTTCTATTTCTTGGGGATAGGGTTGTATTTGTTTCATTACTCTCTTTCTACTACATCAGCTATTTTGCCATATTGCTTAAGCAAATCTCTTTTCTAAAACTTTACCATTTTATTTAATCCTCATTCCTTAGCTTTCAATGCATATCCTAATTCCGGCATTACACCGACCCCTACAACCCACTGGCGTTTGCAGACATGCAGTAAATCTGGCACAATCTCTGGTTGATACTGATGAAGTAACTAAAGTAACCTTAGTGGTTGGGGAATGGCAAAAAGACTACTTCCAAAAATCTTTTGATTTTTTGTCCCCCAAAATTAATTTAGTTTCTGTAGCAATTAAAAATAGTTCTTTTTCCAGAAATAAGTGGTTTCTTTTGGGTTTGCCAAAACTAGCTAATGATCTCCAGTCCGATATTATTCATATGTCCTTTCCATTCCCATTCATTCGTCAATGGTTTAAAGCACCTGTGATATCGACTATTCACGATTTATATCCTTACGAATGTCCGGAGAATTTCGGCTACCCTCAAGTTTGGTTCAATCGTTGGTTTCTCAAACAATGTGTAGATAACAGCGATGGACTTACTTGTGTTTCCAAATGCACCTTAGAATCGCTCAAACATTATTTTCCTGGTATTGATTTACGTAAAGAAACCACCGTAATCTATAATTATGTAGATTTTGATAATATTATTCCCAAAATTCCCGAAGATCTCGGTGTTGGCGAGAATTTTCCCTTCTTACTTTGTGTTGCCCAACATCGCAAAAATAAGAATTTGGATTTATTAATTCAATCCTACGCACTTTTGCTAAACAATGACAGACTAACACCCTCAACTAAATTAGTCCTTGTTGGTAGTCCAGGTCCGGAAACAGAAAATATTCAAACTTTAATTCAAACTCTTGGTTTGCAAAGGCAAATAATTTTGCTGTCTTCACTTGATGATGAAGAATTATGTTGGTTGTATAAAAACTGTAAACTTTTCGTAATTCCTTCATCTACAGAAGGATTTTGCATTCCCCTGGTGGAAGCAATTTTTTTCTCATGTAAGGCTATCTCTTCGGATATTCCTATTTTTAGGGAAGTGGGTTCTTCAAATTGCACATACTTCGATGTGAAGAATAACCCCGTGGAAAATCTAGCAGATGCCATAGCTGATGTTCTCTCACAGACCCATAGTGACCGCTCCCTAGCCGATCCACGCTTTTCAAAAAGTAATGTAGCCCATCAGCTTTTAAATTTTTACGCCTCAGTCAAGTAATTGGTTCTTTTGCAAAAAGTTATAAAGAAAAAAATAATACCATCTAAAGATGATGGAAAAATTTATAACTCTTGTTCCTCGTTTCTGTGTTCATGGACTACTACCCCCTATTTTTTAAAACAGAAAATAACGCTGAGTCATGGGTAAAACTGTTGCCGGTTCGCAGGTTAATAACTCCCCGTTTGCCCTCACCTCGTAGGTTTCTGGATCCACTTCTATTTGGGGGACAAAATCGTTTAATTTCAAGTCCTTTTTACTTAAAGTGCGAGTATTTGTCACCGGTACTGCTCGCTTTTGTAAGCCGATTTTTTCGGGAACGTTTGCCTCCAGAGAGGCAACGGAAACAAAAGTAATGGACGTAGCGGCGATGGCACCACCAAAACTAGCAAACATTGGGCGCATATATACGGGCTGAGGGGTGGGGATACTGGCGTTAGGATCCCCCATTTGGGCATAAGCGATGGTGCCACTTTTCAGCACCAGTTCCGGTTTTACCCCAAAAAATGCCGGTTTCCACAGGCACAAGTCCGCCAGTTTTCCCTCCTCCACGGAACCCACATAATCGGCAATGCCGTGGGTAATTGCAGGATTAATCGTATATTTAGCAATGTAACGTTTGGCACGGAAGTTGTCATTTTCTCCCGACTCTTCGGCTAGTCGTCCCCGTTGCACTTTCATTTTGTGTCCCGTTTGCCAAGTGCGAATAATGGTTTCCCCCACCCTTCCCATCGCTTGGGAGTCGGAGGAGATCATGCTAAATGCGCCCAAATCATGGAGAATATCCTCCGCCGCGATGGTTTCTCGGCGAATGCGGGACTCAGCAAAAGCCACATCTTCAGGAATGCTTTTATCGAGGTGATGACATACCATCAGCATATCTAAGTGTTCGTCCAAAGTATTAACCGTGTAAGGACGGGTGGGGTTAGTAGAGGAGGGCAAAACATTGGATTGACCGCAAACCTTAATAATATCCGGGGCGTGACCACCCCCTGCACCCTCAGTATGGTAGGTATGAATTACCCGATTTTTAAAAGCGGCAATGGTATTCTCGACAAATCCTGCTTCATTGAGGGTATCGGTGTGAATAGCTACTTGAATATCATACAGGTCAGCCACCGTTAGACAGGTGTCGATGGCCGCCGGAGTAGTTCCCCAGTCCTCATGCAGTTTCAGACCCATGGCACCAGCGATCACTTGTTCTACTAGCCCTGCCGGTTTACTACTGTTACCCTTTCCCAAAAAACCCAGGTTCACAGGAAAAGCATCCGCCCCTTGCAACATCCGATAAATATTCCATTCCCCTGGAGTACAGGTAGTGGCGTTTGTTCCCGTGGCGGGTCCAGTTCCGCCACCAATCATTGTAGTAATTCCAGATGCGATGGCAGTTTCAATCTGTTGAGGACAAATAAAGTGAATGTGGCTATCAATTCCCCCCGGGGTGAGGATCATTCCTTCCCCGGCGATGACTTCCGTCCCAGGTCCAATGATAATATCGACATTATCCTGAATGTGGGGATTCCCCGCTTTGCCAATCTTATCAATCTTCCCGTCCTTAATGCCCACATCAGCTTTGACAATACCCCACCAGTCCAAAATCAAAGCATTGGTAATAACTAAATCCACCGCCCCTTCTTGACGAGAAAGTGGCGACTGTCCCATCCCGTCTCTGATCACTTTACCACCGCCAAACTTTACCTCATCGCCGTAGGTGGTGTAATCTTGTTCTACCTCAATCCAGAGTTCCGTATCAGCAAGACGAAGACGATCTCCTACTGTCGGCCCGTAGGTTTCAGCATAGGCTTGACGATCCATTCTATAACTCATAAATACTTTAGATAACAGTCCTAAATATAATTCAATCTGATATATTTGAACACAAACTCACCAGATAGATGATCTCATGGCATTAATTCTCGATCGTTTAATTCCAAAAACTCCTGAGTCTCAGATTAGTTTAACTCTAGCATTAACTGCTGAAGAAAGAAGACGATCCCATCAACGACTAGAACTTTCTAATGGGACAATCATTCATTTACAACTTCCCAGAGGAACAGTTCTCCATTCTGGAGATTTACTCCAAGGAAACACTCCAGACATTATAGTAAAAATTATTCCCAAAGCAGAAGAAGTTGTAACGGTTAAGAGTAATAATTATTTAGACTTAATCAAAGCCGCCTATCATTTAGGTAATCGTCATATTCCCCTAGAAATTACGAGAGATTACCTAAGATTTTCTGCCGATACTGTACTAGCAGATATGGTGAAAAGAATGGGATTACAAGTAATTATAGAAATACAAAACTTTGAACCAGAATCTGGTGCCTATAAACACGAGCATTGACAAAAATGAGATGATAAATAGTTATACATGAATAGCAAAATATTACATCTTTTACAACTTGCCAGTCCAGCCCTACCTTTAGGGGCATACAGTTATTCTGACGGCTTAGAAACCCTAGTAGAACAACTCAAAATCAGAACCCATACAGACCTATTTTCTTGGCTTGAACAAGAATTGATCTACGGAGCAATTCGCATTGAATCCGCATTAATGCTAAAAGTATATCAAGGATTGATAAACGATCAATTAGATACTATAATTTCTTGTAACCACTGGATAACGGCCAGCAAGGAAACTAAAGAACTCCGCCTACAAAGCTGGCAAATGGGCAATAGTTTAGTTAAGTTAATGTTAAGTTTGATTGAAGGGAATCAACGGCTATTGCCGGAAGTTCAGAGAATTTTGGGACAAGAATGTAACTATGCCATCGCCTTTGGGATTGCCGCTGCTTTATGGGACATCGATGGGGAATCTGCCCTACTGGCATATCTTCAAAGTTGGGCTACTAATTTAATTAGCGCAGGGATTAAATTAATCCCCTTAGGACAAACGGCAGGACAACAAATCCTCAACAAATTAAACAATATCATTCTTAGAGAATCCCAGTCAATATTAACTTTAACGGACGATCATTTATACTGCTGTAGTTTCGGCTTAGGTTTAGCTAGTATGAACCATGAAAATCTATATACTCGTTTATTCCGCAGTTAGGTTATCCTATAACAATCATCCCACTAGTTTACGTTTAAAAATTGTACAATGAATGCGTTTCGAGTCGGAATTGCTGGTCCTGTGGGCTCGGGAAAAACTGCCCTGTTAGATGGTCTTTGTAAAAGAATGCGAGAATATTGGCAAATTGGGGTAGTAACTAATGATATCTATACCCAGGAAGATGCTCAATTTTTAGTACGTTCCCAAGCATTACCCCAAGAGAGAATTATCGGGGTAGAAACGGGGGGATGTCCTCATACGGCTATTCGAGAAGATGCCTCAATTAACCTAGTTGCCATGGAAGAATTGGAGTTAAAATTTCCTCAATTAGACTTGATTTTTCTCGAAAGCGGTGGCGATAATTTAGCAGCAACTTTTAGCCCCGAATTAGTAGACCTAACTATTTATGTTATCGATGTAGCCGCAGGGGATAAAATTCCCCGTAAGGGCGGTCCAGGAATCACTAAATCCGACTTACTGGTGATTAATAAAATAGACATTGCCCCTCAAGTCGGAGCGGATTTAAGGGTGATGGCAAGGGATAGTAAAAAAATGCGCATAGATAAACCTTTTGTCTTTACCAACTTAAAAACAAAGGAAGGGCTTGGGCAAGTTATAGTATTTATTGAATCCTATTTGCAAACTAAATAAACTGTAGTTACAACTTTAATTGTCTATTATAAAAACCGACGATGATGCTAGTATCAAAATGTCAGAATGGGAAGGTGTTTTAAATCTCACTTATCAAAAAATCGGGAGTAAGACTAAAATTATTTCAGCTTATAGTAAAGCTCCGTTAAAAATTCAATCACCTTTTTATCCCGAAGGAGAAGAAATTTGTCACAGTGTTTCGTTACACACGGCAGGGGGAATAGTAGGCGGCGATCGACTATTACAAAATATCCATCTTTTCCCTGATTCCCAATCCCTAATTACCACTGCTGCAGCAGGAAAAATCTATCGCAGCAACGGGAAAAGTGCTCAACAAGAGATTAATATTAAACTTGAAAACAATGCCTGTATAGAATTTTTACCCCAAGAAAATATTGTTTTTAATGGGGCAATTTTTCAACAAAATCTACAAGTAGAACTAGAAGAAAATACCACCTTTTTGGGCTGGGAAATTACCCGATTTGGACGCACAGCAAGAAAAGAAATTTTTGGTCAAGGCGACTGGAAATCAAAGACAGAAATCTGGCAAGATGGTCAACCTCTGTGGATCGATCGTCAATGGTTACCGGGTAATAAACAAGTATTTTATAGTAACAATGGATTGGCCGGTCAACCCGTTGTCGGAACGTTAACTTATATTGGTCTAAAAGTTACACCTGAATTGTTAACTGCAATCCGTCAATTATGGCAAAACGGCGACAACCGAGGAGAAGCTGGAGTAACACAACTAATTCAAGGTTTAATCTGTCGTTATCGGGGAGACTCCACAGCAGAAGTCAAAAACTGGTTTCTCGATGTTTGGGGACTTCTGCGCTCACAATACTTAGAAAGGGGTGCAATTAAATCAAGAATCTGGCAAATTTAGATTAGACTTTTAATCCAAATAAATTTAACTGATAATTAAGTTAATTTTATATTTACGCTTTCTTTATATAAAAATATTTTATAATTTAGTTAAGAAATTGACATTTTACAAGACTAGGGAATTGAGCCAATAATAGGAATATAGAAATAAGTAAAAAATAAATCCCAGAAAAAGGAGGCTTTGTTATGGTTGCAGTCACTACGAAAGAACATAAAAAAATGGTCGGTCGTTTAACAATGCAAAAAGTAAATATAGGAGATGAAACTATAGCACTTCGCAGCTTAGACTGGGATAGAGATCGTTTTGATATTGAGTTTGGTTTAAGGAATGGAACTACCTACAATTCTTTTATTATCAAAGGGGAAAAAACGGCTTTAATTGACACTAGCCATAGAAAATTTGAGTCTTTATATCTGGAAACGTTAAAGGAATCAACTGATTTATCCTATTTAGATTATCTAATTATTAGCCACACAGAACCTGATCATAGTGGCTTAGTTAAAGATGTTTTAGCATTAGCACCGAATGTAACAGTAATTGGGGCAAAGGTAGCGATTCAATTTTTAGAAAATATGGTGCACCAAACCTTTAAACACAGAATCGTCAAAAGTGGGGATAAACTAGATTTAGGAAATGGCCATGAATTAGAATTTATTTCAGCACCTAATTTACACTGGCCTGACACAATCTTCACTTATGACATCAAAACGCAAATTTTGTTTACTTGTGATGCTTTTGGGATGCACTATTGCGACGATCATACTTATGACTCCGAACCCTCATTTTTAGAGGCTGATTTTCAATATTACTATGACTGTTTAATGGGGCCAAATGCTCGTTCGGTGTTAGGAGCGATTAAACGGATAGATAAGCTAGATGTCGGCCTAATTGCGACGGGTCATGGTCCGTTATTGAAATATCATCTTACCGACTGGGTTAGTTCTTATAAACAATGGAGTGAAGCACAGACCAAAACAGAAACTTATGTGGCGGTATTTTATAGTTCAGACTACGGTTATAGTGAACAAATTGCCAGAGCCATCGCCCTTGGGATTGAGAAAACGGGAGTTGATGTAGAGTTAGTAGAATATGGGGATACTGACACCGGGGAAACCCGAGAAGTTGTCAGTCAAGCGGCGGGTTTAGTTATCGGAATGCCCTCACAAACCGATGTTGCGGGTCATGCGATCCTAAGTACCATCCTAGCTTCTGCGAACCGGAAACAGGCATTCGGACTTTTTGAAACGGGAGGTTGGCAAGATGAACCAATTTATCCCTTACGCAACAAATTTCAAGAAATCGCTTTAACGGAGGCATTTCCCCCAATTTTAATCAAAGAAACACCGACCACTTTGACTGAAAAATGTGGCGAAGAAGCGGGGGTTGATTTAGGTCAATGGTTAAACAGGGATCGGACTGTCAAAGAGATCAAATCCCTTGATCAGAACCTCGATAAAGCTTTAGGCCGTATTAGCGGTGGGTTGTATATTATTACAGCGAAAAAAGAGGAAGTCCACAGTGCCATGTTAGCTTCTTGGGTCATGCAGGCGAGTAATTCACCATTAGGGGTGGCCATCGCCGTTGCTAAAGACCGTGCCATTGAATCATTATTACAAGTGGGCGATCGATTTGTGCTAAATGTACTAGAAGAGGGTAACTATCAAGAGTTAATGAGGCATTTTCTGAAACGTTTTGCTCCCGGGGGCGATCGTTTTGAGGGAATCAAGACCTATCAAGGGAATAACGGTTCACCGATTTTAGCAGAAGCTTTAGCCTATATGGAATGCGAAGTAACAACCCGTTTAGAGTGTAGTGATCATTGGATTGTTTATAGCATAGTAGAAACGGGACGAGTAGCGAACCCTGACGCTTTAACGGCTGTACACCACCGCAAAGTAGGCAACCATTATTAACAGTTGATAGTTGATAGTTAAATACTCCCCCCTTATTAAGGGGGTTGGGGGGGATCAAAAGTAACTTTGTTCAAAATAGCTAATTCTATATCAGAAAAAAATCATGTACAAATCATTTCCCAATTCTTCTGTTGAAAGAGAAAGCTGGTTAAATTTAGGTCGTATTGTGCAAACCTTGGAACTAATTCAAGATTTAATAGTTATTTGTCTCTGTTTTGGTTTATTTGGCTTCATGGTACTGCAAATAAAAACCATGTTTATGACTTTATTGTTACCGTTGCAATTTCATACAGTTACAGCAGATATTCTCTCCTTGCTAATTTTGGTGGAATTATTCCGTTTGCTGATTATTTATTTACAAGAACAACGTATTTCGATAGGCGTTGCAGTTGAAGTATCAATTGTTTCCGTATTAAGAGAAGTCCTTGTTAACGGTGTGTTAGAAACCAACTCAACTCAAATGCTGGCCACTTGTGGATTTTTACTGGTTCTTGGTGCATTGATGGTATTAAGAGTTTGGCTACCTCCCACTTTTGAAGGTGTTGATCCAGAGCAGAAAGTGTCTGAAAAACATCAAAAACACCGCCTTAACCAAGAATAATAAGCTAGTTTGTAGGGTGTGTCACACAGACAAACTATCGGTTTAATCTTTATTTCTTCATGTGACGCACCCATTTTGTGAGATACAGCCTTTATTTCGTGTAAACCTGTTACAAACCCCATTAATAAGGTGCGTCACCAGCAAAGATGACCTCTTTAAGCAATAATTTGTTACGGTGACGCACCCTACAATATTTAAAAATCAAATTAATCACTAATGAGAGGATATAATTATGGAGACTTCAACCTTATCAACTCAAACTACCAATATTCGGGATGTCCAAGTAGCGGAAATTGCTAGTAATACAACAATTTTCAGATCCCGTACTTGGGATCGTCTCAAATTTGAAGTTGAATATGCCCGACAAAAGGGTACAACTGCAAATTCTTACTTGATTCAAGCTGACAAGACTGCTTTAATTGACCCCCCTGGCGAGTCATTTACGGAAATTTTCTTGAATAAATTAGAGCAGCATTTTAGTTTAGAACAGTTAGATTATCTAATTCTCGGTCATGTTAATGCTAACCGAATCACGACTTTAAAACGTATCCTTCAAACTTCCCCTCATGTTGTGGTTATTTGTTCTAAACCTGCAGCAAAAAGTTTAAAAACAGTATTTCCCCAGTATTCAGCACAAATTCAAACTGCTGGTTCTGATTTAGATTTAGGACAAGGCCATCAATTAAAATTTATCTCTGTACCAACTCCTCGTTGGCCCGATGGTTTATGTACTTACGATCCCGCAACTGCTATTCTTTATACCGATAAGTTTTTCGGAGTTCATGTTTGTAGTAATAATCTTTGGGATGAAGATTGGAAAAAATTGGATAGTGATCGCCGTTATTATTTTGATTGTCTTCACAGCAACCAAGTCAAACAAGTGGAAACTGCTTTAGACAAATTCGACACCCTAACTGCTAAATATTATGCTCCGAATCATGGTCCTTTGATCCGTTATAGTTTGAGTCGTTTAACCTACGATTATCGTCAATGGTGTCAACAACAACAAACCCAAACTTTGAGTGTGGCTTTGCTTTATGCTTCTGCTTACGGTAGCACGACGAAATTAGGGGAGGCCATCGCCCAAGGATTAGAAGAACAACAACTTAAGGTTAAATTAATTGACTGCGAATTGGCCACGCCTGAGGAAATTGCAGAAGCAGTGCAAACTGCAGACGGTTTTATCATCGGTTCCCCCACTTTGGGTGGTCATGCGCCCGTACAAATGCAAACTGCTTTGGGACTTGTCCTTAACGCAGCACCGAAGACCAAACTAGCTGGAGTGTTCGGGTCATTTGGTTGGAGTGGGGAAGCCGTCGATTTAATTGAAGGAAAATTACGAGATGCTAATTATCGTTTTGGTTTTGAGACTATCCGCGTGCGTTTCACACCTAGCCAAGATGATTTAGAAACCGCCAAAAAAGCGGGGGCAGAATTTGCCCAAACCTTGCAAAAATTGAAAAAAAATCGTCCCCAAGGTACTGAAACATCCAGCACTTTAAGTTCCGCACGTACAGAACAAGCAGTCAGCCGCCTTGTGGGTTCTCTGTGCGTAATAACTTTTAAACAAGGGGATATTGACAGGGGTGTTCTTAGTAGTTCCATCTCTCAAGCTAGTTTTACTCCTCCCGGAATTATGATTTCAGTTAGTGAGGAGCAAAAAGCCGATTTAATTAGGGAAACAGGGACTTCTTTTGTAGTTAATCTTCTTAAAGAGGGACGTAATTTACGCCGTTATTTTGACCCTCGTTCCCCTCAATCTAGCGATCCTTTCGCCGAATTAAGCACCAAAATAGCTAATAATAGTTGCCTGATTTTAACTGAAGCTTTAGCCTATTTAGAATGTACCGTCAAACAAAGTGTTAAATTTGGCGATAAATGGCTTATTTATGCTCTTGTCAATCAAGGTGAACTCCTGGAAAAAGTGGGTCTGACAGCGATCGCCCACCGTAAATAAAGTCAGTAGTGGTAGAATGCAGAATTAAGAATGTAGAATGTAGAACTGAGATCTTGCACCAGTACATAAATACTCAATAAAAGGTGCAAGATCTTCAGTTAAATAAAAATCCCTGTAGTCCTTGAGTTGGACACATCTGAAAAAACGACCTTCATTTTTTGCAACAGGACCTTCTAATTACCTGTTAAGATAATTTACAATACTTAACAAAAAAATAATTCTCGAAAAGGCAAAGATAGTGAAACGCATAGTTTTAATTACGGGATTTGAAACTTTCAATAGTAGTTTATATCGCCAAGCCGCACATATTGCCACATCTCGTTGTGAAAATTTGGAAGTAATCGTCTTCAGTGATAATAGTTTGACTACCGAAAAAGAGAAAGTTGAATCAGCACTACAATCAGCGGATGTTTTCTTTGCCAGTCTTCTTTTCGATTATGATCAAGTGGTGTGGTTAAGGGAGAGAGTTAGTCATATTCCCATTCGTCTAGTGTTTGAGTCAGCGTTGGAACTGATGAGTCTTACTCAAATCGGCAAATTCGCTATCGGGGATAAACCCAAAGGAATGCCTAAGCCGGTGCAATTTATCCTCAGTAAGTTTACCAATAGTAAAGAAGAAGATAAGTTGGCAGGTTATATTAGTTTCTTAAAAACTGGACCTAAACTATTAAAATACATTCCCGTCAAAAAAGTCCAAGATTTGCGCAATTGGTTAATTATCTACGGTTATTGGAATGCTGGAGGAATGGATAACGTTGCCTCGATGTGTTGGGTGATTGCGGAAAAATATCTTGGTTTAACCGTCTCGGAAATTCCTCCTGTTATCGAAACTCCAAATATGGGTTTATTGCATCCTGACTCTAATGGTTATTTTCTTTCTCCCCATGAGTATTTGAGTTGGTATCAGGAAAGGCAAAAGGAAGAAAATGTTAACTTTCAAGTTCCCATTGTCGGAATATTACTCTATCGTAAGCACGTTATCTCGAAACAACCTTATATTCCTCAACTAATTCGCCATTTTGAAAATGCAGGTTTAATTCCTTTGCCTATATTTATTAATGGCGTCGAAGGTCATGTTGCTGTAAGGGATTGGATGACAACGGATTATGAGCAGGAAAAACGTCAACGGGGCATTAACCAGATTCCTTCTCTATCTGAAGAGGCAGTGAAAGTGGATGCTATTGTTTCTACTATTGGGTTTCCTTTAGTGGGTGGTCCTGCTGGCAGTATGGAGGCCGGTAGGCAGGTGGAAGTGGCAAAACGTATCTTAACGGCGAAAAACATTCCTTATATTGTTGCTGCACCTCTTTTAATCCAAGATATTCATTCATGGGTAAGAAAAGGTATAGGTGGTTTGCAAAGTGTTGTATTATATGCCCTACCGGAGTTAGATGGTGCTATCGACACTATTCCCTTAGGTGGTTTAGTGGGTGAAGACATTTATTTAATTCCTGAAAGGGTAAAACGTCTTACAGGCAGGATTAATAATTGGATTGCCTTGAGAAGGAAAGAAAAAGGCGATCGCAAAATTGCTATTATATTGTATGGTTTTCCTCCTGGATATGGTGCAACCGGCACAGCTGCTTTATTAAATGTGCCGAAATCTCTCCATAAACTTTTAACGGTATTGAAGGAAGAAGGATATAACGCAGGGGAAATTCCCGAAGACGGTGAAGATATTATTAAACAAGTCAAAACTGCCGATGATTTTATCTCTTATTCTCATAATGCCCCTAAATCCTCGAAGTTGGGGACTTTTTCTTCTCCGGAATTGGCGGTTGATGAGCAAAATTCCCAGAATAATCTCCCCCAGAATTGGGGGCAAGGAGGCGAAAATCCGTTAGAATTAGGGGTGAATAGTCAAAATGCTGTGGATGTCAAAACCCTTGATAGATGGTTAGGCTACCTTTTAACTAATCGTATTCAAAAACAATGGGGTAACTTAACTCAAACAGGCATTAAAACTCAAGGGGATCGCTTTCAAGTTGGTGGATTGCAATTAGGTAATGTCTGGATTGGAGTACAACCACCTCTTGGTATAGCAGGCGATCCCATGAGACTAATGTTTGAAAAGGATTTAACCCCTCATCCCCAATACGCCGCCTTTTATAAATGGTTGCAAAACGAATTTAAAGCTGATGCCATAATACACTTCGGAATGCACGGCACCGTGGAATGGTTGCCAGGTAACCCTCTCGGCAATACAGGTTACTCATGGCCAGATGTATTATTAGGCGACTTACCCAATCTCTATATTTATGCCGCTAACAATCCCTCCGAATCTATGTTGGCAAAAAGACGGGGTTATGGAGTATTAATTTCTCACAATGTGCCTCCCTACGGTAGGGCTGGATTATATAAAGAGTTAATGGCGTTAAAAGAGTTAATTAACGAGTATCGGGAAGATAGTGAAAAAAATGCCCTTTTAAAAGTAGATATCATCCAAAAAATTGTCGATAGTGGCTTAAATAAAGATTGTAAATTTGCCGAAGGAGAAAAACTAGGCATAGAATTTACTGCCGACAATGCAAGACTATTTAGTAAAAAAGCCCTTAAGGATTATTTTGTCCAGGTTTATGACTATCTGCAAATTGTCGAACAAAGATTATTCTCATCAGGTTTACATATCTTAGGAGAAAAACCTACCCCGGAGCAATTACAATCTTACCTTGAAGCCTATTTTAACGATACCGAAACCCAACAGGATTTCGCCCAAGAATTGAGTCAAGGAGATTTATTTACCAGAGTTGAGAAAAAAACCTTAAAAGAAGGGGAATTAAGCCAACGTTTTCAACAACAACAGCTAATTACCGACTTGTTAATGCAGACAGAAGACGAATTAACTAACCTTGTGCGAGGCTTAAACGGTGAATATATTCCCCCTGCGCCCGGGGGTGATTTACTCAGAGATGGTGCTGGGGTACTACCGACAGGACGGAACATTCACGCATTAGATCCCTATCGGATGCCCTCCCCAGGTGCATATCTGAGGGGGAGAGACATTGGCAAGAAAATTATTCAGCAGAATTTAGCGGAAAATGGTTGTTATCCTGAAACTGTGGCCGTGATGTTATGGGGTTTAGATGCTATCAAAACTAAGGGCGAGTCCATTGGTATTTTACTCGAATTGGTAGGTGCAGAGCCTGTCAAAGAAGGCACAGGGCGCATTGTGCGTTATGAATTAATGCCATTAGAAAAGGTTGGGCATCCCCGCATCGATATTCTAGGTAATTTATCGGGTATTTTTCGAGATACTTTTATCAACATTATCGAATTGTTGGATGATTTATTTCAACGGGCGGCAACCATTGAAGAATCTACGGAAAATAACTTTATTCGGAAACATTACCTTGAATTACAACAAAAAGGAGTGGAAAATGCTTCTGCACGTCTATTTTCTAACCCTAGCGGCGATTTTGGTTCATTAGTAAATGATCAAGTTGTAGATGGTAACTGGGAATCCGGAGATGAATTAGGGGATACATGGAAGAACCGCAACGTTTTCAGCTATGGAAAGCAAGATAAAGGTAACCCACGCCCAGAAATTTTAGAGCAATTGTTACAAACTAGCTCAACGGTAGTGCAAGAAATTGACTCAGTGGAATACGGCTTAACGGATATTCAGGAATATTATGCCAATACCGGAGGCCTAAAACGGGCGGCAGAAAAACAAAGCGGGAAAAAAGTTACGGCTAGTTTTGTGGAGAGTTTTTCACAGGATACCACCCCTCGCAAATTAGACCAAGTTTTACGGATGGAATACCGCACTAAGTTACTTAACCCTAAATGGGCAAACGCCATGGCTAATCAGGGTTCTGGTGGCGCTTACGAAATATCACAACGGATGACAGCTTTAATCGGCTGGGGGGGAGTAGCGGATTTTACTGATAATTGGGCATATGATCAAGCAGTGGATACCTACGCCTTAGATAAAGACATGGCGGATAAATTGAGAGAAGCGAACCCCGAAGCCTTCCGTAATATTATCGGTAGAATGTTAGAGGCTAATGGACGGGGTTTTTGGGATGCGGATCAAGAGAAATTGGAGAAACTCAGAAGTTTATATGAGATGACGGAGGATGAATTGGAGGGAGTTACTGAGGTAAACTAAATCATCCAAATTAGTAATATATAACTTAAGGTTTTGAACCCAAAATCTTACTATGAAAGAAACTTATAATTAATTGAAACGGTTTTAGTTTATAAACTGAAAATTATTAAAGGAGAAAAGATCATGACCACAGATAAAACCCATGATATCATGAGGTACAATTATAACCCCCTCGATTTTATGTTTGCACCGAAATCCGTTGCCTTAATTGGTGCTAGTGAAAAAGAGGGTAGTGTCGGCCGCACTTTATTGTGGAATTTAATCAGTCATCCTTTTGGTGGCACGGTTTTCCCCATTAATCCTAAACGGAAAAATGTTCTCGGTATTAAGGCTTATAGTAGTATTAAAGATCTACCAGAAATCATAGATCTTGCCGTAATTGCAACTCCTGCGGTGACAGTACCGAATATTATTCGGGACTGTGTCTCGGCAAAAGTGAAAGGAGCGATTATTATTTCTGCCGGATTTAGGGAAATTGGGGCACAAGGAATTGAATTGGAGCAAGAAGTCTTAACAGAGGCTCGTAAAGGCAATTTACGCATTGTAGGTCCTAATTGCTTAGGTTTAATGTGTCCTCCCACTGGATTAAATGCTAGTTTTGCTAGTACTAGTGCCCGAACTGGTAATGTGGCTTTTATTAGTCAAAGTGGTGCTTTTTGCACTTCAATTCTCGATTGGAGTTTGAAGGAAAATCTCGGTTTTAGTGCTTTTATCTCCGTTGGTTCGATGTTAGATGTTAATTGGGGGGATTTGATCTATTATTTAGGGGACGATCCTTTAACCAAAAGTATTGTCATCTACATGGAGTCAATCGGTGATGCAAGATCTTTTATTTCTGCCGCTAGGGAAGTTGCTTTAACAAAGCCGATTATTGTTATTAAAGGTGGGCGCACAGAGGAAGCTGCCAAAGCTGCATCATCCCACACGGGGGCCTTAACTAGCAGTGATAAAGTCTTAGCCGCTGCCTTCCGTCGTTGTGGAGTTTTACAAGTAGATACCGTCAAGGAGGTATTTAACGTAGCTGAGTTATTAGCTAAGCAACCTCGCCCCAAAGGTAGGCGCTTAAGTATCTTAACTAATGCCGGGGGACCAGGTGTTTTGGCAACGGATGCCCTAACATGGGGTAAAGGGCAATTGGCTTCCCTCAGTGAGACGACGGTACAGGCTTTAAACGAGATTTTACCTACCCATTGGAGTAAAAGTAATCCTATTGATATTTTAGGGGATGCTACACCTCAACGTTATGCTCAAGCCCTAGAAATTGCGGCAAAAGATGAAAATAGTGATGCCTTGTTAGTTATACTAACTCCTCAAGACATGACGGATCCCACTCAAACAGCAGAAGAGTTAACTAAGATGAATGGCAAGATTATAGGTAAACCCATTTTGGCTAGTTGGATGGGAGGAAGTAGCGTAGCTACGGGGGTAGAAATCCTCAATCGGGCAAACATTTACACCCAAGCCTATCCTGATGATGCGGCGAGGTTATTTAATCTGATGTGGCGTTCTAGTTATAATCTTCAAGGTTTGTACGAAATTCCCAGTTTTTCTGAGTCGGATAATCTCATTAATCGGGATTTAGCCACCAACATTATTAGTTATGCCCATCAAACTAAACGCACTTTATTGACAGAATACGAATCTAAGCAGCTTTTAGAGGCTTATGCTATTCCCACCGTTACTACTATCATCGCTCAAAATATCGAAGACGCCATCACCTCGGCGGAAAAGACGGGTTATCCCGTGGTGATGAAGCTACACTCAGAAACTATCACCCATAAAACCGATGTCGGAGGGGTTAAGTTAAATTTAACTAGCCCAGAGGATATTAAACAAGCCTTTCTCGCTATTCAAAATAAGGTTAGTGAAGCTGACTTTTTAGGGGTAACAGTACAACCAATGGTTAATCTTGAGGGTTATGAGTTAATTTTAGGTAGTACTGTAGATCCCCAATTTGGCCCCGTGTTATTATTTGGTACGGGAGGCCAATTAGTAGAAGTGTATCAGGATCAGGCTTTGGGTCTTCCTCCTCTTAATAGTACTTTAGCTCGGCGCATGATGGAGCAAACGAAAATTTATAGGGCTTTACAGGGCATTAGAGGGCGAAAACCTGTAGATTTAGAGAAATTAGAGCAAATTTTAGTATTCTTTAGTCAATTGGTGATCGAACAACCTTTAATTAAGGAAATTGACATTAATCCCCTGTTAGTGGGAGAAAATCAGTTAATTGCTTTAGACGCACGGGTGTTATTATATGACCCTGAAACTGATAAAAATGACATCACTCTTCCTGCCATTCGTCCTTATCCTAATCAACATATATCTCTGGCTCAATTAGCCGACGGTAAACAGATTACAATTCGTCCTATTCGCCCAGAAGATGAACCACAAGTAGTCGATTTCTGTACCGGTTTATCTCAAGAAACTGTTTATTTACGTTTTTTCCAGTCTATCAGTTATCAGTCTTTGATTTCCCATGAACGTCTTGCCCGGATTTGCTTTGTCGATTACGATCAAGAAATTGCTCTAGTGGCTAGTTATCGCCATCCTGATACTAATGAAAGGGAAATTTTGGCCATCGCACGTTTAAGTAGAATACACGGCAATACGGAACAGGCAGAGTTGGGCTTATTAGTCAAAGACAATTATCAGAGGCAGGGATTAGGGACATTATTGGGGCAAAGTTTAATTGAAATAGCAGAAAAAGAGGGTATTAAAACAATTATTGCCGATATTTTACCCCGTAATCAAGGAGTGCAGAGTTTGTGTAAAAAATTGGGCTTTAAATTGGAAAAAAGTTCTGATTTAGTCAGAGCAATTTACGTTTTATAATTTTATTTTAAAACGGCTACCGTAACCCCGGCACCACCCTCGTTTTGAGGAGCTAGTTCAAAATTACTAACTTGAGGGTGATGTTTCAAAAATTCATGAACTCCTGCCCGTAGGCTTCCTGTCCCTTTCCCGTGTATGATCCACAATGATCCCATATCGGTAGCATCAGCGATCGCCTTTTCCAACATTGGTTCAGCTAAATGCACTCTTTTGCCGCGAATATCGACAGTATTTTGGGACGTTCTCACATTAATAGGCTTAGACGCAGGTTTAGACGAGGTGACTTGTTTAGAAGGTTGTTTATTAACTGTTACTTTCGTTTTTTCAGGGGTTTGGTCAACTTTTTCAAAGCGTTTGCCGTCTAAAGATTCAATATCTGTGAAGGGTATTACCATTTTCATGATACCGAAACGGACGCTTAATTGCTCCGTGGCCTCATCAACTGTTAAAACCTCTGCGGTTTGCCCAATGCTTAAAATCCGCACTTTTTCGCCAACTTTTGGCTTATAGCTTGATTTTACTTGAGATTGCTCTACAGGACTTAAAAAGCGATCGCTAATTTTGGTTAAAGTTTCTGTCGCTTGGTGAGCATCTTGAGCAGTCGGCTCACCTTTTTTCTGTAATTCCTTGATAACTTGAGCAATTTGACTTTTAGCATCAAATAATAGTTTTTGTACCTCTTTTTCTTGCTGTAGCTTCAAATCTCTTTCCCTAGCTTGTAAAGACAAGGCTTTTTCTTCTACTTGCTGATAAAATAACTCCGTTTTAGTTAATAAATCTTGTGCCTGTTTATGTTTATTTTCCTGTTCCCTGCGTTGATTTTCAAGTGCCGCAATTAACTCATTGACATCCTGAGAAAAACCCCCTACTAATTCTTGTGCCTCGGCGACAATATCCGAAGGTAAACCCAATCTTTGGGCAATAGTAATGGCATTTGATCGTCCCGGAATGCCCCATAATAGTCGATAGGTAGGCTGTAAACTCACGTCATCAAATTCGACGGAGGCATTTTCAAAACGAGAATCATTATATTTCAAACTCTTTAACTCTCCGTAGTGGGTGGTGGCAATGGTTAACAGGTTATGTTCTGCTAAGTATTTCAATATAGCTATGGCGATCGCCGTGCCTTCACTGGGATCCGTACCTGCACCTACTTCATCCAACAACACCAAACACCCCCCTCTAGTTAAAGACATTCCCCCCGACGGCACCCCCCCCTTGACGAAGAGAGGTTGGCAGGAATCTAAAGCTTCAATAATGCGAATAATACGGCGAATATGGCCGGAAAAAGTCGATAGACTTTGTTCTAAGGATTGTTCATCGCCAATGTCAGCTAATATCTTATTAAACCAAGGAATTTGAGCGGGATGTTTAGCAGGAATATATAAACCCACTTTTGCCATTAATGCCGCAATACCGATGGTTTTCAGGGCAACGGTTTTACCCCCAGTATTTGGTCCTGTAATAGCTACAACCCTTGTCTCTGGGGTGATCAACACATCAATAGGGACAACTTCATTGCCCTCCTCCTGTTTTTCCTGCCACACTAACAACGGGTGTCGAACTTTTCTTAAACTGATACTTTCCCCGTCCTGAAAATTCACAAATTCTGGAGGATACCCGTTTAACCATAAACTATAACGGGCTTTGGCTGTGGCTAAATCTAAAGCTGTGGCAATAGCTAATAATTGTTCTAATTCTGGCCAAACTTGGGCTACTTTTTCCGTTAATTGCCGTAAAATCTTTTCTTCTTCCTTTTTTTCCTGATTACGGCTAGTTTGTAAGTTATTCCCTAAATCAATAATAATCCTCGGTTCTAAATACAACGTTGAGCCACTGGTAGAGGTATCATGGACTATACCTTGAATTTGCCCACTATGACTTGATTTGACAGGCAACACAAAGCGATTGCCTCTTTGAGTGATAACAGCCTCTTGTAAAGCATTGCTATTTTTTTGAATAATACCCTGTAAAGTTTGCTGAATTTTACTGCGTAAAGCTTTTATTTTTTGGCGTATTTCACCTAATTGAGGACTAGCCCTTTCTGTGATCTCCCCACGATCATCTATACAATAGTGAATTTCTTGCTCTAATTCAGGAAAAGTTCTTAAATCATTAACCAATTTTTGAAGGGTAAAAGTCTTTTCTTCCTCCTCAATTACCCGTCTTAATTTGCGCACTCCCGATAAAGTTGTCGCTAAATTTAACAACTCATCACCGCTTAAAATGCCGCCAATTTTTGCTCTTTCAATGGAATCCCCAATATCATGAATACCATTAAAAGACCAATTAGCATTTATGTTAGTTTCTATTTGACAAACTTCCTTCGTCTGCTCTAATAAATGCTCAGTTTCGGTGATACTCGAGGGTATGGGCAAGTTACTAGATGCCATCGCACCTAATTTAGTAGCAGCAAAAGTGGAGAGATGTTGACACAACCTCTGCCATTCTAATAAACGGAAAGTTTCTTGTTCAATCAAGGCTTAATCATGGGATAACAGTCTCATTAATTATCAATAGTACATCAAATTAACGAACTAAGAGACTATGATCATAACTTGGGGCTTTACTGTCAACGGACTTAATCTGATATTTGACTAGATTAGCTAATTCTTCTAATTGGCTGATAGCTTCTGCACCTTCTAACTTCATTAATTCTCTGTCGTCTTGCATTTCAGTCCAAGTAATACCATAATCAGAGACGAGAAAACGAATTAAATGATTGTCCCCCAGGCTGACCATAAAGGAAGCACTAGTTAAATTAGTACCACAAGTGTAACACGAGGCAATGTAGTTTCTTTTTTCCAAAACGATTGCTAAGGCTTGAAGATTCATCACTAAATCCTTAACAAATTCCCGATACTGATGTGCTAATCGAATAAACATTGATTCCTCCTGATGACACCATACTAATTTCAAAGATTCTTAATATTTTTTTAAGATTCTCTCCTTGGATTATATGATATTTTTTCCAAAAAGTGCAAAATTCCCAATATTTGCTCTAATATCAACATATACCACATAGACGATAATTGATCAATAAGGGAATGGAGAATAAGGAGACAGTTAATTATTTATTATAATTCCGAACCCCCGAAATCATCATCAATTACCCATTGCCAAACTGGACTCTATAGCGGTTGAGTTTGTTCCCGCAATTTGGACATAAGATTGACGGATTTCCCCATTTACCGCTACAGTTTTCGCATCATATAGTTGAGTAGCCAATTTGGGATATAATCCAACACTGATAATTAAGGCTAAGAAACAAGTGGCAATAAATATCTCTCTTGGTTTGGCATCTTCGTAAACCGCTTCACCTGGTAAAACACAGTTAGTGCCAAAACAGACAGCAGGATCATTCTCAAAGTTTTCTTTTTCTTCAGTATCTCCAATAACACACATTTGAATTTTATCTGTGCCATAGAATAGTTGCCTTAACATCGAGAGTAGATAAATAGGAGTCAAAATTAAACCCACCGCACTAAGAATTACCGTTACGGTGCGGAAACTTGAGTCATAAACATCACTATTACTAAAACCAACAAATACTGCTAATTCACTGACAAAACCACTCATGCCGGGTAAGGCTAAAGAAGCCATGGCACCAGCCGTAAATAGGGCGAATACTTTGGGCATTGCTTTTCCTATATCCCCCATTTCATCTAAGAACATTGTATGTGTGCGATCGTATGTTACCCCTGCAAGGAAGAATAATAAGGAGGCGATTAAACCATGAGATAACATTTGCAACATGGCACCACTGATACCTAAATCAGTAAAAGAAGCGATACCGATTAATACAAAACCCATGTGGGAAACGGAAGAATAGGCTAAACGGCGTTTCATGTTAGTTTGACCAAAAGAGGCAAAACCGCCATAAACTATGTTTACAACGCCTAAAATCACTAACACAGGAGCAAAATAAACATGGGCTTCAGGTAATAATCCTAAATTAAGGCGAATTAAGCCGTAACCTCCCATTTTCAACAAAACTCCCGCTAAAATCATTGACACAGGAGAAGAGGCTTCTCCATGTGCATCAGGTAGCCATGTATGAAGGGGAAAAACCGCCAATTTGACACCGAAGGCAATTAATAAACCGCCATAGAGGAGAACTTCTAAACTGATGGGATATTCTTTTAACCCTAATGCCACCATATCGAAGGTGATTTCTCCACCACCATATAAAGCCATGGCTAAACCAGCGATAAGGATAAAAACAGAGGCGAAAGCAGTGTATAGCAAAAATTTTGTAGCGGCATAACGTCTTTTTTGTCCACCCCAAATAGAGACTAATAAATAGACAGGTACTAATTCTAATTCCCACATGATAAATAGTAGTAAAATATCTTGGGCAACAAATACTCCTATTTGTGCGGAGTATAGTACTAACATTAAAAAGTAAAATAAACGGGGTTTTCGATCGACTTGCCAAGCAGAAAAGATTGATAAAGTGGTAACTAAACCGGCTAAAAGCACTAAAGGCATAGATAAACCATCTACCGATACCGACCAACTTAAACCCAGTTGGGGAATCCATGAATACTGTTCGACAAGTTGTAAACTGGCATTACTTGTATCGTAGTGTTGCCAAAAAACGTAGCACATTAAAATAAAATCAATTAATCCGACTCCTAAAGCATACCATCGTAGGTTTTTACCTTCTTTATCCGGCACCAAGGGAATAAGTAGTGCAGCAGCGAGAGGAAAGGCAATTATTACGGTAAGCCAGGGAAATTGATCCGTTATCATAATTACTTGAATTTAATTTTTAATTTTTAGTGTAATCATCATACTATGTTTTGTTAACTTTTGTTAAAATTCATCTGATAGATCCCTTGGAAAATTAAAATCAGAATCAACCATGAGCGGGAAATCATCAATTTTAACAATTATTGCCCATTTCCCATCCCCCATTCCCCACTTCTCCAAGAATTCTAAATGTTGTTTTGCTAATTCTTCATTGTTAATTATCTATGTATGATTGTATTATAGTTGGTTCAGGTCCAGCTGGTGGCACTGCGGCTTATCATTTGGCGAAAAAAGGGCATTCGATTTTGATTTTAGATAAGGCAGATTTACCCCGTTATAAACCCTGTGGCGGTGGTGTTTCTTCTGTAATTCAAGAATGGTTCGATTTTGATTTTACCCCTGCTATTTCTTTAAAAACCAACACGGTTTATTGTACATGGGAACATGAAAAAGCCATCGCCGTAGATATGAAAGATTATCCGATTTGGATGGTGCGAAGGGATGTATTTGATTATTTTTTAGTACGACAAGCCGTCAAACAGGGTGCAATATTGCAGGATAAAACAGAGGTTATTGATGTTGATTATAAAGGCGATCGTTGGATTGTGAAAACCTCTCAGGAAGAATTTTTCGGACGTTATCTCATCGCCGCCGACGGTGCAAAAGGTACGATGGTGAAATTATTGGATTTCAAAAAACAAAAAAAATTAGTCTCCGGGGCCCTAGAAATCGAAATCCCTTTTGAGAATCCATCTAATGATACTTATTTTGAATTTGGCTTTGTGCACCATGGTTATGCTTGGAATTTTCCGAAAGCTGATGGTTTTTCAATGGGTGCTGGGGTTTTTGCCCAACAACGCAAGGCTCAAAACTACCATAAAATTATCGCCCATTACGCTAGTTTATTCGATCTTACCCTCGATAATGCCATAGAACATGGACATCCCATCGCCTTATGGAATGGGGATCAAAAATTACACACCGATAACGCAATTTTAGCGGGGGAAGCGGCCTGTGTGGTTGATCCTTTTACTGCTGAGGGTATTCGCCCGTCTATTTTTAGCGGTTTAAAAGCCTCGGAAGCAATCCACAACGCCTTATCTGGGGATATTAACGCCTTAGAAAAATATAGCGAAATTATGGTAGAACAATGGGGGAAAGAGATGATTTGGGCACAAAGATTATCACAAGTATTTTATCGTTTCCCTCGATTGGGGTATCAAGTCATGGAAAAACGTCCTTCTTCAGCTTCGACGATGACGAAAATTTTTAGCGGGAAATTAAGTTATTCTCAAGTCGCACAAAAAGGTATTAATTTGTTAACTAAATCTCTCCTGCAGTGACATGCTCCCGACTTTGATGCTTACGCATACAGAGCGGGCTTCTCATCGACTCCAGCTATTGCTTCGGACGTTAGATGAGCTTTAAGAACGGAATGCCCTACCGCTGTGTATTTGATGTTTCTGGCTGCGTTGTGGTCACGGTCAAGAGAACATCCGCAATTTGAGCAGGAATGCCATCGGTCGGAAAGCTCTTTCTTGACCTTGTAACCACAATTCGAGCAGTCTTGAGAAGTACCCTTTGGATTCACCGCAATCGTAAGCAATCCGGCTCTTTCAGCCTTGATTGAGAGAATTGAGAGGAATTGACCCCAGCCAGCATCATGGGTTGATTTTGCGAGTCTTGTTCTCGCAAACCTTTTGATATTTAACTTTTCATGTGCAATTTGGGCGCATGGTAGGAGAGTATTTATACTTAAGTTTGAGTTTCTTGACTCATTCTACGATTTTTCAAACACTCTCTCTTAGTTAAACTTAATAATCGATCGAATAAAGGCTCACCGATCGTCATTAACTTCAATGAAGGGTATTCATCAAAAATATCGGGATAAAAAGTAACACGGTAACTTTTATGATCAAAATGTAACAACCAGGTATTATTTTCTTGAGGTTTAAATCCAATTCCTTTGCTTTTTAGCAGGCGTGAATTAGTAACTATTTCTTCTACTTGTTTACCAGAGATAGGACTAGGAGGAATTGATTCATTGATTAGTTGTAAATCTGCATCAACATTCATCGCCATCATCTGTCCTAAATCTGAACGAATGGAGGGATTATTCAATAAATCTTCTAATTCACTTAATAACACACCCTCTTCCTCTGGATCTGCCGACATTACAGCTTGTTCAATGAAAGTAGGAACTTGAGCTAATATGGGCTGTAAATTGCCTACAACTGTTTCAAAAGCATTAATTCTGCTTCTTAACTTTTGATAGACTTTTGCCTCTACCGTGCCATCGTAATAAAAGTTGTGGATACGAATAGTTGCATGAATTTGTCCGATTCTATCTAAACGTCCTATTTGTTGCTCAATTTGCATCGGATTCCAAGGACAAGAATATTGAAATAAGACACCACAAGTTTGCAGGTTTAGCCCCTCACTAGCAGACTTAGTACATAATAAAATCTTGATGATACCTTCACGAAATAATTTTTTTATTTCTTCTTTTTTGACAGTTCTCCAATAACCATCTTGATACAACTCTCCTCCTCTTCCTGAGTAACAAGCTATCTGAGAACCATATAACTGGACAAGTGTATCTCTAACATAATCCATTGTATCTGTGTATTGAAAGAAGGTAATTACTGTTTCTCGATTAATCAATTCCTGTCTTAAAAGGGTTAAATAGTGTGAAAGTTTGGTATCTTCTCCTGTTTGTTCGCATTGTCTTAAAATGTTTTCTAAATACTCTATTTCAGCAGGATCTGTTGGTTGAAAATAGGACTCTAATCCTTGAATGATATTATCATCAGCATCATCTAAGTCGATTAAGTCATCATCAGTAATGCTGATACCGTCTAAACGACGTTCTAAAGATTTTTTAATGGCATAAAATGAACTCGTTAAACGGCGGCGATACAATGTCATTAAAAAGCCTAGTCCCTTTCTATTTTCTTGTTGGGCTAAGTTGTAAAAATGACGCACATAATCACTTACAGCTTGGTATAAGGGAATTTCTCGTTGTGGTTCAAGGACGATCGCATTATCAAAAACAATTCTATCTGGTATTGGTTTATCTAAAATGCCTCGGCGGTGATATTCCCTTAAAGTATCTCTGGTATGACGAAACATTAAATCTTTGAGAGGGGTATTCACAGTTAAAAATTGTCGGGAAGCATCGATAAAACTTTTATCTTGAGATAGTCGTTTGGAGTTAGCGATCGCTTTTCCTTTTTCCCATGTATCTTTAAGAGAATAGAGTAATAAACGGTTATTGTTTCTCAAATATTGCTCTAGTAAAGGACAAGACTTACCTCCTTGTTGAAAGTAATCTACGGCTAGAGATTGCCAAAATTCAAGTTTTTGAGGGTTAGCTGGTTGCGGTAAACTATCAAAATAGTCACAAAAGTTATCTTGATATTGCCACAATCCTTTTAAACCAACCAGATGCAGTAAGTCAAAAATTTCTACCGCATCCATTTGCATAGGGGTAGCGGTTAATAGTAACAAGGATTTGGTTTTATCTTTCAACTTCCTGAGTAAACTCAGTAAGCGATTGGGGTTATCTTCCCTTTGTTGAGGGTTACGACGACGGGCATGATGTGCTTCATCTACTACTACTAAATCCCAATCATTAGCCTCTAATAATTCGTTAGCACGCTCTTGCATTCGCACAAGGTGGGAAGAAGCTAAGATTAAATCGACTTCATTCCAAGGGTTAGAAATAGGTGTAATAGTTTCTCCGTCAGGATTGGTAAAAATTCCTTTACTGTAACTCCAAAAATGAAGGTTAAATTTTTCTCTTAATTCTTCATGCCATTGAGGTTGTACACTAGCAGGTGCAAGGATTAAGACTCGTTTTGCTTGACGGGAAACTAATAAATATCTGGTGATAATACCAGTACTAATAGTTTTACCTAAGCCTACTTCATCACTGATCAAAGCAGAGGTAGGAAACTTGCCAGTGAATTGTCTTAAGATTTTGGTTTGATGTATCCAAGGTTTGATGGGTATTGATTCTAAACTGTAAGCAAAACAGCCTTGATGTTGATGAATATTAAGTAAAGGCTCAA
This sequence comes from uncultured cyanobacterium, assembly GCA_963749915.1. Classification (GTDB taxonomy): domain Bacteria; phylum Cyanobacteriota; class Cyanobacteriia; order Cyanobacteriales; family Cyanobacteriaceae; genus Geminocystis. The sequence continues at coordinate 556,248 of CAVVOP010000022.1, forward strand.
ATAATTTTAACTCTCTTTCAATTTCTGTTGGGGTTAATTCAATCTTTTTAGCTTGATTTTTTTCTATTTCGTCATCATTCCCAATCCTATCATTTGATTCATCTCTACTAACTGTACTCTGTTCACTGTTATCTGTACTCTGCTCACTGTTCACTACCAAATCATCTTCTTTTTTCCAGATGGGTTTAGTAGAGGGAGTATAACGCAGTAATTTTTTTTTAATGGCTTCAGGAATCTCAAAAACTCTGACATTTTCTGCTAAATTATTCCATAATTTATCAAATCTAAATTGCTCTTCATTAACTCTTTGTAAATCTCTTTCTCCTTCCCAAGCACAATAAACGTGAAATGATTCTACATTTGTTTCCCAGCCTCCTATTGATTCATTATTGGAGCCACTAAAAGCAATTTTATTTCCTTCTCTATCTGTAAAAATACCCGTTTTTTCATGAAATAATTTATGTTTATTTAATTGTTCTGGTAAGCCATTTTTTTGTAGAGGAATCGCAATTTTTATATCTAAAAAATGATGGGCTATTAACCAACTTAAAATTTGAAAATGTTTAACCCCCGCAAAATTTTCTGGCTCTTTTAATTCTCTATTTAAACGGTACTCTAATTTCTCTTTTAATTCATAGCCAAGAGCGATCGCTTTCAAGTCATGATGACTAAATTCACAACCCATAATTAAACGCATTTTGCCCTCATTATAGAGCATTGCACCTAATCCTTGAGCTACTTTAGATAAAATGGCACTATTGAAAAAACCTGATTTACGATCATATGCCACTGCACTTTCAAGGGCGGGAATATAAAAGTCAGCAATGGGGTTATTTTCATTACTTGAGTAACTAATTAACCAATCTTTTTCTGTTAACAACATTACAGATTACAGTGAACAGATTACAGTGAACAGATTACAGTGAGCAGTGAAAAAATATTATTTTTTGTTTTTGCTTGTCTTAATACTAGATATTAAAATTTTTAGGATTTCTTTCAAATCGAAAATAATTGAATTATAACCTTTTTCTCCAATATAGTTTGATTGATATAGTAATTCCAACCAATATTCAGATTCATTGGCTTCTTTTAAGGCGATAGATAACTTATGGATGAAATCGGCTTTGCTTTCGGCATACTCTGATTCCCTTACCAAAGCACCAATAGAAGTACCACTTCTTAGAAGTTGTTTTGATAAAACATATTCTTTCTTTTCCTCTGTCAAATACTGATAAAGTTTAATAATTCTCAAAGCAAAAGCAAAAGACTTATTTTTCAAAAATGGTTCACTCATCAAGAATTACTTTTAACACTTATAATAAACTATTGTTCACTGTACTCTGCTATCTGTTCACTGAAAAGTGCAAGAATTTCAACTTAAGATAATTCCTTTAAAAGATAATAATTTTTTCTTAGAATTATATCAATGTGCTTACAAAAAAGCGGGACAAAAAAAACGCCCTTCGGCTCAATGTATGGGGAAAGTAAAAGGAAACAAGTTAGTTTTAATTAGACAGGCTATTTATCAAGTATTGAAAAGTAATAAATATAATCCTCAAACTCTTTCTTATAAACGAAAATCTCCTTATATTTTAAATGAAGAATCAGGGACAAATTTAGCAATTTTATTTCAGACAATACAACCACTTAGAAAAGAAGACAAAATTGTTAATATTCGTGATGCAGTCATGGCAATGAGTAATGAAGAAGCTCATTATTGGTTTGCTAAAATTAATCACGGGAAACGTAATTCTGCTCTGAAGGCTTTAAGGATTTTACTGGGAGAATAAACAATAAATAATTAATATTAAAGGCTATAGTTAAACTATAAGATCAATTATCTTTACTGTAAATTATGATGAGCGAATTAATCACTGTAACTTATGATGGGGTAGTATTAACCCCAAAAACAGCATTAGATTTGGAGACAAATAAAGAATATCACATTCAAATAATTTCTGATTCTAATCAATCCTCAATCATCGATGAGTTAAAGACTTCTGCTGATTTATACGCTGAAATTTATCAACAAGATTTAGAGTTACAACAGTTAACCGATGTTGCTTGTGAGGATTTTATTGAAGAATGATTTTGACAAGAGGAATGATTATTAATGTCAATCTTAATCCCACTTTAGGTTCAGAAACAGGAAAAATTAGACCATGTATTATAGTAACAAATAATATTTATAATCAACGAGTACCAGTTATTCAAGTTGTACCTATAACTAATTGGACTGAAAAAAAGCAAGAATTAAAACCAATATTGAAATCAATCCTACTGTTACTAATAATTTAGATAAAAAATCTATTGCTGATTGTTTACAAACTCGTCCTATTGATTATAATTCTCGTTTTGTTAGTTTCAGAGGAGAATTAGAAAATGATCTTATCCAACAAATAGATACCGCCCTGAAAATAGTTTTTGCTTTAAATTAATATTAATTCGATACATTTATTTGAGAACGATCACTTTATAAACTCTAATTGAAGGTGGATTAGTAACAATTAAACATTTGTGATTTTAACTCTTAAGAAGCTCAAAAACCGATCGCACTTTATCCTATGATAGAAATACCCATTGTTTATTGTTTATTGAACTATGTCTCAAATAATAACTGTTACCTATGACGGGGAAGTATTAAAACCTAGTCAAAAACTATTCTTAGATATAGGAAAAAAATATCAAATTGAATTGATAGACGATAATAACATACATTCTTTACCTGAAAATCAACCCCGAACAAATATACGCTCCCATGAATCATTTTTAAATGGATATGCTCCCGAAGATGAAGGATTATATGATGATTATTAAAGCAGGGGATTTTTGGGTAGCTAAAATAACTTTTACTGATGGTATCAATTTTAAAAAACGTCCTGTGTTAATTCTTTGGTGTGACGGTGATGATGTTATTGTCGCTGTAGTAACATCCGCTCAACCTAGAACACAAACTGATGTAGTTTTAAAAGACTGGCAAAAAAGTGGCTTAAAATTAGCCTCTACTGTACGTTTGTCTAGATTAGATTCTTTAGAAAAATCGTTATTGATAGCCAAAATTGGTCATCTCACTACTGATGATGCTCAAAATCTTCTCAATACTTGGAATAAATACATTAAACCTCAATTTTAACTCTTAACAAGCGCAAAAAACGATCGCCTTTCATTCTCAGCATATAATAATCAATCACCATTAATCTTAGTTCGCAGAACGTAAAACTATTAGCCTTGTAATTCATTACAAGGTGGGAAAACTAAACACAACCCATAACTAATACCCATCATGAGAAAACAATTATTCATCGAAAAAATTATGCCTGTAAAATTCCTCAATGAGCAGGTATATTATGAACATGGCGGTAATCCTTTCAAAGGTTTACATCGCTGGTATTCTCGTAAACCTTTATCTTTTTCCCGTGCTTCGGTGTTGGCTTCCCTTCTACCTGCCGATATTACCATGGAAGAGTTTTTATATGTGATGGGTTTATATGGTGAAGATGATGTCAGGTTTTGGGAAAGTAGTAATAAATCTGAGGAAGAAAAGGATAAACTGCGGAATAATAAGCAGGTTAGGTTATATAAATGTCCTCCTAGTAATAAGCAAATTCAAAGGTTTGAAGAACTTTGTGAGCGGGTTTGGGGTACGAAAAAACCGTCAATTTTAGATGCTTTTGCTGGCGGTGGCAGTATTCCTTTTGAGGGTGTGCGTTATGGTTTAAATGTTTTTGCTTCCGATTTAAACCCCGTGGCGGTAATTACCATGAAGGCGGCGATGGAATATCCATTAAAGTTTGGGGCAGATTTACAAACTGATATTGATAGATGGGTTAAATATGTGGGAGATGAGGCGGAAAAAAGGTTAGCTGAGTTTTTTCCTAATTCAGATCCTCCCCAGCCCCCCTTAACAAAGGGGGGAGAAGAAAAAGTCCCCCTTAGTAAGGGGGATTTAGGGGGATCAAATCAGAGTAGTACGATCCCTTCTAGCCCATCTTCAAATACTTCCACCGCCGATTTAGGGGAATCAAATCAGGAGAGTGAGATCCCCCCCAACCCCCCTTTGAAAGGGGGGAGTAAGGTTAAAAATGCTTCAAAAGAGGGGAATACGGAAACGGTGCAAAATTATCTTTGGGCGCATACTGTTACTTGCCCTCATTGTCATTCTACTATTCCTCTTTCTCCTAATTGGTGGATCGATCGCTCTCCTTCTGCAATCAAAAATCATCGTATTTGTGCGGTTAAACCTATCCCTAATCTTGAAGAAAAACGGGTTGATTTTGAGTTAATAAAAGGCAAAAAAGGTAAAGGGACAACTATTACAGTTAACAGTGAACAGTTAACAGTGAACAATAGGGAGAGTGTAAATAACAGTCAACAGGTTATAGATTTTGATCCAAGTGATTACAATACCATCGGGCGAGGTGTAGGAAAATGTTGTAATTGTGGCAATGTGATTGAAGATGATGTTATTAAAAATCAAGCGCAAAACGGTAGGTTTAGGACATCAATTATATGCAATAGCTTTTAAGAAAGGAAAGGGAAGTTTAGAATTTAGAATCCCTAATCAAATTGATTTAGAAGGTGTTAAAAAAGCAGAAGAATTTTTACAAGCTAAATCAGAAGAATATTAACGTTAATCAATTAATACCCTGAAAACTACTTATAGTCATTGATGGTGAAAGAAGTACAGATGATTACAGAATATGGTATTGAAAAATGGCATAAATTATTTAACCCACGTCAATTATTAACCCTTGTTACTTATGTAGAAATAATTAACGAAGCCAAGGCAAAAATACAAGCAGAATATGAACCAGAAAAAGCCGAAGCAATTGTAACTTATTTGGCTTTGGTTTGCGATCGATGTGTTGATAGAAATTGTCGATTAGGCAGTATGGGATCCTTCAAGAACATAATGCACAAGGTAGCATCAGCACAACACGCATTAAATTTAATGTGGAATTATCCTGAAACTAATGGAAGTAGATAGATTATGGAATGGTGTGCTGATACAGTTGCAGACGATTTTACGAAACTTTGCGAATATGTAAACCAGCAAAAAAAATCAAATCAACTAAATCTTTTAACAGAAAATTTCACTGATAAAACTATTAAAATTAACCTCGAATCTGCCGATAGTTTGTATCATATTCCTGATAAAAGCATCGAAGCAATCATTACAGACCCACCTTATTACGGTACAATTCAATATGCCGAATTAGCCGACTTTTTTTATGTCTGGCAAAAGCGCACATTAGGAGATATATTTCCCGATATTTTCTGGCAAGAGTTAACGGATAAAGATAGAGAAGCCGTTGCCAACCCTTCCCGTTTCCGCAACATGGGAGTATCCGCTGATGAGTTAGCCAAACAAGACTACGAAGCAAAAATGGCGATGGCATGGAATGAAGCCTATCGGGTTTTAAGAGACGATGGGGTATTAACAGTACAATTTAACCATAAAGAATCAGGGGCATGGGATGTATTAGCAAAAGCCTTAATTGATGCAGGTTTTGAAATTACCGCTAGTTGGGCAGTTTCCACCGAAAACCCCCAAAATCTCCATCAAGCAAAGAAAAACAGCGTATCTAGCACCGTTATTTTAGTATGTAGAAAACGTCAACAAGTCCCCCTTACTAAGGGGGATTTAGGGGGATCAAGTCAAGGGAATGAGATCCCCCCTAGCCCCCCTTCAAAAGGGGGGAATAATAGCTTTCAGGGTGCGTGGTGGGATGACTTACGCCCCGAAGTCGCTAATCAAGTAGAAGCAAGGGCAAGTTACTTCGAGGATAATGATATAACGGGCATTGACTTATATTTAAGTGCCTTTGGAGTCGCCTTAAACGTCTTTTCCAAGTCTTACCCCATCCTCGACAATACAGGTAACGAAGTGCGCCCAGAAGTTGCCTTTGCCGAAGCCAGAAAAGCGATCGCCAGTTATCGTTTCCGTAAACTATTACAAACCGATACCGCAGGATTTGATGCCTTAACCCAATGGTATTTACTAGCTTGGGATGCTTTTTCTGCCCGTGAATTTCCTTTTGATGAAGCGAGACAGTTAGCCTTAGCCATTGGTGGATTTAACGTTAATGACTTAACTAAGGAATATAAACTAATTGATTCAGCTAGTGGCACTTGTAAATTTTTAACTCCCCAACAACGGCTGAAAAAACGAGCTTTTACCGTTAATCCTCAAGAATTTACCATTAAATACTTAATTGATGGTTTACACGCCTTAATAGCGGTTTATGAAGATGAAGGCAACCTCGAAGCAGTACGCCAATTTATGAAGAAAACGGGGTTGAATAGTAATGATTTACTAACCAAGACGATCGAAGTTGCGTTTAAAGTGATTCCCGATAATGTCAAGGAGAAACAGACGTTAGTTAATTTGTGGTTGGGAATTGATGAGATTAAAACGAAGGTTGTTTATTTGCAGGGAGAGGTTTTTTAAGTAAGAAGTAAGAAGTAAGAAGTAAGAAGTAAGAAGTAAAAAGTTTAGTTTATGAAAAATGATGAAGATAAAAGTAAGAAATTTAGGCACATTAAAACAAGCTGAATTCAATTTAGGTGAATTAACAATTATATGTGGTGGTAATAATACAGGAAAAACCTATGCTACTTATGCTCTATTTGGTTTTTTATCTATTTGGAGACAAACCATAGAAATTGAGATTAAACAAACTCAAATTAATCAGCTTTTTCAGGAAGGAGTTATTAGTATTAACTTAGAAAAATACTTAAATAATGCAGAAAATATTCTTAGGAAAGGATGTAAAAAATATACGAATATTCTGCCTAAAATTTTTGCCTCGTCCCCTGAAAACTTCAAAAATACAGAGTTTTTTATTGATATAAATATATCAGATAATAAGCTCAATCAAAATCATGAAGAAATTATAGGATCAACTAACAAAAAGATATTTTCTTTAGTTAAATCAGAAAATAGTAATGAATTAATTGTTACTTTACTCACGGAGGAAGAAAATCGAAAAATTCCCGATAATGTAATTAGAGAAATTATAGGTTCAGCCATAAAAAATATTATTTTTAAACAGTTTTTTCCCAATTGTTTTATTGCTAGTGCTGAAAGAACAGGAAGTGCTATCTTTCGTAAAGAATTAAATTTTTCTCGTAATCGTTTGTTAGAAGAAATTAGTCAAACTGATAAAAATATTGACCCCATTGAACTTTTACTTAAAGGTTATGATGATTATGCTTTACCAATTAAAGAAAATGTTGAATTTATTAGAAATTTAGAGACTATTGCTAAAAAAACCAGTTTTGTAGCGGAAGAAAGTCCAGATTTATTGGAAAATTTTGCTGATATTATTGGTGGACAATATACTGTTACTAAAAATGATGAACTTTATTATATTCCTAAAGGAAAAAGAATCAAGTTATCAATGGATGAAAGTTCTAGTGCTGTACGTTCACTATTAGATATTGGTTTTTATCTCAAACACATAGCAAAAAAAGGAGATTTATTAATTATTGATGAACCCGAATTAAACTTACATCCTGAAAATCAGAGAAGAATGGCTAGACTTTTCGCTAGATTAATTAATTTAGGGATCAAAGTATTTATCACTACTCATAGTGATTATATTATTAAAGAATTAAATACTTTAATTATGCTTAATCAAGATAAAACCTACCTCAAAGAAATTGCTCAAAGAGAAGGTTATCAAGAAGATGAATTATTAACTGTGGAACAAATTAAAGTTTATATAGCAGAAGAAGCATTAATAAAATTAGATAATCGTCAGAGAAAAAGTCGTTGTCAAACTTTAACGCTAGCTAATATTACTCAAGATTTAGGCATTGAAATTAGTAGTTTTGATACTGCTATAGAAACAATGAATCGTATTCAAGAAGAAATCATCTGGGGAGAAGAATAAGGGTGTATAGTTCTAATGATATAACTATTCTTGATCAGATAATTAAAGATAATGCCAAAGTACCTTTAATCGATAATTATGGTAAAAAACAAGTAAATTTAACTGAAACTCATGGAACAGATTATTCTGTAACTATAAGAGGAATTCCTGATGATACTTTAATCATAAAAATAGATCTATTTGAAGCTCCTAAAAGTTTATTTCAAGGAATAAAAGGGGAATGTAAACGTTGTGATTATGTAATTATTTCTGATTCTCCGATAAAAAAGATGATTGTATTAATTGAAATGAAAGCAGGTAAAGCCTTAGAGAAAGAAGTTATTCAGCAATTAAAAGGAGGTAAATGTTTAGTGAAATACTGTCAACAAATAGGACAAGAGTTTTGGCGGGAAATAGACTTTTTGAATAATTATGATTATCGTTTTATTAGTTTAAAAAATATTAGTATATCTAAAAAATCTACTAGGAACAAGAAACAAGCACAATTACATGACTCTCCTGAAAATATGTTAAAAATTTACTCCCCAAAAGGATTACAATTTAATCAATTAATTGGTCAACCATAATCTATTAAAATATTTATTATTTACTACCGATTTCAATTTCTTCATTGTTCACTATAGTCTGTTCACTGTTCATTGACAGAGGCTTTCAAATTAAGTCGCTCTACAGGATTACGTTTTAAAGCATCAAAAATCATATTAATTTCTGTGCCGTCAGGAGTAACAGGTGATGTAAAGTCGATCGTCAAACTAAGAGAAAGATTAGCTTGAGCAGAAGGAGAATTAAGCAAACTATTTAAAGTATTAAAAAAGCTCTGAAATCCTCTGGTATCACCCTGATATTCTAAACGAATAAACTGCTCTTGTGCTTGAATAGTAACAGTTTGGTCAATCAATATTGACCATAATTGAGGACGATTTAATAAAGATAAACTGGTGCCTAACTTGCGGTAATCCATCACTGAATCAACAGTAATAATCAAGGAAGAAAGAGCAGTAATTTTATAGTCTGAACATTGATCTTTTAGGTAAGTAAAAGTGGCGTTTACAGTACCTTCTTTGACAATTTCTGATGGTTTTAACTGAAAAATATCAGGTTCAGGATTAACAATATATCCCCCAGAAGGCTCTTTTACTCCTATGGTTGCTAAACTAACCGTGGTTTCTTGAATAGCTGTTTCCCCACTACCATAGTCAGCTACGACTTTAAATATCGTTAACTTCTCAATTGCAGTGGTATATTCATCACTAGGGCGAAAATCATCCTTGATTAAACTATTATCCTGATAAAGACTAACCATCAAAGCACCTTTCGCTTTCCATCGCACCCTCACCTCTTTTGTTTCTTGATTAATTACTTGAGCCGAAAGCTGAATTACTTTTGGTTCGGGGGGTTTTAATATACCTCGACGATAAAGAGTGTAATTGTCGGAAAATTCGATAATCTCAGGTAAATTAGATAAACCTGTATCAGTTTTGATATACATTTTCTCACCTAGCTGCATATCCCAAACCCCTTCAGTTAAGCCTTGACGAATAGTATCCCGTAATAAAGATATCTCTGCATCTAGTAAAAACTTCAAACTTAAATCCTTGGCAAAGGTTTCTTTCAGTGCCATAGTGCTGATAGAATCTAAACCTTTTGCCCATACCTTCTGCATAATATAAGCAGGTGCATAAGCTTTTAAAGGCTCATCGGAACGTACTTTTTGACAATCCTTAAGGGCTTTGAGTATGACATCTTGTTGGTTATTTTTCCCCTTAACAGTGCTAGAATCTTGAGCTGGTAAAACGTAATGCTTTAAACCATCGGGAGCTTTGACTGGGTCATTGTCAGGATAGAATAAATGACGATAGGCATTAGTTAAAGCAATTCGTACCTCTAAATCCTTCGCCCCATACCTTTGTTTTAACTGTTTTTGTTGACTTTCTGATAAGTCTTCTAAACGAGTTTGAGAATTAAGAATATTGTGGATAGCCTTATATTCTCTAGTAATATCGATCGCTCTGTCTATTTCCGCTTTATTTGCCAATAAAAATAGTAAACGATTACGATAGATCCTAAATCGTCCCGATTCACCTGTATTATTAAATATTTGAGTAATGAAACTGGGAGCAGTATCAGTGGCATTAGTAATAATGGCTTCATCAAAATCGAGCACGCACAAGGCGATTTCATCTGCCCGATCATCTACATCAGAAGAACTATCAGGGGCAGAAATTAAAGTAAATAACTTTTTAGCAAAAATACTGTCTCGACGGGTGCGTAATTCTTCTTTGGCTTCACTACGTCCGATTTGTTCTTTTTCTTCACTAATAATTTTATTAATTGATGGCTCTTCCTTAAACCGAGCAATATTGCTAATCGGATCTACATCTAAATACCAGGCTACTGCTTGTAAATTATTCAAGGCTCGATCGACAAAATTAGCATCTAACCCTGGTGTTAATAAAGATAAATTTAATTCCCCTAAGCGAATTCCCGCACTAATACCATAATTGAGAGAATGGAGGAAAATAGTTCTCCCAATATAGGAAGAAAAAGGGGGTTTGCCTGCTGTTAACCATTCTTCATCTTGTTGTTGAGCGTAAGCGAGTCTGCCACTGGGATTATAAATATCGGCATTAACCGCAGGACGCATGGTTCCTCTCTGTATTCTTGAGGTTAAATCATCGGTAATATTTTTTTCTAAGCCCACTGGTAAATGATGGGTATGAATCAAAGGAATATATTCAGGGGGATTTTGCCACAGATAACGCACTAATTGAGCCAGTAATCTTAAGGCACCCCTGGTCTTCTGAAATTCAGGAATAGCAGCTATTTTCTTGGTTAAGAGGTTAAATAACTCAGGATGAAAAGGATAACTTTGAGCGATCGCTTCTCCATAGGTAGCATCTTTGCAACTATCAGGTAAGTTGAGATGATTGGTTTTATAAGTTTGCAAATAAGTTTTAGCGATAGTGTCAGCGGTATCAACGTTAACCGAATCAAACAAACGCTGTTTGACTATATTGTAAATTTCGACATCAGTACTAGGAGTTAAGACTCTTTCTTGACGGGCAGAAGCACTAATTAACTCTTTTAATTCATTGGTATCCTCCGCAAAAGTATCACTACTAGAAGCCAAAGAATAGACTAAAACTAAATTATTAGTAGCAGAAGCTAAATCCATCAGGGAGAAAAGAAAATTAACCACCTGTTTAGCTAAATTACTATCTTGTATTGCTTTCCCTTTGGCAGTACTAAGATAACGGGCAATTTCATCCAACATAATCACCGTGGGTCGATTATTCACTAAACGTTCAATCACAGAAGTACCGGGACTGACTCCAGAGCGATCGCTTTTTTGTAAAAGTTGATAACCTTCTATGTGTCCTATTTGATAAGCAATCTCTCCCCATAAGGTATAAGTCGTGATACCGGTATCTTGATGATAAATGCCATTCTCAGGATCTAAATCTCTCCCATCAATAGCTGCCACTTGAATGGTATCGGCAGGGATAATCTCTAAATCAGTAAAACGTTCTAAAGCCTGAATCTTTCTGCCCTGTTTAGCAATATGCCAAATAGCGATTTGGTCATGGGTTTTACCGCCACCAAAACTAGTTTCTAATCTTAAAATGGGAGAACCGCTACCCTTGCCGCTGAGACGAGTAAATACCTCTCCGATTAAAGTTTTTATACCATCGGTGGGAAATGTATTAGCAAAAAATAAATCAGGGTTTTGATATACTTGTGGAGCTTTTCCTTCTACTACTAAACGCAATTTAGCGGCAAAAAGATCTAACTGTAAATCGCCTGATAATATTTCACCTCTGGGAGTACAACTATCTAAAACAGAAGGGAGCATTTGTTTTTGGAAAATAAATTAATAGAACTCTTGCAAAAATAAAATGAATATGATTATTCTAATTGTAATGGGCGATCGCCAAAAACAAAAATCGTCAAAATTAGTTGAATCAGGACTTAATGCATAAAAAATACTTATGTTATTCTAAAAAATCAAGAAAAAATAATTATTAATAGAAAAAAAATCAGAAATTAACCATAATAATTATCGGAAACTTTCAGATAGTTAAATAGATTTTGTTTGGAGTTCATATTTGACTATTTCTACTAATAAATCATAGGTTTTTTTAGTTACTCCAAACCTTCTCTTAAACTTTTTTGGTGGCAATTTTTCTATTTTTTAAAATTTCATAAGCAAATCTTATACTTTTCTAGTAAGCGATCGCTTATATTAACAAATTTTGACACTTAATTTTAACTGATATTCAATTTTGCAAGAGGTTTAATATTATTACTTGAATTTCAAGCCTGCCAGGCATGACTAATATTTGCCTTAATAAGTCATTTTTTATCTAGTTTGGGCTGGTTCTAACGGATTTTGTGGGTGGGCAATTTTTCGGCTGGTCGGCGACCATTCATCGAGCTGGCAATCAACAAATTGTGCAACCAGTTGTCATGGTATTGAAATCCATTGAGGTCGTTAAAGGGCGAAACGTGCCTGACTAGCGATATAGGAGATTGTTCGTCTCCGCTTCGCTCCGACTCACGCGCCTCTCATCCCGACGCTCACCCTATCGGTTAGAGCTCGGGGCTTCCCGGCTAGGAGCTAAAGCAAAAGGCATAGGGAATATTTGAAAGGTTCAGTAAACCTATTTTATTTAAGGTTGACTCGATCATATAATAGTTGTAGGTTAACTTATAATTTCTCTTGAAAATAATTTGACAATTCCGAATCAAAAAAAACAGTTAAGAAAACAATTTATCAAAAAAAGATTACAACTTTCTCCCACTCAATGGCAAAAAAAAAGCGATCGCCTATGTCAAAATTTAATTGATAGTCAGATTTTTCGCCAAGCTAAAGTGGTTTTAAGTTATGTTAGTTTTAAACAAGAGCCTGATTTAAGTTTATTGCATCAACAAGCCGACGTTATTTTTGGTCTACCCCATTGTCAAGGAAAAAGTTTAATCTGGCATCAATGGCAATGGGGGGATAAATTACAAAAAAATTCTTATGGTATCAGTGAACCTTTTTCAGATTCTCCTTTAATTGATATTAATACCGTTGATTTAATTTTAGTTCCAGCAGTGATGGGCGATCGCAAAGGTTATCGATTAGGTTACGGCGGCGGTTATTACGATCGAATGTTAGAATTACCGTCATGGAAAAATATTCCTACCGTTGGGGTTGTGTTTGATTTTGCTTATGTGTCTGAATTGCCCCAAGAACCATGGGACAAAAGTTTGTATTGTATTTGTACAGAATCAGGAATCAAAAAGAAAGAAAAGAATTAAGGAACAAAATCAGTAAAATTCTCCGTCACAGGGTACAGTTTGTTAGACTGACAATGAGTAAAATTATTATCTTATGTTAAATAACATGAATTTATTAAAAATTAGCCATAAAGGTTTTTGGACAACTTTAGCTTTAAGTGCAACTTTAGTTACGGCTTTACCTCATGTTGTTTCAGCACAAGGTGGCAGTAACCCCGGATTAACCATTTTCAGCGGGGTAGATCGCCAAGATATACTTAGTTACCACCTAGATTTTGGTGGCAAAGCGGGGGGATGGGATCGTTATCGTCTCAGAATTCCAGGTAAAAAAATCACTGAAGGAGTTGCTAAATTTTTCATCACTTACCCCGATTATTACACTGGTAAATTTGACGTTGACTCCATTGAAGTCAGGGTAAAAAATAACAAATTGCCTATCAGAGAAATAATTTGGGATCAAGAAAGTCGTATTATTGAAATTGACTTGGAAGAACCTTTATTGGAAAGTAACAAAGTTGAATTAGTGTTTTCTAATGTGAAAAACCCCGATCCTGGTGGTACTTTCTACTTTCAAGCCCAAGTTTTAACTCCAGGGCAAGTACCTATCAGATTAAATGTAGGTACGTGGATTGTGAGCATTAGTAAATAGTTGAGGAACATTGTGGGGGCTTAGTAATATTTCGCCCCTACAAGAAATTGATAATAACAAGATAAGCTAAGATGCAGTCAAACTACTTCTTTTCAAAGTAGTTAAATAAGTTTGAGTTTTGCATTTGCAAAAGATTTAATGCCGTCAATCACTAATTATTCATTATGTCCCAGGTTTGCAAACATTGTAATCTTCATGGGAAACCACAGCTTCAGGAGCGACCAAATCACCATAGTCTCTGCAAATTAGACGGTAATTTCTAGTGACGGGAATACTAATTATAAATCGATCATGTCTTAGTCTTTTTCCCCTAAAGTTAGTATAACTGGCTCGATTTTGAATATTGTAGATTATTTGTCTAGCCTTTAAGACTACATTTCTCGGCAAAGAACTTAAGTCAATAGGATCCTGCGAAAATGTTGCTTCCCAAGCATTCTTTTGTTTTCTCTTTTCCTCTCTAAGTGCTTGTTTTTGTTCACACTTATGACAATCTCTACCGTAGCCTAAATGACCACAAGCAAATTTTTTTCTTCTTCTAGACATTTCTGACCTCTCTTTGGACTGGTGTTTAGCATTTATTTGAGAATCAGTCAGCAAAGCTTACAGAAAATTTCTCACAGGTTTAAAATCTAACCTTAAGTTTTTAAAATACAAATATCCTTATTGTTACCTAAGTATTATTTAGTTATGTTTGTTAATATTTATTAATTGTGTAAAGTTGTTAATTAAAACCTTTGCATTATCAGGAATAAAAAAAGTTTGTATTTATCCACTTAAATAGTAATAACAAGATCAGTTTCCTAATTTAAAAAACTTAGATTTTAAAAAAGTAATTACTCTAAAAGCTTTGATTCAAGATTGATCCCCACATTATTAGGATACAAGATCTCCCTTAAAATCCACAAACTTTATTACAATTTCTTAAGGAAATAGCTTAATAAAACTTTAAGATCCTCAGAATTAACTCGGAGATTCAGTAAGTAGTTCTACATAATCGTTTAATCTTAGGCAATAAAAAAAAGAAAGACCAAACACAAAACTACTTAATTAAATTATTTAAGATAGTGTAAATTTGACAAAAATAGGCTAAAAAGATCCGTAAAAATACACAAAATTAATTTGAAAGAGAAAATCAAAGATTTTTTCGCTAAAATTAGTTTAGATTACAAAAATTATAAATAATTTGTTGATATTACTGGGGTAATAGACTATATTTAATAATGATTTTTCATAACCACTGATAAAACTGATGAATCAAAATAACCTTTCCGCTCAAGTTTTTTTAACCGTTAATACCCTTGAAGATCAAAACGATGGTAGCGAAGTTGATGGTTTATCTCTCAGAGATGCCATTATCCTAGCTAATGCTGATCCTAGAAGACAATACATTATCAATGTACCGGAGGGGACATATAACCTCACTCTCACAGCAGACGGTTCTTTAAATATTGCTAGTAATATTACAATTCTCGGAGTTAGTGCCGGTGGAACTTTACTCACGGCTAGTTTCCTGGGCGATCGCATTTTTACTGTTTCTGGTACTGGAAATCTTAATCTGGCGAATGTTACTCTCCAAGATGCGAATGTCGGCACAGAAAATCCTATTATTGATGATGGGACGACGGGAGTTATTGCCGTTGACGGTGGTGCTATTAAAATCGAATCCGCAGGAAAAGCAACTTTAAACAATACCATCATTGCCCAAAATAGCACCAATGGTAGAGGAGGTGGTATTGCTAATAATGGAATTTTAGAAATTAATGATTCTGTTGTACTGGTTAATTTTGCGGTGGGTAATGGCGGTGGAATTTATAACGGCGATGGTGGTACAGTTCGGATAAATCGTAGTACCATAGCTTTTAACTCCACCAGCAACACCCTAGACGAAAATGCGTCCCTCGGTGGTGGCGGTATTTTCAACGATGTTGGCGGGGAGATAACGATTGTTAATAGTACTATTTCTGGGAATAACAGTATCATCGGCGGTGGGATCTGGACTCAAGGAGATCAAGCCACGATTATTAATAGTACGATCGCCCAAAATAGTGGTTCTACAGGTTCAGGTATTTTTTCGGGCAATCGCCAAGATGCTACTACTCCAGTCAACACAATACTCCGCAATAGCATTGTGGCTGAAAATATCAACAGTGCCGACATAGACGGAAAATTCGATAATCTGAGTTCTTATAATCTTATTGGTGCATCAGAAAAAGGTAGTTTAGTTAATAACTTCAATAATAATCTTGTTGGCAGTTTAGAAAGTCCTATTGATCCTCTTATTGGGGATTTACCCGGAGAATTTACCACTACTGATGGGGCGTCTGCATTATTAGTTCACCCCCTGCTTGAAGGTAGTCCTGCTATTAACGCAGGAAATAATGCCAATACTCAAATTCGTAATCTTTTTAACTATTATGGCAACCAAGATCAACGGGGTGAGGCTAGAATTATTGATGGTACGGTGGACATAGGTAGTTATGAATTTATACAAGGTTCAGGAATCGGGAATGATGACCTTACTTCAGGATTGAATACCCCCATTTATCGCTTTCAAAATACTTCCCTACCCGGTACTTATCTATTTGCAGGGGAGGAGGAAAGACAAAGTATTAAACAAAATAATCCTAATTTTGTCGAGGAAGGTTTTGCTTTTAGTGTCGCAGTACAACCCGAAGATGATTTAATTGCTATTTATCGCTTTCAAAATAGCAGTGTCCTGGGTACTTATCTTTATGTTGGAGAACAAGAAAGACAAAGCATAAGACAAAACAACCGCAACTTTATTGAGGAAGGTCTAGCTTTTTACGTTTATGGTGCCGATGCGAACAAAGGACAAGATATTTACCGTTTCCAAAACTTAGATCAACCCGGTACGTATTTATTTGTGGGAGAAGCCGAGAAAAATAATATTACGGCTAATTTCTCTAACTTCCGCTTAGAAGGAGTTGCTTTTGAAGTGGCTTAAAATATTTTTACTTTTACTGAATTTATTTATTGATAACAAGAGGTTAAAACCATGACAACATTTGATTTTTCTCGCCAAGTAGTATTAAATGTCACCACCACCGAAGACCAAAACGATGGTAGTACAGCTAATGGACTTTCATTGAGAGATGCCATCTTACAAGCCAATGCCAATCCCTCTAAGGAATATATTATTAACCTGCCTGCGGGTACTTATAATTTAACCATTCAAAATATTTTACAACCACCTGCTATTGACGACAGTACTCCTGATTTAGATACTTTAAAAGAAAGTCGTAAAACTACGGGAGATGTCGATATTAGCGGTAGAATTACCCTTATCGGTGAAGACCCGAATAATACGATTATTAGCGGTGCAGGATTACAAAAAATCTTTAACGGTGCTAATTTAGAAGGGAATCCACCCAGAACTGTAACTCGTGTTTTTACCGTAGGCGATCGAGTATTTGATGTTCTTTCAGGGGGGAATTTAACGTTAGAAAATGTTACGGTGCAAGATGGACTACTGATTGAGGATCAAACTATCTTTGTGGATACCAATGGCGATGGTAGGATTAACACTTTGGACCCGCGAGAAGTAATACAAATAGGAAATATCGATACAACACCAAACGGTGGTGCCATTAATGTTGAAATAGGTGCGACAGCCGTCATTAATAATACTATCATTGCCAATAGTATCAGTGAAGTTAAAGGAGGCGGAATTAATAACAGTGGGAATCTGATCTTAAATGACTCTATCATCAAAAACAATAAAGCTACCATAATTAATACCGCTAACTTTATTAACGCCGAAGTTAAAACAGGAGGAGGTATTTTTAATAACGGTACTTTAGAGATAAACCGTAGTTCGATTATTGGCAATTTTGTTCAATCTTCTCAACCTACGGACATTGAGGGTGCTGGGGCCGGTATAACCAATGATTCAGGGGGTATTCTCACCATTGTTAATGGTACAATATCAGGCAATGACGCAGGAGTAGATGCCGGTGGGGGGATACTGACCAGAAGTAGAACCACGATCATTAACTCAACTATTACTGACAATATCGGGCAAGTAGGTGGTGGTATTTATTCTGAAACTACAGGAGCAAATACAGTAATTAACAATAGCATCGTTGCCGATAATAAAATTCCCACAGAATTAGTAGAAGAAATTACAAGGGATTTTCCTCAATTCAATTTAATTGGTGTGAACGACGTGAATTTTGTGAATGAGTTCATTTGGGATATTATTCAGGATACGAATAATCTAATTCAACCACCCCCTGATGCTGATCCTTTCAGAGATTCCTACTATGATATTCGTATTCTTTACAAAAACGGAGATCCTTTTTCTCCTTTTCCTCCTGAGGGATTAGATATAAGTTCAAGAGTGGATCTTGAAAATCTAGTCTTTGATCAAAATGCTGATGTTCAATATGTTTTTAATCGTTATTCTGGAGAGGATTTAGATAACTTTTTTACGGAGAATAACGGTTTTGTCAATGAAGATAATAATTTAGTGACAAACGTGGATCAAAACTTTGTTTTTGCCTATCGCAATGACTCAAATAATTTAGTTTTTCTAGAAACAGATTTTGAATTTGACTCTGAAGGAAAACTGGTTTTAGTACTTACAGATTCCACCGTTAATCCCAGTACTGAGTTTACTCAGGATATCTTTATCGCTGACAAAGAGGAAATTTTTACTTTTGATACTTTTAACAATACTTTGTTACTTGATGACGCTAATAAACGTCAGGCTAGTTTTGTGCGAGATCAAAATAATCAGGTTCGTAACTTTTCCAATGTAGTCAATTTTCAAAATAGGACGATCGCAACTATTACTACAGAAATACCAAATCCACCTTTACCCACGGATATTGATGGTTTTTTTGGTAGCGGTAGCTCATTTAATTTAATCGGTAGCAGTAGTGCTAATGGTATTGTGGATGGAGTTAATAATAATATTGTTGGTAGTACAAGTAATCCTCTGAATCCGCAATTGGAACCTATTACAGATTCTCAGGGAAATATTATTGCCTATGAATTATTAAGTGACAGTCCGGCTATAAACGCTGGAAATAACGAAATTGTCTCATTACGTCAGTTTTTTTCTGATAATCCCGTAGATCGATTTGGTAATCCTCGCATCAATGACGGTACTGTAGATATTGGTAGCGTGGAATCTGGTTTTAGTAATAGTAACAATAATAATAATTTAGATCAGATCCCCGTTCTCAACGATGGTGATTCTTTATTAAATACTCCCATTTTTCGTTTTCAAAATGCTAATGTACTGGGTACTTACCTTTATGCAGGTGAACAAGAAGCCCAAAGTATTCGCTCGAATTTTCCCAATTTTATCGATGAAGGATTAGCTTTTAAAGTGGGAATTAACCCCGATGACGAATTAATTCCTATATACCGTTTCCAAAACAGTGCAAAACCCGGTACTTATCTTTATGTTGGGATGGAAGAGAGACAAAGTATTTTAAGCAATAATCCTAATTTTCTTGATGAAGGTATCGCCTTTTATGTATATGGTGCGGATGCCAATAAAGGACAAGATATTTATCGTTTCCAAAACATTAATAATCCAGGTACTTACTTATTTGTAGGAGAAGCAGAAAAAAATAATATCCTCGCCAATTTTAACAACTTCCAATTAGAAGGAGTTGCTTTTGAAGTAAATGCGTAACTAAAAAGATCGTCAAATTTTAGGAAAAAACAACAGGGTAATCGCAGCTAATAATAGTCGATTGGTCTATTGTCTGGTTCTTTTCGTCCCAATACTGTTCGGAAGCGTGCCGAAAAGGTTACTGTGAGGGAAAAGTAATAAGTAATAAGTAATAAGTAATAAGTTAGTAATATATAACTTCAGATTTTGAGTCCAAAATCCTACTCTGAAAGAAACTCAGAACTATAATTTCCCTGATTTTATTACCTTCTAACTTGAAAGTACACACTTTCATGCTTGGGGGTGAAATTTTTTTCATGACGACTAACTTGAAAGTGCCAACTTTCATCTCTGATGGTGAAAATTTTTTTTCATGGAGACTGCCTCCTGCCTTACCACCGCCGACAATTATATTTTCCAAAACCCTCGCAGTATTGCTTTTCGTCCTGAGGATCAAGTCTGCGTTCTCCGTAGTTATATTCCCCAAAGGGAAACATTAATTAAAGAGGCGGCAACTCCAGTTCAGAGAATGCAAAAAGCATTAATTCAATCTCCGAGCAGTATTGGAAGCTACTTTATCATTTTTCAGCTTAGACCATCTAAATTAATTTTTGACCTCGGCAGTTACGTAAATATTTAGGATTAATTAAATTAAGTATTTTTACTGGTATTTTCACTTAATAATAATCAACTAAAGTTTACTTTTATTTTAGTTTCAATCTCTTCAAAATAGAGCATTAACCTTTGTTCGTGGAATCTCTATAATAATTCTAAATTAATTAGAATATCTGATCCGTATATACTCACTTATTAAGTAGGAATTAAGTTCAGTATATTCCTTTAATTAAAGGAATCCAGCATATTTAAAATTGATTAAGTTAAGTGTTTTTACCGATTTTTTACTTAATAAAAATTAAACTAAAATTAACTTTTATTTCAAACTATTCAAAATAAAGGATTTCCATATAAAACAACGTTTTTAACCCCCTGTTTTTACATGAAAAAATTATTTATTTCTAAAAAAAATAGATTAGAATAAAGTTAGGTAAAAAACTTTAGTTAGGAAAATATTTAATCTATGGCTACTATTTCTTTAGACGTTACCACTACCCTAGACCAAAACGATGGTAGTGATTATCAAGGCTTATCTTTAAGAGATGCCATTTTACAAGCTAACGCTGATTCCAGTAATGAATACATTATCAATTTACCTGCAGGTATTTATGATTTAACTATCAAAAATGTGTTATTACCAACTACTGACTCTAGTGCTGATTCTGATACGTTATTTCGTAGTCGTTTAACAACAGGGGATTTAGATATTACTGGTAACATTACTATTATCGGTGCTGATCCTGCCAATACCATTATCAATGCAGAAACTTTAACAGAGCCTCTTCCTCCTGTTATTGATCCAGATAATCCTTTTCCAGACGATCCTGTGGTACCAACAGAAACTATCGGCGATCGCATTTTTGATGTACTTTCCGCAACGACTTCAGGAAAACCCACGGATGGATCTTTAGTTGTCCAAAATGTAACCATAACAGGGGGAATTATTTCAGATGAAAACATTGAAACCATCTCCAACGGTGGTGCTTTAAATATTGAGTCAGGGGCAGAAGCCACTTTTATCAATAGTATTATTGCAAAGAGTAAAGTTACTGCGGGTCAAGGGGGTGGAATTAACAATGATGGAACTTTAACTTTAGATGGTAGTATTCTTGACGGTAATAACTCATCGGATAACGCTGGAGGTATTTACAATAGGGGCACTTTAACTATTCGTGATAGTGCCATTATTAACAATTTAGCCGATGCAGCCGCCCCAGATATTATAGAAGGTGGAGGTGGTGGTGTTCTCAATGAGAATGGTGGAACCCTAATTATGGTTAATACTACAGTATCAGGTAACAGAAGTGCCTCCGAAAATGATACGAACCCTGACAATATTCCCAATGGTCCGGGAGATGGAGGCGGTGGTATATTATCCAGAGGAACCACCAGAATTATCAACTCTACCATTGTTAATAACTTTGCTCAAGTTGGCTCAGGTATTTATTCAGAAACCACTACAGCGAATACTATTTTATATAATACGATCGTTGGTAATAATAGTGGTAGTCCCGACTTAGACGGCTTTTTTGATTCTCGCAGTGCATTTAACCTAGTAAGTAATGCGAATGGATCAATCTTGGATGCTAGTCAAGGGAATATTGTCGGTGGGGCCACAACTCCGAGAATAGATATATTAATTGGTCCTTTACAAGATAATGGTGGACCCACCCCAAACCACGCGTTATTGTCGGGTAGTCTAGCTATTAATGCGGGGGATAACAGTATGGTCGATTTTCCCGTCTTTTTCCCTGATAGTCCTGCTTTAGATCAAAGAGGTTCGGAACGTATCAGCGATGGAACTATTGACATTGGTGCTTATGAGGTTTTCGTTCAAGGAACTACTCCCATTACCACTCCCACTAACCCCATTGACACCTCCACCACGGGAGTAAATGACACAGTTACCAATAGCGGATCTACTTCTACTACTGACTCCGATGACACCTCCACCACGGGAGTAAATGACACAGTTACCAATAGCGGATCTACTTCTACTACCGACTCCGATGATACCTCCACCACGGTAGTGAATGACACAGTTACCAATAGCGGATCTACTTCTACTACTGACTCCGATGATACCTCCACCACGGTAGTAAATGACACACTTACCAATAGCGGATCTACTTCTACTACTGACTCCGATGATACCTCCACCACGGGAGTGAATGACACACTTACCAATAGCGGATCCACTTCTACTACTAACTCCGATGATACCTCCACCACGGGAGTGAATGACACACTTACTAATTCTGTTCTTGGTATTTCTGACGGGGCGGTAGTTCTTAACCAAACCTCGGATAATAGTGATCCTCTATTAAATAGTCCTATCTTCCGCTTTCAAAATATCAGTGTACCTGGTACTTATCTTTATGCTGGTGAGGAAGAATCTCAAAATATTCGCAGTCAATTTCCTAATTTTCAAGATGAAGGATTTGCATTCAACGTTGCACAAGCCCCCGCAGATGATTTAATTGCTATGTATCGTTTTCAAAATAGTTTAGTCCCTGGTACATATCTATTTGCCGCCGAAGAAGAAAGTATCAGTATTCGTGAAGACTTCCCGAACTTTGTTGAAGAAGGTATTGCCTTCTATGCTTATGGTGCAGATGCCGATAAAGGACAAGATATTTATCGCTTCCAAAGCGTAAATAATCCCGGTACTTATTTATTTGCAGGAGAAGCAGAAAAGAATAGTATTTTAGCGAATTTCTCTTCTAGTTTCATTTTAGAAGGGGTTGCTTTTGAAGTTGGTTAATTTAAACCACTAGGCTTGTTCGCATCTAAATTTACTGATGGAGGAAGGGAACAGGGAATCAGGTAACAGGTAAGATATTCAATCTTATTTACTACTTTTAAACTCAGAACTATAATTTAGCTGATTTTATTCCCTTCTGCCTCCTCTTTTTATTTATGGTATAGGATGTTATAGCATGGGATGTCTCCCCAAAGAAGCTAAAGCGATGGCTTGAGTAATAATCTGGTGTTCTTGAATTTGAATGCGATGATGTAAGGTATCCAGGGTATCATCGGCTAAAATAGGTACGGCGGCTTGGATTAAAATAGGACCGCTATCTACTTCTAAATCCACTAAATGTACTGTACAACCCGTAATTTTAACCTTTGCTTTTAAGGCTTGTTCAATGGCATTAATACCTTTAAAACTCGGTAATAAACTCGGATGTATATTAATTACTTTTTGGGGAAAAGCCGTTAATAAAACGTTGGTAATAATACGCATCCAACCAGCCATCACAATCCACTCTACTTGGTGAGCTTTAAATACTTCCACAATAGCCTGATCTAACGCTTCTCGACTAGGGTAATCACGATGATTTAATAATACCGAAGGAATATTAAGTCTATCGGCCCTTTCTTTTACCTTAGCATGGGGATTGTTATAAACTAATACCGCAATTTTACCATTCAGTTTCCCTTCATTAATGCCTTGGGCGATGGCCTCGAAATTACTACCACTACCCGAAGCCATTACACCCAATTTGATAGTTTGATTTAATCGTAATTGATCCCATGTCAAAGATGGTGAAACCATAGCAGAGGGAAGAGAATGATCCATAATTGAATAGTTCATTACAATAATATGGTGTTTAAATACTTTTTCAGCAAATTCTAACTATTCATTGCTATAAAAATTTACCAAGGGTAACTTTTTATGTTTTAAATAATAACCTAATAAGATAAATAAAGCGATCGCTATCGTGCCTAAACCGATATAATTAGGTAGCCAAAAAATGGCAGTAATATCATTAATTTGTCCAGCTTCTAGTTGAATATTATATTGATTATCATCAGTTTTTTCCCACCTAGGAAACTCGTTGTCTTTGACTAATTTCGCCCCCCAAGGAAAATTAAACTGTATTTGTAAATCAATTAAATTTCCTGAAGAAATAACAATTGTGCCATCATTAGAAATTACGCCTAAAGGACGTAAATCAGCATTGAAATGAAGAGTATTTCTTTCTAAGAAAATTAAATTATTTTGTTGAATTGACATTTCTGCTTTTAATTCTAATAGATTACCAGAGTTATTTTTAGCAAGATTTTGTTGGGATTTTTTACTTAATTGAGGGACGAAAAATTGGTTGAATTTATCTACTAATTCTTGACCATTATTAAAGGGAATTGTCACAACTAATTCTTCTTTAGAAAGGCGCTTTGTTTTTCCTTGTAATTTTACGGCTTGACGTTCAATATTATTTAACCAAGTATTCCCCTCTCCTTCGCTAAAACTGGTTAATTGTTCCCCTAGTTTAATATGCTGAATCAGCATACCACTATTAGCTTGAGGAAATGTAACTGCTACATCATAACGAACACAGCCTGTTAGACTGATTATTAAACAAAGAAACAATAGTATTTTTTTCATAGTTTTTAGTAAATATCAAATGATCCACCATCAATGTGGTCGCAATACACCCCACTAGCTTTAATCGTGCAATCTATTGCGAAGGGATTTGTAATCATAGAAAAAAGATGGTAGATTTTAAAACCAATTAAGAGAATCTCTATCCCCTGTTGCCCATTCCCATTGCCTACGCTAACCAAATATACAATTAATTTTGCCTACTGAACTTACATTAAAAAAGAGACTTTTCCGCCAAATCTACCACTACCCAGTCCAAAAAATCCACAGGGGCGGTAAATTCTATTTGTGCTTCAGGAGCAGGACTTTTATTAAGATCGATGGTTGTAACCTTCCCGATAGGTATATCTGGGGGGAAAATGCTACTAATATTAGAAGTAGTGACAACATCGCCAATTTTTACGTCTCTTACTTTAGCATAAAATTCCATTAAGCCCATTTGAGTACCTTGTCCTTTGATAAAACCTTGATAACCTGTTCGGCTAAGGGTTGCACCCACTCGACTATTATAATCGCTTACTAACAAAACTCGGCTTGTATTGGGGCTAACTTCCGTGATTTTACCTACTAAACCGCCGACACTCATCACCACGTGATTGATTTTAATCCCTTTATTACTACCCACATCAATGGTAATTACCTGCCACCAAGCATCAGGACTTCTACCGATAACCCTAGCAGTAATTAACGGATGTGGAGATTTTTCGACATATTTAACAATTTTTTTCAAGCTTTGATTTTGAGCCTCTAAAGCAACTATTTTATTACTTAACTCTTGAATGGCAGGCTGTTCATATAAGCCTTGGCGATCAATTTGAGGATTAGATAACCAAGAAGGAGAAAGGTGATATAAAGTCTCAGAAATAAAAGCTCCCTGACTATAGTAAACCTGTAAAGCCACAAGAATACTCATTAGTCCGAAGACTAATTGAATTCCGTATTTTTGCCACCAGCGATAAAAAAATTTCAAAGCTTTAAATCTAAAATAAGAAAATTAATTTGCTACTATTGATGGCTCATTGCTATCAATAATAAAATAAATATACACTTCCTTGTACACCTGTGTTCCCGTCCCTTCTCTAGCGATGGCGAGGGATTTGATAACGGAAAAAATCATAAGCTAAAACTGTTTGCGGAAAAATTGATTGTGCCTCCTTCAATAAATCACTCATCTGTAGGGCATTTCCGGGGGCGTAACGGGGGCTAAAATGAGTCATGATTAATTGCTTTACCTGTGCCGCTAAAGCCACTTGTGCCGCCATAGTCGTGGTAGAGTGCATTTTTTCAAAGGCCATTTCTGCGTCTTGATGGGCAAAAGTAGCTTCGTGAATTAAAACATCAGCATTCTCCGCTAAAGCGATGGCATTTTCACAAAAAACTGTGTCAGTACAATAAACAAACTTCCGACCGATTTCCGTTGGTCCACAAAATCGAGAGCCAACAAATTTCCGCCCATCTTCAAGGGTGATGGTTTCACCTGCTTTGAGTTTGCCATAAACAGGCCCAAAAGGGATACCCATTTTTTTCGCTTTTTCCACATCAAATTTACCTGGTTTATCCTTTTCCGTGATGCGATAACCAAAAGCAGTTACACGATGTTTCAGCATTTCTGTGGTAACGATAAATTCTTCATCTTCGTAGATTAGACCAGGTTCAACAGTATTAATATTCACACCATAGGGAAAATAAGTGTAAGAGTATTTCATACAAGCTTTTAAATAAGGTTCGATACCAGGAGGTCCATATACTTCAACATTTTCTGCATGAGCTCCTAAACCACAGCTAGCTAATAATCCCATTAAACCAAAGGTATGATCCCCATGCATATGGGTAACAAAAATTTTTTTAAGTTGAGAGGTTTTTAAATCACTGCGTAACAGTTGATGTTGAGTACCCTCTCCGCAATCAAATAACCAAATTTCTCCCCGTTGAGTTAGCCGTAAAGCCACGCTGGAAACATTTCTGGATCTAGTTGGTACCCCTGAACTTGTGCCTAAAAAAGTTACTTCCACTTTTGATAATTATTATGGGTAAAATGTGATCTGCTTGGGTCTTATCCTCAATTTTAACTTAACTTAATGTCGAAAGAAGTCTCACAATGCTAATCCGCTCAATATAGCAATAAAATTACAGATAATACATTTATTCGTAATTTTTATGATTTAGTTTGTTAATGACTGATAAGTTTATTACATTTATTGTTATTTGATAGCATCAGCAATTGATTTTTTTAAACTTAATTACTAATATAAAAATAGACGGCTATCAAAGCTAAAAATCTTCTCGATAATGAATAAAATTAATCTTACTTTTTGTTATTTTTGTTTACTGATTATCTCTCATCATTGGTTAACTTTAAGGGCTTTTGCTCAATCTAAAATATATAATCCCATACCGATACAAGAAAATGAACCTATCTCAGACAAACTCACCAGTGATGACATCCCAACGGGAGAAGGCGGTTTTGCGAGGGATTATGTTGTGAATCTACAAAAAGGTGATCAAATTGCCGTAGATTTGACTTCCGATGATTTTGACACGGTGGTGATTTTGATTAGTGAAGACGGTTCAACCATAGCAGAAAATGATGATAGTCCTGATAGTGAAAGTAATTCTCTTTTATTTACCCGCATTGCGGAAAAAGGAAAATATATTATCAGAGTTAGGACTTTTGGTCCCACAGGAAATGGTAAGTTTACTCTTAAGTTAACCCGATTACAACCTATTGAACCCTAATTTTCTGAAAATTATTATGATACTCGAACAATTATTATCAAAAATCAACTTTTTTACGATGAAGTAAAAGAAATTTTCTGTTTATTATTTAAATTCTTTAAAAAGGTCATTTATTTTTATTTGGGGTTTACAATTCTTCAATAATTGTATCACTTTTCTTATTATTATATTTGTTATTTTTAGGCAGATTTTCATTAAATGAATTTACTAAAACTCGATTAATGGTCTTACGAGTATTAAGGCTAAAATCACTTAACGGAGAAGGCAAAAAAAGATCGCCATAGGCAATAAATAGTATTATGTAAACGGGAAATAATTTGCTTAATTTTAAAGCTATATTTCCTAGTAATCCCCAAAAACCATTGAAAAGTTTAATATTAAAATTCATTATCCTAGCCTTTATTCTTCAGGTTATTTTGACTAACTCCTCATTCTCTAATTTAACAAAAAGTTAAGATTTCACCTGTATTTGAGTAACATAATTTTTAAATCTATCTAAATCTTTTTGAATGGTAGATTCTACAATCTGACCTAAAAATAAATTATCCATTAGTTCACCCAGAATACCGGGTATGGCATAGGCGATCGTCAATTTTACAATACTACTCTGATGGCGATCATAGAAACGGACCGCACCACGATTCGGCAAACCATCAACGGATTCCCACTGAATAATTTGATGCTTTTCTAATTTGACTATGCGAGATAACCAAGTAAATTGAAAACCGGCACTGGCTAATTTCCAACGAGACAAATCGGGATCGTCCGCCAAAATTTTGACTGAGTCAATCCATTTCATCCAGCGAGGCATCTGTTCTAAATCTGACCATAAATTCCAGACCAAATCAATCGGTGCATCAACTTCTACTTGTACACTATGTTCTAACCATTTACTCATGGGAGGATCTTTGAACTCAATTCTTAAGATTCCTAGATCATAACAGTTAATAATTAGTAATTAGCAAATATCTATGGAGGAAAAACCCTAACTGAGAAAAATGTAAATTATTGTAAAGTTAGTTAAAATAGCAAATATAATATTTGAAGAACAAAGAAATACCGCAATGTCTCCATCTCAACCCACAGAAAAAGAAATATTAAAACAAGTATTAGAACCTTTATTACAAGACTTTGAGTATTGGTTTTCTCGATCCCATTCTTTGTTAGAATCAGAGAATATACCTTTTTTATCTGTAGAGGAACAAACAAAATTACTAGAAAGAATCAAACAAGCTGAAGGTGAAGTTAAAACCGCCATGATGCTTTTTAAGGTCACCGATAGTCGAGCGGGCATTGAGACTAAAGTATTAATGTCTTGGCATCAATTAGTGTCCGAATGTTGGGGAATCGCCCGAAAATGGCGATGGGAAAAGTCTCGGGAAGACCAATAATTTTTGATGAGGATTCTTTTACCGCCCATTTATCATCTTGTTTTCAATTTTTAAAAATTATCTTTATCTCACTTCGGTTTTTAAAAACTGCACCTTACTACAATCCTTTGGAGGTTAAAATGCTACATTTACTTTATATTTTGGCTTTTACCGTTATTGCTTTTTTTGCTATCAGTAATTTAATTCGCAGTTTGATTACTATTAGCGGTGAATCCCGACGTGGATCGTGGAGTGATACCCCTAGACCGATGCGATCGCCCTATAAAAGCACCTACCGACCTACTCACCCCGAATTATTCGACAATCAAGGCAATCCCATTAACGAACCTTTATTGGTAATTCGCTCAGTGTCTGTAGAAGATGCCCGTCAAAAACTAGATTCTATCTATGAGTCTTCTCCTAGTCAAACCAGACCCACAGAAGACGAAGTTTAAATGGTAACAAGTTTTTAACAAAAAAATGGTAATTTCAGTTGCGGATACAGATATTGATATAGCTCGCTATATAGATCAAGCAGTGCTTAATCCGATGGCAACAGCAAAAGATGTTGAAGAATGTTGTCATCAAGCCATCCAATATAATTTCCCGGCGGTATGTGTTTATCCTAGTGCCGTCAAAAAAGCATCAAAGCTATTACATAATCATAAAACTAACATTGCTACCGTCATCGGTTTTCCCACAGGAGCAAATACATCTGGTTGTAAACTTTATGAAGCTCAAGAAGCTGTGGAAAATGGGGCGATGGAACTTGATGTCATGATCAACTTGGGTTGGTTGAAAGAGGGCAAATCGGAATCAATTTATCAAGAAATAGCCTCTATTTGTGAAGAAACAGGGCAGGTCGTTAAGGCAATTTTGGAAACCACTCGCTTAACGGACACGGAAAAAAGACTCGCCGCCGAAATTTGTATGGATGCTGGGGCAAGTTTTTTGAAAACCTCTACGGGATGGTTTGGCGGTGCTACCGTTGAAGATGTCAAGTTTTTACATAAAATTACCAAAGGGCAAGTGCAAATTAAAGCCTCGGGAGGTATCAAAGATTTAGAACAAGCGATCTCCTTAATCAAGGCCGGGGCAAATCGACTCGGCACATCCCAAGGAGTAGAATTAGTCCAACAACAATTAGCAATTAGTAATTAACAATCAAGAAAGAGTGTAAGTTGTAAGGAGAATCATTAACGGTCAATGGTCAATTATCAATTATTACCGAATGAGTGGTACATATCAGACTACGGGAATTATTATCAAAAAGCAAGGTTTTGGGGAAAATGATCTCTTAATTACCTTTCTTTCCCCTGACAATGGATTAGTCAAGGCGATCGCCCCTAATGCCAGAAAATATAAATCCACCTTAAGAGGTCGCACTGAATTATTTATAGTCAATAACTTTCTGATGGTTAAAGGGAGAAATCTTGATCGCATTACACAAATTGAAATCGAAAAGCGATATCCCAAATTAAGCCAGAGTATCGGTAAATTAACTGTCAGCCAATATTTAGCCGAATTAGTCTTAAATTTAGCTCTAACACAACAACCACAACCAGAATTGTATGCCATTTTCAACGAACATTTAAGGCGGATAGAAGAATTATCCACCAGTGAGAATCTTTTTCCTTATATAGCCCAGGGAGTTTTTCATTTTTTGGCCATCGCAGGTATTGCTCCCGATGTTTATAATTGTATTGAAACCCAACAATCCATCATCCCTAACTTCGAACAAAAAGACTGGAAAGTGGGGTTTAGTTTTAAAGCTGGTGGTTTACTCAAAACTCTCAATACTGGTAAAATTAGCTACAAGTCGAACCCGATTTCGATAAATAGTCAACTTAACGCCGTTGAATTAGCATTGTTGCAAAGTTTAGCCCATAAGATTTTATTACCCATTACAGAAATTCTCCCCTGTATTTATCCCGATTCTGTCATCGAAAATGGATGGATGAGAGTGGAAAGAATACTCAAAGATTACCTCGAATTTTACTTAGGTCATGGGCTAAAATCAGCGGAGGTTATTCACGATATTTTGATGGTATTTTCGACTAGATAATTACTTATATTTTTAGTAATCATCAAGGTCAAAAAAAGTACACTAAGCTATAATGTATTTATGTATATTGATAGAAATAAACCGTTGACGAAGGAATTTAAAATTAAACAAATATTAGGTAAGAATATTTGATTACTGAACTTAAATTGATTTATTATGAACAGTTAAAAATGAATAGACACTACTAAAAATGCGAGTATCAGACACGGAAAAAGAAGGAAATCCGCCCCTAGAATCTGTTAATTTGAATGAATTTGAATCCTTAATTAATCAAGAAGAATCTAGCACCGGATTTATGAATGTATGGAGAAATACAAGCTTTTTAATACTTTGGTTAGGGCAAGTTTTTTCCCAGTTAGCAGACAAAATTTATCTAGTTTTAATTATTGCCATTATTAGCAGTAATTTTCAAACAGAAGGGCAAAGTATTAGCGTTTGGGTATCATTAGTAATGATCGCTTTTACTATTCCTGCGGTCTTATTTGGATCATTAGCAGGAGTATATGTCGATCGCTGGTCAAAAAAAGCAGTATTAGTAGTCTCGAATTTACTCAGGGGAATGTTAGTTTTAATGATTCCTTTTTGCTTATCAATAGAGAGCATCAATCGACAAATTTTCTCCTTACCTTTTACTTTTTTGTTAATATTACTAATCACATTTTTAGTATCTACCTGTACTCAGTTTTTTGCTCCAGCCGAACAGTCAACAATTCCTTTAATAGTCAGAAAACCAGATCTGTTAGCCGCTAATTCTATTTATACCACCACCATGATGGCAATGTTAATTGTGGGTTTTGCCATCGGCGATCCACTATTAGTATTAGTGGGTAATTGGGGTGAAAAATTTGCTTTTAACTATGGACAAGAATTATTAGTAGGTACTTCTTACGGCACAGCGGGTTTAGTTTTAATTGTACTCAATACCCAAGAAAAAAACTACCATAAACAAACAGAAGAAAAACACCCTTTCGAAGATATAAAAGGAGGACTAGACTACTTAAATAAAAATCATCGAGTGCGCAATGCCTTATTTCAATTAGTGATTTTATTCTCTATTTTTGCCGCTTTAGCAGTGTTAGCTGTGCGTTTAGCGGAGACAATCCCGGGGATGGAAGCTTCTCAATTTGGCTATCTTCTGGCCTCAGCAGGGGTTGGTATCGGTCTCGGTGGAACATTTGTTACCCATCAAGGAAAAATGACTTCCCATGCTAAACTTAGTTTCTGGGGATCCATTGGCATGGCCGGTTCATTAACGGGTTTATCGATGGCCACTAGCAGTCTTGTTTTTGCCTTAACAATGACGGTTATTTTAGGGTTTTTTGCCGCCCTGGTGGGAGTGCCAATGCAGACAACCATTCAAGCAGAAACTCCCCCGGAGATGCGGGGAAAAGTGTTCGGCTTACAAAATAATGCCGTCAATATTGCTTTATCTTTACCTCTAGCTTTAGCAGGCGTCGCCGAAACCTATTTTGGTTTGCAGATAGTTTTAATAACCCTAGCACTATTAGCGGCTGGTGGTAGTGCCCTAACTTCTCTTATTACTGCTAAACAAGGGAACTAATTTACATAAAAATTATTCATACTAGATTGTAGATACCTATTCTTAATTTTTAGTTAAACTATGCTAGCACACAAATACACTCTCAATCTTCTGAAAACTGGTTATCATATTCTTATTTTAATTACCTTAACTACGACTGCCATCGCACTAGGAGGAACTCCCGAAATTAATTGGCAAAATAAAACCGTCAATATAAATAATCAAGCTGTAGCTCAAGACCCCTCTGACGATGATTTAAGAAAATATGCTCAGGCAGCTGTAGAAATTGAAAATTTACGCAAAACTACTTTTACCAATATTGAAAATATTGTGGGTAAATCAAAACCAAATCAGTTAAATTGTAATCGACAAGAAAGTTTAAACCAATTACCTGACAATGCCCGTAGTATAGCAGTTAGTTATTGCAAACAATCAGAAGCCATCGTCAAAAAATATGGTTTAAGCATCAATCAATTTAATCAAATAACCCAACAAGTTAGGCAAAATCCCGAAATTAAGCGAAAATTACAATCCATTGTCGGGCAAATGTGAAAAATGGACCATTAGGAATCAGGAATATTTCCTAGTTTTTCTATCTCCTACCCTTATATCTCTTTCTACCTGTCCCTTTGTCTTTTCCGCGTCGAACTCCTGACTATTCCTAAGTAAATCTGATATGCTGGTAAGGTTGATTGTTGTTAATTGTTAAACATTGTTTCATAATTATAAGAATACTTAATAATCAGGTTGATTCGATATACATGGGATACGTTAAACATTCTAACTTCGTTAATCTACTTCAAGAACGTGCAGTTTCGCATCCAGATAAAGTTATATTTACCTTCTTGGGCGATGGTGAAACGGAGACGGAAAGTTTGACCTATCAACAATTAGATAACCAAGCGAAAGCCATCGCCGAGAATCTTTCTGAAATTGCCCGTAATTTATTGGGGAACAAAGGAGAAGGGCAAAGGGCATTATTATTGTACCAACCAGGATTAGAATTTATTACCGCCTTTTTAGGATGTTTATATGCAGGAATCATCGCCACTCCTGCTTATCCCCCTCGTCAAAATCGCTCCTTTATCCGTTTAGAAACTATTATCAAAGATGCTGGGGCGTTGTTTGCCCTGACAACGGAATCTTTAAAACAAAAAATTGAACAGAAATTAACTAAAAATAGTGATATCATTTGTATCCCCACGGATAATATTGCTTTAGCCTTAGCCGAAAATTGGCAAAAATCCCCCTATATCCAGGAGGATAATTTGGCTTTTTTACAATATACTAGTGGTTCCACCGGCACCCCCAAAGGGGTAATGGTAAGTCATGGTAACTTAATTCATAATTCTTATTTGATTAGTAGTTATTTTGAAAATAATGGTAAAAGTGTAGGTTGTTCATGGCTTCCTCCTTATCATGATATGGGCCTAATCGGCGGTATTTTACAGCCCATTTACGCCGCTATATCAACCATCGTGCTTCCCCCTGTAAGCTTTCTACAGCGTCCCATACGTTGGCTGAGAGCTATTTCCCAGTACAAGGTGACGACTACCGGAGGACCAAATTTTGCCTATGAAATGTGCATAAACTCCATCAGTGAGAAACAAAAAGCGGATTTAGACTTAAGCAGTTGGGATTTGGCGTTTAGTGGTGCTGAACCCGTAAGAGCGGAAACTATTGCCAAATTTAGTGAATATTTCGGCGATTGTGGCTTCAAACGAGAGGCTTTTTATCCTTGTTATGGCATGGCTGAAACCACCTTAATTGTTTCGGGTGCCAGTAAAAATCAATCTCCCACGGTAAAAACAGTTTCAGCAGAGGCTTTAACCCAAAATAACATTATCCCCGTGAATGAAAATACCCCTGACAGTCAAGTATTAGTTAGTAGCGGTAAAATTGCCGGTGAATTACAAAGTTTAATCGTCAATCCCGATACTTTGGAAGAGTGTGCAGAGAATGAAGTTGGGGAAATTTGGGTAAAAGGTGCAAGTGTCACTCAGGGTTATTGGCAACGAGAAGAAGCCACTGAAAATATTTTTCATGCCTATACAAAAGATACTAAATCAGGTCCTTTTTTACGCACGGGGGATTTAGGTTTTATTAGTGATGGCGAGTTATTTGTCACAGGCAGACTCAAAGATTTGATTATAGTTCGAGGGCGTAATCATTACCCCCAAGACATAGAAGAAAGTGTCGCTAATTGTCATGAAGCCATTAATTCTGAAAATGGTGCGGCTTTTGCCATTGACGTTGCCGATGAGGAGCAGTTGGTAGTTATATTTGAAGTTAAGAGAACTTTTTTCGCCAAAATTAACCAAGATGAAGGTTTGAAGCGGCAGATTTTTCAGCAGATTCGTCAAACCATCACCGAAAACCACGAATTGCAAGTTTATAGTATTGTTTTATTAAAAACGGGGAGTATTCCCAAAACCTCTAGCGGAAAAATTGCCCGTTATGCTTGTCGGCAAAAATTTTTAGATAATACTTTACAAGTAGTTGCCCAATGGGATTTACAAGGAGATATTAAGAGCCCCACTTTAACCACCACTAACCCAGAGATTGCCTCTTTTGTTAAGATTGATTTAGCCCAAGAAAGCGGTAAACTGTTAGAAATTGAAACATGGTTAAGGGAAAATATCGCTAACCGTTTAGGAGTAACACCCCAAGCCATTGATGTTCAGCAACCTTTTATTAATTATGGCTTAGATTCCGTAGAAGCGGTAAGGTTAACGGCGGATTTGGAAGACTGGTTAGATTGTCGTCTCTCCCCTACTTTGGCCTATGATTACCCGAACATCGCCACTTTAGCCCATTATTTAGCAGAAGAAAAAACCGAAGAAAAAACCACCGTTATCCCTGTTACCAATAATCAATCTCGGTTGAATAATAGTAAAATCGCTATTATTGGCATGGCTTGTCGTTTTTCGGAGGCGGGTAATTGTGAGGAATACTGGCAATTATTGTCTCAGGGTAAGGATACCATTAAACGGACACATCGCCCTAATTTGCCCTATCTTGGTGGTTATATCGACAATTATGATCAATTTGACCCCCATTTTTTTGAAATATCTCCTAGAGAAGCTGTAAATATTGATCCGCAACAGAGGATATTATTACAAGTTACCCACGAAGCCCTAGAAAATGCTAATGTCACCGTTGAGAGTTTATCGGGTAGCAATACGGGAGTTTTTATAGGCATTAGTAGCTCAGATTATGCTCAATTACAAGTTAAAAACCGTTGGGATGTCAATGTCTATACTGGCACTGGCAACGCCGCTTCTATTTCAGCTAATAGAATATCCTATAGTTATAATTTACTCGGACCTTCCTTGAGTGTAGATACCGCTTGTTCATCTTCCCTTGTTGCGGTACATTTGGCAGTCAATAGCTTGAAAAATGGTGAATGTAATCAAGCCATTGTCGGTGGTGTCAATCTGATTCTCTCTCCTGAGTTAACAGAAACTTTTCAAAAAGCCGGAATGATGGCAGAAGATGGAAAGTGCAAGACTTTTTCCGCTGATGCTGATGGTTATGTGAGGGGTGAGGGTTGCGGCGTCATTATCTTAAAACCCCTTGGTCAATCGATCACCGATGGCGATAATATTTTAGCAGTTATTCATGGTTCAGCTATCAATCAAGATGGTCGCAGTAATGGATTGACTGCCCCTTCAGGAAAAGCACAACAAAGGGTAATACAATCCGCTTGGCAAAATGCAGGGATTACGGCGGATAAAATTAATTATATCGAGGCTCATGGTACTGGTACAGCATTAGGCGATCCTATTGAACTCAATTCCCTCAGTGAGTTATTATCCTCTCATCCTGAGCAAGAATTTCCTACATGGGTAGGTTCTGCAAAAACAAATATCGGACATTTGGAAGCCGCTGCAGGAATCGCAGGGTTAATTAAAACAGTTTTGGCATTAAAACATCAAATTATTCCCCCGAGTATTAATTTTACCGAACTTAATCCTTATATTAATTTAGGTAAAAGTCGAGTTAAAATCGCCAGAGAATCCATCCCTTGGCTATCTTCTCCCCAACCTCGTTACGCGGGGATAAGCTCATTTGGTTTTGGCGGTACAAATGCTCATATTATTGTCGGCGATAACAGCGAAAAATCTATCAATGAAAATGTGCCTTTAAAAGAGGATAATCGTCCTTATCCTACCCATCATCTTTTGACAATTTCGGCACAAACTGAGACAGCTTTAGGGGATTTAATTACCCGTTACCAAGACTATTTACAGGAAAAACCAGACATCAATTTTGCTGATATTTGTTTTACTGCTAATGTTGGGAGATCGATGTTGAAATATAAGTTGGCATTAGTAGGCAAGAATCGTGCAGAAATTTTATCCCAATTAAAACTAGGCAAAACAAAGACAGTTAAGAATAGTCAAATTGCCTTTTTATTTACGGGGCAAGGATCACAATATAGTAAGATGGGTTATGAATTATATC
Organism: uncultured cyanobacterium; assembly: GCA_963749915.1. GTDB lineage: Bacteria > Cyanobacteriota > Cyanobacteriia > Cyanobacteriales > Cyanobacteriaceae > Geminocystis. Next base: position 592,908 of record CAVVOP010000022.1, read on the forward strand.
AAACTTCCCCTACTTTTAAAAATACCGTCGATTATTGTGAGCAAATACTAAATAAGTATCTCGACAAACCCATCACAGAAATCTTATTTAACTCAAAAAATCAGGGCTTATTAAATCAAACAATTTATACTCAACCGGCCCTATTTGTCATTGAATACGCCCTAGCAAAATTATGGCTAACATGGGGAATAAAACCTGCCATAGTTGTGGGGCATAGTGTGGGTGAATATGTTGCCGCAGCAGTAGCTGGCGTATTTAGTTTAGAGGATGGTTTAAAATTAATTGCTTATCGAGGAAAATTGATGCAAAAACTGCCTCAAGATGGGGGTATGTTATGCCTATTTACCAATGAAAAAAATGTTAATAAATTAATTAAAAAATATGGTAATCAAGTAGAAATTTCAGTTATTAATGGTGATAATAATGTTGTTATTTCTGGTTATCGAAAAGTATTGGTAAGCATAGAAAGTGAAGCAATAAAACAGAAAATAAAAGCGAAAAAATTAACAGTGTCTCATGGTTTTCACTCTTTCTTAATGGAGTCAATATTATCAGAATTTAGAGAAATCGCTACCACTATTAACTATAACTTGCCAAATTTGCCCATTATTTCTAATGTCACGGGAAAAGCTAATAATAAAGAAATTGCTACGGCAGAATATTGGGTTGAGCACATCATTAAACCCGTGAAATTTAATCAAAGTTTGGCATTATTAAGGCAAGAAAATTATCAAATATTATTAGAAATTGGGGCGAAGCCTATTCTCTTAGGTATGGCAGAACATTCCCTTAATAGTCATAATTATGTTTATTTACCTAGTCTGAGAAAAGGTAGCTCGGATTGGCGAAATTTGCTCTCCAGTTTAGCTGAATTATATAATTTGGGCATTAAAATTAATTGGTCAAATTTTTATCAGGATTATCCTCAATTAAAAAAAGTACAATTACCAAATTATCCTTGGCAAAATCAACGTTATTGGTTAGGAGATGAAACTCAAAATCACGACTTATCTTTAGATTGGTTATATAAACTCCATTGGCTAAAAGGTGAAGACTTAACGGTTAATCATGATATTAAGAATAGTTATCTCATTTTTGCCAAAAAACAATGTCAAGGAGAAAAATTAGCCAGTCAATTAATTTCCCTAGGAAATCAAGTTTATTTAGTTTATCAAGGAAAAGAATATAAACAACAAGGTAATTGTTATTGGTTAAATCCTTGTCATCCTGAAGACTATGAAAATTTATGGCGAAATATTCACCAACCCATAGACAAGATAGTTTATTTTTGGGGTTTACAAGAATTAGCTAAAAGGGAAACATTAGATTTAGCCAAAACTGAATTTTTTGGATGTCTTCCTGTTATCTATTTATTGCAAAGTTTGGTTATAACTGCCCATAAAACTAAATTATGGTTAATTACCCAACTCAGTCAATCTGTGACTACTCAAGACAAGATAAATCCTCAAGGGGGAAGTTTATGGGGGTTAGGAAAAGTTATCGCCGTTGAGCATCCCGAATACTGGGGGGGTATAATAGACATTGATAATGAAGAAAATTCTCTTCACTCATCTTTACTGTTGGGCAAAATAAAGGATGATAGCCCTGAAAATATGAGTGCCATTCGCGGGGAAAATATTTACTATCCTCGTTTGCAAAAACAACCCCATGGTATCAATAAAAATTCTCTTCAAATTTCTATCAATGATGAATCGAGTTATTTAATTACGGGAGGACTAGGGGCGTTAGGTATTCAATGTGCTAAGTGGTTAATTCGTCAAGGGGCAAAAAAAATAATTTTAATGTCTCGTCGTCAACCATCGGTAACAATTCAACGTCAATTAGAGTCTTGGCAACAACAAGGGATTAAAATTATCGTAGCTAAGGGTGATGTATCAAACTTCGAAGATTTAAAGAGAGTTTTTCAACAAATCACATCTTCTTTGTTTCCTCTCAAAGGTATCATTCACAGTGCAGGAGTTTTAGCTGACGGTATCTTAACCACCCTCACTGCTGATAAGTTGGAGTCAGTAATGTCTCCTAAAATATTGGGCACATGGAATTTACACCACCTCACCCTCGATTTACCCTTAGACTTTTTTGTCATGTTTTCCTCTGTCGCTTCTTTGTTGGGCTCGGCAGGACAAGGTAATTATGGGGCGGCGAATGGTTATTTAGATAGTTTTGCCAGTTATCGTCATAGTTTGAATCTTCCCGCCTTAACGATTAACTGGGGTGCGTTTGATGTGGGAATGGCAGAATTAAAACAACATTCTCTAACCGCTTCGGGCATTGATTTAATTAATGTCCATGAAGGGATAAACTTATTAAGAGACTTGATTAACTCTTCTGTATCCCAATGGGGAGTAGTGAAGATTAATTGGGAAAAAGTGGCTCAAAAATTCCCTGATTTGTCGGCCTCTCCTTATTTAACTGATATTATTGCTGAACTAGACCAAAAAACCTTCACCAATCAATCTGTTAACAATCTCTTTACGGAATTAACTCAAGCTGACAGTCAGGAAAGAGAGATTTTATTAGTGGATTATCTCAAAAAAGCGATCGCTAGCATTTTACATTTTAACCCCGAAGAAATCAACCCCGATGAGAGTCTTTTAGATTTGGGCATGGATTCTTTGATGGTCATGGAGGTGATTAATTACCTGAAAACTGACTTACAGTTAATGCTATATCCTCGTGAATTTTACGAGCGCCCCCGAATTTCTGCATTGGCTGGTTATTTAACCCAAGAATTTGCGACAACTCATGATCAGGCAAAAGACAAACCTCCCTTTATTTCCTCATCCCCTCAACCCTCATTTGCAGGGACAAAAGAAGGAAATCAAGAGACCACAGGGGACTATCAAACATCTATTGCTAATCCTTCATTGTCAATGGCTAATTATCAATTATCAATTAATCCTCACCCCATAGCTTTTATTTTATCAAGTCCTCGATCGGGATCAACCCTTTTAAGAGTAATGTTAGCAGGACATCCTAATTTAGTCTCACCTCCCGAATTGCATTTACTCCCCTTTGCCGATATGCAACAAAGACAAAAAGAATTAGAGGCTTCTCATCTTGGAGAGGGATTAATTCGCACAGTGATGGATTTAAAAAATATCTCCGCCAAAGAAAGTGAAACCCTAGTTAATCAATGGGTAGAAGAAAATTTACCTATCCCTGAGTTATATAAAATTTTGCAAGAATTAAGTGGTAATCGTCTGTTGGTAGATAAGTCTCCTACCTATGGTATGGCAAAAGAAACCCTTGACCACGCCCAAAGGATGTTTCAAGGTGCAAAATATATACATTTAATTCGTCATCCTTATTCGGTGATAGAATCTTTCGTCCGTTTACGCATGGATAAGTTATTGGCGTTGAGTGATGCTAACCCCTACGAAATTGCGGAGTCTATCTGGTACAAAACTAATCAGAATATCCTCGATTTTATCAGCCAACTCGATGGCAAAAAAGTCTATCAAGTTTATTATGAAGATTTGGTGACACAACCGGCAAAAATCATGAGGGAAATGTGTAACTTTTTAAAAATACCCTTTTCGGAATCCGTCTTAAATCCTTACGAGGGTGAAAGAATGACAGATGGGGTGCATAGTAAATCTATGTCCGTGGGCGATCCTAGTTTTAATACCCGTCAACACATTGATCCTCAATTAGCTGATCATTGGCGTAAAATACAGTTACCAATTTTCCTTAATCCTGCCACTGTTAATCTGGCGGAATCTTTTAACTATCAATTACCCCATGATGCACAAAGGTTAGAAATGACGGAAAAATACGTCAATGTTAGGGGTTTAAATCTCTGTGTTTGTCGTTGGGGAAATCCTAAAAACCCGGTGATCGTTTTAATACATGGCATCTTAGATCAAGGTTATGCTTGGGAAAAGGTGGCACAATCTCTAGCTAAACAAGGTTATTATATCATTGCTCCTGATTTACGAGGTCATGGAAAATCCGACCATGTAAGTCAGGGTTGCTCTTATAATTTACTAGATTTTGTCGCCGATTTAGACGGTTTAACCGATGAGTTAACGGATAAACCTTTTACATTGGTGGGACATTCTTTAGGTTCAATCATTGCCGCCGTTTTCGCTAACATGCGTCTTCAAAAAGTCAATAAATTAGTCTTAGTTGAGCCAGTTTTACCAGTAGAAAGCAATAGCAACCAAGATTTGAGCAATATCACTAGTCAATTAGAATATCTGGTGTCGCCTCCTCCCTTGCCAATTTTTCCTGATGTGGAAACCGTAGCCCAAAGATTACGAATGGCAACCCATGATTTGACTCCCGACTTTGCTTTAAGTTTGGCAAAACGTACTACTCGCCTCGTCGATAACGGGGTTACTTTTATCTATGCACCCCTGTTAACTACCCGCGCTGGTGTGGTCAATAGTATTAATCGAGGACAATATCTACAGTTACTATCACAAATAAATATACCCTTAACAATTATATATGGCGATCGCAGTAATTTTAACCGGAAGGAAGATCTGCAAGCACAAGAGTTAGCAATGCCTCAAGCACATAAAGTAACCATTGAAGGAGGACATAATTTACCCTTAGAAAAACCCAATAATTTAGCAGCAATAATTTTACAAAAGATAAAAGAGTAATAAACTCCGATGATTCAAGTTGTTACCAAAAAATTTAAGAAATTAATCCCCTTCTAACTGCCATTATTAAAACAGATATTTATCAAGGGTTTTCTTTTGTTAAGTTAATTTTTAAATGGGCAAATTTATTCTCTAAATTATCATTACGACGTACCCGAATTAAATAATATCCTTTGTTAGTTAAAGGAGTGCTTTTTTCCAGAAGTTTTGTTATTTTAAACCAACTAATCGGCAAACTACATCTATCGTAAATAGTGACGTAAATGTCATAATTATTCAAGGTAAATTTATCTATATTTATGGTTACTAATTCTCCTACATCTAAATAATCATAGAAAAACTTGGTGTCAGTAGCACCTACAGGTAAAAATTCATTTTTTATAAAGGATTCAGGTAAATATTTTCTATATTTAAAAATTGTATAAATATAATAATGAATTGCTAAAAAATAAAAGTTTTTACGGTTAATTAAATGCTCATAAAAATTATTACTATTACTAGGGATTGATTTGGCTTGTATTAGGACTTCCCCGTCAATCTTAACTGCAGGTAAAACCAGCTGATCATAATAATCATAATATCTTAAGCCGATGGAATACTTTCCCTTTTTTAGGTTTAATGAATACCAATCATCTTCTGAATTCATTTGATTAGATTCAACGATGGTTATGGTTTTATAACTAGGAAAATCGTAGAAAATAGCAATCCATGATAGGCAAGAATTGTTAGCAGATTTTAAGTCAATTTTCAAGGAATTATTCACAGAAAAAGGACCCAATGTTCCAATAATTGCATGGGTATTCCAACGGGGTGCTTTGGTCATTAATACTCCTAAATTAAGATTAGAGGAGACTAAATTATTATCAATAACACGCCACTGGCTTGTTTTTTTTTGGTTTAAACTTAGATAGATAGTATATAAATTGCCCATCAAAAATTTGTTAACTTTAGCGAAGACAAAGGATAATAAGGCTAAGGGAATTTCTATCATAATTAATAATCTACTATATTGAATTTAGACTATGGTAAAGTCAATAATTAAAACATCTATCATAAATTATTTTTAACGTCAAATATTGATGAATTAATGAATCTTTTAATCCCCCCATTTCCCCTGGCCAGTTTTTAGGAATAAGTTTTATACCCAACTCACATTAGTTTGCGGTAGATTTTGAATTATAATTAGGATTGGGAACTAAATTGGGTCAAATTTCATGGATGCAGAGAAGTTAAAAAAGTTAGAAGAAAAACTTTATAATGAAACCCCTTTAATTGGCGATCGCATTAGACAACAAGCGGCCAAAGAATTAATCCAAGAAAGAAATCCCCAAACTATCGAATTGATAGCTAATGCCTTTGTTTTTACTAAGGACAAAAACTTGCAAAACTTAGTTTTAAGTGCATTACGGAACATCAAAATACAGGACAAAGAATTGGTTGATGTAGTGTGCCAAGTGTGGGCTGAAAGTAGAGATTCAGAATTAGGCAAAATCTTAAAATTAAAAGGGTGGGTAGCCTCAAAACCCTTAGAATTAAGACTTTTAACTGCTTTAAATCTGGGGTGGCAAGGAGTTATCGAAGAGAATAGTACTATAATTGTTGCCCCTTTGTTATCTTTGTTCCATGATCAAGATGCGTTTATTCGACAAACTGCTAAAGAATGGTCAGCCTCTTTTACATTTCCTGAGTTACAAGAAGAAGTGTGTCGCCTTGCCAGTGAAGAAAATAATCAGGATGCCTTAGAAGTAGCTACCCGTTGCGGTTATACCCCTACTGAACCATCCCAAGCCGCTTTATTCTTTTATTTTACGCAGTTGTGGGATAAATACCAAGAAGTTGATCCTGAATACAGATTACTAGAGGAAACTTATTATAATGCTCCAGAAGAATTAAAAAACCGCATTGATAATCAGGGCAAAGTTCATAAGCGTTTAGAATGGGTATGGATGCTTTTAGGGGGCAAAGAAGGCAGAAGGGTATCGGAAATTGATTTGCCGCAATGGCATACCATTATTGACTTTTTAGCTAATGGTAAACATTGGGAGACGATTTGGTCATTAGTTGCTTTTACTCCTGTCGTTTTCGCCAAAGTAATTATGAAGCGTCTCGAAAATAATCGTTGGTTGCCCAAAGATCCTAATGATAAAATTAGGTTTAATGAGTTTGCCAAAATCGTCAAAAATGTTAAAACTAAAACTCCTCCTCACCGTAAATTAGTTCGCTGTATTCATACTTTAGAAGGACATACTCAAAGTATAGAGGCCATCGCTGTTACTCCTGATGGTAAAACAGTAATTAGTGTGGGGGATAATATTATTCGCCTTTGGGATGTCAGTGAAGGACAATTGGTTAAGACCCTAAAAGGGCATTTAAAAGGTGTCACTAGCATCTGTTTAAGTAAAAACGGTGCAACCTTAGCCAGTGGTAGCCGCGACAAAACCATTTCTATATGGCGCTTACCCGACGGGAATTTGTTGGGGAATTTATCGGCAAATGTTGCTTCAGTATGGTCATTGGCCATGACAGAGGATGCTAAAATGCTCGCTAGTGCTAGTTATCGAGAAATTCGTTTATGGCAATATCCCCCCGGAAAATTATACAAAAATTTGAGAGGACATCAACGGGAAGTCGAAAAAGTAATTATCAGTGACGATGGTAGTTTATTAATCTCTGCCGGTGGTAAGAATGACAATACTGTCCGAGTTTATTCATTACCCAGTGGAGATCATAAATATACTTTAACCGGTCATGAGGACGGCATTTGGGATTTAGCTATTAGTCCTGATAACCAAATTCTGGCAACGGCTAGTCAGGATCACACCGTAAAATTATGGTCATTGTCCGATGGCACAGAAATTGGGACATTAAAGGGTCATCAGGGTAAAATCTGGTGTTTAGGTATAACCCCCGATGGACAAACTTTAGTAACTGGTAGTGAAGATCACACCGTGAAATTATGGTCATTATCCACCGGTAAATTAAATAAAACTTTGGCAGGTCATGAAGGGGCGATATTCTGTTTAAATATTAGTAACGATGGTGAATTATTAGCCACAGGAAGCACGGATAATACTGTCAGACTTTGGAATCTAGATACAGGGGATAATATGGGGGTTTTAACAGGACATCAAGACCAGATTACGACCTTAAAAATCACCGATGATGGTCGTACTTTAATAACAGGAAGTCGTGATTGCACCTTAAAACTATGGCGTTGGGATTTATCTCGTCTTTGCAATATCCCCGTTTCAATGATTACAAAAGAGGATCAAGAATGGATCGAAAACGCCCTAATCAGCGAGAATATAACCCCAGAGGAACGACACTGGCTGATTTTGATGCAAAAAGTCATAATGAACAAACAATTAATAGTACCATCTAGCTTGTCTTATTAATAATTAACTTCTAATTCAAAATCTGGTAAAACATCCTCTCCTGACAATAAACAAGGCATTTTCAATGGTTGGACTGGTTTTTCAGGTTGATAAATTTCTACTTCTCGATCTTGGGGATTAATTAACCAACCTAACCGTAACCCACAGTTTAAATATTCTTGCATTTTTGCTTGTAGTAGCTTTAATCTATCACTTTGAGAACGTAATTCAATGACAAAATCAGGGCAAATAGGCGGAAATTGCCGTTTTTCTTCCTCTGTTAAACTATTCCATCTTTCTGTCGTAACCCAAGCTACATCAGGAGATCGATCGCCTCCATGTGGTAATTTAAAAACAGTAGATGAACTAAAAACAAATCCCAACCTACTTTTGTCATTCCAGACACTAACTTTAAAAATTAAATTAGCTTCTCGATTGCCACTTTCTCCACCTACTGGCGACATAATAATTAATTCTCCTTGAGCACTTCTTTCCATTGGTATATCGGGGTTACCAAGGCATAGTTGATAAAATCTCTCACTGGTTAACTTTGTCAGAGATTCCATATTAATTACTGTAATCATAAAGGATGTATAGTTTGTTTTGCTAACGACAACGACTAAAATTATTGATCTAGATTATCGGTTTCGATAATTGAACCAATACCCTGTAAGGTAGAGAGAATTGAGTTAGGATTCATAAACATAACTTTGCTACTGTTGCTACTACCAATAATTTTACCCGTGTCTAAATACTGTTGAGTTAAGAGAAATTGTAAGGCTTTTTGCGATCCCTCATCGCTGTTAAGTTGCTTCATGATAATTGCCAAAGATTGTGCGGTGGCCTCCGCTTGAAGAAGTTGCTGTTGTTTTTTGGCTTCGGCTTCCAAAATGGCCGCCTTTTTCGTTGACTCTGCTTCTAACAGTTGCGCTTCAGCCCTACCTTTAGCAGAGTTAACCGCCGAATCTCTCTCTCCTTCAGAATTTAAAATTATCGCCCGTTTTTTTCTTTCTGCAGTCATTTGTTGTTCCATAGACTGTTGTACTGCGGTGGAAGGAGTAATATCTTTTAATTCTACCCTTAGCACTTTTACTCCCCAAGGATCTGTAGCCGTATCTAATTCTCTAAGTAATATATTGTTGATTTCGGTTCGTGCCACGAAAGTCTCATCTAATTCTAACTTGCCAATTTCTGAGCGAATTTGAGTTAAAACTAAGTTTTCCATGCCCAATTGTAGATTTTCAATCTTATAATAGGCTTTCTCCATATCTACAATACGCCAATAAACTACAGCATCAACGCTAATGGCAACGTTATCTTTAGTGATGCAGGATTGAGGAGGAACATCTAAAATTTTGTCTCTGATAGTGTCTTTATAAACAACTTTATCGAGGAAAGGCACGACAAAATTTAATCCTGGAGAAAGTTTTTTATTGTAACTACCAAGACGTTCTACGAGATACTCATTTTTTTCGTTAACGATTTTTACACTACCAAATAATGCTGAACCGCCTAAAATCACTAAGACTAGTAACTGTTCCATAATTTTTCACCTAAAAACTTGAACTTTTTAAAAATCTTGTGGGTAAAACAGATAAAGTGTTACCGTTTCTACTGACAATATAAACCTTTTCATCGGGAAGAATCTTTATATTTTCGTCGGCACAAGTAGCACTCCATGAATTGCCTTCATACATAACTTGACCGGTTTTTCCTGGTTCAATGACGGTAATAGTCACCCCTTCTTGTGCTTCCTCTAAAATAGGGTCTTTTCTTTTGGGCATAATAAACTTTTTCGTAAGAAGGATTAGGGCTACGGAAATAACCATCCAGAAAATTATTAAAATGTTATTGTCGGGAATTATTAGGGCTAAACCGGCTACAATAATAGCACTCACTCCCATGGCAAACTCAACAAAAGCCGTAGGAAAAATAAGTTCTAAAACACATAAAGTACAGCCAATTATGAGCCAAAAAAGTACGGGAGAAAACATAAAGCTCATTACTATTTATCTATTCTCCTAATATAATCAGATTCTTTGGCTATTGACCATTGTTAGAGTGTATTTCTTCATAATTAGGAGTTCAGGTTTTAGATTCCCTTGTCTTTCTCCCAAACCCAGACTCAACTTATTTAGTGAAAATTCCCTGAGGGCGAATTAATAATATGCCGATCATAATAATTAACGCCACTCCCAATTTATATTCAGATCCGAAGAATGGTACACTTAGTTCCTGGGCAACGCCAATAATTAACCCCCCGGCGATCGCACCATAGGGATTACCTATGCCTCCCAAAATTACTGCCGCAAACATAGGTAGTATTAAAAACCATCCCATATTGGGGCGTACTGCGGTCATTAAACCGTATAAACCTCCCCCCATGGCCGTTAATATCGCGGTAATGATCCAAGTAAATAAAACTACTTGCTCAACATTAATACCTGAAACCCTGGCTAAATCAATATTGTCCGCCACCGCACGCATGGCTTTCCCGATTTTGGTATTTTTTAAAATAAGATGAAGTGCCACGATGGCTAGAATAGTTAAAGCAATGACAATAACTCGATAGTAAGCAATTTTTATGCCGCCAATATCAATTGCTTCTAAGATAGGTAAATCATAATTTTGGTTACTACCACCCCAAATAAAAAGAATGCCGTTGCGCAAAAATAATGCCAAACCGATGGAAAGAATAACCAGAGAAGTACTATTCGCCCGTCTATCTCGCATGGGTTTCCATAACAATTGCTCACAGATTAATGCTAAAAGTACTGTGCCCATGGCACCGACAATCATAGACAACCAAATATTGACACCACTATCATTAACTAACCATGTTAGATAAGCACCCACCGTTAAAAAATCACCGTGGGCAAAATTTGATAGTCTCAAAATTCCCAGAGTGAGAGTTAAACCTACGGCCGCTAAAGCAATAACACTACCCACCGCCACACCATTAAAAAGTGATTGTATTGTTTCCATTAATCAAACTTGTTAATTTTTTTTAATATTAAGATTAAATAACCAGTAATCAAAGCATTTAATTGAGAATCCTTGACAAAAAATCATGCAGATTCGCAATCACCAATTATAATGTTCACTATGAAGAAAAAATATTATTTACACAATCAACCGCTTTTATTAAACCATTTGATCGCATATTGGAGAAGTTAATCAAAACCTGTGACCTATAGCAACAACAAAAGAACCAGTCAAAGAGATCTACCAAAAATCAATAATAATATTCGTTTTCCTCAAGTGCGGGTAATTGGCACCGAAGGAGAACAATTGGGCATCCTTGACACCAGAGACGCAAATCGGATGGCTGAGGAACAAGAATTAGACTTAGTATTGGTCAGTGAAACTTCTGATCCTCCTGTTTGTCGTATCATGGATTACGGCAAGTTTAAATTTGAACAGGAAAAAAAAGCTAGGGCAATTCGCAAAAAGCAACATACGGCGGATATAAAAGAAGTTAAAATGCGTTACAAAATTGATGAGCATGATTATCAAGTGCGTGTCAGTCAAGCAAAACGTTTTCTTAATGCTGGGGATAAAGTTAAAGCCACTATTAACTTTAGAGGCCGAGAAGCACAACACGTTCATTTGGGACAAGAATTACTGGAACGCATGGCTCAAGATTTGGCAGAGATGGCAGAAATCCAACAAAAACCAAAAAAAGAAGGCCGTAATATGATTATGTTTCTCTCCCCTAAAAAATAGAATGGGGGGACAGGTGTTGGGGGCTGGAGATTATTCAGCCTCTACGGGGGGAGACTAGTGGAAGAATGCAGAATTAAGAATGCAGAATGCAGAATGAAAAATCTTTAATTTCCAAGGCTTAAAAATTAGAAACTCTCGTTTTATTTCCGCACTCTATCACTAGAACACTAGAAGAAAATTAATTAATTGTCTATTATCCATTATCCATTAACTATTAACCATTATGTCTGATTGGCAAGTAATTGAAGGGGGTATCACCGCCCCTAAGGGCTTTAAATCTTCAGGAATTACCGCAGGATTAAAACCCTCCAAAGCACCAGATTTATCCTTAATTTACTCAGAAACCGATGCGATCGCCGCCGGGGTTTTTACCACTTCCGAAGTTCGTGCCGCTTGTGTAGATTATTGTCGCCAAAAATTACAAAAAAAGTCTAGTGCCAGAGCCATTATCTGTAATGCTGGTCAGGCCAATGCTGCCACTGGAGAACAAGGTTTGCAAGATGCTTTAGATACGGCTTCGGTTTTAGCTAAAGAATTAAATATCGATGCAGACTCCATTTTATTAGCCTCTACCGGGGTAATTGGACAACGCATCAAAATGGATATATTGATAAATGCCATACCTCAATTGGTGGCGGAATTATCGGAAAATGGTGGGGAGGCAACGGCAAAAGCCATTATTACCACTGACTTAGTTACCAAATCCATCGCCCTTGAAACTATGATAGATGATCGCCCAGTGCGCATTGGCGGTATTTCTAAAGGTTCGGGGATGATTCACCCTAATATGGCTACTATGCTTGGTTTTATTACCTGTGATGCGGCGGTTTCTACTCAACTATGGCAACAAATGTTAAAACGGGCGACGGATAAGAGTTTTAATCAAATTACCGTTGACGGCGACACCAGCACTAATGATAGTTTAATCGCTCTTGCCAATGGGCAATCTCGCACCCCTGCTATTACTAGGTTAGACGAAAATGGGCAAAAATTAGAGGCGATGCTTACGGAAGTATGTCAACATTTAGCGAAGGCGATCGCCCGTGATGGTGAGGGTGCAACTTGTTTAATCGAAGTAGAGGTGCAAGGCGCTAACGATGAAGCCTCCGCCCGTCAAATAGCTAAAACCATTGTGGGATCATCCCTCGTGAAATCGGCCATTTTTGGACGAGATCCTAATTGGGGCAGAATTGCCGCCGCCGCAGGTCGAGCGGGAGTAGCATTTAACCAAAATGATTTAATGATTAAACTTGGTGACTTTTTGTTAATGGAAAGAGGACAACCTCAAGCTTTCGATCGCCAAGGTGCAAGTAATTATCTTAAACAAGCCGCCGCTGGGGAATATTTAAAAACAGACACTGTCACGATTTCTGTGACTGTGGGTAACGGTTCGGGAGTTGGAAAGGCTTGGGGCTGTGATTTGAGCTACGATTACGTCAAGATTAACGCTGAATATACAACTTAACAATGAACAATAAATGGAGAATATTTTAAGAGGTTTAAACGTTTATTTGATAGGTATGATGGGTTCAGGTAAAACTACTGTAGGCAAGTTATTAGCAGAAAAATTACATTATCGTTTCTTAGATACCGATTCCATCATCGAAAAAGTCAGCCAAAAAACCATTAATCAAATTTTTGCCGAAGAAGGAGAAGCGAGTTTCCGTCAATTAGAAAGTGATGTTTTAAAGGAAGTTTCTGCTTATATTCGCACCGTTATCGCCACGGGGGGGGGTATTATTCTCCTTCAGAATAATTGGAGTCACTTGCGTGATGGTATAGTTATTTGGTTAGATTTACCTGTAAATGTATTAGTCAAAAGATTGGCCGGTGATAACACTCGCCCATTATTACATCAAGAAGAGTTAACCGCAAAATTAACAGATTTACTACAACAAAGACAGTCATTGTATCAACAAGCTGATATTACCCTTCCTCTCAGCGATAAAGATACCCCTGAAGATATTGTCAACAAATTACTTAGGGAAATTCCCCTTCACGTCAAGCCAGAGTTTAACCCAGATTTAAATTAAAAATTAACAACTAATTTATCATAACTACTGTAGAAGAACCACAATTATAATCGATTTTCGATGGCATTTGACCAAGTATTAGTTATAGTCTTAACATCTAAATTAATCAGATTATTAATACTTAAAACCGTTGATTTTACTTGCCCAATTTGTTGCCAGCTATTGCCTAGTTTTTTTGTTAATAAAGTATTCCATTGGGCCTTATTTTCGGGCTTAATCGACACAATAATGAAACTCGCTAATTCTCCGAATAAAACATTATCTAAACGAGTATTAATTGCTGGTAAAGTCACTTCACAGCCTAAATTACCACTGATGCAGCACTCCGCTAAAGCCACAGAAATCCCTCCTTCCGTGCAATCATGAGCAGATTTAACAAAACCTTGGCGAATACCCTCACGACAAACCATTTGTACCTGTTTTTCTAACTTATAATCCAGTTCTGGTGGTTTTCCAGCTACGATATTGTGAATAGTAGCTAAATATTCCGATGCACCTAAATTGGGGCTAAATTTACCCAAAATATAGATTAAATCGCCTTCTTTTTGCCAACCCTGCCCACAAATTTTGTTGATGTCAGGAATTAACCCCACCATGCCAATAACGGGGGTTGGGTAAATGGGTTGGGGGTTGCCTTCACTGTCAACGGTTTCGTTATACAAGGAGACATTACCGCCTGTTACGGGGGTGTTAAACTCTCCACAAGCCTCTGAAATTCCCCGACAAGCGTGGTGTAACTGCCAATAACCGGTGGGTTTTTCAGGGCTACCAAAATTAAGATTATCTGTAACTGCAATAGGTTCAGCTCCAACACAACTCAAGTTACGGGCGGCCTCAGCTACGGCTAATTTTGCCCCCAAATACGGATCTAAATATACATAACGGGGGTTGCAGTCAGTAGTTGCTGCTATGGCTGTCTTGGCTAACTCTGGCTTACTGCTAAGAGGGCGCACTCTAATGATTGCCGCATCTGCACCGCCCGGAAGCATTACGGTGTTATTTTGTACCTGGTGATCATATTGACGATATATCCACCGTTTCGAGGCAATGGTAGGAGTATCTAACAAATTTAAGAGAATTTGCCCCCAATTTTCACCATTAACGCCGTTTTTCTCTACTTTTGTTAATTCTGCTTCTGTCCAAAACCCTGCTTTCCTTGCATATTCTGGAGGATTTATCAAGACTTGATGATGATAAATGGGGGTATTATCAGCTAAAGCAGTAGATGGCACTTCGGCGGCGATGGTTCCCTGATGTAGTATTCTAACCATAGATTCAGGGATAACCTTACCGGCGACAACGGCATGAAGTCCCCACCTTTCAAAGATATCGATCAATTCTTGTTCTCTGCCTTTTTGAGCCACAAAAAGCATTCTTTCTTGAGATTCCGACAGTAGGTACTCGTAGGGTGTCATGGCTTTTTCCCGTGCCGGAATTTTGTCTAAGTCTAACTCGATGCCAACCGCACCTTTTGCCGCCATTTCTGAGGTTGAGCAAGTAATTCCTGCCGCTCCCATATCTTGGGCCGCCACGACAGCACCTGTTTTAAAGGCTTCTAAACAGGCTTCTATTAGGGATTTTTCCAAGAAAGGATCCCCCACCTGTACTGCAGGGCGGTCATCTATGGATTCATGGGTTAATTCCGCACTGGCAAAACTCGCACCTCCCATGCCATCCCTACCGGTAGTGGAACCAACGTATAATACAGGGTTACCAATACCTGATGCCCCTGATTTAACTATGTCATCAGTTTCCATAAGTCCGATCGCCATAGCATTAACAAGGGGATTTCCACTATAAGCGGAGTTAAAATAAACCTCCCCACCGACAGTGGGTACGCCTACGCAATTACCATAATGTGATATTCCTTCTACAACTCCCTTAAAAATTCTTCGGGTTTGAGGATTATCTAAATTTCCAAAGCGCAAAGAGTTTAAAATAGCGATGGGACGTGCCCCCATAGTAAATATATCTCTTAAAATTCCCCCTACTCCTGTGGCGGCACCCTGGAAGGGTTCGATGGCACTAGGATGATTATGGGATTCTATCTTGAAAGCTACCCTTAAACCGTTGCCAAAATCCACAACTCCGGCATTTTCCCCCGGTCCTACTAAAATGCGATCGCCTTCGGTGGGAAACTGGGATAGTAAAGGTTTTGAATTTTTATAACAACAATGTTCTGACCACATTACCCCAAACATTCCTAACTCTGCCTTGTTGGGATGTCTGCCTAATCTTTTGACGATTTCCTCATACTCTGCGGGTTTAATGCCTTCGGCGGCAATTTCTTGAGGGGTAAAGGGTGCGGACATATTTTTTCTAGATTAATTGATTTAATAACAATATATCAGCACCATTGGCAATGATCAATAAGTAAGCTCTTGGGCATCTAAATTCTTGGGGAAGACGAATGACAAATAATGGGGAAATTGATCAATATCTTTACAAAAACTTGATATACTCTGTGCATTCTGGGACTAAATTTTGAATATACTGGTGAAGATAAGGAATAATCCCTCGATCAAGGGGCAATAACAATGATAAAAAAACTCTCACCCTCAGAACATCATAACTAAAAAGATGATCTTTGTCGAAAGTTAAATCCCTACTTTTTGTCGTACTATACTACTAATTTTATGCAAACAATAAACAATAAAAAAAATAACAATAAGACTGACTCACTAGTTAAGGAGCTAAAAGATTTATTTAGTTACTTAAGTCATCGTCGTCGAGTTCAATTCGGGTTACTTATTATCCTGATGTTATTGTCTTCCCTGAGTGAAATGATTAGTTTGGGGGCAATTTTTCCCTTTCTGAGTGCCATAAGTAATCCAGAAAGGTTGTTAAATAATCCTCGATTACAATCTATTTTTGCTCTTTTCCAAATAGGTACGCCTAAACAGTTAATAACATCACTAGCGGTGGGGTTTGTCATCGCCATCTTTTTGGCTAATGGGTTGCGTTTATTGACATTGAATGTTCGCACTCGTTTCGCGGCTGCCTTGGGAGCAGATGTGAGCAATCAAATTTATATGAAAACCCTACGACAACCTTATAGCTTTCATGTTATGCACAACTCCAGTGATTTAATGCAGACGGTGACAGGAGACACTGGAAAACTAACAAGTCAGATTTTGATGCCTACGATAACGTTTGTGAATAATGCTTTCCTAGTGCCATCTTTGATCGGAGCACTTTTCTTGATTGATGCGAAAATAGCCCTTATTGCCGCAGTTTTTTTGGGTAGTTGTTACACTATCATTTATCGTACCCGGGAAAATTTACTCAAACGAAACAGTAAAATAATTTCTCAAGCGGGAAAACGAAGAATTAAAACGGTGCAAGAGGCTATAGGTGGCATTAGGGATGTACTATTAAGCCACAGTCAAGACTTTTTTGAGAAAAGCTATTGGAAGTCAGAAAATGCCCTGAGACAGGCAACAGCTACTAATGCCGTGATTTCTCAGTCCCCCACCTTCGTTCTGGAAGCAATAGCTTTATCTTCTATCGCCCTACTGGCTCTTATTTTAGGTAGAAATGGAGATTTTAGTCAAGCAATTCCTATTTTAGGAAGTCTTGCCTTGGGGGCGAAAAGGCTATTACCTGCCTTGCAAGAACTGTTTTCTTGTGTAGCTAAAGTTCAGGGATCCAGAGCCTCTTTGACCAGGGTTTTAGTGGCATTACAACGTCCCGTAAAAACCCTAGTTCACACTGATTCGGTAACAACGCCTTTACCGTTAGAGAAAGAAATACGATTAGACGGGATCTGGTTTCGCTATGGAGAAGATACGGACTGGGTATTACAGGATCTCAATCTAACCATCGCCGCTAAGACAACGGTGGCTTTTGTGGGCAGTACGGGCAGTGGTAAAAGTACCACGGCAGATTTAATTTTAGGTCTTCTGCAACCCCAAAAGGGCCGCATTCTAGTTGATGATTTACCCTTAGAAGGGGATGAGCGTTTATACCAATGGCAGAAAAATATCGCCCATGTACCTCAGTCTATTTTTCTGAGTGATGGTAGTATTGCCGATAATATTGCTTTTGGTATTCCTTCCCAGCAGATTGATTTTGAACAGGTACGAAAAGCTGCTCGACTTGCTCAGATTGAGGAATTTATCGAGGGCTTACCAGCTAAATATGAGACCTATGTGGGGGAGAGGGGTATTCGTCTCAGTGGTGGGCAAAAACAACGGATTGGTATTGCTAGAGCTCTTTATGGTAATGCCTCTGTGATTGTATTTGATGAGGCTACCAGTGCCTTGGACAATGCCACCGAGAAGGAGGTCATGGCTGCCATCGAAAGTTTGAGTCATCAGTTCACTATTATTTTGATTGCCCATCGATTGAGCACCGTAGAGAAGTGCCATCGTATTTTTGAATTAAGTCAAGGTCAAGTGGTATCACAAGGTAACTATCAGGAACTTTTAGATAGTTCTGTTACTTTCAAACGGATGGCAACACTTTAAAGTCTTTCCTTTGAGAAAGGCAATAGTTCTCTTACATCACTTTGTCTATGAATTGTGTGATTCTTTGATGTTGAGAAAAATCTTTGATAGCCGTCAGATTTAGGTAAAATAATGTTAAGTTATGAACTAGAATTATTAGTGATAGTGTATAGAGCAGATTAGTAAAAGAAATATCAACAAGTAATATGCCAGGTGACTACTACGAAATATTGGGCGTTCCCCGTACAGCAACAAAGGACGATTTAAAATCGGCCTACCGTAAAATGGCACGGAAATATCACCCTGATGTCAATAAAGATCCGAATGCTGAAGAACGTTTCAAAGAAATTAATCGTGCCTATGAAGTGTTATCCGAACCTGAAACAAAGGCTCGTTACGATCGCTTTGGGGAAGCAGGGGTTTCTGGGGCAGGATCCGGAGGTGTAGGTTTTGATCCTACAGATATGGGCGGATTTGCTGATATTTTTGAGACTTTTTTCGGCGGTGGTTTCGGAGGCGGCACAAGTACCAGCACTCGTCGTCGCGGTCCCACAAGGGGGGATGACTTACGTCTCGATTTGAGATTAAAATTCCGAGAGGCAGTTTTTGGCGGTGAAAAAGAGATTAAAATTCCCCACCTAGAAACCTGTCAAACCTGTAACGGTAGTGGTGCTAAAAATGGAAGCGCTCCGAAAACTTGTAGTACCTGTGGCGGAACTGGTCAAGTACGAAGGGCTACGAGAACTCCTTTTGGTAGTTTTGCTCAAGTTTCAACTTGTCCTACCTGTAACGGTGAAGGGCAAATTATTGAGGAAAAATGCGATTCTTGTGCTGGTCAAGGTAGAAAACAGGTTAATAAAAAGCTCAAAATTACGATTCCGGCCGGAGTTGACACTGGCACACGTTTAAGAGTGAGTGGTGAGGGTGACGCTGGTACTCGTGGGGGTCCTGCTGGGGATTTATATGTTTACTTATCCGTAGAGACTGATTCCCATTTCAAGCGGGAAGGCAACAATATTTTGTCAGAAATTAGTATTAGCTATTTACAAGCAATTCTCGGTTGCCGTTTGAAAGTTCCCACCATTGATGGCGATCATGAAATTATCATCCCTTCTGGATTACAACCAAATACAGTGATGACTTTAGAGGATAAAGGTGTGCCTAAACTTGGTAATTCTGTCAGTCGTGGGGATCACTTATTAACAATAAAAGTAGAAATTCCTAATAAAATTAATTCTGAAGAACGAGAATTATTGGAAAAACTGGCTCAAATAAAAGGAGAACATACTTCTAAAAGAGGCTTTGAAGGATTCTTCGAAAGTATATTTCATCATAAATAATTAGTAATTAGCAATTGACAATTAATTTTCTTTTATTCTATTTTATGAATCAAAAACTAGACTTAAGAGGCACACCCTGCCCCATTAATTTTGTCCGCAGTAAGTTACAACTAAAAAAAATGTCGTCAGGAGAGTTGCTCGAAATTTGGTTAGATGCAGGCGAACCCATCGAACAAGTACCGAATAGCTTAAGTATGGAAGGTTACATGATAGAAGGAATAGAGGATCAAGGGGGTTTCTTTAGTCTGTCGGTTCGGGCTTAGTTTCGATTATGGTTACACCGCAATGGTCTTCTCCCGAAGAACCTGAGTTATTTACAGGTACGGTTATCGCTGCCCAAGCTAATTTTTATCAAGTGCGCTTAGATTCTCAACAAGAATCTCTTTTGTGTACAAGACCTACGCGGTTAAAAAAGATTGGACAATTGGTCTTAGTAGGGGATCGAGTTATGGTTAAATCTAGGGAGTTTGAACGGGGTGCGATCGCTGAAGTGTTACCCAGAAAGACGAAGTTAGAACGCCCCCCCATAGCCAACGCCGAACAAATTTTATTAGTATTTGCCTTAGAAGAACCTACATTAGATCCTGTACAACTAAGCCGTTTTTTAGTCAAGGCAGAATCCACAAATTTAAGGCTATTATTGGGGTTGAATAAAGCAGACCTAATTGCCCTCCATGAGAAAGAAGCGTGGCAAACAAGGCTCAAAAACTGGGGCTATGAAGGCCATTTTTTTAGTGTTAATACTGGGGAGGGGGTCGAAGAACTAAAAGAAATTTTACAGCATAAGATTACGATTTTAGCGGGTCCTAGCGGTGTCGGTAAGTCGAGTTTAGCCTCTTTATTGATACCTAAATTAGATATTCGTATCGGTGCAGTTTCGGGTAAGCTACATAAGGGTCGTCATACCACCCGTCATGTAGAATTATTTGAACTTATAGAAGGTGGTTTTATCGCTGACAGTCCGGGTTTCAACCAACCGAATTTTAATTTTTCCTCTGAATCTCTAATTAACTTTTTTCCCGAAGCTAGATCAAGATTGGCAGAAAATACCTGTAAATTTCATAATTGTATTCATAAAGATGAGCCTGGTTGTGCCGTTAAAGGAGAATGGGAACGTTATCAATATTACCTCAAATTTTTAGAAGAAGCGATCGCCTACTCAGAAAAAATTCTCCATAAACGAGAAGAAGAATCAACACTGAAGACGAAAATAAAAGCCTCCGGGAAAAAATATAATGAACCAAAATTAGAAGCTAAAAAATACCGTCGGGTTTCTCGTAAAGTTAGTAATCAAAAATTAGAAGATTTATATACTTCTCAATCTCTTAATTCTCCTGATGATGAAATGGATTTCGATGGTTGAATGAGGACCTCTTCAAGAATTTGTGAAAATAAATAATCTCATCCCGAAGGTGGTTTCTTTCTTAAATCCAAGAGAGGGGGAAGATGGGGAAGATTCCTCAACCAAAGAATAGGCTTTTCACTCCCTTGTCTACTTTCCTTCCTCTCTTGGTCAGCATTCCCTTGCGACTGTCGTCGTCGCGGGGTCTGACCGCTTGTCCTCCTTGTCTTGTCAACACCCAATTATAAAAAACCTACCCTTGTAAGCTGCCTTCTGCCTCCTGACTTGAAAGTGCCAACTTTCATCTCCGATGGTGAAAATTTTTTTTTCATGGAGACTGCCTTCTTTAACGTACTTGTTTCAAACTTTCCACTTTCTTGGTGAATAGTTCTGTAAATAGACTCAACACCGTACGATTTTCTTTGACTTTGATGTTGACACTCACGGACATCCCTGATTGTAAGACGACGGGTTCGCCTCTGATGACTAATTCTTGGGCATCTAATTCTATTTTCACGGGGAAACGATAGAAGTTATAAATTTGATCGGGGGGTAGTGCATCTGACCCTACAAAATAAACCTTGCCCTTTATATCCCCAAATTCACTGTAGGGAAAAGAATCGATTCTGACATCACTATCTTGTCCTAGTTGTACAAAACCTATATCTTGGTTAGTAACATAGACTTCAGCTATTAAAGGATTATCAGGACCGGGATCCGGTACAATTTTTAGTAATGCTTCTGATTGTCCTGTTTTAGGCACAAATCCGGGGCCTGCTTGTAAGTCAAACACGACACCGGATACCGGGGCTTTTAATTCTTGATATTTAATGGTTTGTTTCGCACTACTGATCTGACTGTTAGTTTCGGCGATACGTTTTTCATTATCGACAATGACTTTATTAATTTGACTGTCTAACTCTGCAATACGTTGACTGTTGACTGCCATGCGATCGCGCACATCTTTTTCTGTAATAGCAAGAGTATTTTTAAATTGTTCTTCTGCTTGATTGATATTAAGACGCAAACGAGCCTTTTCTTCTTCTAATTGTCGAATTTCCGCTAAACGAGTTTCTACTTGTTGCTTTTGGTTTTCAAACTCAATTTTACCATTGGCTTTGCGATCGACTAAATCTGTCTTTCTATCTTGTACTTGTTGTTTTTGTCGCTCAATTTGAATTTTGGCTAATGCACCTTCTTCCGATAGCGGTTTGATACTATCGAGAATTTCTTGATCGATCCTCAAACTTTCTTCCGCTTCAACGATCGATTTTTCGTTACGATTTTCGATTTCTCTTAAAACTTTGCGATCATTAATTACTTGTTTTTGAGCATCAGCTAATCTAACTTCAGTTTGAGTAAGTTGTTTTTCTAATTGTTGAGCCTCTAATTTTGCTGCACCAGAACGGGAATTTAATTCGGAAAAAGCCGCTTGTAGTCTCGAAATTTGCTCGGGTTTGAGATCCCCAATCTTACCAGTACCTTCAGATAATTGTATCTGATATAATTGATTTTCTGCTACCAATTCGGCTCTATTTAAGGCCAAGGCTTGTATTTCTGGAGGCAATTCTAACTTTCTAATAGCCTGTTGTATTTCTGAAGGACTTAACAAAGAATTAATTAAAGTACGATAAAATTTGTTTTCTTGAACTAAAGAGTTTCTGATTTTTTCCAGAGATTGTAATTGTGCTTCCGTTGCTTCCGAATCGAATATTAAAAGAGAATCTCCTTTTTCGATACGTTGTCCATCTTCCACGTTAACTTCCCGCACCACCCCATTCAATGGGGCTTGAATTTCCTGAACAGTGGTTTTCGGTTTCAATTGTCCTCTTGCGGTTACAACTTGCTCTATTTTGGCGATGGCAGCCCAAGCAACGGCAAATACCGTCACGCCCATAATACTCCATGCCATAGTCCGTGACCAGATGGGAGATTGTTTGAGTATGACGTCTTTTTCAAAATCAGAAGTATCTAGGTTAATTTTCGACTCTTCAATTTGATTTTTACTGTTAGTATCAGCAGAATTTTTCTGTAATAAGGTATCTATTTTTGTGGGATTGTTACCGTTACCGTTAGTCATAAATTTTAATGGATAATGGATGATGGATAATTTGTGTCCTAGTCCTCAAATTTGAGGGAATAAGAAAATCAAGTCCCCAAAATTAGGGATTTAGGAGTGGAATTTAATTTTTATTTGATTTTTGCTGCTGTTGATAGAGGTAAAAATAACGTCCTTTCATAGCCATCAATTGACTATGAGTACCCGTTTCCACCACAGAACCACTATCCATAACTACAATTATATCTGCATTCTGAATAGTGCCTAAGCGGTGAGTAATAAATAATACCGTGCGATCGTGAAAAGCATGAATTAAGTTTTGGCATACTTGAGCCTCGGTGTTGTAGTCTAAAGCACTGGTGGCCTCATCCAAGATTAACATTCTCGGATTTTGTAACACAGAACGAGCGATAGCAATTCGTTGTCTTTGTCCCCCAGATAAAGAAGCACCCCTTTCCCCGACTCTGGTGTTATAACCATTGGGTAAATTCATGATAAAGTCATGAGCAACGGCTATTTGAGCCGCCTCGATAATTTCTTCGGTGGTGGCATCAGGATTAGTTAAGGCGATGTTTTCTAAAATAGTGCCATCAAATAATAGACTTTCTTGAGGTACTACCCCAATCTGTCTTCGTAAAGAATATAACTCTACTCTATTAACGTCATAACCATCAATCAAGATACGTCCGGATTCAGGCTCATATAATCGAGAAATTAGCTTTGTCATGGTACTTTTACCAGCACCACTTTCCCCCACAATACCCACGAATGTACCCGCAGCAAACTCGAGACTAACGTTATTTAATTGTAAAGGACCATGGGGTTTAAAACGAAAACAGACGTTATCATATTTCAACGTACCTTGAATCAAGGGCATTGGAATATTATCCCGATCTTCTTCCGCTTCTTGAGGATGATCCACAATATCCGCTAAACGTTCGAGAGAAAGGGCTGTTTGTTGGAAATTTTGCCATAATTGGGCAAGGCGTAAAATAGGTGAAGTTACATAACCAGAGATAATACGGAAAGCGATTAATTGCCCTAAAGTTAAGTCTCCTTGTAATACTAGATAAGCCCCAACCCACAATACTAAAAGTTGGGATAATTTGTTGAGAAAGTTACTAGCCGAACCGGCTAAAGTTTGAGTAATAACGGTTCTGAATCCCGTACCCACATATTTAGCATAACGCTCTTGCCACTCCCAACGGGATCTTAGTTCGATATTTTGGGCTTTGACTGTTTGAATCCCTGTCATAATTTCCACCAGGTGGGATTGAGTTTCGGCGTTACGTTCGGCTTTTGCTCGTAATTGACGACGGATAAGGGGAGAAAAAACTAGGGTCAAAATCACAAAGATAGGGATAATACCCAAAGCCACAAAGGTTAATAAGGGGCTATAAACGAACATGACCACAATATAAATAACGGAGAAAATGGCATCTAAAACCACGGTTAAAGCAGTCCCCGTCAAAAATGATCTAATATTTTCTAACTCATTAATACGGGTAGAAATTTCCCCTACAGGACGCTTTTCAAAATATCTAAGGGGTAGTCGCAAAAGGTGGTCGATAATATCTGAACCCAAAGCCATGTCAATGCGGTTGGTGGTATCCACAAAGGAATATGTCCGCAAAGTACTTAAAATAGCTTCAAATACCGCTAAAACTACTAAGAAGATTCCCAAAACTTGCAAAGTATCAGGACTATTTTGCACAATTACCTTATCAATGATAATTTGAATCATTAAAGGATTGGCAAGGGCGAACAGTTGTACGAAGAAAGAAGCAATGAATACTTCTATCAACATCCACTTATATTTAATTAAAGAGGGAACAAACCAACTTAAACCAAATTTTTCCTGGGGGGTTTCTTTAGTTTGCTTGAGTAGTAAAACTTTTCCTTCTTGTCCCCAGATTTCTAGAAAGTCGTTAGTTTGATATTCTTTTACTCCTGAAAGGGTCGGATCTGCCACGACAACGGTTTTATCACTGGTTGCATAGACAATAACTAAAGAATCGGACAATTTAGTTAAAAAAGGTCCTTCTAAACGTCCAAAGGCCCCAGCAGGTACTCCTATCAATTGAGCATTTAAGCCGATTAATTCTGTAATTGCCCCACAAATATCGAGGGATAAACGTCCATTTCGTTGGACTTGTTCTTTGATAATCCGAACTAATACTTCCCCCCTGTAGGGCATTTTATAGTATTTACTTAACATGCGCATACAAGCAATACCAACATCGGCCTCCGTGTTACCACCAAAAAAAGGATAATTTTTCAGAGGTTTTTTACTTTCGATGCCTAAAGAATTGGGTTGTCGCTGCAATATTGTCGGATCGGCTACGGGAATTTCTTCCCTATCCATCAACACCGATGGCGTAACGGTGGGAATGGGATCATTTTTTGAGGAAGAATCTTCGGACCAAACATCCTCTATTTCCTCTTGTTCAATGGTTGTGAAGGCATTTTCGGATTGGTGTATTTCTTGATGTTCAGGTAATTGTAGGGAAACAAAACGGCAGTCAGTTTCAAGGGTTAAACTACTGTCTAACAGTATTTCTGAGCCTATTTCGAGGTTTTTGATGGTACCGCTACTTAATACCCAAATTTGATTTTCTGGGGGTGGTGGTAGTTTTTTTTCTTTACCTGAAGATAAATTATAGACTTGAGCATTCTCAATGGCTTGTTTGGCTAATTCTTTGAGATTTCCTTCCCCAGTGGCGCGGTGGGTGAGTTGATAACCTAATAAATCAAAGACTTCGATTAAACCTGCCTGATTCTGATAATATTCTTTAACCGATGGGTTTTGATTGACCAATTCTAAAAATTTTTCTCTGTCTAGGGTTAAAGCTATTACCTCCGTTGATGCGATCGCCGTTTCACAAGGAAAACCTCGAATTAAACCTTCCCAACCGATAACATTACCATTACTAAGCAATTGTAAACTTACGGGCAGACTATTTCGAGGGTCATAAGCAATACAACGGGCTTGTCCCTCATAGATAATGGCAATATAAGGAGGAATTTTTTCTTTAATAAGCATAATTTGCCCCATTTCATACTTGAGGGGTTGAAAATGCTGAGATATTTCTTGAATGGTAGTTTGTGGTAGTTGTTTAAAAGGTGTAACCGTAGAGAGAAATTCCCCTACAGAACTAACTGTATAGACCATGATTGATAATTTTTAAGCTATTTTGATCGTCAATAAAATAATGATTCTAATTCAAATAAATATGGTCAATTATAACTTTAAATCTAAAATATATAGTGCTGTTGTCAGAACTCCTAACTTAGAATTCATATTAAGTACTTATTCAAAAACAATAGTTAATTTTAGATTTAATTCCAGTTTAATATGAACCCCTTTATATATTTTCCTTCACTGTTTCTCCCGGAATGTTGAATTTTACTTCTTTTTGGATGTTTTCATTCAACCATGTATTGAATAACTCATCGAGTAATCTTCTTTTCATATTTTGATCTAATTGGGCGGCTAAATACTTTTCTAACCTTAAAATAACAATCCATTCACCGATTCTCATGGGCGGTAATACTTGCCCTGGTTGAGACGTCATAAGTTTTTGAGCTATTTCGGGATGAGGGACTGTTAATTCTACGGGTCCAATTAATCCGCCAGTTTCAGCTTCCGCACCTTGAGAATGTTGTCTTGCTAACTCAGCAAATTCTTTTTCTCCTTCACTGATACGAAAATATAATTCTTGTGCCTGTCCAGGGTTTTTTGTTCTGATTAGAGAATAAATTATTTTGTCTAGTTGCCTCTTTCTTTTTAAATAGTAAGACTCGATTTCATTACCCCAAGTTTGTTCTTTATATTTTTCCAGTTTGATGCCTCTTAAAATTATTTGCTGTAATTGTCCCCTCGTCAAATAGTTTCTTTCTAGCCATATTTGTAACTTTTGCGGTTCATTGGGATTGAGTTGCATTTGCGTGAAAAACTTTTGTTCCGCCATGGCTGTTTCTTCTGGGGTACATTGAATTTCTGCGATGGCCTGATCTAAAATAATTTCTTTTGCTAGAAGGGAGATCATTTGTTTTTCAGCTAATAGAGGGAAGATATTTTCTGGGGTAAGAACAATATCGCCAACTTGTAAACTAGGATTCATAAATAATAATCAATAAACATAACATCAAATACTATAACAATGAACAATTAATAATTAACAGTTAATTTTCTTTTGGTTTTCCATTCTTCCAGATTCTATCCTTCCGTATCCACCTGTTCTCTTGTATTTTTTTTATATATCCCAAACAAATATTTACATTTATTTATAAAATCACGAAGTTTTGATATAAAATGTATCAATTTGCAAAGAAAAACTAAGAGGTAAAAGCTCTCTATGTATATTGTTCATATTGCTTCAGAGTGCGCACCTGTAATCAAAGCAGGGGGATTAGGGGATGTAGTCTATGGGTTAAGCAGAGAAATCGAAAATCGAGGTCATAGTGTAGAAATCATTTTACCTATGTATGATTGTATGCGTTACGATCACATTTGGGGTTTACATGATGCCTATAAAGATTTATATGTACCTTGGTACGGTGGTGTTATTCATTGTTCCGTTTTTTGTGGTTGGGTACATGGTAGACTCTGTTTCTTTATTCAACCCCATTCAGGGGACAATTTCTTTAATCGAGGCTGTTACTATGGCCAAAATGATGACAATATGAGGTTTGCTTTTTTCTCGAAAGCGGCTTTAGAGTTTCTTTTCATAACCAATAAGCGCCCTGATATTATCCACTGTCATGATTGGCAAACGGCTTTAGTACCAGTTATGTTATATGAAATGTATAAGTGGCATGGTATGGCTAATCAACGGGCTTGTTTTACAATCCATAACTTTAAACATCAAGGAATTTGTGGTTCTGAAGTTTTATGGGCTACGGGATTAAATAATGATCCTTACTATTACAGTTACGATCACTTAAGAGACAATTTTAATCCTTTTGCTCTCAATATGATGAAAGGGGGTATTGTTTATTCCAACCATGTTAATACTGTTTCTCCTCACCATGCTTGGGAAGCAAGATATAGCGGTGTTAGTTATGGTTTGGGTCATACTTTAGAACTTCATAACTATAAATTTAGCGGTATTCTCAATGGTATCGATTATAATATCTGGAATCCTGATGTAGATACTTTTACCCCTTACCATTACAACATCGATGATATTAGTGGAAAGGACAAAAATAAACAAGCCTTAAGAGAAAGACTCTTATTAAAAGACGATCAAAAACCCATCGTTGCCTACATTGGCAGACTAGACTATCAAAAAGGAGTCCAGTTAGTCCATCATGCCTTATACTATTGTCTTCATCATAACGCCCAATTTGTTCTCTTAGGATCGGCGACAGAACCCTCTATTAATAACTGGTTTTGGCATGAAAAATACAATCTCAATAATAACCCTGATTGTCACTTGGAATTAGGCTTTAATGAAGAGTTAGCCCATTTAATTTACGCTGGAGCCGATATTATTGTAGTACCTAGTGATTATGAACCCTGTGGTCTAACTCAAATGATTGGTTTAAAGTACGGTACTGTACCCGTGGTCCGTGGGGTGGGCGGTTTAATAGATACGGTTTTCGATAAAGATCATGATCAAAATCATGATGAGGAGGAAAGAAACGGATTTGTCTTCTATCAAACAGATCACCATGCCTTAGAATCTGCATTGGAACGGGCAATTGGATTATGGCATCATTCCCCTAAAGAGTTTGAGAAATTGCAAAAACAAGGGATGAGTTATGATTATTCTTGGAAAAATCCGGGTCAAAAGTATATAGATCTTTACGAATTTTTACGTCATAAATAGTCAATTATAATTAACAATTAACAATTAACAATTAATAATTAACAACAGAGTATCCGATTAATTAATAGACTTTATATATATGTCATTTCTCTGAGATTCTTCGCCCTCCAACAATAAAAAGGGTGAGCACTGCCCACCCCGATCATTGTTTATTGTTAATTTGTCTATGATTAATTACTATGGGATATTACGCACTCCAGGTCCAAAACCCTTAGCATTTCCTTTCCCACTGATGGCTGAAACTATAAAATCTTGTTTAGCTACATAACCTCAGTGATTATGATGACTAAACACCCCCAGCAACTTGAATTAAAGGTTTTAAGAGGGGAGTTTCGCATAGGAAAAAGGCAAAGAAAGCACCACCACAAGCACCTAATAAGAAACCACCGGCAAATTCGCTCCAACCTTCTTTGGTAGCTAAGTCCATCGGTACATTAGGAGTAGTAAGAGTTTCACTTGGTTTGCCAACGCCTACAGCACCATAGATAGATAAACAAATGGTCAGAATAGAAACTAAACCAATAGTTGCTAATAAACCAGCTGTAGGTCCATATTCCGATAAACGGAGAGGTCCTAATACTGCGAAAGGTCCGTATAATAAATAACCGTGTGCCATGCCCACTTCTAATCCACGACGATTCGGAGATAAACCCTGGCGGTATGCGGGTAAAGCGTTGATAAAGGCTTTAGTAAAAGCAGATCCGTTTACGGGAGTAGAGAGATTTCCTACTTGAGGATCGCCACCTGATTGAATTACATCCATACTCATTGACTTCTATGTAATTTCCTTAAAATTTTGATCAAATAATTGACTATTTGTAGCTTAACTTTAACTTGATCGGACTCAGAGAGAATTTTTTTGTTAAGAATCTTTATATTTAATCTTTTTTGGTCAAGGTTCGCAGTAATATCCTTCTAGGTTAATTTTATTTTTTAGTATAGGAACATATCAATCATGCTTGGAGAATACGCCGCTTCTTTTTTACCGATGATTTTAGTACCTGCTGTTGGTTTAGTTATGCCCGCGGTGGTTATGGGATTATTATTCTTACAAATCGAAAGCGAAGCCTAATTTTAACAATGAACAATTGACAATGGATAAGGGACACTGGGAGATTAGGAGACTACAAAAAACGTTTACTTTTGTCTGTTCCCTGTTTCCTGTTCCCTTTTTTTACTATCAACCATCAACGATTATGAATGACCACTGAAAATATTTACGGTAATCTTCAAGGTTTAAAGCCTAGTCAACTTAAACAGTTACAAAAACTTTATTATCAACGTATCAGAAGCGATCGCCTGACCACTACAGAATTTGCCGAAAGAATCGCCGCTATTAGTACTGACCTTAAGCAGCCCGTGTGCGTGTATTTAAACCGCCGAGGACAAGTGATTAGGGTGGGAGTTGGGACTCCCCGTCAAACTCAAATTCCTCCTTTAGAATTGCCCCGTTATGGTATGGAAAGACTATCCGGCATTCGTTGTTTAGCTACCTCATTAAAATCTTCTCCCCCCAGTGAGGCTTGTTTAACGGCGATGGCACGGCAGAGATTAGACGCTCTGGTGCTGCTTACTTTAACGGGAAGCGGCGTTATCCGTAAAGGAGGGGGAGCAAGGGGTTTTATTGAGGACACTTATGTAGCCCATTTATTGCCGGTTCAGGAGAATGAAGCCTATTGGGAAGTGTCCCTACCACAAGAAATCGAGGACATCGCCGAGCAGGATTTTCTGGATTTGGTGGACAGTTTGGAAACGGAATTTAGTCGAGAATTTATCGCCCAGGATGTTTCCTCCCAAGAGGATAGGGTCTTATTGGTGGGGTTGATGACGGCAAATATGACGGAGCAAAAATTTGAGGATAGTTTACAAGAGTTAGCTTTATTGGTGGATAGTGCCGGTGGAAAGGTCTTGGCTACCATTGAGCAAAAACGCTCTAGGCCTCACCCACAAACCTTGGTAGGTGCGGGAAAAGTGGAAGAAATTGCTTTACAGGTACAAACTTCAGGTGCGAATTTAGTGGTATTCGATCGAGAATTGTCCCCTGGTCAAGTGCGTAATTTAGAGTTACAATTCGGTGTTAGAGTTGTCGATCGTACAGAGGTAATTTTGGATATATTTGCTCAACGGGCACAATCGGGAGCGGGTAAATTACAAGTAGAATTGGCTCAGTTAGAATATATGCTACCTCGTTTGACCGGTAGAGGATTAGCTATGTCAAAGTTAGGAGGTGGTATTGGTACAAGAGGACCCGGGGAGACTAAACTGGAAACAGAAAGACGGGCAATCCAAAAACGCATTAACAGACTTCAGCAAGAAGTTAATCAGTTACAATCTCATCGATCCAGATTGAGACAACAACGACAAAAACAAGAAATTCCTTCGGTGGCGATCGTGGGTTATACTAATGCGGGAAAATCCACTTTAATTAATGCCCTTACTAACGCGGAAGTTTACACCGCCGATCAACTTTTTGCAACCTTAGATCCCACTACAAGAAGACTAACTATCACCGATAATACAGGAGAGTCTCGCACAATTTTATTGACGGATACCGTGGGTTTTATCCATGAATTACCCCCTCAATTAGTAGATTCTTTTCGGGCGACATTAGAGGAAGTAACAGAAGCCGATGCCATGTTGCACGTGGTCGATTTATCGCACCCCACATGGGAAAGTCACATTAATTCGGTGAAGACGATTTTAGCCGATATGCCTTTAGCACCGAATAGGTCGTTAATCGTATTCAATAAGATAGACAAAGCCGATAGTGACCAGTTAGAAATCGCTAAAAAAAATTATCCCCAAGGGGTGTTTATTTCGGCACAAAAACGTCTAGGTTTAGAAACCTTGCGCAGTCGTCTAGTGAGTTTTTAAGGTTTTGTAAAAATAAAAGGTTCTTTCAGATTAACTGTGCTTTACTTCAAATTGATTTTAATTGTTGGGGATGTTGAACACCAATTATTCTTCTTCCGTCGAAGGGTTCTCTTTGGGAGTTATACGGTTGATTAAATTAATCAGGTTATCCCCTTTTTCTAATGAAGAATCTTCCACAAAGCGAATTTCTGGAGTATGACGCAGACTGATTCTTTTGCCCAAACTTCTTCTTACAAATGAGGTACAGGCTTTTAAGCCTTCCATAGTTTCGTGTTTAGCACTATCTGTGCCGTAAATACTAACAAAAACTTTTGCGTGTTGCAAATCTCCTGAAATCTCTACTTCAGTAATACTAACCATACCCGCCCCCACTCTGTCATCTTTAATTTCACTAATCAACATTTGACTGATTTCTCTTTTAATTAAGGATGATACTTTTTCCACACGACGACTATTTGCCATTATTTTTCCGTAATAAACGCCCCAATGAGTAATAATGAGTTCCGATATTTATCCTTTTTCTCGAAATATTTGACTATATTATTTGACTATATTTTTATGGAATCTTTATGAGACTGGATTAATCCCCAACATGGCTTTGAGAGTGAAGTAGAGAAACAAAAAACTACCGATCAGTAACCCACATACAGCAGTGGCTGTTAAGGGATTTTTAAACAACGGTTTAATTTGTTCCCACAAAAAAAAGAATATTCCTAAAATCAAACTCACCATGTAGCGAGGATAACGCAACACATTTTCCCAAAAACCTTCCGTTTCCATAGTTGATAAGTCTTTAATTTTTCTAATAATCAATATTTGTAATATTTAGCTTAGCATGAATAATCATCAGTAATTTAATGATTATTTTCGTGAAAATCGATAGGTATAGGTAAATCAGGCACAGAAATAAAATCAATCAAACCTAATTGAATATAAGGTAACATCAATTTTGTCATTTTCACAATATCTTGGTTTAACTGTAAGCTCAAATCCCGCAAAGTATTTTTCCCATTAAACAACTTAATCATCATTTGAGAAGTTTTCGGCGAAGTACGTTGTTTAAGTTGATCTGGTTGTCGAATAAAAGGACAATCATTGGGAAAACGATCAGCTAATTTTGCACCTTGCCATTGTTGCCATCCTTGCCATGCTTCTACAATAACCTGATCGGCATCAATAAATACTAATTGAGTGGAGAAAGATTGAGACATCTTCAACTGAAAGACAATCTCCATAGCCTGAGTAACATCAAATAAAATTTCTATAACCATAGAACGGATAATTTGATTTAGTTGTTGTCTAGTAACTTCCTGATTTTGTAACCAATAGTTTAATAATTCATATTCCCAACATTTCTGAAAACTATCTTGTTGAAACAGATTAGTATCAATTGACGGTAAATAAGTAATCAACGCCGGGGCAAATCTAGTTATATTTCTTGTCCATCTTCTTACAGGATGTCTTCCTCCAGTGGCATAGATTATTCGACCCAGATAAAGATAAAAGGTCCATTGTTCACCTTTTGCCGAACCAAATATCAACTCTCCTGTAAACTGTGGTTGTTTGAGAGTCTGAAATAAATTAGATTGCTTTGTCCCAACAAATTCTCGGATAGGAATTTTAGGAGATTGACTAGATTCTGTCATTACTACAATTTAGATTCAGTGATTAGGTTACTTAAATTGATTTTAGATTAACGGTTATGATGGAATAAAATTTACTTAAACATTCTTTAGTTTATCCTTAATTCGACCAAGATTCTAGAACTATTTTAGGGAGTTATGATGAGTGACACGGTGACAATTTTACGGGAGTTGATGACTAAAGCAGAAATTCAAGATTACCTTCAACTTAGTCGAAAAAGTCGAGTATCAGAATTGCAATTTTACCGCCTTGAAAATAATTTGTTGGATAATATCCCTTTAGGAGTCTTAAAAAAAATTGCTAAGGCTTTGAATATTTCCGTGACAACTTTAATTGATAATTTAAGTAGTAGTTTTGATTCAGTTAATGACAGTCATCAAGAAAATTTACAAAGTCAAAATCAAGATTTAACTTCCAATTTAATCGCTGAATATCAACAGGAAACAATCTCTATTTTAGAGTCTTTATTGTTACAATTACCAACACTGATTTATGTGGTTAATAAGAACCCCGGGTTACCTGCTTCTCGAATATTACCCTTGCTTCAACCATTAAATCAACTGTTATCTGCATGGGAAATTGAGCCTATAGGTGGGGTTGGTGATCTAGTTGATTATAATCCTCAAGAACATGAATTGATGGAACACAATCATTTAACTCTCGGAAACATTAAACAAGTAAAAATACGTTATGTTGGCTATCGTCAAAAAGATAAATTATTGTATCGTGCGAAAGTAAGTGTTAACGATTAATAAGTTTTTAGGGGTGAATACTATTCATCCAAAGAATAAGCGATTATCAACTATCAATTAATTAAAAAATGTCATTAACTCAGATTAATAATCAAGAAAATATTATCACAGGTTTTCATGCTTTATCTAATAGCATTAGAATCCAAGTTTTAGATTTATTAGGCACTGGAACAATATACTCTAAACGGCTAAGAATTTAACATTGCAAATTTCCATAAACGTTCAATTAAGTTCAGATGGGGAGAATAAGAAGGTAAATACAATAACTCTATTCCCAGTTGCTGAGCATGATATCTGACCTTATGGCATTAATCGCTATGACTTTACCATATTTAATTTCGCTCTCACAAAAGTTTAGTTTTAAGCCGTTCAGAGTATAGCTATGTTATCGCTTTAAAAATTGCTAATGATTTCTCTCAAGGCGATCGCACCTTATATATGGTAGATGATAGGGCAAATAATAGTGCGATCGCTTTATTAAGAAGCTTATAGGTTAGGAAAATTTACTGTTTCACCACCACCTCAACCCAAAATGTGCTAAAAATTACCACTTTTTATAAGGTAAGAACTTACCACACATAGTAACTTTAACACGATCGCCCTTGGGATCTTCCACTTTATCAACTTCCACGGAAAAATCGATCGCACTCATGATACCATCCCCAAATTTTTCGTGAATTACAGCCTTCAAAGGCATACCATAGACCTGCATAATCTCATAAAAACGATAAATTAGAGGGTCGGTGGGTATTTGTGGTTCTAAGCCGCCTTTAAGTGGAGGAATCGTCAACTCTTCTGCCATTTCTTTAGGTAAACCCAAAGTGGTGACAATTGCTTTTGCCTCTGTTTCGTCTGCACTCGCTTGACGGTAGATAACGGATGCAATCCATGTTTCATCTTTGCCGACAACTTTTTCTAAATCCTCAAAAGTGATGCCTTTTTCTTTTTTAGCTTTAAGTAGCTTAGTTGTAATTTCAGCGATCGTCATGATAGTTTCTCCTTATTTCAAATTGAATAGTTTTTCTGTAATAAAATAATCTTGGATTTTTGTGGGGTGTGTTAGAGATTCTTTATTAGTAAACTCGAAACAACTCTTGTTATTAGTCGTAACGCACCAATATTCTCAGCAAATCATCTAAAATAATTTTACCTAAGATTACAAAGGTTGTTTAATTTTTTCTCGACTAACGAAATTTACGCTCAGATTCTTTAATCGGTCTAACTATTGATTCTAGCTTCTTCCACTGCACGAGTTTCTCTGAATAAATGTTGTTCCATTTCCACTTTTAAGCCATGATAATCAGGGTGTTCCTCAACCCCTAAGCGGTTGCGAGGGCGAGGGAAGGGTATATCTAAAATTTGAGCGATACGTGCTGCTGGTCCTTTTGTCATCATGACTATTTTATCCGACAATAAAAGAGCTTCATCAATGCTGTGAGTAATCATAATTACGGTTTTACGGTGTTCCTCCCAAATTCTTTCAATTTCTTCTTGGAGAAAACCACGAGTCAGAGCATCTAATGCACCAAAAGGTTCATCCATTAAGAGAATTTGAGGGTTGATTGCTAACGCCCTTGCAATACCGACTCGTTGCCTCATACCCCCTGACAGTTGATGGGGATGCTTTTTGGCGGCGGCTTCTAAGCCCACCAATTGAAGATGTTCTTTGACAACCCGATTTTGTTGAGTCAGAGACATTTTCGGAAAAACAGTTTCCACCGCAAAACGGATATTTTCATGAACTGTCATCCAAGGCATCAAAGCATAGTTTTGAAAGACCATTCCCCGATCTGGTCCTGGTCCTCGAATCGGCTCTTTATTCATCATTATTGAACCTTCGGTGGGAAAACTTAAACCAGCAATTATATTTAATAATGTTGATTTTCCACATCCTGATGGCCCAATGATAGTGACAAAAGTATTGTGTTCAATGTTGAGGTTGATATTTTCCAAAGCGACAAAATCTGATTTCGCAGAACCAAAAATACTGCCAATTAAACTAGGTTTACTAGAAAACACTTTAGAAATATTTCTCAGACACAGTTGTACATTATCTGGAGCTTCGAGACAAGTTAAATATTCAGTTTGAGAGGATGATAGTGTCATGATGATTTCTTTCCAAAAGATACCAATTTTTCCAAATAAGCAAAGATTTGATCTAATAAGAGTCCTACAATTCCGATAATCAAAATTGCCACAATGATATTCGGAATGTAAAGGTTATTCCATTCATTCCAGATAAAATATCCTAATCCTGTTCCTAAAAGCATTTCAGCGGCAACAATTACTAACCACGAGATACCCATGCTAATGCGTAAACCAGAAATAATATTAGGTAGTGCGGCAGGAATAATCACTTTAAAGATAGTTCTTAATCTGGAAGCACCAAGGGTTTTTGATACATCTAAATAATCTGGACTAACATTAGCAACACCAAAAGCGGTGTTAACCAAGGTAGGCCAAATGCTACTGATTAGAATAATGAAGATTCCTGTTTTTTCTGAATCTCTAAATATATAAAGTCCTAAGGGTAGCCATGCTAAAGGGGAGACTGGTTTAAGTAGTTGCACATAGGGATTAAAAGCCTTGGAAGCAACCTTGGAAATACCGATCATAATACCTAAAGGGACGGCAATGACAGATGCCATTACATAACCGATAGCGACTCTTCTCAAACTAATTAGTAAATTCCAGCCAATACCTTTATCATTAGGTCCATTGTCAAAAAAAGGATGAGTTATCCACCACCAAAATTCTTTGAGGGTTACAGAAGCCGATGGCATTCCTTTGGCAAAAATATTGGCATTTGCACCCAATTCCCAACAGAGGAGGAAAATTCCGAGGGAAAGTAGGAAAATTGCAAAAGCTTTAAAGTTTTCGTTATCTATTAATTGTCTGAATTTTTCCTGAGATTCCTGTATTTTAAAGCTGTTATTGTAAGTATTTGCCATTGTGCTTGCTCACTATATTTGTATTAGTATTTTGCTTGTGATTCAAGCTTAATACGGAAAAATGGCTGTCTCACCCATATTAATGGAGTGGGTACTAAGATTTCAGAGTTGATAATAAATAGTAATTTCAGTAATTCATGGAAAAACTATTTCTCCATTTACAACTCTCAATTAAACCCCGTATTTTTTAATTTGTTCTTCAACATAACTAGTAGGATTTTCTGGATCAAAGCTATCAAACTCTAGGGTTTCAGTACGATAAATTTCCTCTGGAGGATTTTGTCCTGTTTCTTTGGCTAATTCTCTGGCTAAGTCAGTCAAGAAAATTTCTTGTCCTAGTTCGTTATATTTACCTTCGACAATGATTTCTTTAGCTTTGCCATCTCCTTGTAAATCCCAACGAACTAATTGAGACATAATCCAGTTAGCGAAACTTTGCCAAGGATAAGCGTCAAAATCAATACGATCAGGTATATCAAGGTTGTTACCTAGTCCGTCATCGAATTTACCGGTTAAAACAGCTTCTACCACTTCTACAGGCTGATTGAGGAAAGCACGCTCGGAGATAGCTTTAGCAATTTCAGGACGGTTCGCGGGTTGGTGAGCGTATCCTGCTGCTTCAATAATCGATTTGTTTAAAGCTCGGAAAGTATTAGGATTAGCGTTAATCCACTGATCGCTAGCGGCAAAAGCACAACAGGGATGACCAGGCCAAATATCTTTAGTTAATTTGTGGATAAATCCTGCCCCTTCATAGACGGCCCGTTGGTTGAAAGGATCGGGCATTAGGTAAGCATCAATATCTCCTGCCACCAATTGAGCGATGCTATCTGGTGGGGGCACAGGACGAATTTTCACGTCTTTATCAGGATCAATTCCTCCCGTTGCTAAGTAGTAACGTAAGAGGAGATTGTGCATCGAATAGGGGAAAGGTACACCGAGTACAAATCCTTTAAAGTCAGCAGGACCATTTACTTTTCCTTTGTGTTTGTTGGAAATGGTAATTGCTTGTCCATTAATGTTTTCAATACTAGCTAGTTTGACTCCAAATGCCGCCGAACCTAATCCCAAAGTCATAGCAATAGGCATCGGTGCTAACATATGATATGCGTCTAATTCTCCTGCGATCGCTGAATCTCTTACTGCACCCCAACTAGGCATTTTAACAACTTTGGCATTCAAACCATATTTTTTATAAAAACCAAGGGGTTCAGACATGATGATAGGAGTTGCACAGGTGATAGGAATAAATCCTATTTGTAAATCTGTTTTTTCTAAATTGCTTACATCTACAGGAGTTTCAGAAGAAACAGTATCAGGAGTATTGGGGCTGCTACTACAAGCGTTGGCAACTGTAACTAATGCTGCACCAACTGCCAAATTTTGTAAAAACCGACGACGACTAAAACCACCACTAAGAATTGCATCACCAAAAAACCGACCGGCTTTGGAACCAAATGCCGCAGCAAAGGCATTGTCCAAACCACCAGCAATATCAGCTAAGTCCCTAATTAGTTTTTCGGATTTAGGGTTTCCTTTTGATGACATTTTCAAAAATAATTCTTTGCGTAACTCAGCAGAACTCAGAGCATCAGCGATTTTAAAACTTTCTTCCTTGTAAAGTCCCATTTTTGCCAAATCATCAATCATGTCAATGGGATCTTCTGGCATGCTTTGCATGAATTCCCAATGTTCTTGAGTTCCATGAAAACGCCCACACTTAATGCATAAATGTTGTGCTTGGCTTAATTCATCTCTTGGAATTAGTAATGACTTTTTAGAGTCCATAATTGCTTATCTATAACTGATTTAACTTGGGTTTATTAAAATTCTTTTCCCAGAACTTTATTGTAGTTATCGATACAGGAGCAGGAGGTTAGCTTAAAATATAATTTTTTAGAATTAATTCCCAAGAGTCGAAGGGGTTTGATTTAATAAAATGGCCAAACTTTTGATCACCTCAGAAATTCCCTGAACAATTAATAAAATTGGGCTAATAATAATCATGGTTTTAATGGGATAACGAGGCAAACCACCATCATCAGGAGATATTTCCATTATCTGCCATGAATTAAAAACATATTGCCAAGAAAAATAAATAATCATCCCACAAAAGGGAATTAAGAAAAATAGAACTCCGACAATATTCACTAAGGCTTTACCTTTAGAAGACAAATTTTTATAGAAAATATCTACTCTTACATGACTATCTTTTTTGAGAGTATAAGCCGCACCTAAAAAGAAGATTAAATCGAATAAATACCATTGTAATTCTATTAAACTATTAGAGCTTAAATTTTCTCCAATTATTCTCCCAATATATCTACCAACTACATTCCATACGCCAATACCAATCATTACCAACACTAACCAGTAAACAATTTTACCGTACCATTCGGTAATTAAATCAATTATTTGAGCTATTCTCAGTGCTAAACTCATAATAAATAGGGTATAAATGATGGAATAATGTTAATAATAACATTTCTTTGACTCAGAATAAGGATGTCAGTTTAAACGCTATACAATCTCTTCTTTTATTGTGGAAACTGATACCTGGGAAAAATAAGTTTTCTGTAAGTTCTCTTGCTTAATTATATCTTGAAATTGTTGTCTAATTTGCTTATAAATATGAGGAGAAAATGTTGAGTAAATTTGCTTAAAAATTATATTGTTTTCTATATTTTCATAAGAAATACCTATCTTTTTGAGGGAATCTAAAGCATATTTTAAGGCTAATTCACTAATGCCAATTTCGTCTAGTAATTTTTGAATTTCTCTTGTTTCATTTCCCTTAATTGAATATTTAACGATACCGATAAATTTTTGCCACAATTCTTCACTATTTATTTGATTATTATAGCTATAGGCTAAAACTAAATTTGTTTGAGATGCGATCGCTTTTTGATAATTATGGGTAATTTCTTGCCATTGAAAAGGACATTCTTCTAATAAAATATCAGGAAAATTATTAGCATTTAAAGACGGGATTTGATAACGATGATCAATAATTGAAGGTAAAGATTTTATAGTAGTATAAAGATTAGAATTTTCTTGACTAAATTTAAGATCAACGATTCTAATATAATATTTTTGATCGACAAAATTAAAGTCTAATTCTGCAACTATATCATAAGCATAATTTGGATTAATTTCATTGCCATAATGTCCTAACCAAATACCATCAAAACCTTGATCTTGCCGGGTATGATCATAAATTTTAAAATAAGTTTGGATATATTTTCCTTGTTCACCTTTACTTTTATAGCTTTGACTTTTATTTTTAATATCTTTCAACCAGCAATTTTTTATTAATAATCTAGAATTTAAATTATCAATACTACAGGGCTCAATTAATCTCAATTCATGACGTAAATTCTTGCCTAACTCAGCAACAGTAACGACTAAATCAATATTAATAATTGGTCGTAGAAAATTAAGATTAATTGTACTTCTTAATCGTTGGTTAAGACTATCTCTGAATAAGGAAATGTTTTCTACAGATAAAGACAATTCTATGGTGTCATGATACTTACTAAAACTATGTAGTAATTCCTGTTGATGGGTTATTAATTCAGCCAAGTCAATATTACCGATAGAAGAACCATAACCTTTAGCTATCATCGAATTATCATCCATAGACAATAAAATAGTGGGACGGCCATATTCTTTACTAATAAGATTAGCTATTAATCCTAGGAATTTCACTTCCCATTGACTTTCCATGAGAATAATAACGGCAGTATTTAATATATCTAAATTGTGTATTTTTTTACGTACTTGATCAAGAATTTTTTTCTGTAAATCTTTAACATTAAAGTGAGCTTTTTCTGCTATGTTAGCTAAATTTTGTGCTAATCTTTTATCGGTAGTAGTTAATAATTGAAGAGCAAAATCAGTACCATTATGGATATAATTAATCCCATTAATTCTTTGAGCAATACCTTGAGAAATATCCATGGGCCGATCGCCATTTTTTTGACATAATTTAACTAAAATATCAAGACCCCATCGTTTAGTTTTTTGTAAAATTTGAATGCCTTCTCGTGCTAAATAACGACAATCTCCTTTTAGTTTAGTGGCATCTGCTAATAAACCAATGGCCACTAAATCGAGCAAATTGGTAACAGGTTGAGGGGAAATAGTCGGAAATTGTTGATATAAAGCTTCTAATAACTTATAAGCGATGGTTACCCCTGAAAGATGGTAAAAAGGGTGATTTTCTGCGAAATTTAAGGGATTTAAGAAAGAAACCACCGTCGGGCGATCGTCGGGTAGAGTATGATGATCAATTATGATTATATCTATTCCCAAACTTTGAGCATAATCAATTTCTGCGATGTTATGACTACCTGTATCGGCGGTAATAAGGAGATTAACCCCCTGTTGTTTTAGGGAATCAATGCCCTGGCAACTTAAACCATGAGAAATAGAATAACTTAATTGATTTTCTAGAAGGAAAAACGGCTTTAAACCTTCCCACAAAACACAAGTAGCCGTGACACCATCAATATTATAACCACCCCAAATAGCAACCGTGTCCCCTTGATTCCATGCCTTTTCTAAACGTTTTAACCCTTGTATCATTTCTCTGCCAAATTCCCAAGGAGAAGTAGATTGATAATTTTTAGTATCTAAAAACCACCTTAATTGTTGAGAATCACGAATACCTCTACCCCATAATAACCTTGTTAAATAATCAGATTTATTTCTGTTCGTGAGATGATTTACTTCCGCAAAAAACCAGTCAGGAATATCACCAGAAGGATAAATTCTCCATTCAGTTTTCATCATAATTTCACCTCACAAAAACTTATAATTATCGTTTTAATAAAAGTTAATAGACCATTAGGAATAGATCTCTCTGAAAATTAAGAAAGCCTCTTTGAGGAGATAACTGTTCATTTTTAATTATTAATTGTTTAATGCCTGACGTAAATTACCGTCATTTTCTGCTAATAAAAATTCTGCTTCGGCTAAGGTTTTATTTCCCCAGTGCATCAATAAAGCTAATTTTACCTTAGATCCACTCGCCACTAACAGTTTACTAGCACTTTCTCGATCTAAATCCGTTAAATCACTGATAATCCGTAATGCTCGATCCTCTAATTTACTATTAGTGACAGACACATCAATCATGCGATTACCATACACTTTGCCTAATTTTACCATCACCCCAGTGGAAATGATATTCAGTGCCATTTTTGTAGCCGTTCCTGCCTTCAAACGAGTTGAACCGGCTAAAATTTCTGCCCCCGTCAACAAACGAATATCAATATCCGCCTCGATGGGTACTTGGTTTCGGGGAACACAACTCATGGCGATCGCCACTGCTCCTTGTGTTTTTGCTTCTTTTAATGCTCCATGAACATAAGGGGTTGTCCCTCCTGCCGTAATTCCTATAACTACATCTAAAACACCGATATGATGATCGATCATAGCCTGAGCACCATCTTCTGGTAAATCTTCTAGGGCTTCCGAACTTTTCACTAAAGCAGACGCACCTCCTGCTAAAATACCCTGTACCATGTCGGGATTAGTACAGAAGGTGGGGGGACATTCGGCGGCATCCAACACTCCTAAACGTCCGCTGGTACCCGCTCCAATGTAAAATAAACGTCCTCCCTTCCTCAAGGCTGTGGCTGTAATTTCTATGGTTTGGGCTAATTCCTCTCTAGCATTGGCGATGGCTTCAATGGTTTTTTGATCTTCCTGATTAAATAAATCAACTATTTCCAGTGCCGAAAGTTTGTCCAAGTTAGTACTAGCTGTGTTAATTTGCTCTGTTAATAAATGACCACGATTCATAAACTAAGTAATAGGTAATGGGTAATAGGTAATGAGGAAGAAATTTATTAATTCTCAATTCTCAATTCTCAATTCTCAAAGCAGTCCCTCGAGTTGACGACGGATGCGTTCCAACTCAAAGGCCGACATTTCAGCCTCAGAAAATTCAGAAGAAGGAGTATAAACCCCCTCTTCATTCCAATCTGTTTGGGGTACACTGTTTTCAGGAGGAATTTCTAACATTCCCTCACTGATAAACTTCCACTCGTAACCAGTAGAAAGACAAAATTCCTCAACTTCCTCTCTATCAATAGCCTCCACAGAAGGAGTTGGAAAATCTTGAGCCTCTAATAATAAAGCATAACGAATGGCATCGTCTTCCGATTCAAAGATTAAGACAAAATCCTGATCTCCAATTTGAATAGTATGGATTCCTTCGTTAGTCGTACCTGAATTATATAAAAGAACGTATGTTCGCATTTATCTATTCTAATCTAATTAATAATTGATAATTTTACTGACAACTATAGGTCGTACTAAGGGTAATAACTATTTCATCAATCCCTCGTACTAAAGCTGTTCCCGATTGACGGGGACTATTTGCTAAAATGCTAAAAACTAAGGTACCATATTGCTGATGATCTAAATAACCAGATAACGCTCTTACTCCTGACAAAGTGCCAGTTTTAGCGTGAACAAGCCCTTGTACGGAAGTTTGCTTCATGCGATTGCGCAAAGTGCCACTAATTCCGGCAGTAGGTAAGGAGGCGAAAAAAATATCCCTTTGGGGATTAAAATACATCGCTTTCAGAGTGTCCACCAAAACCCTGGGAGTAGCTAAGTTTCGACGAGATAATCCTGAGCCATCAGCAAAGTGGAAGCCCAGAGGATTAATACCTAATTGACTTAAGGTTTGTTTCGCTACCGCACCACCGCCAATTCTTTTCAGAAGAGTATCTGCATAATAATTATTGCTTCTTAAATTAGTCACCGTCACCCATTCTTGCAGGGATTTATTCGCACTGATTGTTGTTGCGGGGGATAATCGTTGTAAAGCCGCCGCCGTAGTTAGAATTTTCATATTAGAGGCAGGAATAAACCCTTGATCGGCATTATAATTATAAATAGTTTCCCCATCCGCTAATCGTTGCACTAAGATACCCCAACCGCCACCATAACGTTTAATAATGGTTTCAATAGCAGGGGCAAGAAAATCGCTATTGCAAACGGGTGCATAGGTATTATTTTCTGGAGGAATAACCTCGATGGGAATGGATAAAACATCTTGATTATAACTGTTAAGACTTGGAGCAATAGGTTGTGCCGACACCGAACCCGCTGAGATAATGGCGAGAATGGAGATCCAGTGAATGAATTGTTGCTTTTTCGGCATAAGATTAGATTTTGGGTTAACTATAATAATTTTTCAGTATTTTAGCAATTTATTTATAGCAAAAACGGATGAATCAAAATCAACCATCGCCAAAGGTAAAAAAAACTAAAACAACAGTTTATCATCTTGTCAGGTCTTTTATCGCTAATCCGATATTTCACCTTTTTTTTCGAGGTACTGTCAGCGGTATAGAAAAAGTACCCCCCACAGGTAAATTAATTATTGTCAGTAATCATGCTAGTGTTTTTGATCCTCCTTTACTGTCTGCTGCTATTCCCCGTGCTGTTTGTTATATGGCAAAAGAAGAATTATTCCAAAT
Organism: uncultured cyanobacterium; assembly: GCA_963749915.1. Lineage (GTDB taxonomy): Bacteria > Cyanobacteriota > Cyanobacteriia > Cyanobacteriales > Cyanobacteriaceae > Geminocystis. Next base: position 637,418 of record CAVVOP010000022.1, read on the forward strand.
TCGAGGTTTAAAACAATTAATTACTGCCCTTGGTGCTTATCCCGTCAACCGTGAAGGAGTCGATCGAAAAGCCATCCGTGAAGCCGTCTCTCGACTGAAACAGGGATGGGCAACAGGTATTTTTATTGAAGGAACAAGAACTTCAGATGGTAAAATTAAAGATCCCAAATTAGGTGCAGCGTTAATTGCGGCAAAAGCTCAAGCCCCTTTATTACCTGTGTGTTTATGTGGCACTGAAAAAATTAGCGTATTAGGGAAAAAAATACCTCAATTCGTCAAAATCAACATTAAAATCGGGGATTTAATTCCCCCTCCTACCTCCAGTAAAAAAGAACAATTAGAATTAGTCACTCGTCAATGTGCTGAAAGTATTAATAATCTTTATGAACAATCATCTTAATTTGTGTTGCTAACAAATAAATTTAGCCGCCGCATTTACTAATTCATCGGCTACCCGTATAGAATAAGGTTTAATCAGCCACCAAATGAAGGGGGAAAGCCAGCCTCGGAGGGTTATGGAATAGGAAATATAACTACCACATAAAGTTGATTCTATTTGATAAGTGATGCGTTGTTCAATCCCCGGAATCGCCAATAACCGAATACTTAACAATTCTCTTGGTCTTACGTTTTCGACAAATACTCGAATAGGAATCGGGGTTAAACGAGTAACTACCTGAAAAATCAAGCCGGGTTTAGGAATTAAACCTTTAGGTAAATCAGTTTGAGAGAAAAGAGGATGCCATGACATATCCGCCAAGTTGATTAATTTTCGCCAGACAATATCAACAGGAACAGTTGTCACCACTCGATAGGTTTTATAAAGGGAAAATTGACATAATAATTTACCACCTTCGGCTAATAATTTAAAAGAGAAATTCAAAATCATGATATTTACTGGCTACTTACTGTTGCTGATACTTCTTTCAGAAGTTAGGGAATAGGAAATGGTCACCAACACGAATTAATTATTGATTGCAATTGATTTTTTTTATTTTGGCAAATGTCTATTGTTTATTTTTATTATCTTAAGGCTAATGTTTGGTTTTTTCTGTTGCAGAATATTAAGATCTACTAATAATCATAGTCTAATGATGCTCTCACAGTTTAGATTGGTAGATTGTAAGTTATTTTAATAAATATTTCTATATAATATGGCCACTACAGAAGCAACTCCTAAGACTTCTTTTCCTCCCGAAGATGCTAAAGCCAGAGTTAGTCAATTTATGCAAACTCTTCAAGAAGAAATTTGTACAGGTTTAGAAACACTGGACGGCAAAGGTACATTTAAAGAGGATAGTTGGCAGAGAGAAGAGGGCGGCGGTGGACGATCGAGAGTCCTAACCGAGGGTAATATATTTGAACAGGGTGGGGTGAACTTTTCGGAAGTGTGGGGGAATCATTTACCTCCTAGTATTTTACAACAACGTCCTGAAGCTGAAGGTCATTCCTTTTACGCCACTGGCACATCGATGGTATTGCATCCTAAAAACCCTTATATCCCCACTGTACACCTTAATTACCGGTATTTTGAAGCCGGTCCTGTGTGGTGGTTTGGTGGTGGTGCTGATTTAACTCCTTATTACCCCTTTGCCGAAGATGCCCACCATTTTCATTCCACTTATAAACAAGCCTGTGATCAACATCATCCCGAATATTACCCCGTGTTTAAGCGTTGGTGTGATGAGTATTTTTACCTGAAACATCGCAAGGAAACCAGAGGAGTTGGCGGACTGTTTTTTGATTACCAAGACGGCACAGATCCTCTTTATCGTGGTCCTCATGCTGATAAAGAAGCCGCTGTTTATAGCCGTTCTTTACCCCCTCAAAATCATCGTACATGGGAGGAATTATTTGCTTTTATACAAGATTGTGGTAGAGCTTTTTTACCGGCTTATGTCCCTATCGCCGAAAAACGTCAACACACCGAATATGGCGATCGCCAACGTAACTTCCAATTATATCGTCGGGGACGTTATGTCGAATTTAACTTAGTTTATGACAGAGGAACTATTTTCGGATTACAAACCAATGGTAGAACCGAGTCAATATTAATGTCATTACCGCCCCTTGTGCGTTGGCAGTACGGCTATCAACCTGAACCGAATACCCCAGAAGCGGAACTATATGAAGTGTTCTTAAAACCCCAGAATTGGGCAGAATGGGGCAGTTAACAATTAACAAGGTAGAAAATTCTCCGTAAATTAAATCGTAAATTAAATACAGACGCCAAAAAGCACCCCCTAAATTAATAGGGAGTGCTTTTTAGCGATTATTTTGTTGTTAACTTAACCGTTGATTACAGGAGCAGATACAGGTTCTGCACTAGCTAAATCTAAGGGGAAGTTGTGAGCATTACGCTCGTGCATGACTTCGATTCCGATGTTGGCACGGTTTAATACGTCTGCCCAAGTTCCAATTACATGACCTTGACTATCTAAGATAGACTGGTTGAAGTTGAATCCATTTAAGTTGAATGCCATGGTACTTACACCCATTGCGGTGAACCAAATACCAATTACAGGCCATGCACCTAAGAAGAAGTGTAACGCCCGGCTGTTATTAAAGGAAGCATATTGGAAGATTAAACGACCAAAGTATCCATGAGCTGCTACGATGTTGTAGGTTTCTTCTTCTTGACCGAATTTGTAACCGTAGTTTAAAGATTCAGTTTCCGTGGTTTCACGCACTAAAGAAGAGGTTACTAAAGAACCGTGCATTGCTGAGAATAAAGAGCCACCAAACACACCGGCTACACCCAACATATGGAAGGGGTGCATCAAGATGTTATGTTCTGCTTGGAACACAAACATGAAGTTGAATGTTCCGCTAATTCCTAAAGGCATACCATCAGAGAAAGAACCTTGACCGATGGGGTAGATTAAGAATACAGCAGTTGCGGCAGATACAGGTGCACTATAGGCAACACAGATCCAAGGACGCATTCCTAAGCGGAAAGATAATTCCCACTGACGACCCATATAGCAGAAGATACCGATTAAGAAATGGAATACTACTAATTGGTAAGGACCACCGTTATATAACCACTCATCTAAGGAAGCTGCTTCCCAAATGGGGTAGAAGTGTAAACCAATAGCGTTAGAAGAAGGAACAACGGCACCGGAGATGATGTTGTTTCCGTATAATAAGGAACCGGCTACAGGCTCACGAATACCGTCAATGTCAACGGGAGGAGCTGCGATAAAGGCGATAATAAAACAAGTGGTGGCAGTTAACAGAGTAGGGATCATCAAAGTACCGAACCAGCCTACGTATAAGCGGTTGTTGGTAGAAGTGATCCACTGACAAAACTGCTCCCATGGGGAAGACTGTTGTTGCTGTAAAGTGGTAGTCATCTTTTTATGATTTCTTTAATGTATGTATGATTTTTTCGAGGTACAATTAAGTGATTGCTCACTATAGTAACTATTGTAAGATAGGTATGAAGTTTTGTCAAGTTTTTTTCAGAAACAATTTTTCTCACCTGTTCCTTGAACAATGCTCCTAAGACAATTTAAAGGGAAAATAAGACCGAATTAAGAATTTCACTATGATAATTGATTGTAACTGAACTCTAAGTTTTTAGGAGAACTGTAAACTATAAAATTATGCCAATTTACCCAACAAAAGATTAAGGAAATATCAATAAATTAGATTCTCCATATAGCAAACTAAACGTATAATTGTATGTGTCTAAATTTCAAGAGATAAATTAATTATCAATTTTTAGTTATTCATCACTATAATTTTGCCTTGAGAATTACGAGGAATTTGGGTTACTTTTTGCCAAATTTTTGGGATTTTATAATTAACAATTTGAGAGACCAATTTTGCTTTTATATCTTTTTCCTTAATGCTACTATTAATCGGTACATAAAAGGCAGTAATGACTTCTCCCCAGTAACTATCTCTTTTGCCAACTATAGAAATATCTTTAACCAATCCAGTGGCTAAAATTGCTGTTTCAATTTCTAAAGGAAAAACATTTTCTCCACCAGTAATAATTTTTTGACTATTACGCCCTAAAATATATAAATATCCTTCATTATCTAAATAACCAACATCATCAGTGGTAAAAATATCTATATTTTGAAAATGAGGATAATAGCCTTTAAATAAAGACCGGGATCTTATCTTAATAAGACCTTCTTTTTCTTCATCAAGAATAATTTGAGCATGAGGTAAAATTTTACCATTACTATAATTCTCTTCTCTAATTTCTCGTGACTTTAAGATACTAATCCCCGATGCAGTTTCCGTCATGCCATAGGTTAAAGCTAAAGGAATATGATATTTTTTTGCTAATAGGATTTGTTGAGGATAAATTGACGCCCCTCCCACTAAAATAGTTTTAAACTTACTTAAATATTGTGGGTTATTATCGAGAAAAAACTGTAACTGAGTCGGCACTAAAGAGATAAAAGAGTCATGATAATCTTCAATGATATCTAAATTATTTTTTAAGTTTTGAAAACTATTAATAACTAATTTTCCCCCACTTATGAAACTGCGTATCACCTGCATTAAACCGCTAACATGATAAAGAGGCAAACAGCAATAAGAATTAATCGATAAATTGTCAAAATATTGATAAAATCCCTTAGCGGAGGCTGTGAGGGTTTCCCACGTATGAATCGCAAATTTAATTTTACCCGATGTGCCACCAGTAGGAATCATTATCCCTGTGAAACTGGATGACTTTCGGTTACTAGAAGAAAAATCATAATCAATATTACCAAAAATAATGTCTGGTTTTACTATTTTCTTTATTTGTTGCCATTCTCTAATCTGCCAATAAGGATTAATTAAAAAGGCACAAGAATCAGTAATAACACTGGCAAAAAAGGCGGCTACAAATTTATTAAATTCTGTTTCGGCTATGAAAATAATTAGTTTTCCTTTTATCCAATGATAAAAATTAATTTTAGTTAAATAGTCCGTCACTAATTCTTCCATACTTTCTGATTGATGGTTAAATATCCATTGACTACTTAATAGTTTTAATTGTGGTAATATATCTAACTTTTTAGCCATTAAAATTACTGTAATGCTCTTAAATAATCAATAGCTGCTTCTAATTTAGAAGGATAAGATAATGCAAACTGCTCAAACCAGAAACCTTCATCAGAGTAAGGATCTAAATTTTTCAACCATCTTTCAGCCGTTCTAATTAATTGTTTTTCTCGTTTTTGTTTCTCTAATTCTTGTCGTCGAATGTCTTCTAAATTATCTGTTTTTTGATGCTGTTTGATCTCTGCTTGTTTTTGCATAAAATTTTCAGCTATATTCTCCAAAGATATTCCTCCGACAGAAGATGGTCTACCAGATTTTTGGGTAGATTTTTGCTGTTGAAACTTAGCTTCTATATCCATTAACGAATCCTGTTGAAAGTCACTTTGTTTGGAGGGGGTAGATTTTTGTTGCTGAAATTTCTCCTCCATATCTAACAATAAATCATGTTGAGAATCACTTTTTTTTGGTGAAGTAGATTTTTGTTGTTGAAATTTAACTTCTATATCTGATAATAAATCCTGATTTTTTTCTTGAGACTTTTGGTATTGTTTGGAAATCTGTACCTCAGATAAAAAAGAATCTATATGATCATTATTTTCCTTATTATTCACTTTCTGATGATGACCACTAATAGAGTTTTTAAGAGTATTTATTTCTTGCTGTTTATTTTGATATTTCTTTTCGATCTGATTTAAAAATTTATCTATACTACCCATAGCTAGAATTAGGTATATAACACGCTGATTATAACATTATTTAATATTTGATAGTTTTAGGGTAGAAAAATTATCAAAAAATTGGCCAATAAAACCAATATTATCTACCCCAAGGATAAACTAAGCCGCTATATCCAATGTCGACTGTAAGGTTTGCCAACGAAAATAACGTTCTCCCCCAAGTTCTAAAACTACTTTAATTTTAGGCTGTTGTTTAGTTAAACTGATTAAGTACTCTTTCTCTTGATTGGAAAGAACAAAACCTTCAATAATCCATAAAACTAAACCTTTGGAAGAAGAAGGTATCTTTTCGAGTTGAGAAAGTGCCATCGGTGGGATAAAATAAGTGGGACCAACAGCACCTTCTTGACCAATGTTTTTCTTGCCTAAATGAGCTGGGCGTACCCCGTGAATACCCGTTAAATAGGCACTTAAATCTCCTAATCCTCTAGCAGAAAAATTATACGTAGTATAGCCTGATGTTCTCAGTCTTCTTTGATAACGCCCTTCAAACCCTCCCTCAAGGGGTGCATATACTGCTAAGATCCCTGATTTTTCTAGATCTCGGATAAAATCTTTTCCCGTAGTTAATAATGGCATAATTTTTTTATTGTATAGTGCCTACATCAATTTTCTTGATTATAATAGGACGAGGGTTGATCTGATCGAGTTAAATAAGGTGATAAACTAAAATACTTTAATAATCTGTAAAAATTTCTATAATGGTATGGTATCGGTTAATTAAGTTGTGTGTGATGAGGTATGAAAATTGTGAATGAATTAAGGGCTGCTTTAGAACTGGCCACGGAAGAAGAATTGCAACAAGTTACTAAAATTCTCTTTTGTCGGAAGTTTAACCCTATAGATTACTTGCAGACTCCAGATCCTTTTGATGTTCAAAGTCAGGATTGGCAAGAGTGGCTAGATAATATTGAAAAGCGGTTTCGTTTTTTAGGTGCAGATGGCATAACTGTATTGCGTCGTCAAACAAATAAGGTTTCCTATAGAGATATTTTGATTCAAGTGTGTCGTTACCTCAAAATTCCTTACTCTCAAAAAATGACGACTATTGAGATTGAAAGTGAAATTTTCTTAAATTTATTACAACAGGCATGGCGTAAATTTCCCCCATCGGAACAAAAATCCCTCAATAATAAGGTTGTCACTTCTTTGGCCGATAGCACAAATCCTGAACCATTACCCCTGAGTTTACAACATGATCCTCTTAAAATTTTACTGCAGGGGGGGAGTTTAGTAGCAGTAAGTTCCATTCTAAAGCCTTGGTTACTACAAAAAATCGCTCAACAATTCGCATTACATTTTGCAACCTATCAGGTTGCTAAGACAACTTTAGTCAATGGTGGCATTGCTGCAGCTACCCAATTACAAAATCATCTTGCTTTGCAAATGGCTAAACGAGGTATGGCAATGAGTACTGCTAGATATACGGCTGTAAGGAGTCTTTTTACATTTTTAGGCCCTGTTTTGTGGGGATGTTTTATTGCGGATTTAGGTTGGAGGGCGATCGCCACCAACTATACAAGGATTATACCAGTAATTTTTACTTTAGCTCAAATACGCCTGACTCGTAGCGATGATTGGCAGTTGTCACCCTGCTAAACTTGGAAGATGGTAAATTATCCGCAATAATAGGATGCAATCTATTTTTTGATTTTGGCTTTTAACTCCCATTTAATGCGGTTTAAAATTGAAGTTTCATCTAGGGAATTAATAATATTTTCTACCACAGCTAAAGGACCATTTTCCCCCCAAGATGCACCATTGGCGAGATACACTTTCGTCACCTGTCCGATGGCATAGGTAGAAACTCCAGCGATGGCACCTTGGGTAATAGCAACAGAAAGATAGGGAACTACGCCTAAGCCACCAGAGGCAGGAGTTGCTAAGCCTAGTAGGCCTTTCAGGGAACTCAAGCCAAAAGTGACTAATACATCACTAGCGGTAATCCCCCCTAAACTAATGGCAATTTTTTGTAATAGTTTCACTGCACTTTGTTGAGTCATGGAGATAGCATAAACATGAGAAAGGGTTAAGATCATGGCCACATCAATAATCGCCCCTGTAAATAAATCGAAGGCAGTAACTGGATTAAAGGCGATGGCGGTGGCTTTTGTCATGACGGTTTTTTGAATGATTTTTTCGGCCTCCGCTTCTCGACAAATAATTTTTTGTTGTACTAATTTTTCGTTGATTTCCCCAGTAAATAACATGGTATTTAAGGCCACTAGAGATTTTCCTTCTCGATGGAGAATCTGTAAAATTTTGACTTGTAAATCTTGAATTTGCGGTTTTCCCCGTTGACGAAGAATGCTGATTTTCCCTTGTTTATTTTTGACCCTGGTAACAATTAAAGGGGAAGCGGCAACCATGACAATTTCATCGGGGGATAATAATTCCCGCACTCTCACATCTTTGATCGTAGAATAAATTTCTGTGCGATCAGCATCAGGATATTGATCAATTTTATTAAACACTAATAACATGGGTTTTCCCACTTCCCGTAACTGACATAAGGCTTGATATTCAACCCTCGTAATATCTCCGGCAATAACAAATAAAATTAAATCTACCTGAGTAGCTATTTCATGGGCGAGAATTTCCCTGGTTTCCCCGTCTATTTCATCAATGCCTGGGGTGTCAATTAATTGAATTTGCACATTTTCTATGGCTTTAATTAAACGTTGTACTTTTTGTTTACTATCGCCGATATTTTCTTTACTTAAATGCCAGTTAGTTTGATCTTTTTCACGAGTAACACCATGTAAAGGACCAGTAACAAAAATTTCTTGTCCCACTAAAGCATTTAAAACACTAGATTTTCCCCTGCCAACCATGCCAAAAGCAGCGATTTGAATGACCGAATCTTCCAATTTTTGCAACATTTGGCTTAAATGTTCAATATCGGTTTCTAAGCCTTGTTTTTCCTCTTCTTTCAGGTTAATATTCAGCAATAAATTTTGTAAAGATTCTTGCGCTTGTTTATAATTAATTTCTCCTTGCAAATGGGCAAAGTCGAGAATTGTATTTTCCCAGTCTTCTTCTTGCCATTGCCATTCACTCATAATTTTTTCACTTAAAAGTCAGTTTTAAAAAATCTCATATTTCCCGATTCTAAATACTAATTTATCACACTTAAACTCTTATGTTTTTCAATTCATTTTGTGGTTACAAAAAAAATCGGAAGATAAATTTATGGGTTTAGTTTTCGCTGAAATTCAATTAAGAAATCCTAGTAAAACTGATCTACAATTAATTAAGGTGATGGAATATTTTTTAAAACTCCCCGAGTAGGATTCGAACCTACGACCAATCGGTTAACAGCCGACCGCTCTACCACTGAGCTATCGAGGATTGCCCACATTTGCTTATTATAACGAAGGGTTTTTAAAAAAGCAATAGTAAAGAGAAAAATTTTTTGGTGTAAAACTGAAATTCTCTTTCATTTCGATCTATGCTAGGTATAATAAGTTTTGAGGTTGATTATGTTAACCGAACATCGTTCTGTTTCTCTTTCCTATATTTCTACCAATTTGGAAATACTCGTTCATTTAGATGGGATCGCAACCCTATATCCAAGGGACAATGATAAGTTTCATGTGGTACTAAATAATGTGGAGTTTGGTAAAGTATTAGATTCCGTAGGGAGAGATTTTGCAACTAATAATAACAGTCAAAATAGTAAAAATTTATTGTGGCTGGAAATATCCCCTTATCGAGTGATCATGACTCAGCAAAATAGAGATGGTGTCAATTATCGTCATTTTTGGGAAAGGGGAATCTATGGTAAAAGTCGTTATTGGATTAATGGTGATTATGACGGAAATAATCGGCAAAATTGTCTTCACTTACGAAATTTTACCCGCAGTTTAACCTTAGTAAATAAATCTAATTCAAAATCCTTGAGGATAGAATATGAGTTATGGAGTAATCATCTTAATCTGGGTAACTATATTCTACATTTGGAAATTAACTGATGACTAATAGGATCAAAATAGCACTAATTATATAGGATACTCCCACAATTTGGGTTTCTGACCACCCGCTTAATTCTAAATGATGGTGAATTGGTGCCATTTTCAATAGTCTTTTACCTTTACCGTCAGCGTCTTTGGTGGCTTTATAATAGGCAACTTGAGCGATTACGGATAAAGATTCGACAAAAAATAATAAACTGATGATAAATAACGCCCATAGATTTTGACTTAAAATCCCTACGGCGGCTAATCCTGCACCTAATGCTAACGATCCTGTATCTCCCATAAATACTGATGCCTTATTGCGATTATGGACGACAAATCCTAAACAACCCCCGCTAATGGCAAGACAAAATGCCGATAAATCGGGGTGATTTTCCCCTGCCACAATTCCTAATCCTAAAAAAGCGATGGCACTTGTACCTCCTGCTAAACCATCCACTCCATCGGTTAAATTAGTGGCATTGCTTTCGGCTACCATGACAAAACTGGCTACAAACCAAAAGAAAAAGCCTAACGGTAGTATGAGATTAAAAGGTAAGTTGATGTTAGTGATAGAAGACGGTTGACTAAAATACATCCATAGACAGAATAGGATAGCAAAACCCATCTGTAAAATTAATTTTTGCTTCGGGGTTAAACCGAGATTAGTTTTTTTCTGTAAAATTTGCCAATCATCCATCCAACCGATAAAGCCATATCCAAGGACAATGAATGCTACCGCTATCACATCCCCAGTAACTCCCCCCATGATTAAACCGATAATCACCGCCGTTGGCATAAAGAAAATTCCCCCCATTGTGGGAGTACCAGCTTTTTTTAAGTGACTTTGAGGACCGTCTTCTTGTATAACCTGAGAGGCTTTTATTTTTTGTAAAATAGGTACAACGATATAACCTAAAGTGCCACAGGCAATAGTTGATAATAATAAAGGCAAAATTTGACTAGCGGTTAAAAAAGCGTAGGCAATAATGGCTAAAATTACCAAGAGAACAACCAATAATGTCCATCCGCTAGGGTTTACAAGACGATTTAATGAGGCAGAATTGCTTTTCATTGTTGTTATCAGTGGGAATAAATATCATTACAATTGAAAATTATCAACTATCAACTATTAACTATCAACTGTCAACTGTCAACTGTCAACTGTCAACTGTCTGTAAATTTTCCATGCTTCAAAAAGATTACCTTGCATTACAACGCAAGCACCTTTCAGATATTGAAATTCAATTACGTCTGGTTTTAGCATCAATGCTGGTTGTAAGGCTTTTTCTGCCTCTTTTCCTTTCCAATCATAAAGATATAAAAAGGTTAAATAACCGTGATTGAAAGCATTTTCGGGATTCTTTTCTACTAATTCATGGGCAGTGGCGATCGCATCATTAACTTTTTGTTGTAATACTTGAGAGAGAAGCAAAGTGTATAAATAGTCTAAATTATCCTCGGTTTGTAGTCGATATTGCATCGCTTTTTCCGCCACTTTGAGATAGTCTTGAGTAGGATCATATTGATTAATTCTGCCAATATCAGCAAAAACAGAATCTAAACCTTCAATTCCTTGGGATAAATTAGGTGCTAATTTTCTAATTTGGGAAACTAAATCTAACTCTTTATTTAAGGGGATTAAATCGGCGTTTTTGTCAAGGGTAATTTTTATACCTGGGGTAAAAATAGGAGACGTTTCTCCCGTGTCAATATTGAGATAAGTTGCTTGTAAAATATAATCTCCATCGTCCAAATTTTCATCGGCAAACATAGCAGTATTTTCGATGACTTGAAAATCTTGATTAAACTCTTCAGAGTTTAAATTTCCAGAATGTAAATTTCCCATAGCAAGACGGTGATCATGAGTCCATTTTTGCTCATTTGCTAAGGATTGCCAGTTTAAAATTACGATGGCATTTTCCAATTTATCCCATGATCCTGACCATTTATAAGTAACAGGAATAGGTTGTCCCTGTCTAACTTTTTCTGGTACAATTACCTTATCTAATTTAACAGAACTATTGCTAGTATTTAGAGGAATAACTTCATTATAGGGCAAGAGACGATGATATAGTTTTAATTCACTTTCATCGGGTAATTGCCACCGATTTACTGTTTCAAAGTTATCATTGTTTTCTACTAATTCAACTGTCATTTTTTGAGCATCAGGAATTGAACCTTGATAACCCGTTTTTGTCAAAAACCAGTCTAAAGAATTGACATCTTGGAGGACAAATTTTTCCTGAACTCCTACTTGTCTTCCAAATACTTTAAAACGGGGAATTGAACCATAAAAAGTAATATTATGTTGATTTATTTCTGGAGTAGAAGGCAAAACACCTATATTAGATCTTAAATAAGGAGTAGTGTTAATAGCTGTGGTAATAACTTCTGGGGTTGCCCATTTTCTTGCCATGTAAGGAAATTTTTGCATTTCGGAACTAAGTTTTTTTGTTAAAAATTCACCCCCTAAAGGAAATAAATTGAATACCATTAAAATGAGGGCTAACAATATTGTAAATATTTTTAATAATCTAGCACCAATGCCTTGATAACTATAAATTAATGCCGATAAAATTAAAGCTAGTACTGGTAATAATGGTAAGATATAACGGGCATCTTTATTCATGTTTAAGGATGATAATAAATAACCTCCCACTAAAAATATTGCTAACCAAATACTAATTAAAGAAGTTAAAGAAGAATTGCCATTTTTTATATTTACTTGATTTTGATAAAAGTGATGTTGGGTAAATGTATAAATATTACTAAATTTAGATGATTTATTGGAAAAATATTTAATGACCAGATAAATTAAACAAATGAGGGCAATAATTAGTAAATGCCACGATAATAAATAAGGTAAAACTTCTCCGTAAAAAGTCCATGCTTGTAAGGTATTTAAGGGGGGATCTCCTTCTAAAATAGCGGATTCAATAGTGGCTCTTTTCCCAGAGGTAAAAATCAAAAGCCAATTAGTTCGATACCAAGGAAAAAAAACTAAAATTGCAATGATAAAGCTAGTAACTAATTGAGTTAATTTATACCATTTTTTATAGATAAATAAAGAGATAAAAGCAAAACAAATAGGTAAAAAGAGGAAGAAAGCAAAGGTTTGTTTTAACATTACTCCCAAACCAAAAGAAGCCCCTAATAAAATTGCTAACAGCCATGAGTATTTAGCCTTAGTAAAATACCAATAACTGAAACAAGTAAAACTAAAAGTCACCATTACTGCAAGAGGGTAATCTAATAAAAATTCGAGGCGATAATAATATAACGCTGGTATTAATTGCACTAATAAACAGGAAAATAAGGCAATTTTGGAGTTAAAAAATAATATTCCCAGATAAAACAATGAGATTAATAAAACAAGACTAAATAAAGATAAAACTAAGTTACCATGATCAACACTAGCACCTAAAATTAAGAAAAAAGGTGCTGTAAAAATGTACATTAAAGGCGGTATTTTATTGGACAACAACCAAAATTCCCGCCACCATGAAGCGTCAAAAAAATTGGGAGTTTTCAAGGCTTCTTTATATACTATTACCCCGTTAAGATATTCAGAAGGATCCCAAGCTGGTATCGTATTATCTAAACGAAACCAAATGCGATCGATTATCAAGCCTAAACTCCAAATTAAGATTAGACATATAATAATAAATTTATTGGATAATTTATCCGATGATTGATAACCGTTTTTTTTGATGTTTTTAAGAGGCATTTTTTGTCCCCAGTTTGATAACTTCTTTTACTTTTAGATTAGCCCTTTTTTTATTCCTCAAAACAAAGTTGACGACCTACTAGATTCCTCTTCGGTCAAAATCGGGAAACGTGGATAGTCTCCTGACTCCTCTCTCCACCAAGCTGTCCCGTCTTAAGTTGGTAGCCCAAATTAAAAAGGAATTAAAAGCTAGCCCTAGTCTTGAAAGTCATTTAGATCAATACCTTCGCCACTTCCGAACAAGTATTAGATGAAAATTGGTTACCGTAATTCAGTATTATAAAAAGTGCGATACTATATGTTCTCAATTTGACTTAGAATGGTTTTGCCAATAATAAATAAAATAAATTTGAAAAGGTGAGCTAGGATCTCAGTTTAAACTAAATTTAAACTAAACGAAACATAAAACGATACTGTATAATATACTATGAAAAACCATCAACTTAAAATATTTTTAACCTTATTAATTAGTGTCAATTGGCTAACCGTTGGGTGTGGCATATTTGGCACAACTGAAGAAAGGACTTCCACTACCACTGAAATAGGAAGTGGTACTGCTTCTGGTGACGATACGTTAAAATTAGGGGCTTTATTCCCTATTACGGGGGATTTATCGTCTATTGGTCAAAATATGCCCATTGCCGCTCAATTAGCGGTGGACACCATTAACGCCTGTGGCGGTGTCAATGGAAAACCCGTTACTCTTGTTAAAGAAGATGATCAAACAGATCCTGTGGCGGGAACTTCTGCTATCACCAAATTAACGGAAGTTGATAGGGTAGTCGGAGTGGTGGGATCTTTTGCCAGTAGTGTTTCTACCGCGGCTTTGGATGTGGCGGTCAGAAATAAGGTAATGATGATTTCTCCGGGTAGTACAAGCCCCATTTTTACCGACAGGGCGAAAAAAGGCGAATTTAACGGATTTTGGGCACGCACGGCACCGCCTGACACCTATCAAGCACAAGCCTTAGCCGCCTTAGCTGAGAAAGAAGGGTTTAATAATGTTTCTACCGTAGTTATAAATAACGATTATGGGGTAGCCTTTGAGCAACAATTTGTCAATGCTTTTTCCAAGGCAGGAGGCAATATTCTCGATAAAGATAAACCAGTACGCTATGACCCAAAAGCAACGACATTAGACAGTGAAGCATCGGCTGCTTTTGCCAATCAACCTGATGCAGTAGCGGCAGTTTTATATGCAGAAACGGGGAGTTTATTGTTACAAGCAGCGTTTAAACAGGGTTTAACTAAAGATGTTACCGTTTTGTTGACCGATGGGGTTTATTCTGAGGATTTCACAAAACAAGTGGGTAAAACGGCTGATGGTACTTCAATTATAGCTGGGGCATTAGGCACAGTACCAGGGGCGGATGGTAAGGCTTTAGCTGATTTTACTGTTTTATGGAAAGAAAAAACTGGAGATAAACCTGTTACTGCTTTTGTTCCCCATACATGGGATGCTACCATTTTATTGATGTTAGCGGCACAATCGGCCGGAAATAACTCTGGAGAAGGTATTAAGAGTAATATTCGGGAAGTATCTGGTGGTGAAGGCACAGAAGTTACAGATCCGTGTCAGGGGATGGAACTATTACGCAAGGGTGAGAAAATTAATTATCAAGGTGCTAGTGGTAATGTTGATATTGATGAGAATGGAGATGTTATCGGGGTTTATGATGTCTGGCGAGTCAATCCCAATGGTAGTTTAGAGGTTATTGATAAAATTTCTCCTATTATTGAATAACAGCTTAGTAATTATCAACTGTCAACTATCAACTATCAACTATCAATTATCAATTATCAAGATTATGTTAATCGCAATTGCTTCTTTAAAAGGTGGTGTAGGAAAAACAACTACGGCTATACATTTATCAACTTATTTACAAACCGATAAAGCAACTTTATTAATAGATGCCGATCGTAATCGTTCTGCGTTAGTATGGGCTAGAGAGGACAATCTACCTTTTACCGTTGCATCCCAGGCAGGTTCAGCGGCTTTTATTCCTAGACATCAACATATTGTCACTGATATGAAAGCTGGCCCAGAAGAAGAGGATTTAGTCGATTTAGCACAAGGGAACGATCTAATTATTATTCCGACAACTCCTAATCATCTCGATTTAGATGCAACGGTTAAAGCGGTGGAAATGTTGAAAAAACATAATGTTAATAATTATAAAATTCTCTTGACAAAAGTTGATTCACGGACCACTAACAGTCGTACTGCAAAACAATTTTTAGACAGAGAAAATTTGCCCTTATTTCAAACAGAAATTCCTTTATTGATTGCCTTTGAAAGAGCATCACAAAACGGTAAAACTGTCAGAGATTATAGTGATTTTCGAGCCAAACAGGCATGGCGACAATATGAATCCGTGGGGAAAGAAATCTTAAACAACTAATAAATAAAAATTCTATTAAATTAAATAAATTGTCTATTGATTATCGCTTATACTTATACAGACCCAATTATAGATAAAATCCCAGATGCCTTTATTTGGGGTTTTGAAGTTAGTGGCGTTTATCAAGATATAGGTAATAGAAAACAATTGGAAGAATTAATTCTCAATTGTCAACAAAATCCGCCTAATTATCTATTAATTCGCAGTTTATCAGAATTGGGAAATAGTTTATCCCAAGTTACTCAAGCGATCGACAAAATTGAAAAATTAAATATAGAAATTATTGCCATTGAAGAAGATTATAATAGTAGTAAATTTAAGGTAATTAAAGATAGTAAAACAAGAGAAAAATTGAGAGTAATTTGGGAAGAAATAAGCAGAAAATATCATAGTAGAAAATTACAAAAATCTCATAGCAATAATCGTTTAAACATCCTACCGCCCCCGGGAAAAGCCCCTTATGGTTATTTAAGAGGTAAGGATAGTTACGTGATAAATAGAGCCACTGCCCCTATTGTTAAAGACTTTTTTGAGCGCTTTTTATTATATTCTTCCGTGAGGGATAGTGTGAGATATTTGGAAGAAAAATATAATAAAAAAATTGCTTTATCTACGGCCCTTCATTGGTTAAAAAATCCTGTTTATCGAGGAGATTTAGGCTATAAAAATCAAGAGATTATTGCCGATACTCACACACCCATCATTAGCCGAGAAGAAGCCGCTCAAATCGATAGAATTTTAAAAAGTCATCGCCTTGTGAAACCTAGAAGTGCCTCCGCTAATTATTCTCTGGCAGGGTTAGTCAAATGTAAAATTTGTCAGTCATCTTTTAGGATAACGAAAGTGAATAGTAAAAAGTATCAAGAAAAATATTTATACTTAATTCCTAGTAAATGTAAGGCGAATATCCGTTGTAAGTGTCTAAAATATGAGCAAGTTTTTGAGGAAGTTATCAATAAAATTTGTATAGAATTTCCTCTACTGGCTAAAAATATTAATATCCCAGATCCTCAATTTGTCATACAAAAAATAGACCAACAAATACAACAGAAAGAAAAAATTTTACAGAAGATAAAAAAATTAATTATAGAAAATATTTTAGATGAAGAAACAGCACAAATTAGAAGTTATAAAATTAACCTAGAAATTGCTCAATTAAAACAAAAAATAGCACAATTGCCTCCCGATAATCTTGGCATTATTGCTTGTACCCTTTCTAATCCCCAATTTTGGTATGATTTATCACCAGCAGAATGTCGTTTTTATTTGCGAGAATTTGTTAAAGTGGTTGAAATTCTTCCCCTTAACAATAATGACAAATGTAGATATAATAATTGCAAATATGAGGATATAACATTAGATTTTATTTTTTCAAATTACAACAAATAGAGTTTATAATGTGTAATTATTCATTGTTAGTCACTAATTTTTATGCGTATTTTACATACAATGTTGCGAGTTGGCAATCTCGAAAAATCCCTTGATTTCTACTGCAATGTTTTAGGAATGAAATTATTAAGACAAAAAGAGTACCCAAACGGTAAGTTTACCCTTGCATTTGTAGGTTATGGGGATGAGGTCTCCAACACCGTTATCGAACTCACTCACAATTGGGATACCGATAATTATGATATTGGCAACGGTTATGGCCACATTGCCTTAGGAGTTGATGATATTTACGGCACTTGCGAGCAAATTAAGGCTTTGGGTGGTAAAGTAACAAGAGAACCTGGTCCTATGAAACATGGTTCGACAGTAATTGCTTTTGTAGAAGATCCCGATGGATATAAAATTGAGTTAATTCAACTTGTTTCTCAAAGTAGTAATAGCGAATCTCAACCACAGGAAGCTGTGACAATTTAACTATTTACTTCACTTCATACCAGGGTTTAAAATTCAGAAAATAAGGCTGTTAAGATAGTATTAGAATATAAAAATCCTTGGGGATCTTTTAAACTTAGTTGATGACTATTTTCGTCAAATATTACTAAGTTATTCTGCAAAAAACTATCAAGGCAATCTAAAATTTTACCCTCTATTTCTTGATAAAAGTTGGCCTTAAGTTTATTTAAATTGACTCCTTTCTTCAGCCGTAAACCTAACATCAAAGTTTCTAATAATTGATCGTTTTTAGAAATAGTAGAAATATTAATATTTCCTGATTGTTGTTTATATTTTTCCACCCAGACAAAATATTCTTTTCTGGTACGGGGACGGGTAAAGCGTTTATTCTCAGTATAACTAGCTGCCCCCATCCCAAAACCATGATAGGATTCATTATGCCAATAAACTTGATTATGACGGCATTCGTAACTCTCTTTAGCATAGTTGGAAATTTCGTAATGATTATATCCTGCCTCTGTTAATTTTTCTGAGGCTAAACAATACATTTTGGCAGTGATTTCATCGGCAGGTAAAGGATTATCACCTTCCGCGTATTTTCTCCCAAACACAGTGACGGGTTCTAAGACCAAATCGTAACAGGAAAGGTGTTTTGGTTGCAACTCCATCGCCTTTTCTAAGGATTCTTGCCAATCATCAAGGGATTGATGGGGTAAACCAGAGATCAAGTCTAAACTCCAATTATGGAAACCTGCCTGATGAATCCAATCTATAGATTGATTTATGTCTGTTAATCGATGTGTTCTTCCGCAAGTTTCTAGTAATTTATCTTGAAAGGCTTGCAACCCCAAACTCACTCTATTTATGCCAAATTTTTGGTATTCTTTAAGCTTGGCTAAATCAAAGGTTGCTGGATCTATTTCTAAAGAAATTTCTGCATTATTACTAATACTAAAATGTTGATTTAAAGTGGTTAAAATTTTCTCTAATCCCTCTATAGCAAGTAAAGAGGGGGTACCACCACCAAAAAAAATTGTTTCTAATTTGCTAGTATTTTCTTGGGGAGTTGCGATGATTTCTTGACAGAGAAAATCTACATACTCTTTTTGCCAAGGAGAATAATTGTTACCTCTATTATCACCTAAAACGGTAATAGGAAAATCACAATAAAAACATCTTCTTTTACAAAAAGGAATGTGAATATAAGCAGAGTTTATCAACATTAATAAGAAAAGAAAGAAAAAAAATAACTATAACTAACTATAAAGATTAACTAACCATAAAAAAGTTCTTATTTTCCCGTATTCACCCCTTCCGTTCACTGAATTTTATTGGGAGAACGAAAAAAACTTTAGAATTATTTATATGGGGGCGGAGAGACTTGAACTCTCACGACCGATTAAGGTCAACGGATTTTAAGTCCGTAGCGTCTACCATTCCGCCACGCCCCCGGTAAGGCAATTTGCTCACATTTATTCATTGTATCTAGTCTTAATTTAAAATGCAAGGGAAAAAGAAAAAGTTTCTAAAAATAGCCTTAAATTCTTAATCTTAGGGGAAAGTAGTGAGGAGATTAAGATAAGTAAATAGTTTATGATTGATAGCAAATAGGATACCCTGTGGAGGGATAGATATGACAGCTAAAACCCCCTTGCGAGATGCGATCGTGATTTTGCCTGGAATCATGGGAAGTGTTTTACAAAAAGATGGTACAGACCTTTGGAATGTTTCTGGTCAAGTAATTGGGCAGATAGTAAAAAGTTTAGGCAAGGGGTTCAAGGACTTGAAGCTAATGGGGGATGATCCAAAAGGTGGAGATATTGGTGACGGCATTAAACCGACTGGCTTGATTCAAGATACTTATCTCGTCCCTGGATTATCTGGGTTTGGAAAAATTGTTGATGGTTACAATAGAACATCAGAAATAATTACCAAAAACTTTCAAGTTACTGAGGGGAATATCTACGATGATCCAGAGGATAAAGCAGCAAATTTTTATCATTTTCCCTACGATTGGCGGCGGGATAATCGGGCTAATGCCCATATCCTGAAAAATTTATTAACTAAAAGATTGAAACGGTGGCGTGAGTTTAGTGGCAATAAAGATGCCAAGGTAATTCTCTTGGCCCACAGTATGGGAGGTTTAATTTCTCGTTATTATTTAGAGGTATTGGGAGGATGGCAGGATTGTAAGGCATTATTTACTTTCGGGACTCCCTATCGGGGTTCCCTGAATGCCGTTAACATCCTCGCTAATGGCATGAAAAAAGGCCCTATCGATATCGGCGAAATCTTGAAGCTTAATGAGGTCATTCCTACCCTGACTTCTATCTATCAGTTACTCCCCAGATATAAAGCCCTGAAAATTGGCAACGATTTTTATCGCATCGCTCAATCTCCGGTCGATCTTCCTAACATCGATCGCGTTAAAGCCACAGATGCTTTGAAATTTTATGACGAAATTGATGATGCTGCCGACGCTAACCAGGGGAATCTCATTTATCGGAAGTCTTTTGTGACTTGTCCCATCGTCGGGGTACAGCAACCGACTCTGCAATCGGCTGAACTGGTGAATGGAGTAATTAGCGTTAGTGAAGTCCTGCCCACTTTTTTACAAGATCGTTCCCATCTGGGGGATGGAGATGGCACGGTTCCTCAAGTATCAGCTACTCCCGTGCAGATGAACGATCTGGAAATGCTTTCCACTGTCGATTATATTGCAGAGAGTCACGGAGCCTTACAAAATCAGCCCGACATTTTACTGAATTTGCTCAAAGGCATTCAAACGGCCCAAACGGCTCCTCTGGAAGATGTGCGAGGAGCTCTGGAAAGTGTCACCAGAGGAAGAAGGAGTGGCGTCAAAGGTATTGGTTTGAGTCTAGAGGATTTCTATCTCATTAATGAACCTGTCACCCTGCGAGCCAAAGTTTCGGGAGGTAGTTCTTTTAACACGCTCACGGCTCAGATTAGCTGCGTTTCCCACGATCGCCCTGTAATTACTCGGAATTTTGTCAATGACAATGAAAACTGGGTGATGTCAACAGATAACTTGGAAGCTGGGCTATATCGAGTGAAAGTCCAAACCGATAATACCGGCGAAGATGCCCCGAACCCCGTCCACGAACTTTTTGAAGTTGCAGATTTAGGAGAGTAAACAATTATGGCTGACTTCTGCGCTTTACTGATCGGTATTGATTATTACCAACCCAATCCTTACTACAAGAGCCTACAGGGGGCGGTGCGAGATATTGACAAGGTTGCAGATTATCTGGAGAAATCCCGACAAGTACCTTCAGAAAAAATTACACGGCTGACTTCTCCTTTGCCGGATACTAATTCTCTGGCAGATGTCAGGGCGGCACGTCAGGAAATGCCCCCAACCTATGAAAATATTGTCAAGGCTTTTAACCGCATCACCGAAACTGCCCAAGCCCAGGATCTAGTTTACATTCACTATTCTGGTCACGGTGGGCGGGCAAAAACAGCTTACCCCGACTTGAAAGGAGAGGGACAGTACGATGAGGGTTTAGTGCCGATGGATGTGGGCAATGATGGCTACTATCTGCGGGATGTGGAAATGGCTACTCTGCTGAAACGGATGACGGATAAAGGGTTAATCGTGACGGTTATCTTTGATAGTTGTCATTCAGGGGGTGCAACGCGAGGTGATGGTGAGATTCGGGGTTCGAGAAATGGAGAACCAGATACCAAGGACAGACCTGCTGATAGTGCCGTAGCGACCAGGGAGGAATTAGTTCAAAATTGGTTAAATTTAACCCAAGGAGACCAAAAAGAAGGCTGGTTGCCGAATCAAAGGGACTATGTTTTCTTAGGTGCTTGCCGTCCTACGGAGTTGGCCTATGAAGCAGCCTTTGATAGCAAAGATCGCAATGGAGCATTAACTTATTGGATGATTGATACCCTTGTTAATAGCAAGTCTGCATTAACTTACCAGTCTCTCTACAATCGCGTCAAAGGGATGATTCAAAGTAAATTCCCCAATCAATTACCGATGTTGTTAGGGGAAGGCGATCGCTTGGTATTTGGGGATAAACAACAATATAAACCTTATACCCTGGTCGTTATTGACGTAACTGAAGACCAAAAAGAGATTACATTAGATGCCGGAATGGCGGCTGGTTTAAGCTCTGGTACTCGTTTTGCCATTTATCCCACCGACGATGTTTCTGATAAAACCCAACAACTGGCGATCGCCGAATTGACAGACGAGATTCAAGCGGATAAATCAACGGCTAGAATTTTAAGTCCTGATGAGGGGGGAATTGTTGTTAAAGGCAAGATCGAACCAGGTGCTTCGGCGGTGATGGTAACCGCACCCGTTAATTTAATTAAGAAAGTTCGTTTATTCACCCAAAAGCAAGCAGGCGATCGCGAACAGGATCTACCTGTAAATTTAGTTGATAAACAAGTTGAAGCTCTAGCAAAAGTTCGCCAAGCTTTAGTAGATAATGGCTGGGTAGTGGAAGTTAAAGATGGGGAAGAAGCGCACTATCAAGTTGCGGTTGGTAAAGATGGGGAGTATGAAATCTGTATTGGAATGCCCATTAAAAACTTGCGTCCACCCTTAAAAATTGACGATCTAGAAGCACCACAAAAAGTGGTCGATCGCTTGGTTCACTTAGGCAAATATCAAGCTGTGCAAGAGTTGGACAATCCTGCTTCCGAGTTGACTGATTATTTGGAATTTGAGTTGTGCGATAAGAATAAACAACCTTTTCCCGATCCGCAAAATGTTTCTTTAAAACCGGGAGAGGTTTCCTTTTTAAAACTTAAAAATACCTACGAGCAAACATTAAATGTAGCGGTTTTAGATTTAGAGCCAACTTGGGAAATTTCTCAGGTTCCCGTTCAAGGAAAGATAGCCTCTTTTCTGCCTTTAGATCCCGGACAAGAAGCATTTACTAAGTTACGTTTACAACTGCCTGGGGATTATCAGCAAATAATGGAAACTTTAAAAGTGTTTGCCACTAAGGGAGTAGCAAACTTTCAATGGTTACTGTTACCATCATTAGATGAACAACCAGCAACTAGGGGCGCTACTCTTAATGAGGAGTTACGAACTAGGGGGGGTAATGTCAATCCGCTTAAC
Source organism: uncultured cyanobacterium (assembly GCA_963749915.1). Lineage (GTDB taxonomy): Bacteria > Cyanobacteriota > Cyanobacteriia > Cyanobacteriales > Cyanobacteriaceae > Geminocystis. Next base: position 660,208 of record CAVVOP010000022.1, read on the forward strand.
AATCTCTTGACGGCTATCGGGGGTGATGTCAATAATCCCCCGAAGTTAACTCGTGCTATGATTTACGAAAGCGATCCAGAAGCGGAATGGGTCACGAAAGAAATTGTAATCACCGTTCAATCGTAGAAAGGAGAATGGTTGAATGAAAAAAATCCTCATACTCGCATCTAACCCCCGCAAAGACCTCAACCTCGACGATGAAATAAGGCTGCTGAGAGATGTAGTCGATCGATCCCGCGATCGCGATCAATTTGAGATTGTCAGTGAACCGGGAGTAAAAGTTGGGGATTTACAGGGGCTACTACTTCGGCACGAACCACAAATTGTACATTTTTGTGGGCATGGGGGTGGCGAGGAAGGGTTAATCTTCAAAATGGAGGGAGGAGGCGAACAGTGGGTACGAGCAGATGCACTGGCTGGTATGTTTAAGCTAAATCCCATCTGTAGCCACGTTAAGTGTGTGTTGCTCAACGCCTGTTATTCAGAAGAACAAGCCAACGTTATTGTGAGCGGTATTAATTATGTAGTTGGCATGAGCCATGAAATTCAAGATGACGCAGCAATTGCCTTCTCAAAGGGGTTCTATTTAGCGTTAGGCTACGGATGTTCGATCGATGATGCGTTTGAGTTTGGCAAAAATGCAATTCAGTTAGAGATTTCGGGCAGTTCTAAGAAACGATCGGCGATATCTGAAGTGCAACGCCAGATGGAGGTGATTGATGCAGTGAAAAACACCCCAATTCCCGAACATTTAAAGCCAATTCTCAAAAAGAAGGCCACCCTAACCTCAGATTCAAGTCCTAATACTCTCTCTCAGGAAAAAACAGTCGAGATTCAACTGGCTATTGACAAAACATTAGAGGCAGATGACAAAGAGACAGATGCCAAAGTCAAGCAGTATCGCGATCGGGCCAGATGGTACCTAGAAGATCGAAAATTGACCGAGGTTGAGAAAATTCGGTTAAACCAGCTTCAAAAACAATTAGGACTTGACCAAAAGGAGGCAGATCGGATTTTAGAGGAGGAGCTTGCGCCAATTCATCGATCGCAGCAGAATTATCGGGAGCTACTGAATGAACTCATTACCAGAGGTTGTTATCCATTCGATCCAACGATTCAGGAAGAGTTAAAACAGTGTCAACGAGAAGAAAATCTAACGGAGGAAGAAGTTAACGAGATTTCACGTTCTATCCTTGAAGCCGCAGAAGCAGCCTATCAGAAAAAGCAGAGGCAGGAAGCACAACAAGCCGATGAGAATAAACGACAACGCTACGAACAGGAGTTTATACGAGCGATTAGTGCTGGGTATCCCATAGAGGATTTAGTTCGCAGTGGTCTGAGAAATTTTCAGCATTCTTTAGGACTGAGTGATGGGGATATTGAGCGAATTGAACAACCGATTATTGCCCCCAAAGAAGTGGCATATCAACAGGAGTTAGCCGAGGCACAGCGACAAAGGGAACAAGAAGAAGAAAAGGCAAGAGAGCGATCGCAGCAACGGGAAGAGGCCGAACGGAAACGAGTGCAGGAGGAAGCAGCAAAACGAGAACAACAACGCCAGCTTGAACTCGAACGGCAACGTCTGGAAGAAGAACGACGTGAGCGAATGAAAACGAGGCAGGGTAAATCAATCATTACAACGGTTTGAATTTGATGTCATTACCGTAGATAAAAAGGGCAGGGAAAACAGCCGCACTCGAAAGTCAGCCGAGTTCTTTGCTGAGGATTTGGGGAAGGGTGTTTCCCTACACATGGTAAGGATTCCAGGGGGAACTTTTCAGATGGGTTCCCCAGCAGGACAGGGAACAGATGAAGAGCGACCTCAACATTCTGTCACCGTGCCTTCATTTTTTATGGGAAAATACCCCATCACCCAAGCTCAGTGGCGGGCTATGGCGGCTCTGCCTCAAGTTGAAATCCCACTCAATCCCGATCCGTCTCACTTCAAAGGTGATAATCGTCCGGTGGAACAGGTCTCTTGGGATAAGGCGGTGGAATTTTGTGAGCGTCTCTCTCGCTTTACAGGGCATCAATACCGTTTGCCCTCTGAAGCTGAATGGGAATACGCCTGTCGAGCGGGGACAACCACACCCTTCTACTTTGGCGAAACCCTGACCCCAAAGTTGGCCAGATGTAAAGCTAATTTAGGTATGGCTTTAGTTACCATGTTCATTGGAAAAACAGCTCCCGTGGGCAGTTACTTGCCAAATGCGTTTGGACTCTATGATATGCACGGTAACGTTTGGGAATGGTGTGCCGATACTTGGCATGAAAACTATCAAGGTGCACCGACAGATGGAAGCACTTGGTTAGAAAGTGATAATGATTATCGAGTACTGCGGGGCGGTTCATGGGGCGATGATCCCCAGGTCTGCCGTTCCGCGAGCCGTTTCTGGGGTAGGCTCTTCGACCTCAGCACTTTCGGTTTTCGTGTTGCCTGGGTTTCCGGGAGGACTCTTTAACCTTTTATTCC
>CAVVOP010000023.1:0-18189 GCA_963749915.1 uncultured cyanobacterium
AGAATTGAGGAACAGCGATTTTATTGGCTGCTTTTTCTGGAGAACCAGATTTAGCTGATAAGTCAGAAGAAACTCCTAAAGCTATTTTAGCTGAAAAAAATAACTAATTATGATTATTACCGATACTGGTTTTTTTGTAGCTTTAGGTAATAAGAAAGATAATTTTTATCATTTAGCTAAACAACAACTTTTAACTCTTAAAGAACCATTAATTACCACATATCCAGTAATTGTAGAAACAAGTTATCTACTTTTTGAGAGAGCAGGAAAAGAAGCTCAGTTTAAATTTTTGCATCAGTTAACTAAAGATAGTATTAATATTTTTCAACTAGAAAAAAATCATTTAATAGGTAGAAGAACCTGAATAAATATAGAATAAAATTAATTTCTCTTAAAAATGAAACGTTATGGCAATTTATATTCTCAAATAGTGGATTTTGATAATTTATATTTATCGGCTAAAAAAGCCCAAAAAAGTAAACGATTTAGACCAAATGTTCTAGCTTTTAATTATAACTTAGAAACGGAATTACTTACTCTGCAACAAGAATTAATCAATAAAACTTACCCAGCCCGGTGAATATCGCACCTTTCGTCTTCGAGATCTGAAAACTCGCTTAATCTCAGCAGCACCCTATCGAGATAGAGTGGTTCATCATGCTTTATGCAATATTATTGTACCGATTTTTGAGAGGACATTTATTAGTGATACTTATGCTAATCGGGTTGGTTTTGGCACTCATAAAGCCCTCAAAAAATTTACTCAATTTGCTCGTTATCATCGTTATGTTTTACAATGCGATATTAGAAAATATTTTCCCACTATTGACCATGAAATTCTCAAAGAAATCATCCGTCGTAAAATTAAATGTCCAGATACACTTTGGTTAATTGATACAATTATTGATAATAGTAATGAGCAAGAACAGATTATTCAATATTTTGCAGGAGATGATTTATTAACACCAATAATGAGAAGAAAAGGTTTACCAATTGGTAATCTAAGCTCGCAAATTTTTGCCAACGTCCTCCTCAGTAATTTTGACCATTTTATCAAAGAAAAATTAAAAGCTAGAAAGTATGTGCGTTATGTTGATGACTTTGGCGTTGTTTAGTAATGACTATCAATTTTTAAGAGAAGCCCGAATAGGAATAGAAGAATATTTAAGTAAATTAAGATTAAAAATTCATCCGATCAAAAGTCAATTATTTGAAACTAAAATAGGGGCAACTTTTCTGGGATTTAGAGTATTTCCCCACAGAATTAGAGTGAGAAATATGAATCTTCATCGAGGCAGAAAAAGAATAAAAAGATTGCAAAAAGACTATGCAGAAGCTAAAATTAACTTAAAAGATATTAAACAATCATTACAAAGTTGGGTTGCCCATTTAGAATATGGTGACACCTACCAACTAAGAAAACAGATATTCAGTGACCTTGTCTTTACAAGGGATTGAAGAGGGGATAGACGAACCCGACTGCGGGGTGGTTCATGGAACAATAATCCGAACAACTGCCGTTGTGCTTACTCGCAACAACAATAATACGCGCGCGAACAACAACAACAATATCGGTTTTCGTGTGGTGTGTGTGTTCGGGAGGTCTCTTCATTGCCAGAGTCTTCAGGTGGGAATCTGGAGAGCGTGTATCCGAAGAGTCCAGTCTTATTCCTGCGATGCTGGTAACAGTATCCAAAAATAAATTGGGTTGGAGAGCTTGGTAAGCTATTATTGGCTGAAGAGTTTTTCAACCCTTAAAATCAGTCATCAGTAAAGCATGGTAATACTGCTCACGCCTGCGTGCGAAAAACTCACTGTAGGGGGAAAGTAATGAGTAATGAGTAATGAGTAAGTAGCAGAGAAATTTAGGTTTGAAAACGACCAATTTGGGGAGTTCAAGATTCGTAATTCGTAATTCGTAATTCGTAATTCGTCAATTAATACCTTGAATAAAAATCATATTGACAAAACCCTCGCAGTATTGTAAAGCATGGTTGAAATTATTACTTTTAGCGAAAAAAAACCGATTCAAATTTTTACCGAAGAACTAGGTAATGGTGTCGAACTAGAGTTAGTACAAATCCCTTCAGGTCGCTTTATTATGGGTGCTCCAGCCTCAGAAATAGGTAGCCAGAGTAGTGAAAGACCGCAACATGAAGTCAGAATTAGTAGTTTTTTGACGGGACGTTATCCTATAACTCAAAGACAATGGCAAGCGATCGCTAAGAGGAATGATCTGAAAAAAGATAGAGACTTAAATCCAGATCCTTCAAGTTTTAAAAAGCCATATCAAGGAAGAGAGAGAGGGGAAAGACCAGTAGAACAAGTAAGCTGGTATGATGCCGTCGAATTTTGCCAGCGATTATCAAAACTAACAGGCAGAAATTATCGACTTCCCAGTGAAGCCCAATGGGAATATGCCTGCCGAGCAGTGACCAGTGAGCAGTTATCAGTTACCAGTGAGCAGTTATCAGTGAGCAGTGAGCAGTTATCAGTGAGCAGTGATGAATCAGAAATCAATCAAATTATATACTCCCCCTTTCATTTTGGTGAAACTATCACCTCAGATTTAGCAAATTATAATGGAACTGAGATTTATGCAGACGAACCAAAAGGAGTCTATAGAGAAGAAACAACTCCGGTTGGGATGTTTCCACCTAATGCCTTTGGTTTGTACGATCTGCACGGCAATGTCTGGGAATGGTGTGAGGATACTTGGCATGAGAACTATCAGAACGCACCCACGGATGGCAGTGCTTGGATTATCGAAGACGAGAACACTGCTGTAGTGCGGGGTGGTTCATGGGACGATGAACCGAGCAGCTGCCGTTGTGCTTACCGCGGCGATGCTGATACGCGCGCGGACGGCAGCAGCTATATCGGTTTTCGTGTGGTGTGTGTGTTCGGGAGGACTTCATAGCCCTTTTTCCTTTTCCCCTTTTACCCTTTACACTTCTTTTTACTTTTTCTCTCTCAGTTAGGCGCATTAAGCAGGGTGGGCGAAAAAAAGGGGTAAGGCAGATAAGTTGAGGTTTCTGAATATCGCACAAGGTTCGGTTGAAGAATGCCGATATTATTTGATTTTGATACAAGATTTACAATATGCTCAGACTCAGAAATTGTCTGTACTTTTACAAGAAGTTAGTAAAATCCTTGAGGCTTATTCTCAGAGCATCGAAAATAAAAAAACTCCTAACTTGAAAATAAAAACTTATTAGACCTCTTGCAAAAGTTAAAAAATCTGGCCGTCAGAGGAGTCAGGAATCAGGAGTCAGGAGTCAATACTGCGAAGGATTTGAAAAATTCCTGTGGTGACAAGGATAGGGAAGAGGGGAAGAGAGGCTTGGATAATCACCCCATTAAGCATAGTTTTTTCGCTCAGGATTTGCTATAAAATATTATATGCTTAACGTGAGTTCGACGGAGCTAAAAATTCAGAAAATTATGAGTTTTTCTAACTTGTTTAATACCTGAATTCCTGATTCTCTCGTTGAAAAAAATTGTCCTGAGCGGGCAAAGGATCTAACTCCGCTCGGTACGACTGCGAAGCAGCACCCCGAACTCCTAACTCCGAACTCACGTTGCTTAATCCTTATTTGACTTTAGTTTTAATTAGTTTTTTTTTCTTCCAGGGAATAACTATCTCCTAGCTCAAGATTATTTTTTCGTTCCAGAAAATACTCCGGTTCGGGCAGAAACTAATAGTTTTATCTTAAAAGAAGTAATCGTTGAAAATAGTACTGTTTTTACTGAAAAAGATTTTTTACCTCTGATTAAACCTTACTTAAATCAAAGAGTAAATCTAACAGATTTAGAGAATTTAAAAAGAGAATTAACCAATTTATATCGGCAAAAAGACTATTTTAATTCCTTTATTATCTTACCGCCGCAAACCTTTTCTGACGGAAAAGTAACCTATCAAGCCAGAGAAGGAGAACTGGTTAGTTTAAAGATCAAAGGCTTAATTCATTTAAAACCAAGTTACATTCAAGCCAGAATTAAAAACGCCCTTAGTACTCCTGTTTCCCGTCAAAAGATAGAGTCAGCCTTGATCCTACTGCAACAAGATCCTTTAATTGAAACAATCTCCGCCAATTTCAACCAAAGAGGTAATCGAAACCAAGCCGAAATCACTTTAACTATTCAAGAAGCACCGCGATTTCAGGTGGCAGTTAGAAGTGATAATGAAGAAAATCCGATGATCGGGAGCTGGGGTTTTTCTGTTCTCGGTTCTGCCCAGAATCTAAGTGGATGGGGAGAGCGGTTGAATTATCAGTACAAAATTACCACTGAAACCGGCTTATCCCAAGTAGATGCTTTCTATTTTTTTCCCCTGACTGCCCATGACCAATTAAACTTAGAATTTAGAGATAACGATACCACCATCTTAGCCGAACCTTTTGCCGATTTGGATTTAGTTAACCGCAGTAGCACCCTCGGCATTGGCTACCAGAGATCGCTGCTGAAAACCATCAACAATAGTTTCGCTTTAGGCTTAAAACTCGATTTAGTCGAAACCGAAGCCTTTATTTTTAACGATACCCCCTTTCCCCGCTTCGACGGCAAAAATCGACTCAACTTAACCGTCTTACGCTTCAGTCAAATATATACCAGTAATTCGACCGATTCCTTTTTCGCCCTTAGTTCCCAATTTAACTTTGGTCTTAACGCCTTCGCCGCTTCTCGGGCGAGTGAATTTATTGATCCTGATTTTTTTTCCTGGCAAGGAATAGCCCAATATGCCCAAAAATTAACCGATGATTTAATTTTCTCGGTTCAAATTCAAGGTCAATTAACCCCTAACTCCTTACCGATTACCGAACAATTTGCCATTGGTGGCATCAATACCGTCAGAGGTTATCGTCGTAATATTCGTATAGGCGACAAGGGCTTGATTTTTTCTGCGGAATTAAGGCAAAAGATTTGGCAAGATCTTGATTGGGGCATAGTGCAAGGTTATTGCTTCTTCGATACCGGAGTAATCGGTAATAATAAATTACCTCAAATATACCCCAACACCTTAGCTAGTATTGGCTTAGGCTTAAACTGGGAAATCCAATCAACTGCCCTTCTGGGAATCAATTATGGCTTAAAATTAGTCAATGATCCTAGTTTTGGCTCAGGAACCTTACAAGACGACGGCATTAACTTATTTTTTCAATTACAAACCAAATTTTGAGCTTTTTTTCTAGCTGCAAGTGTTTTATTTTTGAGTTTTGACTTTTGCTCTATCTCGCTTTATGGGCTGAGATAAAAACAAAACGATCTCTGAATTCTAAATTTGATTGTTCCTGATATTTTTGCTTCATTTGTGTTAATCCTTGCTGTAGCTGTTGCTCATCAAATCTTGAAAGTAAGGACATATATCGATTTTCGACCATCTCAAAATAGTTTTCTTTCGAGATAGAGACAGGATAATCAACAAAATTGACTGTAGTTTGAAAGCCAATTTTTTGTAATAAATTTACGAGATCATTATAATGCGGTTGCACAGCTTCATAGAGACGCAAAGCTTCTCTAAATAAAGGATATTCAATGCGAGGAGGAAGCAAAATTAACAATAAGATTCCTCCAGAATTTAATCGTTCTAATAATCCTTGTAACAACTTTTCTTGATCCTTAATATGATGAATCATTTCTTTGATTAAAATTTTGTCGTATTGTCCTGATTCATCAGCAAATTCCACCGCATCTTTAATTAGTGGTTGATATTGATTACTCCGAGGAATTTTAGCCAACATTTTGTCAGACGGATCAACACAAATGATCGGATTATCTAACGGTAATTGAGAGATAATTGCTTTACTGTAAATTCCTGTACCACAACCGAGGTCCACTAAAATATCCTCCGAAACTAATTTTAAAGATTCAATGATCTTTTGGGTTAAAAAATTGATAAATTCTGGAGATGAGCCCCAAAATTGATCATATTTCTGAGCCAAAGTTTGATAATGATTTTGGATTGAATATTTCACTAGACTTTCACAGTTTTTCAAGTTTTAACGTGAGTTCGACGGAGCTAAAAATTCAGAAAATTATGACTTTTTCTAACTTTTTTAACACCTGAATTCTAAATTCGCGCATTCTAAATTTTACCTACATTCTTCTACCGTTTCTTCTGATGCCAGCAAATGGACAGTACCATCATCCATAACCACCATTCTGGTGGCATCAACCATGGGGTTACTGGCAGTTTTTTTAGCAATAGCAGCGATTTCTGGATCGGAAAAAGGAATAAACGAATAACTCACCTGTCCCGTTAACGATCGCCCTCCGAGTCCGCGCTGGAGGATTTGAATCGCTGATTCTGATTGACCATCAAAGCAACCTTGAGTAATTAATTGTTCTTCGGCAAATTGAGTAGGCTTAGAGGTTAAATCATTGATTTCGTAGATGTCCCCATTAATCTGTACTTGTCCATCAATACCTAACTCCGAAGAAGCAGAAATAATTGATTCTGAACCCATTAAAACATTGCCATTAATCTCGATATTGCCTCCATTTCCTTGAAAAGCATTAGCGGTAATCTGACTATTTTCCCAAACCAGTAATAAATCACTATGGAGGTTAATATTGCCCCCATCACCTTGATTTTCAGCACTGGCGGTAATTTTACTCCCATTTTGTAGCAACAGAGAGTCACCTTGTAGGCTGATATTTCCGCCCCTGCCAGAAAAAGTCTCCGCCGAAATGCTCCCTTGATCTAAAACTGTTTTTTCCGCTAAAAGGTTGATATTGCCGCCATTGCCGCTTCCTTCATTGGTAACATTAATTAAGCCACCATGGGCGATCGTTAAATCTTCGGTGTTGATCTCAATGGAACCAGCATTGCCCGAAGGAATTTCTGGGAGATTGAATAGCTCGGTCAGAAAAGAAATTGACTTGTTGGCAGAAGAAGAAATCTGACTGGGGGTACCAGATAAATTTTGCCCAGTAATTTCAATGGAGCTGGCATTAATAATCATATTACTGGCATTGCCGGTGGCGTTGGTATTGGTGTTTATCGATCCCCCTGAAGCCAATTTTAGTTTGTTGGTAGAGATAACGACTTCGCCGGTATTTCCCGAAAATAAAGTCAAGCTTCCTATGGCACTAGAAATGAACTCATTTCCTTGTAAATCCGCGGCAACTGAGCCGGAAACTTCTACCTCGTCAGCAACCGTAATTTCTAGATTGCCACTGTCTCCCGTTCCTAAACTTTGGGATATGAGCAAGCCACCATTTTCCACTGAAAGTCTCTTGCCTAAAATCAAGATATCTCCCGCTCTGCCTGTGCCTGCTCCTAAAGAAAGAATTGAGGTAGGCAAGAACAAGTTTATTTGCTCGCTTCCTTCTATTTGGAGATTTTCGGCAATATTCAAGAGCAGAGAGCCTCCCTCTCCTCTGGCGAAACTGAGTGCCGAGATGGTGCTAAAATCTTGTACCGATAAATTTTTAGCAGAGATAATAATATCCGCACCCTTGCCCTCCGAGAGAGTTTGAGTATAAATACCTCGAATTATATTGTTATTATTTAGTCCCTGAAGCGAAAATTGGTTAAAATCGGTAATTCCTCTTAAATTCACCTCCTCAGTGGCTTTAATCTTGAGGGAACCATGAGGAGCATTGCCAAAATTAGTAATCATCACAACGGCACCATCTTCAATTGACACATTCTTTGCCCGTAGGTTAATTTGACCATTGGAGATCCCACTGGCATCTAAAAGAGCTTGTTGATGGAGGCTAATATCTTGGAATTGAGATATTCTCTCATAATTCAAAGTGAATCCGTCCTTATTTTCCGAAAATTGAACAATTCCCCTCTCCACACTTGCCAACTCAATTTGTCCGGAAAATGCGGTTAAAATTCCATTATCAATGATAATTTCGCCGCCAATCAATCCTAAAGTTTTCCCCGGATTAGTTCTCAAACCAGTCTGACTCTCTCCACTGCCCAAAAATGGACCGTTAAAAGATCTGTTATCGATGGAAAACCCGTTGCCAAACTTTAACTGATGACCAGTTCCCTGGACAATAATTTGTCCAGGGTTATTTCCAAACCCTAATCCCATGGGACTATTAGCGGTCAGTAAGGGCTTTCGCTCAGTACTAGCCGTAGCAAATTCAAATCCATCGGCGAAAATAATCCGATTGGCCGTGCTACCAAAGAAAGAACCTCCAACCGCTAGAGTTGCACCAGAACCAAAAATAATACCATTGGGATTGAGAAAAAATAAGTTAGCTGTACCGTTAGCTGCCAGAACTCCGCCAATGTGAGAGAGAGAATTTCCTGTGACGAGGCTAAAAATATTCTCAACGTTTAAAGCATTGTTGAACAAGGCAACTTGCCCGCTGAGAACCGAAAAAGCCTCAAAAGTATGAAAAAGATTACTGCCACTAGCTGTGCCGCCATTGATAATGAGTTTATTTCCTTCAGTAATTACGGCTGAATTAACTGGTAAGGAATTATCTGGTCTTATTTGTGCTGTTGATGGAGTAACAGTTAATACTAAAGGAATAAATTGAATCAGTACTTGGAAAAGAGTATAAGTTTCTAATCTTACTAATTTCTTAATGTTCATGGAGTGGGGAATTAACTGCCCTTCGGGCGAGGATGTCAATGAGAGAGAAATATTTCCGAAGTCCAAGTTCCATGAAATCCGTGTGGAACATGATGTGACAGATAAAGTTTGGCAACCACTTGGGTAATATCTTCTGCGTTTAAAATGACAAGATAGCTGCGATGAAAAGAAGCATTATATACCATTGAAATAATCCAGCCGTCATCTTCTCCAGTTCCTCCAGGACGAGGAACAAATACCGGTTCTCCGGCAAATCCTCGAGGGGCTGGACTCCAGATTTGTCTTTCTCCTGACTTTTTGTCAAGTTTCATAATCGCCTGGATCGGTCCGTTGGTCGAGGGGGAATGAGTTACGCTCATGTATAGGTAACGATGCTCTTTTCCTACCCATTGAGGGTGTACTGAAGGAAAATCGCATCCTCGAGTTTCTATCTTTTCACGAACTACTGTTTTGGAACTTAATGAAAGGGTAAATTGCCATAAATTTCCAGTGGGGAAATCGGAGAAGTTAACTTCTTCAAGGTTCAGTTCTTCTTTTTCTTTTTTTGGGAACGAATTAGCACAAATTGACTCTAGGTAGATATTTCCGTCTTTTTCCCAAGCATTGCCATGATGAAATCCGAAAAAGGATTCTGTTTCTAAAATCTCCATCTTTCCGAATTCATGACGGGAGATAATGATTATTTTCGTAGGTTCTTTGGAATCAAAGTTAAAGCATTGCTCTATGCTTTTGAAACCTAGAAGAAAAGGTAATCCGTTTACCTTAAAAGGATGCTGGATAAAAATATAATAATTAGGTGTTACCAACATATCGTGCAAAAAAGCAAAGCCAGTTAGGGGATAGGAATGTTCTTTGAGCTTGTTTCCTTGACTATCTAATTCCAAAATGGTTAATTGTGGTGAAGTAATTCCCCTGACACCAAAATTAATGAAAGTATTATCGATAATTCGAGGATGAGCCGAAAAAGGTTGATTAGTTTCTAGTAAACCATTGAGGTTATCTTGACCAATGGTTTCCAATGTTTGTGGCTCTAGCTGATGGGGTTGTCCACCTTCCCACAGTGCCCACAGTTTGCCGCCCCAATAAATAACATTGGTATTAGCTGCGTTTTTAAAATTGGTATCGAAAATATTTGCTAACCATCCTCCTGGTTTCTGAGTGCCAAAACCTCGATAAAGAATCTTTCCTGCTTCTTGCTCTTTTAAATAACCTTCAGTCTGAACATAACGATTTTGAAAATGGGCACGTCCTTGTGCAAAAGTAATGGCACAAATCATTCCATCACCATCGAACGGGTGTCCTATTTTTTGTCCATTGATCGACAATAATCCCGGACCATTACGAAAAAGAGTTCCCTGTAAATCATGGGGAATCATCCCCTCAATTTCATCGAGCCAATAGTTATATTCATTAGGCTGTGATTCATAACCCTTCGCCCAATCTTTTACTTGATAACTTGGTTCTATTGCATTTTCGATTAATAAATTTGACATAATGATAACAAACTTAATAAAACTTAAGATAACTAAATGTTATCAAAAAATCGCACATATCTATTTTCCTGCTCATCACCTTTTTTTATTTATCACTTATAATATTCTGTATTTCTGTAAATCTTTATTTCTTTAAATACAATTATCTGTATTTCTTTATTTATAGAAAAACTCTTGTAATAATTCTCTTAGTAAGTCAGCCATAGGTATCCCTTCTTGAACTGATTTAAGTTTGATTGCTTTATGAAGCTCTTCACTAATATCAAGAGTCAATCTTTTCATCTTTACTTTTGGTTTTGGCGACTCTTGTTTTACTTCTTCTAGATTACGATTAGATACCCACTCTTCCATTTGCTCAACTTTATTAGTAGGTTTTTTGCCGATACTTATTTTCTTAACCATAACTTAATAACTCCTTCATTAATGATTTAATCTCTTTAACCGCACTATTATTACGACTGGTTTCCAATACAGATTGACCAGTAATGGCCGATTCAGCAAAAATAACTCGTTGACAAATTTGAGTTTTCGCTACAGGAATGGAGTATTGTTCAAGAGCTTCCGCTATATCTCTACCGATCGCCGTATTTACTATTTTACGATTAATTACAAATACAGATTTCAGTGTTTCTTTAAATACAGAAGCTTCGTCAATTATTTTAACTGTTTCTGCTACTGCCCAAATATCATAAGGAGATGGTTGCACAGGAATAACAACTAAGTCAGCGGCAAGGATTCCAGATCTAGCTAAATCTGATACTCTAGGTGAACCGTCAATAACCACATAATCATAATCTTGAGCCATTTTTGGTAAATCTCGATGAATAGTAGGACGATCTAATCCCACCACCATAAAAGGTAATTCATCTTCTCTAGCATTAGCCCAATCTCTAGCTGAACCTTGAGGATCTGAATCAACGAGTAATACTTTATTGGGCGACCTTTTTTTGGTTAAAGCATAACTAAGGTTAATGGAGAGAGTAGTCTTTCCTACCCCTCCTTTTTGACTTTGAATACTGATTATCATTATTTACAGAAATCTTTAAATACAGATTTACGGAAATTAAATGAAACTAAGATAGCACATAAAAACTTATTTTTCATAAATATTTTCAGTATGAACTAATGGCGACGGATCAACTTATACCATCAGTCAAACCAATTCCAACTCTTGAGTGTGTCTGTGTTGATAATCAAGAAACAAGAAAAGCAGTGGGTTATATTAATGCAGTTAGTTATCAGATGCGACCCGAACAGTTTTGTGAACCTTTAGAAAGAGAAGAATTTTGGGGAAAAACTGTATTGGGCACGGTGGGATACTTAGAGAATAAGCCTGTATCCACTGCTATGGTTTTGTGGCTCGAGGGGAAATTTTATGTAGCGTTTGTGGCAACATTACCCGAATATCGTAATCATGGCTATGCTCAAACCGTAATTAGACATTGCCTAGCACAGGCAGAGAAGAAATTTGGGAAGAGTCGCACTATTCTTCATGCTACACCTGCTGGAGTTCCTGTGTATAAACGACTGGGATATCAACCCAAGGCATATTTCTCTACTTATACGGCCTAAATAGAAGGTTGGTGCGACATGGGGCAATCAATTCTTCTGTACTATTTTGAAGAGCCATTTGGGTAGTAGTAATACTTGAATGTCCTAATGACTGGTGAAAAAGTGATAAATCACAACCACCCTTAATCGCCTCAGTGATATGGGAATGTCGTAACCAATGAGCAAATTATGTTCATTGATGAGAGCAAAATTAACTATAGCGTCCTCAACTTAGAATGACTAGATCACTTCTTCAGCCCTGTCTTGAGACACGATATATTATTTGTTCTGTGATAAATAAATTAGATGATTAGGGTTATTCAACAATTGTTGAAGTTCTTCTCGCTCTTGAGGTTTATTTTTAACATGAGCATTGATAAATAAAATAATAATTTTTGACATTAAAGAGCGAATTTCTGTTTCTGATTCAGTGGTAGAGAAATCAGATAAAACTGTGCCTGTGGTTTTATCCAAAGGATGGGTAATGCAAAAATGATTTGCTCCTTCTAATAAAACTAAATAACTATCTTTTCTTCCTCCTTTTATTCCTTGGGAAAAAGTATTAACAACTGAGTAGATTGGGTCTTTTTCCGTCATTCCATAAAGTTGAGTATTATTAGCGATAACACCATCACGAGTTCCTCCCATTAAAAGTAAAGGAAGAGAGTCGGGCAAGGGTAAAATAGTTTTCGGTTCATACCCGAAGCTCTTTCCTGCTAATGTATGTCCCCCATAAGCAAAAGAGGCTACTATTTGAGGAAAAAAATCAGGATTGGCACTTTCAATTGCCACTCTTCCCCCTGCTGAATGTCCACCGATAATAACTTTTTCCAGGTCTAATTGTCCTGCTAAGATCCCTTTTTGTTGTAGCTTATTTATTTTCTCTAATAATGCAGGTAAGGCAGAAGCGGTTGCACCTGTGCCATAAAAATCAGGTTTTAATTTTTCTAGCTGTACTCCAGGAGTCAATCCAATCATTCCCGGAATATTTTCTGCTATCCAATTAAAGCTAACTACAACTAAGCCTGTTGACGCTAATTTTTCCATCAGCCATTGATAAGACTTTGCCTCACAGTTAACACCATTGAAAAAAATCACGACGGGAAAGGGTGCATAAGTTGAATCTACAGGAATGACACCAAAATTCTGTTGTGTATCATTTTCTTTCAATTGGGCTGGGTAAAAGATTTTTAAATGTAGAGTATCAAATGATGGTTTTGCTTCTTTTATTTTTACCGCCTCAAAAAATGCTCGAATTGTCATAGTTAAATTTGAGAATATTTGATTTTTTTCATTCTAAACAATAGGAAAACAAACTAAACTCTTAATAATCATTAACTGAGTGCCACATAAGAATAGATTATGTTTTCCCTACAGTAACAGTATTAGGTTTAGGTACATTATTCAAAAAACATTATCAAAGAAAAAAAGAGCTAAACCATATCAGCCAGGATATTAACCGCTTCTTTCTGCAAAGCGACTCTATTATCATCGTAGCGAGTCAAAACATCTAAATTCTTATGCCTCGATAACTTTTGAGCCATGCGTACATTACCATTTGAAGCATCGAGTACCGCAGTAATCGAACTATGCCTTACTCGGTGAGGAGATAAAATTTTGTCGCTTAATACCTCATCAGCATATTTTCTGACAATGCAGTAAATACTTTTTCCTGTTAATCTATTGCCTCTAGTATTGTGGGCTAGACTAATAAACAGGGGTGATTCAGGTTGAGGATTAGAGTAACAAGATAGCCAATTATTTAAAGCTGATACCGTCTTCGGTGCTAAATGAATGACCTGTTTACCGATTTTACCCTTACCCTTAATTCTCAAGGTAGAATCAGCTTGATCATAATCAGCGATGGATAGATTACTTATCTCAGAACGTCTTAAAGCATTATCCCAAAGTAACCGCATAACGGCATAATCTCTTTTACCAGATAAAGTATCGGTGTCAATACCAGATAAAATCTGACTAAAACTATCCTTACTTACCCCAGAAGTATCTCGATAAACCTCATTCCCTAGACTCTTTAAATCTTCAATTAACCAATTACAAAAACCTCTTTTAAAAGCAAATTTTACTAAACTACGAATAGAAGCAATGCGGATGTTAATACTATTGGGAGTATAATCAGCCTCAATTAAATCTAATTGATATTGAGCAGTGTAAGCGATGGCCCTCACCTTTTCAAAACCTAAAAACTCACCGATAACCGCTTTGATTTGGATGTCAGGTAAAACTATCTTCTGACATTTATTTAAGAACCCATGAATCAGATAATGAGCAAAATACTTGAGATTTTGACGATAAGTTTGACGGGTAGAAGCCTTATGCTTAGAAGCAATTAAAGCCTCAATAATACAATCGAGCGACTGATTCAAAGGCTGAATCAAGCCACCATTGGCAGTAGCTAACTGTGTCATAATATTAATTAATCAGATTAAAATCGATAGCTACCAAGCCCTTGGTAGTTATTTTACTATCAGGGGTTAGCTGATATACAAAATGATCGACTTTTTATATAAATAACTGTAGGGAAAAAGAGTCTTGCTGTCAAAGGGTACGAAAACCCGCATTAGCATACCCTAAAATTATTGTATGTATCACATATACTTGGGATCTTAAAGTTTAACGACAAAAAAAAGAAGGCAGGGGCAAACAACCCCCACCAGAGCCACTAGGGAAGAGCAGCCCAAGCACCCCACCCACGAACGGGCGAGGACGCAGGAACAACAACGGGAACAGACACAACCCAGCACCCCGAAACAGCAGGACAACAACGAACCGCCACCGCCGAGAAACCGCAAACACCAGCCCACCGCCGAGCAAAACCCGAAGCCAAAGCCAACGAACCAAACCGAGCCACCAGACGGAAGCCACCACCAGAACGCCCCGGACGCAACCACCAAGAGCAACAGCCACAAGCCAACGCCGAACCAGAAACAACACGGAAAGAAACCACGGGAACAAACCCCCAACGAAAGAACAGCTTCTTTTCACCCGTTCTCATTTTTCACAGTGAACTTTGATCTGTGCGCAAGGCAAAAATAAATAAATGGAGCGTAGCCGTTACGAAGACTATAACTAACTAGAACTAAACTATGGCGGCGGAGCGACTTCAATTAAGGTGTTGCCTAGTCGCACCACAGAACGGGTATACTAGAAAAGCGGTCGTGTCATTGTCTCACCAGTTCCAGCCACGCAGTGACCTAGGGTCGGAAACAGTAGCCTTTGAGATAAACCGAAGGCAAAAAGACTATGTTTTTAACTGTATTTCAAGCTAGATATTAATATATATTAAGAAAAGTATCTAGGTAATGGTTTTTCAGTTATAATGAATGGCTTACCCTTGAAGAGAAACAGAAACTACAATGGACAGCGTATTCAGAGCCTTCTGTTAACAAGTCAGCTCTCACAACTGCTTTTGAAGGAGTAGGTAGGTATATGCAGGAGATGGTTATCCCAGACGTAAGACGTATTCTGAGGAAACAAGATCTTGAATCCAATTCCGCCCTGCCAGATGCCTAACAAGCGGCTGCACTCGGAACGGTAGCTGACACTACTGATTCTGAGGCAAAGTGCGTCGCCGTCCGGTGAGCCGCAGGCCGTTAGACCGCTCGAAAACAGTACAAAGGCCAGTACAAGCTACCTCGTGGATGTACAATCTACCTCATATCTTGACTCAACCCTAGCAGTCTCACTCTTCACATCACTGTAAACGCAAATGAACTCCTCTACGCTTACGCGCATAAGACCATCCTCGCTGCTACTTTTGTGGGGAGTGCTCTTTCTCTTCACGGGCATCTTTACCTCCGGATGTGGTGTCTTGGAGCGTTTCGATCGAACGACTTCTGCAATTGAGCAGCTTGAAGCAGATATCGACAGAGGTATCGCAATGATCGAAAACGACAAAGAACGGTGGCGATCCACGCTTCAAGAGCTTGCTTCGGACATTCCCAACGAGTTGCAAAGTACCGTACGTGTCGAACTCCAACAACTTGCAAACCGCAGTGTCGCCACCGCCGGTACCGAGATACGATGCAACGTCGATTTCCTGGCGCATCGCGCTATCCAAGGACTCCAGCGCGTGAAGGCTATCCTCAGAAACCGTGATCCTAAGACGCTACCGCCTGAGATATGCCAGGTCTCTCCACTGACGCTTGACATGAATATCGAACGTGCGCGACGTGTCGATGTCAGCATCAGTGGCTACGACATGGATCATATTGACAACGAGGGAATGCCTCTCCGCTTCGTTTATCGTTCCGATGCCCAGAACAAAACTTTCCTCTTTCCTGAATCGCGTGTCGGTCGTACGACCCACTATCAAATCACACTTAATACTTCAGGAGCCGATTTCGACCAATTCATCTATGTTCATCAGATTAATAAGATCTGGGGAGAATGGGAAGGTCGGAGTGAGTCTCCTCAGGTCAACTTGACACGGTGGGAGCCTCGGAAGAAAGAACTCAAAGTTCCCCTTGGTAGCTTTGATTACACGCCGCCTCTTACCCATGGTGACCGCGATTTCGATACGGACGATGACGATGAGACCGACGTAAATCTCTCCGTAAGAACCAGACAAGTCGGTAATCGCATTGAGGCCTCCGTCTACATGAAGGCACGGGAGCGCGATCCGGATAACACGACAGTAGAAGGCTGGTCGCGATGGTTCGTTGGCTACGAAGCACCTGCAGGCTGGAAGATAATCAACATAACTCGCCTCGGCAGATCAGATACCTCCTTTGTAGCCACATCACACCAAATGAGGTCAAGTACATTGCCCCAAGGTGAAATCGCTGACAGGTTTGAGACGTGGATCGACCGCAGCGGTGATGAGGCAGGCAGCTTCACCCGCACAAAGGTTTTTCTGCGCCCAGTAGAGGTTGAACTAGAACAGATTCCTCCCTTCTGAGCTTCGCCCTTTCCAGAAAAGATCTCAATCTATTATCCTTCACGCTCAGCCCCTGAGGTTCTCTGTAGATGTCTCTACTTGTAAGAGGTATTCCTACGGCAGCTCGTGATTAATCAGCCGATCAATGCCTGGGAATGCACCTCGATCACTGTCTTTAAGCGAGTGAGACGCAGTCTAACAATGCCCATGCACACCGACCGCCGATAGTTGATTGGTTATGGTATGGTATGGTATGGAGGTTATCTGCGGCGGCTCAACTTGGTCGTTAGTGGGAAATTGAGAGGCGACCAGGCT
Organism: uncultured cyanobacterium; assembly: GCA_963749915.1. Lineage (GTDB taxonomy): Bacteria > Cyanobacteriota > Cyanobacteriia > Cyanobacteriales > Cyanobacteriaceae > Geminocystis. The sequence goes on from CAVVOP010000023.1 coordinate 16,821, forward strand.
TTGCCTGCCGCTGCGCGATCGAAAATGATATGGGTACGGTTCTTTTGAAAAAGACAGAGACATTAAAAATTTAATTGAGAAGATTAGGATAAAGTATTTTGCTTAAACCAGCCAATAAGGCTAGAATAACTCCACCAATTACAGTTCTAGCTATAAAATCCAAATTATCTAGCCTTTTATTGATACCATTTTGCCCTTCTTTTAATACGGCTACCCCGACTTTAAGATCGTTTAACTTCTCATTGACTTGCTCAAATTTAGAGTTAATTAAATCCTTTAACTCTCTTAAGTCGTTATCTGTTACTGTGCTCATGTTAAAATTCCCATTAAGTAAGATGTTTACAAATATTTAGTTAGGAGTAGTTTAGCCCTCTACTCCTAACTAAAATTTTACTCTACTATTAACTATTCGTGACTGACTGTTTACACCATCCCTGCTGTGAGCGTTTTTATGCGTGTTCTGGTGGTCACTTTTCGTGGGCGGGTAACGTTTCTTCTCCCCCACCCTTTTCACCAGGAATGCGTCTTTGTTTTGTTTTTCTTTGCCACGCGGTCACTGCGTTGGCCAGTCGTCTTTCTTTTGCGTCATTCAATGACGTCACTGATCGCCCACCCGATTACCGGTCACTGCCCTTTTCTGACTGAATCGTTTGTCCCTAACCCGTATTTCCACTATACCATTCCGTTGCCGTCTTATCACTTTGTACCGCTTACCCTACCCCAACCTTAGGCGTTGTCGGAACATCTTGTTTGATTTCCGTTTGCCTTGTTGGAGTCGTTCTCCTCGTATGCGTTGTGGAAGTGGTGTGCGGTGACGATGTAGTCGTCGTGATGCATTGCCCCCGCAACGAAATGACGAGAAGCAGAAGAGGCAGAGGAGGCCGAAGATGATGAACACCATGACGGAGGCGAAGGTAGAGGTGGTAACCGCTGCCACCATGTTGTAGCGTGTCGCGCGTGATGGCCTTCAAGGCCTCATGCCGGCCTTCTAACAACCTTCCACGAGGGCGAAGCTGCATGGCGATGCAGGCTTCAAAGGACGAGTCGATGACACTTATGACCAAACTTGTATTTTGCGTTTCGTGTTACATCCTTAAGCTCTGCGAAAGGACTGCCCCGTTAAGAGGGTTTCTCGTGCTTTTATACTAGCGCACAAATACGTAACATATTGTACAATCTGAGTCATGCTTTGTTCTTCGTTCTTCTTTAAAGAGTTGACGGCCTTGAATGACGCAACCCGGTCGTTGGTCCCGGATCAAGGGAAACGTTATCGGCAACGTTTCCCGTTAGCTCACGTAGGCGTTGCGTAGGCGTTGTTGCGTTGGTGCGCTCGACATACCGGTTCAGTGTTGGAATGTGGTTTGTCAAG
>CAVVOP010000024.1:0-14465 GCA_963749915.1 uncultured cyanobacterium
AAGTGCGGAATGTGGGATAAAACGTTAACTTGTTACTATTTAAACTTATTATTTTATTAATTTCCTCTTGATATTTTTCATATTTATTTGCCCAACTTTCACCATATAAACCAATCCAAAATTCACTGTTTCTTTTTGTTTTTCTTCTTTTTTCTTGTGGCCTTCCTATATATTTTTGCTGTCCTTTATTTTTAATTATTCTTCCCTTCAATGTTTGATTTGTATAGGCCATAGCAATCAATAAAATTAGATTAGTTAGTCTTTGTATATTTGCTTTACTTCCTTCTAAATTATAACCTCCTGTTTTATAATCTTTGAACATCATTTCAATACCCATTCTTTGCTCATAAATCTTGATTACTTCTATTTCATTCTCTAATGATGTTAAGATATACCATGGTTCTTCACTACTTTTATTTTTTCTTTTTCTTTGATGATATATTGCTAAATTATGTCGGCTAAAACCAGTCTTTTTTGTAACTTTTATCCCCATCTTTATCTGCTTTACTCCCCTTTCAATCTCTATATCTAATAGTTTTTCATACTTTTTACCCCCTCGATAATAAAAAGTACCCTGTTTTTGTCTGAGGGCAAAATCGATTTTATTTTTCCTTTTTTGTTTCTCTTTTTTCAACCATGTAGCTAACTCAATGGAATGAAATTCTCTATCTCCTATGATCATAATATGATATTTATTTAACAATTTGATTACTGGTCGAATTAATGCTTTTTGTTCTTGAAGATTACTCGCCCCTTTTTTGTTCAAAATAGTCCAATAAATTGGCAATGCACGACGAGAATAAATTAAACTAATCATAAAGACATTATTCTCTTGCCATTGAGTTCGATCTAAAGCGATTATCAAGGGAAAATTACAGGGAATTTGTTGATGAATAATTGTGAGAATAATAGGAAACCAAATTAAACTAATACTTAAACCCGTAAGCACTAAAAATCTTTGAATGTGTCTTCGGCGACTTTCAAACAAAATTGGCAAGGGAAAATAAGTGGCTAAGGTTTCTATTTTAACTTGTTTATACTGATTTAATAAACCAATTAAAATTGATAATGTTTGAAATTGTGTTGGTTTTAAATATCGATTTAAATGTGTTTCAAAATCTTTTAACAAACTAATCATTATTAGTAAGAAATATAATTACAAGTACTAATTGTGCCAGATTTTGTCTGTTATTTAACCAGCATTGAAAGAACACTTAATATTTCTGGTGTCGCTATATTCTCAATAAGAAATTAGATTTGAGTTAATTTAAAAGTCAACTTAGCTCTTGAAATGTTTACAGTTTAATCGTTTCAGAGGTGTCGTCACCCCTTCAGGACTATATATCAACGATCGCCTACGGTGCCAAGCTTCCCTTGATCGCACAAACTAGATAATTACTTCTGCCATAAAACTGGCAACTATCGCATTGAGCAATTTTTCGCATTTTTTTAATACAATAAAATACTACTTTATACAGTACAACGCAATACATTAAAAGAAAAAAATTAGAATTCAATGGAAGAAAAATTAATTGCCATTACAGGGGATAAGGGTGGTGTCGGGAAGTCAACGATCGCCGCTCTTACTGCTGAATGGCTATTACATAAAAATCATCCAGTCACAATTATTGACGCAGATCCTAATCAAACAACTCAAACTTGGATTGACAAATGCGCGGAAAAAGGACGCAATATCAATACAGGGAAAATGATAACGATTGTTGATACTGCTGGTACTAGTGGCTCAAGTCTTAGTAAATATATTCGTAATGCAGATTTAATATTAGTACCATTTAAACCTCATGTAGCTGATTTAGAAGTGATTGTAGCTTGGTTTTTGTCTCTCAAGGAATCATTACAAGAGCGTATCTTTTTTATCCCTAATATGTTGTCCAATACTAAAGAACAACGTCAAGGAGTCAATGAGTTAGAAACTTTAATTGAAGAGGAAGGAAGAGGGAAAATATTACCTGGTTTAATTGAACGAAAAAAAGTAGAAGATAAAAAAATAGAAAAAAAAGTTGAGCAAAAAGTAAGTCAATCTGAAGAAGTACAACCTAATTACACACAATCCCTTTCAATACGATGCAATACATTATTATACACTACAATACAAATTTGATTTCTACAGTATCATTGAAAGAACGGACGATCGCAATAATATTATCAGCATCATCATCATTAAATACCCCATCGAGTCCTTCTGTATGAATATCTGTAAAAGGAGGCTCATAGAGAAGATAGGGATTCATGACACCATGTTGAGTTAACCAATCAATAATTTGCTCTATGAAACGAATTTGGTTAGCTGTTAAGTTAGTGTTTTGTAGATAGATGGCAAAGGCTTTTTTTGCTGCATTACGATCGAGTCCGACTAATTGGCGGATAAAACTTTTAAGACTAATGTTTTTACCAAATACTTCTTCAAATTTATCTCTATTTTCAATCTCTTGAGAAGAAAATAGCATCTGTTCGAGTTGGGTTAAATCACTTTCAGTTAAGGCTAAGTTTCGTTTGAGTTTGGCGATCGCTACATGGTCTTGATTGGCTCGGATATAGGCTTCTACCTTTTTACGATATTGATAAGGGCTAAATCCTGTTTGAGGTGTGGGAACACTTACTACATCTATATCTTCTAATTCGTCCTGAAAGTCGGTATAAATAATGGTTTCGTCTTGCTTTTCGATAAAAACCATCAATTCCCGAAGATTTTTTCTTACTTGTTCCACAAGATGAGGAGTGACATCTTGCCACCAACTCTCTTGTTGTACTTCTTCAATTAAGTTCAGCTTGTCTTTTACTGCGGGGATGGTTCTTTTTTCTTCCAGACGAGCAAGTAAATCCCTAATTTTATCTCTGAGCTTCTCGAAGTCAGGGGTATTGTTTAAGATAGCTAACTGTACCTTTAGGCAAAGTAAATCAAAGTTTTTGATGCGAGGATTTTCCGGAGGTAGGCTATTAGGTAGAGGAATTAAGGTATTAATGATAATTTCTTTGTCTTGAGGGCTTAAATTATTCCATCTCTCTCGACTGCTAAAGGTTTCTACTTGTTGCAGATGTTTACGAACCAAAAAGTTATTTTCTTCCATACTGGCAACGTGTTGATGTAATTCATCTAACAGTTGTTTGGTTAAATTATCATCCTTGGTAACAGAATAAGAAGTATTTTGCGGTTCTTTAAGAGAATATCTTTTATTTTGAGACTGATAAGAGGAAGATGATTTATTTGTCCCCGTCTGATTCGGATTACTTAAACATTCTTGTAACTCTAATTTCGCTGTTAACAGACGACTAGTTAAAGTTTCGGCTTGCTTACTCTCTTTTTCTGTGACTTCCTGTTCAAAGTAGGCAAAATTATCACAGAGGTCAAAAATTAAAAATTCTGTCTTATCTCTATCGACTCCAAATAAATTAGGACATAAACGAGTCCCTCTACCAATCATCTGATTGAATTTTACTTCTGAATAGACTGGTTTAAAAAAGACAAGGTTAAGGACTTCGGGTACATCTACACCCGTATCTAACATATCTACAGAAACGGCTATAGTAGGCTCTTTATTTAGCTCAGAAAAGTCATCGAGGATAGTTTGGGCATAACGATCGTGACTATCAATGACACGGGCAAATGCACCTTTATAGTGAGGGTAGTTATAGTCAAATCTGGCGACAATAAATTCAGCGTGTTTGTGATTACGAGCGAAGATGATAGTTTTCCCGAGACGATCGCCTCCATCAATCTTTAAACCCCATTCCATCAAGATTTCTAGGGCTTGATCTACTGTATTTTCATTAAATAACCAACGATTAAGAGCGGCAGAGTTAACTTCGTCTGGTATCTCCCCTGTTTCTTCATCAAAAAACTTTTCTTCATATTCTTGTTGTTCTTCAAGGCTAAGTTCATTATATTTAACTCCTCGGCGAAGAAATTTAAAAGGGACATCAAGACCAGTGGGAGATACTAAATAACCATCAGCGATCGCATCATTTAATTCATAGGCAAAGGTGGGATTACCAGCTTCGAGGTCAAATATGCGGTAAGTATCTCGATTAATTTCATCTCTGGGGGTAGCTGTTAAGCCAATAAGGAGAGAATCAAAATAGCTAAATAAGGCTTGATATTTTTTATAGATACTGCGGTGGGCTTCATCCACAATCACAAGGTCAAAATAACCAACACCAAAGAGGCGATTTTCCCCATCTATGCGATTGATACGGTTCATGATGGTGGGGTAGGTAGAGAGGATTATATTCGCTCCTTGAATATCTTTTTCTTTGGTTAAGTCGATCGCTGTGGCATTAGGTAAAAGGTTGGTTATGGCTCGTTTTGCTTGAGTTAGCAAAGATGTTCTATCAGCTAAAAACAAAACTCGTTTAATCCAGTTAGCTCTAATTAATAAATCAATCAGGGCGATCGCAGTTCTGGTTTTACCTGTTCCTGTTGCCATTACTAACAGGGCTTTACGAGCCAATTGTTGATCAAAGGTTTCTGTTACTCTTCTAATGGCTTCAGTTTGATAGCTTCTTCCTGCGATATCTTGATTTGCTTGAACTAGATCAAGGGATTTACGTTGGCTACGGCGGAAGATAATTCGTTGTAGTTCATCTTTACGAAAAAAGCCTTCTACTAGGCGAGGGGGATAATTAAGGTCATCCCAAAAATAGGTTTGATAACCGTTACTATAGAAAATTAGGGGTCGTTGGTTAAATTCTTGTTCTAAACACTCAGCGTATAATTTGGCTTGTTGTTTACCAAGATTAACATCTATACGGGTGCGTTTAGCTTCAATAACCGCCAGGGGTAAACCGTTATCATCCCACAAGACATAATCGATCGCACCTTTGCCTGTTGGATTAACAGATTTAGGCATATTTCTGACTTCATATTCTATGGTATTAGGTTGAGTTAAATCCCAACCCATTTCTTTGAGTAAAACATCGATTAAATATTTACGGGTTTCAGCTTCCTTCCAATCGTGGTCATCTTTTACAGCAGTATTTGTCTGTATGAGTTGGTCAATTTTCGCTTTGAGTTGAGCTAATTCTGCTTCTGTTTTTTGTTGTCTTTCCTGGGCAATTCTCTTCATTTCTTGAGCTTGAGAGAGTTTGCTTTCAAGGTTTTGGAGTTGGACAAGAGTTAATTCTTCTTTGCCTGTTTCTTCTGGCTTAATGAGGAGATTAGGGTCAAATTTCAGTTTAGGTAAATTGCGACCATTGGGAGAATAATAACGACACAGCCAATAGAGAAAGTGAAATAATTCATTGATGAGGTGAAGAGAATCTTGTTCACTAATTTTTACTGAGTCATGAACTGCTATATTTCCTATTTTAAGAATGATACGAATCTTGGGAAAAAGGTTAGGACTGAGGTTATCTTTAAAGGTTTGTTCGTGAATTAATGCCCCTAAACTATTATCGTAGGGAAGGTTTAAATAAGGATCATTGCCATAAAGCCAGTGAACTGATTGTTCGAGGGTATAACGGGCATAGAAACAACTGGCACGGCTATCACCAAAAACTAATTTCTCGGCACTGGTAGCACTTTCATAAATCTCAGGGAAGTCGGTTTGTAAAAAGTCAAAATTTGACGGCATAATATTTATTTTTAATTCTGATTTTTCATAACTGAAATGTGATTTTCAAACATTAATTTAATTTGGCTAAATAAGTAACTCCTAAATGCCCTAATCTTCGGATTAAATTAAGTTACCTTAATGGTTACTAATTTAGAGACTGTTATCTTTGGGATTGCAATTTTTAATGCTTCTGTCATGTTTAAACTACAGGGTTATTCTCAAATTCTTGTAAAAATTCTTCACGTTCATTTTTACTAATGTATTATCAAGATTTGGACGATTTGAGACATTTTCTAATTCGAAATACACTTTTACTCATCAAATCTGATGAGTTTTCTAGTAAATCTAGGGTGAATTTTGTTGCACTTACTGTTGAGAAAAGGTAATGCACTAACAATAACGTTAACATCAACTTCAATCTTCATTTTTTCATTCTTCGTTTAAAATTTCTTCCAATATTTCAGGAGTTAAGCCTCTAGCTTGGGCTTTTTCGCTAATTTCATCCATTAATTTACTTAGTTTATCACTGGATTTTTGTCTAATGTTTTTGGGCTAAAATTAGCATCTCACTGAGTTGTTTTTCTGACATTAATTCTATTTCTTGTAAGAGTAATTCTTTGGTTGTCATTGTTTTAATTGATCTTCTAATTTAATTAATTATTGTATAAATTCTTTGAAGTCTTGGTTGAGCATTATTGTATTTATATTGGTGGTATTGTTGGCGGATTTCTTCTAGGGCTTCTAGTCTTTTTGTATAAGGTTGTTGTTGCCAGTAATTAAAGTCGCTTTTTTGTTCTTTAATATTTATTTTTTGAATTACTTTTTTCATCTTTTATCTTCTTTTTAAGGGGCAAACATTTCGGCGAGGGTTGATAAAATTTGTTCTTGTTCAGATGTTGTTAATGTTCCCAATTTTTTGACTAACCGAGTCTTATCAACAGTTCTAATTTGATCTAGGACAACTTTTCCTTCTTTACCTTGAAATTCACAAGGAATACGAGTGGGGTATAGATTGCCCTTGGTTGTCATGGGTGCAATGATAACTGTGTTGATATTGTCATTCATTTCATCGGGGGAAATAATGACGCAGGGACGAGTCTTCTGGATTTCACTGCCAACAGTAGGATTGAGTTGAACTAAATAGACATCAAAACGTTTCATTTACCACTCCCATTCTTGGTTATCCCAATCAGTTGCGGTTTGTTCATCCAAGAGTCTATCGTCTTGATTATTTGCCATTTCTTGGAATGATTCTGCCCAACCTTGACGGCTTATTTCTGGCACTGGGCGGATAATAATTTGTCCTTTCTCTAATTGTATTTCGATCGCCCCTGTGATGCCTGATGCTTCTAACCAAGTCTTGGGTAGCCTTACTCCTTGGGAGTTACCTATTTTGATTAGGCGAGATAAGATAGCGTTTTTCGTCATTTATATTACTTTTATTTCCCCAGAAATTTTCCTTAAGTAATTACATTATAATTACTAAGTTTAAAGTTTGGTTAGTTTGCTTTACTCCCCTTAGCCCTCTGTTGAAAAGCAAGGAGGGAATTTTATTAGGCGACGAAGTCGTAAACAGGGGTTTGAATAAAGTGATCTGGTTTTTTTTGCTGTTTAATAATTTCTTGAATTCGTTCTACTGTTTCAGGGGAAAAATATTGTTCTCCTGTTTCGGTGTTAACTCTTGCGGGTACATTTTCAATTAGGTAAAATTGACCGTTAATTTCTAAAGAATAGGTTACTTGAGTCTCAATTAGGTTTTCGTTATGTTCTGTATTCATGCTTATTTATGCACTCACTGTTACGGGAGTTAAATGGTAAATAGTAGCAAGTTGAGTTGCGGTTTTTAAGTCATTATTTTGTAATGCAAGGCGGAGGTTATCAAGTTTTTCGGCTTCCTCAAGAGATAGATAAGGTGACCAATCTTCATCTGTGTAGGTGAGGGTAATTTCAATTTCAGCGAGATATTCTCCTTCACGAATTATTTTGGTTTGGGTTTTAGTATATAGTTCAATGTTCATAATCATTATTTTGGTACTAATGATTTAGAGGATAGGGTTGAATTAAAACTTCTAGGGGAATGTTTAGCCCTTCGTGTAAAGAGCGAATCATCTGTTTACTCAATGCTCGTTTACCTGATAATATTTCAGACACTTTAGATTTATTACCAATATAAGGAATTAAGTCCTTTTGTTTAAGTCCAAGTTGTTCGATACGAAATTTTATGGCATCGATTGGATGTGCTAAAGCAATAGAATAATGTTTTTCTTCGTAAGCTTCTACTAAAGTTGTGAGTATATCCAATTCGTCAAATTCTGGGGTATTTGGAATCGCTTCCATTAGCTGTTCAATTCGATCGAGTGTTGCTTGGTAATCTTGCTCGTTTGCGATCGGTTTAATTGTTGCTGTATTCATAAAAGGATTTCTTGTTTACGACTGGTTAAAATATCCTCAGCAGTCAAGGGTTTAACGGCAGAAATGGGTACAGTTAAAATATTAATAGATTCTCCTACGGCATTAAATATCTCTAAAATACATCCTGTTTCTCCTCCTGTAGGATGTTCGACAAAATCAATCAAGGTCGCTATATCTCCTTGTTTTAAGTTATGTTGGGAAAGGTTACGTGTTAAAGCTATTTCTTTGTATAATTCAATCTTCATAATTTTATTTCCTACTTTTGCTAAATATTTTGATTTATCATTTCTCTGTTTAAAAACTAATAGATATTTAGTAAATTTTGGCTCTGGTATGATGGCTTTTTCTGGTATTTTCACAGTTCTCCTTTAAAGGCTCTTTGTAATAGGGAGTTGAAGAGATTTTCTGATTCTTGACAGATGTCTTTTGATTGGTTTTGCATTCGTAATTCTATATTTCTGCGAACATAAACATATTTTTTCTGTAAATCAATAGGAGGACTAAATACTTGAAAACTTTTAATGTCTTTAAATTTAAAGTCTTTTGAGCCACACCTTTACTTGTTGATCTGCTTGTCTTTGATTAGCATCCGATTGCATGTAAGCCAAGAAATAAATCAGGATATATTTTAGATTAATCAGGTTTAATATTCGCTATATGCACTTTGAAATACAAAATTTTTTATCAGTTCTCGACTAATGACCTGCAATACCATAGAATTCCTACTGTTGTATAAGAGAATATCATTAATTTCAATTGGAACATCTTTAGTTCAGTTTCTGCCAGAATCTTCACTTATAATTTACTGACTTTGAAATCTATTTCTCCATTACAATATTGCTAACAAATAAGAAAGGAATACCATTTCTTGACTATTCAGGACATTTGATGAGTTCCGTCTGTAAACTGATTGCAAATTTCACTAAGTTTCTTGATTTCCCATCCTTTAGGATTAGTAACAGGATCGCCGAACATATCGAGGAAAAGCGATCGTCCTAATTCTTCGGTTAATTTAATTGCCTCTTGTCGTTTCCTTCTGATCTCATCCGCCTTGTCTAATATACTCGCTATTCTGCGTTGCAGGGCGATCGGGGGTAATGGGATTTTTAATTTTTAAAACTATCTTTTATTAACTCTATATAGTGTACTGTCTAGAACCTATATGATTCTAAGTTGAGCTATTGACGAATACAGCCAATATATAAGTATTATGAGAAATCTATCTTGAATTCATGGAGAATTAAACATTTATCTGTTGCTTAAATGATAATCTCTTTCTAGCTATAGCTACTTTACCAATAGTAGCCTATAAACTACAACTAATATGAATCTTTTGGTAGTAAGTTCACCCTATCTTAAACATATTGTTAATCTTTTCTGTATACTTGTAATGTTGACTGAATTAATTATACTTCATGATATCTAATTCTGATGTCACAGATGGAATTACCTTCTCATAATCCAGAATGTTCACTTATGGTTTGGACCAGTTACACTTCTGTATACATACAGCAATTTTTGATACTTCTACGATTTCATCCATTAGTATTTTCATCCCAACATCCCCTCCAACTCCTTCAAATCAGCCATAATTTTATCCTTAATAACGTTTTCAAAAACTAATTAGACAACAAACAAATATCTTTAATAAATCTTATTATGATCTCTATAATAGAGCTAAAAATTCATCAATAGTTAAATCACAATCTCTTAAAATTTGAGCAAATAAACCTTTTCCTATCGTCTCATTAGAGTGAACAGGTACAACAGTCCTTCTACCATCAGGATGAGCTAAAAAGTGATGACTTCCCTTAATTCTAATTACCGAAAAATTAGCTTTTTTTAAAGCCTTAATCATCTTTTTTCCACTTAAAGCGGGAATATTACTCATTTTATTTGTTAATGGCTACTCTTTGAACCCCAATAAATTCTAAAGGTTTAAAATCTTCTTTTTCTACTTCCAGACAAAGTTCGATCGCTTCTGTTATTCTCTCTAATAATTCGTCCATCGTTTTCCCTTGTGTATGACATCCTTTCAAAGAAGGTACTGAAGCAACTAAATAGCCATCTTCGTCTTTTTCAATAACTACATTAAAATATTCACTCATAATTTTCTCCTGTGTACATTTTCTATCAATTGATAAAACTTTTCTAAATCTTCCTCAGATAAATAATCTAATTCTGCCTTAATTAACTCTTTAATACTCATAAATCACCTATTTATTTTATTTGATTTAATTATAAAAACTTAAGCAATTTGTAGCTCAGATTGTTTCCTAAACTCGTCCAACAGCAAGAAAAACTTATCAAACCCTGCTTTTTCATCATGACAAGAAAGCATAATTAACTTAGCCCAACTAGTAACACTTTTAACCCCTAAACGTTGCTGTAACCAAGGCTGAAAACTATCATAAAACAACTCCTCCTCTTCATCCAACTCTTCCCCCATTTCCGTTCGAGCAAACTCATAACCCACTAAAAACATAAATAAATCACTCACCGAAGGGCGACCTAAATACATTCCCGGTGTTTCTTTAATTTGTTGTAGAGTTTCATATAAATTAGTCATAACTTTAACCTCCTAGAGAATCTAACTCTTGTATGATCAAGAACTTTTATCATCAAAATCTCAAGAAAAAAGTCTAGTCAATAAATCATCTTTTGTCAGATTAAAATGATTAGCAACATCTCTCAGGATAGCGTTTAAAGTTCCTATTTTAAGAGGTTTATGAGCAGGAATAGTCACATGATGCTCACCATTTTCTTGAGTAGTTAAGCGAATATGACTACCAGTTTGATGACTAACCTCATAATCTAATTTTTTTAGAGCTTTAACTAAGTCATAACTCGATAAATCTCTGGGTAACTTCATAAAGCAATAACCTCATCTCTGACAATGTGTAAACGAATGATTTGAGGACGATTATTTTGATCAGGAAAATGACAATGTACAGCGTCTTTAATTTCCCTTTTTAACTCTTCCAAAGTATCAGCTTGAGTAAAAATTGATTCTCCTAAAGCCTGAGCAACATAACCCCCCTCGGTATCGTCTTCCACTAAAAAAATAATTTCTGTTAAAGGAGAGAAATTCGCTTCAATGGTCATATTAATACCTCAATGAATTCTGAAAAATTAATTAGTTTATAGTTTTTGATTTTAACTTGAGATTATTTAATCGCGAAAGATAAAACCGCTAAAATATCATCTAATTCTAAATCTTCATAATCCATTAAAATTTCTTCAGTAGTCATACCTGAGCTTAGTAACTCTAAAACAAACTCCACAGGATACCTTAAACCTCGGATACAAGGTTTTCCATGACATATATTAGGATTGATCGTAATACGTTTTATAAGTTCCATAAATACCTCTTTTGACATTTAAGATAGATTAAGCGTACATTAACTTGCCTTTAGGTTGAGGAATATCTCGCCCCAACTCCTGAGCTATTTCTAGCCATTCTTTAATGATAACCTCAGCATTACTAACAGCCTCCTGATAAGTCTTACCATCTGCCATACAACCTGATAATTCTGGCACTTCCACAATAAAACAATCATCTACTTCACTCCAATAAATAATTAATTCATATTTAATTGACATCGCTATCTCCTAATTTGTATTTAATGATTAAATTTCTAAGCTGTTTAACCTGATAGGCTTTTGCTTTTGAGCCATTAGGTTGTATGTTGATAATTTCACTCACTCCCTCTTTCCAAAAAATGTGATGACTACCTTTAACTCTCTGACTAAAACCCAACTTAATTAGTAACAAACAAAAATCGGCAAAATCAATATTACGATCAGATGTCCCTCTGAGTATTTTATCTAAGAGTTTTTCATATTTACCCATTAGTTAACATTCCCTCTAACTCCTGCAAATCAGCCATAATCTCATCTTCAAGAGCCTTTAATTTACCTAAAATAACCTTTGGTGGATCATAACTAACCTCCTCATATTCAATCTCTTTGTAACGATTAATAGAAAGGTCATAACCATTTTCTGCTATCTCCTCCTTGGGTACAAAAAAAGCTTTAGCCTTACGATCAGTATCTTTGGCTAGATCTCGACTATGCCACTTCTCAATAATGTCAGGAATATCATTGGCTTCCACAGGTTGCCGTTTATCATCCAACGATAACCCATCAGCTTCCATATCATAGAACCAAACTGAATCCGTTCCCCCTGCTCCTGTCTTAGTAAACATTAATACCGCTGTAGATACACCAGCATAAGGCTTAAATACCCCTGAAGGCATGGAGATAATACCATCTAACTTATGGTCTTCTACCAAGGTCTGACGTAGGCTTTTATGAGCTTTAGACGAGCCAAATAAAACACCATCAGGAACAATTACCGCCGCTCTACCTCCTTTCTTTAACAACCGTAGAAATAAAGCCCCAAAGAGTAATTCTGTTTTCTTGGTTTTAATTACCTTACTTAAATCTTTGGCAATGGTACTCGCTTCTACCGAACCCTTAAAAGGAGGATTAGCCAGTATTAGGGTAAAAGCTTCTTCCACTCCTGAATGTTCTTCTGCTAGAGAATCTCTGGCTTCAATTTTAGGGTTGGCTATGCCGTGTAACATCATATTCATGCTACCAATACGAAGCATAGTGGCATCAAAGTCAAACCCGTGAAACATATCATTATTAAAATGTTCTCGATTACCTTGAGCATTTAATACTAAATTACCATCACTATCCTTTTTATGCTGTAAATATTCCGCAACTCCTACCAAAAAGCCACCAGTACCGCAAGCAGGATCACAGACTATTTCTCTGGGAATGGGAGCCATCAATTCCACCATCATTTTAATAATATGACGAGGGGTACGAAACTGCCCGTTAGTTCCTGCGGTGGTTAGTTTAGAGAGCATATATTCATATAAATCCCCTTTAGTATCCCTGTCTTCCATAGGAATCTGATCAATTTGCTCTACCACGTTGGCAAGAAGGGCTGGAGAGGCAATTAAAAAGACTGCATCCTTCATATGTTGAGTATAAGCACCACCTTGTTTTCCTAAAGTTTTGATAAAGGGAAAAGCATGATCTCTGACACTAACTAACATATCTTCAGAGTTTTCATGCTTGAAATTTGACCAGCGACAATTTTGATGCTCAGGGTCAAATGTAGGGTTTTTGATTTTTCCCCCTAATCGTTTAACCTTTTTTTCTTTAGCTAACTCGAGATCATCTAATCGCTTAATAAATAAAAGATAGGATATTTGCTCGATCACAGACAGAGGGTTACTAATGCCGTTATTCCAGAATGTTGTCCAAAGTTTATCGACCTTCGATTTTAATTCACCTGTGATCATATATATTTCAATTCTTAAACTATAGTTAATTAAATTATTATTATTGATTTGAAAAGATATAACAATCTATATCAATAATTATCAACTTAACTTTTTCAGTTTAATCACTTTCTTCATAATTCATAATTCATAATTCATAATTTCTAGAGCGATCGCCTCTGCCTGTATAATTATAAAATTAACTGAGTGCCACATAAGACTGCGTTATGTCTAACTCGACAGCTAAGAATGAAATAACTAGGGAAGAGTTGATTATTCAATGGTTACATGGGCTTTCTCCGAATACGCAAAGAACTTATCGTCTCTATTTGAATCGGTTTTTGGCTCATGTTAATAACCCACATTCCGCACGTCACTTTGTAAGATGATAAAAGTATTAAAACCAAGCAACTTATTTTGGACAAAATATAAGTAATAATACTCAATATCTTCTTTATTCGCGTTTTGTATTCGCGAACTTTGCTCAAATTAAAATCTCATTGTCAATAACTTCACCTTTAATGAGAATAAATAAACAGAGCAAATCTATCAGTTTTCTATTCTTTATTTATGATATTATAATTGAGAATGTTTAGACTCTTAAATCCCATAAGTTATCCAGATAAAATATAATAATTATGACAAGAAATCGGGAAAAAACTTAAAATTAGTTTTCGTTCATTTGTTAGATTTACTATCTGTTCTTTTCCTCTATTTATTACTAAATGAATTCCTTGAAAACTTTGAAATATCCATCTTAACGTCGGACGTTTCGTTAGTTTTCCTAATTGATTTTTTATTCCGATTTTTTTCTCTTTTAATAAGCGACGTATTTCTCTTTGCCCTAAAGAATATACTAACAGGCATAATCCCAACAACATTGACATTGTTTCGATTCTTTTTGGGGTTTTTAAAAACACACTATCGGCAAAAAATAATGGCTCTTTCAGAAAACTAAAACCTCTTTCTGCGGTTTGTTGCTCTTTATACTTAATTAAAATTTCATCCGAATTAAATTTACTTTTATCTAATCTATTTGTCGCTAACACAAATCTTCCTGCTCTTTTTTTTGATTCGTTTATTTTAGTTAAACCTGATTTCAAAATAGCCGTAACTTGATAAGTTTTTCCCGATTTTTCTTCCTTCTTTTTCGATTTTTTCTGGTGATTATTTAATTCAC
>CAVVOP010000025.1:0-79624 GCA_963749915.1 uncultured cyanobacterium
CTTTCCGATTAAATGTTCTGTGGCTTTGTCTTTAAAAAACTGTGGAAATAGATAAAGAGGTCGAGAAATAAATCCTAATCCGTTCAGAATAATTGCTTTGACTATTTGACCTGCTGTCACGATTTTCCTCTCGTCAATACCGAGGGCATCATTAATAATTTCTTCAATGCCAATTTCATCTATAACTCCAGCAATTAATCCTAAATGATTAATGGTTTGAACTTGTATATCTTCTGAAAATATCATTTCCAAAATTAAATTAAAAACTGAATTTAATTATCCCTTAAACGTTGCTCATTTTTCTACTAATTTATCTGAGTTCTCTTTATAAGCTAGAGAACTAATCACCGAGTATTTCTTGTCGTAGTCAATCACTGTTCAACCTCTAACCTCGTAATCTGAATTTATACAGTTTGACGTGCGGAATGTGGGTTGGAATGACTTAATCAGCTATCCCACAGTTATTTGATGCACGACCGATGCACGACCTTCTATCCCTAGAATTAATTGCCAAGTTCATACTGAAAATTTAAAATATAAATATAATTAAATGGCTTTTAACTGATGTATCAACAAAGAAATCCTCCTTTGCCCCCTAGGGAACTATTGCCCACCATGTATGATTTACCCAGTGAAACAGTGGAGGATCCCGGTTTGCCCGACGAATTTCATTTAATTCAACCAGAATTATTACGTCTTACTTTTTCTCCCCCCGATTATCCTGAAAATCGTATTTTTGTAGCCAGTGATCTCAATTTATACTATGATCTTTATCATCCCCAATGGTATAAAAGACCGGATTGGTTTGGAGTCTTAGGGGTTTCTCGGTTATATGAAGAACGAGAACTAAGATTAAGTTATGTAACATGGCAAGAAAGAATTAGTCCTTATGTAGCGATCGAGCTGATTTCTCCTGGTACAGAACAGGAAGATTTGGGACAAACAGTTTGGGAACTGAATCAACCACCAACCAAATGGATAGTTTATGAACAGATTTTAAGAATACCCTATTATTTTGTCTTTAATCGTTACACCAATGAATTGAAAGCTTTTGGCTTAATGATGAATCGTTATCAACCCCTCAAGTCTGAACAAATGGGGTTCTGGTTATCAGAAGCAAAAATTGGCTTGGGATTATGGCAGGGAAGTTATCGAGGAGTGGAACGTCTTTGGTTACGTTGGTATGATGAAGAAGGAAACTGGATCGCGACTCCTACTGAACAGGAAAAGCAACGGGCTGAACAGGAAAAGCAACGGGCTGAACAAGAAAAGCAACGGGCTGAACAAGAAAAGCAACGGGCTGAACAAGAAAAGCAACGGGCTGAACGAGAGCAAAAAAGAGCAGAACTGGCCGAATTAGAAGTAATAAAATTAAGGGAGTTAATGCAAAAAGCAGGTCTAGAAGTTCCTGAAACCGATCTTAGCAACCCCGATTTATGAGAAAATTCCCCATGAGGAGGCAATAGATTAGATTCGATAACATCAGGTTAAAAATCTCAAAGTGATGAAAACATTAAAACGCCGATTTCGCTTATCAGATCGGTTTCCTCCTCAATCAATAATTCGTGATGGGGAGTTTAGCTGACCTTACCTAACCGAAAATATGAAATATTTTCCCACTGCCAAACTTGATCAAGCCATCAGCGATCGCCGCTTAAAATTAGAGCAAGAACGTCAAAAATTGTTAGCCAAAACCTTAGATTGGTTGAATCGGTTTGCGATCAATTATGGTATTAACAAAGCCTATATTTTTGGTTCAGTGATTCGTCGGGAAAAATTTCATCAAGCCTCAGATATTGATCTGGCGGTTGAACAGATTAATAATCAGGATTATTGTACTGTAATTAGCCTACTTGCTAACTATTTAGAAAGAGAAGTTGATATCATTAAGCTAGATAGCTGCCACTTTGCTGATCGAATTCGAGAAAAGGCCATAATATGGACAAAAACACCCTAATTATCTTTCAAACTGATTTGAACGCTCAGTTACATCTGATGAAACCTTTATGATTTTAAACGCTTTACGAGGATTTAGACATTTTTTTCGTCATGCTTATGGGACAGCAATTGAATATGATCTGTTGAAAATTAACCTAGATAAAGCACTCTCTTTATTTCCTTTACTAGACAGAGATATTAGTCATTTTCTGCAACAGCTTACCCCAAATTAAAGAAAGTGGTTTTCCCATTGATTCTTACCTTCTGTAACGAATGTCATCGCTTTCTTCCCCTTGGCGATCTTGTGCTTCAAATTTACGATCAATTTGCGCTAAGATTTCCTCAAAGCGACAATCACTTTCCTCCTCGATAATTAAGAGCCAAGTTCAGATTGAGAAATTAAAATATAAATACCATTAAATAGTTTTTAACTGATGTATCAACAAAGAAATCCTCCTTTGCCCCCTAGGGAACTATTACCCACCATGTATGATTTACCTAGTGAAACAGTGGAGGATCCCGGTTTGCCCGACGAATTTCATTTAATTCAACCAGAATTATTACGTCTTACTTTTTCTCCCCCCGATTATCCCGAAAATCTTATTTTTGTGGCTAGTGACCTCAATTTATACTATGATCCTTATCATCCCCAATGGTATAAAAGACCGGATTGGTTTGGAGTATTAGGGGTTTCTCGGTTATATGAAGAACGAGAACTAAGATTAAGTTATGTAACATGGCAAGAAAGAATTAGTCCTTATGTAGCGATCGAGCTGATTTCTCCTGGTACAGAACAGGAAGATTTGGGACAAACAGTTTGGGAACTGAATCAACCACCAACCAAATGGATAGTTTATGAACAGATTTTAAGAATACCTTATTATTTTGTCTTTAATCGTTACACCAATGAATTGAAAGCTTTTGGCTTAATGATGAATCGTTATCAACCCCTCAAGTCTGAACAAATGGGGTTCTGGTTATCAGAAGCGAAAATTGGCTTGGGATTATGGCAAGGAAGTTATCAAGGAGTGGAACGTCTTTGGTTACGTTGGTATGATGGGCAAGGAAACTGGATCGCTACTCCCACTGAACAAGAAAAACAGCGTGCTGAACAGGAAAAACAGCGTGCTGAACAAGAAAAACAACGGGCAGATCAAGTGGAAAGAGAAAATCAGAGATTAAGGGAATTATTAAAACAAGCAGGTATAGACATTCCCCAGGAGTAAATTAGCAAATTAATTTTTATTGGCTATCACTGTTTAAGTAACCTCAGTTTTGGTTAAGATTCTTTCGTGAGGATAGGAGACAGGAGCCAGAATTCGGGATTCAGCAGCTTTATATTTAAAGTTAGCTTAAACACTTGCGGTATAAGCAAGCTATAAGCCGTAAAAAGTTAAGTTCTCAATCGTTTACAGTATCGTGGTATTATCTGCTAGAATCAGTTTGCTTATTTTGTCTTGATAAATTAAGAGAAAAATTTATTTTATGCGTTTACCTGATTTCATTCATTATCATAGGGGCTATGCGTTGTGGAACAACAACTCTCAGTCAAATACTTGGAGAAATGCCTGATATATATATGTCAGAAGTAAAAGAGGTTCATTTTTTTGATGATAGGAATGGTGCTTATCAGCAAGGAATTGACCATTATGCGTCCTACTTTCAAAAAGCAAAGGAAAATCAGCTATGTGGGGAATGTACTCCTGAATACTTAGCTTTACCTGAATGTTGTCAGAGGATTTCCGAAGTCATACCTGAAGTTAAGCTTATTGTAATTTTGAGAGATCCTATTATTCGAGCCTATTCCCACTATCGATATACTGTAATGTATTCAGCAAAGGAATCTCTTTCGTTTGAAGAGGCATTGGATAGAGAAAAATCTCGGCTAGAATCAGGAAACTATTGGGATTTGGTTCGTTATTCCTACCGTAAACGGGGAGAATATATTGATCAATTGATGATGTACGAAAGCTTATTTTCTAAAGATCAAATTCTGGTTCTTTTTTTAGAAGAACTTACAGCAAATCCTGATTCTGTTATTTTAAAAATACGCTCTCATTTAGGACTCGATAACCTCTCTAATTTTAAATTTTCCAATGTAAAGAAAAACGAAATTCAAAAATTTCCGAAGTCTTTAAAATTGCATCAAACGGCAAAATATCTGAGCTCAATTTCAGGAAATTCCCTAGCTAATAAGGCTTTAAGAAGATTAGGGAAAGAAATTTCAAAGTTAAACTTAGGAAATACAGTTCCCCTGTTGGACAGTGGAGTAAAAAACAAATTAAGGAAATATTATTCTCCTTATAACGACCGTTTATCGGAATGGTTAGGTTATTCGGTTCCTTGGAAATAAGTTGGTTAAGTTGTCAACAACTAACGACAAGTTTCCTCTAATATTAAATTTATATTCGTTTATTCGCTCGAGAATGAACGAACTTTTAAAAGCAATTGCTGGAGTTGAGTTAATTGTGAACACAATACTTCAACAGACTAGGGATGTAGCATATAGTTTGCTCAAAAAGTTGCCTTATAGGAAGAGTATTGAAAAAGAATATTCCCCTAGACCGATGTTACCAGAAACCAGACAAATGCTCATAGAAAAATTTGCTGAACCAAATCGTAAACTAGCGGATTTTTTAGATCGAGATTTATCTCATTGGTCTGAGTAAAAATAACTTATTAATACACACGATTTACAAAAAAAATCAATTGAAATGAAAATTACATTTATTCTGCCTAATTGGGTTGGTAATTTATCTGGTGGCATGCAATCAAATATAACTTTAGCCTACCATCTTAAGAAAAGAGGTCATCAAGTGTGCCTTTTTTGTTGTCAAAAGAGTTCTCCCACTCTAAAAAAACAAATCAAATCTTTATTGAAAGGCAAAGGTTTGATTTCTAAAAGATCAGATTTTTCCTATCTCGATGGCGTGGAAATCGAAGGAAAAATAGTTAATAATCAATCACCGTTGACAGATGAGATGTACCAGATGCCGATGTAGTAGTAGCCACATGGTGGGCAACGGCGGAATGGGTGTCAAGTTTATCTCCTCAGAAAGGAGCAAAAGCATATATTATTCAGGCACTACGAAATTCACGATTATTTGCCGAAAGAAAGGGTTAAAGCAACTGGACTTCTACCTTTCCATAAAATTACTATTTCTCAATGGTTGTGGATGCTTAGCAAAATCAATACGGAGACGACAACGTTTCTCTCGTTCTTAATAGTGTCGAGACAGAACAATTTAATGCACCTGTCAGTGAAAAACAAAAAATACCTACCGTAGGTGTTATGTACTCAAACATTTATTGGAAAGGCTGTGATTTTAGTTTTAAAGCCTTTGACCTTAGCAACAGAACAAATACCAAATTTACGTTTGCTGGCTTTCGGAAAAAAAGATCCGACTGAAGATTTACCGTTACCTGAAAATACAACTTATATAAAACAACCTCCCCAAAATGAAATTAAAAATATTTATGCTCAGTGTGATGGTTGGCTTTTTGGTAGCACACTTGAAGGCTTTGGACTCCCTATATTAGAGGCGATGGCTTGTCGCACACCCGTTATTGGAACTCCTGCTGGTGCCGCTCCTGAATTATTGTCACAAGGTGGAGGTATTCTAGTTAAACCTGAAGATCCAGAGGATATGGCAAAAGCAATTATCAAAATTTGTCAAATGTCCAATGAAGAATGGCGATCGATGTCTGATAAGGCTTACAGTACGGCTACTGGCTATACCTGGGATGATGCAGCTAAATTATTTGAACAGGCCTTATATAAGGCGATCGAAAGAACAGAAAAGGGCGAACTGTAATAGATGAAAAAATAAATCTTGTCTGAATAATACTAGGTTTCATATCATAATATATCTGCTCGGGCCCAACGAAATACTGCTCGCAAGCGTGCCGAAAAGGTTGCCGTGAGGGTAATTTAGAATTTAGAATTTAGAATTTAGAATTTAGAATTTATTACCTTCTGCCTCCTGCCTTACCACCGCCGACAATTATATTTCCTTAGCCGAACAGTAATGTTTATCAGTCCAATGTTAATTTTTTATAACATATCTACCTAAATAACAAAGGATTCCGTATCATTATATACAGAAGTTATTTATTCTTAGAGCAGTAGCAAGGGGATAGTTTCTTCCACAATCGTATTATATTTATGGAGAAAAGCTATGGTAGTTCAATTAGCACCCATGCCTACATTGGAATGGGAAAATTCCACCTCCACGAATTGGAATCCTGTTTGTCATATTACTTATAATCGTGACTCATGGGTAAAACTCAATCAGTCTCCTAGTGATTATAGTCAAGAAGAAGCGTTATTGTTGTGTGAAAAATCCGCCGGTATTTGGGTCAGTTGGGTACCAGGTTATGGTGAAATTGTTTTAGACAAAAGCGAATTTTATTGTTAATTTTTGATTCCTAGGATAAGGTGTTTTTCTCAACATTCGTTATTCTGAACAGGACTTACGCAGAATAGCCCTGAAATCCTTGATTTTTCCTTAAAAAGCGATCGCTGAAAAACCAAATCTCGTTTAAATGTGCGAGTCCTGCTGGAATTGATCTAAAATGGGGGTGAAACTAACCAGAATTAGAGATTGTGTGGCGTAACTGGCAATTTATCATCGAAGTCTTGAAAATCATCTTTCGACATCCTGTATTAGGAGTGACCCTTGTACCGATTTTACCTGATGGGAAAATTGTTCTGGTTTGCCGCCGGGATACTCAAGAATGGAGTTTGCCCGGAGGCATGGTTGACTGGGGGGAAGACATCCCCAACACTGTTTGTAGAGAACTGAAGGAAGAAACAGGATTAGATTTACTCAAAATTGGTCGTTTAGTGGGGGTTTACTCATCACCCGATAGAGATCCTCGTCTTCACTCTATCTCAATACTCATAGAAGTAGAAGTAGGAGGAGAAATGGTTGTTAAAGATACTTGGGAAATTTTAGAGGCGAAAGCATTTTCAAGGGATAATCTTCCCTTTGGCAATTTAGCCCATGATCATGATCAACAAATAAAAGATTATTTAGAGGGTAAAACAACTATTGCTTAAAATAAATTTTCAGAACTGCCAACGATCTAGTGGTGTGACAATGTTGTTTTGAGGGACTGGTTAAGATAATTTTGGATTTTAGATTTTGGATTTTAGATTTTTTTATCCCTCAATTCAAACTTGACAGACTCCTAGAAATCTTGTGTGCAAAATTTCTATAACCTAGAATCCCGAACTCGAATTATTATAACTTTTTGTAAACCGACATCAAATTCCCTTGAAAATAAGCTAATATATTAATACTTATGTACCAAAAAAGTTGTTGCATAGATACTTATTGAACTGTTATTATTTACAAAGTTAAAATTAAGATTAGCTTATGGCTACCTATACAATCGCTCAAAATCCTGACAAGGAAAAAGCCCTAAATCTCGTCCTAACTCAAATCGAACGCAATTTTGGTAAAGGCTCAATTATGCGTCTGGGAGACGCCACAAAAATGAAGGTAGAAACCATATCTAGTGGTGCTTTAACCTTAGATCTTGCCCTCGGGGGCGGACTTCCTAAAGGTCGTATTATTGAAATTTATGGACCTGAAAGCTCAGGTAAAACAACCTTAGCCCTCCATGCCATCGCCGAAGTGCAAAAAGCAGGAGGAGTAGCCGCTTTTGTTGACGCTGAACATGCTTTAGATCCTCATTATTCTGCTGCTTTGGGAGTTGATATTGGTAATTTATTAGTAGCCCAACCTGATAACGGAGAATCAGCACTTGAAATCGTTGATCAATTAGTGCGTAGTTCCGCCGTTGATATAGTTGTCATTGACTCTGTCGCGGCTTTAGTACCCCGTGCAGAAATTGAGGGGGAAATGGGGGATCTACAAGTAGGATTACAAGCCCGTTTGATGAGTAAGGCTCTGCGTAAAATTGCTGGAAATATTGGTAAATCAGGGGCAACGGTGGTTTTTCTCAACCAATTACGTCAAAAAATCGGTATTAGTTACGGTAGTCCAGAAGTAACTACTGGAGGTACGGCATTAAAATTTTATGCCTCTGTGCGTCTTGATATTCGTCGTATTCAAACCCTTAAAAAAGGTAGTGAAGGGGAATACGGTATTAGGGCAAAGGTGAAAGTTGCTAAAAATAAGGTAGCACCGCCTTTCCGTATCGCTGAATTTGATATTATTTTCGGTTCGGGTATTTCTAGCATCGGTTGTTTGTTGGATTTAGCAGAAAAAACCAATACTGTTACCCGTAAGGGTGCATGGTATAGCTACGATGGAGAAAATATTGCCCAAGGTAGAGATAACGCCGTTAAATATCTGGAAGAAAAACCCGAAATTGCTGCTGTCATTGAACAAAAAGTTAAAGTAGAATTGGAAATTAATAACGTCAGTTTTGCCACGTCCACCGATGACACTGAAAACGATGATTTTGAAGTAGAAGAATAAACAATAATTGATAATCGATCATGAAAAGTTAACATCTTTATTAAAGTTTTAACTAACCAGAAATAATTTGTGATCTTAATTCTAACTTCTCAATTTTCTTTAAAATAGTTCTATGTTTTTGTTCAGAAGATAAGGTTAAAATGGCTTCACGATTGAGTATTGTCAATAATAGCTTTATATTTATTTATGGGTAATTATCATTTATTAATCCACAAAGCCATTCAAGCCTGTACTGATAAAAATGCTTCTATTTTTGCCCTTTTATTTACCGAGGATGCTGAGATTATTTTTAGTAAAAATTCTCGACTTTCTAAAAAAGATATTGAAGAGGTAACTAACAAATATTTTTCTACTTTAAAATACGTTAACATTGAGATTTACTGTATACTTATACATGAAAATAAAGCCTTTATTGAATGGTCGTGGTCAGATTATAATTTAGCCACAAATACCGAAAATCACCGTGATAATGTTATTGTCTTAGACTTTAAAGATAATTTAATTTATCGTTGGCGAGAGTATAAAAGTTAAAATTAATCCTCTTTTATTTAATCAATGTTTTCATATAAATCTGATACTTGACAAGTAAAATTAATACTTTTCAAGGTTAAAATTTCTCCTTGAGAAAAAGAGGTCAATTGCCATGAATTATTATCTTGTTTTTCAAATAAATCAACCCGTTTTTTAAGCTCTCAATTCTTACCTTCATATCCGCAATATAAACCCTACAGCACCAGTAAAAATGTACGAGAAAAAAGACAAGTGGAGAGATATTTTTGAAAGTAAAATAGCGGCGGATGAAGCATTCTGGAAAACCTTAGAATGGATGGAGTCAGCCCCTAAATATTTCCCGTGCATGTTGTCAAACCATAAGAAGATGGATAGATAAAATATAAATTGAATTAAGATTAAAGGTTAATTACGAATATTTTATTGTTACCCTACTATCATACTATTTTATTTAATGTTGTTATCTAATGGTCATTTGATTATCAAGACCTTAACCCCTATTCTAATTATTGTTTTAGCTATTTTAATCGGTATCTTATTAGAAAATCGTCTTAAAAAACTGAGAAAACAATTAGACGATAATGAGTTATTGAGAAAATACTCCTTTATTTTAAGATGTTTTGAAGGTGTTATTTGGATTTGGTCAATGGTAGGGGCGATCGCCTTAATCTTACCAAGTATTAATTTACCTGTACCTTTAAATATTTTAATCCAAAAAATACTGCTAGTTATTGCCTTAGGAATGGCGACAATTTTAGCATCTCGTTTAGCCGTTAATGCCATTCAAGTTTATAGTAAAAAATCTAATACCACCGTTTCTTTAACCTCATTATTTGAGTATTTAACTAAAGTTATAATTTTTACTGTTGGATTTTTGATTATTATCCAATCTATTGGTATTCAAATTACGGCATTAATTACGGCTTTTGGGGTAGGTAGTTTATCTGTTGGTTTAGCTTTTCAAAATACTTTAAGTAACTTAATTTCTGGGGTAAATATTATTATTTCTGGCAAAATTCGTCCTGGAGATTATATTCAATTCAAAAGTGGAGAAGAAGGATATGTCACAGATGTCGAATTAAAATATACTCTTATTAAAGATATTTATCACAGTATAATTGTTATTCCTAATCGACAAATTATCGATGCCAGTTTTAAGAATTATACCCTAGAAAATACCGGGATGTTGTTGCCCATAAAAATAGGGGTTAGTTATGAAAGTGATTTAGAAAAAGTAGAACAAATAACATTACAAGTAGCTAAAAATATTTTACAAACAATCGACGGTGGATGTCAACAATATGATCCTTTTTTAAGATATGATAATTTTGATTATTACGCTATTAATTTAACAGTTTATTTAAAAATAAATGAATATTTAGATAGATTGTTGATTACCCATGAATTTATTAAAGAAATCCATAAAACCTATAAACAAGAAAATATTATTCTAGCGTTTCCTTTAGTTAATCCTTATCTAGGAATCGGGGAAACGTAAATAACCTCAGTTTTGGATTGAAAAACATGCAGATAGTAAGCTGATTAATAATCCATTGCAAGCAGTTCATGCGAAGCATGGTGCCAAGGCCGATCTCGAAGAGCTCGGGTGCACGAAGCAATACTGCTCGGTTAAGGCTAAAATTTATGTTGTGAGGCAAATTTAGAATTTAGAAACAACAATCATAACATTTTTCTTTTACATAATTACGGTTAAATTGGCTATAGTAGCGAAGTTTATGATTAAAAATTATGACAAAGTATTGGTTCTTAAATGAAAACGTTATATATGTCCTGAAACGCTTATTACAAGGGCTTTTAACCCTATTATTAGCATCTATGTTAAGTTTTGCTATTATTCAATTAGCACCCGGCGATTATCTCGATAATTTGCGACAAAATCCCACTATTTCCGAGGAAACCATTGAGGAGTTAAAAATTCGTTTTGGTTTAGATAAATCCGCTTTACAGCAATATGGGTTATGGTTTAAACAAGTTATCACCAGATTTGACTTTGGCGAAAGTTTCGTTTATTCTCGCTCTGTATCTAGTCTCATTTTAGAAAGAATCCCCGCAACACTACTATTGGCATTTTCCTCTATCATTATCACATGGACCATCGCCTTACCGTTAGGAATTGTCAGTGCGGTAAAACAAAATACCGTAACCGATAGAATTTTAAGGGTAATCAGTTATTTTGGGCAGGGATTCCCCAGTTTCATCACAGCCTTACTATTACTCATCCTAGCTCAAAACTTAGCCCCGATTTTTCCCGTTGGTGGCATGACTAGCATTAATCATGAAGAGTTGCCTTTCACGGGGAAAATAATGGATATCGGTTGGCATATGATTTTACCTACTATTGCTTTGAGTATAACCAGTTTTGCCGGATTACAAAGACTCACCAGAGGGCAACTTTTGGACGTGCTAAGACAAGATTATATTCAAACAGCAAGAGCGAAGGGATTACCTGAAAATCGAGTTTTATATGTTCATGCTTTGCGTAATGCAATTAATCCTTTAATCACTCTTTTAGGCTTTGAATTTGCTAGTTTATTAAGTGGCTCATTTATCGCTGAATATTTCTTTAACTGGCCTGGTTTAGGACGACTAATATTACAGGCAGTACAAGCCCAAGATTTATATTTAGTAATGGCTAGTTTAATGATGGGGGCAACCATGTTGATTATCGGTAACTTAGTCGCCGATTTATTATTAAAAGTAGTTGATCCTCGTATAAAACTAGAAAATATCGACAGTTAATTGTAACTGATTATTGTAGTTTGCTTTTGAACTGCCGTAACCCAAACCAAATACGTTTGCCCTTTTGCTAGCCTGGATTATTCACAGCCCATTAATTCGTTACCTCCACTGTTTTGTAGGGACTACCTGAAATTTATGTTTTCATTGAGCCGACGTTATTGGGGAGTTATTTAACGATCGCACCAAAATCAGCTAAGATACGGCTGTTATTGCGCAATAACCCCAATAAATTAAGGCGATTAGTTTTGATTTCTTCATTTTCCGCCATAACTAAAACGCTATTTTCGCCATCAAAAAAGTTGCTAACTTTAGGGTTAATTTCCAATAGAGCATCCGTTAATAATTGATAGTTACTTTCAGTTTTGACTTTTTTAGTAATGGGGGTTAATTTTTCCAAGGCCTGATAAAATTCCCTCTCAGAAATAGACTCAAATAAATCAGGATTAATGACATTTTTGGGCTCTAATTCCTGAGTATTTAAACTACCTTTCGCTCCTAATTTTGTAGAACGATTTACCGTTTCATAAATTTGACTAAGGATACCATTATTACGAATGTGCTGTAAAAATAAAGCCCGATCTCTTACGTCTAATAAATTATTCAAAGCCCTTTGTATATATTCTGTGTCGTTATCCCCTAATACTGCATTTACTAAGTCATAATCTATATTTAATTCGTCTTGTAAAAGGGTATTAATTCTTTGGACAAAAAACTCTTTAAGGATATTAAAGGGGGATTCTTTTTCAGGATGTGTGGTGACAAATTCTTCACAGGCTTGATTTAATAATTGATGCAAATTCAGGTTAAGGTTACCATGCCATGTAATATTAATAATACCATTTGCCGCCCTTCTTAAAGCAAAAGGATCACTTGAACCACTAGGCATCATTCCTAAACCAATTATACTCACAATGGTGTCAAGGCGATCGCTAATACCAACAACTTGTCCATTAAGGGTTTGAGGTAAAATATCCCCAGCATTTCTCGGTAAATAATGCTCAAAAATTCCTTTGGCAACCGTAGGGGATTCACCACTAACGAGGGCGTATTTTGCTCCCATGATACCCTGCAATTCGGGAAACTCATATACCATTTGGGTGACTAAATCCGCCTTACACAGGGAAGCTGTACTATCTATTTCCGTGCGTTGTTCGTCATTTAATTTCAATTGTTCAGCAATTTGTTGACTAATGGCGATAATACGGTTAACTTTATCGTGCATTGATCCTAGATCTTTCTGAAAAGTTACATTTTCTAACTGGGGTAAATAAGTCTCTAAATGTTCATCACAATCTGCTTGATAGAAAAATTGTGCGTCGGCTAACCGTGCCCGAATTACTTTAGCGTTTCCTGTGCTGATAATATCAGATTTTTGAGGATCTCCGTTAGAAATAGTAATAAAATAAGGCATTAAATCCCCTTTGTCATCTCTTATGGGAAAATAACGCTGATGTTTAATCATCACAGTGGCGATGACTTCTGAAGGTAACCGTAAAAATTCTGGTTCAAACTTACCTAAAACAGCGGTGGGATATTCTACTAAATTGCTCACTTCTGCCAATAAATCGGGATAAATTTCTGCTTTTCCTCCTACCGTATCCGCTAAAACTTTTATTTTCCCTTGAATCCTTTGACTACGGTGTTTTACATCTACCAACACTGATGCTTTTTCCAAGGACGCAACATAACTATTCGCCGATGAGATTTTTACCGTGTCAGGGTGCAAAACACGATGACCCGATGTAAGGCGACCGCTTTTTAAAATAGTTGAACCGCTTACCAACTCAAAGGGTAAAATATCCTCCCCCCACAAAGCAACAATACTACGAATAGGGCGAGGAAACCGTAAATCACCATCCCCCCAACGCATAAACCTCCTGCCTTCTAACCCCGTAATCCACTGAGGGATCAACTTTTGCAAGATAGCCGTCGTTTGTTGACCAACAGTTTTTTTATTAATAAAAATAAATTTCCCTTTATCAGTAGTTTTTATCTGAAAATCAGCGACGGAAACCCCTTGTTTACGGGCGAAACCTTCCGCCGCTGGAGTAGGCTTACCATTCCTAAAGGCCGTGGAAATGGCAGGTCCTTTAATTTCTTCTTCTCTATCGGGTTGTTTCTCCTCTAAACCCTCAATCAACACCCCTAAACGTCTGGGAGTACCATAAATGTTGATTTTACCAGGTTTTAAAAATTCATCGCTCAAATTTTGTTTAATTTTGTTTTGCCATTGATTAATAGCACTATTAATAAAATCTGCTGGTAGTTCTTCAGTTCCAATTTCTAAAAGGAAGTTAGGCATATTCTACTTAATTTATTTGAAAACATGATAGAAGAAAATGAAAGAATTATCAAGATATTAATAAGTTCAATTAATAAATTAAAAGAAAAATAATCTAGTTAGATTTTAACTCATTACTCATTACTCGTTACTCATTACTTCAAAACCAGGTGTATAATTCCTACCCAAAATTTCGTTCACCCGTTGCTTAACTCCCGCAAGAAGTCTAATTGATAGGAGAAATTAAGACAAAAGGTTGCACAATAATAGTATTAAATTGGTGAGTTGGATGTTCATTCCATAAACTTAATTGTTGAGAAGAAGGTTTATGAATCAACTGTTCATTAATCCAATTTTGCACTAAATTTGTTTTATCTTCGGCGATGGCGTAACCAACTTCAATTAAATCTAAATTTTGATCGACAACAATCAACGCATCCCTCTGGGCGTGAGGAATTAAATCCTTCCAATTCGTTGGGGCTATCTGTTTTTGCAACTCTGTTTTTAAATCTGACATTAACGAATTTCGATCTTATTTTACTCTCATATATTGTATCGGAAAGAAAACTCAAAAATCAAAAATAAATTTATTAATTACTAATTGTTAATGGTCTATTGTTAATTATTGTTAACTATTTCCAGCCATTATCAGCTTGAGAAAGAACATAAGTAGCTACATCTTCAATTTTTTCTGCCGTCAGATTCTTAGCAAAAGAGGGCATTCCCGCTTTGCCATTAAGAATTTGAGATTTAATTTTGCCTAAATCATACATTTCGTATTTTTCTAAGTCGACTTTTTGTAAGGTTTTCGCAGGATTTACTACGTTTCTGCCGCCCATGTGACAAGATGCACAGTTAGCAGTGAAAATCGCCGCACCTTTTTGTGCGTCTCCGGCTAATACAGGGGTGCTAAAACTGAAGGTTGCAACGGTAATTAATAACAATACTAAACTAATAATTTTTTTCATTTTTTAGGTTTTGAATAGTGTTCAACGACTCTCTATATTTGATCTTCCTCAATTTGTTTTTTATTGTCAAATGACAGCCTGTAAAAGTTAGTTACATTTCTTCATATTTAAATGATAATTTCCTCTGCAAAGAAGTTGGAAATTAAAATTCCCCACCTCAATCTGTCAATCAGGAAAAAATTGGGTTACATTGATAAATAAGTAAGTTGACAGGAGAAAAAATTATGTGTATTTGTGTTAACTGTCTGTATGTCGATCGCTGTAACACCTATTTTGCAGTAGAAACCCAACATCAACAACTTCATCTAACCGATAACCCTGATTTTGAACCACAACAACCTTCTATCAATGTCAATATTCGTACTGATGATGACTATATCGAAATGGAATGGGATGTAGTGGGTTGTGACAGTTTCACTGAAGAAAGAGGAAAATGGGCAAAATTGCGACCGGGGGAAGCGATTCCGACTTAATCAGGTTCCAGAGAAAGTAAATTCTAGTAAATTCTTCGGATGCACTATCGCATTCGCCCTTAAAAATAATGTTGTCAGAAAATCTTGGTGAGAATCTCGATTTATCCATCGTCATTCCTGTTTATAATGGGGGCGATAATTTTCGTTTTTGTTTAGAAAGTATCAAACGATTTGCACCCTCACAAGTAGAAGTAATTATCGTAGCGGATGGCGATACTGATGGTTCAAGAGATTTAGCTTCTGAGTTCGACTATCAACTTTTGACAAATCCTATCAGCAAAGGTCCTGCAACCGCTAGAAATATGGGTGCCAGAATTGCTAAAGGTGATTTGATTTGTTTTCTGGATGCCGATATCACCATTAATCAACAAACTATTATCCGAATACTCAATTTTTTTGCTCACCATCAGGACATAGCCGCTATTATGGGCTCTTATGATGACTCTCCTTTTGCTAACAATTTTCTCTCTCAATATAAGAATCTTTTTCACCATTATAACCATCAACAAGGCAAAGAAAATGCTTGTACTTTTTGGGGAGCTTGTGGGGTTATTCGTCGGGAAATATTCCTGCAAATAGGTGGTTTTAATGAAAGTTATCGTTTACCTTCTGTAGAAGATATAGAATTAGGTTATCGACTTATCAAAGCTGGTTATAAAATTCGTTTATGTAAGGAGATTCAAGTAAAACATCTAAAAAAATGGACTGTTATTTCCTTACTAAAAGCTGACATTTTTTATCGGGCTATTCCTTGGACTGTTTTAATATTAAAATATCAGCAAGTAGTGAATGATTTAAACCTAAATTGGTATAGCAGAACGAGCATTATTTTAGTTTATAGCTTATTGTTATATTTCTTTTTGTTGTTTTGGAAAACCGAATTTATTGTTTTGATCTTCTTTAACATTATTGCCCTTTTAATTTTGAATTTTCCCATTTATAGATTCTTTTTCCAAAAAAGGGGTTTATTATTTTCTTTAATGGTAATTCCTTGGCACTGGTTATATTATTTTTATGGTGGATTAGGGTTTGTTATTGGTTTGATCAGAAATCGTATTTTTGCTCGTGGTAAGGTCAGGGATGTGCAGACAAATAATGTAACAGTTTGAAAGATTTTCTTCCTTAAGAAAGACGGGTGGTTAGGGGAGATCAACAACCGGACATATTATTAAATTGCAGGTCTTTTAGTTGAACCTCTAAACTATTCCGCAACTTATTCTTGTTGTCAATAATTAACCTTGGTAATTAATGCTTTATTTTATTTTTGTCTGGACCATACTAATATTTATTTGTTTAACTATTGGTACGGCTATTCTTAATCTTGTCCAAGCAAATCATTTAACCAGAAAAGGTGATCGTTTTATCCTCTCCATTTGGTTAGGAATAATTAGTTTAACACTGCTATTTCTGACCGTATCTTTCATCTTACCTCTTTCAAGTTTAGTTGGGTTATCAGCTAGTTTAATTTTGATCATAATTTCTTTTTTCTTTCGTAAAAATCGTCAAGAAATTAAATCATTATTAACAAGTTTAAACTTAAAAAATATATCCCTTTATCTTTTTATTGCTATTATCATTTCTGCTTTTGCTAGCCAAAAAGTTATTTGGTTTGACACCGGAGTGTACCATTGGGGATCAATCAAATGGTTATCTGAATTTGGTACAGTTTTCGGGGTTGGTTTAATTAATTCTAAATTTGGCTTTAATGCCGGTTGGTTTGCTTTTTCTGCACCCTTACATTTTTCTCTGCTAAAGTCTCATATTGGGGCTATTGGCAATGGATTTCTCCTTTTTCTAGTAGTAACTCATTTCCTTATCGCTCTCAAACATTTATTGAGTCGACAATTACTAATATCTGACGGATTTGTTCTAACATATTTTGGTACTATTCTTCCCTTTTACATCGTAACTTCTTTTGATAATTCACGAATTTTAATCTCCTTTGCTCCTGATATTCCTGTTAATTTTTTAATCGGGGTTATTGCTTGGACAATTCTTCTAATATCTAACACTCAGATTCCATCAAACAAATATGAGGGTAATCATTGTTTTTCCAGTCAATTAATTCCTCTTTTTTTATCATTGGGAACGATCTCCATGAAGTTATCTGCTTTACCTTTATTCCCCATAACCTTTCTTTTTTCTTTATCGATAAAATCCAATCAATCTAGAAAAATTAAGAGATTTATTATAAGCAGTTTTCTATCTATCTTATTATTAATGCCCATGTTTATGTACGGAATTAAAACTACTGGATGTCCGTTATATCCTTCCTCTTTGATGTGTATAAATCTTCCTTGGTCTATCGATAAAGCCGTTGTCAAGGAGGAAAAAAACATAATTACCGGTATAGGAACAACCCCCACAAAATCTTCTGAAAATTATTTTCTGCTCCTGGTAAACAGTAGATTTCAGTGGTTAAAATCATCAATTAAGTTACAATTCCTGTTCTTATTAATTATTCCTTCTGTTATATTTTCATTAATTCTTATTAAGAATAAAAACCATATTTTGTTATTTAAAGGCTATTCTTGGTTATTAGGTTTAGGTTTTTTGGGAATAAGTTTTATTATGATTCAAAGTCCTATATTCCGATTTGGCCTAGGATACTTTTGCCTCATTCCGAGCCTATTTATAGCTATATTTTTAATTCAAAAACTAGCAAACATAAATTATCTAAATAACTTAAGCTCTCAAACAAATAAACTTTTTTTCCTAAGTATTATAATTTTTATTTCAGTCATTTTGATATTTGACGACTCCATTGAAAAGCGGTTATTGTTGCCTTTGGGACTACCAGAAATAGAAGTTATTAAAGCACAGATTAATGATATTAAATATGTCTATCCAGATAACTCAGAAGATAAATCAGAGATAGCATGTTGGGATCAGAAATTACCTTGTTCTCCATTACCTATTCAAGAAAATATTAGATTAAAAAATCCAGAAAAAGGCATTGGTGGTGGTTTTTTAAATGAAAAAATTAAAACGGAATAAAATATCTAATAGACATCTCCAACCGACATTCAGCAGATTAATGTGGAAAAAAAATAATTTTAAAACTCCAAGATAACAAAGGTTTCGACGATTTGGTCTAGCTCCCCAGGTAGGCGAAGTGATAAAGTATTCTGAGATTTTAGCAACTTTTTCTCTCAAGGCAATGAATCAACCTCTGGACATTGATGTACAGGACATCGATCATCTTGGAATAATCGCCGGCATCATCAATGAGATCGGGATTGTCGAAATCACTAATCGCCTGTTGGGAACACATCCTCTGGAAGAAGTCAGTGCTGGCCACGTGGTCAAAGCCTTAATTCTCAGTCAGAGACTGACTCAGGTGAGATGAGCCCTCTAGAGCAATCCAATGGACAGAAGGCAGAAGCAGAGGACTCAGCAGAGCCCGTACCGATAGAGATTACCCACGGCTATTCGAGAGACCATCATCCTGACTTAAAACAGTATACCCTGGCACTGATCACCAGTGGCGATGGTGATGTCCCATTATACTTACGAGTGGGGAATGGCAACGATGCTGACCAAGCCGTGTTTACCGAAGTGATTGCACAATTTCAGCAACAGTGGAAAGCTGCAGAGCCTGAGGTCTATGTGGCTGATGCCGCTCTCTACAATGAAGAGAACTTGGTAGCGTTAGGACAGACTCCTTGGATTAGTCGTGTGCCTGCCACCATTGCTGAGGCTCAACAGTTAATGCAAACCCTACCCCAGGAAATGTTCGCCAGCCAGTTCCGGGAACAGCTACTCTATGGCTGAAGTGTGCAGCACCTACGCAGGAGTCCGCCAGCGCTGGCTTGTGGTCCAAAGCGAATCGCGCCAACAAGCAGACCTCAAGCAATTGAACCAGCGCATTGCTAATGCTAAAACCTACATTCCGCAGGTTTCTCAACAGAGGAAATAATATTTTTGACAGGCCGAACCGAGGAAGCGCAAAATCAACCTTTGTAAATCGCTCAACTTGATTGACCCCTAGTTCCTGAAGTGCTTTGACTTTCTTCGTTTTAGCCCACATTCCGCACTTCACTTTGTAAGATGATAAAAGTATTAAAACCAAGCAACTTATTTTGGACAAAATATAAGTAATAATACTCAATATCTTCTTTATTCGCGTTTTGTACTCGCGAACTTTGCTCAAATTAAAATCTCATTGTCAATAACTTCACCTTTAATGAGAATAAATAAACAGAGCAAATCTATCAGTTTTCTCTTCTTTATTTATGGTATTATAATTGAGAATGTTTAGACTCTTAAATCCCATAAGTTATCCAGATAAAATATAATAATTATGACAAGAAATCGGGAAAAAACTTAAAATTAGTTTTCGTTCATTTGTTAGATTTACTATCTGTTTTATTCCTTGATTTATTACTAAATGAATCCCCTGAAAACATTGAAATATCCATCTTAACGTTGGACGTTCCGTTAGTTTTCCCAGCTGATTTTTTATCCCCGTTTTTCTCTCCTCTAATAAGCGACGCACTTCTCTTTGCCCCAAAGAATATACTAACAGACATAACCCCATCAACATTGCCATTGTTTCGATTCTTTTTGGGGTTTTTAAAAACACACTATCTGCAAAAAATAATGGCTCTTTCAGAAAACTAAAACCTCTTTCTGCGGCTTGTTGCTCTTTATACTTAATTAAAATTTCATCAGAATTAAATTTACTTTTATCCAATCTATTTGTAGCTAACACAAATCTTCCTGCTCTTTTTTTTGATTCGTTTATTTTCGTTAAATCTGATTTCAAAATAGCCGTAACTTGATAAGTTTTTCCCGATTTTTCTTCTTTCTTTTTCGATTTTTTCTTGTGATTATTTAACTCACTTTCTGTCATTTTTAGCTCGGTTATGTGATGATATTTTAAAGTCTTATTTAGTCTCACAACTGTTTCATAAGCTCCCTCTGATGGCCTAAATTCTTCCTTCATCAATTTCTTTAATATTTCTTCGGTTTTTTCTTTTTCTTTCTCTATTTTTTCCCTTAGTTTTTCTAGCTCTGATACTTTTCTTTTTTCACTTTCTACTATTAACCATCTTTGCTCAATTTCTGCATAATTATTCCTTACTTCACACCATGAATATCCTTCTAAACTACTTGGAGTCAAATCAGATTCTGATAGTTCTGAAACTAAATTTTTTGCCTCTTTTATTGATAGTGGCACTCTCGATAACCATTCTATTCCACTCATTTTCGCTAGCTGAATTTTCTCTTTGTTCACTATTTGGTCGCAAATGGCATAGTTGTTATGAGGCAATCCAAGATTCTCGCCCCAATAGCAATAAACTGATGAAAAGATATGTTCAAGAAATACCTCAACTCGAATATATCTTATTGGGTATCGACAATACTCATTGGGAATTGAAAGATGCTCCCACCATGAAAGATAGAGGCTATCAATACAAGAGTTCATCAATGAATTCATCAATCAAGGGACTCGGATATAGTACCATTGCATGGTTACCACAGTTAGAGGCAAAGGGAAGTTGGACATTACCCCTCAGACACGAAAGAATTACCTCATTTGAAACCGCAATCTCTAAAGCAACTTGGCAACTCAAACAAGTATCAAGATATTTACCCCAGAAGCTCAACAAATTACTGGTCTTAGATTGTGAATATGGCAATGGTGTCTTTGTGAAACAAACCGCAGACATCAAAGTGAGTAAATTAATCAGAATTAGATCTAATTGTTGTTTATATACAGAGCCAGGAAACTACTCAGGAAGAGGAAGACCAAGGAAACATGGACATAAATTCAAACTCAATGATCTTTCTAACTTTTCACGGCATCTTTTTCGGTTGACAGGTGTTAGGTGTTAGGGGTTGGGTGTTAGGATTAGGGATTGAGGATAAGCTTTAATAGTTGAACAGTCAAAAAAAACACTTAGAAACTGATGGGAATACAATCCTATAGAGACTTAAAGGTTTGGCAAACAGGCATGGATTTAGCAGAAGAATGCTACTTAGTTACTCGCAATTTCCCCAAAGAAGAACTTTACGGGTTAATTTCTCAGATTCGTCGAGCATCAGCCTCTATTCCCGCCAATGTCGCTGAGGGGCATGGTCGAAAAACCCGAAAAGAATATATACAGTTTTTATACATAGCACAAGGCTCTCTTAAAGAATTAGAAACTCATCTTTTATTGTCGAAAAGGGTAAAGTTAGGAGAGGGGAAAGTCATTGATTCTCTTTTAAATAGATGTGAATCCCTCGGAAGATTATTATCAGCATTGATTCGTGCCCTCGAAAACAAAAACTGAATTTTCCCTATCACCCAACCCCTAACACCCAAACCCTTTCTCAGGGAAAAGATACCGTGAAAAGTCAGAATGATCTTTCCACTCATTTCACCGCAGATGAAATAGCAGAAGTAAATGATGAGTCCTTAGGGTTAATCAAAATCAGTAAATGGAGTAACTTGCACTTTCGTAATGCTTATGAGCAAAAACTGAGTTTGATTAAAATAGAAAGATTGTCGGAAAAGAAAACAGGGGAAAAACATCGTCCACTATGGTTGATTTGGGTAGGAAAACAATTTTTAGAGTTAGAAAAAATCTGGTCGCAATATGCTCGAAGATTTGGAGTAGACCATTGGTATCGATTTGCCAAACAGAGATTACATTGGAATTTACCGAAGTTGGGAACAACCGCTCAATGTCAAAGATGGAGTGATTTGATAGTGAATATGACATGGCAGTTATGGTTGGGAAAAGACTTAGTAGAAGAAAATCATCTACCTTGGCAAAAACCACAGGAGAATTTAACACCTCAAAGAGTAGCACAGTCAATGTTTTCACTTTTAATCGAGATTGGCTCACCCACCAAAGTAGCTAAAACCAGAGGAAAATCAGTTGGATGCAAGAAAGGTAAAAAAAGAATGAAAAGAAAGAGATATCCACTGGTGAAAAAGCGACAATCAAAAAGTAAAAAATCAGCAAAAAAGGCAGCTTAAGATCATAATTTAGGAAAATTATGTTTGATTTCAGTTAATTTTATTTAGCTGAGTTATTGCTATGTCAAATTTTATTTAGTCTAAAGTACAGTTGAAAATCTCACTATTCTTAATATTTTGATAAAATCTACATAATCAAATTATCCGAAATTTGCAACTTTTAACCCTTGACAAAATTTAGAAAATATGTGTAACATCCTCTCGGCACGCTATTTTTTAATAAAAGGAGAATTTTTCTAAAATTTCAAGGATTTAATTAACACCCCAATAAAACTAAGTAAGCCAATGATAAGTAAAGCCACTGCTACAATTTCCGCACTCTCAGAGTTTTCGTAAGTATAGCGATCGCTTTCAATTTGTTTAAGAATTTTACGATGTTCTTTCAATCCTAACACCATGCCAAACATTCCTGTACCGATAAAACAAAGTCCGACAATGACAGAAAATCTGATCGGGTTTAAATGACCAGCAGTATCAATTTTCTCTATCGCCGTAGTAATGGTAGGAATACCGAAGCCAAAACCGATTAAAGATAAAGAAGTCCGTATCCAAGCCATCAAAGTACGATCGGCGGCGGCACGACTACGATATTTTGCTAATTCTGTACGATCAGATGCTAAGTCATTATTAGAAAGTTGTTTAGGGGTTTCTGAGTCTTGGGGAGGTTGATTCATAATTACTTAGACTAGACAAAATTAATTGTGATCTAATGTACTTGTTTCATGGCAGGAGGATTCCAAATCCCATTAAGAGCTGATGATTTAGGTGCATATAAACGCATTGTTACCCCCAGTACACCCTCAGCAGGAGAAGGCAACCAATTAGATTCTTTATCCTCTTCGGGGGAATCCTTTTGAATGTAGATATCAAGTGAACCATCTAAGTTATATTTTAGAGCATCTCTATCCCCAATCGCAAAACGATCGAGCTTATTCGCTACTTGAAAACCCTCAGCATCATACATTGTAATGGACCAAAAAGCCTCCACGGGAGGAAGTTCATTTTTATCAAAATGTAAAACATATTTATTTTGACCTTCCATCGGCTGACCGTTGGCATCAAAAACATTCAGGGGATAAATGGCATCTTCGGGTTGATTTGCCCCTAATCCCACCATAGCCACGATTGCCCGTTTTAGATAGTAATTGCCATAAACTCCCATAGTATCGGTGTTCATTTGCCAACCATTTTCTTTCCCATCGGTTGGGTTAAAGCATAGTCATTTTGTCTTTCAAATTAGAGATCGCCTGTTTTATTTGTTTAAAACCTGTTCCACCGTAGCTATTCCGGGCAGATACTACTTGTTTAGGTGCGATCGCCTCATATATGTCTGCCTCAAAAGCTGGGTGTAATTGTTGCCATTGTTCAAGGGTTAAATCCTTAAGTAATTTTCCGGCGGCTAAACTGGTTTTAACGACCTTGCCGACCAAATTATAGGCTTCTCGGAAAGGCACACCTTTGGAAGCTAAATAATCCGCCACATCAGTGGCGTTAGAAAAATCTTCGTTAACGGCTTCTTCTAAGCGACTGGTGCGAAATTCTAAGCCTTCCGACAGTAAAATCGTCATAGCAGATAAACAACCTTTCACGGTGTTAACGGCATCAAAAATGGCCTCTTTGTCTTCCTGTAAGTCTTTATTATAGGCAAGGGGTAAACCTTTCATGATGGTTAACAAGCCTTGTAAATGTCCGAAAACTCGCCCTGTTTTGCCTCTAACTAATTCAGGTATATCGGGATTTTTCTTTTGAGGCATAATACTTGATCCTGTAGAGCAACTGTCTTTAAGGGTAATAAAGCTAAATTCCTGAGATGCCCACAAAATCATTTCTTCACTGATACGGCTGAGGTGTACCATGATTAAGCTAGAAGCACATAAAAATTCAATGGCAAAATCTCGATCGCTCACTCCATCTAAGCTATTCTCATATACAGAGGCGAATCCCAACTCTTTGGCACTAAAATGACGATCAATAGGAAATGTAGTACCGGCTAAAGCACCACAACCAAGGGGAGATATATTCGTGCGATCGTAAATTTGTCCTAGTCTTTCCCAGTCACGTTGTGCCATATGACAATAGGCCATGAGATGATGGGCTAAACTGAGGGGTTGTGCCCGTTGTAGGTGAGTATAACCCGGAATTAAGGTTTCGATGTGATTTTCGGCCTGATTTAATAGAGCTTGTTGCCAATCTCTTAATAATCCTTGGATTTGCTGAATTTGATCCCGTAAATATAAGCGAACATCCGTACCAACTTGATCATTCCGAGAACGGGCGGTGTGCAACTTTTTACCCACGTCGCCCACAATTTCTGTCAAACGTCTTTCTACGGCAAAATGTACGTCTTCTTGATCAATGCCGGGATTAAAGTTCCCGTCTCGGTATTCTTGACGAATTTGGGCTAAACCCTTGATGAGAGTTTGGGCTTCTTCGGAGGTAATAATACCAGTATGACCGAGCATTTTAGCGTGTGCTGTTGATCCAGTGATGTCATATTCTATTAATTCGATGTCAAAGCCGATACTAGCGTTAAATACCGCAATGACGGGATGTAATGAGGTTTCAAAGCGATCACTCCAAGTCTGTTTTTTAGTCACGGTTAATAATTATAGTTATCATAATTGGCTGTAGCACTAAAGAAA
The DNA here is from genome assembly GCA_963749915.1 of uncultured cyanobacterium. Classification (GTDB taxonomy): domain Bacteria; phylum Cyanobacteriota; class Cyanobacteriia; order Cyanobacteriales; family Cyanobacteriaceae; genus Geminocystis. The sequence continues at coordinate 24,998 of CAVVOP010000025.1, forward strand.
TTGATTACTTTAATGTTTTCTATTTAGTTTCTTTGTATTTGCGCGATATATCAATTTAACACGATAACGTCCTTAATTCTAACAATGATTAAAAAACTTAAAATCTGGTGAAATTGGCAAAGATATAGCCGAAAAAGACGCCAATTAATAAAGCCCAAATTTGCCCTGATTCCACGAAATTTTCCCAGGCATCAGACATTTGACCAATAACATCAGGATCTTCAACTATTTGGGCAAATGAAAAGCAATGACTGATAACATCATGAATAAATAAATCCATACAAATATAGCCTCTAAATTATTTTGTTAATCATAGATTATACTCAGATTTTGCACCGACACCACAAATCTCTAGGGAGAATCTGCACTAGGTGATCGGGTGGAGGTATAATATTATTTTGCCCTTTCTTGACAGAAGATTTAACGGTATAAAGTCAAGAAAATTTACGGTATCGAAAATCATTAATTGCTATTGCTAATTTCTGATTGTTCATTGCTGGTTATGTTAGATTTAAAAAGAGCATTTTTGCCTTCACTCTCATTTGTCAAATTTTGCCGTTGAATTAAATATAATGACTAAATTAGTGACTAAAATTATTGCCTCCACTTGCTTTTTAAGTATAGGTATCATCCTTGGTATTTGGGGTAGTCGAACATTGATGACTTCTCAGTCTCCTCTGAAGTCTTCTCCTGATTCTGAGACATCTTTGCTTCCTATGGCTACTCCCATTGCTTCTCGTGACAAAAATAATGCTACCTCTACAGAAAAAAATATTAATTTTATTACTCAAGCGGCAGAAAAAGTTGGGGCAGCAGTGGTGAGAATTGACGCCACCCGTGAAGTGAGTTTAAACATTGCACCTAATTTTGATCATCCTCTATTTCGTCATTTTTTTAGGGAACAAATCCCCCGAGAACACATGGAAAAAGGTACAGGTTCCGGTTTTATTATTAAGGGAGACGGGTTAATTCTGACCAATGCTCATGTGGTTGAAGGGGCGAAAGTGGTATCTGTGTTTCTTAGAGATGGTCAAAACTATGAGGGGAAGGTTTTAGGAGTTGATCCGATGACGGATGTCGCTATTGTCAAAATTACGGCTCAAAATTTACCAACAGTTACTTTGGGCAATGCTGAGCAATTAATACCAGGAGAATGGGCGATCGCCATTGGCAATCCATTGGGGCTAGATAATACCGTTACCGTTGGAATTATAAGTGCTTTAGGGAGATCGAGTACAGAAGTAGGGGTACCAGATAAACGAGTAAAATTCATTCAGACTGATGCGGCTATTAATCCCGGAAATTCTGGAGGCCCTCTTTTAAACGCGGGGGGAGAAGTAATTGGCATAAATACCGCCATTCGTGCCGATGCCCAAGGATTAGGTTTTGCCATCCCCATTCAAACAGCTTCTCGTATCGCTAATCAACTTTTCACTAACGGCAAAGCATCTCATCCCTATCTCGGCATTCAAATGATTACCCTTAATCAAGATACCCTCAAAAATGGTCAGATACCACAACATTTAGGCTTTAATATCGATACAGAAAAAGGAGTGCTGGTAGTACAAGTAATGGTCAATTCCCCCGCTGAAAAAGCCGGTTTTTTGCCAGGAGATGTGATTCTCAAAGTAGGTAATCAAATGGTATTTACAGCCTTAGATGTTCAAGAGCAAGTTGACTTAAGTATTGTCGGTGAAATTTTGCTAGTAGAAATCGAGCGTCACGGAAAATCTCAGATTATGGAGGTGCTTCCTCAAGATTTCCCTGGTGATTCTTAGAGGAAAACATTAAGAAAATAGATAAACAACTGAGAAATTATGGTCAAAAACTACTTTTATTAGCTACATTAGAGTCATAGATTTGTTATTTTTTCCTAGGGGATGTTTTTGGTATTAATCATCACAAAATTCTTACATTTAAAGTGATTTAGTTAACACCATAATAATAACAAATTGAAAATGTGTGCCAAAAAGAGGAGTGACTTATCAAATGAATCAATTAAGCGGTAAAATCGATTATCATAATGACCTGATCAAAGCTGAAATTGACGATGAATTAAATCAAGTAATTGCGCAATTTTCTGCCGCCGAAGATATTAACACTAAAAAATCAAGAGGAAGTAAACCAAAATTAGACGATTCTGTGGCTGCCTTTTTTAAAGAAATGGCACGTTACCCGCTATTGAGTGCGGAGGAAGAAGTTGGCTTAGCTTATGCTGTCAGATTTTTGAGCGATTGTGAGGAAAAACAACAAGAATTGCATCGTCAATTAGAAAGGACTCCCAGTAAAATAGAACTAGCCCGAGTTATGGGTTTAGAGAATGAGCGTCAGTTAGATAATCGTTTATATAAAGGAAAGGCCGCTAAACGAAAAATGATCCGTTCCAATTTGCGCTTGGTGGTTTCCATTGCAAAACGCTATCTTAATCGTGGTGTACCGTTTTTAGATTTAATTCAAGAAGGCGCTATCGGCTTAAATCGTGCCGCCGAAAAATTTGATCCGAATAAAGGTTATAAATTCTCTACTTATGCTTATTGGTGGATTCGACAAGCTATTACTCGCACCATCGCTAACGATTCCCGCACTATTCGTCTTCCCATTCATATTGTGGAAAAACTCAATAAATTGAAAAAAGCACAACGAGTTTTAAAACAAAACCTACAACGTCATCCCACAGAAACGGAATTGGCAGAGGAGATGGGAATCAATAGTCAAGCATTACATCAATTGTTACAGTTAAAAAGACAATCTTTGTCTCTTAATCACAGAGTTGGGAAGGGTGAAGATACAGAGTTAATAGAGTTACTCGAAGACACTAACTTACTTTTGCCCGAAGAAAAAATGAGTGAAAGCATGATGCACCAAGAAATTGTCTCAGTTTTAAGTGATGTCTTGAGTGAAAGAGAAAAAGAAGTAATTGTTTTGCGCTATGGCTTAGCCAGTACTAAAGCTCATACTCTGGAAGAAGTGGGCAAAATTTTTGAATTATCCAGAGAAAGAGTCAGACAAATTCAAACTAAAGCTATGCGAAAGCTCAGAAGACCACAAGTAGCAAGACGCTTAAAAGGTTGGCTTAGTTAAGACAACAATTGACAATTAACAGTTAACAATTCATTGTGCTTATTTAGTTATGACAAAAATTTGATTCAAGTAGTTACTTTTCTCAATTTCCAAATTAAGCTAGAGAAAAAATTGGTTAACCCGTGTGCGATAATGGGTACTAATAAATTACCAGTAAGATAAGCACTATAGCCTAAAATAAACCCGATAACCATAGCCCACACTACATAATGCCAATTTTGCACATCACTTAAGTGTAAAACACCAAAGAGAATGCTAGATACAATAATGGCGAATAAATCATAACCAAAGGCGGGGATCATCACTCCTCGAAATAATAATTCTTCACTTAATCCGGGTAAAACTCCTACCCAAATCAAATCAGGAATAACTAAAGGAGTGATAATTAAATCTAAATATTGTTCGGCACTGCGACGATAATCTGGCCAAACTTGAGTTAGAATTATACTGGCAATAATGATCCCAGCGGCCATGAGACAGCCTAACAAAATTGCCTCGAGGGTAAAATTGAGGGGGATAAGATTAATAGAGCCTAATTTACGCCAAACTTGGGTAATAATCAGGAGAATAACCGCGGTTACTCCCATAAACGATAATATTTGAATGCGGGTGAAAGATTCTGAATTTGGTTGATTACTGTCAGCCATAAATAATTAAATGATAGGAAAGGGAATAGGGAATAAGCAGACAGATATAATGTAATATAACTGCTGATTGATTAAGTTAACATTGTGGCACAGCATCTTGCCTGTAATGGTTAATTGCCAATTGCTAATTGATTAAGGGGTTTCACTTGGGGATTCAGTGCATCATAGCTAATCCCCGCACGATGGACGACAATTAACCCCATTGCCTCTAAATATGATTTTACCCTTATTGCTTTAATTCCTAACAATTCGGGTTGTATATCCAACACTGTCTTGTTTTCTTCTACGACTATAATTTGAGTATTTAAATCACTAAAACTAAACATGGCACTACCTCCGCAGGCATTAGCGGGTATAACTAAAGTATCTATATCTTCCGCCCAAAGACCATGATAATTTTTGTTAAGAGTAAATTGAGGTGCTTTACTTAAACCAACCAACACGCAAGGCAAAAATGTATATCCCAATTCTTCGGCAGCCGATCTAGGTGAGATACTAATGTCTAAGGGTAGAGGGGATAAAGCTGGTGCGTGGGCACAGGGTATGCGAAATTCTCTCACTAGGAGATGGGATATTACAGCTTCTGCACCGGCTAAGGTATCCACACCAATGCCATGACGGTAATTATGTAAGTTTTGACTATCACTATCATCGGGAAATCTAGCAACTACTGCTAAGGCGTTAACTTTAGCTGTGGTAATTAATTTTTGTGCCGCCCTTAATAAACTGTCAGCATTGCCTATTGTACCCCAACTAGCACCACTTTCGGTCATTCTCAATTCTACATTTAAGGGGCGATCGGTGATAATATAATCACTAACACTAATACCCAAAGTAGTTCTTACTGCGTCAGTAGCTTGTATATGTCTATGTCTTAATTCGGTTTCTATCCCTTGATCTAAGATCAACCCAATTTTGTTTTGTAGGACCGATTCCAAACCCCATTCCCCGGCGGCAAATTTATCTAAACCGTAGCCCTCCACATAGTCAATATTATTGCACTGCCAATATAAACTCCCCCCATTCATCACGTTAGGATGAGTAATAATGCGATCGCAAATTGCGGCCATCGCTTTAGCCACAGGTAAAGCATCCCCTGCATAACCACCAATGGATGCACCGATGCCTGTGGGAATAATTAAAACGGCAGAATAGGGTTTTTTTGTCATCTGAGAGAATTAGAAATTGACAAGCAAGATGCCTATATCACAAATTAATAATTGTTCATTGTTAATGATCAATTATTTAGTAACAATGGCTTCGACTTTTGCCTTTTGTTTATCTTCGTCAACAATGGTAATAGCCCAACGTAACGGTTTACCCTCTTGATTTAACATTTCTTCAATGTCTTTTTTCAATTTTAGAGGGTTTTGTTGTAGGTCAATTTCAGCGGTGATAAATTGAGTTGTCATATTTTTTGACTGAATGAATTTTAATTTTATTATATGTTATTGGAGATATTCTGAACCCTTAGGAATGAGGATTTAATTATTTAGTAAAGTAGGGGGCAGTCTAAAAACTGTTTGATTTTCCGAAGGAAAATCAACACCCTAGGCTAAGACCATCAGGAAAGCATCTGAGTGGCAGAGATTTAGGTCGTTTGGAGCCTAAGCCTACACCTTCTCTTAGGTATCGGGCAATGGCTTAAAAACTTGAACATCGAGTAAAAGAATAGCCCAAATCGACAATAACGTTAAACTAAAAAGTAAGTCTTTTGAGCATTAAAAACTTCTGATAATGAAATCACTTTATAAATGGTCGGTAACCGAATATCATCAGATGATTGATACTGGTTTATTAGAAGATAAGCCTGTACAATTGCTAGAAGGAGAAATAATCGAAATGAGTCCTGAAGGACCTTTACATACATCTATTAACTATTCTGTTGCCGAATATCTAAGAGAATTGTTGCGAGGCAGGGCTATAATTCGAGAAGCTCATCCTGTTACACTTGATAACTCTGAACCAGAACCCGATATTGCCATAGTTGCTTCTCCCTACACTAATTATCTAACTCGTCATCCTTATCCTCAAGATATTTATTGGTTAATCGAGGTATCCGATCGAACTCTAAAAAGAGATTTAGAGGAAAAAACAATTACTTATGCCCGTAATAGTATCTGTGAATATTGGGTAATCGATCTACCCCACCAAAAGTTATGGGTGTTTAATCAACCCCAGAACTCTCAATATCAGGATTGTGCTGAACTCACTACAGGAATAATTAATCCTCTTGCCTTTCCCGAAATTGATGTAGAAATTAACCAATTATTGATCCCACTTTCCGCAGTTTAAAACAAAAGAAAACAAAATAAGTATATATACCTGAACTTTCCCTGAGCAAATGTACTGAAGCATCATTCAAAGCCTTGCAAAGCTACAGCCTGTGTCCATGTAAAATTGTTACATTTCTTAACATTTTATAGTGCCAAATGTGATACGACGATCCTGAGGGCGAACACTTCACGAACTACTCCACAACCCCTTTACAAATTTGTAGCCAGTAACAGGCAGTTCAAAAATATCTGTAACTGTCTTGGGTTAAGGCTTTTCTCGTTTTTCACTTGGGGAAGTTCAGTTAAACCAATTTCTCGTCCTAAAGGGGTTGTAAAGATTTCTTAATGATCGAAAAGCAAGTCGTTAGCATAAGTGGTTACTTAAACTTTCTGACTTGCTCTTACTTAATGCTTTAATGGGAAACAATGCTTCAGCCGAGACCGGATGGGGTAAGCGTTGTGATGATATTTCACCCCCTTATTACCTTACCTACTATTAATATTACTAGCAATAACTATCTAACCACTAATCTTTTTTCCCGAAATTACTTAGCGAAAGCGTTTTTTGCGGCGGGCAACGGCTTTGCGTTTTTTCTTTTCAATGGGGGTTTCAAAGTGACGCAGACGTTTAATATCTGCAAAGATACCTGCTTTCGAAACTTGTCTTTTAAAACGACGTAAAGCTGATTCTATATTCTCATTTTGTCCCACAACCACTTGGGTCATGCAATATCCTCCTTACTAAAAGTTTACTATTATTTTTAAACTAACATACCATTGTATCGCATCAATACCAAAATGACCGCTCTTTTTTTGAATGATTATTTTTTACCTATAAAATTTACAGGATCTTGATCTCGTCGATGTCTTATGGGTAAAGGTTCAGGCTGAGAATCTCCCTGCAATTGTGCCGTAAATTCCAAAGCAGTACGCAATCTTTTCCCGGCATAAATCGACATATCACGGGGAATACTTATTCTATCTCGTAAATATCGTAACGGGACGGCAGAATTAGGAGGAGGAGTACAAACTTCCCCTGTCATCATGTTAGTTAAGGCACAACGTAACGCTTCATCGAATAATTGATTATCGGCGGGGTTAACGTTAATAATGTTTTGACGATGTTTGAAAACTCGATATAAAGCTTCCTGACGAGAATTTTCTGGCTCAGGGTAACTAACATCTGGTAATTGAAACCAATCCCCTTCATCCACTAATTTTCGATTAATCTTAGCTTGATTTGTGCCGTTTTCATAACATCCTCCCATTTGCGGAGGTAAATCATGGGCATGAGTGTGGAAGTCACTTTGTGTACCTCGATAAGTCCATCGAGATTCCATGGCATTAAACCAACGAGAAAAATAAGGGTTTTCTTCTCGCAATGAGTAACCTTTATAGTAGTAAAGACTGGCATTCATGCGTTCTACATAGGGAGTGAAAATAACATCAGCAGTGCTAAAATCATCTAAAAAATAAGGGCTATGGGTCATAGCTAAGGCCTCTTCTACTTGCTTAACGACTTCGATAAACTGCTTACGGTTATTTTCTTCTTGAGTGCGAAACATTGTCGGATAACAAAGCCAACTACACCACGCCCGAAATAATAATCTTTCTAATTTTCTCAGAGGAATAACTCTAGGGTGTTGCATCCCGAACCCTAAAACGCCAAAAGCACCTTCCAAAGTCAATAAAATATCGTCACTTTCGGTGATAACTTTACCATCTAATTCTAAAGCAGGTAACATTCCGGAGGGTACTTTTTGTTTATACCAGGTTTCTTTCTGACCATAACAAAACATGGTTACTTTTTTGATACGGTAGGGGATTTGTTTTTCTTCTAACCATAGCCACACTTTTTGACAATAAGGGCACCATGCGTGATGATCTCGATAGAAGGTTACTCTGACATTTTCTTCTGATTGATTAAACAACCTTAAGTTTGCTTGTGCATTGGTTAATCCATTAACGGTGTCGATGTGATAATCCGTAAGTTTTTCTAATTCTTGCCAAGAAAGGGGAGTAAGTACCATAGAGTAAGGAGAATAAAGGCTTTTAGTTTTTTATATCAATTAAGATTTTTATTTTCATACTTCTTTAGTGTAACAGTCAAATATTCTTACCGTTAACTATTCCAGTACCCCACCAAAGATTTATGACCTGTAGGATGGAAGATCTGGGTCAATTCTGCTGAGTTAACGCAACGATGGTGGATTTGGAGTAATTATTTGATGATGTCCAATTTTGTCTTTTCGGGAACGGAAAACCCTCTAGGATTTGATCTCGGTTTTGCTATGCGTACCTGAAACACAACTTTATCGACTATTTTATCTTTTTTAATTTCTAACATCCATGAACCCTGTTGTAATTCCCAGAAAAAGGAATTAGAGGAATTGGTGGCCAATTTTTCTCCATTCAACCACCATTCCACTGACTGATTAATTTCTCCGCCTAATTGAAATTTTAATTTTTGTTTTTGATTATTATCAGCTTCTAGTAAAAAAATATCGCCATCACGAGGGGATAATATTCTTAAATTTGTGGGCATTAAATTGGAAGGAGGTTGTTTTGCTAACCATTCATTATATTCTGGGGGCAAATTGAGACGAGATTGGGCGTTTTTTTGATCTGAAATTGATTCGTAAAATGTATCGGGGTGACTTTCATAATCTCTTAAATCTTCTGGATAGAAATATTCTTGTGCAATAGAAGGACAAGCAGGAGTCGGTTTTAAACCGGAAAGGTTGCAAATGGGCCGTTTTATCATTCCCTCTGGGGACTCAAAAGGTTGAGGAGTTTTTTGTTCGTGTAAGTGCAGTAAAATGCGATTCCAAAGAGGTGCTGCCCCCATAACACCAGAAATCTGATCCATCGGTTTACCATCAAAATTCCCCACCCAAGTCGCAACGGTATAATCAGAAGTGAAACCAATTGTCCAAGTATCTCGAAAATTAGAGGATGTACCTGTTTTTACCGCAGCAGGAAAGGGTAAATTGAGAATGGAATTAACTCCAAAAGCTTTAGCACGAGCATGGCGATCGCTTAAAATATCCGTAATTAACCCCCAAGTCGAAGTACTCGAAGATATCGAAGTATGGGAAGTTGATAACTTTTGACTGTTGACTGATTGCTGACTCCTGATTACTTTTATCGGGTTGTTTGTACTTCTGAGTTCTGAGTTCTGGGTTCCATTAATTTGTCCTTGTAGTGCCATAATACGATAAGCACGAGCTAATTCCCAAAGAGAGACTTCCCCACTACCGAGAGCTAAACCCAGTCCATAGTATTCTGGAGATTGGTTAAGATGCTCAAAACCCAGTTCCTGGAGTCGAGTTAAAAAATTTGCCACCCCGACTTGCTCTAAAACACGCACGGCAGGAACATTGAGAGAATTTGCTAAAGCTAACCTTACCCTTGCAGGCCCTGAAAAAGTTTCACTATAATCATTAGGACTATATAGTTTTGCCCCCGGAATAGCATAATGAGTCGGTACATCTGCTAAAACAGTATTAGGACGAATTAGACGTTTCTCTAAGGCTAATTGATAGAGAAAGGGTTTTAAAGTAGATCCGGGCTGTCGTAAGGCTTGTACTCCGTCATTTTTGCCCCATTGCCCTTGTGCAAAATAATCTAAAGAACCAATATAAGCTAATACTTCCCCTGTGTGATTATCAATTACTAAAGCGGCAGCTTGATGAACACTATAAGGTTTAAGGGTACGAATTACTTCCCTAACTTGGGTTTCTACAAATTTTTGTAGGGGAAGATCGATTGTCGTCTGAATTTGGTTAGGATGTCCTGGTGGTAGTTGACGGGCTACCCAAAAGAGAAAATGAGGTGCGGCAATGATCCCCTGTTGGCGAGGTAGCAGAGGAATTTGTTCCCGATATGCTGTGTCAGCTTGGGTTGAGGTAATATAGCCCTCTTGGGTCATCCGTTTAAGTACATATTTTTGCCGCTCTTTTAGGGATTGCCAACGGATATAAGGATTCAGTTCCGTAGGATTATTGGGAATTGCGGCTAAAATACTTGCTTGAGCAAGGTTTAAATCCGTTGCTGAAATGCCAAAATAAATGCGAGAAGCGGCTTCTAGTCCATAAATGTTGCTTCCCATCGGCAGACGATTAATATAAGCCTGTAAGATTGCATCTTTATCCATTCCCGCCGTTAATCGCCAAGAAAACCAGATTTCTTTAAATTTTGCGGGTAAAGTACGGGGGGCCGGTTTTAACATTCGAGCCAACTGCATGGTAATTGTAGAAGCACCACTGATGACTTTTTTCGCTTCGATGGCTTGATGAATTGAACGGATAATTGCTTTTAAATCTAATGCTCCATGATGATAAAATCCTGCATCCTCTGTGGCTAAAATGGCTTGAATAAAAATCGGTGAAACTTCATTAAGAGCAATTACCGAAGTATGCTCTTGATCACGAGTTAATATAGTTCCTAAGGGTAAACCATTGCGATCGCTAAACTCAATAGCTTGTTCATCTTGTTGAAGATCATTTTCTGTAATAGGAGCAAAATAAGGGAGAGATCGACCCATTAACAATAAAGATATTAAGATAATAAATGGCCTCGTTTTACCAGTAAGTTCTTGCCAGAGGTATTGGTAAATTTGCTGAGTTGCTATAATTAGTTGGGAAATTTTTATCATTTCAATTGTGGGTCATATTATACTTTAGTGATTCCTCGTTGGGGCGTAATATTTTTAATGGAATACAGATTGTTTAATCGGATCTTGAAATTTTTAGAAAGCCAACCTAAATTAGATATATTGCTAATTGTCGTTATTGGCATTGCCACTGTCGCATCCCTAGATTTTATGACAGGTTTTGAAGTTTCATTGTCTCTATTTTATCTTTTTCCTGTGTCTCTTGCAACTTGGATACTAGGGAAAAAAGCCGGTGTTTTCGTTTCTTGTTTAAGTGCAATAACTTGGCTATTTGTTAATTATATTTTAAATGAATACACATCTTCCCCATTACTTTACTTGTGGAATAGTCTAATCCGTTTTGGTTTTTTCTATATTGTTACTTTACTGCTGTCAAGGTGGTGATGAATTTTGTATTCTTCTCATAGAAGATGAACTAATGTACACTGTTAAAACTACTGGGAAAAATAATATTAAATATTCCGTTCATTAATCCATTAGAATTTTTTCAGAAGTCAGAAGAGAAATTGAACCTATTATTTATTTAAGCAAAAACTACCGTCCGATTTCCATAGACTAAAACTCGATGTTGTAAATGTAATCGAACCCCTCTAGCTAAAACAATTTTTTCTAAATCTTTCCCTTTTCTAATTAAATCTTTTACCGTATCTCGATGACTAATTTTTACGACATCTTGCTCAATAATTGGTCCTGCATCCAAATCCTGGGTTATATAATGTGCCGTTGCACCGATAATTTTCACCCCTCGACTGTAGGCTTGATGATAAGGTTTTGCCCCTACAAATGCCGGTAAAAAAGAATGATGAATATTGATAACATTAGGAAATTCTTTGATAAAATCTGAGCTTAAAACCTGCATATATTTCGCCAAAATAACTAAGTCTATATTGGCATTTTTTAGTATTTCTAATTGTTTTAATTCTTGCTCTTTTTTATTATTTTTATCAATAGGTAAATAATGATATTCTATGCCAAATTGTTCAGCTATCGAGGCTAATTTTTGATGGTTACTGATGATTAAACCAATTGTTGCTTTTAATTCTTTGGCTTGAATACGCCATAGTAAATCATATAAACAATGATCCTGTTGGCTAACCCAAATGGCAAGTTTCGGAATTGTATCGGAAAAATGTAGTTGCCAATCGGCATTTAATGGTTGAGCGATCGCACTAAAAGCCGCACCTATTAAATCTCTCGGCAAATTGAAACCTTCTAACTGCCACTCGATACGAGACAGAAATAAACCCGCTTCTAAATCGGTGTGATGATCCGCATGAATAATGTTACCACCGTTAGAATAAATAAAATTAGCGATTTTTGCCACTAAACCTTGTTGATCAGGACAAGATACTAATAAAGTAGCAGTATCTAAATTCATAAATTTTTACTTATCAAGATTAACTTTTCAGACTCATTGTCACTTAGTTAAAGATAAAAGTAAAGATTATTGATATTATCTCTACTATCCAATAAATTTTACCGACACTACTCCGACATCGGCTTGATATTGGTCGAATTGATAATTCTAAATCAGGAAAAGATTGGGGTTTAATTATTCCGTCATATCAAATCCGGTAGATTGACCATAATATAATTGAGAGATTACTCGATCTTAACTTTCTAAAGTTTGTTCAGTAAATACTTTAGCTTGTTCTAAGACTAATTCTGTTGCTAAAGCTTGCATATCTGGAGGATAGCCATATTGACGTAATAAACGTTTTACCATTACCTTCATTCTGGCTCTGACACTCTCTTTAAGGTTCCAGTCAATGGAGGCATTTTTCTTGATTCTTTCCACAAGTGCGATCGCTAGGGCTTTCAGTTCGCCTACTCCCCATTACTTCCACAGCACTTTGATTTTGGGAAAGGGCATCATAAAAAGCGAGTTCGTAGGATTCGAGTCCTAGTTGTTCTCCTCGTTGGTCAGCTTCTTTTATTTCTTGAGAAATAGCCAGAAGTTCTTCGATTACGTCGCTCACGCTGATAACGTGGTTATGGTAGCGACGCAGGGAATCTTCCAGCATTTTAGTCAGTTTACGACTCTGAACAATATTTCTTTGACGACGGTTTTTAATTTCATCATTGAGCAGTTTTTGCAGGAGTTCAACAGCGAGGTTGCGGTGTTGCATACCCCGCACTTCGGCGATAAATTCATCGGAAATAATCGAGATGTCGGGATCTTTGATTCCTGCTTCATCAAAAATATTGACGACAGTATCAGAGACGAGGGCTTGATCTACTACCTGACGAATAGCACTTTCAATTTCACGATTACTCAGTCCCCCATTATTAGGTTCAAGTTTATAGATACTGGCTTGGATGGCTTGGAAAAAAGAAATTTTTTCTGCTTGAGCGATCGCTTCTGGATGAGGAACTGCTAAGGAATAGGCTTTAGATAGGGCGGTAACTTCCCGTAAAAATCTTTCTTTTAAATCTGGCTGACAAACAAAATCTGTCGCCCCCATGAGGATATTTAATTTCTCTGCTGTAGTTGCTTCAAAATAATGGTCATAATCGAAGTCTGCCATCATTTGTTCCACCACTTCGATTTTAGCTAGGAGTAAACCTAAAGCTACATCTTGATCTAGGGTAGGTTGTCCTTTACCGCCACTCTCCGCATAGAAACTGAGGGCTTTTTTAAGTTCCGTAGCCAGTCCTAAATAATCCACCACTAAGCCCCCTTGTTTCTCAAAATAGACACGGTTAATACGGGCGATCGCTTGCATAAGATTATGGGCTTTGAGAGGTTTATCTATATACATGGTATGGAGGCAGGGAGCATCAAATCCCGTGAGCCACATATCGCAGACAATCACCATTTGTAGCTCGTCTTCAGGGTCTTTGAGGCGTTGGGCGAGGATTTGACGGTCTTTTTTACTGGTGTGGTGCTGGACGAGGTTTCCTTCATCACAGGCATTAGCAGTCATCACCACCTTAATTTTCCCTTTGCTCAGGTCGTCATTATGCCAGTCTGGTAAGAGTTTAATCATCTGCTCGTAGAGGTCAGCGGCAATACGACGGCTCATCGTTACTATCATTGCTTTACCTCTATTTACTTGTTGTCGTTGCTCAAAATGATTAACGATATCAGAGGCGATCGCTTCGAGTCTTTTGCTTGAACCCACCAAAGCTTCTAATTGACTGCCTTTAGCTTTGGCTTTTTGGGTACTGCTGAGTTCTTCAAATTGTAAGTCTTCCTCTAGTTCATCAAGAAGTTGTCGTCCTAATTCATCCAGTTCCAAACGGACTAAACGGCTTTCATAGTAAATGGGAACAGTAGCTCCATCTTTCACAGCCTGAGCGATGTCATAAACATCAATATAGTTACCAAAAACTTCTTTGGTGTTTTTATCTGTTTGTTCAATGGGTGTTCCTGTAAATCCCACAAAGGAAGCATTAGGTAAAGCATCACGGATATATCTAGCAAAGCCGTATTTAGTTTGTTTACCAACTACCTTTCCTGATTCGTCCTTAATATCAACTTGTTTGGCTTTGAATCCATATTGGCTACGGTGGGCTTCATCGGCTAGGACAATGATATTAGAGCGATCTGTTAGTTGAGGATAAAGGCTTTCTCCCTCAGTGGGGGCGAATTTCTGAATCGTACTAAAGATAACTCCACCAGAGGCTACTTTTAAGAGTTGTTGTAATCTTTCTCGATTATCCGCTTGTTGGGGTTCTTGGCGGAGGAGTTGACGACAGCCAGCGAAGGTATCAAAGAGTTGGTCGTCTAAATCATTGCGGTCTGTCAAAACTAGAACTGTAGGATTATCAAGGGCTTGACTCAATACTAATTTACCCGTGAGAAATACCATGGATAAAGATTTACCGCTACCTTGAGTATGCCATATCACCCCTCCTTTTCTGTCTCCTTGTTGTTGATTTTTTAAGGGTGTAATGTGATAACTAGATTTGGTTTCTGCTACTTTGGGAAGGGATTTTGAGGGCTTGGTTTTATTGCTATAGGAAAGGGGTTGCTTTTGACTAGGAAGGTTAATAATTTTATTTTGATTTAGATTAGTACTGCTTGATGCTCTAGTAATACTTTTAAGGGCTTTATTAACAGCGTAATATTGATGATAGGCGGCAATTTTCTTCGTTTTTTGGATAGTGACAATCTCGGTTTCGGGATCTTGGGTTTTGCTTTCTTCAAAAACAGTAAAGTGGCGGATTAGGTCTAAGAGAGTGCTTTTATTAAGCATTCCTTCGGTGAGGATTTTTAGCTCGTTGGTGAGTCCGTCTGCTTCGGTATTTCCGTCTTTGGTTTTCCATGCCATGAAGCGGTTATAGTTAGCGGAGATAGAACCTGCACGGGCGGTTAGTCCATCGGAAATTACCAGCAGGGCATTATAGCTAAACAGGCTGGGGATTTCTCGTTTATAGGTTTGCAGTTGGTTAAAGGCTTTGTAGGTATCGGCTTTTTTATCGGCGGCGTTTTTCAGTTCAATTACGACTAAGGGTAAACCGTTAATAAACAAAATAATATCAGGACGGCGGTTATGATTATCTTCAATGACAGTAAATTGATTAACCGCTAGGAATTCGTTATTGTCTGGATTATCCCAATCAATCAGCCAGACTTTTTCTCCTCTAGTTTCCCCATGTTTTTGATATTCAATGGTGATGCCTTCAGTTAGATATTGGTGGAATTTTTGATCGTTGGTGATCAGGTCAGGACTGGCAATATTTAATACTTCTCGAATGGCTTGTTGTTGGCAGTCGTAGGGAATATCAGGGTTAATTTGACTAACGGTATTTTGCAGTCTTTGAAATAGCACCACATCACTGAAACTTTCTCTTTCTTGGTCTTTACCTTCAGGTTGGATGTCATAACCGCAGAGATAGCTATAACCTAGTTTGTCGAGGAGTTCGAGGTTAAAGAGTTCGATGTCGTCTTCGGTGGTGTATTTCATAAATCCCAAGGGTTGATGATGTTAATTTGGCACTCTATAAAATCATTTACATTTCGAGTGGCTAAAGTTGCTTGATGGGTACGACAAATAGAAGCGATTTGAGCGTCAAATTGAGAAATAGGTTTTCCCCTTTGTCGGCGTTCAGCAGCGATGAGAGCATAATAATAGGCTTCATTAATTCAGACAGAATATTAGTATCAAGAATTATCATGAACCTCTAAAAGGTAGGTGGTTTTCTAATGGCTTCTCTCGGTGTTTCGGGGATGTCAAATTCTCCAAGGGGTGCAAAGCGTTGGGCGATCGCCGTTGCTAAGTCTTGGGTTGAGGTGGTTTGTGATTCAGAAAGTAAAGCAGTAGATAAAATAGCGGTAATTTCTGCTTCAATGGTGCGTCCGTTTTGAGTGGCTCGTTGTTGCAAACGTTCTTTTAGTTGGGGTTCAAGTTGTTCTAAGATGATGTTGGTCATAGTCCTAGTAGTTTAGTTATTTTTTTTCTATGTTGGTTTTTTGATGTTCTACATAAGTCCGCAGAACGTTATTAATAAATGTTTGATAGCCTTTACCTTGACTTTTGAACCAACCTAAAATGTCACTATCTAAGCGAATAGAAATAGATTGTTTAGTAATCGGTTCAACCATCTTGGCGTTTTCCCAGAAGTTATCGTCTAATTCGGGAATATCTGAAGTATTAATGGCTTCATCAGGTATATTCTCTATTTCTTTAAGTCGCTTGAGCGAGATATCCATAGTATATTCTCCTTTCTTATAATAGAGTTATATATCAACAGCTTAATTATGATCATGTAAAAAAAACTTTTGATGTTAATTTATTGGAAGATAGTTTATCAGAGTTGTTGTTAGCTATTCAAAATCGGGTAGAGGTTACTTTAACCCGTGATGGTGTGCCGTTAGCGAAGGTTTTACCTTTTCCATCAAATCAGGAAAATGTTACTACGGATAACAAAGTTTTAAAGCCACGCACTGCTGGAGGTTGGGAAGGGCAAATTTCGATTGCGGATGATTTTGATGATGAGTCACCCGAAATTAATGCTATGTTTTACGATAATGTTTGTCATATATAGTTGTTTGTTCTCATCTTTTTTTCTATTAGCTTATGATAAAATACTTTATTAATATCTCTTGTTAAAAGTTGAAGTTATGAAGACAATTACTATTCCTGTTGCAGAAGAAATTAAAAGGGCTTTTGAGTCTGCTAATCCTGAAACTCAGCAACAATTAACTTCTCTTATTAGCTTATTTTTTCAATACAGTTTAGCTGATAAAAGTTTAACTGATGTCATGGCAGAAATTTCTAAAAATGCTCAGGCAAGGGGATTAACTCCTGAAATTTTAGCTGAGATTTTAGCAGAAGATAATGATTAGAGTTGTTATCGATACTAATATCTTTGTTAGTGCTTTATTGTTTGAAAATTCCCTACCTTTTCAAGTAGTAAAGTTAGCAGAAAGTAAGGGGTTATTTTATTTTCTAAGGCTACTTTAGGGGAGTTAAAACAAGTTTTAAATCGGAAAAAGTTTGATAAATATATAACATTACAGGAAAGGGAGGCTTTTTTATTAAAGTTAATGATGGCTGGTGAAAATATTATTATTCATCGGAAAATAAGGGCTTGTCGTGATGAAAAGGATAATAAGTTTTTAGAATTAGCTATTAATGGAAAGGCTGATTTTATTATTACTGGAGATAATGATTTATTGGTATTGAATCCTTTTGAAAATATAGCCATTATTAAGCCTGATGTTTTTATTAATAGTTAGCAATAATTGTGCCTACTTGTCCACGATAAAAATTAATTTCTGGCAAGTCTTCTAATAATGATACTACATCTAAAAGTTTCATGTTTTTTTTTGGCTCCTTAAAGTAGATAACAGGTGACTAATATCTGTCTGATTAGTATTCTTAATCTTCTTTTTTAGTGTTTTCAAAGGCTTTGATTTTGTCATAAAGACTATCTACGGTTTCATCTTTGAATAATTGGTTTTTAAGGTGAGAATAATCACCTTTTCCTAAGTGACAAATTTCCCAAAAACGCATCACTTTTACCACATCTAAATGATCAATTAATACATTAAATGCTTCTTCGATAATTTGTTGATCTGTATTAAGATTAATTTTCATCGTCTAATTCCTGTATAAAATCTATGGGATTAATGGCTCTTATATTAAGCATTTGGCATCGGTTTAGTAATCGTTTATCACAAGTAATAAAATAATCACTTTTTGAGGCTTCAAAACTAGCAACGTGGAGAGCATCTATAGCCTTTATTCCTCGTGTTTGTAGTTGTTTTGCCCTTTGTTTGATAGTTTCATTTAAAGGCTGAAATAAGGTTGTTTCTTTAAGGTATTTTTTAATGGCTTGTTGAATAATAGGAAAGGGATTTTGTTGATTTTCATATTCTAATACCGATGAGTTAACGGATTCTAGTTGATGGTTTTCGATAAGGGTAAAAATAATAATAGTTGCTTGTGTTTCTAAGTATATCTTGGCTTGGCTTTGGTCATCATAAGGGCGATTATATACGCTAGTATCTAAATAAATTTTCATGATTTATCACTACTTTGATTATATGAAATATTTTCATCTTTCACTCCTTCACTCTTATCTGTCCGCTCATTAGTTTAGGAAGTAAAGTATCACGGGTTTTTGTTAGGGTTTGGATTTGTTTTTGATTAGCTTTGACTTTTTCAAATAAAGGAGTACAAACATCTTGATATTGTTTGATCAATTGGACTTCACCTATAGTTAATTGATAGGTTATTATCATATCATTAGGTACTCTTTGTCGTCCTGATGTACCTGTCATATTTTTAACTGCGTAATCTCTAAAATTAGGACTTCTTGTTAAACAATATACATAATGAGGACAACAACAAGATTTGGCTCTTAAGACAATAAATTCTGTTGAACCAAAAGCGACTTCATCCTTATTTAAAATATTGACAAATGCTGTTTTTCCATTCTCTAAACAAGGAGTAATTCTTGCCATTAATACATCGTTATTTCTAAATTTACTGCCCGATGTAAACTCTCTTGTTATAAAACTTACTATTTCCATACTGGTGGTGGATAATGCTTTCATATCAATATATTTAACAAAATCTCCTTTTTTAATTGATTCTTTTGGATTAACTTCTATAACTTCCTCTAACTTTCCAACTCGCCAACTTGCAGGAATTTCGCCTAATTCAGACGCAACGCATTTCACCACCAGAGGATTTATAAGGTTTACCGTCTTCATTGGGAAACTCAAAATCTATAAACCAATGCTTAAATAAGGTCTGGGCGATCGCTTCTAAGGTTTCATTCTGCCTTCTCAAATTCTCAATCTTCGCATCTAAACAGGATAACATATCAGAGGCGACTTGCTTTTTGTGTTTTAATATCGGGAATCTTGATTGTTAAATTGTTAACTGCTTTTTTTGTAATTGTTTTAGTAACAGAACCTTCCGCAAATTGTTTTACATATTTCTCATTGTGTTTCAAATAAAAATATATAAATTTTTGATTAGCTTTATTTTTATTAATTCTAACTAAAAATAAATTCATTGCTAAAGAAACTGGCTTATTCAATTGAGGCATTAAGTATACAGAACCAGCGTTAGCAATCTTATTCATAATAATGTCATTCGCATACACTTTTGATTTCTCAAGAAAATCATATGCATGTCTATCGATATATTTTAAATTTGAGAAAAAATCATTCTGTTCTAAGTTTGTTGTTCTTATCATCACGGCATAATTAGGCTCATCTAAAAGCTCAACATTTTTTTTTAGAACTTTGTATGAACCATTAGCATGATAATCAGTTAAAACTTCAATAATTTCACCTAAGTTTATTTCTTTCCACTCACTCATATCTCAAACCTCATCCTCTCCAAACTGTGCATTGATTCTGTTAATAGCTATTTCTAAATCTGGTAAATAATTGTCAATAATCAACCAGACGGTTTCCAAATCTAACTCCTAGATAATCATGGGCTAAAAAATTCCTAAAATTGCCAATTTTAAACCATTCAATTCAGGTTCAGTATCTTTCCATTCCTGCGGTAACTTCTTAATGGATTCTCCCATTATCTCCAAATTACGCAATACAGCATCTTGTACCATTTGATTATTCATAAAATCCGTTTTACCATTGACAAGATAGAGATTGATTCGCTCTCAAACATTCTCTCACATGGATTAAATATAATCTGCTATCCTTCATAAACTCACCGCTTCAGCCAAAACTCGCTCTCGGATATACCAATGTAAACCCTTCTCCGTCACCACATCCACTTTTCGCCCTAATAATTCCTCCAAGTCAATAATTAATCCCGTAGGAAACCAAGAGGAAGTGCGGTTTAAGTCATAATCAATCAAAAAGTCAATATCACTTTCTGGGGTATCCTCACCCTTGACTACCGAACCAAAAACACGCACATTAAAAGCCCCATGTTGTTCTGCTAAATCTAAAATTTCTTGGCGTTTTTCTTTTAGTAATTCTTGTAAAGACATAATTTTTATCCCTCAAACCAATTGTAAATTTCTAAGTCCTGAAAGTCGGCAAAATCTTTAACATTATTAGTAACTAATACCAACTCTCGCCCCGGACTTTTGTCTCTTAAATCAGCAAAATCATCATCCGTAAAGACAATACCATCTTTTTCAATCCTTTCTCTAAACTTCAATAAACCTTGCCAAAAAAGCTCCCCATTATCCTGTTGATTAACAACTTCTTTCTTTAATCGTTGCTCAAGGATATTAAATAATGAAACTTGTTCCTCTGGAGATAAATCATCCAAACCTTGGATCATTTCTTGTAACTTCATTTATACACCTCATCATGACTACCAATATCAATCAATAAAATCACTATTTCTAAAAATTCTCCCTCTTCTGAGAAATCAAAAATAATTCTGCAATCATAAGTAACAGAACAAGACTAAAGACCAGCCAAATTACCACTTAGTTTATAGGATTTAAGAGAAGGAGTAAATGGATCATCAGCTAAAAGCCTAAGCACAGCAAAAATTTTATTTTTTAACCGAGGATTTTTTTTGATAACTTTTTTATAAGAACGCTTAAAACCTTTACTCCAAACAACCTTCATCTTCAGCCTCGCTCAAATCAGCAATCAAATCATCCACTGTTCCTACTTTAGCAGTACCAGAAGGGGTCAGCGTAGCTGCACCTTTGGCGATCGCTTCTTTTAATTCACGAGCATTAGCCAAAATTTCCGCCTCCCTTGTCTTCGCTCGATGTTGACGCAGAATTTCTAACAAATCATCTTGTTCGTCTGGGGACAACTTTTCAAAAGACTTAATCATTTCTGCGATTGTCATTACTCCACCTCCCAAGCAAAACTAACATTATCCATCCTCTCGAATACCAAAAAAACGCCATTACCGCAGATTTCCTCCAAAATCAACCAGAAAAAGCAAAAACATCAACCAGAATTGATCTTTGAGGTGATGGATTATTATTGAGCATTAAACGAATATTCTCTGCTGTTTCTGCGGTAAAGATTATTTCTCCACAACGAGAGCATACTTGTGCTGGGATATTTTCCACCAAAACTAACTTATCATTCAAATTAAAAGTTTGATTAACCAGAGTTTCCTGCCAATCATTAGCATTACAAACATGACAATTATCCATTATGTCCTCCTTTGTTTATAATTAATCCATTCTTCAGACGATGGTTCATATAAAGTAATAATAGTTAAAAATTCTCCTTCTTTTCTCGATACCTGCAAATGTAAAACCCGATTATTAATTGTTAACCCTAATAGCAAACAACTAGGAGAATATTTATCATCTGGGTAATTTTCAATAATAATCGCATTTTTTCCCGTTTCTTTAATCTCCTCTAAACTTATATTTCTCTCTACCAAACGCTGTAAACTATGACGGGTAAATTGAATTTTGCCCTTAGTTAGTTGTTGCCTAATTTGCTTAAGGGATTTCATCAAAAATCTCCCAAAGAAAAACCGACTTTCTCTAAATGTATTCTAATCCCGTTGCCAATAGACACCTTAGTAAACTTCATCATGACTACCAATATCAACTAAAACAATCAAATCTTCCCTCGTCATAGGATCTTGCTTGAAAGCAAAAACAATTCGATAATTATAAGTAACCGAACAAGACCATAATCCTTTTAGTTGTCCTGTTAGCTTGTGAGACTTCAAAGAAGGTGTAAAAGGATCTTCTTCTAACAGTTGCAAAGTCTCTAAAATCTTATCTTGTAATTGGGGATTTTTTTTGACTAACCGTTTAAAATTCCTTTTAAAAATCTTCTCGGTTACTAAAATCATTCTTCCTCATCCTCTAACAAATAAGCCTTTAGATCTTCAAAAGTTCCTTTTTTAGCTGTTCCCTTTTCTAAGGCATTAAATGCTTGTTGAGCATTAGATGCAATTTCAGTTCGTCGAGCCTCAATGCGACGTTTACGAAGCAACTCAAATAATTCCTCTTGATCTTCTACAGATAAAACCTCGATCGCTTCTACTATTTCTTGATAAGTCATCATAAAAATTCCTCCATCGAAAAACCTACTTTCTCTAACTGTATTTTAATCTCTTAATCCAAAGCCAAGCCTTCGCGCATTTGTTCTGCCAACTCCTGCGTTAAAGCCTCCATCTTCTCCTCAAAAGGTATGCCATCATCCTCTTCATCAGGAATTCCCACATAACGCCCCGGAGTCAAGACAAAATTACGCTTTTCAATCTCCGCTAACGTTGCCGACTTACAAAAACCCTTAACATCTCTATAACTCCCCTCGCCTTTTGGGAGAGGGTCTGGGGGTGAGGGCTTCTTCTTCCACTCATGATAAGTATCAGCAATTTTGGCAATATCTTCATCACTAAAAGCCCGATTACGGCGATTAACCATATAACCCAACTCCGAGGCATCAATAAATAACACCTCACCCTTACGCGATCGACTCTTATTGCCGTTTTTATAGCGACTGAGGAACCATAAACAAGCAGGAATCCCCGTATTATAAAAAAGCTGGGTGGGCAACATCACAATACAGTCCACCAAATCAGCCTCTACTAAAGCCTTACGAATATCTCCCTCACCACTGGTATTAGATGATAACGAACCATTAGAGAGGACAAACCCAGCCGAACCCGTAGGGGATCTGACTTTTCACGGCATTTCTGAAAACCCGTTCAAATAAGGGTTTCCCTCCCAGGCTGATTCTCAATAATCTCTGCTTAATGATAATGGACAACGAAAGAGTCTGGCTTGGAGAGGGGGAATTTGGCGATCGCCTGAGAGCAGAAAAAGATCCCGTGAAAAGTCAGTTCATAAATCCCTTCTCCTGCGATTAACTTCTGGTGCAACTCCTCAAAAGCATCCGAGATGTATTTGAGAAAGATTAAACCCAAGACAATGTGCTTATATTCTGCCGCATCAATATTTTTGCGGAGTTTATCTGCTGATTTCCAGAGTTTTTGTTCAAAAGTATCGGTATCTGCTTGTTTTTTCTTTGGCATTTGAGTACATTATGGACTTTCCAAATTTTATCAGAATAAATCCAGACAACTTTTTTGCTTCCTTACATATCGTTACATCTTGGATAACAAAGTGATGATTTAAAAGTAAGATAAAATAAGTCAAATTACGCATAGTCAAATTAGGCGTAGTCAAATTAACAGTCTATTCACACCCTATGGTTCTGAACAATTCTTTGAAGCAGGTGAGCAACAATTAGAACAAGAAATCAAACTGCTCCAAATCCCAAGAACCTCATCAGACCAACTTTTACCTAAAGTTCCAGAAGAGCGTTATATCAAATCCGGCTGAACAACCTCACTAAAAATAAGATTGAAGCCTTGTATTTACTACATCGCATATATGTACAATTTAGCGGATTTGATATTACTGGACCGATGTTCTAGCTACAATTGTTTTGATAAATAATCCGCCGTTGATTCCACCAGTGCGATCGCTTGTTCGTAAGCCATACGAGTAGGTCCAATAATACCAACACTCCCGGCAGGATATTCTCCTTGATAATAATAGGCAGAAATAAGACTACAAGACTGCATTGATTCTAAAGGATTTTCTGAGCCGATGCGAATTTTTACTTTTTGCCAAGAATTATCATATTCACTAACATTAAAAACTAAAGATAAAAGCTGATCTTGTTCTTTTTCTAGTAAATTTAATAGTATTTTTACCTGTTCTATATGAGAAAATTCGGGTTGTTGTACTAATTTAGAAAAACCTTGAATCAAAATAGGAGTAGCATTAGATAGACGATAGCTTGATTTTATTTGTGTTAATAAATTGTTAATAAAATTAGCATAAATTTGAAAATCTTCGTTTAATTCACTCCAATCTAAATTACTTATTTCCGTGAGAGATTGACCTTTTAATTTATGGTTTAGAAAATTGGATAAAATTTCTAATTCTCGATTGATTATCTCCCTAGAATCATCATCATGGGGAATTTTTAACTGATTACTTTCCAATAAAATCGATTCACTTTGATAATTGTCAATCACCATCACTAACATGATTTTATCATTAGCTAACCTCAGCAATTGTAAATGATAAAGGATATTACTAGCAATTTGAGGTAAAGTAATTAAAGCAATATAGCCACTCAAATCGGCTAAAGTATTGGTGATTTTTTGAAAGAGAATTTCATAACGACTGAGGCTTGTTTTAATGTTAGAATCAACAAATTGATCAAGGGGAAATTTAATAGAATTGTCAACATTAATTAATTGATCAACATAAACACGATAACCTGAGTCAGAGGGAATTCTTCCTGCTGAAGTGTAAGGCTGATATAGAAAACCTGCCTTTTCCAATTTTCCCATAACATTACGAACAGTGGCAGAACTGACACGAAAATTATATTCATCAATCAAAGTTTTCGAGCCAACAGGTTCAGCCGTAGCGATATAATGTTTTACGGTAGCCTGTAAAATTTTTTGATGGCGTTCATTGAGCGTGATTTGAACAGTCATCTTCGGGTATATTGGTTTTTAGTAAAATAGTATTGAATTAAGATTTTTTTTATATTTTGCTAGTATAGCAATGAAAATCCCATTCGTAGTTGATAATGGCTTTAGTTTTGTTGGGGAAAGAATTTTTCACAGGGGGAAATCTGACAAGGCTAAGTTTTTAATATTTGGGTGAAGATGAGGGGGATAGCCTCCTGTAGCCCTTAGTTTCGGTTGAGTCATGAAACCCCACATTATATTTGTTAATGTTATTTGTTCGGTTGCACTTTGTTTAACCCAACCTAGCTAGATTATCTTGATACCAAGTCAAAATTTAAGATTTAACCGTAGCACCAAAATCGGAGATCAATAAATCTTTTAAAACGGACTTGAGATCGTCACAGGGAATACTTTTTTGCTTTAACTCCCCTAAATGTGCATCTTTACCGACTTTCCCCCCCATAAATAAATTAACTCCCTCTACTACTTGACCATCTTTTTTGGCTTTGGTACCCATTAAACCTATATCCCCAGCTTGAGCTTGTCCGCAAGAGTTAGGGCAACCTGTCCAATGAATCCGTACTCTTTCAGGTATATTTAATTCAGCGTCTAATTCTTGGGCTAATTTTAATCCTCTTTCTTTGGTTTCCACTAAGGCAAAGTTGCAATAACGAGCGCCTGTACAGGAAATGAGAGATCGAGTTAAAGGGGTGGGATTGACAGGATAACGTTGTAAAATAGGCTCAGCTAAAAAGGCTTCTACTTTTTCATCGGCGACAAAAGGGATGATAAAATTTTGTTCTACCGTTGCCCGAATTTCGCCGTTACCATAAACATCAGCCAAACGGGCAATATCGTACATTCCCTGAGCATCCAAACGTCCCACGGGGATATGAATACCGATATAATTGTACCCCTCTTGGATTTGAGGATGGACTCCTAAATGATCCCGTTTTTCCATGGTATATTCATCTTTAGGAGCGGAAAAATAGAGAGATTTTCCTAACTTTTTCTCTACCTCTAAACGAAATCGATTCATCCCCCATTTATCCACTAACCACATTAAACGAGATTTACCCCGATTTTCCCTTAAACCTTCTTCTAAACCATTCTCACTATAAACTGAGAGAATCGCTGCCGATAATTCGATGACTTCATCGTTAGGTTTGACCCAAACATCCATGGGAATAGATTCTGCACAACGTTGTGCTGATAAATAACCACCGATTAAGACATTAAAGCCAAATTCATCGTCTTTAAAAGCAGGGATAAAAGCAATATCATTGATTTCTGCGTGAATAGAATTATCCCTAGCACCATCAATGGCAATGTTCAACTTACGGGGTAAATTACTAAATTCGTAACTACCCTGACCTTTATTTGTAATCAAATCTTGTAACTCTTGATTTAACTCCCTGGTGTCAAATAACTCATCGGGGTCAATACCTGCCACTGGAGAGCCTGTTAAGTTACGAACATTATCCATTCCTGATTGAACGGAAGTCATACCCACAGCCTCTAATTTTTCGAAAATTTCGGAGATATCCTCAAGATGTACTCCCCTTAATTGGATATTTTGACGGGTGGTAACATCTGCACTACCATCATCCCCATAACGCTCAATGATTTCTGCCAAAGTGCGCATTTGCTCACTGGTGAAAATACCATTAGGAATACGCAAGCGCAACATGAATTTACCCGGAGTTACGGGGCGAAAAAAGATACCTAACCACTTTAAACGTACGATTAAATCATCTTGGTCCATTGCTTCCCAACCCATGTTGGCAAAAGATTCTAATTCTTGTTTAACATCTAAACCGTGTTTAGCGGCTTTAACTTTTTCAATTTTATTTAATTTAATTTTTGTATTGGTAGCAATAGTCATGCTATAACCTCTTTTAATATATTGATTTTAGCCTCCCTGTCCCCAAATCTAAAGGGAATTGGGCGATGATCCCCTTAACCGATGAATCAATGATATGATCTATCTGCAAGGGGAAATTCAAGTCCTCCAGGTTTGGAGGATTTATGAGTCCAATGATTGAGTGAGTCTTATGGAGAACAGATTATAAATTTAGCTCTCAATATTTTGTAACGTTTAATACTGAATATCTTTATGTGAACTATTATTACATAAGTTTTATGTGTTTTTTGCATAAACAGTACAAGGAAAAAGCCTGAAAAATGATAACACATTATCATTTTCGAGTAGTTAAACAGAAAAAACTTTAATTTTACTTAAAAATGGTTTATTTTATGGTTAAGTTTATTTAAAATGTATTCTTCAAACCTCAAAAATTTCTCTATTTTTCAAGAACTGTACAAGATCTCAGTAAAATAGATTGATTATATAAAAATAAAAAGACTAAGGAGATAATTTTGGTTAATACAGTATCATTTAAAACCACAAAATCAGAAGAAATTTTTACCGCTGCTCAAAAACTGATGCCCGGAGGGGTAAATTCCCCCGTGAGAGCTTTTAAATCCGTCGGTGGACAACCTATTATTTTTGATAGAGTAAAAGGGGCTTATATTTGGGACGTAGATGAAAATAAATATATTGATTATGTAGGCTCATGGGGACCAGCAATTTGTGGCCACGCCCACCCAGAAGTAATTAATGCTTTAAAAGAAGTTTTAGAAAAAGGTACAAGTTTTGGTGCACCTTGTGTATTAGAAAATATCCTCGCCGAAATGGTAATTGATGCGGTACCCAGTATTGAAATGGTTCGTTTTGTCAATTCCGGTACAGAGGCTTGTCTTTCGGTTTTACGATTGATGCGTGCTTATACGGGTAAAAATAAAATTATTAAGTTTGAGGGATGTTATCATGGTCATGGTGATATGTTCCTAGTACAAGCGGGATCTGGGGTGGCTACTTTAGGTTTACCCGATTCTCCTGGTGTGCCCAAATCCGTCACTGCTGATACTTTAAACGCTCCCTACAACGATTTAGAAGCGGTTAAAAAACTGTTTGCCGAACATAAAGGCGAAATTGCAGGGGTTATTCTTGAGGCGGTAGTAGGTAATTCTGGGTTTATTCCCCCCGATGGCGGCTTTTTAGAAGGTTTAAGAGTAATTACCCAGGAAAATGATGCTTTGTTAGTTTTTGATGAAGTAATGACAGGTTTCCGTATTTCCTATGGTGGTGCACAGGCAAAATTCGGCGTTACTCCTGATTTAACTACGTTGGGGAAAATCATTGGCGGTGGTCTACCTGTGGGTGCTTATGGTGGTAAAAAAGAGATTATGGAGTTAGTTGCACCATCAGGTCCTATGTACCAAGCGGGAACATTGTCGGGGAATCCTTTAGCCATGACAGCAGGAATTAAAACCCTAGAATTATTACAAAAACCTGGTACTTATGAATATTTAGAAAAAATCACCCATGAGTTAATTACAGGATTATTAGATGTCGCCAGAAAAGCAGGTCATGAAGTAACAGGCAGTAACATTAGTGCTATGTTTGGAATGTTTTTCACTGGTAACCCAGTCCATAACTATAGTGATGCAAAAAAATCTGATGGGGCTAAGTTTGGACGTTTTCATCGAGGAATGTTAGAAAGAGGGGTTTATTTCGCACCTTCTCAATTTGAAGCTGGTTTTACTTCCATCGCTCATACAGAAGATGATATTAAACAAACCTTAGCGGCGGCGGAAGAAGTACTTAACAATTTAAGTTAGAGTCATAATTTCTCTAGGGATGGGGCTTATAATGAGTGTGTATAAGCGCTCTTACTCACTTTTGGTGAGCAATCAAAGAGGCAGAAGGTTTTTACCGAATTAAAGCACTTAAGAAAAAGCTTAACTTAATGGAGGTTTTACTCAGAGGGCTAGCTATTTTAGCAAAGTAAATAAGAACTAATTCGGAGATAATTTGAGATATTTTGAGCTAAATATGGTCATAACTTCTTCTCACTTCTTGCTTATCCCTCCTCCTGCCCCACAGTATCAATAGATCGAAACAAAATTCATTATGACTAACATTACTATTCTTGGTTCGGGTGTATGGGGTAACGCACTAGGTTACTTATTAAAACATGCCCAACATTCTTATCAAATTTGGGGACGAAATTCTTTACATTCGTTAGAATCGTTGACAGTAGAGGCGGATATTATCATCTCGGCGGTGTCCATGAAGGGTGTTAGGGAAATTATTACTCGGTTGCAGGGGATTAAGTTTAAAGAAGATGCCATTATTGTGACGGCTACTAAAGGCTTGGATTTAGAAACTACCAACACTCCATCTCAAATTTGGCAAGAGGCTTTTCCTGATCACTCTATTGTCGTGTTATCTGGTCCTAATTTATCAAAAGAGATTAAAATGGGTTTACCGGCGGCGACGGTGGTTTCTAGTGGTAATATTGCGGCGGCGGAGTTTGTACAAAATATTTTTGCTTCGGATACTTTCCGAGTATACGTTAATAATGATCCCCTCGGTACGGAATTAGGCGGCACGTTAAAAAATGTTATGGCGATCGCATCGGGGGTATGTGATGGGTTAAAATTAGGCACAAATGCAAAGGCTGCGTTATTAACAAGGGCATTACCTGAGATGATTAGAGTAGGAACCCATTTAGGTGCGTCGAAGGAAACTTTTTTCGGTTTGTCAGGATTGGGGGACTTATTGGCAACTTGTGATAGTTTATTGTCTCGGAATTATCAAGTAGGAATGGGATTAGCACAAGGAAAATCTTTAGAAGAAATTTTAGATAATTTAGAAGGCACAGCCGAAGGAATTAATACCACTAATGTGTTAATAAAATTAGCTCATCAACAAAAAATTTCTGTACCCATTGCTTATCAAGTTTATTTGTTATTAAAAGGTAAAATTAGTCCCCAAGAAGCCGTTAAAAATTTGATGGCAAGGGAGTTAAAAGATGAATTTTGTTATATTCAGTTTTAAACAAATAATTATTGATAGGGCATCAGGGAAGTGTGGAATTACTATAATTAACTTAATCAAAAACCACTAAATTATCTCGATGAATAACAGTTTCTGCTCCATAATAACCTAAAATATGGGGAATATCTGCAGACTTTTTTCCTTTAATTTTTGTTAATTCATCATAACTATAATTAACAATTCCTTTGGCGATTTCTTGCCCTTGAAAATCAATTAACTCTACTGCCTCTGATGCGTTGAATTCCCCCTCAATTTTAGTTATTCCTGCGGCCAATAAAGATTTTCCCCTCAGGCATAAAGCCTTAACAGCGCCATCATCTAAATATATCTTCCCCATGGCTACTAAACCGTTAGCAATCCATCTTTTGCGGGCGTTTTCTGTTTTCGGCTGTGCCTCAAATTTTGTGCCGATGGCTTCTCCCGCCAAAATTTTATAGATATTATCGGGATTTTTGCCGTTAGTTATAATCGTTGTCACCCCCGCACTGGAGGCAATTTTGGCAGCCCTTAATTTGGTGATCATACCACCTGTACCCCAAACACTGCCACTATTGGTAACATCTACTTGCAAATTGGCAAATTCTTCATTGTTAACTAAATCTATGGGTATCGCAGAAGGTACAACACGAGGATCAGCCGAATAAAGTTTATCCACATCAGTTAACAAAAATAACCAATCCGCTTCCATTAAACTTGCCACTAAAGCTGATAAAGTATCGTTGTCGCCGAATTTTAATTCTTCCGTTGCCACTGTATCGTTTTCATTGACGATGGGAATTATACCCAGTTCTAACAAAGCCGTGAAAGTATTACTAGCATTGACATAACAACTCCTTTCCATTAAATCCCGTCTCGTCAACAAAATTTGAGCAATGGGTTGCCCCAAATTATTAAATAGGTCATCATATACTCGAATCAGTCTTCCTTGGCCTACGGCGGCTATAGCTTGTTTAAGATTGATATTTCGGGGTCGTTCTGTCAAGTTTAATCTAGCACAACCAACCCCCACCGCACCGGAAGAGACTAAAATTACTTGATAACCTTGTTGACGTAAATTACTTAAGGTTTCCACTAGGGAGGCAATGGTGGAAAGTGCTAAATTCCCTGTTTCTGAACGAGTTAAGCTAGATGTCCCAATTTTAACAACGATGGTTTCTGTCATAAATCAATAAAATTCAGGGAATAGGAAATAGGAAAAAAATTGGCGTGAATTGTTAAAATTTATTACCCAATTTGACCAGGAAGGGGGATAATTGTTGACAAACTTACATAAACTTTAGTTTAACTTAATTTTTATTTAAAGCACAATTGAATGCACATCGCTTGGCTAGGAAAAAAATCTCCTTTTTGCGGAAATGTAACATACAGCAGAGAAATTACTAACGCTCTGTTAGATAGAGGTTATAAGGTTAGTTTTCTTCATTTTAGCCAAGAGAATGATGAATCTGGGCAAGAAAACTATGTTGCCGAAGTTAATCTTCCTTTTCTCTATAAATCTCAAATTTACACTATCCCTTCTCCCAAATCCACTAAAATACTACTGCGATCCCTGCAAAAGCTACAACCCGATATAGTCCATGCTTCTTTAACCTTATCCCCCCTCGATTTTCGACTTCCAGAAATTTGTCAACAATTAAAAATACCCCTTATTGCCACTTTTCATCCCCCTTTTGACAGTCTTTGGCGTAATATCAAATCCAGTACTCAATACTTAACCTATCAACTATATGCTCCTTTTTTAGCAAAATATAATCAAACTATCGTCTTTTCTGAACTACAAAAGGATTTATTAATCAAATTGGGTGTCCCCGCCGAAAAATTAGCGATTATCCCCAATGGTGTCGATACGAATAAATACTCCCCCGGTGATTCTTACTTTAAACAGAAATATCCGAAGGATCAAATATATGTTTATCAAGGGCGAGTAGCGGTAGAAAAAAATGTTGAATCCTTACTAAAAGCATGGAGACACACAGAAATGGGTCAGAGTGCGAAACTGTTAATTATTGGTGATGGTCATTTAACCCCTACCCTTAAACCCCTATATAATCAAGAAGATGGTATTATTTGGTTAGGTGCCATCGTCGATGATCAAAAAAGGATCGATATTTTAAGAAGTGCTGATGTTTTTATTTTACCCTCTTTAGTAGAGGGATTATCATTATCATTATTAGAGGCAATGGCTTGTGGTTTAGCCTGTGTTGCTACGGATGCTGGTGCTGATGGCGAAGTTTTAGCCCATGCCGGAATTATCCTTAGTACTCAAGAGGTTACGACCCAACTAAAAACAGTATTACCTCTTTTGGCGCATCACCCAGAAATAACGGCATTACTAGGTAAAAAAGCACGAAATAGAGTCCTGGAAAAATATACTTTAAGGGATAATGTGACGAGATTAGAGCAACTTTACATTGAATTATGTAGCCAAAAAGTATATTTTTAAAATGTAGATAATGGTCGTTAATTGCTAATTGGTAAAATTATTAATAAACTTTTAACTAGGTTTTTCGTTTTTATTTCTATTTGTAGCCAATCTAATTCTCCCTTATCATCCAGCAAATTTTTATCGGTTGTTACTGGTTCAATTTGATCTTTTTCATAACTGTCAAAACATATTTGAAAACAAAGTTCCCAGATACTATATTTGCTTAAATAATTATCTTTTTTTAAACACAGGATATAACCCGGAAAAGGTTCGGTAATTTCTTCATAACTCACATCCCATTCTAGTAATTCTGATTCTTGGCGAATATTATCTATCGTAACCGTTCACACCCCCCCATTTGTCGAAGCCCTCTTTTTTCATAAATGGGAGTTTTGTTCGCGAGATAAAATCGCGAACTTTACCCAGAATGATGATCTGTGTGATCACCCCCTCAGATTTTTAAGTTCTCTTTCATTGGCAGAGAACTTTGTCCAATTACTCTACTGATCAACCAGTGGGTATTGGTGGAGGAGAAAGACCTTTTCTTGCCCTCGCAATTACTTCACAGATATATGACCATGGATTTACACTTCTCAAACGGCAAGTTTCAATCACACTCAACAAGCAACTGTAAGCCAAACTCCCTTCGTTGGTTCTAGTGCCATAACTGATTCTTCGTCCAATTACTGCATGACGTAAAGCTCTTTCGGCTTCATTGTTGGTTGGTGGTAATTCTGGATTATTAACAAATGCAATCACCGCATCCCAATCATTGAGAATTTCTTTGGCCAAGGCTTTGAGCTTGTCATGAGGTTTTTGGGAACCTAAAAAACAACTTGCTTCTAGCACCATCAAATTATTTGAAATCGTTTTTGATGATTTATCCTCTCCCTTGGCATACGATAACTTAAATAACCATCTGTGACTAACCATCCCACAAAGGCTTCTGTCACTAAATGTAATAATTCTTCTTTCCGGCGAGAACCAATGTGATACACTGCTGTCTTCCCTGAAATAGCTACCCATAACCATTGAAGAGCTCCTTGAACTTCCCAATGAGTCTCATCTAGATGTAAAACTTCTACCTTTTGTATTTCTTCAATTAATTTTTCTACCACTGGACTACAGGCTATTCCTGCTTCGCGAATACATCTGTCGATGGTTCCCACACTCAATTCTGTCTCCGTCCATTCCCACAAAAATTCTTTAATTTTGACTCTACTCATTCGGTAACGTACACTTAAACTAGCAATGAAAGTTGCCAACATCGGACCTACCAACACATATTCTTTTAATTTTAAGTCCATTGAGCGACCATCAATGGTTGAGATATAACCGACCCCCGGACTTGCTTTGGTCTTATGTCCACATTCACAAGTTAACTCATAATAATGGTGTAGCTGACAAACAACTTTTAATCCCGATTTTAGAGCTTTTAATTCCAGAATATGATACCCCATATACGGTTTATCATTTTCAATTGTTAACGAATGATTACAACTAGAACAATAGTCGGGATAATGGGGGATAATTTCTTCTGTAACCAGTGGTTTGGTTCGCCAAAATCCTTGTGCCCCTGGTTGTTTTCCCGGTCTTCTTTTTTTTAGAGAATCGTTAATCGGTTTTTTTCCCAGATCGGCTGAAGTTTGATTTTCGAGTTGCCCTGCTTCTTCTCCTTCTGAATCTTCTGGTTGATTATTTAATTCTGAGGGTACATCCACTTCTTCTTTCTTCTTTTTTTCGTCTGATAGGGATTATCAGTAGAAGGTGGACGAGAACTATTACTTGAGGAAAGTTCTAATTTTTCGCACTGTTCTATGGCTAGTTGATGTAAATTGGTAGCAACTTCTACTAACCTCTGTTTTTCCAGAGATTAATCTTAAACCGAACCTTTTTCTTCTATTTCGATAACGTTCTGACAAGATTTTAAATATTTTTAGCTTTCTATTTACGTGTTCTATTACAATTCTCTGTTTATTTATTTCTCTATTCTTGGCTTTTTCTTCAGCCGTTAGTTTTTTATTTTTTGTCTTCTTTTTGGGGATATCAGTTAATTTATGTATTTTCTGTATTCCTTGATAACCTTTATCTACTAAACATTTTATTTTTTGACTTAATGGCAATTTACTTTTCTTAAATATTTTAAAATCGTGTTCTTTTCCTAGTCCATTTACATAACAAATTATTTCCAAACTTGTTTGATTTACAACTAATTGTGATTTTAAAGTATGTTGTTTCTTTTTGCCACTATAGTATCTTTTTTGACCTTTTACCGGTCTCTCTATTGGACTTTCTGTTACATCAATCAGAATGACTTTAATCCCACTTTCAAGTTTCATTTTTATGAACAATTCGACAAACAGTTGATTCGGAAATATTCCAATCTTCAGATATATGAAAATAAGTTCTATACTCTCTTAAACTTTTTTGGTGGTAATTTTTCTATTTTTTTAAATTTCATAAGCAAATCTTATACTTTTCTAGTAAGCGATCGCTTACATTAACAAATTTTGACACTTAATTTTAACTGATATTCAATTTTGCAAGAGGTCTATTACCTCTTTTGGCGCATCACCCAGAAATAACGGCATTACTAGGTAAAAAAGCACGAAATAGAGTCTTGGAAAAATATACTTTAAGGGATAATGTGACGAGATTAGAGCAACTTTACATTGAATTATGTAGCCAAAAAGTATATTTTTAAAATGTAGATAATGGTCGTTAATTGCTAATTGGTAAAATTATTAATAAACTTTTAACTAGGTTTTTCGTTTTTATTTCTATTTGTAGCCAATCTAATTCTCCCTTATCATCCAGCAAATTTTTATCGGTTGTTACTGGTTCAATTTGATCTTTTTCATAACTGTCAAAACATATTTGAAAACAAAGTTCCCAGATACTATATTTGCTTAAATAATTATCTTTTTTTAAACACAGGATATAACCCGGAAAAGGTTCGGTAATTTCTTCATAACTCACATCCCATTCTAGTAATTCTGATTCTTGGCGAATATTATCTATCAGTCTTATATAAATTGGTTGTAACAATAATTGAGTTTTTTCATATTCTAATATGTTTTTAAATTTTGGTCGCATTATCTTTTATTAAAATATTATTTCAAGTCAGTTTTGGACGCACAATTTTATAAATAAGTTTAGTGATAACTATAATTTTTTGAATATTTTTGATTTTTGTTTTCAAATTAACATAATCACTTCTAAATTTTTTAATTTCTAAACCAGTAAGTAAAATTACTAAAGGTATTTCTTTTAAAATTAAAAGTAAATTATCATTCAATTCTAATAATGTCTCATTAAAATTCAATAAATAATTTCTCAATTGTGTCAATTTCCAGATTAAGTAAAAATTAATAACTACAATTACTAAATTTAAAAACACAATAATTTTAACTGACATTAGACTTTTAAATTTACAGTTACAAAAAAAATATTTTACTTGTATTTGAGTTTAAAAAACAATATTGTCCCAGCTAAAATTAAAGTGATTAAATTACTAATAATAATAGGTGTATCTTTTTGCAAAATTCCATAAATTAACCACAGGAAAACACCTATACAAAAACTTAAAAACATCGCTAGGGAAATATCTTTTGCCGATTTAGATCGCCATGTTTTAATTACCTGTGGGAAAAAAGAGATAGTAGTTAAAGTACCAGCCATCAAACCAATAATTGTTACAGAAGTCATAATTTAGCAGTTCGGAGTGTAAGGACAAGTAATAAATATTCGTTATTGTTTTTCTCAATTATTCATGGTCAATTGTCAAAAAACCTCCTAAAAAAATAGGAGGCTAACAAAATTTTATTGATTATTTATGACCGTGAAATTAGCCTAAAATGGCTTTAGCTTTAGCCACAACGTTATCAACGGTAAAACCAAATTTTTCCATGACAACACCACCGGGGGAGGAAGCACCAAAAGTGTCAACACCGATACTTACGCCTTCATCGCCAACATATTTCGCCCAACCCATGGTGACACCAGCTTCAACGGAAACACGTTTTTTCACCGCCTTAGGTAATACAGATTCTTTATATTCTTCACTTTGTTTTTCAAATAACTCTAAACAAGGCATAGAAACAACACGGACTTTTTTGCCTTCAGCCCGTAATTTGACGGCAGCATCTTCACATAAACCAACTTCGCTACCTGTACCTATTAAGATAATATCAGGAGTTTCTTTGCCACCAGATAATACATAACCACCTTTGGCAACGGCATCAATGGAGGAACCTGCTAGGTTTGGTAAGTTTTGACGGGTTAAGGCCATAACAGAAGAGTGTTTCTTGGTGTTGATCGCTACTTTATAAGCCCCAGAGGTTTCATTCCCGTCAGCAGGACGGAATACCATCAAATCGGGGATTAATCGTAAGGAAGCGACGTGTTCAACGGGTTGGTGAGTAGGACCATCTTCACCTAAGGCGATGGAATCATGAGTCATTACCCAAATTACATGTGCTTCAGAAAGGGCTGAAAGACGGATGGAATTTCTCATGTAATCAGTGAACACTAGGAAAGTCGCACCGTAAGGAATTAAGCCCGTATTATGGAGAGAAATACCGTTGCAAATTGCCCCCATGGCGTGTTCTCTGACCCCAAAATGGACGTTACGATTTTCGTACGCACCTTTTTGAAAATCGCCAGAAACGCTGATTTGAGTCAAGTTAGAGTGGGTTAAATCCGCAGATCCACCAATTAACTGAGGTAATACTTTGGCGATGGCATTTAAGCAAATTTCAGAATGTTTACGACTAGCAAGAGCCTTATCTTCAGGGGTGTAGGAAGGTAGACAATCTGCCCAATTTTTGGGTAATTTACCAGAAGTGATAGTTTCAAATTCAGCTCCTTCGGTAGGATACTTAGTTTTATAAGTAGCGAAGGTTTGATTCCATTCTGCTTCTAAACTGGCACCTTTTTCTATGGCTTTACGGAAATGAGTGTAAGCGTCTTCAGGTACAACAAAAGGATCGTAGTTCCAGCCCAAATTTTCACGGGTGGCTTTAACTTCATCACCGCCTAAGGCCGCACCATGTACTCCTGCTGTATTAGCTTTTTTCGGGGAACCATAACCGATGGTGGTGGTAACTTTGATCATGGTAGGTTTATCAGTAACGGATTTAGCTGTAGCAATGGCTTTGGCGATTTCATCTAAATCAGTGTTCCCATTTTTTACGTGAAGAACGTGCCAACCATAAGCCTCGAAACGCTTAGAAACATCCTCGGTGAAAGCTATGTCCGTAGAACCATCAATGGAAATGTGGTTATCATCATATAAAGCGATGAGTTTACCTAAACCCCAATGTCCTGCCAAAGAAGCCGCTTCACCAGAAATTCCTTCCATATTACAACCATCCCCGAGAATAACATAGGTGTAATGATCGATTAAAGTACAATCGGGCTTGTTATATTTAGCCGCTAAATGAGCTTCTGCTAAAGCTAAACCAACACCATTAGCGATACCTTGTCCCAAGGGGCCAGTGGTTACTTCTATCCCGGCAGTAATATGATTTTCAGGGTGTCCAGGAGTCTTAGAACCCCATTGACGGAATTGTTTAATATCATCAATACTTACACTCTCGTAACCATACAAGTGTAATAACGAATATAGGAGCATAGAACCATGACCGGCAGAAAGTACAAAGCGATCGCGGTTAATCCATTGGGGATTTTTGGGGTTAAACTTCATAAATTGATCCCAAAGCACAAAAGCCATAGGTGCGGCACCCATAGGTAGGCCAGGGTGTCCAGACTTTGCTTTTTCTACCCCATCAATAGAGAGGAAACGAATTGTATTAACGCAGAGTTCTTGAATAGACTGGGTTGCAACCACCATAATTAATTTTAAATTTAACTAGATATACATATTTAATTGAGTTAGCCTATATCTTCTCATTGTTTAGGAGACATGGCAAGGGGCTATTTTTAACCTGAACATGACCTACGCACAATAGCTCTAAAACTTTTAATTTCTCGGCCATCAACTTTAGAGTTTCTTCTACAAGTAACTGTAGTTTAGACTAAATAGAAAAAAAGAGTTAAGATATTTAGTACAACAGAACTAAAATTAGGATTAAATTAGGATATAGGTAAATTGCTGTGAAAATTGTCTGTTCTCAAATAGATCTCAAGAATAATTTATCATTAGTTAGTCGTGCTGTGCCAACTCGCCCCACTCATCCCATTTTGGCTAATGTTTTATTGGTAGCTGATCAGGGCAAAAACCGAGTTACTTTGACGGGGTTTGATTTAAGTTTAGGAATACGCACCAGTTTTTCTGCGGAAGTGGAAGAAGGGGGTATGATTACTTTACCCTCAAAATTTTTGAATGATATAATCACTCGTTTACCAGAAGGGGAAGTAAGTTTATCCTACGATGAGGAAGAATTGGAAGATAATCCTTTAGTGGATATCGATTCCTTATCGGGCAAATTTCAATTAAGGGGAGTTAAAGGGGATGAATTCCCCGAATTGCCCACCATCGAGAAAGAAGAAGCCTTTTTATTGCCTGTCACTGCTTTAGTAGAGGGGTTGAAAGGCTCATTATTTTCTGCTAGTAGCGATGAAACTAAGCAAGTTTTAACGGGAGTACATCTCACCCGCGACTTGGATAGTTTGGAATTTGCCGCTACAGACGGCCATCGATTGGCAGTAGTGAAAACCACCGAAGAAAAAGAGGAACAAGATGCTGAAAATACTCCCATCAGTGAAGAACAAAATTTTACCATCACTATCCCCGCACGAGCTTTGAGAGAGTTGGAAAAAATCTTATCTTTAGCTAAAGAAAATGAATCTGTGGCATTGTATGTTGATCAAGGTCAAGTCGTATTTGAACTAGGAGATCAACATTTAACTAGCCGTAAATTAGAAGGTGCTTACCCTAATTATAATCAGTTAATACCGAAAAATTTTGAACGGACGATGACTGTTGAACGGAAACGAGTTATCGAAAGTTTAGAAAGAGTGTCTGTTTTTGCGGATCAAAAAAATAATTTAGTTAAATTTAAATTAGATCCTGACAATAATCAAGTCACTTTATCTGTTTCTGCCAAAGAATTAGGTAATGCGGCATGGGCAATTCCCGCGGAAATTACGGGGGATGGTTTTGAAATTGGCTTTAATATTAGGTATCTCATGGATGGTTTAAAAGCCTTATCCGCCAATGACATCAAGTTTCAATTTAACGGTGCAACTCAACCTGTCATTACTATCCCTTTAAGCGGTTTACAAATGACTTATTTAATTATGCCCGTACAAATTAGAGACTAAATTTATTTTGTCTGAGTTGGGAGTAAAGAAAAAACTAGAAGACTGGGAAACTAGAAAAACATTAGCTGTTAATTGTTAATTGTTATTAATGGGGAGAGTTAAAGTAAAACAACTGCCTTTATTTTCTTCAGAAATAAGGGTAATATCTCCCCCATGGAGTCTTGCTAATTCACGGGAAATAACTAAGCCTAATCCTGTACCTCGATGTTGACGATGAAGGGGAGTATTTAATTGAGAAAAAGCCTGAAATAACTTTTTTTGGTATTTTTTATTAATGCCAATTCCCGTGTCTATGACACTAAATTTGAAGTAATTATTTTCCTGTTTTACGTCTAAGGTAATTGAACCATTTTTAGTAAATTTAACAGCATTAGATAATAGATTTACTAATACTTGTTTAATGCGACGTTGATCTGCATAACAATATTCTACACCAAAAGCTATATTTAATTTTAACTCTAAACCTTGTTCTTCTACTTTTGTTTTTATTAAAGCCAAGGATGATTCGCATAATTCACTTATGGATATTTTTTCAATAAATAAATCTTCTTTATTTGCTTCAATTTTTGATATATCTAATAAATCAGTAACTAGATCTAATAAGTATTTCCCCGACTGATAAATGGCATCTACATATTGAGCTTGTCTTGGGTTTAATGGCCCATATAATTGTTGTTGCAACATCTTAGCAAATCCTATCACAGCAGCGATCGGGGTTCTTAATTCATGATTCATATGGGAGAAATATTTACTTTGATTTTCTTTATTTTGTATAAGTTTTTTTTCCTCTTCTTGTAATTCTATTTCTTTGATTTCTAAGAGTTTTTGATAAAGATATATGGACAAGTAATTACCCAATAAATTAGCTATTTTGTGGCTTTCATTTTCTGAACAATTAAAAGTTTCTATGTCAATTAATAAATACCCTAATTTTTTATTTTTAAAACTTAACGGAATTATATATAAAAAGTTTATATTATTTTCTTTAAAGTAATCATTATTAAGATTATGATCGTTATCTTTCTCTTGAAAATTTAAAAATATATAATTATCTATACATTCTTGTTGTGACTCAGTAATTTTATTTAAACTAGATAAATACTTGTCAGTATCTGTGTTGATACAATTAGTATAAATAACCCTAATATTTTCAGATTCTTTCAC
Source organism: uncultured cyanobacterium (assembly GCA_963749915.1). Lineage (GTDB taxonomy): Bacteria > Cyanobacteriota > Cyanobacteriia > Cyanobacteriales > Cyanobacteriaceae > Geminocystis. Next base: position 65,339 of record CAVVOP010000025.1, read on the forward strand.
ATAATCATTGACAATGACGAAGCCTTTTAATTTTACATATTCCGATAATAGTTTACAGCAACACTCACAAAAGCAATCAATATTGTTGACATTTTCTAATAAAGAAAATAAATAATTATGAATTTCTTGAGCATTAATTTTCTGTAAAATGAGGTTATTTTGCATATTTTTTACATTTTATTAAGGCTAACTAAAAGCCATAAACAATTTTTTAGAATTGTCGCCGAGAGAAAATGATGACGGTAATACTTAATAGCAGAATAATATACAAAGCCGCATAAATTAAACTACCGACTAATTCTCCTGTACTGGGTAGAATATTGTAAACTGCTCCATTTTTCAAGTTTAATCTTTCTAAATCTGGCAAGATTAAAAAGAGGGTTTTCGTTATCTTCTCAATACCTGGGTTCTCAGTTATTTTACCTAATTGTAATAAATCTCTACTTAAATGTCCCATTATTAGCACACCAAAACTCAATAGTGTTGCCAAGATGGAACTGGTAAAGACACCGAAAGTCATAGCTATCGCTGTTAACAATGCTAACTCTAATAAAATATACCCGATAGCCACTAATAAACTTTGTAGGGGATAGTTTATTCCTAATAGGCTCATCAAGGATAAATATACTATAGTCATGGTAGCAACTAATACTATCAGTACTGCCGATAAACCTAAGTGTTTTCCGATAATAAATTCTGTGGTGGTGAGGGGTTTTGGTATTAAAATTAGTACAGTTCTTTTTTCTATCTCTTTATTGATTAATCCTGTACCTACAAATATAGCTACTATCGCACCTAATAAGCTAATTCCGCTGATGCCTAAGTCTAAAAATATTTTTTCATCGGCACCCACCGCAATGGGTGGTAAAATGCGAGAAGCGAAAATTAGTAATAAGACAAAAAATGCGATTACATATAAAATGCGATCCCTAATGACCTCCCGAAAACCATTAGTTGCGATCGCAAAAATTCGAGTAATATTCATTGGTGTTTGCCATACTGATTCAAGTAATTAAATAGTATTTTAACCAATCAGTAGTAATTAGCAATTATTAATTCAGGAAAAAAAAAATTAAAATCCCTTTGTATTTCTAAGCCTTTTGGGCAATTCCTCATCAGTGCGAACTCAATTTCTTACTAAGTTGATGACTTGTGCTAAAGTGGCGGTAAGATTGTCCGTACTATAATTATCAATGCAACGTTGCCTAGCTAAATTACCTTTATTCTCGGCTTGGGTATAATTGGCAAAAATAAGGTTGATTTGTTGTGAGATTCCATCAGGGCATTGAGGTTCAATAGAATATCCTGTATCCTGTAAGATATTAGGGATTTCTCCGACTTTGGTAGCGATAATGGGTTTTGCCATAGCCATACCCTCAATTAATTCTAAGGGAAACTTAGCAACGGTTGTTAAACTTTTCCTCGGTGTCACCATGACGATATGACTCATGGCGATAAATTCTGGCATTGCGTCAAAGGCTTGAGGCTGTATTTGTACAATCCAACGTCCCCATTTTGCTTGTAAAGTGCTTAGATAAGAAGATTGATTTTTGTTACCTCCCACTAACACTAATTTGAGGTCATCTTGATTTAAACTATCTAAGGCGGTGAATATATCTTCTAAACCTTGGTCTGGTTTCGGTGTACCAGTAAACATTAATAATCTATATTCTGATAATCCATATTTAGCCCGAATGGCCGTGGGATCGAACTTACTAGGATCGAATAAATTCGTATCTTTTGCACTAGGAAGATAAGTGCCACCATAACGATATTCTAAAAATTTACTGCTAAGAGTGATCGCACTTACTTTATCCATGGTTTTTTCCAACCATTTAAGATACAAAGGATGTTGAGGTTTTCTTAATTCACCACTACTGGACAAAAGATCAGAAATTAAACTACCTTGATATTGCCAATTATCTCCTCCAAAAGCACCCATTTCCCAATCATCAATGTCCAAAATAAGGGGTTTTCTACTACGCCATGCCTTAAACAATCCTAATCCCAAGCTGGTTAATTGCGGTTTAAGAACATAAAGAATATCCCCGTCAATTTCCTCAGTGAAATTTAAACCCATTTTTAGGAAACTAGGCAGATTTGAACCAAAAAGATAGGTAATCGGCAAAGCATAGGGTGGTTCTGGATATATTTGTTCGCCATACAAAAAGCCAAAAATGTTAACTTGATAACCCAATTTTTGTAAACCTTGGGCGACAATATAACCCCTACTGGTGCCTTGAGATGATAAATCGGGAATTAAAACAGAGATTTTGATTTTATTGGTCATAAAAAACTATGGTGGCAAAATTTACTGGAGTAAGTCATTTTTCAAATGAGTAATTAGCAATGAGTAATTAGTAATTCAACAAACCCTATTTATGATTTATTCCCCCAATTATCTTCAACTATGATAGTATCTGAGTTAAATTAAGTAACAATATGTAAAAATATTAAATTATTTGTGTCGGGGAGTATTAATAAAATGAAAAATCAAAGATTATCGGCTAGTAATTTACCGATACAACGCAGTTATAACCAACCCTTAAAAATAGGGGTTATCGGTGTTGGTAACATGGGGCAACATCACACCCGTGTGTTAAGTTTACTTAAAGATGTAGAATTAGTGGGCATAGCCGATGTCAATGTCGAAAGAGGCTTGGATGTTGCCAGTAAATATCGAGTTCATTTTTTCGAGAATTACCTCGAAATGTTATCCCATGTGGACGCAGTTTGTATCGCTGCTCCTACAAAATTACATCATCAGGTGGGTTTAGAATCTTTAAATGCCGGAGTCCACGTTTTAATTGAAAAACCCATCGCCGCTAGTATAGCCGAAGCAGAATCCCTAGTCAATGCCGCCGCCGCCACCAACTGTATTTTACAGGTAGGACATATCGAAAGATTTAACCCCGCCTTCCAGGAATTAAGCAAAGTCTTAGAAACTGAAAATTTATTAGCCTTAGAAGCACATCGCATGAGTCCATATTCTGATCGTGCTAATGATGTATCGGTCGTGTTAGACTTAATGATCCATGACTTAGACTTATTATTAGAATTGGCAGGATCTCCTGTAGTTAAACTGAGTGCTAGTGGTAGTCGAGCTTCTGGATCTGAATATTTAGACTATGTAACCGCAACTCTTAACTTTGCTAATGGAATTGTTGCCACTGTCACCGCCAGTAAAGTAACCCATCGCAAAATTCGTCGTATCGTAGCACACTGTAAAAACAGTCTTACGGAAGCGGATTTTCTCAACAATGAAATTTTAATCCATCGTCAAACTACCGCTAATTATACAACTGATTACGGTCAAGTTTTATATCGTCAAGATGGTTTAATTGAAAAAGTATATACAAGCAATATTGAGCCTTTACACGCAGAATTAGAACATTTTGTCGGTTGTGTCAGGGGAGGAAATAAGCCTTCTGTAGGCGGAGAACAGGCCTTGAAAGCCTTACGGTTAGCCAGTTACATTGAACAGTTAGCCTTAGATGGCAAAGTGTGGCAAGAATCTCCTTTAGACTTAAAACAACTCAATGGGGGGTTTATCAACATTTAAAACCATTGATGATTGATAATCACAATTAACAATTAATTTAAAAGACTGAAAAACTAGAAATAAATCAACTTTTACCTTATGATTTATTGGCAAATGGGAATTGAATAAATTATAAAATATGCGCATTTTTGTTACTGGTGCTAGTGGATGTATAGGTCATTATATTGCTGATTTATTGATTAAAAATACCGATCATGAATTGTTTTTATTAGTCAGAAATCCTAGTAAACTCAAATTTGATTATAATCATCGTGAAGGGGTTAATATTCTTCAAGGCGATTTAGCCCAAGTTCTTGATTATAAAGAGTTATTAAACACTATTAATATAGCCATTTTGGCGGCGACTTGTTGGGGCGGTGAAGAAGAATCCTATCAAATAAATGTTGAGGCAAATCTAAATTTAATTAACAGTTTAAACAAAGAAAATTGTCAACAAATAATATATTTTTCTACTGCGAGTATTTTAGATCAAAATAATCAACTTTTAACAGAAGCAGGAGAAATTGGCACTGATTATATTCGCACTAAATATCAATGTTTTACAAAATTATCAGAGTTAGAATTATATCCAAAAATTATCACTGTTTACCCCACTTTAGTTTTCGGCGGCGATGATCATAAACCTTATTCTCATCTTTCCGGAGGCTTGAAGGATTTACCTAAATTGATGAATTTAATTCGTTGGTTTCAAGCTGATGGTAGTTTTCATTTTATTCATGCTTATGATATTGCTACCGTCATCGCTTATTTGGTGGAAAATGGAACTAATTTAGAGGGTTATTTTGATAAAAAATTAGTTTTAGGCAATCGACCATTAACGGTTAATGAAGTGATAAAAGAGATTTGTAATTATCTTCGTAAAAAAGTTTATTTTCAAATACCTTTACCGATTTGGTTAGCAAATATTTTCATAAAAGTGTTTAATATTCAAATGGCAGAATGGGACTATTTTTGTTTTAATTATCGTCATTTTATTTACGGTAAATTTGTCAATCCAACTACCTTTAATTTAGAACCTTATGCACCGAATTTAACTAAATTATTAGAAGTTTCACAAGTTTCTAAGTAATTATAGCAATCAGGAATGATTTGTGAGGTTTTAGTCAAGGCAAATGATCAATTATTTATCGGCAATAATTTTCGCCGCTAATATTCCACCGATAAAACCGAATAAATGTCCTAACCATGAGACATGAGGATTGGAGGGTAAAACTCCCCAAATCATGCCACCATAGAGGAAAACCACCATTAAAGAAAGGGCAATAGATGGGGTATTTTTTTGGAAGTAACCCCGTAAAAGGAGAAAACCTAAGTAACCAAAAATAACTCCACTAGCACCAACGGTAATAGAATTTGGTCGTGCAAATAACCATACTCCGATACCACTAACTATCATAGAATAGAAACTGACAGTGAAAAAGTCATCGGTATCCTGCAACATCACAAACCAAGCTAAAATGGCAAAGGGTACTGTATTGGCGATTAAATGGGTAAAATCTGTATGCAGAAATGGTGCTAGAATTATCCCTCTTAATCCCACTATATTCCTTGGTATGATACCAAAATAATCTAGGCGATCGCCAAAAAAAGTTTGGTTAACAATTTCCACAATCCAAAAAATAGCGATAAAAGTACCAATAATGTTAAATTGGGATTTTAATTCTTTAACAAACCCCTTCATATTCTCATCACTCATGAGTCATTTTCCTGTTGAGTTATTTTCTCCATTTTATAGCGATCAAAAGAAATATTTCCATAATAAACCGTTTCCATTGCGGAAATAGTAAAACCACAGCGAGAAAAGACCGGTTGAGAGAAAAAACTTGCCTCGGTGTAAAATCTGCTTATTCCTTGTTTAATCCCCATTTCTAACACATATAACAATAATTTTGTGCCGTAACCTTGACGAGTAAAATCAGGATGGAGATAAAAAGAAGCAATATACCCATCATTTTTTAAACCACAAAAGCCGATAATTTGCCCATTTTTAAGTAATAAATAGGTATCAGCATTAAAAATAAAATCATGAAACTGACTAATATTATTGGGTGCAGATGACCAAGCAATGACTTGTGAGGGGGAATATAAACTAGGGGCAAGTTTTTTGACAGTATGAGAGTATATCTGCCTTAATTTATCAAAATCTTCCTTCACAGCTAAACGAAACATAAGCAATTAACAGTTAATTACTAAATCGATTATCGACGGTCTATTGTCAATGATGGTTTACAATACTTAATAATATCCCATTAAATTAATGATTAGATTATGAGTGCAAAAGTAGAAATTTATACATGGAGTACTTGTCCTTTCTGTATTCGTGCTAAAGGTTTATTAAAACAAAAACAAGTAGAGTTTATCGAATATTGTATTGACGGGGATAATGAAGCTAAAATGAAAATGTCAGAAAGAGCGAATGGGCATGCTAGCGTTCCGCAAATTTTTATTGATGATAAGCATATCGGCGGATGTGCTGATTTATATGAGATTAACGCCACAGGAGAATTAGATAAATTATTAGGAGGAATTAGTTAACTCACCGAAAACCTCTTTGCCTTGCCTGTGTTAGCATCTTTGCGAGAGAAACCAACCCGACACCGCCAAACTCAAATTACCCCATCATATGAAATTTGTATTTATTATAGATCCCATCGCCAAATTAGATCCCACCCATGATAGTAGCGTGGCGATGATGGAATCCGCTCAAAATTTAGGTCATGAAGTTTATATCACTACCATTAATGAACTTAGTGTTGTTAGTGGTAAAGCCTATGCACATTTACAAACTGTTACCCTTAAACCTGTAAAATTAATACATAATCACTGGCAAATAGAAGAAAACTGGTATTCATTGACAGAATCCACTTTTTTACCTCTAGAATTTTGTGATGCGGTGTTTATGCGTAAAGATCCGCCTGTTAATATTCCCTATCTTTATGCCACATACATTTTAGACTTAATCGATCCTCAGAAAACAAAAGTTATCAATTCTCCCCAAGGGATTCGCTCAGCTAACGAAAAAATGTACGCTTTACAATTCCCTTCTGTTCTTCCTGCCACCATCGTCACCCAGAGTAAATCTGTCATTGCTGATTTTTTAGCAGAAAAAGAAGCGATAATACTAAAACCTCTTGGAGGTAAGGCTGGAGAGGGGATTTTATTCTTACAACAAGGCGATCGCAATTTCAACTCGTTGATCGAAATTAGTACCAAACAAGGGCAAGAACCGATTATGGTACAAGAATATTTACCATCGGCAAAAGAAGGAGATAAAAGAATTATCTTATTAAACGGTTTATCCATTGGTGCAGTGAATCGCATTCCTACAGGCAAAGAATTTCGAGGAAATATGGCTGTAGGAGGTAGAGTTGCTCCCACACAAATTACTGAAAGAGAGTTAACTATTTGTGAAACCCTTGCACCAAAACTTCTAGAAGACGGTTTATTCTTCGTGGGAATAGACGTAATCGGCGGCTATTTAACAGAAGTAAACGTAACCAGTCCAACGGGAATCAGAGAAATTGATCGGCTAAACAGTGTGAAGTTAGGAGAAAAAGTTATTAAGGCGGTTGTTTCTCCATGTCAATAAATTATTTGCCTTATTATGTTAGTTGATCACAAAGCTACAAGCTTTTACCAACGGAGAGAGAGGGATTCGAACCCTCGGTGGAGCTATAAACCCCACAACTTCTTAGCAGGAAGCCGCTTTCAACCGCTCAGCCATCTCTCCACATAGATATCTAGAGAATTATAACAAATCCTAATGACTTTTGGCAACACATAGTTTTGTTGCGTATTGTTAAGTTTTGTATGCGATTCTCCTGGTTCTTTTTGAGAAATTATTGACAGTGGTTACGCCATCGAGATAGGATGGGGGGTGGTGTCTTAAAATCTTGTTCGGATCAGGTCAAGAAATAGATAAAGCAGAAAAATTAAACTCTGCTACCTGTACGGCAGTATATAAAAAGGAAATTAATATGACTTACGCAGTAATTGAAATCTGTGGGAAACAACTTAAAGTTGAACCCGGCAGATTTTATGATTTAGATAGAATTGATGTAGAATTAGACGGTGATTTGGTCATTGAAAAAGTGTTACTAATTCATCACCAGGATCAAATTCAGATTGGACAACCTTACATTGAAGGTGGTAGCGTCAGCAGTACAATTATCGGTCACCGTCGGGGTAAAAAGGTAATCGTTTATAAAATGCAACCGAAGAAGAAAACCCGTAAAAAAAGAGGCCATAGGCAAGAATTAAGTCGCTTAATGATTAATTCCATCAGTTTAGACGGCAAATTGTTGGCGCAAAAACCTACGGAAGCTGTTGAAGCAGAAGTTGCCGTTGGAGCTTAAGATTGAGCACAATAGATTTTAGAGATAAAATAAATTTACTATACTAGGAGTATAATTGAATGGCACATAAGAAAGGTACAGGTAGTACAAGAAACGGGAGAGATTCTAATTCTAAGCGCTTAGGGGTTAAACGTTATGGCGGCGAAAGCGTTAAGGCTGGTAATATTTTAGTTCGTCAACGTGGCACTAAAATTTACCCCGGCAATAATGTTGGTATCGGGAAAGATGATACCCTTTTTGCACTTATCGAAGGAGTTGTTAAATTTGAATATAAAACTGCTAGTCGGAAAAAAGTAAGTGTGTATCCTCTAGAAGTGGCTTAAGTTGCCGAAATAAAACTTGGATAGTCAAAAGACTGGGTAAGCTAAATCTAATTTTAGAGGTCGCCTTCACCCAGTTTTTTTATGGTGTGTTCTGTAGATGCTCAACTAAAATTCCACATCACAGGGTTATCATCTAAATGTTTTGTTACTTCATAGCCAATGGCACTAATTTTGATCACGTCTTCTTCACTTAACTTGATTTCTACCGCTTGGGCATTTTCTTTTACCTGTTGTGAGTTTCTTGCCCCTACAATAGCGTTGCTTTTCGGTTGTTTTATTAACCATGCGATCGCCAATTGACCTAAAGTACAATTATATTGTTGAGCAATGGGGGTTAATTGAGTTAGGGCTGTTTGTACCCTTTCCCAGTGGGGGGATTGAAATAAACGATGATCTTTGCGATGATCACCCTCATCAAAGTGAGGATTATTCCCAAATTTTCCGGTTAAAATCCCTTGTGCAAGGGAAGAATAAGCCAAAATTGAGATATTATGCTCAATACAATAGGGTTGTGTCTCTTTTTCTACCCCGCGCCAAAAAAGAGAATAAGGGGGTTGAATGCTATCAATCTGCCCATAATTAGAGGCTTCTGCTAATTCCTGACAAGAAAAGTTGGACACCCCTAGGGCTCTAATTTTACCCTGTTGTTTTAAATCATTTAACGCCTTCATAGTTTCTTCTATGGGAACAATCTCACTTTTCCAACTACCCGAGGGCCAATGAATTTGATATAAATCAATATAATCTGTCTGTAAGTTTGTCAAGGAATTATCACAGGCGGCGATCACCTGATTATATTTCATGTGATTAGCAAAAACTTTCGTTGCATAAATTACTTTATCCCGCACATCTTTTAAAGCTTGACTAACAATTCTTTCCGAGTGTCCTTCTCCATATACTTCGGCGGTGTCAATGGTGGTAATACCTACCTCAAAAGCCTCTCGAATTGCTTTAATACTTTCGGTATCTTCAATACCAGCCCACATTCTTTTGCCCGCTTGCCATGTACCCATAATTACAGGAGTAATGTATAAATTTGAGTTACCTAATTGTCTAGTTTCCATTTTTACTCAGTTTTTTTATTAGGAAGGAAAAAAAATATCTAAATATTCCGCTAATTTTATCCATAAACGCAGTTGATTATTCGTTTTTAAAATACCATTATGTCCCGATAATGTAGGTAACAATTGTTGATGTAAGAAGTCGTAATAAGTTTCTTGAACTTTATCTAACCACAGATTAAGTTTTAATTGTTGTCCCACTTTTATCAATTTATCTATCAATTGAATATCTGTTTCCAAGCTATCCGATCGATTCTCTGATAGAATTTGTTTAAGACAAGATAAGATTAAATTCTCAAGGGTTTTTTTCCCTTTTGGGATCTCCAATTTGCATCTTAAATTATCTGCCTCCCCTGCGATCGCCTCTAGGTCAATTAAATAAGGTTCCAAATTATCAAGGTCGGGGTTGTTATTATTAATGGCCTCAATGACTTTAAGACAACGATAGGAAATAGCTATTTCTGCCGCCACCTGTAACTCTTGGGGAATCGGCACTTCATCCCGTTGAAAAGCGAGTAAAATACTGTAATTATCTCGATAAACTTGAGTATAAAGCTGATCAAGGCGTTTTTTCGTGGTGGTGGTTAATTTCTGCATAATAGATAACCTTTCTTCCGCAAAAAGATGTTTTAAATCGAAGGATTTGTTACCGAATAGCCGACTCATGGTTAAAATTAAATCGACGATGCTGGTTTGCTTCAACAGGGCAAATAATTCCTCTTTCATCTCGGTATAAGCCAAGCGACTAGAAAAGGGTTGAATACAACAGTGAAAATCCCAACCGCCAAGATGCAACACCGCAAAGATAAAATGTCCACTTTCCCAAGTAATTTGTGAGGTTAAACGCACTTGCCCTATTACCAACGTTAAAGAACCGATCTGTTGTTTTTGATAGTCTAATTGTTGGGCAGAGTAACAGTAAATATTTTGCTCCTCTTGATAGTTATTATAGAGAGAACTAAGGGCATAATGGGCCGTTACTTGTTCTAAATTGACTTGAGATGGTATCACCGCTTGACGATAAACCCCTTCACCGTTTCTATATTCCTCAACATTACTCTCGGCAAGGGATAATCGATGGATAAATTCCTTTTCTAATTGTACTCCAGCAACCTCTCCCACTAAATCTACCGCATGGGAAGCATAGCGTAGTACTTGTGTACCTTCAGGACGAGAAATTTCTTCAAAAAACCAACCGCAACTGGTAAACATTAATAAAGAGTTTCGTTGTATTTCTAACAATCGTAGAGCGTCAATTTCTTCGGAGGAGGATAATTTATGAGTGCTATGACGATGCAAAAATTGTTTGATGGTGTCCTGACTACGATCTAAAATAACTTCTATATATTCATCTCTGGCTAACCAAGGATTTTGAAAATAATTATAACCAACATCCTCATAAACTTTAGTTAACTCGTCTCGTAACCAATTTAAAGTCTCTCGTAGGGGTTTACGCCATTTTTGATGGTATTCACCACCACCGCCGCAACCACAATCATCTTGCCATCTTTCCACACCATGATAACAACTCCAAGCAGTAACGGGTTTTAATTCCACCTCCCATGTAGGAGTTACTAAACTAAGATAGTGTGCATAATTAGTAACTGTCCAACCTTGTTGCGGAAATTCTTGAGTGAAAGTATAGGCCAGACATTTTTCCGTATCTTTTTTATGATGCCCAAAAGTTTCCCCGTCGGTGGCCACAGAAATAATTTGCGATGGACGATCATCCCCTCGAATGGCTAACTTTAACCGAGAGTGAAAATGATGACTGCTTAAGAGGACATCCCCGAAACCCATATCCCCAGAAATAGGTCCATCATAGAAGAAAATGTCAATATAATCCCCATCGTTAACATAACACCGATAAGGCCGTGTCGGGTCAATTTGTCCTCCCCCAACCTCTAGCCATTGGTTATTATCTCTGACAATAGGGCGACATCTCTTGGCTTGGGTAGGTGCAAGGATAATAAACTTAATCCCCTCGGCAATTAATACTTCCAAAGTGGGATAATCTACTGCCGTTTCTGCTAACCACATTCCTTCGGGTTGTCTTCCAAAGCGATGATAAAAGTCGGCTTTTCCCCATTTTATCTGTGTATATTTATCTCTTTCGTTAGCAAGGGGCAAGATAATATGATTATACACTTGAGCGATGGCATTACCGTGACCATTCAACCGTTGACAACTAAGGCGATCGGCTTCAATAATTTTCTGATATACTTCAAGATCATATTTTTCTAACCATGACATTAAAGTAGCACCGATATTAAAACTCATGTACTCGTAGTTATTGACAATACCGACAATATCTCCATCATCGTTGAAAATACGGGCAAAGGCATTATTACGATAACACTCATAAAAAATACGCTCATTCCAATCATGAAAAGGGTGTGCGCTAGGTTGCCTTTCAATAACGTTAAGGTAAGGATTTTCTCTAGGGGGCTGATAAAAATGTCCGTGAACTGTGACATAAATACCTTTTGCTTCCTGTAGAGGGTGACATTTCAGGTATTAAAATATTTTGGTTAGAGTTATCGACAGTAACTGTAGTCATGGGAAAAAATAAAATGAGGCTCCTATATTTGAGCTATACTAGCAAAAAATCATCTATTTGTAAAAGAGTTGTGATGGCAGATGAATCTCTAGTCAAGCTTACCCTAGTTTTCAACGATCCAGACTTGGATGCCGAAGAAAAGGATGAGGAAGTGCAAAAGCTCCTCAATCAGATGCAGAAGCTCGATGAAGTTGAGGAAATTACTCGCGTTATCGATCCCAATCCACCAGCAGAGAATAAGGCACTGGGGGGCTTTCTGGTGGGAATGCTGACGGCTGTAGTGAAGCCAGAGAATATCAAGGTATTATTTGGGTTTTTAAGTGAACGACTGAAAGGCAAGCCCATTGAAATAGCTATTAAAGCGCCAGATGGCAGAGAATTGAATATTAAAGCTAACAGTCAAGCTGAGTTTGAATTCGCCTTTCAGAAAGCACAGGAATTTCTTAAATCATAGGTAGGGAAAGTGGCAAAAATGGCGTTGCTGATTGGAGTTAGTGAGTATGAGCCAGGTTTGAATCCGCTTCCTGGTGCTGTCAAGGATGTAGATGCAGTGCAGCAAGTTTTGTTGCGTCCAGAGATAGGGGGATTTATTGAGTCTGATGTAACTGTGCTGAAAAATCCTGCCCGACAGAAAATGGAGGAAGAAATCGAGAAACTATTTAGCAATCGGCAAAAAGACGATCTCGTGCTACTTTTCTTCTCCGGTCATGGTATTAAAGATGACACAGGCAAGCTTTATTTGGCAACACGCAACACTCAGAAAACTGACCGAGGAGAGTTACGTGCGCTCCTCTGCTGTGGCAGCTAGTTTTGTCCATGAAAATATGGAACGCAGCCGTTCTAAGCGGCAAGTGGTGATTCTTGATAGTTGCTTTAGTGGGGCTTTTGCTGAGGGTTTATCGGCTAAAGATGATGGCACTGTTAACATCCGCGAGCAATTAGGAGGAGAAGGAAGGGCTATTCTCACTTCATCGACTTCAACTCAATATTCCTTTGAACAGCAGGAATCAGATCTTTCAATTTACACCCGTTATTTGATTGGGGGAATTACAACTGGGGCGGCAGACTTAAATGACGATGGGTTTGTCTCGATGGGTGAGTTGCATGATTATGTCAGCCAGAAGGTCAGAGAAACACAGCCAGCGATGAAGCCGGAGATTTATCCGGGCAAAGAAGGTTATACAATCCGACTCACAAAAGTTCCTCCCGGCGATCCTAAAGAGAAATATGCTAAAGAAGTAGCGCGATACAGTAGCCGAGGAGAGGTTACTTTTGTGGGGCGTAAAATTTTAGATGCTCAGAGAATTCAGTTGGGTTTGTCTGAGGATGAAGCAAGGGCGATTGAAGATGAGATTTTGGCAGTTGCTCGTCAAGAATTTCGAGAAAAATTACAACGCTACGAGCAAGATTTTACAGAAGCTTTGCAACAAGAAGTCCCTCTCAGTGAAGCCGATATTGATTCTCTAAGACAGAATCTCAAGCAAATTTTGGGATTGAGAAATGAAGATATCCAACCGATTGAGGCACAGGTTAGGGCAAGAATTGAGGCTTACCAGCAACATCTCCAACAGTACGAGAGAGCAGAAATTTACCGAGGCGATGCGACAGGAATATCCTCTGAGTGAAACAACTCGCCGTCACTTGTAGGCAAATCCGCAACAATGGGAACTTAAGGAACCGGATTTAACTTCGATTGAAAGCCGAATTACTGCTGAAATAGAGGCATATCGACAGAAATTGCGAGCAATACGAACAGGCATTTACTAACGCATTACAGCAGGAATATCCTCTCAGTGAAGGGAAGCGTAATGAACTGGCAACAACAGCAAAATTTAGGTCTGAAGGCTGGAGATATTGCCCCGATTGAAGCTCGAATTACTGCTGAGGTTGAAGCCTACCAGCAAAAATTACAACAGTACGAGGAGGTACTAACGCAAACTATTCAGCATGAATACCCCCTCAGTGCATGAAATTCGGGAGGAGTTAGAGCGATATCAAGGAGTTTTGGAACTTAGGGATGAAGATGTAGCAAGAATTGAAGCCAGGGTGACTTCCCAGACAAAACCATACCATCTTCGGATGAAGATTTAGGTTCGCCTGAAATTCACACTCAAGAAGTTCAAGCAGATATTATTGCAGCAGCAAATCTTTACTCCAAGGGAGGCTGAAGTCCAGAAACTTAGGCAGAAAGAAATTGAGAGACAGACATATAAGGCGGCTGAACAATCGCCCCTAGTATCCCATACTATTACTTCCGATGTTACGCCAGAATCGCCTCGCATTCCGCCTTTATCAGTGGAGATGAATCGGCGAAAGTTATTGCAGTGGATAGGTTGGGGAGGTGCAGGTGTAGGCGCAGACGTTAATCGGTAAGGCAGCTTATCAATTGGCGACACAACCAAAAAAAACTAAAAATATTCCCAAT
>CAVVOP010000026.1:0-63272 GCA_963749915.1 uncultured cyanobacterium
TTGAGCAGAGAACTGGCTCGATGCACAACGCGTCTAGACAGACTGTGAATATGGGCTAAGAGTTCAGAATCCTGAAAAGGTTTAGTTAGACAGGCGTCTGCTCCACTATTTAAACCCTCGATACAAAGCTTCCCCTTAGACTTTTCCACCAGTAGCAAGATCAGGACTGGGTTACCCACTTTGCGTAAGCGATGACACAATTGTAAACCATCCAACTTCGGCATGGGCATGATCGCTTCTAGCACCAGCAAATCATAAACAAAAGTTTGTAGTAAAGCCCAGGCTTCCTCTCCATCAGTTGCCAGATCGACGATGAATTTACGAAGGGATAGAGTTTGATGCATTTTGCTCTGTAAGGATTGATGGGGCGAAACTAGGAGAATTTTCATGAACCGAAGGTTAAAGATTAGCTAACAGAGTGTTCTTTCAGATTATTACACAGATTTTTCACCTTTTTTTGTCATACTTAGATTTGTTTGTACATCTAGATTCGGAAAAATACTGTATGGTTTTTATCTCAAATTGAACCAGGGGTTTAACTAACAAGAATGATTGAATGAATGGCATTATGAATGCACTTTTATGTATTTGCTAATGACCATCACAATCCCCGCAACAAAAATTTTGATGACTTATACTTTTACTTTGAGAGAAAAATCATGGAACATGAATCCATTATTTTCACGATGTTTTTTTTGGCGTTAGGACCGATTAAGATTATTCCGGCTTTTGGGAGATTAACTCAAGAAGCGGAGCTTAAGTTAAAACGACAAATCGCTCTTAAATCTGCCCTGTTAGCCACTGCGATCATCCTTATTTTAACGCTAGTTGGGCGGGGGATGTTAAGCAAATATGGGATTAGCCAAAATGCTGTACAAATGGGAGGCGGTGTTATTTTGCTGTTATCGGCCTTAAATGTGATTTTTCCCTCCGTACAACCTGCTCATCCTCAACAGACAAAACCCAGCACTAACCAATTAATTATTAATATAGCCACACCGATTATTGTCCCCCCCTTTGGGACTGCTATCATTCTTCTTTTTTCAATGGTTGCTCCTCAAGTGGCTGGCATGGATTTTGTCATTATTAAATCTTTAATCACGATTATGGTCTTAAATTTTTTAGCCATGTATTTTGTTGATCCAATCATGAAATTACCCGGATTTATGCAAATTTTACAAATTTTAGGCTCGGTCTTAACTTTTATACAGGTAGCCTTAGCTTTTGAAATTATTTTAGATTCATTAACCAGATTAGGATTGTTTCAATAAGAAATCGTTTTAAACACTACACCAAATTTTCACCTTTTTAATCTATGATTGGTCTTAAACTTAACCTAAGAAACGAATAAAAGCTTAAATTTGATTACTTATACTTTTACTTTGAGAGAAAGATTATGGATTTGACAGCACTGGATGCCTTTAAACTCGAAGACCAGGTCGCCATTGTGACTGGTGCTGGGGCTGGTATTGGGCGTGGCATTGCCGAATTGTTTGCCCAGGCTGGAGCTTCTGTTGTGGTCAGTGACCTGAAGGAAGAAACCGCCGCTGTAGTGGCTGACGGGATTAAGGACAAGGGAGGAAAAGCCCTGGCTGTTGCCTGCGATGTCACCAACGATCAGGCTCTGGAAAACCTGGTCAAGGCTACCCTGGCCACCTTCGGGAAAATCACCCTGCTGGTGAACAATGCCGGGGGTGGTGGCCCCAAGCCTTTCGATATGCCGATGGACACCTTTATTTGGGCTTACAAACTTAATGTGTTTTCAGTGTTTCATCTCTGCCAACTGTGTGCGCCTCATATGGAAACTGCCGGGGGTGGGGCAATTTTGAACATCACTTCCATGGCGGGAGACAACAAGAACAAAAACATGGCTTCCTACGGTTCATCGAAAGCAGCGGAGAGCCACCTTACCCGCAATATTGCCTTTGATCTCGGACCCAAGGGAATTCGTGTGAATGCGATCGCCCCTGGTGCCATCAAAACTGATGCCTTGGCTACGGTGCTGACTCCCGACATCGAAAAAGCGATGTTAAAGCATACCCCTATATCTCGCCTGGGCCAACCTAGTGACATTGCCTATGCTGCGTTGTACCTCTGTTCTCCCGCCGCTAGTTGGGTAAGTGGACAGGTGTTGACCGTTAGTGGTGGTGGTTTTCAAGAACTCGATTAAACCTAGTTAATTAATTTAAATAATAAGAGAAAAACTATGAGCAACTTTGATACATTTGCCGACTTTCGCATGGATGGACATGTGGCTATCATTACCGGCGGAGCCCAAAACATTGGGGAAGCGATCGCCAGAACCTTGTCTGGTGCTGGAGCTAAGGTGATGATTGCTGACTTGAACGGGGATAAAGCCGAGGCGACAGCAGAAAAAATTCAAGCCGATACGGGCAATGAGGTCATCGGCATTGGCTGTAACGTCACCGTTGCCGATGATATTCAGCAGTGTGTCAACAAGACGGTGGAAACCTTCGGTGGCATTACTACTCTGGTCAATAATGTCGGTTGGGGCAGAGCTTACGATGACCCCCTAGCGGTTTCAGAAGAAGACATGATTGAGAGCTACAAGCTCAACACTCTGTCGGCAATGAAGATGACCGCCGCCTGTCGTCCTCATTTGCTAAAAGCCAAAGAAGAAGATAAAAACGTCAGCATTACCAACTCCGGTTCCCTGGTGGGAGTACTGCCAGCCTTTGATTTTATCGCTTACTCCGCGGCTAAGGCGGCTCTTAATCATATGATGCTGGGACTAGCCCACTATTTTGCCAAGCAAGTCCGCATCAACACCGTTCTGATTGGCACAGTGATCACTGAAGGGTATGCCGCCGCTGGTCTGGATGAGAAGGTTCAATATGCCCTAGCTCATCCCGACAGTTTAACTGGACGACCTGGAAAACCTCAGGATATTGCCAATGCCTTCCTCTGGCTGACCTCTCCTGCTGGCTGCTGGGTCAGTGGTCAAACCATCCAGGTGTCTGGGGGTGGCAAGCGGGTAAAACTCAAGCCCGAATAAATTGAGGTAGTTTTCCCTCGTTCAACACAATACAGTTTCTTAGTTAATCTGATGGGTCATCAGTTGTTTCTGGGGGACTAGCTTCCCAGAGCCGAGGCAATGTGAGGCGAAGTAATTCGCCTCTTTAAGTGCCGTCCCACTAGGGACGTTACGCTGTCCCTAGAACCCTCACGTAAAGTCAGAAATTAGATACTTGTTTTGAATAATAAATTAAGCTTTTATAGATGATTTTTTGAGTTGAAAGAAGAAATATATAGTTTTTTTAACTTTAAAGCTTTAATTTACTCCTTTTTTCTCTATGCCGAAACAGCCCTGCTGTCATTTATGCGAGGGAGTAGTCAATTTTGCAACCACATTTAAAATTTGGGTTAATGATTCACTCTTGCCTTTTGTATTTTAAGTTATTGGTGTGGACTTCGATTTCCATGCTGTCAGTATTGAAATTGACATCTCCAAGTCAAGCTCAGGTTTCTTCAATGGTTTTTTCAGAAGAAAAAGTCGCCAGTGAAATTTTTTCCATTCAAGGAACTGATCTAATGACACCTGCATTGGGATATCAGCTCGATATAGAAGACATGGGAATAGAGAAGAGTTGGGAACTCTCATCTAACTCATCGGTTACCTCTGAACAAGTGCAAGCATTTTCCTGGACCAACGCCCATCTATTAGAATTAGACAATCCCGATGTTTTTCTGGCAAACGAGCCTGATTTAGTTGAGCCAAAATCGACAGAACAGGCTTCCTCCTCGGAAGATCCTAATGCCGGACTGCGGATTCCCCCCAATTTAGGAGAAGGGTTGCCTATCGAACAGGTGTTTATCTACCTCCGCAATCCCACGGGCGATCCAGAGCAGGATGAGGCGTTGCAACAGCAAATTGCCGATACCTTTCGTATCCGAGCAGGGGGAAGCTTTAGTACTCTGTTTGCCGATCAAGGGCTGAATGAAGTACGACAGTTACCCTTTGTCAAATCTGCGGAGTATCGCCTGTACGAATCCAATCGCCCAGGAACGGTTATTATCGCTCTGCTGGTGACCTTACAGCCAAAACCAACAGAGGAACCTCCAGCTGGTCAGCAACCCACTGGTATGGTTATTAGTGGCAGTTTTCGCGATTTCCCCACTTTGTACCAGAGCGATCGTGCCTTGGTCAAATTCGTCCTGAATGGTGGCATCGGCGTTTTTAGTGACAGTAATCCTTGGTTTGACAATGCCGACAATTTTGTCGCTGGTCCTTATGAACCAAAGGGTACGATTACCTGGGGAGAGTTTTATCTAGAGCCTGGATTAGCAGGTATTACCCGCTTAGGAGATTGGCCTCTCTATATCTACGGTGCCGGCACCTATACCCTGTCTGCCACTGTACAGCCCGATATTTTTCGGACTGACGATCGCTTTTTTGATGATGTAGAACAACTTTACGGGGGATTGTTGGTGGCTGATCCCGACAGCCCTGTAAGCTTTAATCTCTCCGCTGGTCGGCAAAAGTTCCAGCTTAACCAAGGTTTTTTGTTTTCCCAATTTGCTGGTTCCGCCAATGCACTGGATCGTGCTGCTAGTTTTTCCAATCCCCGAACCGCTTATGAGCAGACAGTTCTGACGAATCTGCGTTGGGGAAAGGTGAGATTTCAAGGCTTTTTCCTCCAACCCGATGAACTGCCTGTTGTCGATAGCGAGACCCAGTATTTAGGTACCAGTCTCAGTTTCAATAACAACCAAAACCTAGAAGCGGCTCTGACCTATGTGACTGTACTCCAGTCGAATCGAACTTATCTATTGCCCGACGGTGACAACTTTAGTCGCGATGGGTTGCAGGTAGTCAATCCCCGTATACGCCTATCGTCTCTATTTGGTGTCCCTGGGTTGTGGGCGGAGGCAGAATATGCCTATCAATTTAGTAATCAACAGAGCATGGCGGCTCATGGAGGTTATGTCTGGTTCGGCTATACCGCCGAGGAATTACCTTGGCGACCCAGTATTAGCTACCGCTTTGCTGGGTTTAGCGGCGACAATCCCCATACGTACACCTATGAGCGGTTTGACCCCTTACAGGGCAGTGGACTAACCGATTGGTTACAAGGTGTGAATCTGGGCAAAGTCTATAATAACTCCAATAGTTTTTCTCACCGAGTAACCTTCAAAGTAAGACCCAGTAATAGTCTGGAATTATCACTAGATTATTACTATCGCTTTGCTGACGAGCTGAACAATTTAGGTGGAAATCGGGCTCTCCAGAATCTGGAATCGACGGACATCGGTCATGAATTTCTGTTGATTGGTCGCTCTTATCTGTCTCAAAATTTCTTGCTCCAGGGAGTAGGAGCGATCGCCTTTCCCGGTAGTGCTATTCGCAGGGCGGTAGGCGATGACACTAGCCCTTGGCTCACCCTCCAACTTTCACTGTTTATGTTCTTTTAACTAAAATTAAGATCAAATCAAAGCTAACTGCTGACTATTATGAAACTAAAATTCATTATTCTGACCCTTTGTCTAATGGGAATGGGTTTATCATACTCACCCCAAGTAGAGGCTGAACCAACCTCTCCCACACCGCCTAGCAACAATGAAAATAGCCAATCGTTATCTTGGCAAATGTTTTCTTCTACTCCTGGCAAGTATGTGGTTGACTTACCGGGAAAGTCCATAAAAGAGACTGGCACTAGTACTCTGCTGGAGCGAGAACTAAGTTGGCAACTTAATGGTGTCACAGTCCCTGCTGTGAATGAAGCTGACTTATTTGAGTATTATATGGTGGCTTATAGCGATATACCTCGGAGGTTGCGCTACGACTATTCTCAAAAAGAGTTATTAGATTCAGTGGTAACTAGCGTGGTCAATGATATTCAGGATGAACAATTGAAGACCACTCTGAAAACCGAAGAAATTGCCTTCCAAGGATTAGCTTCTAGGCTACTGACAGGGGAAAGTTTTGGGCAATATTTTGTCGCTATCCTTAGCATAACAGGCGATCGCGTTTATCTCCTTTTAGCCATAGATGATGATTCGGACAACTTTGAACATTTTTACAATTCCTTTAGCTTAATTCCTTAACCAAATATTGACTATGAAATTTATCTCCAGTTTAGTTTTAGCGATTCTCATGGTAACCTTGATGGGTTCATCAGCTTGGGCTGATAAAAGTTTAGGTAGAGTCATTCGGAACAATATCCGCCGTGAAATTCGGGACGACATTCGGGACAGCGTCCGTCGTGATATTTGTCAGCGGCGAGAAGATCGCGGTCGCAATACAGATCTCTGTGATACCTTAGAAGATATTGATGATGTCCGAGATCGAATTCGCCGAACCGGAAATACAATACGGGTACTCGATGCAATTTTTGACTAAGAGGAAACTAAGATAATTCTTTCCTCGATCCATTGTTCCTCTTTTTTTCTCTAAGGAATGAAGATTTAATAAAATAGCAAAGTTGAGTTTTGAGATTGCTTCGTTATCACTCACAATGACCCTTTTTTGAATAATGTCATTGCGAGACGAAGTCGTGGCAATCTAAATTTGGAATTGTCTTGACTTACAATCGGTCGTACTAACTTGACTAAATTATTCCCTTTATATTCCCGAACTCCCCCCGTACAAAAGTATTGAATAACAACTAAAACCCTTATCAGTTCTAATTTAGAGCCTCATAAATTTAGTTCGCTTGTACCCATGTAAATTCAAGGTTTTCTTAAGATTTGTGGACACTCAATTTTGCTAAAATAGTAGTCATGTACTTAAGATAATTATGTATATTGAAAAAGTCCCCAATCGCAATTCACCTCCTGCTGTTTTGTTAAGACTCGACTCTCTACTTTTTTGTTTGTTTAAGCAGCCATTTTATCAGTATGTAGTATATCCCTCTTTTTTGGAGTGAATGTAGGCATAGTTCTTCCAGAAAGATGTTTGCTGGAACTGTTTTGTATTTGAAACTCTTTGAGTTGATTTTTGAGTCGGTTAAGAGCTTTAACGGGTTGATCATCATTGACAACATCGCTGACCACCGAGACAAGAGAATCATTTTGAATAGCTGAACGCAGGCTTCCGACAGTTAATGCTGGAAGTTTGTGTTTAATAAGGGCCGTTTGCTCACCATAGAAAAATAGGCTATGGTCTAACAAAAGGCTCAGGAGCAGTCCTCGGCTTGCCTAACTTTTCACGGCATCTTTTTCGGTTGACAGGTGTTAGGTGTTAGGGGTTGGGTGTTAGGATTAGGGATTGAGGATAAGCTTTAATAGTTGAACAGTCAAAAAAAACACTTAGAAACTGATGGGAATACAATCCTATAGAGACTTAAAGGTTTGGCAAACAGGCATGGATTTAGCAGAAGAATGCTACTTAGTTACTCGCAATTTCCCCAAAGAAGAACTTTACGGGTTAATTTCTCAGATTCGTCGAGCATCAGCCTCTATTCCCGCCAATGTCGCTGAGGGGCATGGTCGAAAAACCCGAAAAGAATATATACAGTTTTTATACATAGCACAAGGCTCTCTTAAAGAATTAGAAACTCATCTTTTATTGTCGAAAAGGGTAAAGTTAGGAGAGGGGAAAGTCATTGATTCTCTTTTAAATAGATGTGAATCCCTCGGAAGATTATTATCAGCATTGATTCGTGCCCTCGAAAACAAAAACTGAATTTTCCCTATCACCCAACCCCTAACACCCAAACCCTTTCTCAGGGAAAAGATACCGTGAAAAGTCAGCTCGGCTTGCTCCCTCTTCGGCTTGTTGACAGGCCATTTTTCCCCATCCTTCATGCTGCTTCCAGTCCTCAATAAAGACCTCTACGAGCCAACGTAAAGCATAATAGCTGATGAGCTCCTCTGAACGCCAGGTTGAGTCTGATGCCACCAGAAATCGAGGTTCTTTTTCCTCCCCATATCTCAAAGCAACCACTCGATATTTCTGACCATGAGATGTTATGGTCACAAGTGCAGAACTATAGTGAACTAGGGTTTCACAATGTCCTCGAAGTTGAACTGTAGTTGAATTCCACTTTCTGGTGCCAAAGAAGTCTTTGACCGACAGCTCTTTGTCTCTGCCGAATTTAACTTTCTGGTTCTCTCTCATCTGGCTTAAGAACTGCACATTCTCGTATATTTCCTTTATGCCACGAGTAAAACTGGGATTGAAGTAAGCAGAGTCTGCCAAGAGTGCTTTAATGATCACGAACGGATAATCGCTCTTAAACTGTTTGATGAGTGAACATGCCAGTTTGACCCGAGTAGGATAGTCTGATTGTCGTTGTGGTTTTGAGGGTCTGTCTTTCTTTTTTACCCCTTGTTTAATTAGTTTCTTCTCATTCTTCGTCCATTCTCTAATTACTGGGTCTGGTCGATAAAAGCTCGCTCCGACAGGTATTGTTATTTCCGGTGTTACCAGTACCAAAAGCACAATATTCTGTGCTTGGTGAAATCCTCCTGTGCCTTTGAGTACTGTTTTATGGGTACCCCATATTCGTTTTGTGTTCTTGGAGCGACCTCTATCGCTATCGTCAATAACAAGGACTCCCGAAGTAATATTGAATCGCTTCATGACGATAAGCACACTGGCACAAAGCAGGTAGTCCCAGCACTTGAGACCATGATAAAACATTTTACAAAGCGCGCCGTCCTGGTAACGACCACCACTGGCACGTTCTAGTCTTGCCCAACAAAGTGATTGTGTCAGAAGCATTCCCATCAAGACAAAGCACAAGAAACTTCCTTGAATTCTCGACAGTGGTTTATGACCTTCCTCTCGAAGTGTTTTGTTCAAGGCATCGACGTATTCGATAATATGTGGCAGAGGAGTGCGGGGAATCATAAATCTTATGGTAGAATCACGAATAGGCATAAGATTTATATGATGACAGATAAAAGTCAAGATCGTCTAACCTCTAACTAACTGAAACAAAATTAACTAATAAGAAGATTTAAAATGTAGAGAGTCGAGTAGAAGATTTAGGGACAATTTGTCTTGTGGAAGTAGAATGTAATTTGGCTCAGGGAAAGTCTAGTTTCCAGACCATTACCCGACCAACAGGATTACAACAAAAGGCATTAGATTTGGTGGAGATTTCCTTAATTTGTCCCCAGTAAATAGGGGGAGATAAGTGGTTCAAAACTTTACACAGCACAGGTTTTCGTTTTTGTCAAAGGGGGAAGTTCGGGAATATAAAGGGAATTTGACTCAAGCAATCGATCCTGTTACACCAGAACTTGTCTCTCTATTCTATCCTCGCCGACAACAATGGTCAGAACATTTTATCTGGAGTGCTGACGGGACAAGAATTGAAGGATTGACGGTAATTGGTCGCACCACAGTAGTAGCTTTGCGGATGAATCATACCGTGATTATAGGGGCGCAAAGACGATGGGTAAGCAGTGGTTGGCATCCTCCGATAGAGATCTAGCAATTCCTACACAATGAAGAATTATCCGTCAGGGATAAAGTGCGATCGCTGCACGATCTAAGCCTATAGATGCGATTCGCTATCAGCGACACTACGTGAACGCAACCATTCATCCAAATCATCAGGTTTCGTAAAATCTAACAACGCCTCCCCCAAAGCCTCAAGCTGAGTCAGCGATAGGGCTTGTATTTGCGATCGCCTTTCTGGGGTCACTTGACCGATACGACGCAAAAGTTGGCGGAGGATGAGCGATCTTTCACCCCTTTCTTCGCCCTCTTTGCAAAATCAAGGCATCTACCCGAATGGGTTCCAGGGACAGTATTGCCAAAGGCAACGCTGCGCGAACAGATGGGCTGAGTTGGTTTCATGGTGATGGGTTGACCCAGCAACCAAGAGGCAAAATCTTCAGAAAAGCTCTCAGCGAGGAACTTGCAAGTATTATCAAACATGGCGGGTATCAGCAATAACCTCAGCTATTCTACGGAATGGGGATTGGCTGACACGCGGCGATCGCCGTTACCAAATCTTAGCCATTACTAACTCAAACCCTGGCAATTCTGGAGCGCCACTGATGGTTTCAGGCGCATTTAAAATCTCTGGTTCCCGATGGGGGCGATAAATATAGACTTGGCGATTTTGGCGATCGATTAACCAGCCCAGTAAAGTACCATTAGCAATATATTCCTCTTTAATCCAAGCCGCATCGGGAGAACGAGTCGCACCATTGGGCAGAGTAAAGCCCGTGCTGGAGTCAAACCCAAGCCCCGTCCCATCCCTTTCTGTCCAGTTCCAAAGTTGGGCAGCAATATTAAAATTCCGATTACCCGTATCCGAAAAGGCAGGAGGCATAACGATGACCTCTCCACTAGCAGTGCGTTCAATGCGTAAATCTCGATTGGCTAAACAAAATTCATAAAATTGCTCCTCCGTCATCGGTATAATCCAAGGAAGATCAATTATCAGAGGAGCCGAGGTCGCTTGTACAAGTAGTGTCGTCATCGTTTACCCCTACCCAAGGATTACATGAATTAACAACTGAATACCCTTATGAACTCATCACCCTTCAATCTTAACCTAGCCCTAGTCATCGGCATTAATGACTACCAAAACGGCATTCCCGCATTGGGGACAGCCAAACAGGATGCCGAAGCGATCGCCGCAATCCTCCAAACTGACTATCAGTATCAAGTTCACCTGCTTACCGAAGACCAAGCAACCGCCCAAAAATTAACCAAGTTATTAGAAACGGAATTACCAGACATCATCAAAACTGCTACCCCTAGCCGTTTGTTATTCTATTTTGCTGGTCATGGCATTGCACTAAATGGGGATGATGGCCCTCAAGGTTATTTGATTCCCCAAGATGCCAAGTCAGGAGATTCTTCTACCTATATTCCCATGCAAAAGGTTGAATCCGCCCTAACGAAACTTGATTGTCGTCATTGCTTAATCATTCTAGATTGTTGTTTTGCCGGAGCATTCCGTTGGTCAAGTACCCGTAAAGCTGTTTATGTACCCGAAAAAATCTATAAAGAACGTTACGATCGCTTTATCCAAGATCCTGCTTGGCAGGTAATCACTTCTGCCGCATCTGACCAATATGCTTTAGATAGTTTAGCCTTAAAAGATGATCGAGGTATTGCTAAAGAGAATAAACATTCTCCCTTTGCCTTTGCCTTAATCAATGCTCTTAAAGGAGAAGCCGATATTTACCCTGTATCTAAGAATGGTAAACCATCAGGAGATGGAGTTATTACTGCTACTGAACTGTCTTTTTATCTGCGGGAGGTGGTTGAATCTGCCAGCGAAGAAAATCACCGACGGCAAACTCCTCAGCTTTGGCCTTTGAAAAAGCACGATAAAGGAGAGTTTATTTTCCTTACCCCCGGACATCCTCTCAATTTACCCTCTGCCCCTCCTTTAGATGAGTCAAGAAATCCTTACCGAGGTTTGAAATCTTATGACGAAAAACACAGTGAATTATTTTTCGGGAGAACTGAACTAAGCCAAAAATTAGATAAATTTGTTAAAAATCATCCCTTAACAGTGGTTTTAGGTGCTTCGGGTTCAGGTAAGTCTAGTTTGGTGAAGGCAGGCTTAATTCCTAAACTACGGAAAGATAATACAGAGAAATGGTCTATTTTCCCACCCATTCGTCCGGGTGAAACTCCTTTCCAAGCGTTAAATAATACTTTGAAAAATGAGCAATTACCCGAAATAGAGCGACAAAACCCACAACAAAATCTGGCAATGAGCATTGATGTTTGGGCGAAAAAGAGCTCTAACTCTAAGTTATTATTGTTTATTGACCAAAGTGAAGAAATTATAACCCTTTGTCAAAATGAGGATGAGCGCAAGGCGTTTTTCCAACAGATACTTAACGCCCTTAATGCCCATCGGGATAAATTACGAGTTGTGCTATCTCTCCGCTCTGACTTTGAACCCCAAGTAAGAGACACTGGCTTAGAGTCTGTCTCCACAGGTGATAAGGTGAAAAATGTACTTAAAAATCGTTGGCACAAAGGACGATTTCTTGTATCAGCAATGACGAGAGCCGACTTGCGAGAAGCGATCGAGAAACCCGCAGAGGCACGGGTGATGTATTTTCAATCTGACGATCCCAAGCATCCCTTAATTGATCGCATCATCGATGAAGTGGTGGATATGCCAGGCGCATTGTCCCTGCTTTCTTTTGCCTTGAGCGAACTTTATCTCAAGTATTTAAACCGACAGCGAGAGGCACAAAATAGAGGAGAAACAATCGATCGAGCCTTGACTCAAAAAGATTACGAAGACTTGGGAGGGGTAATTCTATCGCTGACTCAAAGGGCGGATGAGGAATATGAGGAGTTAGTGAAGGAAAATCCCGCTTATGCTCAGATTATCCGTCAGGTAATGCTGCGGATGGTTGCCCTTGGAGGAGGGGAATTAGCCCGCAGACAAGTCCCCTTAGCGGAATTAGAATATCCGCCAGAGAAAAACCATTTAGTTAAAGTAGTAATTGAGCGGTTCACTAATGCACGGTTACTGGTGAAAGGAGAGGATGCTGAGGGGAGTCCCTATGTGGAACCTGCCCATGATGCTTTGGTGCGGGGATGGCAAAGGTTGTTGATGTGGAAGCAAGAGGAGGAAGAAAGCTTGCTTCTGCAACGGCGATTGACTCCTGCGGCGGCGGAGTGGAATAGCGTCAAAAATAAGGACAAAGAACAGCCAAAAGGGATTCTAGACAAAGCCGATCCTGTTTTGGATTGGTTAGATCGACGACTCTTGACTGTCGAAAACTTAGTGAATAAAATTCCTGCTCAGTTGGCTCAACTGTTACGACGCACTCAGAATCAGCAAGGGCAATCGAGAGAGAAACCCGTACAGTTTTTGTGGAATGCAAATCCTTATCTCGATCTATTGGATAAAGAACTCAATTCCAATGATAATTGGCTGAACCAGGTAGAAGCTGAGTTTGTGCAGGAAAGCGTATTACAAAAACGCCAGAATATTAGTTGGCGGTGGCGTATTGCGATCGCCGTCATGCTGGGATTGAGCGGCTTAACCATTACTGCCCTGATTGGACAACGAAATGCTCTGATTAGTCAGATTCGAGCTTCGAGACAATCGGCGATCGCCAACTTTAGCGCCGGAAAACAGTTAGATGCCTTTCTCGATAGCCTGCGGGCAGCTCAATCCTTCAAGCACCCACTGTTGCAAGCATTCAAGCCAGACCATACATTGGAACAACAAGTTAGGGGAACGCTGCAAAAGGCCGTTTATTCCGTCCAGGAGCGCAATCGTTGGGGAGAGCATCAAGGCATCGCGAGAAGTAGCATTAGCCCGGACGGCCAGCTAATTGTGAGTGCGGGGGAAGATGGCATCGTCACCTTATGGAATTGGCGAGGTCAGAAAAAAGCACGATGGAATACCAAGCAAGGTCGACTCATGAATCTCAGCTTTAGCCCCGACGGACAGAAACTGGCGACGGCGGGAGGAGATAGCACTGTTCGCCTGTGGAATTTACAGGGACAACAGTTGGCTCTATTCCAAGGGCATACCGACATGGTCAAAGGACTTAGCTTCAGTCCCGATGGCCAGCTATTGGCAACCTCAGGCAGAGATAAAACGATTCGCCTGTGGAACTTACAGGGTCAGCCGTTAGCCCTTTTAACAGGACATCAAAAAGATGTCTGGAGTGTGGCGTTCAGCCCCGACGGTCAGATGCTCGCCAGCGCAGCTGATGACGATACTTTCCGTCTCTGGAATTTGCAGGGCAAGCAATTGCAGCAATCTAGAGCCAATCAAGGTGAACTCCACACAATTCAATTTAGCCCCGATGGGCAACACCTAGTGACGGCAGGCAAGGATGGTCGCATCCGCCTGTGGAACTTGCAGTGTCAACCACTCGCAGTATTACAAGGGCATCAAGGTCGGGTCTGGCGTGTAGCATTCAGTTCAGACGGACGACAACTAGCTAGCGCCAGTGCCGATGGCACCGTTCGCCTCTGGAACCGATCGGGTCAATCCCTGGCAGTCTTGCAAGGACATCAAGGTCCGGTCCGGCACGTCAGTTTTAGCCCCGATGGTCAGCGCTTGGTGAGTAGTGGGGATGACGGTTCGATCCGCCTGTGGGAGTTACGAGGCCAGCAGTTGGTTACTTTAAAAGGGCATCAAGGACCGGTCAGGGCGATCGCCTTTAGTCCCGATGGCAGGCAATTGGCTACCACGGGAGAAGATGCCACGGCCCGCTTGTGGCAAGTGCAGGGACAACCATTGGCGACCTTCAACGGAGATCGAGTACCAGTCCGGGCGATCGCCTTCAGTCCCGATGGAAAGCAATTGGCAACCGCTCAAGGACAAGCGGTCCGCCTCTGGACTTTGCGCGGTCAAACGTCGGTCGAATTTAAGGGAGATCGAGGTTTAGTCAGGAGCCTGCAATTTAGCCCCGATGGACGACGACTGGCGAGTGCGGGAGAGGGGGGTTCGATTCGCCTGTGGAACTTGCAGGGACAACCTCGGGCGGAATGGCAAGCTGATACGCAGCGAGTCTGGGCAGTGAAGTTCAGCCCCGATGGAGAACGACTGGCAAGTGCTGGCGGGGATGGCAGGGTCAAGTTGTGGAACTTGCAGGGTCAGCCCTTAGGGCAATTTGAAGGGCATTTAGGCCCTGTTTACAGCGTTGCCTTCAGTCCAGATGGCAAGCAACTCGCCAGTTCCGGTCAGGATGGAACCATCCGTCTCTGGGATTTACAAGATCGGCGCAACAGTAAAATATTCCAAGTCTATGAGGCGGAGGTAAATTCGGTGGCATTCAGCCCCGATGGGCAGTTTTTAATCAGTGGCGACAATCTTGGCAACGTGCAATTGTGGGATTGGCAACTTCAGCAGCAGTTAGCCGCCTGGAGTGCCCATCAAAATGCGATCCTTCGCCAAGTCAGTTTTAGTCCTGATGGCAAGCTGTTAGCGACCGCGGCCGATGATGGAACAGCTAAGTCGTGGCGGCTGGGAGAGTTTGATGAATTACTCTCTAGAGGTTGCGCTCTGATGGCTGACTATCTGAATCAGGAGCGGAGTAACGGTGGCGATCGCCATCTGTGCGAAAACATTCCCCAGCAAAAATCCGAAAAAGTTATTCTAAATTCTAAATTCTAAATTCTAAATTCTAAATTTCCCTCGCCAGAGCGTTTTCGGGCAAATCCCTCGCAGTATTTGGCGGAGGATGAGCGATCTTTCACCCCTTTCTTCGCCCTCTTTGCAAAATCAAGGCATCTACCCGAATGGGTTCCAGGGACAGTATTGCCAAAGGCAACGCTGCGCGAACAGATGGGCTGAGTTGGGTTCATGGTGATGGGTTGACTCAGCAACCAAGAGGCAAAATCTTCAGAAAAGCTCTCAGCGAGGAACTTGCAAGTATTATCAAACCCACATTCCGCACGTCAAACTGTATAAATTCAGATTACGAGGTTAGAAGTTGAACAGTGATTGACTACGACAAGAAATACTCGGTGATTAGTTCTCTAGCTTATAAAGAGAACTCAGATAAATTAGTAGAAAAATGAGCAACGTTCCATTAATCATTTAGGATTAATTGCTGGAGTTATAGATGAAATTGGCATTGAAGAAATTATTAATGATGCCCTCGGTATTGACGAGAGGGAAATCGTGACAGCAGGTCAAATAGTTAAAGCAATTATTCTTAATGGGTTAGGATTTATTTCTCGCCCTCTTTATCTATTTCGACAGTTTTTTAAAGACAAAGCCACGGAACATTTAATTGGGAAAGGAATACTTCCAGCGCATTTGAATGATGACAGAATTGGAAGAATAATGGATGAACTTTATGAGAAAGGATTATCTCCATTATTTTTAATCATTGCTTTAGCCACAGTAAAAAAATATGACATCAACATCAATTTTTCCCATTTGGATTCAACATCTTTTGCAGTAGAGGGGAAATATAGTCAAGAAAAAATCACCAAAAACTTGGTGAAAGAAAATGCAGAATTAGAGTTAATTAATCAAATTCCAATTAAGATAATTAAAGGTTATTCCCGTGACCATAGACCAGATTTAAAACAATTTATTTTGGATTTAATTGTGAGTGGTGATGGTGATATTCCACTATTTTTAAGAGTAGCAGATGGTAATGAAAATGATAGAGCAGTTTTCGGCAAAATAGCGAAAGAATACAAATCAATGATAGATTTTGAAACGATGATAGTAGGTGATAGTGCCTTATATACAGAAAATAACCTGAAATTAATGAGTGGAATAGAATGGTTATCGAGAGTGCCACTATCAATAAAAGAGGCAAAAAATTTAGTTTCAGAACTATCAGAATCTGATTTGACTCCAAGTAGTTTAGAGGGATATTTATGGTATGAAGTAAGGAATAATTATGCAGAAATTGAGCAGAGATGGTTAATAGTAGAAAGTGAAAAAAGAAAGGCATCAGATTTAGAAAAACTAAGTAAAAAAATAGAGAAAGAAAAAGAAAAAAGCTTAGAAACATTGAAGAAATTGATGAAAGAAGAATTTAGGTCATCAGAGGGAGCTTATGAAACAGTTGTGAGACTGAATAAGACTTTAAAATATCATCACATAACCGAGCTAAAAATGACAGAAAGTGAGTTAAATAATCACAAGAAAAAATCGAAAAAGAAAGAAGAAAAATCGGGAAAAACTTATCAAGTTACGGCTATTTTGAAATCAGATTTAACGAAAATAAACGAATCAAAAAAAAGAGCAGGAAGATTTGTGTTAGCGACAAATAGATTGGATAAAAGTAAATTTAATTCTGATGAAATTTTAATTAAGTATAAAGAGCAACAAGCCGCAGAAAGAGGTTTTAGTTTTTTGAAAGATCCATTATTTTTTGCCGATAGTGTGTTTTTAAAAACCCCAAAAAGAATCGAAACAATGGCAATGTTGATGGGGTTATGTCTGTTGGTATATTCTTTGGGGCAAAGAGAAGTGCGTCGCTTATTAAAGGAGAGAAAAACGGGGATAAAAAATCAGCTGGGAAAACTAACGGAACGTCCAACGTTAAGATGGATATTTCAATGTTTTCAGGGGATTCATTTAGTAATAAATCAAGGAATAAAACAGATAGTAAATCTAACAAATGAACGAAAACTAATTTTAAGTTTTTTCCCGATTTCTTGTCATAATTATTATATTTTATCTGGATAACTTGATAACTTATTGGATTTAAGAGTCTAAATATTCTCAATTATAATACCATAAATAAAGAATAGAAAACTGATAGATTTGCTCTGTTTATTTATTCTCATTAAAGGTGAAGTTATTGACAATGAGATTTTAATTTGAGCAAAGTTCGCGAGCACAAAACGCGAATAAAGAAGATATTGAGTATTATTACTTATATTTTGTCCAAAATAAGTTGCTTGGTTTTAATACTTTTATCATCTTACAAAGTGACGTGCGGAATGTGGGATAAAAAAGTTATGATATATCGTTATAACTTAGATTAAGATATATTAAGATATATAAAATTTTATAACTCTTGTCATCTATGCTTGATTTACAAAATATCAACTCTCCCGCCCTTTCAGAAGACAGCCTCATTGCCTCATCAACTCTGAAAAATTCCCCTAGCGAAGATATATTTCTGCATCGTCATGTCGGTATCGGTGAAAAAGAACAATCATTGATGTTGGCTAAACTAGGTTATGAGAATTTAGACACCTTAATTGATTCAGCCGTACCGCAATCTATCCGTCTCAAAAACCCATTACAATTACCTTCCCCTCAAACAGAAACCCAAGCCTTAGCCACTTTAAAAGCCATCGCCCAACAAAATCAGGTATATCATTCTTATATTGGCATGGGTTATTATAATTGCGTCACTCCCGCCGTCATTCAACGAAATATTCTCGAAAATCCCAATTGGTACACTGCTTACACCCCTTATCAGCCGGAAATTGCTCAAGGAAGACTTGAAGCTTTGTTAAACTTCCAAACCATGATTATTGACTTGACGGGGTTAGAAATTGCCAACGCTTCTCTCTTGGATGAAGCCACCGCCGCCGCCGAAGCTATGACTATGAGTTATGCCGTTAGTAAACATAAATCTAACACTTTTTTTGTCGATGAAAATTGTCACCCTCAAACCATCGAAGTGATGAAAACAAGGGCGAAATATTTAGATATAGATTTAATTATCGGCAATCCTGAAACTTTTACCTTTAATACTCCCATTTTTGCCTGTTTACTCCAATATCCTGCTACCGACGGTACAATTCACGACTATCAATTCCTAATCAAACAAGTACATCAACAAAAAGGGTTAGTTATCCTCGCCGCCGACTTATTAAGCCTTGCCCTGTTAAAATCTCCGGGAGAACTAAATGCTGACATCGCTGTTGGAAATACCCAACGTTTTGGTGTACCCTTAGGTTATGGTGGTCCTCATGCCGCTTATTTTGCTACTAAAGAAGAATATAAACGACAAGTTCCGGGTAGAATCGTTGGCGTTTCCAAAGATGTACACGGGCAACCAGCCCTAAGATTAGCCTTACAGACGAGAGAGCAACATATCCGTAGAGAAAAAGCAACCAGTAATATTTGTACAGCTCAAGTTTTGTTAGCAGTTATCGCTTCCACTTATGCGGTATATCATGGGGAAGAAGGCATTAAAAATATTGCTTTAAGAGTTAATTATTTAACAAAAATTTTGGCTAGGGGATTAGAAAAACTTGGTTATCAAATTAAATCTAAGCATTTTTTTGACACTATTACTATAGAAATTGATGATCCCAGTACTATTAAAGAGAAGGCGGAAAGTAAATTAATCAACTTCCGTTACTATGAAAATGCCATCGGAATTAGCCTCGATGAAACTACCACTGTTGAGGATATTAAGACAATTTGGTCAATTTTTGCTCAAAATCAGGACATAACCTTCAGTAGCTCCGATTTAGCCCTGGATAACTTAGGTATCCCCCCTCAATTGTACCGTGAAACCCGTTATCTTACTGAACCCATTTTCAATCAATATCATTCGGAAACGGAGTTACTGCGTTATTTACATCGTCTCGAAACGAAAGATTTATCCTTAACTACTTCCATGATTGCCTTAGGCTCTTGTACCATGAAACTTAACGCCACTGCTGAAATGTTACCCGTGACATGGCCAGAGTTTAATCAAATTCACCCCTTCGCACCCTTATCCCAAACTAAAGGCTATCAAACTTTATTCTCACAACTAGAGGCATGGTTAACAGAAATTACAGGATTTGACGGTGTTTCTCTACAGCCCAATGCCGGTTCCCAAGGGGAATTCGCGGGGCTACAAGTTATCCGTAAATACCATGATAGTAGAGGAGAAGGCACACGTAATATTTGTTTAATCCCCGAGTCCGCACACGGCACAAATCCAGCCAGTGCGGTTATGTGTGGTTTAAAAGTGATAGCCATCAAATGTGACAATCAAGGGGATATTGATACCGAGGACTTAAAAGCCAAAGCTGAGAAACATCAACATAACTTATCCACTTTGATGATTACCTACCCCTCCACTCACGGAGTTTTTGAGGAAGCCATTAAAGATATATGCAGTATAATTCACGCCTACGGAGGACAAGTGTATCTCGACGGTGCCAACATGAATGCCCAAGTTGGCTTATGTCGGCCTGGTGATTTTGGTGCCGATGTCTGTCATCTCAACCTACATAAAACCTTCTGTATTCCTCACGGTGGCGGAGGACCGGGAGTGGGTCCTATTGGTGTAATGTCCCATTTACTACCTTTTTTGCCCTCAACCTCTTTAACTGAATCTTCCCCAACTCCCTTTACTAAGGGAGGAAATAATGAGTCTATCGGTTGGATTTCTGCTGCCCCTTGGGGAAGTGCTAGTATTTTACCGATATCGTGGATGTATATTGCCATGATGGGCAGTAAGGGTTTAACGTTGGCCTCAAAAATTGCCATTCTCAACGCTAATTATATTGCCGATCGTCTCGCACCCCATTATCCTATCCTTTTTACAGGTAAATCTGGTCTAGTTGCCCATGAGTGTATTATTGATTTACGTCCCTTACGCAAAACTGCCTATATCGAGGTAGAAGACGTAGCCAAGCGGTTAATAGATTATGGATTCCATGCCCCAACGATGTCTTGGCCTGTGGGTGGCACAATGATGATTGAACCTACGGAAAGCGAATCTCTAGGGGAATTAGATCGTTTTTGTGACGCTATGATTAGTATTCGGGAAGAAATCAGAGCTATTGAAGGAGAAGAAGGGGATAAAGACGATAATATTCTAAAAAATGCCCCTCATACTGCTATAAGTTTAATTTCTTCTGATTGGAGTCACCCCTATAGCCGAGAAGAGGCCGCCTATGCTGACCCCTTCACGAAACAACATAAGTTCTGGCCCGTGGTTGGACGTATTGAGAATGCCTATGGCGATCGAAATTTGGTATGTTCTTGTGTAAGTATAGACAACTATAAATAATTTTATCTTTTATAGATGAAGAAAACGTAGTTTTGAGGTCTATGATACGGGAGACAGTGAATTCAAAATGAAAATAGATACTCAGATTCGGGATAATTTTATCTATCCCTTACTATTTCAGCATGATGACCAGAAAAAAGCCGTTTTATCTAATGGTTTTGTCGTTGAAATGTACTATGTAGAAAAATTGCACGCCTTACCGGAAATGGCTGAAAAATACGGGAAAGTTAAAGATCTTGAGTGGAAAATCTCCCTACCAATGACCACCGACAGGCAAGAAGTTATCGAGATTCAACCGATTGGTAATTTTGACATGAGAATTGAAACAATTGCCACCGAGGAGAATCGCCCCGTTGCCGTCTTTTCCCTTCCTGAAATTGACCTAGAAAAGGAAAGGCGGGTGTTTGGTTGGAAAGCTTTAGTTAAAATGTATGGCATTCGCTATAGTGTCGATCCAGAGGATATTCGAGAAATTAGTGAAGCCGAATTGAATCAATATGCCCAATACTTGGAAAATGAAGACGAACTTGACATGGAAAAGCGCTATGTCCAAGAAAAAGCTCAAGAAGCGGTGGAAGATTTAAGCGATGGCGACAAGAAAAATGTCCTCAAAAAAGCTAAAGCGATCCGAGATTATATTTATCAGCGACTCACCTATGTCATGGATCGCTATCACGATGGGACTGAACAGGTTTTAAGGCAAAGGGAGGGTTCCTGTGGGGAATATCTCAATGTCTTTTTATCCTTATTCCGATTGAACGATATTCCTGTCAGGAAGTGTGGCAATTACAAAGTTCCTGCATATAAAATGCAAGCCGGATCTCGGAACGTATTTTTATCTCCGGATTTCAATCACGTTTGGCTACAATTTTACGTTCCTGACCTCGGTTGGGTTCCTTTAGAATCTAGTGCCGATGACGATGCTTCTAGCTTTAGGGAGTGGGCACAACGCTATTTCATGTCATTGGCTTGGTATCACGTGGAATGCCTTATGGGAAGCTATTTTGAGGATGTTTTCGAGCAAAGTACTGGCAAACCTCATTTTCTCGCTCCAGGAGATTTAGCGACCAAAGATATTAAATTCAAACTTCTCCAAGCTATTGATTTTGAATATCCTGATTAAAAATTTCGGCATTCGGATCATTGCGGGATGATTTGTAATCAAATAGTAATATTTTGAGATTAAAGTAGAGTACTTCAATTCATCAATTGCCAGTAGTGGCTAACATTTGTAATTTATATAAACTAGCATATAGTCCATTTTCCGTTAATAATTGATCATGGCTACCCGATTCGATTAATTCCCCGTGTTTTAAGACCAAAATTTTATCAACATTGCGAATAGTTGACAGGCGATGGGCAATAATAATAGCAGTTTTATTGACTAAAAGTTTATCTAAGGCTTGTTGAGTATCGGCCTCCGTCGCTACATCTAAACTTGAGGTGGCTTCGTCTAAAACTAGTATATTGGGGTTACGGATGGCGACCCTCGCAAAGGCTAAGAGTTGTTTTTGTCCTCCAGAAAGATTTGCTCCTCTTTCTCTTAATTGGGTATCATATCCTTGGGGTAATTTTTCGATAAATTTGTCAATATTTGTAATTTCGGCCGCTTGTTTAATTTTTTCCAAGGTGTATTCTTCCCCTAAAGTTATATTTCGTTTTACGTCTCCGGCAAAGATAAAACTTTCTTGTAAAATTACGCCGATATGACTTCTTAATTCTGCTTGACTAATATCTTTAATATCAATACCATCTACTAAAATTCTCCCTTGACTTGGTTCATACAAACGGCACAATAAACGAATTATAGAGCTTTTTCCTGCACCGGTAGGTCCTACTAAGGCAACTTTTTCCCCGGGTTTAATGATAAAATGTAGATTCTTCAGCACATATTCATCGGGTTTATAACCAAACCACACATTCTCAAATCTAATTTCTCCGATTTGTTGGTTTTCTTTCGAAGTTTCAAAGCTAACATTATCGTCTCTATCTTTAATTTCGATAGGAATACTCATCAATTCAGTAATTCTCTCAATGGCAGTAAAACCTGACTGAAACATTGTAAATTTATCGGCAAATTGCCGCAAAGGATCGAATAATCTTTGAGAATAAAGGATAAAAGCGGATAACACCCCAAATGTGAGTTTATCTTCTAATATAAATAATCCTCCTAACCATAACACCCCAGCGATGGCTGCTAAGGAAATCCATTCTAAAGTAGCCGACACCGCTGAATCATGAAAAATGGTTTTATCAATAGCAACTAGATAACGATGATTCACATTGCGAAAAATTTCACTATTATATTTTTCTCGGCAGAATAATTGCACAATATTGATACCAACAACGTTTTCTTGCAACATGGAGTTAAGTAGAGATAATTCTTCCCTTGCCGCATAATTTGCCTTACGATATTGTCTTTGAAAATAAATAATTAAGCCCGTGACGGGAATTAACATCAATACCAACAGAGAAGCTAATTGCCACTGTAGGGAAAACATGGTTACAACAATCACTAAGATTGAGACTAAATCGCTGAGAATGCCAATAGCACCTGTAGCGAAAACGTCCCCCAAGGCTTCCACATCGTTAGTAATTCTCGTTACTAATTTTCCCACAGGGGTTTTATTAAAAAAATTAGAGGCTAAAGAAGTAATATGATTAAACAAATCTTCTCTAATAAATGCTGTTATTTCCTGCCCAACTTTTTGTACTAAAAATCCTTGCCATGTTTGAAAAGTAGTTCTAATAATAATAGTTAATAGTAAAATAAAAGCTAGTAAATTCAATCCACTAGAGACAGAATATGACCTTAAAAACGACCATGTGGGTTCATTTCTTAACAAAGAAATAGCCTGACCTACAAGAAGAGGCTGCACTGCTCCAGCTAAAGATAAGGGTATTAATAAGATCAAAGAAATTAGTAAAATAGATGAGTTTCGTTTGGCATAAGGAGCAATCTTCAATAATAAACCCCAGTCATTTTCTTTTATTTTTATTTGCATTTAATTACACTAAAATGTTTATATTTAATTTATCTTTGTTAAACTTATTTCAAAGCCTGCTTGTTGAAAATGACGATCCGTTATTAAAACAATCTGTATTCCAATCCGAAGGCATTATTCCTACTGCCATTTTGGTTGATATACACTTGACTAATTTATTTTTATTTTAGTCTATTTATTAATAGAAAGCTCCGATATTGTTAATGATGGTCAATAACTCCGATTCAGTAATAATTTTTAGTTGCAATTCTTGAGCCTTTTCTAACTTTGAACCGGCATCTTCTCCTACCACCACATAGTCAACTTTACTGCTAATACTGTTGTTAACTTTTCCTCCTGATGATTCGATTAATTTTTTGGCTTCACTCCTTTTAAGAGTTGGTAATGTTCCTGTTAAAACAAATAATTTGTTCTCTAAATTTCCTGAATTTTGACTATTATTTTTACTCTCTAAATTAATATTTAAACTTCTTAATTCCTCAACCAATCTTATATTTTCTGGTAATTTAAACCACTCCACCACCGAAGAAGCGATTTCTACCCCGATACCATATATCGCTTCTAAATCTTCTTGTTTAGCTTGAATTAAGTTGTCAATTTTAATAAAATTTTTGGCTAATATTTGAGCATTTACTTCCCCAACATAACGAATACCTAAACCGTATAAAACTCGGCTAAAAGGTTGTTTTTTACTATTTTCAATAGCGGTAATTAATTTTTGAGCAGATTTTTCTCCCTTTCTCTCTAAATCCGCAATTTCAAAAGATTTTAATTGATAGATATCAGCAATGGATTTGACTAATTTATGCTCCATTAAAGAGATGATAACTTTTTCCCCCAAACCTCGAATATCCATTGCTTCACGAGACGCCCAATGAATCAAACTACCGCGCAAAATTGCCGGACATGAACTATTAACGCAACGGGTAACGGCTTCATGTTCCGGACGTAATAATTTTGAACCACATTCAGGACAATGACTTGGCATCTGAAAAGGTTCTGTATTTGAAGGGCGTAAATCCTTGATTACTTCTACTACTTCGGGAATGATCTCTCCTGCCTTGTGAATAATCACCACATCACCCACTCTAATGTCCAATTCTTGCACACGATCGCTGTTGTGTAAAGTGGCCCTTTGTACCATTGTCCCCGCTAACTGTACAGGTTTCATAATTGCCATGGGAGTCACAGCCCCAGTACGTCCGACATTGACAGTAATTTTCTCCACTGTGGTAGTTACTTTTTCCGCAGGATATTTAACTGCGATCGCCCATCTGGGGAATTTTTGGGTAAATCCCAACTTTGTTTGTAAAGAAAATTGGTTGATTTTTACCACCACACCATCAGTCATATAAGGCAAATTTTTTCTCTCTATTTCCCAACGATCTAAATATTGTTTTACCTTGTTTAAATCTTGAAAAACTTGATAATTATGGTCAACTAAAAAACCGCTTTCTTGTAAAAAAAATAAAGATAATTCTTGAGTATTAATTCTCTCATTTTCAGGAAATAAATAGAGGCTATAAGCGAAAAAATGTAACTTTCTCTGACTAACAACCTTTGGATCTAATTGTCTTAAAGTTCCTGCAGTTGCATTACGAGGATTAGCAAACAAACTTTCTCCATTTTTTTCTCTTTCTTCATTAAGACGATTAAATTCTTCTAAGGGTAAAAAAGTCTCCCCTCTCACTTCCATCATGGACGGCGGATTATCTATATTTAATCGTAAAGGAATTGAGCGAATAGTGCGTAAATTATTAGTTATATCTTCTCCTGTAAATCCATCACCTCTAGTTAAACCTCTGGTAAAAATACCATTTTCATAGGTTAAAGCAATAGCAGATCCATCTATTTTTAATTCACAAATATAATTAAATTCTGGGCTATTTTGTATTTGTTTTTGCCAACGATTTTCCCATTGTTTTAATTCATCAAAATTGAAGGCATTTTCTAAACTATAAAGAGGAATATTATGTTTAACTGAATCTAATTGACTGTTCAGTTTATCTCCCACTCTTTGAGTTGGGCTATCTACGGTAATTAAGCTAGGATACTGATTTTCTAATTCTTGCAATTCTCGATAAAGTTGATCATAAATAGGATCTTCCATAATAGGATTATCCAATACATAATAAGCATAACTAGCTGATTGTAATTTGGATTTTAACTGATTAACTTTCTCGCTAATATTAAGAGGAATTTCTGAAATTTTCATATTAATAATCAACAATGAGAGAAATGAAAGATAAGAAAAAGAAAAGAATAATTTATGATTTATTCTTCACCATAAATAGTGTAACCATTTCTGCCCTTCCTTTTAGTCGTATATAATGCCTGGTCTGCTTTTTTAAGCAAAGAATCAATATCTTCATCATGGGTGGGGTAAATAGCAACACCGATGCTAGTTGAAGTTGTCAACGTAACTTGATTACAAATAAAAGGTTCATTCATAGATTTTATAATACGCTCAATTATCGTAATTAAGGTATCAGAAGAGGCAATATCCGGTAGTAAAGTTACAAATTCATCTCCTCCCCAACGTGCAAGACAATCACTGTCTCGGAGAGCCTTTTTTAATCGTTGAGAAAATTGTTTTAGTAATAAATCTCCAATATCATGACCATGATCATCATTTGTGTCTTTAAATTTATCTATATCTAAAAACATAATTGCCACCGTGGTTTTCCTTCTTTTGGCATTGGCTAAAATTTGCGATAGATAATTCATAAAAAAGTTACGTTTATATAAACCTGTTAAACTATCATGATAAGCATGATATTTTAGTTGATTTTCTAATTGTTTTCTCTCACTAATATCCCGAAAAACGCAACAAAAAACTAGTTTATTTTGATAATTGATCAAACTCACACTCAATTCAACATCTACAGCTTTGTTCCGTTTAACTTTAAACTTTAATTCTTGTCGAAAACTAACTTTTGTTCCCTTAAGAATTTCTAAATTGTAGATAAATTTTTGCTTTTGAGTACCTAAAAATTTTTCTATATTCTCATGTATTAATTCTTGTAAAGAATATTTTAAAATTTTGGTAGCACATACGTTGGCTTCGATAATAGTAAAGTCTTCTGCCGTAAATAAAAAAATTCCTTCAGAAGTTTGCTCTACAACTGCTCGATATTTTGCTTCACTATCTTTTAATTGTGCCTCAAATTTTTTCCTTTGTGTAAAATCAAAAAGGTAACTTCTAACTACTTTTAAATCTGGTAGGCAGTGAACGTATTGCTCAAAAATTTTCCCATTATAGTGAATTTCTTCTACAGATAAATTTCCATGAATTTTATGTTGAGCTTTTAATAAATTAGATAAAACAGGATGATTCGTCGTTTCATTTATTAAATTAGGAAATGCCAAACTGGCCGCTGGATTATAATAAGTTATTTGTCCTTTTAAATTAATTTCAACAATGGGATAAGGACTAAGTTCTGCAAAAGAGGTAAGTTTAGAAATATACTCAACAATATTGTCTTCTCCTATATCAACATTACTTGTGTTAGGAGAATCATTTGTCAAGGTTCTTTTATCAAAATTTTCTGTTATTGTCGAATAGTTACTTTGATCGATAACATGAAAAACATCTCGCATTTGTGAGTTTTTCTCAATGACGAAATATCTGGCTTTAGCTGATTCGCTAAATTGAATTAAATCTCCATGTTCCAAATATTTACTTCGGTATTTATTGTTGTTAATTATTAAACCATTCGTGCTAAATCGATGAGATAAATTACCGTCAAAAATTTTATAAAGAAATAAGTTTTCTTCTTCATTATATTCCCGACAAATAGTAGCATGATATCGAGAAACAGCTTGATCATGAAGAGTTATTTTTGCACTTTGACGACGACCAATTTCATAAATTTTATCTTTCAAATAGATGACACGCTGATTACTTCCGTCCTCTACTATGAGGACATAGAAATAGGGAGAATTTTCTATTTTTCCTTGATCTGAAATTTGTTGGGGATAAACTAATTGATTATTTTTGCTGTCACCGTTAAACTCAGAAGACGAAGAAGATTGATTTTTCATAATTTTATGGTGATACTTAACATCATCTGTCTTTCTCCAGTATATTATTAATGAAAATAAAATATAATTTTACCGCAGAAGATGTCGGGAAGGAAACAATCCTAGGTTATTTATAGGAAAGCAAACTAATTATTTCGATCTGGGATTTTGCACCAATACAAAAAAACTTTCAGAGAGGAAGTCTCTTGATCCAAATGGTTGATTTCGTACTAAAATTCAGCAAAAGTTGAAATTATAATATTGATAATCATGGGCGAGTCCAAAAAAGTATCTGTGGGAATTGTGGGTGCATCCGGTTACGGTGGTGTACAATTAGTCAAAATATTATTAGAGCATCCTCAAGTAGAAATCGTCTATCTTGGCGGTGACAGTAGTGCGGGGAAAGAATACGGGGATTTATACCCCCATTTACAACACCGAGTTAAAACCATCATTGAACCTATTGAGTTAGATGCCATCGCATCCCGTTGTCAAGTCGTATTTTTAGGCTTACCCAACGGATTGGCCTGTGATTTTGCCCCAAAATTAATTGAAAAAGGATGTCAAGTATTAGACTTGTCCGCCGATTATCGTTTTCAGGATTTGGACACCTATACTGCATGGTATAAAACCGAAAGAAAAGATCATCAAACCGCCGCTACTGCAGTTTATGGTTTACCTGAATTATATCAAAAACAAATCAAAAATAGTAATTTAATCGGTTGTGCCGGATGTTATCCTACCGCCAGTTTATTAGCACTTGCACCCCTTTTAAAACAAGCTTTAATCTTACCCGAAACCATTATCATTGACGCCAAGTCAGGTACCTCTGGCGGTGGCAGACAGGGCAAAATTAATCTATTATTAGCAGAGGCGGATAGTTCCTTAGGGGCATATGGAGTAGCAAAACATAGACACACCCCAGAAATTGAACAAGTTTGCTCAGATTTAGCTCGAAGTAAAGTCAAAGTACAGTTTACTCCTCATTTAATCCCCATGCCTAGAGGCATTTTAGCCACTGTTTATGGTACGTTGAGAGATCCCGGATTAGTTACAGAGGATTTACTAACTATTTACAACGCTTTTTACCGCAGTTCTAGCTTTGTGAAAGTATTAAATAGCGGGATTTACCCGCAAACAAAATGGGCTTGCGGGACTAATTTAGCCTATATTGGCATTGAAGTTGACCCCCGCACTGGTAGGGTAATTGTTATGTCAGCGATCGATAACTTAATTAAAGGACAAGCGGGACAAGCAGTTCAATGTTTAAACTTAATGATGGGATGGGCTGAGGATTTAGGCTTACCAACTTTAGGTTTTTATCCATAAATTCCGATAAAAGTCATGAATGGTTGTGCCAAAAATTAAATTTTAACCAATCAAAACATAAAATGGCCAGAAATAAAGATGATTAATACACTTAAAAAAATCCTAATCAAACAAAGATTTTTATTAATAGTAATTGCCCTTATTCTGGCATTCTTTCTTAAGGGTTTTGGACAACAAATATTGTCTGCTAAAGACATTAATTCTTAGGATAAAACTATCAGTCAATGGCGATCGCCAATACAGTTTCCTACCGGTGCATTTGCCTCAGTCAAAGACCTTGAATTTATGAAAGACCGTTTTTCCTATGAAGCATAAATTAATTTTTCAACTGTTGTTAACGAGTTTATT
Source organism: uncultured cyanobacterium (assembly GCA_963749915.1). GTDB lineage: Bacteria > Cyanobacteriota > Cyanobacteriia > Cyanobacteriales > Cyanobacteriaceae > Geminocystis. The sequence goes on from CAVVOP010000026.1 coordinate 29,073, forward strand.
CTTTAGTGTCAATTTTTTTCAGAAACTCCCCGCAAAAGCAGAAAACATATTAGAAGAAATTCACCGCACGGGATTTTTAAAAATAGGAGTAAGAAGCGACGCCATTCCCTTTGGTTATCTTAATAATAACTCAGAATTGCAAGGAATTTGTTTTGATTTGGTGGCATTAATTCGAGAACAATTAAGTAAAACTATCGATCGAAATATCATTGCCGTTAAAATACTTATTTCTAGTCTTGAAAATCGTTTTGACATAGTTCAAGATGGAGTAGTTCATTTAGAATGTGGACCTAACACTATCAGAGTATTGGATGACTACTATAATGTCGGCTTTTCTGAACCTTTTTTCGTCTCAGGTATTCAGCTATTCGTCAAAGAAGAGACGGCACCAAAATTAACTAACTCTGACGGTACAAATTTAACCATCGGTTTATTACGTTACACCAATACTGAAATATTGATCAAGGAAAAATATCCTCAAGCAAAATTCCAGTTATTTCAGGGCGTTAGAGGTACGGAAAGAGCATTACAAAGCGTAACAAGTGGAAGAGTAGATGCTTTTGCTGATGATGGTATTTTATTGGTTGGACAATCTATTGCACAAAAGATATTTGTGGGGAAGAATAAGGGATATGTGTTAGTACCGCAACCACCGTTAACTTGTGAGAAATATGGATTAATTATCCCCAAGAACGATCCTTCATGGGAGAATTTTATCAACTCTATATTAAAATCTGAGGAAAAAACCCGACTAATAGATCATTGGTTTAGGAATCTAAATATTGAATCAACTTCACATCAAAATAATTGTAATTAAGTTAACGACTCGTAATATAAAAAAACATGGGGTTCCCAGCTGAATTTTTCATTGACGGTATTTTCTCGGGGGAATAATTGGACCAACCATTACTTGAGGTCTAAAATTAACAGGTTATTTATTTGCCGAGATAACAGAAAATTGTTGAAACGGCACTTTGATCGATTAAAATTAATCTTATCCTGAAAGGAAAAGGTATTTGGCCATGACTACTCATCCCCCGATTTGGTCTCTGAATGCTGAAGAAGTATATGTAACCCTAGGCACCTCCGCCCAAGGACTTGCCGATAGTGAAGCGGCGGTTAGATTAAAACTCTACGGAACAAACGAACTACCAGAACCGCCCCATCGACCCTTTTTACTGCGTTTTCTCGACCAGTTGACCCATTTTATGGCACTGCTGCTGTGGGTAGCTGGTATTCTTGCTTTTGTCTCCCATACTCCAGAACTAGGTTGGGCAATCTGGGCAGTGATTTGGATTAACGCCATCTTTAGTTTTTCTCAGGAATTTCAAGCCGAAAAGGCATTGGCTGCTCTCAAAAAGGTACTTCCGGCCCAAGCCAAAGTTTATCGCAGTGGTATATTGCAGACCATTCTCGCCCGTGAGTTAGTGCGTGGGGATGTAATTCAATTAGAAGAAGGCGATCGCATCTCTGCCGATGCCCGTTTAGTCGCCGCTGAAAGTTTTTATCTTGATGTCTCCGTCCTTACGGGAGAGTCTTTACCCATCAATCGCCATGCTCGTCCCGTGCGTCCCCGTCGGGTTGTGCCGATGCGCAACGGTACCCCTTTAATGCACCCCGGGGAAGATTCCTTACAAGAACAAATCCGACCAGCAGAAATAGCCAATCTTGTTTTGGCAGGTTCTACAGTCTCCTCTGGTCGAGCTACGGCAGTAGTTTACGCTACGGGAGCTAGAACTGAGTTCGGTCACGTTGCTCATTTAACTACCACCGTCAAACGCGAACCTAGCACCCTAGAAGTTCAGATTGCGAAGATTGTGCGGTTTATTACCACCATGGCGATTACCATGGGGGCGTTCGTTTTTCTGCTGACCTACTTTTTGGTGGGAATGGAAGCGAAAGAAAGCTTTATTTTTGCCATTGGCATTATTGTTGCTTTTGTCCCGGAAGGACTGTTGCCTACAGTTACTCTGTCTTTAGCAATGGGGGTACAGCGCATGGCTAAATGTAATGCCTTAGTGCGAAGGCTTTCGGCAGTAGAAACCCTTAGTGCCACAACAGCAATCTGCACTGACAAAACTGGGACTTTAACCAAAAATGAGATGACAGTTCGCCGTCTCTGGTTGCCAACCCCGACGGATGCTGCTTATATCGAAGTTACTGGTGCCGGTTATGATCCCATTGGAGAAGTGAAACTGACCCCTGAGAGCGAGATAGGGGAAAGAGTTCGTTTGCTTTTAGCTGGTGCCGCACTCTGTTCCAATGCCCGCCTGATTCATCTTTCCCAACCGGATCGCTGGCAAGAAATTGGCGACCCCACCGAAGCCGCACTGATAGTAGCGGCGATTAAGGCCGGTTTACAACCAGAACTATTGCATAGTCAATCCCCTCGGGTGCGAGAAGTACCCTTCGATTCCCGTCGCCGTCTGATGAGCGTGGTGCTTGATTGGCATAGTGAACTTTGGTCGAACGAACATCAATATCTCAGCTTTACTAAGGGCGCGCCCTTAGAAGTTTTGCGTCACTGTAACTGGATTCTAGGAGACAATCAGTCTCAAGTACTCACCCCCACAGATCGGGCTGCCATTACAGTTGCTAACGATGACTTAGCCCGTCAGGGTTTTCGCATTTTGGGGATTGCTGCCCGTAAAGGAGAACGGGAACTTCTAGAAAAGACCTCTGCTCAACTAGAGCAAGATCTCACCTTTATTGGTTTAGTGGCGATGTTCGATCCCCCCCGTGAGCAAGTAGAAGATGCCATTACCCAATGTCATCAGGCAGGAATTACGGTAACCATGATTACGGGGGATTACGGCCTAACCGCCGAAGCGATCGCTCTTAACATTGGGATGGTAAAGGGCAAAGCCAGGGTCGTCACGGGAGAAGAATTAGGACACTTATCAGAGGCGCAACTGCGCCAATTAATTCATCATAATCAAAATCAACTCATTTTTGCCCGTGTCATGCCTGAACAAAAACTGCGCATCGTTCAGGCTTATGAAAGTATTGGTCACGTAGTCGCCGTCACGGGAGATGGGGTGAACGACTCTCCAGCTCTACGAGCAGCTAATATCGGTATTGCCATGGGAATGAGCGGTACTGATGTAGCCAGGGAAGCAGCCGATATCGTGTTACTGGATGACAACTTTGCCACTATTGTCAGTGCCATTGGGCAGGGGCGAGCCGTTTATCAGAACATTCGCAAGTTTATGACCTATATCCTCGCTTCCAATGTGGCGGAGATTATCCCGTTCTTAGCAATGGTCATCTTCAAGATTCCGCCAGCTCTAGTTGTACTACAAATTTTAGCTATCGATCTGGGGACAGATATGATTCCTGCCCTTGCGTTGGGGGCGGAAAAACCGGAACAGGGGATCATGAAGCAACCACCCCGTAAAAAGGCTCAATCCCTTCTCGATCTGTCTTTGTTAGCTCGTGCCTATGGTTTCCTTGGTTTAATTGAAGCAGTGCTGGGAATGAGTGTCTTTTTACTAGTTTGGTGGAGCTATGGTTACAGTTTTGCCGACCTACAGGCAGTTAGTTCCGCGATTTTAGCTCATACAGCCGATCCTGCCACCAGAGCAATCTATCAACAAGCCACCACTGCTACTTTAGTCACCATCGTCGCCTGTCAAGATGGCAACGTTTTTGCTTGCCGTTCGGAAAGAACATCAATTTTCGCATTAGGATTTTTCAGTAATCGCTTAATTTGGTTCGGCATTGTTACCGAGTGGATTTTGATCCTCAGTATTATTTTTCTCCAGCCTTTAGAAAATATCTTTGCTACCGCACCGATAGCTATTTGGCAGTGGCTGTTGCTCTTAATTTGTCCGCCGATCTTGTTAGGGGCTGAAGAATTACGCAAGAGATTCTTTTGTATGTAAAACTTGCTCTTTCCCAAAAAAGTAGAGTAGAAGACAGAGGGTAGGAGGTTTGATTGAATGGTGGACTGTCTCCCAATACTGATCGGTTAGGCGGTCAAACTTTATGAGATGAGAAGTGTGGGGAGTGCGGGGAGTGTGGGAAGTATTGGATTTTTCTTCCCTCTCTCTTGGTGCGCTACCAAGTGCGTCTTTCGCCGACGCGGGCACTGCCTCCTTTTGACTTTTCCCTCCCTCACAGTAACGTTTTTGGCACTAACCAGGCAGCATTAGTGCACCAGAATAATTAAGTGTTATAACTGAGGAACAAATTGTTCTTTTTCAGGAACTTCGGTATATTCAGCCACAATTTGCCGAAATTCCTCGCCGTCAATGGTTTCTTTTTCGATGAGTAAATCAACCAAACGATCAATTACTTCCCGATTTTCACGGACAATTTGACGGGCAATTTGATGACCATGTTCGGCTAACATCTTGATTTGAGCGTCAATACGAGATGCGCTTTCTTCGGAATATTCCGCACGGTTCATAAAACCACCGCCCAGGAAAACTTCTCCTCCTTGTCCTTCTAAAGAAAGAGGACCTAAGTCACTCATTCCGAAACGAGTCACCATCTGACGTGCCATGCCAGTTACTTGTTGTAAGTCACCTCCAGCACCGGTGGTTACTTCGTCGTCACCGAAAACTTCTTCTTCCGCCGCCCGGCCGCCCATGGCACCGGCAATTCTTGCCATTAATTGGGCTTTGGTGGTTAATCCTTGTTCTTCGTTGGGAGTAAACCAAGTTAAACCCTGTGCTTGTCCTCTGGGAATTAAGGTTACTTTTTGCACAGGATCATGATCTTTGATTAAAGTGCCGACGATGGCATGACCGACTTCGTGATAAGCAATCAAGCGTTTACTCTTACTATCTACTAAAGGAGTGCCTTCCATCCCGGCGACCACACGATCAACTGCCGCATCAATTTCTGATAGGGTGATTTCTGATTTACGACGACGGGCGGTTAAAATAGCCGCTTCATTAAGTAAGTTAGCTAAATCTGCTCCACTGAAACCAGGGGTACGACGGGCGATCGCCTCCAAAGAAACACTAGACGCTAATTTTTTGTTACGGGCGTGAACATCTAAAATACCCATTCTGCCTTTAAAATCAGGGGGATCAACCATTACCTGACGGTCAAAACGACCCGGACGCATTAAAGCTGAATCTAACACATCTGCACGGTTAGTAGCGGCAATGACGATAATACCAGTGTTGCCTTCAAAACCGTCCATCTCGGTTAATAATTGGTTTAAGGTTTGTTCTCTCTCATCATTGCCACCGCCGATACCAGCACCTCTTTGTCTTCCGACGGCGTCGATTTCATCGATAAAGACTAGACAAGGAGCATTTTCTTTGGCTTTTTTGAATAAATCCCTTACACGAGAAGCACCAACACCGACAAACATCTCTACAAATTCAGAACCAGAAATGCTGAAGAAAGGGACACCTGCTTCTCCGGCGATCGCCTTAGCCAGTAGGGTTTTACCAGTTCCGGGAGGTCCCACCAATAATACACCTTTAGGGATTCTTGCACCCACGGCGGTGAATTTTTCAGGTTGTTTAAGGAAAGTTACAACTTCTTCTAATTCTTCTTTAGCTTCCTCAATACCCGCTACATCATCGAATTGAACCCCAGTTTTGGCTTCCATCATGAAACGTGCTTTAGATTTCCCAAAATTCATGGCTTGTCCGGGTCCTCCGGGCATGTTACTAGAGCGACGGAACAGGAAGAATAAAGAGGCAATCAATAACACGGGGAAAACTAAGTTACCTAAAATGCCCCAGATAGCACCCTCGTTACGCAAAGGATGGGAATCGAAATTAACTCCAGATTCTCTTAACTTAGTGATTAATTCGGGGGAGGTTCCGGGTAAATCAACTCTTAATCTTTGTACCTGACGCAATTCGGGATCGATGGCTTCGACGATGGCAGTGCGTCCATTTTCATACAAATCAACACTGCTAACTCTGCCTTTATCCAAGTATTCTAAGAATCTTCCATAGGTCATGCGAGTACTTGCAGTATTGTTATTATCACCACCTATATTATTGGCAAAACTACCCTGCCAAATGAAAAAGCCGATTACTAAAAATGGTATTGTCCATAGTAGGACTGTACGCCAAGATAATTTCATAATTTTCTTATTTTATTAATTGAAAGAGGGGAATAAGTGGTTAACTTGTTCTCATCTCCATGTTTTTACCTATGATTAATTTTAACAACTATTTCTTAACTAAACTTAACATAGTTCTCATTTTTTGTGCAATAAACCATAAAATCATAAAACACGAATTTGATTGACTGATATTTAAAATGTTTCAGATTTTTACAATAAGCCTCTATAACGAATAAATAATAATATAGTTGCCCATGAACCAAGAGCCACTTTAATAGCTACGATAATATTCAAAAGAGGAATCATACCGCCACTGACTAATCCTCCATAATTACCCTGAGATAACTCCAATCCTGCTAAAGAAATAACAGACAAGATAATGAATACAATTACCGATAGTTTTTCGATAATAGCAGCGTGCCAACGTTGATAAATTTTCTGCATCCATTCCGAGGAAGATGTAATGGCAACCAAACCAATAGCTGTACCTCCTGCCACTCCCGCGGCAAAACCACCACCTGGGCTTAAATGTCCTCTGATAGCCAATTCTATACAGATAATGGCTGTTATGGTAGCACCAACACGAGCTAAGGCGATGGAAGTTTGATCACTAAATTGATAAACCACCGCAGTGGGTTGTTCATTAGCAAGCAGAAAACTAATACCCAAGGTGGCGATAGTGAATACTATCACTTCAAAAATAGTATCGAAAAGACGATTACGAAAAATAATACCTGATACGGCATTGGGTACACCACTATCTTCTACTACCATCTCGACGATCGATATTCCTTCTAATTCCACCGTCGGATTAGAAACAACCAAAATTTTGATAAACATGGCAATTCCTGCCAATAAATATATTATTTTCATAACTAACTAATTAATTAAGTTGATTTTGCATTTGTCCTTCGCTATTTCTGGTTGAATTAGCTTCAATAATCTTTCTACTCTGGTAGTAATTTGATATTTAAAATCAATATTTTCCGAAGAATTATAAGGTAAACAAATTCCATGTACTTCTTTTTTCGTTAAAGCTTTTTCTAAGGCTTCTTGATTTTCATAAGTAACTAATTCTAAACGCAAATAAGCCTTACTTATTGCCTGACGTAAAACAATGGTTAAACTCTGAAAATCATCATCTGTTTCTGCTAATAAGGATTCGATTACCCCTAAACGCATCACAAAAGACGATCGCACTGCTATGATATAAAGACTAACCGCTAGCATTGTCCCCATCAAAGCCTCCGTTAAAGCCACATCCGCCGCTCCTAAAACTACATATCCTAATACCGCAACCGCCCCTAAAATACCACGAATAACTAAGGCGTGATAAGGATTCACTTCAATCATTAACATCAATGAAGATAAGGGTAGTAGGGCGATAATCAGATAAACATATAATTCGTCGTTCATTGGGACTTTTTCTCCTGATTAGTTACACTATAAGCTAATACATAACCCAACATAGTATTCCAAATAGCAAGGGAGATAATGGCAAGAAGAAGTAAGGGTAATTCACTGGGATTTTTGAAACTTAAGCCGATAACAATTAAAATCGAACCGAGGGTATCGGCAACGGAAAGATTATGGAGTTTATAAAGAATCGATCGCTTTTGTAGGAGAACTGGTGTACCCCACAGCCAAAAAATCAGTCCTGAGATTAGACAAAAATAGGTGAGAAAATTGATCATGAATTATGAATTATGAATTATGAATGTTGACTACAGTTATTTGATGATTACTTTCACCGAGGCGTTTGAGTAAATGTGCGAGTAACATTAAGCCAGCATTGCCTACAGTCAAAACAATTACTCCAACTATGCCCATCATCCAATCGTCTCTTAAAACCGATATGACTAAAATCATAATGGAGGCTTTGCTGGAGATACTGCTAACCGCTAACATTATTTGCCAGATATTATTCTCCCGCCATGTTTGATATATCGGGATTAGTAAGGTAAGAATCATTATTATTAGAATTAAGTTCATTGGGTTTCTGGGGATTAATTTTGTGTACTTGATACCAACCTTCTTCTTGGTATTGCAAAACTATGGTTTTGGGGGTAAAAGTAATGACAAATATGTCTAAAAATACCAGAATTGGGGGACGTCTTCCTGGCACATGCTCACGAGTTAAACTTTCATATTTATGGGGGCGAACCATAATTTCCACCGCTTCTAAATAAGCTTGAGGAAAAGCAATCATAATTTTCCAGACTATTTTGAGCCATTCTCCTAAATCATTAGCTGTAATTTTGGGCTTCGGTATAATAAAAGCGATCGCCATCCCAATCATAATATTGGCAGGAGACAAATCTGCTGTTAACAAAAACCAAATTCCCAGACGAAAAATTAAATTTAAAATCATAATTGATCATGGTTAATAGTTAATAGTTCAAAATTTTTCTATTTATTAATAGGGTATTACTAACCAAAATAAGCCAACTAAGGTCAAACTCATCATGCCTAGTAAATGCTCCATTTTTTCTAAGCCACGGGGTAAATAAACAACTATTTTTTTGATGACTAATAAATAAATAGTCCAACCAATCGCAATGGTGATTAAAGACTTACTAATATTAGGAATAGTGTAAGCAGAAGGATAAATGATGTTACTAGCAAATAAACCCCAGAGCAAGAAAATGGCCGCTAACCAAAAACCTTGATCTTGATTAGTTTTTTCCTCTGGTGAATGAGCGAGAAAAATAAACTTGGCAAAGGATATGGCGGTACCCACTGCCGCAATGTTCATCAGGATAAATTGCCAGGAAGTTAATTCTTTTAGAGTCAAAGTTTTGGTGACAAAACCTGCCAAAAAAGGCATTCCGGCGATAGATAGACTGGCCATGGTTAAGCATAACCAGAGTTGAGTACTAATCTTATGATGTTGTAATTCCTTGAGATTACGGGTAGGTAACGCCCCTGACATTAAAAATAAAGCTGACTTGACTAAGCCATGACTCAGGGCATAAATACCAGCAGCATTCGGTGTTGCCAAAACAAAACCCAACTGAGAAATAGTATGAAATGCCAACATCCGTTTCACATCTTTTTCAAAGATGGCGTAGGTGACACCAAAGATAGCCGTAATAGTCGCCATGATAGCTATCACTACGTCTATCTTATCAATCAACAAAGCTAAACGAAGCAAAGGATAAATGCCTGTTTTGATGACAACTCCCGAAAGTAAAGCTGACACCGGGGTTTCTACAGAAGAATGAGTTAAGGGTAGCCATAAACCAGATACAAATATGCCCCCTTTCACTAGCAAAGCTACGAAAATCAGGGAGATGGCTTCGGGAGGAGAATTTTGTAAGCCCTCAAATTTAAAGGAATGGTTAGCTTGATATTCTAAAATGGCTCCTACCAAATAGAACAACATAGCAGTATTACTAATCAGTAGGTAACGTAAGCCCACCCAAATGGAAAAATTACTCCGAGGATAAGCTATCAGCAAGAAAGAGGCAATACTGATTACTTCTAGGGCAACATAAAAGCTAATTAAATCGTTGCCAATAAAACAAACATTGATACTCCCATAAAGAATCATCAAGATAGCATAAAAAAAAGCCTTCTTTTGCTTTTGCCAACAATAAAAACTCACGGCGATCGTCACTAGACAATTAGTTAAGATTAAATAACCACTGAGGTTATCAATCATTAAACTCACGCCAAAATTATCTTTTAAGGTAATAGTCAGGTTAGCATCCGTCAGTAATAACCAACAAGGATAGATGGTAGTCAAAACTAAGGTAATAAGATTGAGATAGCGATCAATTTTGGGCAATAAATAGATCACAAAACCACTGATAAAAGGTAGAGCTACCCAAATTAAAGTCCAACTAGTTGCCGTCATCATTATTTAGTCATACTCCTTTCGATTTCCTCTACTTCTAACGTCGGATTATCTTGAGCTAATTTCATCACCCCCACTAACATTAAGGCTTGGATAGAAAAGCCGATGACTATAGCAGTTAGTATTACAGCTTGTGGTACAGGGTCTGCATAACCACCATCATGAGTGGGAGACAAAATCGGCGTAAGCAAGCCCTCTCGTGAAGCAATCAGTACATAATAAGAAATCACTCCAGTACTCATTACGTCCATACCCATAATCTTCATGACTAGATTACGTTTATAGACCATCCCTAAAAAACCACATAAAATACTTGCAATAATAAAACCTTCTAAGATAATCATAAGCATTTTTAAAAATCTATATATAATCATAATCTTATAGAAGTAAATCTATGTCAATTACGATCAACTAATAACAGAGATAATCAATCTTTATAAAGATGGTATTACTAACCAGAATAAGCCCACCAGAGTTAAACTCATAACCCCGATTAAATGATCGATTTGTTCCCAGCCACGAGGTAAATGAACCACGATTTTTTTAATGACCAATAAATAAATAGTCCAACCGATCGCGATCGTCATTAAGGATTTAGTCAGATTAGAAATATTATAGTAAGCTGAGGGATAAATTAAATTACTCAAAAATAAGCCAAAAACTAAGAAAATGATTGCTAGCCAAAAACCCTTGTCTTGATTTACTTTTTCTGCTGATGAATGGGGTAGAAAAATAAACTTGGCAAAAACGATTGCTGTACCAACAGCGGCAATATTCATAACGATGAATTGCCATGAAGTTAACTCCTTAAGAGTCAAAACTTTAGCAACGAAACCCACAACAAAAGGAATTCCCGTAATGGATAAACTAGCTAAGGTTAAACCCAACCAAAGTTGACTACTAATCTTTTGATTTTGCAATTGATTCAAGTTTCTCGTTGGTAACGCCCCTGACATTAAAAACAAAGCTGACTTGGCAACGCCATGACTTAGAGCATATATACCTGCAGTTGAGGGAGTTATTAAAATAAAGCCTATTTGAGAAATAGTACTCCAAGCTAACATTCGTTTGACATCTTTCTCAAAAATGGCGTAGGTAATGCCAAAGACAGCCGTAATAACAGCAAAAATGCTAATAATTAAATCCATTTCATTCATCAATAAAGCTAAACGTATAAGGGGGTAAATACCTGTTTTAATTACAATGCCAGAGAGTAAAGCGGAGACAGGAGTATCAACTGAGGAATGAGTAAAAGGTAACCATAATCCGGAGACAAAAACTCCACCTTTGACTAATAATGCTAATACAACTAGTGCGATCGCTTCTGGAGGGGAGCCTTGTAATCCTTGAAATTCAAAGGAATGATGGGCTTGATATTCTAAGATTGCCCCGACTAAATAAAACAACATGGCGGTATTACTAATCAGTAGGTAACGTAAGCCAACCCAGATAGAAAAATTATTGCGAGGATAAACTATGAGTAAGAAGGAGGCAATACTAATTACTTCCAAGGCAACATAAAAGCTAATTAAATCATTGCCAATAAAACAAGCATTCACACTACCATAAAGAATCATCAAGATAGCATAAAAAAAAGCCTTCTTTTGCTTTTGCCAACAGTATAAAGTAACGGCGATCGTCACCAGACAATTAGTTAAAATTAGATAGCCACTCAGACTATCAATCATCAAACTTACCCCAAAATTATCCTTTAAGGTGATAGTAAAACTAGCATCACTCAGCAGTAACCAACAAGGATAAATGGCGGTTAAAGATAAAGTAATAATCGTCAGATAGCGATCGATTTTTGGCAATAAGTAGATAACGAAACCGCTGATAAAAGGCAAAGCCACCCAAATTAAAGTCCAACTAGTTAAAGTCATAATTGTTTTAATAATTGACACTTATTACTTATTACTTATTACTTATTATTTGATTCTCAATTTCCTCGACCTCCAAAGTCGGATTATCTTGTGCTAACTTCATCACTCCCACCAACATTAACGCTTGGATTGAAAAACCAATGACTATCGCTGTTAATATTACAGCTTGTGGTACAGGATCTGCATAACCACCATCATGAGTGGGAGACAAAATCGGCGTAAGCAAGCCCTTCTCACGTTATTTAGGATTAAGTGCATCCTTAAGTCCATCACCAATATAATTAATACTTAAAACAGTAAAAAATATCGCCAATCCGGGGAATATTGCCATATAAGGGGCGGAAGTCAAATAATTTTGGGCATCGTATAACATTCTTCCCCATGTAGGAATATCTGGAGGAAATCCTAATCCTAAAAAGCTGAGGGTAGATTCCACAATAATGGCGTTACCCACAGATAAGGTTGCGGCGACGATAATTACGCTGACAACATTGGGTAAGATATGCACTAGGATTATACGCCCTGAATTTGCCCCTAAACTTTTGGCAGCACTGATAAATTCTCTTTCTTTGAGTTGTAAAAATGAGCTTCTGACTAATCTCGCCACCGACATCCAATTTAATAAACCAATGATTAAAACTACTAGGAAAAAAATTCCTAGTTCTGCACCGAAAACAGATTTAACGGCATCTCGAAATAAGTAAACTACTAATAATAAAACTGGTAACTGTGGTAACGATAAAAATATATCTGTCAATCTCATCAAGATATTATCGAGGATACCACCATAATAACCAGCGATGGCCCCAATAATCGTCCCGGTGGAAATAGCTACAACCATAGCGGCAATACCTACGGTTAAGGAAATTTTACCGCCAAATAATGCTCTTGCTAACTGATCTTGTCCTAGGTCATTTGTTCCAAAAGGATGTTGCCAACTGGGGGGTAAAGTGGATTGAGTAAAGTCAATGGTATCAATGGGAGTTTGATAAATAATCGGTAAAAAGAGGATATTAACGATAATTAAAGCTAAGGTTAATAATCCTGCGATCGCCATTTTATCTTTGGTAAATTTACGCCAAAACATATTTTTCGGATTTAGGATTAGAAATTCATTCTACGGCGTTGGTGAATCAAAATGCCATTACACAATAATTAAGAAGAAGCAATAATTAGAGCAAAAGTTTTAACAACAGAATCAACAAAATCTGAGGGTAATATTTCTTCTGTGGTTACCCACCAACGTTTACTCAGATCCAATGTTCTAATTTGTTCGGTGATAACTGACCCTTTTATCTTATAACCTTCTGGGATCGGGATCATCATCTTTATGTCAGGTTTTAAAGTACTCGTAATGGGCATAACCACTACGATACCGTGACGAATGTTATTATATTTTGTGTGACTCAATACTAAACAAGGACGAGCATTACCCGATTGTTCTCTGCCAGTGGTAGGATTTAAGTTAACTCGAATAATCTCCCCACGCTGAATATTCATCGGTTAACCTCAAATTAACTCTTTTCCTAAAGGTTTACTATCCACAAAATCAGCTATATCGTCGGGATATTCAAAATCATTAGGAATACTAGCTAATAATTCGTCAAGGGTGAGGGAATTTTTCTTTTTCTTGAGAATAAGGCTATCTTGACATTCGATTAACTCGACGATGGAATTATCATCCAAATCGAAACTTTTCGCTATGGGATGAGGAATCCTTAAACCAAGACTATTACCCCATTTTCTTAATTCAATATCCATCGTTACTACCTTAATTTAATTATACATAGTATAACGCAGATAACTAGGTAATTAAGAGATTTATCCCCCCTGCCCTCAACTTTGGGGGAGTGAGACAGTTTAAAAGTCCCCAGACTTGGGGATTTAGGGGCTTAAATCAAGCAATTTAGAAATCAATTTTACATTTTAAAATCGAAAATAAAACTAACTTTATCCTCTTTTCCCAATGCAATGCGATCGCCAGATTTTAAACGGTGTCGGTTGCCAGTGACTAAAGGAGTATGATTTATATAAGTTCCATTAGCACTACCTGTATCTTCGATATAAAAAGTATCATCGAGTTGAATAATATCAGCATGGATACGAGAAACTACCTGAGAATTAGGGAAACCAGACACGTCTATATCGGGAGGACTTTTTCCATTGGGTTTACCGATATGAACTACTGTTAATTCTACTGGTATATCTATGGTGATATTAGTTTGTACATGGGTAAGGATTGCCTTCAGTGACTGAATCTGAGTTTTACCGTCATTAAGGATGTCAGTAATTATGGAGGGTGAGTTTGTGGTAAACCCATCCCCATCAAGACTATCAATATTTTTCAAATCAGTGATAATTTCACTAATAATCTCCGATTCATCGACAACTGCCATCACAATATTGGCCATGTCTTCATTATTCTCTGAATCTAATCGGCTTTGTTCTAAATTCAAACCACATTCAGGACATTTATTAACTTTATCTTCAACAAAAGCACCACAACTAGGACAAATAATCATAAGAATTAAATAATTGATAATTGATAATTGATAACTGCTAATTACTGATAAACCAGATTAACTCTCCTTGAGGTTTAATTAGTTTACTGGGATATTGATCAGTGTCTCCCGTGTCACTAAAAACCTGCTGTAAAGCCTCTTGTTTATTAGTGCCTGACACCAAGAAAATAACGCAATCCGCCTGATTAATCAATGGTACAGTGAAAGTTAATCTTAAACTATCCCCTTTATTCCCCACTGTAATTAGACGATCCCATACCTGTAAGGCGTGAGTATGAGGAAAAAGAGAAGCAGTATGACCATCATCCCCCATGCCTAAGAGAATAATATCAAAAGTGGGAAAACCTGAAGTGATACCGAAAAAGTCGAGTAACTGTTGATCATGTTTTTGTGCATCCGCTTCTGGGTTATTACCAGTAGTTGGCATGGGATGAATATTCCCTGCTGGAAAATTGACTTTATCTAACCATGCTTCTCGTGCCATTTTTTCGTTACTGTCGGCATGGGTGGGCAATACATAACGTTCATCACCCCAGAATACATGAATTTTATCCCAAGGCAAATCACTCTCGGCAATAGCTTCATAAATGGGTCTAGGGGTACTTCCTCCAGCTAAGGCCATAGTACAAATATTATTCTTGGCGATCGCATTTTTAATTTTATCGATAATCAAAACCGTAGCTTGATTAATCAAAGCCGTTTTGTCGGCAACAGTATTGACTTGTGTCATGATTTATTAAATTCTCAAATAAATAGCTAAATAATCGGTATGTTATCAAACCTAAGTCCCTTAATCAATTTCTCAAGGTTAAAATTTCATAACCATCATTAGTAACTAAGACTGTATGCTCAAACTGTGCGGAAAGTTGTTTATCTGTAGTTACAACCGTCCAACGATCCTTTAAAGTACGAGTGTGTTTTTTACCAGCATTAATAATGGGTTCAATGGCTAAAGTCATTCCCGCCTTTAATTGCACATTAGGTAAATCTCTCGTCCGAAAATTAAATACGGAAGGCTCTTCATGTAAGTTTCGTCCTATACCATGCCCTACAAAATGCTCAACGATACAGAAACCATTTTTTTCCACGTAGTCTTGAATTGCCCCGGCTATATCCATTAAATACTTACCAGCCTTCACCTGGTCAATACCTTTATACATAGCAGTTTCAGCGACTTTTAATAATTTTACAGTGCTTCTTTTCACTTTGCCAACGGGAAAAGTAATGCAGGAGTCACCGTGAAAACCATTATAAAATGCGCCCGTGTCGATTTTAACTATATCCCCCATTTGAATGACTTTTTTAGGGTTAGGAATACCATGCACAACTTCTTCGTTAACACAGGCACAAATAGAGGCGGGAAAACCATGATAACCTTTAAAACTGGGGGCTGCACCCATTTCTCTAATTCTTTTCTCGGCATACCCATCTAAATCTGCTGTTGTCATACCGGGTTTTGTAATTTCACTAATTTCCTTTAACACAGTAGCGACAATTTTCCCCGAAACACGCATGATTTCGATTTCCGCCTCGTTTTTAATTTCAATACCTTTAGGACTTTTTTTCATGGGAGGAAGTCCTTTTGTTTTGGGGGGATTATCTCGCTTATTTCTCGTCGAATTAAACAATAAATTTCGTAAATTTTTCATTCTAATTTCTGGTTACATTTTGGTATTAATTAATAGTAATTTTTCCAATCATTCCAGCTTCTTTATGACCTTTAATGGAGCAATATAATTGATAAATTCCTTGTTTTTCGGGAATAAAAACCCAATCGGCTGTACCTTCTGGTTTTAATTCTAATTCATGAATTGCCCCTTTTACTTCTACTTTTCCCACTTGTACTTTTTGCGTCCAGCTAGCATCAGCAAAATCTTTTGCGGTAAAATAATGTTTTTCAGGACTAGGATTATCGAGAATTAATTTATATTTTTGTCCTGCTTTAAAATCAAATTGATTAGGAATAAACTTTAATTCTCCTTGAACATTTCCTAAGCTAACATTTACAGTTTTAATGTCATTATTTGCCTCAACTTTTAGGCTAAAATTTAACAAAAAACTGACACATACTATAATAATAATAATAATGTTTTTTAGTTTCATTTTTTTACTTATAAATTATTAATTCCTAATTGTTAAAGATATTTTTTCAATAACAATGATAATCTTTCTTTAGTGTCACTGGGCGCTTTATCTAAAGGCGTTAGAATAGCAGTTTTTAAGGCTGAATGAGCATCACTAATAAAAGGATTATTATTAATTAATTTTACCGTTTCTCTGATGACTTTTTGAGCGTTAATGGCATTTTGATGTAAATTAGAGATAATAGTTTCAACGGTAACGTGATCATGTTCGGGATTCCAACAGTCATAGTCGGTAACTAAGGCTAGGGTAGCGTAGGCAATTTCCGCTTCTCTTGCCAGTTTGGCTTCCGTTAAATTCGTCATGCCAATAATACTCGCACCCCAACTACGATATAAATTAGACTCGGCAATGGTGGAAAATGCTGGACCTTCCATACAGACATAAGTGCCCCCGTGATGTAAGCTGATTTTAGGGAGGTTCAAATTTTTGACGGCTTCGGCGATAACGTCTCCTAATTGGTTACAAACTGGATGACCGAAACCGATATGTGCGACGATGCCATCTCCGAAAAAGGTTGATTGACGATTTTTTGTGCGATCGATAAACTGATCAGGTATGACAAAATCCAGAGGTTGAATGTATTGTTGGAGTGAACCAACAGCGGAAGCTGACACAATATAATCAACACCTAACTGTTTTAAGGCGTAAATATTAGCTCGAAAAGGTAATTCCGTGGGTAAAAAATGATGGCTTTTTCCATGACGGGCTAAAAAAACTACTCTAGTATTATCTAATGTGCCGGCGATCAAATTATCAGAGGGTTTACCAAAAGGGGTATTAAGGCTAATTTCTTCAATGTCTTGTAAGGCTTCCATTTTATATAAACCACTACCGCCAATAATACCGATTTTCATTGCTTCCATTTGACTCTTTTGACTGTAAAAAATATCTTTATTTATTATACCCTAATGTGTCTTAATCATTAATCTCAAATAATCTTAGTTCGTGACAAGGTATTTAACTCTTTTTCGATGTTTTTATAAATTCTAAAGGGTTGACTACAAACCTATTTTTCGACACTCTTATAAACCGTGAAGGGTTTTTTGTTTACCTATTTATTAGGTATAAATAAAGAAAATTGTGTTCCTTTTTCCTGCTGATTTTTTATCCAATAATAAGGGCTAGTTAAGGTTATTTTTATACCTGTTTTATCACATAGTTTCTTGACAATTGATAAACCTAAACCACTCCCATAAATGGGACCTTGACTTTGAATACCCCGATAATGTCTCTCAAAAATATGTTGTTGATCTTCTATAGGAATACCGTAACCTGTATCGCTAATTTTGATGATTAATTCAGATTCATCTTGATTAATTTCTAATAAAATCTTACCATTTATAGGAGTATATTTAACAGCATTTTCTAATAAATTATTAAGAATTTCTCTGAGGGCTTTTTCATCGGTATAAACCAAGGATAAGTGATCATTAATCTTTGTCAATACTTGAATATTTTTTTCTTCAGCAATGGCTTTAATACTTATAATTAAAGGGTTTACTATTTTTTGAATATCAATTTTGTCTGATTTTTTGATTTTTTCTGTTAAAAAGAAACCGGTAGATTCTGTGTCATTTAAAGCTAAAATTTCACCGTTGTTCAATCTTTCCCATTGTTGACTAAAACCAGCAATTAGGTCTTTCATGTGGTCGCTTTCTCTAACGATACTTTCAGAAATTTGATAATTGGCTTCCTTGGGTAACAGACGTTTCAGTAATAATTTAGCAAAAGTGCCAATAGCGGTGAGAGGGTTGCGCAGTTGATGTAAAAAATCGTCAATGTGATTATTTTCTAATATCCTTAATTTTTCTAGTTGAGTTAATTTAATCTCTGTTAATTGTTGTTTTTGTTCAATAATACGGGCTAAAGTGATGGTTTTAGCGATTTCTTTTATTAGTAAAATTTCCTTTTGTTGCCAAGGTAAAGCTTTTCTTTTTGTTGCTAATAGACCTAACACTAAATCTTGATAAATCAGTGGTAAAATTAATTGATGAGGAGAACTAGAATTAGGGGTATAAGTGGTTATTTCTTGAGACTGAAAAGAACCATTTACAACGTCATTAAATGTTTCTCTTACGGATGTTGATGGTAAAATAGGTAAAGAGTTAAATCGGGAGGAGGAAGAAGCCGAATTTGGGTACACTAAAATGGGAATTAATTTCGGCGTTTGACCATTACTGGAATTTGTCAAATAAATGGCACTTTCTTGTACTAAAAAATTATGTAAAAGTAAGTTTAATTGTGTCTCACAAAGATGGATAAATTCTTCACTAACTCTAAAATTTTCATATTCAGACATAATCAAAAATAATGATAATAATAATTATAAATGCTTTTCCTTATCATTCTTGATCTTTAGAAATTAAATCTAATTTACACAATCTTAACAGATTAGCGATCGCCCGTTGAGAATTGAGAGAGTTCCCGGTAATATATAATTGTAATAAACAGAATCCCTTCTATTTTGGAATCAGCAGTCCGCAAGGATGACCTGAATCGACCAGGGTTTAATCTGCATCAATTAAAAGGGGAATATAAAGGCCGTTATGCAATATCAGTATCTGGAAACTGGCGATTAACATTTGAGTTTCGGGATGGAGATGTGTATGTACTTGATTATGAGGATTATCATTGATGGAAATGTATAACCCCATGCATCCTGGGGAAGTGATAAAAGAGCTATACATAGAAGCATCTGACATGAGTTTAAGAGCGGTGGCAGAGGCTTTAGGTGTATCAGCGCCAACCTTTTCCCGTCTAGTCTCAGGAAAAAGTTCAGTCAGTGTTGAAATGGCATTTAGACTAGAAAGAGTGTTAGGAGGTTCTGCAGAATCTTGGCTACAAATGCAGACTAACTATGACCTGTGGCAAACCAAGCAAAGCGATCGCTATCAGGAAATTAGAAAGCTGAAAAAGCTAGAGATTGCTTGAAGGGGAAAAGCGATCGCACCACCCTCAATGTTGATTTTTAATGTATTACGTTGTCTTTAGTACCTCCTACATAACAAGCGATCGCTTGTTATTTTTGCTACAATTCTATCAACCAAAAATGTTTAGGAAAGATAATCCATGACTAAATTAATCCAAGAAACCTTTGAGCAAATTTCACGGCTTTCTCAAGAGCAACAAAATACCCTTGCAATCTATATACAAAAACATCTAGATGAATTTTTACAACAAGCTGAAAAAGAAAAACGAATTGAAGAAGGAACTTATACAATTAATGATTTAAATGAGGAAACACAACAAGCTATTAAGAATATCGAAGAACAAAAAAACTTAACCGCTTGCGACAATAAAAATGAGCTTTATCATGAATTAGGAATTTAATGCGAACGCCCATTTTTGAAAATCGCTTCAAAAAAGACATCAAACGGCTACAAAAACGTGGCAAAGATATGGACAAACTTAAAGCTGTGATTGACAAATTACTCGAAAATCAAGAACTAGAACCCAAATATAAAGATCACGCTATGATAGGAAATTGGAACGGATATAGAGATTGTCATATAGAACCAGACTGGCTTTTAATTTATAAAACCTCAGAAACCCATCTTTTTCTAGTGCGTTCAGGTTCACATTCAGATTTATTTTAATGAAATGTAGTATAATAGTCGATCTTGTAGGTTGAAGCTTGAGCGCTCAGTGCGATCGCACTACCAGATGGTGATCTCGCTTTTGTAGATACTGTATTGAAAGTCAAGAGGTTACAGCTAGAATTTTGATTGTGCATAGGAAATTTCATAGACTTTAAGAGGAGAGGCGATCGCTAACAAAGACGGGCGATCGCCAAAAAATTAACTTTTTCCTGATTTTTGACGAAGTAATAAGCTTTTCAGCTAACGATCGCCCTAGGAGTAAAAAGGTTTCAAATGCTTATAATGAAAGAATCATAAATTTTTGGAGATGTCTAATTGATAATTTATTAATTATTAATTATTAACTCCCTTACCAAAAAACTTAGGGGGTTTAGTAGTAGTATAAACTTCCGTTTCTTTTTCAATACACTGTCTGACATAACCCGGAGTTTGTAACATTCCTAACAGGCTAATACCATCAAAAGAACGAAAATCGTGGGTGGTTTTTTGTTCTAATAAACGATCGATTTTGTCGGGATCAGGACGGGTGTCCAAT
Source organism: uncultured cyanobacterium (assembly GCA_963749915.1). Taxonomy (GTDB): domain Bacteria; phylum Cyanobacteriota; class Cyanobacteriia; order Cyanobacteriales; family Cyanobacteriaceae; genus Geminocystis. Next base: position 49,656 of record CAVVOP010000026.1, read on the forward strand.
GTTGATTCTGAGGCGATCGCAAAGCCCCATGACGAGCCATAAGTGCAAGTTGGGGCAAAATAAGAGTGAACGTTACTAAAGACCGCCTTAAGAGTATTTACTAAACGCCCGTGAATGTAAAGATTTGCTGGGGCGATCGGTCCTGCTTGTATTACAACAATGCCATTTTCCCGTAAAACCTGCTTTAATTGAGAAAAATATTCTTGGGTGAACAGTTGAAAAGAAGGACCTTCTTCGATGGGATCCGACAAATCAGAAATAATAATATCCCATTTTTGTTCGCTAGTATCTAAAACTTTGAAAGCATCACCAATAATTAATTCTAAACGAGGATCATCAAAAGAACCTTGGTGCATTTCCGGTAAATGTTGACGACAGGCTTCTACTACATCCCCATCAATATCCACCATCATCGCCTTTTTAACGGCATTCCAACGGAAAACTTCCCTAGTGGTTGCACCTTCTCCTCCTCCTAAAATCAAAACATTCTCGGAATTAGGATGATTAACCATTGCTGGATGTACTAATGCTTCATGATATAAAAACTCATCCCCGGTGCAAGATTGCCATTTACCATCTAATACTAAAGCCTTTCCATAAGCACCACTTTCCACAATATACATTTCTTGATAGGGAGTTTTCTTGTGGGCGAGAATGCTAGTGACACCGTGAACATATATATCATAGGGAGTAATGTATTCACTAATCCACACATCTGCATTTAATTGGGATCCAGCCATATTTTATGTTCTTCCTGATTATAGAGCAAACCTTAATGTTAACTGAAAACAGAGTTAAAAATCAACTAAAGCAAGACCTGTTCAGCAATTCTCATTTGTGATATGCTGGGAAGGTTGGGCAAATTTGCTCTGCTAAACAAGTATGAATATAAATTGTTATCGTAAAGTGCGATTCGTTAAAAGCAAAAAATAGTAATTTTTATGAAAATAACTCAGGAGAAACTTCCTGCTAGTCAAATCGGTTTAGAAATCGAGATTCCTGCAGAAACATCAAAAAATACTTACGAAAAAGTTGTTAAAGAAATAGCTAAAACCACCAATATTCCTGGCTTTCGTAAAGGAAAAGTGCCTCGTCCGATTTTATTGCAACGCTTAGGTAGTCAGAGAATAAAAGCAGCTGTTTTAGAGGAATTAATCCAAGATACTTTACAAAAAGCGATTGAAAAAGAATCCATTAATGTTTTGGGTAATTATAAATTACGCTCTGATTTTGAAGATTTAATTAATCGATATCAACCCGGCGAAAGTTTAACTTTTCAAGCGGCAGTGGATGTGCCCCCTGAAGTCACTTTGGGACAATATAAGGGCCTGGAAGTAAAAGCGGAGGAAGTTCTTTATAATGCTGAAGATGTCGATAAATTAATTGATGAACGTCGTCAAAGATTAGCTACTTTAATCCCTGTTGAAAACCGTGGTGCACAAATGGGCGATGTTGTGGTGATTGATTTTGTAGGACGTAAACCTTGCGAAACTGAAGGGGAAGAAGGTGAGGTTATCCCCGGTACTGAAGCGAAAGAGTATCAAGTGGAATTGGGTGAGGGGAAGTTTATCCCTGGTTTTGTGGAGGGTATTGTGGGAATGGCTGTTGAGGAAACGAAAAAACTTACTTTAACTTTCCCCGAAGATTACTCTCAAGCGAATTTAGCCGGAGAAACGGTTATTTTTACTGTCAGTCTCCAGGATTTGAAAGAGAAAGAATTACCAGAATTGGATGACGATTTTGCCCAAGAAGTGAGCGAGTTTCAGACTATGGCAGAGTTAAGAGAGTCTTTAGAAAAACAATATCGAGAAAAAGCCGCTAATGATACTAAACAAAATATTCACGGCGCCATCGTAACGGAATTGTTGAAGCATACCACTATCGATTTACCTGACACAATGTTGGAAGAAGAAGTGCAAAACATTCTTTTACAAACGGCTAATCAACTTCAGAGTTACGGCATGGATGTTAACCAGTTTTTCACTAGAGAGACGGTAACAAAAATGCGTGAAACAGCTAAACCTGAAGCCAGTAAAAATCTTCACACCACCTTGATTATCGAGAAAATTGCTGAACAAGAATCTATTACCGTTGGGGATGAGGAAGTAACGGCTAAAACCATTGAAATTGAACAAACCCTCAAAGATCGTGATGTTGATGAAATAAAATTACGTAAGTATGTCAGACATGATTTGTTAGCGGAAAAAACTCTTGATTGGTTACAAGAAAAAACTCAAGTGGAATTAGTGCCTTTTGGTAGTTTGACTAAAGAGGAAGAATCCGCTGACGAGGAAAATTCTGAGGAAGAATCTAATACTGATAGTTAAGTTTTAATTAACGAAAATTATCCGCCAGAAACTTACATTGTTGATGTTTATAATTAAGTATCAATTAATCTAGGTTTCTATTTTTTTGTCGTTTATTAACTAGTTCTAAATTTATGTTTGAAAATCAAATTTCTGAAGTAAAATATGGTGAAAGAGCCATTGAAGAAGGTAGTTTAATTACTTTCCCGAACCCCCGCCCTGGCAGAGTTTATGATGTTAGCATCACTCTCCCTGAGTTTACCTGTAAATGCCCTTTTTCTGGTTATCCTGATTTTGCCACTATATATATTAATTATTCCCCCGATGAGAAAGTAGTAGAGTTGAAAGCGATTAAACTTTATATTAACCGTTACCGCGATCGTTATATTTCTCATGAGGAATCTATTAATCAAATTTTGGATGATTTTGTTGCCGCCTGTGACCCTTTATCTATTAATGTAAAAGGCGATTTTTACCCCAGAGGTAATGTGCATACGATTATCGAGGTTAAACATACTAAATCTATCAGTAATTAGCTTAGGGTTTTCATAATATTAAGTCCTTATCCGCTGATTTAATCTAGGGTAATTATCCATTATCAAACCCTAATTAATTATACATTTTCCATCGCCATTTATTGAGAGTTTTTTCGCCGATAGTGGCAAGGGTTTCTAACTCGGCAATTCGCAACTCTAACTCACGAATAGTGATTTCTTGTTGCCCTTTAATATTAGTTAATTTACTGACAAGAGAACGTTGATTCTGTTCATAATTAGAACGGACTTGATTTTTTTCTATTTCTAATTTTTGAATGGTTTGCGTTTGTATATTTATTTTTTTCTGTAACTGGAGAATGATATTTTTTTGTTTAGATAACTCTTGATTAAGAGAATCAGTAAAATTATTTTTTGCTGTCAATTCTGCTTGTAAATTATTATGTCGAACTTGAGTTTGTTGTAACTGTTTTTCAACATCATTTAATTTATTTTGTAATAATTTATCCTTATTATTGGCTTCAGATATTTGCTTTTCAAAAAGGTTAATTTTGTGGTTCAATTTCCCAATCACTGTCGTTTTACTATCTAATAACTGGGTTAACTCATCTTCTTTGGTTTTTAGAGTCAAATGTAGTTCATCTAGTTGTCGTTTTAACTCCTTTAATTGTGTCTCTTTTTCCCCTAATTTTTGCTCAAGAGATGTCAATTCATTCTTATTTTTATTATTTTCTTCCTTCTGGTTTAACTCGGATTCTAATGACTTAAGTCTAGCTAATTTTGCCTCTAATTCTTTAGTTAGTGACTCGTTGACTTGATTTTTTTCTGCCACTAATTTTTCTTGTATAACAACTTGTTTTTCTAAACTTTCAATATGTTGTTTCTGTTGCTCTAATTCTTGACGAATTACATTATTAGCATTTTCACTGTTTGCCTGATCATCCTCTTGAGAAACCTTATTTTCCTCATCATTTTCCCTTAATTCCCTCGTTAAAGAATCAGCTTCTCCAGTGATTTTGAGCGTTTTATGCGCATGATGACCAGAAATGGAAATAGTACCACTTAAAATACTTTCAAATAAAGCTGATTTAGTTAAACCTGTTTGTTTAATAAGAGTCTCCAAGGTTTCCGTTGCTTTACTGGTAAGAGACAAATTTACTTTTGATTTAGGAGTCATTAAACCAGTGGTTGTTCCAGTTTTTCTTCTAGTCATATAATATTAATCCTCTGAAAATATGATGAGATTTTATATATTCAGAATATGTTATTATATAACACTTTTTTTTGACTAATAATGCAATAAAACTTTATAAATTCTCAAACTATTACCTGATTACTTTCTGGGGTTTCGCTCAACTCAAATCCTCTTTATCTATTGCTAATTGACAATGTTGAATTGTTAGTGCGATCGCGTTTTCTAATTCACCAATGCAATGAATCGGTAATCCGTTCAATGTTTCTTGATGTATAGTCACATTAGATGAAGTAATTCGCAAAATCCAATCAATTTTTCTAGTAGGTTTAGAGGATTTTCTCGTTAGGGATGGTTGAGTTTTCCACAACCTCACTCCTGTAGCTCTATCCGCTCTATCATCACTACGAGGGGATGACATCATCCTTTGTTTTTGATAATATTTTCCTATTTTTTGAATAAATAAATCAACAATATCCCCTAAAATACAAAGATTGATCATAACAACTTTAATGGCAGATGTATTAATAATACTGGAAAATAGATCATTAACGTTTTCTTGGTCTCCCTCATGGTTTTCAGAAGGTAAAATATAACAACTATTTATTTTTTGTCCTTGAGAAATAAAAGAATTAATTGTCAAAATTCCTAAATCAACGTTATCGGAAATAATCGCCAAATTACTCTCAGAATTCAATAAAATCGGTTTATTAACTTCTGTAATGGTCGAATTTTTACGATGGGATTGATTAATTGTTGAGGAGATTTGATCAGTTTCTCTGGTGAGAGATTTAAGCAAATGAGGATGGCGATTCAAGGCATAATCATTCACTCGGATTTTTCCATCTAAAGCCATTACCTCACCATTGGCATTAATAGCTAAAGGATTAATTTCGATAATATCGAGATCATGAGTGATAAATAAACCATACATTTTTTCGATGATTTTGCTTATAGAAGCGATGGCTTTTCCCGTTACACCCATTTGTTTTACCAAACGACGGGCATAAAAGGGCGAAAATTCTTCCTCCACAACACAAGTTTGTAAATTATCTAACAGGATTTCAATGTTAATCCCACCATGGGATGATCCCAATAAAACAGGTTTTTTTAGGCTATAATCAAGCATAATCGCTAAAAATAACTCATTTTCGGCATCATAACGAGCCTCTGCTAAGATTACCTCCGGATATTCTCCTTCTATGGGTAAATGAAAAATAGATTGAGCAGCGGCGATGGCATCGATGGTATTTTCGACAAACTTAACACCTCCTGCTTTTGCCCTACCACTGGCCAAGACTTGAGACTTTAAAACAATGGGGTAGGGGATGTGTAAGTTTTTTAATTCACTGGGATCGGCAATGGATTGAGACGGTAAGATAGGAATATCCACTTGCTCAAATAATTGTTTAGCCTGATATTCTAATAAATCCATAATAGTTGGGTTCGGTGTTCGGGGTTAACATCAGTTTATCATCAGATTTAGCACTTTCAGTTTTGGCAACAATTAATCAATTAGCTCAAGAATTCGGGATTGAAATTTATAGCTATGCTGATACTGTAGAACTTGATTGATTTATAAATGTACTAGTCTTCTTGTCTCCAAATTCCGAACTCCTAACTCAGATGGTAAGATATTCATAGCCAAAATAATGTATTAAATTATGAAGTTAATTTCCATACTGGGTTCAACGGGTTCCATCGGTACTCAAACTTTAGATATAGTAAGAGATCATCCCCATCGCTTTCAAGTGGTTGGACTAGCCGCCGGAAATAATACTACTTTATTAGCGGAACAAATCAGAGAGTTTAAACCTCAAATTGTGGCGATTCAAGGTGAAGCCAAATTATCAGACTTAAAAAATGCCATCGCCAATGTAAATCCGCAACCGATTTTATTAGCGGGAAAAGAGGCTATTTGCGAAGTCGCCAGTTATGGGGATGCCGAAAGTATCGTTACTGGTATAGTGGGATGTGCAGGATTATTGCCTACTATTGCCGCTATCAAGGCTGGAAAAGATATTGCCTTAGCCAATAAAGAAACCTTGATCGCTGGTGGTCCCATAGTGTTACCTTTGGTCAAAGAGTATGGTGTTAAATTACTTCCCGCTGACTCGGAACATTCAGCGATTTTTCAATGTTTGCAAGGTATCCCCGAAAAAGGTTTACGAAAAATTATTTTAACTGCTTCTGGTGGTTCATTCCGAGATTTGCCCGTAGAAAAACTAGCCAATGTAACCGTTAAAGATGCTTTAAAACATCCTAATTGGTCTATGGGGCAAAAGATTACCATTGATTCTGCTACCCTGATGAATAAAGGTTTAGAAGTTATAGAAGCTCATTATTTATTTGGTTTAGATTACGATAATATTGATATTGTTATTCATCCTCAAAGCATTATTCATTCCATGATAGAGTTACAAGATACTTCTGTGCTAGCTCAATTAGGGTGGGCAGATATGCGTTTACCGTTACTCTATGCTTTATCTTATCCCGATCGCATTCCTACCAATTGGGAAACTTTGGATTTAATTAAAGTCGGCAGTTTAACCTTCCGAGAACCGGATCATCATAAATATCCTTGTATGCAGTTAGCCTATGCGGCAGGAAGGTCTGGAGGTTGTCTTCCTGCGGTATTGAATGCGGCTAACGAACAAGCGGTAGCTTTATTTTTACAAGAAAAAATTGCTTTTCTCGATATTCCTCGTTTAATTGAGTCTGTTTGCGATGGCTTCTCGGCACAAAATAAATCTGAACCGAGTTTAGATGATATTTTATACGCTGACCAATGGGCAAGACAAGGGGTGTTAGATCAATTATCTGTATTAGTCTGAAAATGAGTTCGAAAAAAAATTTTATTATAATATAGATGAAAAATCATGGTTTGGAATTTCGATCAGAAGATATTAATACAAGGTATTGATCAACCAAAAGCATTAACTTATCTACAAGAGTCTAATTTAGATAATGTTAATTTTATGGCTGGTGTTGCTGATGAATATATGGGAGAAACTATTGAAAATATCCCTGTTTTTGATTTAGTTACAGAAGCGATCGCCGCATATCCAGAAATAAACACCACAATTATTTTTAGCGATGCCTATAATGTTTTAGATGCAAGTTATGAAGCCATAGACGCGGGAATAAAACAACTAATTATTAACTCGGAAAATATCCCTCCCTTAGATTTAGTTAAAATTTTTCAACAAGCTAATAGTAAAAACGTTAAAATATTGGGCACTTCTCAAGCGGGAATTTTAATCCCTGAGAAACTTTGTTGTGGCGTAAGAAATGCTAGTGTTTATCAATCAGGAAACATAGGTATTATTAACTATGGTGACAGTGTAATTAGTAGTGAATTAGCCTTATTTTTACAAAGAAATAACTTAGGTGAATCTATCATTATCAACCTAGGAAATTCTAATTTTATAGAAATCGACTGGAATTTGTGGTTGAATACCCTAAATAAAGATGATTCAACCAAAGTAATCTTAATAAGCATTAGTGATTTCTCAACTATAAATAAAGAACAATTTATTCAATCATTAAATCAAGTAAAAAATAAGCCAATTATTCTCTATTTTTTAGATCCAAATAACATTAAATCTTCAATGAATAATAATCAAGCCAAAATTATAACTGATCAAATTCCTCAACATTTAAATCGAGTGGTATCTTTAACCTCTCTTACTGAATCTTTATCAGAAAAAGAGGTAATAATTACTAGTGAATATCAGGAAATTCCTGGATTAATTAAATTAATGTAAGTTAAGATTTGGAGTGGGTGAATCTCACAAGGGTAAGTTTTTAATATTTCGGTGAGGGTGAGACAAGGAAAATGATACAAAGGAAAAACGGTCTTTTTTAGATTTGAAAGTTTACCACGTTAAATAAGGTAATTTTGTCGCCGTAGTCTTAATTTCCTCGATATTTTTAGTTAATAAACCACAAGTATCCCATTTCCCTGTTGTTAGCATATTTCTAGCACCAGAATCCATTTTTACAGTACTACTCCAATGTCCACATTGCACTTGTAAACTTTCTAAGTCTAAAGTCAGGGTAATTTGAGGGTTTTCCTGTACTAAATTTTGAATGCTCTTAATATTACCAGAAGAAGTACTAACACAAGGAATACCCATCGTCAAACAGTTCCCGAAAAATATTTCCGCAAAACTTTCTCCCACAATAGCTTCTATTCCCCAACGGGCAATGGCTTGAGGGGCATGTTCTCTACTTGAACCACAACCAAAGTTGGCATTGACAACTAAAATTTTTGCATTTTGATATGGGGGTAAATCGAAGGGATGTTCTCCATTCATAGCACTTCTATCATCAGCAAACACCTGTTCTCCCAAACCATCAAAGGTTACACACCGTAAAAAACGGGCGGGGATAATGCGATCGGTATCAATATCATTACCGATAAGGGGAATGCCCGTTCCTGTAATAATTGTTCTTTTACTCATAATAAATAATATATGGTTGATAGTTGTTAATTATTAATGGTTAATGGTCAATTGTCCAACAGTAGCCAAAAAGCGGCAAAAGATTCAGATTCTGGGGAAGATTGTACAGCCAAAAAGTGGACACCGTTAGCTTGTTTTTTGGCAGATTCAAAACCTTCTCCTTCTGCTAAGGTGGCTTTATCCGTTAGATTGGCAAGAATCCAACTATCACTAACCCCTGTTTCTAAACAGATTTTCGGGAATTGACTCTTTTCTAGGCGCAGATAACCTAATTCTAAGCCTGACATCCATCCTGCTAACGGTAACGCCCGTTGAGAGAAGATAATTAAGCCTGGTATTATGGTATCAGGTTTAATATTTGCCATTGTTAGAGGGAAGGCTTCACCGAAACCAATATCCCATTCTTTCATATCGGCTAACTCATCAGCAGAAAGACTCACTAATGCCCATTGATCTTTTTTATCACCTTTTAGTGCATCGGGAAGATTAATGGCGTTACTTTGGGGATATTGCACGGTACTTGATTGTCGAGCTTTTTCGTCATATCCCTGTTGTTGTGGATAAAAATTATCCATTCTTTCTTCTAGCCACTGATTTAAGGCGTAGGTATGACGGGAGGGAAATACAGCTATTCCTGCATCTTCACAACCTTTGATGATCATATTGTTCATCTGACGACGAAAAAAACGGATTTTATTGGGGGTTTCTCCTGATTTTTCCATGGCAGTAGCGATCGCCTGTTTAAGAATCAGAGAATTAACTTCAGTGTTAGAACAGAATTGGGAATAACGGAATAAAGACTTAAGATCAGTATCGATGGAAGTAGGACTTTCACAGATCAAAATTTCCCATAGTTTCTTGTTATTGTCGTCTAAAATTGGACGTGAATAAAAATCTAATTCCCAAATTTTTCCCATTGTTAACTTTTTTCGACTTTGCCTGACTTTGGCAACTAATAATTTTTGCTCTAGGTATCATAGCATTTTAAAGAATTATCATCATGAGTAACAAGCTATCGGTGAATCTTCAGAAATTTATCTCCTCTATTTTGAGGCTAACTATTTTACTCGCCTATGGATCACTACTCATTGTTTTTGCTTCTGTTTTCTCAAAATGTAAAAAAATCTTTCAAGTATTGAATTTTAAAGCTAAGATACATCTAAATAAATACTGATGAAAATATGTTATTGATATGAACTCAGAAAAAGTAGATCCTCAAGTATTAGTTAAGAGTTATGGCTTTTGGATGTGGGTAATATTGTCAGCTTTAGTAATTATAAATTTGACGATTTTTTGGAAAATGGATAACATTGCCCATGCCGGGATGAGTGCTTTATTTTGGTTAGCAGTTTATTCTTTGTTATGGGATAGACGTCAGGAATTGAAATTTAAAAGTGAATTATGGCCTACTCTATTGGGTATTTTATTGATTGGATGGACTTTATTTGTCAGCAGATCAATTCCCACAGAAAAAGAAAATAATCTTCTGAGTCTTGCACCTTTTATCTTCTCTTTAGGTATAAGTTTAATCGCTTCAGGTTTTTACGGATTGAAACAATTTCGAGGAGAATTACTAATTATCTTTTTTCTAGGTGTCCCTAGGGTTATCTTGAACTCCTTTACCAATATTTCTCCCATAACCGCTAAAGTATCTTCTTTTATTCTTCATTATTTAGGATTCGATCTGGTTTTAGATGGGGTTTTTATTCACCTACGACAAGGTAGCGTCAAAGTTTATGAGGGTTGTTCGGGAGTCGAATCAATGACCTACGTCTTAGGTTTATCCGTTATTTGTTTAATCATGTTCCCCATTGCTAAAAAATATCAATATATCGTACCGTTGATCGCTATTATCACCGGGTTTATGATTAATGCTTTTCGGGTGGTGTTAATGGCTATTCTCATAGGGAGAGGAGAACGGGAAGCCTTTGTATATTGGCATGAAGGAGATGGATCGTTAGTTTTTGGTCTGATCGCCGTAATGACTTTTGGTTTATTTTACTGGTTATTGATGAATCAAAGTGAACAAAAGATCAATCCACTACCTGAGGAAGAAAATTTTTTTAATAGTGACTCCTTTTAATCTTAGGGAATAGAATTTAGCTTTGTCAATCCCCGTTATTTTGATTTATCTTATTGTCTTTCATGAGTAATTCGTAAATTGTAAAATTTCTTGGGCAACTTTATCACTAACACAATCGACTCCATTATCGAGAGTTTGGATCATCATTTGATATTCTGATTGTAATTTTTGTTGCCGAGATTCGTTAAATAATAGCTCTAAAGAAAGGTTAAAAATATTTTCTGCAGTGGCTTTTTCTTGTAATAATTCTGGCACTATTTCTTTCATTAAAACTAAGTTTACGGGAGACATAAAAGGAATTGAAAATCGCAAAATTTTACGTGCTATCCAAATAGTAAAGACATTAACTTTATATATCACGATTTGGGGAATTTTTAATAATCCTAATTCTAAATTTACTGTGCCTGACTTAGTTATGGCTAAATCTGCTCCTGCTAAAACTTCTAAAGTTTCTCCTTCAAATAGATTGATATTGACTTGATATTGTGTGATTAAACTTTCAATTTGCAATCGATATTTGGGTAAAGAAATCGGTAAATAAAAACAAGCAAAAGGTATTCTTTCTTGAAGTTTTTTTGCCGATTTTAACATCACTGGTAATAAATATTTTAATTCTTGTTGACGAGATGCTGGTAATAAAACAATCATTTTTTCTGTTTCTTGAATCCCTATTTTTTTTCTTGCCTCTTCTCTTGTCGGGGCATTTTTGATGCGATCGATTAGGGGATGGCCAACATAGGTACTACTTAAGCCTTTTTCTTGATAAAATTTAGCTTCTTCGGGAAAAATTGCCAGTAATTTATCGGTAAAAGCAACTAATTGGTTAACATCTTGCCCTAATGGTGTCCAAACCCAAAATTGTGGACCTATATACCAAATTATCGGGATTTTTGGAAATTTTTGCTTTAAATAGGATGCGATCGCTAAATTGGGTCCTAAATAATCAATTAAGACGATAATATCAGGTAAATTGGCTCCTAAGTATTTTTTGGCTTTTTTTTGAATTTGCAATGTAGGGACAATAAAAGGCAAAGATTCTAATAAACCCACGGAACCAATGGCGGTAGTATCGGCGATAATATTAGCACCTGCGGATCGCATTTTGTTACCCCCCAAACCCTCAACTTTTAGAACAAGATTAAGTTTTTCAGCCTGTCGATAAAGTGCCTCAACCAATAACCCTCCCTGTAAATCTCCAGAAACTTCACCAGTACTAATGAATATCCGCATAGCTACCAATTTTCTTAAACATCATTGATTTTATCTCGAATTGACGTAAATCTTTTGGTTCTGCGGCAAAAAATTCTGAAGAACAAAATAAGTTTATACTTATCTGAATTTTTAGACGGCAATTCCCTTTCATCCAAATTTTCTGTGGTTAAAAATCATCGGGGATAACCCATTTAGGAGGTTCAGTGAATTTTTTAAATCGAGCAGCTTCCGCCATTTCGAGCATTTTATCTAAAGAAGTACTTTCAATAAATTTAGAGGTTTCTCTGGCAAATTCTCGATTTGGGCATTCTTCCCCTAAAATACAGCCATTTACACATTCCACTTGACAATTTACAGTTCTAGTCATAACAAATTTCCATCGGATAACCAAAGATTTGCGGTTATTATATCAATATAGTAATGAAAAATTAACTTATTACTTACTACTTATCACTTATATCATGACTAAAGATTCAGAACTCGCCCCATCTTTGCCTCCCGCGGTGCACAAGGTATCTAAAAACCTACAACTGTGGGGATTTTGGAGTTTTTGGCTACAGTTAATTTTGGGGATTATTTCTACTGTTACGCTCTTATTTGCCACCCCTGCGTTATTCGAAACAGAACAAAAAATACAAGGTGTCCAATTTGGAATTGTGTCAGCTTTTATTAGTATTATCCTGCTAATTATTTCCATGATTATTTCTTTTCGTTATGGGAAGATTGGCAGAAGAATCGAAAATCGGGATCCCGCCATGCGCCCGAAAAAATCGGAAACTATGCGATTGATTAGAATTGCCTTAATCTTTAATCTTGTGGGAATGGTGTTTGCTATTATCGGTGCAGAAACTTTAGTGGGTTTAGCCTTAGCCAAACTTTTAACTTTATCACCTCAGTTAATCGGTTCAAATCCTCAAAATTACGTTAATTCCCTCGATTTATTAATTATTCAGGCAAATACTAATACTATTGGAGCTCACTTTGCTGGAATAGTAACCTCTTTGATTTTGCTAAATCGCATCACTAATTAGGCTTTGCTGAAAAAGTGTTTTGGTAGGGGTAGAGAATAGGGAATAGTGAGCAAATGTATTTTTCTAAGAACTTATGCAATTACAACGTCATCAATATTGGATGAATCAGGCTTTAATTTTGGCTCAACAAGCAGGAAATCGGGGAGAAATTCCCGTTGGTGCCTTAATTATTGATGGTGAGAATAATTTAATAGCAGAGGCTTATAATCGGAAAGAAACAGATCAAGATTGTACTGCCCATGCTGAAATTATTGCTATTCGTCAGGCTTGTCAAAATTTGGGTAGTTGGCGTTTAAACAATTGTGTTTTATATGTGACTCTTGAACCTTGTGCTATGTGTGCAGGGGCAATAATTAACTCTCGTCTTACAACCTTAGTTTATGGGGTAGATGACTTTAAAACTGGCAGTATTCGCACGGTGATTAATCTTCCTGATAGCCTTGCTTCTAATCATAATTTACAGGTGTTCGCAGGTATTCGGGAAAAAGCCTGTCGGGAATTACTACAATCTTGGTTTGAAAATCATCGTTTTAGTTAACAGACATCTCCAACAATTAATTAAGAAAAAGGGGGCTGAACAATACTACTCGGTTAAGCTGAAAAACCTGATCAAATGAGAAGTGTGGGGAGTGTGGTAATACTGCTCGGTTAGTGCCGAAAACGGCATTGTTAGGGAAATTTAGAATTTAGAATTTAGAATTCAGAAGGAAAATTTTCACGAATTTATTACCTTCTGCCCTCTCTCTTGGTGCGCGTTCCCTTGCTGAGGCAACCTCAGCGAGGTCGCACCTCTGCCTGCTGCCTCCTGCCTTACCAACTCCGACAACCATATA
>CAVVOP010000027.1:0-154608 GCA_963749915.1 uncultured cyanobacterium
CCTGAGGGGGCGACAATGAAGCTAAACAGACGATGCTATAAGGGATTGAACATGCTAATCTGGATAAAGATAAGATATTTTCAGTTTTTATATTAATTGCCATAGAAAAAAATGTTTCAACTTCCTCAATATTATCAGGATAATTTAAAAAAGCAGTTTAATTTACCTCAATATTTAACTCTTTGTCTTTTAGTTAACTTACTTCAAAATCTTAAAACTGTCAGGTTAGAAGAAATGGCAAAACTTTTTCCTTATCCGATTAAATTAAGAAGTAGAATTAAAAAGTTACAACGATTTCTAAGTCTGGAAAATTGGAAAATTGAAACTATCTGGTTTCCCATTTTAAAATCAGGGATTATTAATAATTGGGAATCGAAAAAAGTCATCTATTTCGTAATTGATAGAACACAGTGGCAAAATATTAATATATTGATGGTAAGTTTAGTTTATAATCAACGAGCTATTCCCGTTTATTTTACATTACTAGATAAAAAAGGAAGCAGTAATTTATTAGAACAAAAACAAGTATTAGAACCGAGTATTAATTTATTAATTGAATATAAAATAATTGTCTTAGGAGATAGGGAATTTTGCTCTGTAGATTTAGCAAAGTGGTTATCAGTAGAGAAACAGGTTTATTTATCTCTACGTTTAAAAAAGAGTGAATATGTGGAGTTAGAAACTGATATATGGTTTCAATTAAGTGAATTAGGTTTATGTCCAGGATTCTCGGTATATTATCAAGGAATAAAAGTAACAAAAACCAAGGGATTTTCAGGAATTAATTTAGCCGCAAAGTGGAAAAGAAATTATGGTCATAAATCTAGCAAAGAACCATGGTTTATTTTAACAAATTTAGAAAATATGTCGGAAACAATCTCCGCTTATTCCAAAAGAATGGGGATTGAAGAAATGTTTAGAGATTTGAAATTAGGCGGATATAATTTAGAGAGTACAAAGATGGAAAATGAACGACTAATTTCTTTAATTATACTAATAACATTAGCCTATAGCTATTCAACATTTATAGGGGAAGAAATTAAAAGAAAAGGAATAAGTGAATATTTGGTTCGTCCGACAGAAAAAGGAAGAAGATATAAAAGAAATAGTGATTTTTCTATTGGTTTAAATGCCATAAAATGGCTAAGTGAAATCTGCTTTTTCCAAGAACAATTGGAAGAATTAACCTCTTTATTTCCTCAGAAACACTCTTATTATCGTCAAGGTATGAGAGCTATTTCCCTTATCCAATCTGCGTTATGAATGCGTTGTCGCCCCCTCAGGATTTTCACACAATCCATGGCGCGCTGGATTATCATGAATATAATCACAATGTAAAGCATAATCTCGTTCATCACGGATTAAATGCTCCCAAAACCGACGTTGCCACAGATTACGTTCCCCTCGCTTTTGTCGTGATTGAGAAATCTCTCGATTAATCCCGAATGCTTGCCCATAATGTTTGGTAACATAAGTTTTAATTAATCGCAGTCTCACCGATAAATCGGGATCATCAAAGGGTAACGTCCATAAACAATGGAAATGATCGGGTAATAAAACAAAAGTGCGATCGCTGATCTTGTAGGTTGGGTTTTCTTGGTTGGTTAGATTGCGGACAGGAAAACTATACGCGCCTAATTAAAAATTAAAAATATCAAGGACAAGTTAAAGATGAATACTAGAACAGTCAATTTGCCAGAAACTTTAAAAGTCACTCAAGAGCAGTTTCAGAAAATTGCCGTAGCTAACAGAGATTTGCGGCTAGAAAAAACAGCGCAAGGAGAACTTATTATTATGCCGCCAACAGGCTGTATTACAGGGAAGAGAAACTTTAATTTAGCGGGTCAAATTTTTGTCTGGAATGAACGCAGTCAATTAGGAGTCGCTTTTGATTCTTCTACAGCTTTTCATCTTCCCAATGGGGCAGATCGCTCACCTGATGTTGCTTGGATACGTCGAGAGAGATGGGAGGCATTAACCCCAGAAGAACAGGATGATTTTTCACCTATATGCCCTGATTTTGTGATTGAATTGCGCTCGAAAACGGACTCAATGAAAACCCTAAGAGAGAAGATGCAGGAATATTTAGAGAATGGCTTACAGTTAGGCTGGTTAATCGATCCTAAGACTAAAACGGTGGAGATTTATCGCGCTCATCGGGAGGTGGAGGTTTTGCAAAATCCAACTCATTTATTTGGCGAGAATGTTTTACCAGAATTTGTCTTAGATTTACAAAAGGTATTTGATTAATTGGCGTTGCATCATTGCGAGATGATTTATAATAAAAGCGAAAATTTTAAGAAGGCGATCGCCACGAATAAAAATGAAAATAAATTGTCCCAAATGTAATGCTAATGAGATTATAAAAAATGGTCAAAGGAGAGGAAAACAAAATTATAGATGCAAAAAGTGTGGTCGTCAATTTGTAGAATTTTATTCTGATATTGGTTATGATTTACAAACAAGAGAAGAATGCTTAAAAATGTACTTAAATGGCAGTGGGTTTAGGGCACTCTTAGCGGGTAAAAAAAGTTAATCACAATACAGTAATAAGATGGGTAAAAAAAGCAGGAAAAAAGATATTAAATAATAAATATAAATACGAAAAACCTTTAGTTGGACAATTAGATGAACTCCAAACTTTTGTTGGAAACAAAAAGAACAAGATCTGGATATGGACTGCTGTAAATAAAGCTAAAAAAGGAATTTTAGAATGGCAAATAGGAGATAGAAGTTCTAATACATTTGAAAAATTATGGGAAAAAGTAAAAGATTGGAAATGCTTTTTTTGGATAACAGATGGGTACAAAGTTTATCCGTCATTTATTCCCGATGGAGATCAAATTATTAGTAAAACATACATGACAAGAGTTGAAGGAGAAAATAGTAGGCTAAGACATTATTTGGCAAGACTACATAGAAAAACATTTTGCTATTCTAAGTGTCAAGAAATGCTCTTATTGTCAATAAAACTTCTTATTTATTACTTAAATAATAATGATATTTCGCTAATAATCTAAATTTTAAAAAACTATTTTTACTTTTTTTAGATTACTAGCGATCGCACGCAGTGCGCCACATGTGATCGCCTTTAATAAATATTTTTTCTTAATACTAAATAATTGCATATCATCCCGCAATGATGCAACGCCGAAGTAGCTATTCAGGCTTTTTTAAATAACGATATTTATCGCGCCACCCAAATCTTTATGGATAAAGCCCAAGGTAGTTTCGGTTTGGCTGTGCTATCTACTTTAGAGTCAGATAAATTAGTTCTCTGTGCTCTAGGTCAGCCGCTTACTCTTGGATTCAATCCTAAGGAGCATTATGCTATATACGCTTCGGAGCCGGCAGCTATCGATGAAGTTTTAGATGAGCAACTAGAAGCATATCGTTTGGATTTAAGTCAAAATGCTGGCGAAATTGCCATTCTCAGTGCTACTAGCTTAGTTATCTATTCGATGACTGAAAAGCGGGAACTACGAGAGCCTGAAATTAGACCGCGAAAACTTTACTACAAAAATAAGATATATTCTGCGGTTAAGCTACCTAAAGCAGAAGCTGGCGACCCCATTGAACAAGATCTGCGCGCTCTTCCTGGGGTGTTAAATAAAATTCAGAATACATGGTTAGATCCAACTTCAATTAACCGTCAAAGTGCTGAGTATTTACTGAGTTTTTTGATTATTAAGGCCAAGCATCTGAGAAAAAAACAAGAAAAATTAGAAAGTCTGGGATTAGATCCCACCTTAGCTGAGTCCAGGCATGTAGATCTCCTCATTACTGGTGTGGAGAATAGTCTCTGGGTGGGGGAACGATTTGCCAAGGACTTGAAAGCAATTTTTCCCCTGCTGTCTATTAAGACTAGTTCATCAAACCAAGTATTACAAAAAATACAATATGATTTTCCCAGCCTACGCTTGGCAAGGCAGTCCATTGTCCTGGCAATTAGTCAATCTGGTCAAACATTCCCGACACGCCAGGTACTCCATGCCTGCGATCTGATGGTTCGTCAGAACGTAATTCGGGAGTTTTTTGTTCTGACGGGAGAACCTACCAGCTTCCTCGGTTCATCCCTGACTAAACCAACCTTCTCTGGTGAACCCTTTAGTCGCCGAATTTTTGTCAATGACAGTGGACGCAGATTGGCTGAGCCAGCTACTGTATCTACAGCAGCGACCCATCAGACCTTAACGGAGTTATTATTTTACCTGATCCGCCAGATGCACCTGACCTTTCCCAAAAGTCAACCTTTGGGTCTGAAGTTATCCCCTGAAGGTTTGTTGGGATTAGAACGAATGAATAATGAATTTCTGCTCCAAAGCGTTCCCGAGCTTATGGGTGTAAGCACCACAGGGGAAATCAAAAAAACTCGGTTACATCGGCAATTAATCCAAGGGGGGCGAAAATGGGCACTTCATATTATAGAAACGCCATTAGCTTGGGCCATCCATGCCCTATATGTACTGATTACGGTAGGATGGACTATTCCCTTGGTGCAAACTCTATTTCAAGGTATTTTCTCAGTCTGTAAATTACCGCAGAATGTTGTAGATGTATTTATACCCTGGTTGACTTTAGCCGATATCGTCCTCTACATATTTGGAGCCTGGTTCTGGACCTTGGGACTGCGATTGATTCAAAAACGCCAACTATTAGCCAGAACTGGCAAACGCACCTTAGTGATTGGGGAGAGTCCCTGGGTGCATCAGCTTTTAAAGACCTATGTCAGCAAACTGTTTTCCCTCAGCTATGGCATAACATCCTTGGAAATTCATGGTGCTAACCCAGAGGATCATTTGCTGCATCATTTTGGTCATCGTGTTGTGCGAGGAACCTTGCTGTTCTTAGGAATTCCCGATGGACGATGCAATCCGAAGCAACAAAACAAGACTAATTCTGTTTTAATGACAGCCAAACAAGCAAACGGAATCCAAAACATGGGTGTTGGTCCAGAGATAGTCGCTGTCGGTTCCGATCCCGCAATTAAACAGCAGGGTTTTACACAGAGCTTGATTTTACCAAGCCCAACTTATACGGCTTGCGAATACAATAGTAAGTATCCCCTCAAGGAGCATGTGATTGAAACTCTTAGAGAAACACGCTTTGGCTCGTTTGAGCGGCTCTTAGCCAGTTACGTATTTTTCTGGGCCTTAGCTAAAAGGGTAGCCACTTTCCCGTTACTCAATTATGAATTCTGGAAATCTCAAAGTCGGACCAAAATTATGACCACCGCTGCTCCAGTCTCCGCTGCGAACCTCGATCGTCCAGAACCAGAAGAGGTCACTAATCTGGCCCTTAAATCCTTGGCTAATCGCGAACAGAGTTAATCGGCTTTTTTGGTCCAAACCCCCGAAAAGGGGGAATAAATAGCAATACTTCTAATATTCTCAATCCAGAACCTTCTTTTAGTCAGGGCAAACGCACACATTTCTTTACATTTTAATTGAGGTTACAATCACGAACGAGATTTGGAGGATCTAGTAATTGGCGATCGCCTAAAAACGGACCATAATTATATTAGTTATTTAACGTAGTATTAATTGCTGTGTTCAACTTTTTTTCTGAAAACCATTATATAATAAGCTTTTTGGTTACTTAACTCAATTGTTAAGTTTTGTGTGCGTTTGCCCTGGTTGATCAATCTTCAAATCATTATAGGTTAACAAATTGCTCAGAAATAAAAGGTATGATATGACGATTTTTACTGTTTTCTTGACCTTCAGTAAAGACAATTAACAAATAGGGTTTATGATCGGGAATTTCGACATAAGCACAATCATGACGCACTTTCGATGTCCAACCAGCCTTTGACCACAAATTAGCATTATTTGGTAAACTTTGTCCCAAAAAGCCATTTATTTGATTTTCTTCCTCATAATCATCCAATTTTCTTTTACCCACGTCCCTTTTTAGTAAATCCATCATTTTTTGAGAAGCGGAAGAAGATACTGCCACTCCTCCAATAATGCTATGAAATAATCTCGCCACGGCATTGGTGGTTAACATATTCCGATTATCATAAATTTCTCCCACAAACATTCTTTCTCGACCATAAGCACCATCACACCAGGTTTTTTGATTGACATTAATACTGGTTAATTCTTCCCATCCCAAAGATTGATAGTAACGATTGATGATATTTCGTTGATATTTCCATGTCTCAAAAGGTCCGATCGCCAATTCTGCACCGGAAGTTGTACCGCTTAATACATCCACAATCAAACTGGTAGCATCATTACTGGAATCAACAATCATATCTCGAATAGCTCGATTTAACTCACTGGATTCAGAAACCATGCCACTGTGTAACCATTCTTGAATTGCCACGAGATAAAATAGTTTGACAATACTCGCTGGATAAATTTTTTCTTCCCCACGATAACTAAAACCTTGTAAGGGATATTGCCAAAATTCTTCAGGAGATAAAGCGCCCCCAGTATTGACGATGACGGGTTGATCATAAACAATCCAGGTTAAGGCTATTTGATTTTTAGCTAATGTTGGAAATTCTTGCCATATAGTGCTAAGAATATTTTGGGCTTGGTTGGTTAAAGTTTCATTGGGGGAAAAAAAAGCCATAGGGAAGATTCTTGATATGATTAGTTAATATCTTATCTTACCTAAAATGTCAGCAGAAAGACCTCACCACAAACTCACAAACCTAATGGTTAATGACCAAGTTGGGCAGTATGATTTGTCGAGACTTTGCCAAGAAGCTGATAAGTTGAGTGGTTGAAATTGGAATCCCCCACTATCATCTTTGATTTAGTGGTGAGAATGTCAAGAGATTTTTCATTGCTAATTGCTAATTATTTTTATGATCTCTGGTTTATTACCCCCATCGGATAGTCGAGAGTATTCTTGTTTAGAAAACTTAAATTTATATGCAAAATCTGACTCTGGAGAATTAGCTACCCAAGCAAAGCAAGGCAGACAGTTAAAAATTATCTCGTCACAACCGATTAATAATGCCGTTGAAGTTTGTTTATGCGAAGATAACTATGGCTGTTGGTTATCCTGTGAAGACTTAAAATATTTACAACCCGCGGTTAAACCTTATTCCCCCCCACTGATTTCGGCGGAAAAAATAGCTAGTTTAATCCCCCAAGTGATTGAATTTACCTACCAAGCTATGGATACCCCGAATTATTATCTCTGGGGTGGTACTGTTGCACCTAATTATGATTGTTCGGGTTTAATACAATCTGCCTTTGCTAGTGTTGGAATCTGGCTTCCGAGGGATTCTTATCAACAAGAAGCCTTTGCTAATAGAATTAACCCTGAAGAGTTATCAGAAGGAGATTTAATCTTTTTCGGCACTAATCAGGTTAGTCATGTGGCTTTATACTTAGGAGATAAACTTTATATTCACAGTTCAGGGAAAGAAATTGGTAACAATGGTATTGCTATTAATCAACTTCGTGATGATGTAGATTCAGTTAGTCGCAATTATTATCAACAATTTTGGAGTTGTGGAAGAATAATTCAAAGTTTTGGATAAAAACAATAGAGACTAGGGACTAGGGATTAGAGAGTGGGGAGTGAATTTTCGGGGTTGGAAATTAATTTCCCGATCCCCGATTGCTGATCTCTGCAAGAAGTCTATTATGATTTCTCCATTACAGAAGAAAAGCCCTGTAATTGATTTACCTTCCTAAAATTTGTAAACTAATAGGTGCAAGACCACTAACCCCAATGACTTTTGCCGCCCCAGCCGATAAATCGATAATACGTCCACGAACATGAGGTCCTCGATCATTTATTTTTACAACGACAGAGCGTCCATTACGCAAATTGGTAACTTTAACTTTAGTCCCAAAGGGGAGACTACGATGGGCAGCAGTCAACGCATTCTGATTGAATCTTTCACCACTGGCTGTTTTGCGACCATGAAAACCAGGACCATACCAAGATGCTATTCCCTTTGCGGCCTTTTGTAAATTTTTCACCCCTGCTATAGAGGCCATTTTACTGGCATCAACATTGGCGACGGGTTCACCCTGAATCACTGTTAAAGGTGCCGCATTACCCATTAATCTACGGAGGCGATTAGTGGCTTGTAAAGAGTCATTACTTGAGTTTCCGGTACTATCGGGCAGAATAATATTATCGTTGATTCTGACTAATTCTTCCTCCTTAAATTTAAGGGAATAGTCCTTGGTGTTGGTATTCCAACTAATATTTATTTGGTTTGCATCAATAGATTGTTGGGATAATTGATCCAAACGAAAAGCCAGTTGTGTGGCACTTTCCAAGGCACTATGTTCAGGACTGTCTAAGAATGTTAACAGAGGGATATTTTGAAAATGAAGGGTGACAACGTTGCGATTTTTTAGTTGATGGGGATAAAGTTTGACCGTGAGAAATTCTTGTGCTGATACAATAGGGCTTTTTGCAATCACATTATTTACTGATAATAATGCAGTTTTACCTTGTTTTTGGTAATTGTTGGCCTTGACGGTGGGACTAACTAAAAATTCAGTGAATGTTAATCCTAAGGTAGTTATTAAAGCCGAGATTACAGCCTTTTTCCAAGTGTTGTTACGCATAATTTTTCTAGTAATTGTATGACGAAAACCTTATATAATAAGTGTTTCGATGTTTTACTCCTCGTAATTTTTAAATATTTAAGTATTTTTGCTTGTGAACTTAAACTAAGTTAACATAGCGATTTTGTTTAAAGGTTCAGTATTTCTTATTGGTACTGCATGATAATATTATTATTTATTATTACTATTGACAGAAAGATAATTTATCGCCATCATTGTAGGTTTGTTCTTTTTTCATCAAGTTATTTATCTTTTGAAAAACTAATCATTACGGGCAAAATAAACCATTGAAAAGGTATGTAAGTATAAAGAATTTTTAAATAGACGGACACAGATATATTTTCAGCAGAAAAAAGTAAAATTTTAATGCTTGAAGAATTGTAATCAGGTTATTTTTTCCTAGATTAAGAGCTTATTTCCCTTTTAACTGGTTAAATTATAATCAAGGAAAAAGTTTCAACTATTGAAAAGATTACCTTGATTTCATGATTTTTTGCCCTATTAAATTCAATAATGGTTATAGGATTTTTGTAGCAAGAAGATCAATTACGACTAATTAAACACTATAAGAAAATTTGATCAGTTTAAAGGATGAAATTATTTATATAATAAAAAGTTATTTACTGAGACAATAAAATATGGATTATAAAGAGGCTGGAGTTGATGTGGAAGCCGGTAGAGAATTTGTCAAAAAAATTAGTAGTGATGTGGCTAGTACCTACCGTGCCGGAGTTTTGGGTGGTTTAGGAGGATTCGGTGGTTGTTTTGAGTTACCATCAGGATATCAACAGCCCGTCTTGGTTTCTGGTACCGATGGGGTGGGCACGAAGTTAAAAATTGCCCGTGAATTAAACCGTCATGATACTGTGGGTATTGATTTAGTGGCGATGTGTGTTAATGATATTCTAACTTCCGGGGCTGAACCTTTGTTCTTTTTAGATTATCTGGCCACGGGCAAATTAGATAGTAATCAATTAGCAGAAGTTATAAATGGTATTGTTATCGGTTGTCAAGAAAGTGGTTGTGCCTTGCTGGGAGGAGAAACTGCTGAGATGCCAGGTTTTTATCAACAAGGTGAGTATGATCTTGCCGGTTTTTGTGTGGGAGTGGTGGAAAAAAGTAAAATTTTAGACGGTAATGACGTTCAAATAGGGGATTTAGCGATCGCATTAAGTAGCAGTGGGATTCACAGTAATGGATTTTCCTTGGTGAGAAAAATCATTGAAACTGCCCAATTAAGTTGGGATTATCAACCCCCGGAATTAGAAGGAAGAACATTAGGGGAAAGTTGCCTAACTCCTACTCGTATTTATGTCAAACCCGTGTTAGAAGCATTAAAATTGGGGATAAACATAAAAGCAATGGCACACATAACCGGGGGAGGCATACCGGAAAATTTACCTCGTTGTCTGCCGAAAGATAAATCCATGGAAGTAAACTTGAATGGTTGGACGATTCCGCCGATTTTTCAATGGTTGGCAAAAACAGGGAATGTCAATGAAGAAGAGATGCTCAATACCTTTAACTTAGGGGTGGGTTTTGTGGTGATAATCGCCAAAGATAACCCTCAATCCGTGATGAAACATTTTAATAATCATGGCATGGAAACGAATCTTATCGGTAAAGTAATAAACGGAGAACAAACCATTAAATTTTGTTGACAATTGTCAGGGGAACAATAATATTCTGTCCTTACGACAATTGATAGTTGATAGCTGATATTTAAGAGGAAAAAATAGTGATTGAGTCGGCAATTTCAGGGGACAAAAGCGAATCCTCCTCCCTTCAACCGTTGAGTAGTAAAGAACAAATTAACTTAACCGGAAAAGGGGAAATTATCATCGTCAGTTTGCCATCTGTCAACAAAACTGAACCAAATCAATGGCAGAGGATTCTTGATGATTTTAAAATTAGATTGCAAAAAATTGATAAATCTTGGCAATTGGGAACAAAAGCTCACCTACAAAGTAATGATCGATTGTTGGATACTAGACAAATAAGTGAGTTAAAAAGTATTTTAGAGCAAATCGGTTTAATCCTTGATTTAATTATTACTCGAAGACGACAAACCGCCGTAGCCGCCTCTAGTGCTGGATATTCTGTACAACAAGAAATTGCCACAGATACGTTGATCGCGGCGGGTGAGTCACGGCAAATTCAAGATTTAGCGGAACCTTTGTACCTTAAAAATACCATTCGCTCAGGGGTAGAAATTTGTCATCCCAGTTCAGTAATTGTGTTAGGAGATGTTAACCCGGGTGCAACAATTTTAGCTAGTGGGGATGTGTTTATTTGGGGTACATTAAAAGGAATTGCCCATGCTGGATATACGGGTAATCGTCGGGGGTTGATTATGGCGTTAAAATTAGAACCGACTCAGTTAAGAATTGCGGATTTAGTGGCAAGAGTACCTGATAATCCACCAAATCAAAATATGCCAGAAGTTGCGTATATTAGTAAAGACGGCATCAAAATTCATTCAGCCTTTAATTTCCAACGTCTTCATAATTTTATGATTTCAGAAAATTACTGGCAAAGAATCAAAGAATAATATGAGAGTAATGGCATTCTCCCAAAATTTTAAGGTACACAGTGTCGGATATGTTAATTAGTTGTTGCTCATTCTCAATGGGTCTGATGTACAATTAGTTTTGCTTAGTTTATTTAATTATATTTATCTCATTACAATTAGTTTTTTATGACTAGAGTTATTGTTATTACATCAGGAAAGGGGGGTGTGGGTAAAACTACTATCACGGCTAATTTAGGCACGGCAGTGGCTCAATTAGGTAAAAAAGTATGTTTAATTGATGCGGATTTCGGCTTAAGAAATTTAGATTTATTGTTAGGATTAGAACAACGGGTTGTTTATACCATTTTTGATGCTTTATCGGGAGAATGTACTTTAGAAAAAGCCATTGTTAAAGATAAAAGAACCCCCGGATTAAATTTATTGCCGGCAGCTCAAAACCGCACTAAAGACGCTATTACCCCCGATCAAATGAAAGAAATTATCGAGCAATTAAGCTCTAATTTTGATTTTATTTTTGTGGATTGTCCCGCGGGAATTGAAATGGGTTTTCGGAATGCCATCGCCGCCGCACAGGAAGCGATAATTGTCACTACCCCCGAAGTTGCTGCCGTAAGGGATGCCGATCGAGTGGTAGGCTTATTAGAGAGTGAGAATATGCAAAGTATTCGCTTAATTGTCAATCGTTTACGTCCGGAAATGGTGCAAATGGATGAGATGTTGAGTGTTGAGGATATTCTTGATTTATTGGTAGTACCTTTAATTGGTATTGTACCAGATGACAAAAGAGTAATTACTTCTGCTAATCGTGGTGAACCGTTGGTCTTAAGTGAACAAGATTCTTTACCCGGCATGGCTATTAAAAATATTGCGAGGAGAATTCAGGGTGCGGAAGTTCCCTATTTGGATTTAATGGCTTCTCAAGACACTCTTTTCACTAGAATACGTCGTTTTTTCGGTTTTTCCAATAAAGAAAAATAAACTATTTATATTAATTAAAATTCAGTACCACAACTGTGCCAAATATGTTCAAAGAGATTGTTAATACATTTAATTCTTGGACGGCTCCAAAAAAGAGTCGTTATCGTGCCAAAAATCGTTTACAGTTAGTTATCGCCCACGATCGCGCAGGGGTGAATCCAGAAATGATAGATAAAATGCGTCAAGAAATTATAGAGGTAGTGAGTCGTTATCTCGATATTGATGTGGATGAGATGGAATTTTCGATCCAGAGTAATGATCGTACCACTTCACTAAGTGCTAATTTACCCATTAAAAAAGTAAAAAGAAGCCCTAGAGAGTCGGTCCAGTAACCAGAAAATTCTGGTTGAGGCTGGGGTGAACGAAATTTTAGGTGGGAAGTATATTGAAATAACTATATCTATTGAACCATATTTTTCGAGGGCGAAGGTCAATCCTGCCACTTCGTGATCTCCCAAAGCCGCCTTTGGCGATCATGCTTCCCATGGCGTTTTACGATCGCAGCTATGCTGTGGCACTGCACCATCGCTGACTGGAAATTTTGGGTCAATCAAGGCCATGAATTTTAACTTTATATTAAATTAGTAAATAATCAAAATTCTTACTATGAATTTACCATTAATGACTCCTAAAAATAATCTAAAAAATTTTTTCGAAGATGCGAAGGAAATCATCAAAAATCAACTGATAGATGAGAATAATCCCGGACCTATTTTAAAAGATTTTAACACTTTTTTAAGCCTAGTTAAAAAGGAAGGTATAGAAGTTAGCGGCAAAAATAGTTTATTTCCCTTAAAACTTTTACCTCAGCTAAATTCTTACTTAACTAATCCCACCTTAATTGATTTAAAAAGACCGGTTCAAAAATCCTATCCATATTTAAACGGAATTTATTTACTATTAAGAACTACAAGTATAGCTTATATTATTTATGAAGGAAAAAAACAAAAATTGATACTTGATGAAACTACTTATCAATCATGGAATCAATTAAATTCGACTGAACAATATCTCACTTTATTAGAAGCATGGTTAATTCATGCAGGGGATGAAACTATTGGCGAATCTTACAGCGAAAATAATTTACTAAGGTGTACTAATTTTTGGCAAAATTTAGCTAAAGATAAAATAAAAATTAATAAAAACAATCAGGGTTATTTTAGCTTTAATTATTCCCCAGGACTCCATAATCTTGCACTATTAGATTTGTTTGGATTTATTAAATTAAAACAAGGAAAACCTGAAACAGCAAAAGGTTGGCGTATCACCGAAATTGAAAAAACTGTTTATGGAAATACCTTATTATCAATACTAATATACTCTCTATTAGTGGAAGAATCAGAAAATTTATCACCTGTATCATTATGGAATTTTATTGATAGAAATGACTTTATTAAATATGGGAAATTGCAAAAAGTTTTACAACCTTATTTTCCTCAATGGCAGAATAATCTTATTTTGAATCAGGAAAAATCCCCCGAAGGAGTTTATATTTTTAAAGTTTCTTTAGGAAAACCTTGGCGACAAATTGCGATACCGTCTCATCTTGACTTAGATTCTTTAGCGGATATTATCCTTGATGCTTTTGATTTTGATAGGGATCACCTTTATCAGTTTACTTGTAAGCAACGCACTGGTGCAATCTTAAATATTAATCATCCTTATATGGAAGAAAAACCCTTTACGAATAAATTTAGTGTCGGGGAATTACCCTTACAAAAGGGCGGAAAAATGACTTTTTTGTTTGATTTTGGAGATAACTGGGAATTTGATTTAATTTTAGAGGAAATCCAAGCTCCTGATCCTAAATTGAAAAAGCCAACAATATTAAAGTCTTATGGTAAAGCACCAGAGCAGTACGATTATGATGATCAATGGGATGAAGAAGAATAAAACAAAAATTCAGACATTCAGTAACAACATGAAATTTGTTCCACAGAAAATTTATTTATGGTTCTTCACCGCAACATTTATATTTGTCATTGGCGTTGAATTTGGTTTTGGTCAGTCAGTCATCTACGATACCAAAAGCATTTTTCATCCGGTAGTGGCAAGTAATGGCATGGTATCCAGTCAAGAAAAACTCGCTACTCAGGCAGGTTTAGAAGTATTAAAAGAGGGTGGTAACGCCATTGATGCGGCGGTAACCGTAGGTTTTGCCTTAGCGGTAACTCTGCCAAGGGCGGGAAATATAGGCGGAGGAG
Source organism: uncultured cyanobacterium (assembly GCA_963749915.1). Taxonomy (GTDB): domain Bacteria; phylum Cyanobacteriota; class Cyanobacteriia; order Cyanobacteriales; family Cyanobacteriaceae; genus Geminocystis. The sequence continues at coordinate 14,268 of CAVVOP010000027.1, forward strand.
GGTTTATGATTATTCATCTAGCGGAAAATAATGAGAATATAGCCCTTGATTACCGAGAAAAAGCACCCCTTAAAGTCACTAGGGAGATTTTTATTGATGAAACAGGAGAAGTTGACACGAATAAATCCCGTTTTAGCCATTTAGCAGTAGGAGTGCCAGGCACAGTGGCAGGATTGACCTTCGCCCTCGAAAAATATGGTTCAATTTCTCTTGAAAGGGCTTTAAAACCAGCAATTCAACTGGCAGAAAAAGGTTTTCCCGTCACTGAGGATTTTTATGAATCTCTGGAATTCGCCCGTAAATCTTTACAACAACATCCCGCAAGTCAAACTATTTTTTTGCCTAATAATAACCCTCCAGAAGTTGGCAGAAATTTTCGACAACCAGACTTAGCCCAAAGTTTGAAATTGATTGCACAGCAGGGAAAAAAAGCATTTTATGAAGGGGAAATCGCCGCCCATATCGTTAAAGAAATGGAGGCTAATGGCGGTTTAATTAGTTTAGATGATTTAGTTAAGTATCAACCAAAAATAAGAAAACCTATTGAAGGAGAGTATCAAAATTATAAAATCTATTCCATGCCTCCCCCCAGTTCTGGTGGTGTCCATTTAATTCAAATGTTAAATGTTTTAAACGGTTTTAACTTAAAAAAATTAGGACAAAATACAGGTAATACTATTCATTTAATGACAGAAACAATGAAATTAGCCTATGCAGACCGTTCTAAATATTTAGGAGATCCTGACTTCGTTACTGTGCCAATCGGCAGTTTAATATCTAAAAAATATGCAGATTTTTTAAGAAAAAAAATAAAGCTAAAACAAGCCACCTCAAGTGATAAAATTAGCCCTAATAATCCCTTAAAATTTGAAGAAAGTCAGGAAACAACTCACTATTCAGTAGTTGATAAAAATGGAAATGCAGTGGCTAACACTTATACCCTTAATTTTAGCTATGGTACAGGAATAACCGTCCCGAATACTGGTATTTTATTGAACAATGAAATGGATGATTTTGCAACCAAACCTGGAGTTGGTAACGCTTACGGTTTGACGGGAGGAGAATTTAACGCCATCGCACCCCAGAAAAGAATGTTAAGCTCCATGACACCAACTATTATTATGAAAGATGATCAAGTATTTTTAGTAACAGGAAGTCCGGGAGGTAGTAGAATTATAACGACTGTTCTACAAATAGTAATTAATGTCATTGACTTTAACATGAATATTGCGGAGGCAACAGTTTCCCCACGTTTTCATCATCAATGGCTACCAGACAAATTATTTTTGGAAAAAGGAATTAACCAAGATACCCGTCAACTGCTACAGGAAAAAGGACATAATTTGACGGATACCAATGCAATGGGTAGCACCCAAAGCATTATGAAAGTAGATAATTTTCTCTATGGTTTTTCCGATACTCGCAGGAGAGAAGCCTTAACCGTTGGGTTTTAAATAAACTTCTTGAGAAGTTAGCCTTAGAGTCCTTTTTTCAAATCCCTCCCAGTATTGAACCGGGTAGAACAAGACTTTTTGCCCAAAAAACTATAATAGGTTTAATACACGACTTGGCAAGTTATCGAAATTTAGATATTAAGTTTTATGGGCGATCGCTTAACAATCCTGAATATTTAGATGGTCAGAATCTGAGGAAAAGCAAAGAGGTATTTGTACTGTGGTTGCTGGACGAGAAAGCACAGAGTATCATTGTATCAATGTCAAGCTAGACAAAAAACTATGTGAATTTATACACAAAATGAGGTTCTCAAGGAGGCTAGATGAAGAATTTAGACAATATCCGTGGAGTTTTGTTTGACCTTGAAGGAGTGTTATATGTTGGAAATCAGCCCATTGATGGAGCCCACGACACAATACGCTACGTGAATGAGCATCATATTCCACACCGATATATTACGAATACCACCACCAAATCTCGTGAGATGTTAGCTGAAAAATTGAATGGCTTAGGGTTTCCCGTCCAACCGCAAGAAATTCTGAGTGCCCCATATGCTGCCTGTGTGTATCTGCGTCACCGTCAGCCACGTTCTTGCTATTTTATCGTCTCAGAGAACATCAGAGAAGAATTTCGGGAATTTCCCACCTCAGCAACTAACCCCGATGCAGTGATTATTGGTGATCTTGGTACTGCATGGAATTATGATTTAGTCAATCAGATTTTTCAGATGGTTATGGGCGGGGCGGAGTTAATTGCACTTCACAAGGGAAAATTTTGGCAAACCCCCCATGGGCTTCGTGTCGATATTGGTTTCTTAATTGCCGGTTGGGAATATGTTACCGGGGTAGAGGCGACGATCATCGGCAAGCCCTCTCCTGCATTTTTTCAGGCGGCGATTCACGAGTTAGAGCTACCCAAAGATGAGATCGTGATGGTAGGAGACGATATTGATACTGATGTGGGAGGTGCACAACAGTGTGGAATAAGGGGAATCCTTGTTCGGACAGGAAAATATCGCCAGGACTATGTGAGTGCCTCTTCCATTATCCCTGATGGTGTTCTTGACTCAATCACTCATCTTATTCAATATTTATGATTAGACATCTCCAAAAATTGACAAATGCCCTCCATCATCTCCATTGCTGATTTCCGTCCGCCTCCTGAGCGCCCAATTCCCTTTACTAGACTTAGGGTATCGTTCTCTGTTTGCGATGACAGCAGTAATGGCAATAATAGCACTGATAATTTTCACGGTTTTTTCTAACAAAGATATAACTAATTCTTGGCGTTTTGCCTTAGGATATGCACCCGATTTATACGCCGTGAAACAACACTATTAGTAATTAACAATTAACTAAGTATTTTCCCAACAGTTGTCTAACAATAATAAAATACATTAATAATACTTTAAGAAAATTTTATTGTTAATTTATCTGGAACTGCTTTATAATGGTCATACATTGATTACCAACCATGAAAAAGCTAATATCGACAGAGTCCAAAAATATCAACATAGACCAATTATTTTGGTCTATATAGAATATAAAAATCAATTTTAAAATATAATTATAAAAGGCTAAATTTATGTTTAAAAAAATAGTTTTTTTCTTAAATAAAGGTGAAACTTTAAATCAAGATACCACTAATTTTAATAAAAAAATATCTGGTACAGAAACAATATCAGATATAAGTATTGGTATTCATAATCAAGCCTTAGGGGAAACAAAAATATTAGCTACTATCGCTAAAACCTTCGATAATGCATCTTTTAAAAATCCTGAATTTATATCCTATTTAAAAATTAAATCTTTTTTTGCATCTAATAAAGAAGAATATCAAGGATTACAAAATAGTGCCGAATTGCTCCGTCTTGCTGTTAAAGCTCAAGCTAACTTCTTGAAAATTGAACAAACCGAGTTGCGGTATCGTAGTATGTCACAACAAAAATATTATAACTTTGTGTTAGAATTTTTAGGGGAAAAATTTGGTGAAGATGATAATAATAATAATTTAGAACAAGGTAGTACTATAGCTCAAAAGAAGGAAAAAAATCAGTATTCCCCTGAAGAATTTAAACAACAAATTAGGGTAAAGTTAGAAGAAATAAAACCGATCATTAAAACAGAACAAGGTAAAGAAGCCTTAGAAGATTATACTGAATCATTAGAGGCTTTAGCCGAGGAAAAAGACATCGGGTTAAAATTACTTTATCTATTTAAAAAATCTAACCTAACTGATTTTTCTATTTTAAGAATTATCTCCGACATGGTAATTTATCTGCAAGATAAAAATATGCAAAATGTTAAAGCAATACAGGATTTAGTAGTTAGAAATCAAGAGGTATTTTTAAAAGTTGGTACAATTATTGGTATACCCAAAAATAGGGAAAATCCCGAAAATTATGCTCGAATTTTACAATATTTGGCCATCAGCAAAAAACAGGAAAACTTTATTCAGCAATTTATAAAATTAATGGATATTCTCAAACAATGGCAGGAATTTTATAGTAAAATTATTGATATACGTCAGCAATACCCGGCTAATAAATATCAATTACCAGCGGAATTTAAACAAGATATTCCGGGATTATCTCTCTATCGAACGTATGGTGAATATTTATCGATATTTAAGAGTTAATAATTATACGAGGTTGATAAAATTTATACTGAGAACATTAATCTGTAAAAGTCCATAAAATCTTTCTTACTAATTAGCGATCAATTTTGATTCTTCACACTTTTTATCACTTCACACTTTTTATCACAAAAAAATAATTATCGACCGTCAATTGTCAAATTTCCCCGCTATCAACTACTATGATTACTAACCACTCAATTCATTTGGTTTTAGCTTCACAACGCCAATATTTTGCCACAGGGATGACGAAACCTATCGGTTTTCGTAAGCAACAGTTAAAAAAATTAAAATCAGCGATCGCCATTAGACAGGACAAAATATTAGAGGCCTTAAAAGAGGATTTAGGTAAACCTAACTTGGAGGGTTGCTTTGAATTGGCCGTTCTCGAAGACATTAATTATGCCCTTAAACACCTACCTCAATGGATTAAACCCCATAAAGTGAAAACTGGTATGGACATTTTTCCTAGTAGTGCTATGATATATCCTGAACCATTGGGCGTAGTATTAATTATTGGTCCTTGGAATTATCCCTTTTCCTTGATGATTTCTCCCTTAATTGGTGCGATCGCCTCTGGCAACTGTGCTATAGTTAAACCGTCGGAATTAGCACCTAATACCTCTCAACTGTTAACAGAATTAATTAAAGATACCTTCCCCCCTGAATATATATCTATTCAAGAAGGGGGAGTGGAAGTGGCACAGGAATTATTATCCCTTAAATTTGATCACATCTTCTTCACAGGCGGCACTAAAATTGGTCAAATTATCATGACTGCTGCTGCCCAAAATTTAACCCCTGTAACCCTAGAATTAGGAGGTAAAAGTCCTTGTATCGTCGATAAAGAGATAAATATTAAGGAAACAGTAAAACGCATCACCTGGGGGAAATTTATCAATGCCGGACAAACTTGTATTGCACCCGACTATATTTTGGCGGATCATACTATTAAAAAGGACCTCATCACAGGAATAAAACAGTGTATTAAAGACTTTTTTGGAGAAAATCCGGCAGAAAGTCCAGATTTTGCCCGTATCATCAACGCCCGACAATTTGAGCGTTTACGGGGTTTATTAACCAGTGGTGATATTATCATCGGCGGAGATACGAACTCAGAGAATAAATATATCGCCCCCACTATTTTAGATAACGTTGCCCTTGATTCTCTCGTCATGGGAGAGGAAATTTTTGGCCCTATTTTACCTAAACCCCTTGCCTTATATTTTTTCTATTAACTGTCAATTATCAATTATTATTATGGTACTTACTCCTTCTAATATGTTGCCTTTAGGCACTGATGCATCAGATTTTACATTAGCCGACACTATTTCAGGTAAGATAATTTCTCTCAAAGATTTTCACGGTTGCAAGGGATTATTAGTTATGTTTATTTCCCGACATTGCCCTTTTGTTCAACATATTAAGGCGGAATTGGCAAACATTGGTCACGATTATTGTGACAAAAATTTAGGTATTGTGGCGATCGCAAGTAATGACATTATTAATTATCCCGATGATTCCCCGACAAATTTAAAATTAATGGCAGAAGAAGAAGGTTTTAATTTTCCTATTTGTTATGATGAAACCCAAGCCGTGGCGAAGGCTTATCAAGCCGCTTGTACACCTGATTTTTATTTGTTCGATGAGGATTTAAAATTAGTATATCGTGGTCAATTAGATGATAGTAGACCTAGTTTAAATATTCCTGTTACGGGCAAAGATTTACGTACAGCCATCGAGGCTTTATTGAAAAATCAACCCATAAATATTGAGCAAAAACCTAGTGTTGGTTGCAATATCAAATGGAAAAATAATTAGGGATTAAACAATTAAATAAACAAAAATAATAGGAAATAAGTTTAAAAGACTTACTTATAAAGTGTCTAATTTTTTCATAATCAATTATTCATTATCAATTATCAATTATGAATATTACCCTTGAAGATAAAGAGCATTTTCGAGCCTTACAAAATCAATTAAGAAATTATTGGCAAGAAGGGGATATTTTAGAAAATGATGATCAAGATATTTTAGTAATTCCTTCCTTTAGTATTAATCAAGAAGTCGGCAAAAAAATAGCGGGTTTTTTACACTATGAAGAAAGGCTTTTATTTTCGTTAATTCGTTTAAGAAATCCCCATACTCGCTTAATTTATATTACCGCTCAACCTTTATCACCTATCATTATTGATTATTATTTACAGTTATTACCGGGGATTCCTTTTTCCCATGCCAGAGAACGTCTATTATTATTAACAACCTATGATTCTTCTCAAAAACCATTAACAGAAAAAATATTAGAAAGGCCCCGTTTAATCAATAAAATTAAGAACTTTTTACGCCCCAACAAAAGTTATATGGTATGTTTTAATTCTACGATTTTAGAGGAGGAATTATCGGTCAAATTAAATATTCCTTTGTTAGCTTCTAGTCCAGAATTATTATATTGGGGTTCAAAAGGGGGCAGCCGAGAAATTTTTGCAAAATGTCATATTCTTTATCCTGATGGCAGTCAATTAGTATATAGTATTGATGATTTAATAAGAGAAACTGCATTATTATTAGATCGTCAACCACATTTAAACAAAGTAGTTATTAAATTAAATGAAGGTTTTTCAGGAGAAGGTAATGCAGTGTTAGATCTTAGTGGTATTTCTGGGTTATTTTCGGCAGATTTCAGTTTAGAAAACAAACAAAATTTAGTTGCTCAAATCATCCATGAAGCCAAACTACAAGGTTTAGGGGATACATGGGCTACTTTTAGCGATCGCATTCCCGAATTAGGGGTAATTGTAGAGGCTTTTATTGAGGGAGAGGTAAAATTTTCTCCGAGTATGCAGGGTTATATAACACCTAGTGGAAAAGTAGAAATAATTTCCACCCATGACCAAATTTTAGGGGGAGAAGATGGACAAATTTATCTCGGTTGTATTTTTCCCGCCCAAGAAGATTATCGTTTACAATTACAAGAATTAGGCTTAAAAGTAGGGTTAGAATTGGCAAAAAAAGGAGCAATGGAAAGATTTTCTGTGGACTTTTTAGCAGTCAAAGAAAAAAAAGAATGGAAGTTGTATGCCATAGAAATTAACCTAAGAAAAGGGGGCACAACTCACCCATTTATGACTTTAAAATTTCTAACTAATGGTAATTATAATTGTCAAGATGGTTTATTTTATAGTCCCGAGGAAAAAGCTAAATATTATATAGCTTCAGATAATTTACAAAAGCCTCAATATCACGGATTATTACCCTATGATTTAATGGATATTATCGCTAAACATCATTTACATTTTGACAGTAGCACAAAAACAGGGACAGTGTTTCATTTAATGGGTGCATTATCAGAATTTGGCAAAGTTGGCTTAACCAGTATCGGCAATTCTTGGGAACAAGCAGAGGCTATTTATCAAAATGTTGAGAATGTTTTAGATAATGAAACCAAAGATGGTGGTCCGTCAAGTTTGAATTGAGGGATATTCCCAAGGGACTCTCGCCGATCAAAAGGGGAAACAAACCTCAACTGTCGAAAATATTATTTGCTCTGTTAGGTAATCTGCCGAATGTAGGATAATTACATCAGAAATTATAATTGCCTATTCACTACTCAATTCATTGGCTAGAGGTAATACCTTTTTCTTCCAAAATGCGAATAAAATACTCCTCTAAAGAATCGCGGCTTAAATTCATACTGATTAATTTACTCTCAGTGGTTTGTAAATGACTTAAAAATCCTTCTACATTGCCTTGTAATTCTCCACTGATAAAATCATTTTCTGTTTTTATATGGATTAACCACTCTTTAAAATTTTCTTTCTCTCCCCCTTTTACTATTACATGATAAGTCTCTTTTTTTCCCAGAATTTCATCTAATGAACCGATATTTAATAACTCTCCCTGTGCTAAAATGGCAATGCGATCGCATATTTTTTCCACATCTGACAGCACATGAGAATTGAAAAAAATAGTTTTGCCTTGTTTCTTAAGAGATAATATAATTTGTCTAACCTGATAACGTCCCATGGGATCCAAACCAGACATAGGTTCATCAAAAAAGACAATTTCAGGATCGTTTATTAAGGCTTGAGCCATGCCAACTCTCTGCAACATCCCCTTAGAATACCGTCTTAATTGCTTTTTTTGTGCCGTATTTTTTGCCAATCCTACTAAGTCTAATAAATGTAAAATTTTTTGTGTCTGTTGAGATTTTGGAATTTGAAATAAATCTGCAATAAAACCTAAAAATTCCCATGCTGTTAAGAAATCATAATAATAAGCATTTTCTGGTAAATAACCCACTCTTTGTTTAACGCTTTTGTCTCCCAATGGCCTTCCCAGCAATAATGCTTTCCCAGAAGTCGCTTGAATAATGCCCAATAAAGTCTTCAATAACGTTGTCTTTCCTGCACCATTAGGTCCTAATAAGCCGAAAGTTTCCCCCTGGTACACCTTGAGGGTACAATCCTTTAGGGAAGGTACCTTTGTATTCATCCAAAAACCCGTACGATAAATTTTACTTAACTGGTATGTCTCTACTACTGTAGGTTTCTCTGATGTATCAATGGGAGAAGATATATTTAGACTAGAAGTCATAGTTATTTTTGCGGGCAAGCAGGAAACACCATTATATAATATATAACAACTTTTCGACATTTGCTTAACTAATAGACGATTCCCCAGCTTCACCAAAGATTCTCTGGCTGAGGTGCAAGATATAAGTTTGAGATAATATGGTGGGCTAGGGCTAATTTCGTACAAGGTTTAATGACGATTTCTTTACCTTGCGCAGAAATAAATACGGCTTCGTTGGTGTCAGTAGCAAAACCTGCGTTATCCTTATCTATGGGATTCGTCACGATCGCATCTAATTTTTTGCGTAGGAGTTTTTCCTTGGCAGGGGTAATAATATCACCAGTTTGGGCGGCAAATCCGATTAATTTTTGGAAAGGTTGCTTCATTTGTGCTAATTTCGCCACAATATCGTTAACTTGCTCTAATTTTAGGCATTTTGGTAAGGATTGCTTACTTAATTTACTAGAAGAATATTGACTAGGTTTTACATCTGCCACTGCCGCCGCCATGAAAGTTATATCCTCTTGCGGAAAGTTACTTATCATCGCCGATTCCATTTGTTGGGCTGTGGTGACTGTTATTATCCGAATGGGTGGTAATAATTTTAATAATTCGGGGTTGATATTCCCAGCAACCAGAGTAACGGTAGCACCACGGTAATAACAGGCGTTGGCTAAGGCTATTCCCATTTTACCAGTAGCTGGATTCCCAATAAAGCGCACTGGATCGAGATATTCCCTCGTGTTTCCGCCACTTATGAGGATTTTTTTTCCCGTTAAATCCCGTTTTCCTTCACTGTTGATTATCGATTCTATGGCCGTTAAAATTTCTTGAGCTTCTGCCATTCTGCCTTTACCCACGCGATCGCAAGCCAGTAAACCTGTGTTACTATGTAAAAGATAGTAACGGTTATCTTGATATAACTTTTCCCAATTGTCCTGCACTGATTTTTGCAACCACATTTCTGTGTTCATGGCGGGGGCAACAAGAATAGGACATACCGAGGCTAAAACAGTGTTAGTGAGAAGATTATCAGCTAAACCGTGAACTAATTTACCTAAAGTATTAGCGGTTAAAGGTGCAACAATTATTAAATCTGCCCATTCTCCTAGTTTGATATGTAGAGGACGAGAATGAATAGGCTGCCAAAAATCCCTGTCGGTATAAACCGGTTTTCGGGCCAGAGTAGATAAAGTTAAAGGTGTAATAAATTTTTCGGCAGATTCGGTAAGGATGACTTCTATATTTGCACCTTGTTGAAATAGTTGGGAGATGACTTCACAAATCTTATAAGCTGCAATGCCACCGCCAACACATATTAAAATATTTTTACGTTTAAATGGTAGGATGGCTTCATGATTCGTCATAAGCCTCAATATCAAGCAGATAAAAGTACGGTTCCACTAAATCTTGACGATGAAATGCGATCGCTCTTAATAAATGCCAGTCTTGTAAACCTTCAAAGGGTGTACTATAATCATCTAATTCCAGTCTAGCCGCAATTTCCGCCACTTGTTCGGCGGTGACCGTGGTATAGTCTTCTTCTTTCAATGTTAAAGTTGTCATGGCTTTACCTCCCCTTCAGTGGGAGAAATTTATTTTTTACCCCAACCCTATTTTAACTTGATTTGAATTTTTGATTGTTAATAAATATAACGATCAGTTTCTGATTAATGAATTTAATGACCCTTTTATTAAGGGTGTTAAGGAGATTTTTTCAACAGACCCGACTTATGATCTTATGAGCGATCGCATTTTAGAACCCGAAGTAATGGATAATGAGCTAGAAGCCTACGAATATGATCAAATGGATTTCACAGAAGTTAATAGGGATTTTGCCTTATTGGCAAGTAAATTAAGGGGAAAAGAGGCAAAGGTATTGGATGTTGGCACGGGTACAGCCAGAATCCCTCTTATCCTCAAGGATTTACGCCCACAATGGCACATTACCGCCGTTGATTTAGCTGATTCGATGCTTAAGTTAGCGAGTCAAAATATAAAAAAGGCTGGTAAGCAAATTACTTTAACTTTGGTGGATGGCAAAAAAATGCCCTACGATGACAATACTTTTGATCTGGTGATGTCCAATAGTTTAGTCCATCATATCCCTAACCCCCCGGATTTATTTTCGGAGATTGATCGAGTAGTTAAGGGTGGTGGCAGCATTTTAATAAGAGATTTATTGCGCCCCGAATCCGAGAATGACATGGAAGAAATTGTTAAACAAGCCAATTTAGATTATAACCCCCACCAAAAACAGTTATTCAAAGATTCTCTACACGCAGCACTTACTTTGGATGAAATTAAGGAGATGGTATGGCAAATTGGTTGGCACAATGCCCAAGTATATCAATCTTCTTCCCGTCATTGGACGTTAACAATGAACAATGAATAACTATCAACTATTTAAGGCTTTTAAGAAACTTTTAATGGAACCAAAAAACCCTAAAGATAGACTAGAATTTTGATTGTTTTCGTCGTCATTTTCCTCTGATAAAATTCTGTCTAATACTTCTCCTAATGGTTTTTGAGGCACTTCGGTTATTAATTTATAGTTTTCTTCTCCTTCCTTTTGTTGCCACACTTGCCACAATCCGGGATATGTTCTTAAGACGACCGCGGAATCTAATGGTCTAAAATAATAACAAGATTCTAAAATGCTTAAAAATCGCTCTCTTAATTGTCGTGCGGCGTAACCAATCCCGACGATGGAAACGTCTTCTAATTGGGGAATTATTAATATTACTGGACGATGGTCAGCAAGGTTACACAATCTTTCTACCAAGGAAACTTCTACCGCCGAAGGAGAAACCACTAAAAAAACTTGATCTGTATCACTGATTTTTGTATCAACAGGAGTACGACTACTACCAATATCCGTTACTTGAAATTCCGTATCTCCCCATTCTCTCCTTGCTAATGCCGCGGCACCTGTATCGGGGAAAAATACTTTTAAGCCTAAGCCGTATTCATCCTTAAATAATTGAGCAAATTCAAGGGCTAAATACTGTGCCTTTAAGGCAATTTCGGGGATAACTAAGTCAACAGTAATGCGGTTACAACCGCTATCTAAAGCGACTTTTACGGCTGATTTTGCTTGAGAAATGCAATCTTCTAAAGTTTGGGGAAGAATGGTCATAGTTGATAGTTGACAGTTAATTTTTGATTACTTATTACGAACTTCTGAACTCGGAACTCAAATGATATAATATCACGTTGGCACTTTAAGAAAAATTGTATCATAAATGACTAAAACAGCATGGATATTCCCTGGACAAGGTTCACAGGCCCAAGGTATGGGTGTTGATTTACAATATACGGCCATCGCTCAAGCTAAATTCAAACAAGCAGAAAAAATTTTAGGTTGGTCTGTGTTAGAAATATGTCGGGGTGACGAAGAAACTTTATCCCGCACTCTTTATACTCAACCTTGTCTTTATACCATTGAAACTATTTTAGTAGATTTATTAAAGGCTGAAGGGAAAAAACCTGATTTGTTGGCAGGTCATAGCTTAGGGGAATATGTAGCCCTTTACGCCGCCGGAGTCTATGATTTTGCCACGGGATTACAGTTAGTCCAAAAACGAGGGAAGTTAATGGATAAGGCCGAAGGGGGGAAAATGGTCGCTTTAATGAAATTCGACCGAGGGACATTAGAAACTGTCATTTGTAACACAGAAAATGTGGTCATTGCCAATGACAATAGTGATGGGCAGGTCGTTATTTCCGGTGAACCTCATGCCGTTGACGTCGTGGTAAGCGAAGTAAAAGCCAAGCTAGCTGTACCTTTAAATGTTTCTGGTGCTTTTCATTCTCCCTTAATGGCGATGGCCGCTTCAGAATTTGCCCAAGTTTTAGAGGGGGTTAATTTTTATACTGCGAATATCCCCATTTTAAGCAACATCGATCCCACCCCCACCATTGACGCAGACACCATTAAACAAAGGTTGATTCAACAAATGACAGGGGGGGTGCGTTGGCGAGAAATAATGTTACAGTTACCTTCGGAGGGCGTAGTGGAAGTTATAGAAGTCGGTCCAGGTAAGGTACTTACAGGACTACTCAAACGTAGTCATAAAAATTTAAAATTGATAAATATTGATAGTTTGACTAATCTGGAATTGATAGCTAATAATTAATAACTGCTCATTGTTAACTGTCCATTGTTCATTGTAAAATAACCACTATAAGATTAAATTGTGAAGGATAGATATTGTGGCTTTTAAAATCGGTTTATTGGGACTTGGCACTGTAGGAACAGGTACAGCAGAAATATTACTAAATCCCGAAGGCAGACATCCTCTTATCCAAGATATAACTATTTCACAGATTGGGGTTAAATCTTTAGAGAAAAAACGCAACCTGGACCTACCCCCAGAAATTTTTACAACTGATCTAGAAGCAATTGTCACGAATCCTGATATTGATATTATCGTGGAATTGATTGGCGGTTTAGAACCTGCTAGAAGTTTGATTTTACAAGCGATCGCTAATGGGAAGCACGTTGTCACAGCAAATAAAGCGGTTATGGCGAGATTCGGTCCGGAAATTTACGCCGCCGCCAATGCTGCAAAGGTATATGTACTTATTGAGGCGGCTGTGGGTGGTGGTATTCCCATTGTTGAACCGTTAAAACAGTCTTTGGGGGCAAATCGTTTTGAGAATATTATTGGTATTGTTAATGGTACAACCAATTATATCCTTACTCAAATGACTGAAAACGGTATCGATTTTGCCCATGTTTTAAAAGAAGCTCAAGAATTAGGTTATGCCGAAGCAGATCCCACTGCAGATGTTGGTGGTTTAGATGCCGCTGATAAAATCGCTATTTTAGCTTCCTTAGCTTTCGGTGGTAAAATTAACCGTGAAGATGTTTACTGTGAAGGTATCACCAAAATTACTAGCAGTGATATTAATTACGCCGAAAAATTGGGTTTTGTCATTAAATTATTGGCGATCGCACATAAAGTACCGAAAAGCGACCCCGAAATGTTGCAGTTAAGAGTACACCCCACTTTTGTGCCGAAATCTCATCCTTTGGCTAACATTAATGGGGTAAATAATGCCATCTTAGTGGAAGGACAACCCCTCGGACAAGTAATGTTTTATGGACCCGGTGCTGGTGCTGGTCCCACGGCGAGTGCGGTGGTTGCTGATATCATGAATATTGTGGGAGTTCTTCATAGTAACAAACAAGCTGAAAGTCTTGATCCTCTCCTCAGTTGTTCTCCTCAAAGTTATTGCCTTATTACCCCCATTGATGATGTTTATAGCCGTTTTTATGCCCGTTTTCTTTGTGCTGATGTCCCTGGCGTTATTGGTCATTTAGGTATGGCTTTTGGTGAGCATGATGTTAGCTTAGAATCTGTAGTGCAAATAGGTTTTCAAGGTGATTTTGCCGAGATTGTAGTAGTAACTCATCAGGTGAGAGAAGGTAATTTCCGTCAGGCTATCGAAGAAATCCGCAGTTTGAATGCTATTAAGAATATTCCCAGTATTATTAGAGTACTTTGACAATCAATAAATGAACAATAAATAACCACCATTCGCCATTCAGGAAAAGTTTTGAAAAAGACTTGACGAAGTTGTTGAATTGTTACAATCGAAGAAATTAATCAGAATATAATTATGGAGTGGCATGAGTTTTCCGGCAGTTGGGTTTTAATTCCTGACAATCCCCTAGGTATTATTCATTTTTTAGGTGGTGCTTTTGTAGCTACTGCTCCACACGTTACTTATCGTTGGCTATTAGAAAATTTGGCGAAACAAGGATATATTGTGATCGCTACTTCTTTTCTTAATACTCTAGATCACAAAGCAATCGCTGTCAATGTTCAAAATCGGTTAGAAAATATCTTGTATCGTCTCGAATATAGAAAAGGAATAGAACTAAGTTACTTACCTATTTACGGATTGGGTCATAGTATGGGCTGTAAATTACACTTATTAATAGGGAGTTTATTTGATATTGAAAGAGCAGGAAATATTTTCATTTCGTTTAATAACTACCCTTTAAAACAGGCAATTCCTTTTGTTGAAAATGTCATCCCTTCTCTAAAAGATAACTTTAAAAATTATTGGCAAATAGATAATAATTTACAATTTGAATTTACTCCATGCCCGGAGGAAACAAAAATTATTATTAAAGAAAACTATCAAATTCGTCGCAATTTATTAGTAAAATTTAACAACGATACTATCGACCAAACCTTGATTTTAAAGCCCATATTAACGGATTTATTTCCAAATATGACTTCATCATTAACTCTACAAGGTAATCATTTAACTCCCTTAGGGCAGGATATTGATTGGCAACTAGGGGATATTTTCACCCCCATAGATATTATTGGGCAATGGTTCAAGGAGAATTTTTCGAGGGATTTATACAATTTACACCGAGAAATTTCCCGTTGGCTAAACCCCTTGACAATTAATAATTAACAATTAACAATTATTATGCTTGTAAATCTTGGATAAGTTCACTTAAATGATCAACATTGGCTTGATAAATTTCACCGCAAAAGTGACAAGTAGCCTCCGCACCACCATCTTTAATAATCATATCCTCTAATTCATCCACTCCTAGCATTTTTAAAGCACCTAAAACTCTATTAAATGAGCAACCACAGTCAAAGCGCACCATTTGTACTTCGGGGAAAATATTTAGGCCAAAATCTCCTAATAAATCTGTGAAAATATTAGATAACGTTTTTCCTTGTCGTAATAAGGGGGTAAAACCTGTTAATTGATTAACACGAGACTCTAAAGTTGCCACCAAAGTGGTGTCTTCGGCGGCTTTGGGTAATACTTGTAATAAGATTCCCCCAGAAGCACTAACACCCTCTTTACTTACGAAAACCCCCACTAATAAAGCAGAAGCCGTTTGCTCGGATGTAATTAAATAGTTAGCAATGTCGTCTCCTACTTCTCCAGAAACCAATTCTACAGTACTGGAATAATTGTATCCATAACCTACATCCCGAACCACATATAAAAAGCCTTCTTTACCCACGGCACCGCCTACATCCAATTTGCCAATAGCGTTGGGGGGTAATTCTACGGAAGGATTCTCCACATAACCCCTCACTGTGCCATCTAATCCAGCATCTACCATTAAACCCCTTAAAGGACCATTTCCCTTAATCTTAATGTTAACCCGTGAGCCCTCTCTTTTCATACTTGAAGCCAATAATAACCCCGATGACATCGCCCTACCTAAGGCAGCGGTGGCTACATAGGATAATTGATGTCTTTCTCTAGCTTCTTGAACTGCTCTAGTAGTGATAACTCCTACTGCTCTAATTCCTCCATCGGCTGCGGTTGCCCGAATTAATTGATCTGCCATAATTTTCTTTACATTTCTCAACAAACACTTATTCCATTATCATCGATTTGTAGGTTAATAATCAATTTATCTCTTTGTCTTTAGAATGCCCGATAGAACCAGGTACAAGCATCTAATCCGATGGAACAACTGACTCAACTCAGCAAGGCCGCTCAAGAATTCTTTAGCCTTCGATCGTCGGGTAAACATATGATTGGTGGGAATTTGGGGCGACTAGAACATCGGTCCAGTAGAATGATTCTCAACCAAAGCTCGATGTTTCAGCCCCTTTATTTTTATGGATTATCGACTGAAATGTACAAACTTCAGTAGTGGACCGACTATCTAGAACCCACCCCTATCCTCAAGCATCGAGCTATAGCTTAAAAACTTGAACATCGAGTAACAGTAAAATGAAGTAATAAAGTGTTGATTAATCTATTTCAATGGAAGTGGGTTGGTTATCGTTACTATCACCACCAAAGTTACTACTGCTAGATTTATCCACCGGTTGACGATAATCGGCATAAAGACGATCGCGCCACTCAAAAAAGGATTCATAAGCACTATCGTCAGCCAATCCGGGGATGCCTTTACCTTCGACATCGATGGGTATATCGAAATAGGCAACGGGGGGGAATTTGATAATAGTCGTTAAAGCCGCTACGGTGAAATCCGCTAAAGTGGGTTGATCCCCCACTAAATAGGGTTGATTTTGCAAAATTAAAGTTAACGCCTCTAAATCACGTTTTAAGGATTTTTCAGCAGTTTTAAATATATCTGTACCCAAACCAACACCTGTGCTAATAGCGGTTAACACTTCCGAAGGAAAGGCATTAATAAAGGTTTTGAGAATATCGGGGGTATTTTTGGGTAAAAAGGAACTGCGGAAATTTTGATAATGATTCAATGCACCGACAAAAGCCTTACGTCCTTTCAAGCCTAAAGATTCATCTGCCCATTCTTCCATTAATAAACATTGTCCTCTAGCTAATCCGTCAGCAGGAATTAAAGGTTTTTCAGGGTATTTACTATCTAAATATAAAGCGATTTCTGTAGAATCGGCAATGTAAGTATCACCATCTTTTAACACAGGAACTTGTCTTTGTCCTGAAACCTTAAAAACTTCTAGCTGTCCAATGCCGGGGGTAACTTCGATTTTTTTATACTCTAATTCCTTATAGTCGAGAATAAACCTAACTTTTTCAGAAAATTGAGATAATTCAAATTGATACAGTTCTAACATCAACTAACCTCGATCGTTATAAAACTTAACAATTATACTTTAGCCTGTTTTTGGAAAATTATGTTTGTGATAACTTGTTAAATCATTGCTAGATGAATAATAGCATCTCCCTGATTAACAAGGGGATTTTGAATGTGACCAATTACAATACCCCGAAAATTAGCTTTAATAGTAATAGTTTTACTGCCTAAAGCATCAGTAATAATACCAATTAGTTGTTTTTTTTCAACCATCGCACCCAAATTAGTATGAAGAATAAAAATACCACCATGAGAAGCTCTTAACCACTTAGATTGATTAACTCGAAGACATTGATTATGATTATGATCAGTATTCATTAACTGAATCATTTCCAAAACATTCATTACCCTTAAAATACCTCTTATCCCTATCTCAATGGTGCATTTATCAAATCGTAACGCTTCTCCTCCTTCATAGAGTAAAATGGGGATTCCATTAGAACTAGCCGCCTGTCGTAATGAACCATCGCGGGTGTTAGCATGAATCATAATGGGACAGTTAAAGGCTTGAGCACAACGAAAAGTTTCTTCATCTTCTAAATTAGCCCTGATTTGAGGTAAATTAACACGATGAATAGAGGCACTATGTAAGTCAATGCCATGAGTGCATTTAGCAACAATTTCTCGCATAAATAAATGAGCTAAACGAGAGGCGAGAGAACCATTTTCGGAACCCGGGAAACAGCGATTCAAGTCTCGGCGATCAGGCAGATAGCGAGATTGTTCCATAAACCCAAAAACATTCACAATAGGTACAGCAATTAATGTGCCTTTTAAACGGCCAGGAACTATCTGATTAACTACTTGGCGAATAATTTCCACTCCGTTGATTTCGTCCCCATGAATAGCCCCACTAATCCACAATTTAGCCCCATCTTCTATACCATTAATCACTGTTACAGGTAAACAAATAAGGTTTTGAGTCGGCAATCTACTGATGGGAATTTGAATTACCTTAATTTCTCCTCTCTTAACTTCTTCCCCCGCTATTTTCATTGGTTTTGGCTTTTAATTTCAATTTATGATTAAGTTCTCTATCCATTGATCCATTGACCGTTAAAATTGAATGCGGTCACGATTACTATTACCCATTTCCAGATTCTTTTCGATAAAATCAATAATCTTCTCCGCTACATCTACTTGGCTGGCCTTTTCGATGCCTTCCAACCCCGGAGAAGAATTAACCTCCATGACCACAGGGCCATGATTCGAGCGTAATAAATCCACCCCTGCAACCCGCAACCCCATTGCCTTAGCCGAGCGAATGGCGGTACTCCTTTCCTCTGGAGTTAACTTAATTTTCTCAGCCTTGCCTCCCCGATGAAGATTTGAGCGAAAATCCCCTTCAGGGCCTTGTCTTTTCATAGCTGCTACAACCTTATTTCCTACTACGAAGCAGCGAATATCTGCACCTCCAGCCTCCTTAATAAACTCTTGTACTAAAATATTAGCGTTTAAACCCCGAAATGCTTGGATTACCGACTTAGCCGCTTGACTAGTTTCTGTCAAGACTACACCTATACCCTGAGTGCCTTCTAATAATTTAATGACTAAAGGTGCACCTCCAACGGTTTCAATTAAACCGTCAATATCTTCTGTATTATGAGCGAAACCAGTTACAGGTAAACCAATACCCTCTCTAGCTAAAATTTGTACACAGCGTAATTTATCACGAGATCTGGAAATAGCTTGAGATTCGTTAGCACTAAATACCCCCATTACCTCAAATTGTCTAACTACCGCTAAACCGTAAAAAGTTTTCGATGCGCCGATGCGAGGAATAATGGCGTCAAAATTTTCTAAAGTTTTCCCTCCATATACCACCGTTGGCTTGTGGGAAGTAATATTCATGTAGCATCGAAGGTAGTTAACCACCTTCATCTCATGCCCTCGTTTTTCTCCTGCTTCTTTCAATCTTTTCGTCGAATAAAGGCTACCATCTTGAGACAAAATAGCTATTTTCATGGAATATTCTCAATATTATCTGCTTTTAAATCTATCATCACATTGTACAACTGCGGTTAATCTTTTCCTTAACAAAGCGAATATAAAGATGTTTAAAAGTAGATTTTAAGACCCTAGGCAAACCAAAATCTATGATGGTTTTCCACCCACCTCCATCACCATCTGTGCCACACAATAAACAATTTCTTTACGAGTAGTACATTCTTTTGTCGGGTGAAAAGCGTTTAAAAGATTCGGTTTGAGCAACACTCCATACATAAATGTTAGCCTTAACCGGGCAATATTGCTATAGCATTCATAAGATTTTGGACAATCAGTTAATTTTTGTTGCGTTTATCCTAACCTATTGCTCGTTCGTTTAACTTCCCACTCATGATAACTACTCTGCTAAAGTAACGAAAGGCAAAAACATATTCTCCTTTATCTCCTGGGGGATCTACAGTATTATATTTAGCATTGAGATAATGTCCATATTCTTCTAGGAAAACCTTGACAATTCTTGATATATCGCCACTGTTAACTAATTCTTCGGAAAGATAAAGGGTATTGGTACTTTGAGTAAAAGCACCATTCGCACCATTGATTTTGTTCGAGGGAGTGATTTTTAGTTGGGGTAAATCAGAAAATCTCCCTTGTAACCAGGAAGATAATAAATTATCTACAGGGAGACTCGAACCGAAAATGTGTTCTAGTTGATCTTGACAATCGTTATCTCTAGCAAAGTTTTGTAGTTGTCCTAAAGCATTGTTTAAGATGAAATTCCAACTATAAAAATTTTGATTCATAATAATTTGATTTATTTTTACTTTTTTCTCTATCCTCACACAAAAATTAGTAATATATATCCGTATTACTACTGAATAATTACCACGAGAATTATTAGTCCCACTTACGGTTTGAGGAATGTGCAATAAATCATCCAGCAATGATGCAACGTCCAAATTGGGGTTAATTTTTAACTATTTATTATTTATCAATGGCAGTACCACGCAATTGTCCACAGGCCGCGTCTGCTTCCAAACCGCGAGAAGAACGCACACTAACAGCGATATTTTCTTGTTTTAATCGGTTTAAAAATTCGTTAATTCTTTCTTTTGATGGGCGTTTATAATCAACTTCGGAAATGGGGTTATAGGGAATGAGATTAACATGGGTTTGAAATCCCCGTAAATGCTGAGCCAATTCTTGGGCGTGTTGGGGTAAATCGTTAACACCTGCTAGTAAAATATATTCAAATGTCACTCTTCTTCCCGTTATTTTGACATATTCTCGACAATCCGCTAATAGTTGTTGTAAGGAATAATGATTGGCACTGGGGATGAGTTTTTCTCGAATGGTCTGATTAGATGCATGAAGACTAACCGCAAAGGTTATTTGTTGTCGATGTTGGGCTAGTTCTCGGATTTTTTGCGGCAACCCCACCGTAGATATTGTAAGGGATCGTTGACCAATACCAATATCTTCATTGATGGATTTTATGGCGGGGATAACTTCAGGTAAATTCAATAAAGGCTCACCCATACCCATAAATACCGCATTGGAGACTCTTTCGCCAAAATCCTTTTGCACTGTCAAAATTTGGTCTATGATTTCGTGGGCTTTAAGATTGCGGGTAAAGCCACTTTTTCCAGTAGCACAGAAGCTACAATCCATAATGCAACCTACTTGAGAAGATAAGCACACCGTTAATCTTTTACTGGTGGGAATACCAACGGCTTCGATTATTAAACCATCTGCCAATTTTAACAAGTATTTCCGAGTTTGATCGGGGGCAATACTACAGTGATGAATCTGCGATCGCCCAATAACTGTGTTCTCCTGACTTTCTCGCCATTTTTGAGGAAAAACAGTAATATCCTTTAAAGAAGTCACTCCCTTTTTGTATAACCACTGATGGAGTTGTTTTCCTCTATAAGCTGGTTGCCCTTGTTTTGTAACCCATTCGGTTAATTCAGGTAACGATTTTCCTAATAATATTTCTTGTGTTTGCATATTCCCCATTCCCCATTCCCCATGAGCTTTTTTTATTAAAAACTTATCATAACCAAACTAGAAAAGCCCAGTTTTTTTATCTAATTTTGAAATCAGCGAAGTGATTATCAATCATCAATTAATTATCGATAATCAATATATAATTATTTTGACTCGGTAATATAGCAATCAGGAATCATTCGTGAGAATCAAATAATTGTTTTAAAAGGATTCAGAATCCAGAATCCAGTATTCAGTAGAATAATTCTGACTCCCGACTCCTGACTCCTGACTCCTGACTCCTAGTCTCACCAAAATCTCACAAATCAAAACTGATTGCTATAACTGCCGAAATTGTCATTATCAACATTTAAAGTGGAGGATTAAGTTTATCATGGGATATGCCAATGTTTTTACAAAACTAGATCAAGATATATCAACTCAAATTAAGAATTTACAAGCAAAACAACAAGAATTAATCGAAAAGAAAAAAAATTTATCGGCTACAAAACAAAAAATACAGGGTTTTCTTACTGATGCTCAAGAAATTAAAAAGATTATAGCATCTCAACCAGAATTAATTAAATCTATTGAGATTGAACTAAGTAAAATTTTTACTGCGGATAGCCAATCTCAATTGCCGGTTAAAAAAGGAACAAATTTGCCAACTAATCTTGAGTATTCTTCTTCAGAAAGTCAAGATGGTAAAGTTTCTGATAACCCTAATGATTTGGAATTAGAGGAAGAAGAATCAATTAAAATTTTTAAATTTATTGATACCTAAGGGAAAAATACTTCTTCCTGAGATTGGCTATTTTTTTAGGTCCAATTTCTACATATAATGAGCTTTATTTGCGGTTAATTGTGAAGAATAACTATCCATCGTCAAAGATCCTGACCACGATTCAAGTCAATTAACTAAACATAAGGCTTTTAGTCATTCCCTGTTTTAAAATTCCCCATTCAGCTTACTGTTGAGTTTTGCTAACTTAGATTGCAACATAACCTTTTTATTTGCTCATAATAATTTTTTTTCAAAGCAGGTAGAATTTTAAGTTTTACTGAGTTTAAAAATGTAAGGAATGTTAAACCTATTAAGAATATTCACTAACAAAATGGGTAAATAAATACCGGCCACAAGACCTAAAAATAAATGAAGATAAAAATTATGAATCCCTAATAAATTCTGAAGAGTAATTCTCATAAAAGCAGAGAAAATAGTATGAGACAAGAAAATTTCTAGGCTAAATACTCCCCATTTTTTTATTTCATTAAACCTATTGACTTTTTCTAAAAAAATTGATAGAAAAACAGTTGAAATACTGCCAATAAAAGCAAAGGTTATATTCTTAAATATGTTATACTCTGAATAAAGCTGAATAATACCAAAGGTTAAAATAAGAAAACCAAAACTACTAAATAAAATAGCATTTTTTATAGATAAATGATTAATTTTAGATAATAATTCTGATTTATTCGCTATCCATACACCCATAGCAAAATATATACTAAATAACCAACTGCGATATAAAATACTGAGATAATTAACATCAATATTTAGTAATTTTAAACCATAAATAGTAACTGATAAAATCAAAAAATATAATGGAGTTTTTTCTTTATTTATCTGATACAATAAAGCATAAGTCATTATTATTATAAATAAACTATATAAAAACCAATATTGCATTATCGGATCATACCAAATTCTAAATAATTGAGTCCACTCCATTTTATGATTTGTATATTTACTAAAAAATATTTGAAGACTACCTTGTAAAATTGACCAAATAAAATAGGGGTAAGCAATGGATTTTAGACGATTTTTTAAAAAATTGGATAACGATGATGACCTGACAATACTTCCGTGAATAAATAAACCTGAAAGTATGAAAAAAAGAGGCATATGAAAAGCATAAATCCAATGATCCAAAAGAATAAAAGGGGAAGAATCAGAGATAATTTTACTATTAATAAAAGATCGTATTAAATGCCCTAAAACAACTAAAAAAATGCCTAACCCTTTTGCATAATCAACCCATAAAATGTGATATTTATTAGTCATGATTTGAGATTTTCATCATAATTTGGTAATAACTCATGTTCAAAAGGTTTGGAATTATCAATTACCCATTTATCTAAAATATCCTTAAATAATATTTCTTCAATCCAAGTTTTAAAAACAACAGTGAGAGGAAGTGCTAATAATAACCCTAATAAACCAAAAGAAGTCGCAAAAAATATTTGAGCAAAAAGGGTTAGGGCCGGTAATAATGATACTTTTTCTGCCATAACTCTAGGAGTCAACCAATAGCTTTCTATATTTTGAACGATAAAGTACCACATTATAATAAAAATGATTTTCCAAGGAGAATCTACCACGGCAATCATAATAGGAAAAACAACGCTTAAAGTTGGCCCAATATTAGGAATGAAATTTAATAATCCTGCTAAAAGAGCATGAAATAATACTAGTTTTATTTGTAAAACCCATAAGCCAACACCAGTTAAAGCGGCGATAAAAATACAGTTAATGATAATTCCATTTAACCAACTAACTATAGCGATTTCACTTTTATTCAGAATATCATCAATACGATAGCGATAAAAAGAGGGGCATATTTTGAGGAAGTAATGGCGATATTGTTTTGGATTTAAAAGAAAAATAATTGTTAAAACAAAAACTAAAATAAGTTGTAAGATAACGACAAAAATGTTAGAAAAAATAGCAATAAAATTATTGAAAATTTCTAAAGCAGAAAAACTATAATCGTTAAGAGTTTTCTTGAGACTATTAAGAGGGAACAAAATTTGGTATTGTTCATAATTAAGACTATTAATAAACTCAGTTATTTTTTTTACAACCTTAGGAAAAAGATTAATCAGCAACTGAAATTGCTCAATAAAAGGTGGAAGAATTAATACTAATAAAATATTAATAATAATTAAAGTCCCGAGAATAATTATTACTATTGATTTATTTCTGTTTAACTTAAATTGCTCTAATTTATTTACTAATCGATTTAAGACAACAGAAAAAATAATAGCTGTAAAAATCAATAAAATTAGTTTGCGTATTTGCCAAACAATATAAACAGATATCAAAAAAGATAAAAACCCGACAGATTGACCAAAATTCATATTTACGAAAGAACTAAATATATGTTATTTTTATAGAAAATTTGGGTATATAAAAGATGTAAAAACTCACAATTTTGAGACTGTTAATGTAAAATTAGCTCACTGTTGCTTGATTAACCTTTATTTTCCCTTTTCTTTGGCCAAATGCGGAAATCTGACTGGTAAATTTTAACTTATATTTGAGAAGGGTGTAAGATCTCAGATAAATAGGTATTAAGTTGACTATTCTAAAAGTACTAAACACCTAACGATGGATTATGGACTACTAATATGAATCAAAATAAAAATAACTTTAACAGTTTTATCTCTCAAATAGCTTTAAGTCTGCTTACCCCGACGGTGATTGTTACCAAAATTGTGGAGTATGAACTAATACAAATATTAGAAGATATGGGTAAAGCCAGTGAAGAGATTTTTCGGGGTGAAAGATTGCCGATTTTAACAAATCATCACTCTGATATAATCTAAAAAATTGGGCGTTACTCAATTAAAGTATGATTTGGGTGGTGGTAAGGAAGAAAGAACATCGAGAATGTTCACTTTAAGATTCAATAAGATAATTAATTAATTGTCAATTATCCAATATTCCCTTAAGAAAATGTATCGTAGAAAACCATATCCTATGGATCTTTGCCGCTAAGATTCTAAGATTGTAATTGTTTAACTTAGAATTAATTAGTGAGAAATCAGAATCGGCCACGCCGAAAATTGATGAAACTAAGTTAATGTGGGGAGAAAAACTTTTACTATTACTATAATTAATTGTCATTAAGTATGAGTTTTTAGGCAACATAAATCGTATATTAACCATGGGATCAATGTCCTTTATCTCAAGTTCGGATTATTACTTATAAATCTGAAATAATAGACCTCTTGCAAAAGTCAAAAAATCTGGTCGTCAGAGAAGTCAGGAGTCAGAAAGGCTTTTCCAATCCAAAATCCAAAATGCAAAAGGACTCAAGACTACACCTTATTTTGTGAATTTTCTTTTGTTTAAATTAAGATTAACACCCGTTCATTAAGATATGAAAATAAAAAATATGATTACTTCAGCCACTGCTAACTATACAGAAGAATTAAGTATTTATTCCAGTTCTGAATTGTTATTGCGTCATCGACTCAAATTAGTTGAAAATTTATGGGAATCAGTCTTAAAAAATGAATGTGGACAGGAATTAGTCGATTTATTAGAGAAACTGAAGTCTGCTTGTTCTCCTGAAGGTCAAACATCGGAAGTACAAGAAATTTCTGTAAGTAAATGGATTGAACAATTAGAATTAGATGATGCTATTAAGGCCGTACGTGCTTTTGCATTATATTTTCAGTTAATCAATATTGTTGAACAACATTACGAACAGAGAACCCAAAAGTTGATTCGCCGGACGACAACGGAAGACCAAGTTAATGCCATTCAAAAACCTGAGTCTGATAATCATCAAACAACGATATTAGATACGAAAGAAGAACCACAAAGTTATTTTAAGCCTAAAAGTAATCCGGCTAGTGGTGGTACTTTTCATTGGCTTTTCCCTTATTTACAGAAGTTGAACATGCCACCGCCGAAAATTCAACAATTACTAGATCAATTAGATATTAACTTAGTTTTTACCGCCCACCCTACGGAAATTGTCCGTCATACTATCCGCAAAAAACAACGGCGTATATCTCATTTTCTCGAAAAATTGGACGCCGCAGAGGAGTCTTTCCGCGCAATGGGTTTAACGAATTCTTGGGAGGCGGAAAACTATCGGGAATGTTTGATGGAAGAGGTGCGTTTATGGTGGCGTACTGATGAACTGCACCAATTCAAACCAACGGTTTTAGACGAGGTTGATTACGCTTTACACTACTTCCAAGAGGTATTATTTCATACTTTACCTGACCTATCCATTCGCTTAAAACAGGCTTTACACAATACTTTTCCTAAATTAAAATCCCCAACCCACAAATTCTGTTATTTTGGATCATGGGTGGGGGGTGATCGAGACGGGAATCCCTTTGTTACTCCGGAAGTAACATGGTCAACGGCTTGTTATCAGCGTAACCTTGTTATTGATAAATATTTAGAATCTATGGGGCAACTCAATGATATTCTCAGTTTATCTCTACACTGGTGTAACGTTTTACCGGAATTGTTAGATTCTTTAGAACGCGATCGCATAGGGATGCCCGAATTGTATGATAAATTGTATGTTCGTTACCGTCAAGAACCTTATCGCTTAAAATTGGCTTATATTGAGCAAAGATTGAAAAATACCCAGGCAAGAAATGAAGCCTTATCCAATCCCGAAACGAGAAAATCGATCAAATTAGCTGATAAAGAAGATAACCTTTACCCTTCCAATTTTGACTTATTGGAAGATCTCAATTTAATTAAATTTAACCTTGAAAATACGGGGTTAAAGTGCAAAGAATTAGATCATTTAATTTCTCAGGTAGAAATCTTCGGTTTTCATCTCACTCCCTTAGATTTTCGTCAAGATTCTTCTCGTCATTCCGATGCACTTAAGGAAATTGCCGAGTATTTAGGAGTGTTAGATAAACCCTATAACGAATTGTCGGAGACAGAAAAAACCGCATGGTTAGTACAAGAATTGAAAACCCGTCGCCCATTAATTCCTAGGGAAATTTCTTTTTCTGACACTACGGCGGAAACGATCGAAACTTTCAGGATTTTACGAGCGTTACAAATAGAGTTTGGTTTAGATATCTGTCACACCTACATCATCAGCATGACAAACTATGTAAGCGATGTATTAGAAGTCTTATTGCTAGCTAAAGAAGCTGGATTATACGATCCCATTTTAGGAGTTACCAGTATTGGTATCGTACCATTATTTGAAACAGTAGAAGACTTAAAACGGGCGCCGATGGTGATGTCAGAATTATTTGAGTTACCCTTATATCGGGCTTGTTTAACCGGGGGATATGAGAATGTAGCCAAATCTGTTTCTAATTTAGTATTACCGGACTTAAACCCCAAAAACTTACAAGAAATCATGTTGGGTTATTCTGATAGTAATAAGGATTCAGGATTTTTAAGTAGTAACTGGGAAATTCATAAAGCACAAAAAACCCTTGCCAGAATCGGCGATAAATACGGTTTGAATATTAAAATATTTCACGGACGTGGTGGTTCAGTGGGTAGAGGAGGAGGACCAGCTTATGCAGCTATTTTAGCACAACCGACCTCCACCATCGACGGCAGAATCAAAATTACCGAACAAGGGGAAGTGTTAGCCTCTAAATATTCCTTACCCGAATTGGCATTATATAACCTCGAAACTATTAGTACTGCTGTTATTCAAGCTAGTTTACTCGGTAGCGGTTTTGATGATATTGAGCCTTGGAATGGGATCATGGAAGAAATTGCGGCATCTTCTCGTAAAGCCTATCGTCAGTTAATCTATGAACAACCCGACTTTATTGATTTCTTCTTATCAGTAACTCCTATTGAAGAAATTAGCAAATTACAAATAAGCTCTCGTCCTGCCCGTCGTAGTAATGGCAAAAAAGATATTTCCTCTCTGCGGGCCATTCCCTGGGTATTTAGTTGGACTCAAAGCCGTTTCTTACTTCCTGCATGGTATGGTGTTGGTACGGCGTTACAGGAGTTTTTAAACCAAGAACCGGTCGAAAACTTGAAGCTATTGCGCTATTTTTATTTAAAATGGCCTTTCTTTAAAATGGTTATTTCTAAGGCGGAAATGACTCTTTCGAAGGTGGATTTACAGATGGCTAGTCATTATGTGGATGAATTGGCAAAAGATGAAGATAAAGAGCGTTTTCAGACAGTATTTAACCAAATTGCGAAGGAATATTACTTAAGCCGTGATATTGTCTTGCAAATTAATGAGCAAAATCGATTATTAGACAACGATCCTGAACTACAGAGATCCATACAATTGCGCAACGGTACGATAGTACCTCTAGGATTTTTGCAAGTATCCTTACTTAAACGTTTAAGACAATATGCCAGCCAGGATAAAGCTGGTTTAATCCACTTCCGCTATAGTAAGGATGAATTATTACGAGGTGCATTGTTAACCATCAACGGTATCGCTGCCGGTATGCGTAACACTGGTTGATGATTTTTCCCCTCACCCTAATTCCTTACAAGGAAGGGTGGGTTTTTTATAATTAGGTGTTGACAAGACAAGGAGGACAAGAACGAAAAGGGAAAAGTCCCAAAGAATTAATGACGGCTGAAAAACATCCTCATTGGCTGGAAATGCTTGGCTTTGAAAGATTTCGACGAGCCTGACCATTTAACTTCGAAAACAATACTGCCGTCCTTCAAGCTAAGTTTTCACTTGGCTCAAATTGACCTGCTTGTGTTACCCAAAATTCCCCCTTTTTGAACATCGCCGAATAAGTGGAGCGATCGAGAAATTGCTAGAAAAACATTATCAAATAACGGAAACAAGAAGGATTAGTCGCAGCCACCGTAGCCGAATCTATTGGTGCAATTAAGCTGATTCAGGCTCTTTCTTTAGAATCTGCTTTTGCTCAGATATTTTCCCAACAAAACCACGCCAGTTTATCTAAAACCCTGGAAACAAAACGTTTATCGGCAACTTTAGAACGCACCGTTGATGGAGTGATTGCTCTGTCTGGGTATGGCGATCGTCTTGTGGTATGGTTCTAGGTTAGTGTTGCGAGATGCCTTAACCCCAGGGGATGTGATTGTTTTCCTCACCTATCTTAAAAACGCCTTTAAACCCGTACAAAACTTTGCCAAATATACGGGTAGATTAGCTAAGGCTACTGCTTCGGGCGAGCGTATTTTAAACAAGACTTGGCCAGTTATCGAAATTTAGATATTAAGTTTTATGGGCGATCGGTTATTAATGCGGTAGCCCCACCGAAGGTGATCGAATTTTGGAATAGGATTGGATTTGATCCCACTTTGTGCTACTTTAGGCGCTAAAATATTTAGCCATGGGATGGTAACAAATAATCGCACTTGTAGATTGTTCCGGGTATATTTGTTCAGACTCATCCATATACATATTAATGCGATCGCAACCTAATAGATCTAATTGTACATACTGATCTTGCATATTGGGACAGGCAGGATAACCAAAGCTATATCGTGAACCTTGATAGCGTTGTTGTAACATTTCTCGGATGTTGTCGGGTTCAGAATCCCCAAAGCCTAACTCACGGCGAATCCTTGCATGGCACCATTCCGCCATGGCTTCCGCCGTCTGCACTGCCATACCGTGATAATAGAGATAATCAGTGTATTCGTTAGCAGAGAATAGTTTTTGAGCGTATTCTGTGGCAATTTCACCTACCGTCACCCCTTGCATGGGAAAAACATCAATGATGCCTGAGTCTTTAGAGGCGAAAAAGTCCGCAATACAAAGACGTTTACCAGACTTTTGACGGGGAAATTCAAACTTAGCAATTTCTTCTTTATTTTCCGGATTTTCAGGACTATAAATAAATAAAGTATTGCCTTCGGATTGACAAGGGAAATAACCATAAACTAGAGTAGGGTGCAATAAATTTTCTGCTTTAATTTTCGTTTTCCATTGCTCTAAAATAGGGTAAACTTTTTCTTGCAAAAAATTATTATATTCTTCTCTGGGTTGTCCTTGAGGTTTACGGAATTGCCATTGTCCTGCAAATAAGGCTTGTAAATCCAAATACCAGAAAAGTTCATCTAAATCAAAATTATCAGGAGCTAAAATTTTTGTCCCCCAAAAAGGAGGAGTTGGACGATGGATATTAGGATCTACGGCTTCACTTCTGCGAGTATCAATTAC
Organism: uncultured cyanobacterium; assembly: GCA_963749915.1. Lineage (GTDB taxonomy): Bacteria > Cyanobacteriota > Cyanobacteriia > Cyanobacteriales > Cyanobacteriaceae > Geminocystis. Next base: position 44,370 of record CAVVOP010000027.1, read on the forward strand.
TTTGATTTCTTCTTGAGTTTTTTCTTGACTTTTACCTGTCTTAACTTCCTCTTCTTTTTCGGCAATATTTCTACCCATTAAAATCTGATTATCTTGAGCAAAATCTCCTAAAAATCCTTGTATATTATCCCACTGATTTCTATTTTTAGCAGGCATTAATTTATCCATAAAATGCAAATCAGCGAAGGCATCTTTACCATAAACAACTTTTCCTTTATAAGTATTTTGACAGTCTTCATAGACAAATTTAGGGGTTAACGCCGCCCCTCCTAAAATAACGGGTACAGTAATTCCTTCTTGATTAAATGTCTCTAAGTTATCCTTCATAAAAGCAGTAGATTTGACCAATAAGCCACTCATGGCAATACAATCAGCCTTAGATTCACGATAGGCATTAATAATGTTTTCTACAGGTTGCTTAATACCTAAATTAATAACTTTATAACCGTTATTAGACAGAATAATATCAACTAAATTTTTACCAATATCATGAACATCTCCCTTCACCGTGGCGATTAAAAATGTGCCTTTCCCCCTACCATCACTATCAGTTTTGTCCATAAAAGGTTCAAGAAAAGCTACCGCCGCCTTCATAGTTTGAGCTGACTGTAAAACGAAGGGTAATTGCATTTGTCCACTACCAAATAATTCCCCCACAACCTTCATGCCATCTAGTAAATAGATATTAATAATATCTAAAGGAGGATAAATTTTTAAGGCTAAATTTAAAGCATCTTCTAAGCCAATTCTTTCACCGTCAATAATATGTTGTTTGAGTCTTTCTTCGATGGGTAAATCCGCCACGTTTTGCTTAATACTTTTAGTGGTTTTACCCGCAAATAAAGTGGTTAGTTTTCCTAAAGGATCATAAGTGCATATATCACCATCAAACTCTCTTAAATCATAGATTAAATCACGACAAATTTTTAAGGCTTGTTCATCTATTTTCGCTAATGGTAATATTTTACTAGCAGAGACGATGGCACCATCCATTCCCCCTTGCATCGCCTCATGTAAAAACACCGAGTTTAACACTTGACGGGCGGCAGGATTTAAACCAAAGGAAATATTGGAAACCCCTAACATAAAATGACAATAGGGCAATTCTTCCTTGATTCTTTTAATGGATTCGATGGTGGCTTTACCGTTTTCTCTATCTTCCTCAATCCCAGTAGAAACAGGCAAAGCAAGGGTATCGAAAAAGATTTCATAGGCAGGAATACCGAATTTTATCGCGTCATTATAGGCACGTTTGGCAATTTCAAATTTTTTGTCAGCGGTGCGTGCCATACCTTCTTCATCGATGGTGCCGATAACTACTCCAGCACCGTATTTTTTGGCTAATTCTAACACCTTGAAAAACCTTTCTTCTCCGTCTTCATAGTTGGTGGAGTTGAGGATACATTTACCCCCAGCAACCTTTAACCCTGCTTCCATTTTTTGCCATTCAGTGGAATCCAACATCAAAGGTAAAGTAATGTTATTGACGAGACGGGAAGCCAACTCATGCATATCTTTAACACCATCACGCCCTACATAATCTACGTTGACATCTAATATATGAGCCCCTTCTTTTACCTGGCTTTTTGCCAAGGAAATTAAGCCATCCCAGTCTTCTGCATTCAACAAGTCACGGCATTTTTTCGAGCCACTGGCGTTGAGTCTTTCCCCGACAATCAAGAAAGAATTATCTTGATGATATGTCTGGGTACTATAAATAGATGCAGCGGAAGGCTCATAATGAGATTCCCTAACTTTAGGCTTGAGGGTAGAAGCAATGTCAGCTAAGGCTTTGATATGTTCGTAACGAGTACCACAACAACCGCCAATTATTTGCACTCCTAAGTCTTCAATAAAGTGCATTAAGCTCATACGTAGCTCTATAGGAGTTAATCGGTAATAGGCCTGTCCGCCAACATTTTCGGGTAAACCGGCGTTAGGAATACAGGACACGATGAAGGGAGAATTTTCGCTTAAATATTTGATATGAGGTTTCATCAAATCTGGACCTGTGGCACAGTTTAGTCCTAGGATATCGAGAGGATAAGGCTCAAGGATAGCTAAAACGGCATTTATTTCTGTACCTACTAACATTGTCCCCATGGTCTCCATGGTAACTGATACCATTAAGGGAAGGCGATCGCCTTTTTGCTCGAAGACTTCTTCAATGGCATTTAAAGCAGCTTTGATTTGTAAAACGTCTTGACAGGTTTCCACTAACAATAAATCTACACCACCGTCATATAAACCCTTGACTTGGGTGATATAGGCATCTTTGAGGGTATCATAATCGATATGTCCAAGAGTTGGTAATTTTGTACCCGGTCCCATACTTCCTGCTACGAAACGAGGTTTTTCGGGAGTAGAATATTCTTGTGCGACTTTTTTCGCTAATTCGGCGGCGGTTTTGTTGAGGTAATAGGATTGATCCGCGAGGTCATATTCTGCTAAAACTAAGGGTGTACCTCCAAAAGTATCGGTTTCGATAACGTCTGCACCTGCTTCTAAAAAGCCTCGATGCACAGTTTCTACGGCACTAGGTTTAGTATGGACTAAATATTCGTTACATCCCTCGTATTCTGCCCCTCCAAAGTCTTCGGCGGTAAGGTTTTGTACTTGGAGATTTGTACCCATTGCACCATCAAATACTAACACAGGTCGATGGGGGCTATGTAATCTTTCTAAAAATAGGCTTTTCATGGAGTAGTTAATTATATATAAAAAATGCTTCTATAAGTTATGTTAATTAACTACTTTAGCTCATTTAAGGAGGCAGCGGTGCGGGAGCGAAGCGCTGACGGAGGCAGTGCCCGCTGAGGTTGCCTCAGCAAGGGAACGCGCACCAAGAGAGAAGGCAGAAGGTCATGAATTCGTGAAAATGCTAGCACTGAATTCTGGATTTTGAATTTTGAATTTCCCCGACAGTAGCTATTACCAAGTTTTGGAATTGTCAGAAATATTGTAATATTTAATTACCTTTGCGAATCAATTAACCAACAATGTTTTTATTATTATTTATTCTCACCATTTTATTTTCTGGGTTGTACTTTTTGCCTTGTCTTCATCGCAAATTAATAACACCTTTAGGAAATGTCAGCAAATTTAATATGACATTGGCCATTCTACTTTTTAGTTTCTTAATAATAATACCCTTTGCCCATGCTGACACCATCAAAACTGAAAAAGCTACTTTTGCTGGGGGTTGTTTTTGGTGTATGGAATCACCTTTTGATGAGATAAAGGGAGTTTTATCGACAACTTCAGGTTATACGGGGGGAAATGTGAAAAATCCCACCTATAAACAAGTAAGCGAGGGCAAGACAGGCCATGCTGAGGCGGTAGAAATCGAATATAACAGCAATTTGGTTAACTATGGTCAGTTATTAGCGGTTTTTTGGCGAAATATCGATCCTACGGTGCAAAATAGACAATTCTGCGATGTAGGTGCTCAATACCGCAGTGCCATTTTTTACCATAATGAAGCACAAAAAAAATTAGCGGAAGAAACCAAGCAAAAAGCCGAAAAACAACTGAAAAAGCCTATTTTTACGGAAATAAAACCTGTTGCCACTTTTTACCCTGCGGAGGAATATCACCAAGACTATTACAAAAAAAATCCCCTCTTGTATAAATACTACCGTTATCGTTGTGGTAGGGATCGGCGATTAACGGAAATTTGGAATAATGAATAGTAAGTTGGTGATAAAAAATGTGGGGGCGAATACCATCTTGTCTATAACCCCCTAAATTCCTGGATAAGGAGGACTTAAATTGCCTCCTTTTAGGTAATTAACCCTTATTTTTTCGGAAAATTGGCCCAATCTTGGGGTTTTAAGAAAAATTCCGTCAATTTTGCTTCTTGGCTTCCCGCCTCAGGAGTGTAGCCATATTCCCAACGGGTTAAAGGCGGTAATGACATTAAAATTGACTCTGTGCGCCCATTGGTTTGTAAGCCGAAAATTGTTCCTCGATCGTAAACTAGGTTAAACTCCACATAGCGCCCCCGACGATATAACTGAAAATTCCGTTCTCTTTCGCCATATTCCATATTTTTACGACGTTCCACAATGGGAATATAGGAAGGTAAAAAAGCATCACCGCAACTTTTGGCAAAATTGAACAAATCTTCCCAATTATGAGATACATTACCAACTTTTTGACTATACTGATTCGCTAATCCATCTTGATTTGAACCACTGTAAAGAATACCACGATCATCTTGATAGTCAAAGAAAATTCCGCCGATACCTCTGGCTTCTTGACGATGTTTCAAGTAAAAATATTCGTCACACCACCGTTTAAATATAGGGTAATATTCTGAATTATGGCGATCGCAGGCTTGTTTTAAAGTTGTATGAAAATGGATCGCATCTTCCTCGAAAGCATAGTAAGGAGTTAAGTCTGCACCACCGCCAAACCACCATACAGGACCTGCTTCAAAGTAGCGATAGTTAAGGTGTACGGTGGGTACGTAAGGATTTTTAGGGTGTAATACCATAGATGTCCCCGTAGCGTAAAAATCATGACCTGCGGCTTCAGGACGTTGTATTAAAATAGAGGGAGGTAAAGTCTCGCCCCAAACTTCAGAAAAGTTGACCCCGCCTTGTTCAAATACACCACCATCATAAATTACTCTTGTGCGTCCACCGCCTCCTTCAGTGCGTTGCCAGTTATCTTCTTGAAATTTAGCCTTACCATCCACTGCCTCTAAGCCTTGGCAAATTCGATCTTGTAAGGTTTTCACAAATTCTCTAGCTTTTTCTCTGGTATTACTGGGGGAAAGACTATTTTTATTTACTTTTTTGTGTTGAGTTACTGCACTGGTCATATTTTTTTGATGTTTTGTTTTTAACAAATTACTGTTTATGACTATATAGCGATTAACAAAATTTACCAAGATAACTTATAAAAACTTAACAAATTGAGTTCTACTTTTTTTACTATTATATTAATTCGTTCTAGCTGAAAACTATAAAATAAATGACTTTTAACTAATTGTTTAGTAATGTAACGATCCTTGCACAACTATGTCTATAATGACTAAAATAATAAAAACACAATATAGCCATTAAGTAATTTAAAATAACATGACGGCAACAGTTATTAAACCTAGTATCAAAAAAACCTCTGTTAAAGAAACTCTCCTTACTCCTAGATTTTACACCACCGACTTTGACGCCATCGCCAATATGGACATTTCCAGTCAGGAAGAAGAATTAAAGGCAATGATTGTGGAAATGAAAACTGATTATAACCGTAATCATTTTGTAAGAGACGAAGATTTTGAAAAACGTTGGGACAATATTGACAGTAACACTCGTGAGGCTTTTATCGATTTTCTTGAACGTTCTTGTACATCTGAGTTTTCTGGTTTTATCTTATTTAAAGAATTATCTCGTCAATTGAAAGATCGTAACCCCATTTTAGCGGAGATTTTCCATTTAATGGCAAGGGATGAGGCACGTCATGCAGGATTCATCAACAAAGCCATGAGTGATTTTAATATCTCCCTTGATTTGGGTTATTTAACAAAACATCGGGTTTATACCTTTTTTAAGCCAGAATGGGTGATTTATGCGGTATATTTATCGGAAAAAATCGGTTATTGGCGTTATATTCTCATGTATCGTCATTTGGAACGCAATCCTCACTATCAATTTTATCCCATCTTCAAAAAATTTGAGCATTGGTGCCAGGATGAAAGCCGTCATGGTGATATTTTTAAAGCTTTGTTACGATCGCAGTCTTCTATGTGGAAGGGGTGGAAAGCCAAATTATGGTCAAGATTTTTTCTCCTATCTGTCTTTGCAACCCACACCTTAACAGTCCATGAAAGAGCGGATTTTTATGCTTCTGTAGGTTTAGATGCACAACAATACGATCGTGACGTTACTATCAAGACCAATAGCACAGCCGCTAAAGCCTTTCCCGTTATTTTAGATACCAACCACCCCCAATTTTTTCCCCGTTTAGAAAAATGTTCTGATTATAATTTACAACTATCAAGCATCGAGAAAAATAGTAAAAATAAAGTCATCAAATTTCTCCGCAAATTACCTTTACAAATAGCTATTTTCTGGAATTTGTTATGTCTATATTTAATTAAACCCATTGAAGCGGAGGAATCAAGAGGAGTAGTGCGTTAATAATTGATGGTTGATACTGGACTTTGGACAAATGAAAACTGATTAGCGTCTTAGCTTACGCTAATTAAAGGGGTGGTTATTTTAAAACAGACTTAGGGCATATTTTTCAAGGTTTATCTTCCTCAGTAAAATAGGATGGAAACCAGAAATAGAAGCAGGAAAGCTAGCTATGTTTATGATTGATGAATGCCATCTTCTCTGGGGAGACATTTTAGGATATGTTTGGGGAAGAACAGATATTAGAATAGAAATTCCGATAAAAAATGAAAAAAGTAGACAAACATATTATGGACGGTCAAATATTTGATTTCCCTAAACTTTATGAATATGGAATTATGCCACAAGCTATTTAGGACTGCTATATAAAAGAATAATTCGTACTTTTGGCACTTCTTCACCTTCACCCAAAGTCCGAGGTTATTCATCGGGGCGGGAAAAAGGTACAAAGTTACCCTCAAGATTACGTTATCCCACCGTGAAAAAAACGGCAAGTAAGAAAAAAACAGCCTAGCTAAAGGTTAATTTAACAGTATTTTCAGCTATTGGACGGCTGATGACAATCCCTCTTGTTTTTCCTTTTTCGTTATTGTAGAAATTACGCTAACTGATTCCTTTTTGTCCAAAGTCCAGTTATTACCAATATTACCAGTAATTAGGTTGTTAAGATTGTTTTCTGAGGAAAAAAAGCGGGGCTACAGCCCCGCCCAAGCTAACTTGGGGTTAGCTCATCGAACGATTTCAGCAGATTAGGCAAAGATGAAGTCACCAGGGACTGGTGCCGTAGTGCCAAACCCCTGCAGGGTAATGCTACCAAAACCGAAGAAGGTACTAGTGATGACATTGTTTACAGTATTGGAGAAGTTCAGGTCGCTATAATCAAGTCCTATTCCGAAAGCAGTCAAATCAATCTGGTCAGGGCCAGTTCCGAAGTCAGTGATGACATCGCTGCCAAACCCGCTGGCAAATAAGAAGTTGTCGCTATCAGCACCACCGATGAGGGTGTCGTTGCCGCTGCTTCCGTAGATGGAGTCGTTGCCGTTGTCACCATTGAGGACGTCCCCTACGCTGGATCCGCCGATGTTAGCTGCGGTATAGGCATAAAGGCGATCGTTGCCATTGCCACCGTTGAGGGTGTCGCTGCCGTAGCCCCCCTGGAGGAGGTCGTTGCCGTTACCACCATTAACCAGATCATTGTCGTTGCCACCATTAGCGGTGTCGTTGCCGCTGCTTCCGTAGATGGAGTCGTTGCCATTGTCACCATTGAGGACGTCCCCCACGCTAGATCCGCCGATGTTAGCTGCGGTATAGGCATAAAGGCGATCGTTGCCATTGCCACCGTTGAGGGTGTCGCTGCCGTAGCCCCCCTGGAGGAGGTCGTTGCCGTCACCACCATTAACCAGATCATTGTCGTTGCCACCATTAGCGGTGTCGTTGCCGCTGCTTCCGTAGATGGAGTCGTTGCCATTGTCACCATTGAGGACGTCCCCCACGCTGGATCCGCCGATGTTAGCTGCGGTATAGGCATAAAGGCGATCGTTGCCATTGCCACCGTTGAGGGTGTCGCTGCCGTAGCCCCCCTGGAGGAGGTCGTTGCCGTCACCACCATTAACCAGATCATTGTCGTTGCCACCATTAGCGGTGTCATTGCCGCTGCTTCCGTAGATGGAGTCGTTGCCATTGCCACCATTGAGGACGTCCCCTACGCCGGATCCGCCGATGTTAGCTGCGGTATAGGCATAAAGGCGATCGTTGCCATTGCCACCGTTGAGGGTGTCGCTGCCGTAGCCCCCCTGGAGGAGGTCGTTGCCGTTGCCACCATTAACCAGATCATTGTCGTTGCCACCATTAGCGGTGTCGTTGCCGCTGCTTCCGTAGATGGAGTCGTTGCCATTGTCACCATTGAGGACGTCCCCCACGCTAGATCCGCCGATGTTAGCTGCGGTATAGGCATAAAGGCGATCGTTGCCATTGCCACCGTTGAGGGTGTCGCTGCCGTAGCCCCCCTGGAGGAGGTCGTTGCCGTTGCCACCATTAACCAGATCATTGTCGTTGCCACCATTAGCGGTGTCGTTGCCGCTGCTTCCGTAGATGGAGTCGTTGCCATTGCCACCATTGAGGACGTCCCCTACGCCGGATCCGCCGATGTTAGCTGCGGTATAGGCATAAAGGCGATCGTTGCCATTGCCACCGTTGAGGGTGTCGCTGCCGTAGCCCCCCTGGAGGAGGTCGTTGCCGTTGCCACCATTAACCAGATCATTGTCGTTGCCACCATTGATGGTGTCGTTGCCGTCACCACCGTTGATAGTGTCGTTACCGCCCGTGGTGGAGATGACGTTACCCCCAGTTGTGCCGGTGATCGAGTCATTGCCGTTGCCGGTGATCAGGTTCTCGAAGTTCGTGAACAGCTCGCCACCGTAGTTCGTGAGGCCCGTCACCATGTTGACGACGTAGGTGCCGTTGAAGCTCGTCGTGTCGAGGGTATCGACCCCTGCACCGCCGTCGATCACTTCGGGCGTTCCGAGTCCGGCGTACATCAGGTCGTCACCGCCATTGCCGTAGTACTCGCCCGATCCATTGGAGGAGATAGTGTCGTTGCCAGAGCCGGAGCGGAAGATCTCGATACCGCTGTGCGTGCGTTGCAGGTCCCCGCTAACGGAACCCTCATAGGTACCCGCCAGTGCACTGTAGGTGATGGCAGTCGTCACGTCGGTCATATCCAGGGTGTCGATGCCGTTACCGCCCACCACGTTGTCGATGAACTCGCCGTCCAGAATCTGGATCAGGTCGTCGCCTTCCTCGCCGTTGACATCGTCGGTTCCGTCGCCACCCTGGATCGTATCGTTGCCGCCGCCACCGTTGATGGTGTTGGAGCCACCACCAGTGCGTATCACGTTGGCTCCGGCGGTTCCCGTGACAAACTCAGAGCCGCTGGTAGAGGCCGCGTTGTCGTAGTTCTCGAAATTCAGCCAGGACTCGTTGAAAGTGCTACCGTTCGTGTAGGTACCCGTGGCGAGATTAAACCCAGCTCCAGAGCCGAAGTTGGTGCCGCCGCCGTCGATGGTATCGTTGCCGGTCTCCCCGTCATGGAGCCTTACGTCTGAAAGTGATGGAATTGGCGGGCCCCAGAAAATGCGGTCATTGCCAGCCCCGCCGTAGATGGTGTCCGAACCGCCGCCGCCGTTGATGGTATTGGAGCCACCACCAGTGCGTATCACGTTGGCTCCGGCGGTTCCCGTGACAAACTCAGAGCCGCTGGTAGAGGCCGCGTTGTCGTAGTTCTCGAAATTCAGCCAGGACTCGTTGAAAGTGCTACCGTTCGTGTAGGTACCCGTGGCGAGATTAAACCCAGCTCCAGAGCCGAAGTTGGTGCCGCCGCCGTCGATGGTATCGTTGCCGGTCCCCCCGTCATGGAGCCTTACGTCTGAAAGTGATGGAATTGGCGGGCCCCAGAAAATGCGGTCATTGCCAGCCCCGCCGTAGACGGTGTCCGAGCCGCCGCCGCCGTTGATGGTGTTGGAGCCACCACCAGTGCGTATCACGTTGGCTCCGGCGGTTCCCGTGACAAACTCAGAGCCGCTGGTAGAGGCCGCGTTGTCGTAGTTCTCGAAATTCAGCCAGGACTCGTTGAAAGTGCTACCGTTCGTGTAGGTACCCGTGGCGAGATTAAACCCAGCTCCAGAGCCGAAGTTGGTGCCGCCGCCGTCGATGGTATCGTTGCCGGTCCCCCCGTCATGGAGCCTTACGTCTGAAAGTGATGGAATTGGCGGGCCCCAGAAAATGCGGTCATTGCCAGCCCCGCCGTAGATGGTGTCCGAACCGCCGCCGCCGTTGATGGTGTCGTTGCCGCCGTTGCCGTTCAGCACGTTGGCCGCCTGGTTGCCCACGATGTTGTCGTTGCCGCTGCCGCCGTTGGCGTTCTCGATCAGCGAGCGGGTATCCCCGTTGAACAGCAGTGCGTTGGCGATGTTGCCGCGCGCTTCGAAGCCCGCAGCGAACTGGTTCAGGTCGGCCAGTTGCGCGGTCGAGAACGTCGACCAGCCGCCCGGGTTCAGGTCGATCTGCAGATTGGTGGTGTAGTTCGATAGGTCGTAGGTGTCGACGCCGTTGCCGTCCCAGATGGTCGCGAAGATGCGGTTGCCGCCCGGGTTGATGGCCGCTGTGCCGTTGACGAAGGTCTGGCCGGTCGTCGGACTCCAGGTGTAGACGGTGTTGCCGGCGTTGCTGGTGAAGTCGGCGCCGTACATGTACTGCAGCGCGGCGATGTCCAGCATCATCCAGGTCTGCGCGTACCCGAACTGCTCGTTCGTGTAGCCGCCACCAAGGGGTTGCCCGATGTACGACCGGTAGGTCATCACCGAGAACTCCATGGAGTCGACGTTCGCCGGAAGTGCGCCGTAGATGTTGGTCTCCTGGCCGTGCTTCAGGCCTAGCGAGTGGCCGAGCTCGTGAATGTGGGTGTGCCAGCCATAGTCGCCGGTGGTGGGGCGGCTGCCGGAGCTGGCCGACGGGCCGAACCAGGCGTCGCCGCCGTAGATGCTGTTGTTCGGATAGAACGCGTAGGATGTGCCCGCGTCGGAGGTGTTCGCGGCGCGGATGGTGCCCGTCCCGGACGCCGCTGTGCCGTATGAGATGCCGAGGTTGGTGAACGCCTCGACGGAGAAGCCCGACGCGCCAGCGGGCTGCGTGTAAATGAACTGGTTCAACGCGAAGTGGATGACCAGCAACTGGTCTGCCGCCAGGCGCGAGAAGCCTTCGAATTGGGCGCTGATGCCGTTGCCGTTCTGGTCGCTAAAGTAGCCGGATTGGTAGTCACCTGCGGCATCCGGGTCGGTGTAGGTGATGTCCGGACCACTCCAGCGAATACCGCGCAGAAGGCCGTCGATGTTCTGGTTCCCCGACGCCGGCACGGCCAGCGTGGTGGCGCCGCTGCCGTTCCAGGCTGGGCCGTCGAGGCCGTCCGTCTCGTCCACAGCCGGCGCATCGGTCGGGACGACGGGGTCGCCGTGCAGGAAGTTGGCGCCGTTGATGGTGTTGGAGCCACCACCGGTGCGCATCACGTTGGCTCCGGCGGTTCCTGTGACAAACTCAGAGCCGCTGGCAGAAGCAGCGTTGTCGTAGTTCTCGAAGTTCAGCCAGGACTCGTTCTTGTATGTCCGCGGCGGTAATGATTCACCCGCTGGCAGCATCTCATCTAATGGTCCATCAATATTGTTTTGTTTCGAGAAACGATAATCTATTTCTGAGGGGTCGTAACGGTCGATACTGTCAGTGGCAAAATTGTCACGGCCATTGAAACTAGGTGATTCGGGGGTGGTTGTTTTTCCTTCACCCTTACTAGACACTACAGAACTTGGTTCTAATTCTTTGTCATCGGTATCAGTTCCTACAATGGGGATATGCTCAGGGGAAACATTTACAACAGTGAGCGTATTGTCAAACAAATCACCCTTAACCTGACTTTCCCCGGGCACATTGTTGTAGATGTTAGTACCATCGGGATTTTCTGATTTCAAAACTTTTGGAGAACTCATAACCGTAATCCTTCCTTAGCGTTTATTTCCTATTGTACGCTTGTTGAGCGGATGAATTGGGAGGTGCGTAACAAAAATTAATAAATGTTTTATGCTTTGTAAATAGGGGGATTGAGAAATTTTCAGGGGGAGATCATTTAATTTAGTATAAAATTTACTTGACAAAAAAACTTAGTTCTGTTACTTCGTGAAATAAAAATCCCTTGGAAACACCAGAGAAATCCTAAATAAGCTCGATGAACAATGTTGATTTAACAACGGCTGCGTTAATGTCAAAAGGTTTTTCTGCTGGCATTTTTGCGATTGCTTGCCGGCAGCCTAATTAACTGGCTTCCTTTCCCATGATTTGATGGGATTAATCCGGTTTTCACCGGTATTCTCACAAAAGTCACTAGGGAAGCCACCACGAAAGTCGCTAGGAAGATTGCCGCAAATAACAGTACTAGCACTACTATTGAAGCCAGATGAGCCTGTGGCACTGTAAGAATAAGCCCAAATTATCCCACTTATGGCACTCGAACCCGTCATCGAAACTTTCCCAAAAGGCGAAAATATAAACGCTTTAGAGCCCGACCCACCAGTCAGTTTTACCTCATCATCACCATATTTATAAACTTGTATATTATCTGGAGTGCCAGGATTATTGAGGGCACCACCTATATTCGAGCCGCCAGTCAGTTCAACTTTTCCGTGAACATAGATGATTAGTGTTGTCCCCGGAGTTACAGCAATTCCTGAACCAGCATGGGAAGCTTTTATATCGCCATCTATGTACAACTTAACAGTTTGTCCAGGTGCATTAACCGTCAAGATATCCCCATCGCCACTAAAGGAGATGGATGGTGCACGATAGATGTTGTGGGTGCCGCCACCACCAGTCGGGCAAGCAGATGGAATAGTCATAGCATTTTGGATTGATACAATGTTACAGACGCCAGTTCCGGGGACATTTGTTAACTGTCCCTCAGATGGCAACGGGGGAAAAGTATCGGAACTGTTTTCCTCATAAGTAAAGGGGGGAGTCGGAGGGGTATTTGCAGGTTGCATGGCTTTGAGATCGTTTATTTTAGAACTATCACTGGCGGCTTTACAGGGAGGATCGCTGACGAAGGTTAGGGGTGTGGAATCCTTGATGTTTGACCGGATTAAACCCGAACCGCTGACACTGGAATCGGCATTACAGCTAATCCACAGTCCTTCTCCAAGGAAAGTGGTGGTGCCCCCAGTACCAGGGGCTACGTCGAAGGAGACTTCCACACGAGTCGTTGATATTGCCGCACTAGGTGCAGTTTGATTAACTCGCCCTTCAACGATTAAAGTTCCTACGCCCGCTACTGTCGGATCTGGTGCGGTGGAAGGGTTACCGTCGTCATCAAAGCTGTAACTAACCAGTCTAAATTGTCCTTTACTGGGATCACTAGGATCTGCATCTTGCCAACTTGTCTGTGCCGCATTCGTGATCTGTGTAGAATTAGTTACGTCTGGAATACTGCCTGCATTGGACCAACTTGCTGTCGGGGCAGTGTCGGGGCAAACCCCACTGGAATTGCGAGTGCCTTCACAATCGGGATAGACAGCAAGCTTGGGGTGGCTAACAAGAAAGGATTGATAACGGCTAATACCTGATTCCCCTAAGGCTTGAGCTTGTTTAGCATCTTCATCCATAGCGACTTGTAGCTTCCGTGATGCTGCACTCGTGAGTGAAGATAGCAACATTGTAAAAAACATCAAACCCAAACCAAGGGATATTAAAAATCCGAATCCATTCTCTTTGCCCTGATTAGAGAAGAGTATGAACCGAAATAAACTAATATTTTTATATCTCATTTTTTTTGCACCTTTATGTTTAAATCAAAAATATTTGATATAAATTAGCTACTAAAACTTCCCTAGGTTGAGTTTGATTTGGGTTAAATAATCAATGTCTTTTTAGGAAGAAATACACTTCAGTTAAGAGTTACATGCTTTAACTAATCAATCATTTCATACATCTATTTAACCCCCTTTTTTACTTTTTAAAAACCGTATAAATACCGTTTTTGAAGAACAAATAATTATAAATTTATGATGAAGTTATCTTTTTTTACGGATGATAAACTTCAACCTTTTGTTTTCAGTACCTACGTAGGGCTGACAGCATTGCAATACTACGAAGGATTTGGAAAATATAATTGTCGGCGGTGGTAAGGCAGGAGGCAGAGGGCAGAGGGCAATAAAATTAAGAATTTAAAAATTCTAAATTCTTAATTCTAAATTCTGAATTCCCCTAACCAGAACATTTTTGAGCCTAACCGAGCAGTATTGGCACCCAAACTAATTTTTGTAAAACTGCGAAAATTTTTTCTTCTCCAGTGATAACTCAACAGGGGTTAATTCAATCTCTAACAAAAAGATCTAGGAAATAAACTATTATGACTGTAGTAAAATTTTTGAACAATGCTAATAACTTCTTTCAAGCAAAAATAACTGAAGTTGTTCTGCCACCTTGGGAACCACCGATTCCTCCGTACTGGGAAGCCTGGGAAATCCACGGTTTAGGGGGGAATGATACTATTACCGGTGGGGAGAAAAACGATACCCTTTTCGGCGACGCTGGAAATGATAGTCTCATCGGTGGTAATGGCAATGATAATATCCAGGGCGGAACCGGCAATGACACCCTCAGTGGCGGTGCTGGCAACGACACCATGAATGGTGGTGATGGTAACGATACCTATTTCGTGGACAGTAGTTTCGACAGGGTGAGCGAAAGTTTCGCTGATGCCTTGGGTGGTACAGCTGATCAAGTGTTTGCCTCGGTCAGTTATTCTCTTTCCCCAGGAACCTCAGGAAATCAAGGGTTTGGTATCGAAAACTTGACTTTAACAGGGGGCGGCAACTTTAGCGGAACTGGCAATGGCCTGAACAACGTGATCACTGGCAACATTGGAAACAACTCTTTATCCGGCTTGGATGGTAACGACACTCTCAATGGCGGTTCTGGCAATGATAACCTCTATGGCGGCGGCAATAATGATAGTCTCTTCGGCGGTACCGGCAATGATTATCTGAGTGGTGGTTCGGGCAATGATACCCTTGACGGTTGGTCTGGTAATGATACCCTCTATGGCGGCGGCGATAATGACCTTATTTTTGGGTGGTCTGGTGACGATCGACTCCACGGTGACTGGGGTAATGATACCCTCTACGGTGAGTCGGGGAATGACTATCTGGTTGGTCAAACCGGCAGTGACGTGCTAAACGGCGGAGCAAATAACGATACCCTAGCTGGCGGTTCCGGTTGGGATGGCAGTGACACATTGACCGGTGGCACTGGTGCGGATCAGTTCCAATTCTTCTCTGCTGTTGGTAACGTTGATACCATCACTGATTTTACTTGGCAACAGGGGGACAAAATCTTTGTTTGGAAGGGTGGCTTTGTGGGTGGACTTCAAGCCGGTGCGTTGCCTTGGCAGCAGTTCCACATTGGAGCAACAGCCCTAGATGCCAGCGATCGCTTTATCTACAATTCCAACACCGGAGCCTTATTTTTTGATGCTGACGGCATTGGCGGTCAAGCCCAAGTTCAGTTTGCCAATCTATCTCCGGGACTACCACTTATCAGCAGTGATATTCAGGTTGTCTAATATGGCACTACTTGAGGAATTATTGCCAACAAGGTGGCATTAATCGTCTCACTTTTATTCCCTCGCGAAAGACAAAGATAACTTCCGAACTGAGTTTTTCTGGTTGAGGAAAACGTTCTAGACTAGGGGACAAAGGTAGCCACTCGCCAATTACTGTATCGGAAGTGAGAAACTGATCTGGACTCGCTAATAAACCACCTCTTCCCATATTGTAAAAGGCGATGGCTCCTTCTCCATCGACATCACAACCTAGTACTATTTTGGTATCTACTTGCTGAGGTAAAGTAATTAAACCGCGATTGGAGTTAACTTCTGTCGCATTTATATCTACAGTACCAGCGAGTCCAAATTCGGAACTAGCAGTGATGTCGCTGAGGGGAGTTGGTTGTTCCCTAAACTCAATACCCAAAATCCCTTCAGCAGTGATGGAGATATTACCTCCATTCCCGATAAAAGCATTGGCGGTGATGTCGCTATCTTCGGTAGGGAAAGCGAGAACAAATTTAGCATCGATCTTGATGTTGCCACCATCGCCACCTGCGGCAGCAGTTCCAGCACTGGCACTAATTTGGCTGTTCTTCCTTAATACTAGATTTCCGCCTACGGTAATCTCAATGTTGCCACCATCGGTACTCAAAGTTTCGGCAGTGATGGCAGATTGATTGGCTAGGGTGAGTGCATCTGCTTGCAGGCTAATGTTCCCACCAGTGCCTTGCCCCTGACTGTTTACGGCGATCGCCCCATCATCTTCCAGATTAATTAAAGGAGAATTAACATTAATATCACCACCATCGCCAGTAGAATTAACGTCAGTGTTGGCAAATAAACCACTTCCTTCATCACTAATGAATAAACTTTCAGTAAGATTAAGAGTGATATTACCCGCATTTCCTGCCCCTGTGGTCAGGGCTGAGATTTCTACTCCATCGCTGATGTTGAGGTTGTTTGTGTTGATGTTTATCTCACCGGCATTACCACTTCCCGATGTTGAGGCGGTCATTGAGCCATCTCCTCGAATATCTATTATTTCAGGGGCGGTAATAGTAATACTTCCTCCATCGCCTATATCCGTAGTGCGGGTGGAGATAAAACCTTCATCGGTAAATTGAATATTGAGGTTGGAATTAGTTTGATAGGTTTGGATGGTGAGGCTACCAGCATCGGCTATGCTTTGAGTTTCGGCGAAGATGCCTAGTTCTCCAGCGATATTTAATTGGCTGACGTTAAGGGTGATATCTCCTGCTTTGGGGCTGGTGGAGGTTTCGGTGGCGGTGGTACTAAGTTGGGCATTTTCACCAATGGTAAGGAGAGGAGTGATGATGGTAATATTGCCTGCTGTGCCTACATTACTGGTTTCAACTGTAATTTGACTGTTATTTGTCAGTAGGACCGCTTGGGGAGCATTGACGGTAATAGTACCGCCATCCCCACTGGCTGCGGTAAAGGCAGAAATGGAGGCTCCCTGGTCGATGGTGAGTTGTGGAGAATTAATAGTAATGTTACCAGCATCCCCTGCCCCCTCAGTTTGGGCAAAGAGTCCAGTATCCGTGCCGGAGAGAAAGAGGTTGTCGCTAATTTCTAGGGTGATGTCGGCAGCATCAAAGTTAGTAGTACTGTTGGTTTGAATTTGACCGCCACCAGTAATTTCTGAGAGGTTAGCTGCGATGGCTATATCACCTGCTTTGCCTTCTCCTTCGGTGCGAGTAGAAACTGTAGCGTTATCACGAAGAAACAAAGAATCAGTAGTAATCTTAATTCCTTCTGAATCACCCACTGCTCCTTGAGCTACCGTGCTAAAAATGCCACTGACAGAGCCCTGGCTGTCTTCGCCTTCAATAGAAATAGCATCGGCTGCTGTGATGGCGATCCCCCCCGCATTCCCCACTCCTGAAGTACCTGTATTCACTAGGGCCCCATCTTTGAGAGAGAGGTAGCCGGTATCAATGGTGATGTCCCCTGAGTTTCCCTCTGCTCCTGGGCTAACTTCAGATAACAAAGCACTCTGAAAACGACCTTCTCCTGAGGTACCAAGTACTTGCACTAATTCTGAAGCTTTCACTATTACAGTTCCAGCCTTTCCTTCACCCCCAGTGGAAGTTGATACTCTTCCACCATTTTGAACTAGCAATTGTCCGGTAGTAATAGTTATGTTTCCTGCATTACCTGCTCCGGTAGTGAACGCCAAAACCCCACTCGGAAATCTACCATCTGTTGAAGCACCATCTACTTGCACTGATTCTGAAGCTGAAATCGTCAAGCTACCGCCACCTGTACCAAAAGAACCACTGCTAGTTGATACTTCTGCACCATCTTGCACCAACAAATTAGGAGTAATAATTGTTACATTTCCTGCTTTTCCCGTACCTTCTGTTTTAGCAAACAAGGCGCTGGCACGACTACTATTAGAGATAGCCCCACCAATTACTTGCACTGATTCGGAGGCTGTTACAGTTAAATTTCCTCCGTTGCCTTCGCTATCAGGCAAAGTGTCAGTTAATAACTGTCCTCCATCTTTGAGTAGTAAAGTACCCGTAGTAACTGTCAGATTTCCTGCATTTCCTTTACCGAAAGTTCCAGTAGATAAAGCACTGGAAAACAAAAATTCCCCCGAACCGATCGTACCAGTAATTTTTAAGGATTCCAAAGCATTTACAGTTAAATCCCCCCCCCTTCCAGCATTGTTTGTAGTACCCGTAGTAGTAGTTACTATGGAGGAACCGTCTTCGATGGTTAAGTTGCGAACATCAATATTTATATTGCCACCTCTTCCTATATTTGAAGTTGCAGCAGAGATGACAGAGGTTTTTTGCAAATTTAAATCCCTAGCACTGAGATAAATATCGCCACCATTTCCCGTTCCCGAAGTTCTACTATTAATAGAACTACCTATCATCGAAATGGTATTGTTAGCGATTGCTTTAACATTGCCAGCCTGACCAGAGCTAGATGCAGAAGTATTTAATTCGTTAATATTGATACTGCCACTAGTAGCTTCAAGGCTAATTGAACCACTATCTCCTATTGGTTGAATCGATTCGACAACATTAGCTTCTACAGCTTCCACTCCCGTAAGATTAATCCTATAGCTTCCCTGTTCAGGATTCTTAATCCATCCACTTAGAGGCAAAAGACCACCATCCCCAGTGGGGGCTTTGATGGCTTCAAAACCCGCTTCAAAACTGCTAGGAAAAATTTCGCCCCCTGAACTTACTGCATTATCACCAAAAGTACCAATTCCTAAATAATAGACTCCTGGTTCTGTTGGGGTTAGGACATCACCCGCAGGTAGAGTAGCTTGAAAGCAATTGCATCCAGCTTGGTCCTCATTGGCATAAACGCCCAAACCATCTGCATTAAAGAGGAATAATTGAGTATCTAACGTCGTTTCTGGATTGACAGTAGTAGCAGAGAAAGTTACCTCTCCTGTCAGATAAATTTGAAACAGGTCAACATCTTCAACGTTAGAGAGATTCCCAGAGATACTCTCTAGTGCTCCTCCTGGACTGTTACTGACAAATAGGGCAGTTTCAATTAACTCACCTGCATCACCGACAACAAGCACGGAAGTATCAATATTGCCAATGGTCAAACTTGCCCCAGAAATGGCAATATCTCGTCCATTCGTGAAAATGGTATCGGCGACATTATCCTCCATGACAAAATCACCCACACCATCCCTATCTGCATCGGCACTGAAGACAATTACCCCCGCACCAGTAGCTAACTCCAACCCATCATCACTTAAATCTTGCAACGTAATATCATTAGTCGCCTGGAGAACAATATTGGTATTCCCAGATAATCCCTCTAACTCTGACTCGTAAATAGTGGTCGGTGCTGTATCCTCTATCTCACTTAGGGATGCAGTTAAAATCGAACCCTCTACCCCAGAATTATTCCCCGCAAAGCTATCGGTACCATCTCCCGCTTCATCGCCCCTGCCATCAGCAATGGTAATATTGGTCGGATCGAGTAATAAAATTCCTGGCAATCCATTCACCGCACTGGTATTCACATTGCCTCGAAATATCAGGTGTTCCTTACCAGATACCTCCACTAAGCCGCCATTACCTGAATCTATCCCTCCTCTAGCACTGATATTGCCATAAAATCCTGTAACTTCATCTGCCCAGACAATGACTTTGCCCCCATTGCCATTAGTCAGGGCATCGGCATTGATGGTAACGTTATCACCTACATAGGTCCGCTTGGCATTGGGAACCACACCCCTACCCTGAAAATCTCCGCCAATTAGGACAGTTCCTCCACCAGCAGGAGCAGAAACATCAATGGTAGCATCTTCCAGTAGGGCCACCGTTTCTGTACCCAGTACCTCTACCCTTCCTGCTGGTGCTGTCAGGTTCCCTGTAGTTGCCACATTGCTTCCGGAAAGGCTCAGAGTTTGTCTGGAAGCTACGGCTAAGTCGGCCGCGTTGTTGATGGCCCCTTGCTCTCCTTCAAACCGCAAGCTCATTGGCTGTTGTCCATTTACTGTCAGCAAAGGAGGCTACATCAGGATTAGTGGCACTAAACTCACTGCCATCCGCAAAAGTAAAACTATTGGCTGTGGTACCAATAAAAGAACCACTCAAATCCAAACTGGCATTTGGTCCCAACAGGATGCCATTGGGATTGAGGAAAAAGAGATTAGCATTGCCCAACACCCCCAAAGTGCCCAGAATCTCTGAAGTATTATCGCCCGTTACCCGTGCGAGTATATTCTCAATGCCTACAGGATTGGCGAAATATACCCCTTTGCCTGTTTCAATATTAAATTCGAGGAAGCTATGGAATAAGTTTACTCCTCTTTCTGCTCCACCGATTACCCTGTCGTTATTCTCATTCATGGTTTCGATTTGGGTGTTTTCGGTGCCGAGGGTGGTGTCGGGTTGTAAACTAGGTTTTAATCCCCCCTCTAACTTAACTATTCCCCCAGGTGCGGTAAGATTCCCCTTATTTACCACTTTATCCGCCATCAGGATGATATTCTGCCCATCCCTTACTACCAAACTCGCCCGATTCTCAATTTGACCTTGAGCATTACGAAACAAAGCCTCTGGCTTCACACTCAGCAGACTACTCCCTTGCGTATCCGCGGCACTAAAAACCCCGTCCTCTCCTAACTGAATATCTCCCGTTGTAGCGGTAAAAGAACCATTCAAGTCTAATTTAGCACCATTGCCAAACATAAACCCATTAGGATTAATCAGAAACAGATTTCCATTCCCATTCACCCCCAAAGTGCCGAGAATCTGCGAAATATTTTCCCCCGTCACCCTAGTCAGAATATTATTTACACCATCGGGGTTGACAAAATAGACACTTTGCCCATTACCCACATTAAATTCTTGAAAACTATGGAACAGATTTTCCCCCCTAACGGCACCTCCTTCAATTAAAGACTTAAGTTGATTAAGCTGATTAACTACCGAACTTTCGTCTCCCAGGGAAGAATCAGGAGTAATTTGTGCTGATACCTTCTGAATGGGTAAAAAGGTGACGGTAAAAGGAATTAGGGATATGAGAATCGAAGAAAAGGCAGATTTAAAAGACAAGGAACTTATTGAGCATAAGAGTTAGCAGGAACCTATTGCACCATTTTAGCATGATGATCTTGTTCCTAAATGATCATAAAACCCAATTAATTTTTGATTGATATCCAGCTCAAATTACCAGAAATTAATTTATCGCACCATCAGACGTGGTGACTGTATTGTCCCTAAAATCAAGACTCTAACTCTTGACCCTTTGGGCGAAATAAATGAGTATGCTCAGGATGATACAAACGGGAGCGAAAGTCATAATCTGATAATTTTTTTAAAGCTGGACTGATAATATACATAGTCGTACGAATTAAATCATTAGTCTCCGTGGCGATCGCCATTTCCGTTAAAGGCACAATGATAATTTTTTCATCTTCCCAACCCACCCGATAACATATCGCTACGGGAGTATCAGCAGGATAATGTAGTAATAAATCCTTTTGAGCTTTCCTGACGTGACGAGCGGCTAAATATAAGCACAGACTAGCCTGATGTGCAGCCAAACCCTTCAATTCCTCTTTTTCTGGAACAGGGGACGCGCTACCACTGACTCTCGTTAAAATAATGGTTTGCACTAACTCAGGGATGGTTAATTCACTGCTAATTTTCGCCGCCGCCGCCTGATAAGCACTAATACCAGGGATCAGCTCAAAGGGAATATTTGCCTCTCCTAATTGCCTCATTTGCTCATGAATGGCACTGTAAAGACATAAATCCCCTGATTGAAGTCTAACCACTATCAATCCCTCTTTAACCTTGTCAATCATTAAAGGGATAATTTTTTCTAAGGTTTGATTACCCGTTGCAATTAATTGAGTATCTTGTTTAACATCCCTTAAAATTTGCTTAGGCACTAAAGAATCAGCGTAGAAGATAACATCGGCACACTGTAAAATTTTGTAAGCCTTGACCGTCAATAAATCAGGATCTCCGGGCCCTGCACCGATAAAATAAACAGCAGATTTCATTTAAGCAAGGGAATAGATAACAGTTACTAATTATTGATTGTTAATTGTCAATGGTCAATGATCAATTGCTAATAACTCTTTCACATTTTGTTACAATCATTTATGATTAGTGAATGAAAGACAAAAAATAAATGTCTATCAAAAGAAATTTAGTGCCTAGAAGCATTATAAATTCTAAAAGCCAGTGTTGTTCGCTCGAAACTACACTTAATCCCTCTCAGAATCATACTTGATAGAAAACCCAATGGATTCTGACCCGTTTAACAAATATAGAAACTAGATTATGAAAAAAGACCTGAGAAAATATAGAAATATAGGCATTTTTGCTCACGTTGATGCTGGTAAAACTACTACCACCGAAAGAATCCTTAAATTAACTGGTAAAATTCACAAAATTGGTGAAGTGCATGAGGGTGCGGCAACAACCGACTTCATGGAACAAGAACAAGAAAGAGGTATTACAATTCAATCAGCGGCAACAAGCTGTTTTTGGAAAGATTATCAATTTAATATTATTGATACACCCGGACACGTTGACTTTACCATCGAAGTATATCGCTCCTTAAAAGTACTTGATGGTGGGATAGGTGTATTTTGTGGATCTGGCGGGGTAGAACCCCAATCAGAGACAAACTGGCGTTATGCTAACGATTCTAAAGTAGCTCGTCTTATCTATGTCAATAAATTAGATCGTACTGGTGCTGATTTTTTCCGAGTTGTTAAACAAGTTAAAGATATTTTAGCGGCTACTCCTTTAGTAATGGTTTTGCCTATTGGGGTTGAAACCGAATTTAAAGGGGTTGTAGATCTTCTCACCCGTAAAGCATGGATTTGGGACGATTCTGGAGACCCCATGAACTACACCATTCAAGAGGTACCCGAGGACATGAAAGAGGATGTGGAGTTATACCGTGAACAGTTGATAGAGACTGCCGTAGAACAAGACAACGACTTAATGGAAAAATATCTTGAAGGAGAAGAAATTGTGGTTGATGATATAAAGCGTTGTATCCGTAAAGGTACCCGTGATCTAGCTTTCTTTCCTACCTATTGTGGTTCTTCCTTCAAAAATAAAGGGGTACAATTAGTTTTAGATGCAGTAATTGACTACTTACCTGATCCCACGGAAGTTAATCCTCAACCTGAAGTAGATTTAGAAGGTCACGAAACCGGAACCTATGCCATCGTTGATCCTGAAAAACCTTTACGTGCCCTGGCTTTCAAGATTATGGATGATCGCTATGGTGCTTTAACTTTCACTCGTATTTACTCAGGAGTTTTAAGTAAAGGGATGACAGTTTTAAATACTGCCACCGGTAAAAATGAGCGTATTGGTCGTTTAGTGGAAATGCACGCCAATGATCGTATTGAGATTGAAATGGCCCAAGCAGGAGATATTGTCGCCATCGTGGGGATGAAAAATGTACAAACTGGGCATACTCTTTGCGATCCGAATCAACCTGCAACCCTTGAACCGATGGTCTTCCCTGATCCTGTCATCTCCATCGCCATTAAACCGAAACAAAAAGGTGGGAACGAGAAAATGGGTATGGCTTTAAGTAAAATGGTACAAGAAGATCCCTCTTTCTATGTTGAAACCGATCAAGAAAGTGGCGAAACCATTATTAAAGGAATGGGTGAATTACACCTCGACATTAAAGTTGACATCCTCAAACGTACTCATGGTGTGGAAGTAGAAGTGGGCAAACCTCAGGTGGCTTATCGTGAGTCTATCACAAAAGTAATTAACGATAGCTATACTCACAAAAAACAATCCGGTGGATCTGGCCAATTTGGACGTATCGACTACACTATCGAACCTGGCGAACCCGGAAGCGGTTTCCAATTTGAATCGAAAGTTACCGGTGGCAATGTCCCCCGTGAATTTTGGCCTGCCGTTAACAAAGGTTTTGAAGCGAGTATTGTTAAAGGTGTCTTAGCTGGTTTCCCTTGTGTGGATTTAAAAATTACCTTAACTGATGGTGCATTTCACCCCGTTGACTCTAGTGCGATCGCCTTTGAAATTGCTGCCAGAGCGGGTTATCGTCAATCTATCCCCAAAGCAGGTCCTCAATTATTAGAGCCGATTATGAATGTGGATGTATTTACCCCTGAAGATCACATTGGGGATGTTATCGGTGATTTAAACCGCCGTCGTGGCATGATCAAATCTCAAAACACCACTCCTATGGGGGTGAGAATCAAAGCCGAAGCACCCCTAAGTGAAATGTTCGGTTATATCGGTGACTTAAGAACTATGACTTCAGGACGTGGTCAATTTTCCATGGAATTTGATCACTATGCACCTTGTCCCAAGAATGTAGCGGAGGAAGTTATCAAAGAAGTTAAAGAGCGGGAATTAGCTGCCGCCAAGTAGGGGATAGCTCACGAGAGCAGGTTTTTTATAATATTGGGGAGATTAGGAGGTTATTATATTGTTAATTTCTCCTAACTCTCAACTCGTTTAGGGGTTAACCGAACCGTCGGGCATAATTGTGCCCCTAAAAGTTTGCTGTTTTTAAGAAAAAAGTAAATTAATTTTGTGAACTACCTACACTGAATCAGAGATTACAGTGTAGGCTTCCTGCCCAGAAACCAGCGTGGTAGTGGATTTCTTCCGTCCTCCCTTACTCCGTCTTACAGTTTGGCGACAGGCTTTTTCCCCCGTTCCAGAGGTCTTTAATATTCGTAGTCCTTCGTCTCGGATATTAATTGCCGCATTTATATCCCGATCATGTCTTGTCTTACACTTTGGGCATTGCCAATATCTTATTTCCAAAGGCAAACTTCCTACCTGATTTAAGCAAACATGACAGGTTTTTGAACTAGGGAAAAATCTATCCACTTCCAAATATACTTTCCCTTCTTGTTCGGCTTTATATTTAAGCATAGTGCAAAACATTCCCCAACCTACTTGTTGTATAGATTTAGCTAGGCAATGATTTTTGACCATCCCTTTTATATTAAGGTTTTCTAGCACTATAACTTGGTTGTCGTTTACTATCCTACGAGATAGCTTATGCAGAAAGTCCTCACGGCAATTAGTGTTTTTTTTATGTAATAAAGCAACTTTTAGTCTTGCTTTATGACGGTTGTTTGACCCTTTCTGTTTACGAGACAATTGTTGCTGTTTTTTCTTTAAGTTCTTCTCATGTTTATTTAGTATTTTTGGATTATCAAATTTACTCCCGTCACTGGTAATGGCAAAATGGTTTAATCCCAAGTCAATTCCTACAGCTTTACCTTCTGAAGATAATTGAGGTTTCTGTTTCCCATCTTCAAAAAGAATAGATGCAAAGTATTGATGACAGCAATTCTTAGTAATTGTGACTGTTTTAATTTTCCCTTCTATAGGGCGATGAAATTTAGTATAAATCAAGCCTATTTTGGGAACTTTTAAACAATTATTTTCTATCTTTATATTTGCAGGATATTGTAAAGATTGTTTACCATGTTTACTTTTAAAGTTTGGGTATTTAGCCCGTCTTTCAAAGAAATTATTAAAGGCTACTCCGAGATTCAAACAGACTTGCTGTAAACAGGAAGAATAAGTATCAGATAACCAAGCTGTTTCTTCCTGTTTCTTTAATTGAGGTAATAGCTTTTTAACATCATATCCAGACAAACCTTTACCTGTTTCTTTGTATGTTTCGTTCATCAAATTCAGAAAATGATTCCAAACCCACCGACAACTACCAAAGGCTTTTGCCAGTGTTAGTTTTTGAGATGAATCGGGATAAATTCTGACTTTAACGACTTTTAACATTTTAAGATAATGTTAGAGAGAACTTGATTTGCTATAAAGTATCTTAGCATAAATTTTTGAATTTGTGTGGACTCCCTACGGTCGATTTTATTGGTTGATCAAAATTCATCCCACGCCGAAACCTAGTTGTTTTTTTATCGTGTTTACGGCGTGGGGCTTCTTTTGACATTTAAGCTAAGGGTTTACTTAGTAATAAATCTAGTCTATTTTCTTGCTCGAGCTGGTATAAATCATCGCAACCGCCCATATGTTGATCATTAATAAATATTTGAGGCAGAGTTTTCCTGCCATTTGCCCGTTGTGCCATTAATTTTCTAGCATTATTATCTCCATCTATTTTATATTCTTGAAATTTGCATCCCTTAAGCCATAACAATAATTTTGCTTTGATACAATAGGGGCAAGTTTGCCATGTATAAATCTCTATTTTTGCGTTTACGTCTGTGACTTTTTGTCCGAATATTCGACTAATTATATTTAACATTTTAGTTCCTACAAATAATTTTTAATAATTTGAGTTTATTTAAACTGATTACTGTCAGATAAGTTGGCTGAGAATTTACGGTTAATCTTTATTTGTCAATGGTTTTATTTTAATTTTGGCAAGGCATAATATAAACTTTTCTTTGGAAAAAAAAAGATTTATTTGTTCTCTTTGATTAATTAAATAAATGCTAATTAAAGTTAAACATGCCCCTTGCCATTGTAATTCAGAAAGTTTTTCTTCTAGTAATAAATTACCAAAACTGAGGGCAAAAACGGGGGTTAAAAAGGTTAGAGCACTTAAACTGGTTAAATTCCCTTTAGAAGCTAAGAAAAAGAATAATCCGTAAGCGATCGCACTACCGAAAATTGTCGCGTAGGCAATGGATAACCAAGCCGAAAAATCCAGATTAACCCATTGAGAAGTCTCAAATTGAAAACTGAGAATCAATAAGGCGAATCCTCCTATCAGTAAATGCCATCCGGTAGCCACCACTGGATCAACATGACGAGATATAAAAGGTATCATAACAGTACCGCCAGCCATGGATAAAGAGGCAAGTAACATTAACCATTGTCCATTATCAAATAACCCTTGCCAACTAAAGTCTAAACTCGTAAAGTCACCCTGCCACCAATTAATAATCCACTCATCGGGTAAGCCAATTAAACTAATGCCAATAATGCCCACAATTAAGCCTAACCATCCCCAAAAACCGATAATCTCCTTAAACAGCCAACGAGATAAAATCGCCACAGCTAAAGGCTGAGAATCAATCATCACCGAACCCAAACCCGCACCAGTGCGCACTAAACCCTCACCGAGAAATCCTTGAAACATAAAACCATCCACAAGGGAAAATAAGCCAATCCATAACCATCCTAGCCACGTTATCCGTCGATATTTACCGAGAAGAATGGCTACTAATAAAACTAAAATCCCCGCCGGAAATATCCTGATTCCTGCCATAAATAGAGGTGTTGTCTGATGGATTACTCCTTTCATCGCTACCATAGCCGTGCCCCAAAGAAAAAAAGGCACGATTAAGATAATAGTTGTTAAAAAAGATGAATTGTAATTAAATTTTGACTGCATCAATGGTTAATATTGCCAAGGGTCGTCTATTTGTTATATTTCTTCATCTTAATTTAACTTGAGTTAAATCTGATTTCTTTTTTTGCAATCATAAATTTTAGTGTTTCTTAAAAGCATTGGGATACAATTCGAGAAATTTTTTTGTAAAAAACCTTGACAATTTTTTTTTTTGAGAGACAATGTTAGATGTACCAATTGCGGGTATAGCTCAGTGGTAGAGCGTCACCTTGCCAAGGTGAATGTCGCGCGTTCGAATCGCGTTACCCGCTTTCTTAAAAATTATAATGTGTTAGCTACAACTCACAAACACTAAAAAATGGATTTTAGATAATGAATATAAGTAGTGCTTTGCCGACTTTTGTGGTAACTCTTAGGGAAGGTTTTGAAGCAGCTTTAGTGGTAGGGATTGTCTTTGCTTGTTTACAGAAAGCACAAAAACCGGGATATTATCCTTGGATTTATTCAGGTGTTATGGTGGGGATATTCGCTAGTGTCTCGGTGGGTTTTTTTCTGTGGAATAGTTTACAACAGATAGACTCTAGCCAGTACTATTATGCTCCTGTTTTGAAACAACTATTAAAAACTTTATTTGCGGTTATGGCCATCGCTATGTTGAGTTGGATGTTAGTTTGGATGAGTAAACAGGCTAAATCTCTTAAGGGTGAAGTGGAGGGTGCAATTAATAACGTCTTGAGCAATGAAAATGCTGGTACAAATATTTTTTTATTAGTTTTTATCGCCGTTTTACGAGAAGGTTTTGAAACGGTTTTATTTATGGCAGCCAAATTTCAATCTGATTCCGTTAGTCCTACCATTGGGGCGATCGCCGGATTAGTATTAGCAGGGTTAATGGGATGGGCATTATTTTATTGGGGAATAAAAATAAATATCGGTTTGTTCTTCAAAATTATGGGAGTTTTTCTCTTATTAATTGTGGCAGGTTTAGTTATTAGTGCCTTAAAAAACTTAGATGGTGCCGTGACAATTCTCAGTCAGATTAACTCTACTTATCAAGGTATCTGTTTATTTAATCAAGGCTCTTGTCTGTTAGGAATAACGGTTTGGAATACTAGTGATTTTTTACCAGATAGTCAATTCCCCGGAATACTATTAAAAACCTTATTTGGCTATCGAGATCATATCTACTTAGTACAGTTAATCTTTTATTTGTTATTTTTATTTATTGTGGGTAATTTATATTTTTCTAGTTTGAAATCTAATAGTAATTAGAATACTATGCTTTACCGTTAAGTCTTACAAACCTTACCAGAAGATGATTTTGCTAACAGGCAAGTAAGTTTGAGTAATATTAGATAAACGTCTTATTCCCTTCCAAGACATTGATTAAGAGTTTGAGACTATTTTCTTATATCGAACTCAGCTAAATCGACAAGACTCAAATTAATAAAGCTCATATTTTAACAAAGTGCAAGAAATACCACCGTTATTAATAGGAATACGGCGAGAGGTGCGTAAACCGACTTTTTTACCTAACTCCTTATTCCCTGTTAAAATATAGGCTGTCCAACCTTTAAAACGTTGCTTAAATACATCCCCCAACAGTTTATATAAGGGAAATAGGGCTTCAACATCAGAAATACGTTTACCATAAGGCGGATTACAAATGAGAATACCTGAGTCAGCGGGGGCGGTAATATCTACTAAATGCCGTTGATAAAACTGGACTTGATCTGCAATTTCACAGGCTTTGGCATTACTTTTGGCTTGGATAATAACATCAACGTCCGCATCCGTACCAATGAGAAGGGGTAAATGTTCTTTTTGGCTACTTTTGGCTTCTTTTAATAAAGAAGCCCATAATTGGGCATCATAATCTGTCCAATTTTGAAAACAGAATTTTTTACGATAGATACCGGGGGCTATATTTAACCCCATCAAAGCGGCTTCTAGGATAATTGTACCCGAACCGCACAAGGGATCGATAAGGGCTTGATCTGGTGTCCATCCTGTTATATATAATAAGGCAGCGGCTAAAGTTTCTTTTAGAGGCGCTAATCCCATCGCCGAACGATAACCACGACGGTGAAGGCTATCTCCTGTACTATCAAGGCTTAAAATGCAGTTATTTTCGTGAATATGGGCGTTTATGGCTATATCTGGCTCAACGGTATCAACATCTGATCGTACTCCTTGCTGTTGCTGTTGTTGTTCAACGATGGCATTTTTAATTTGAATAGCGGTGACGTGACTATTATTTAGTTGGGGATTTTTGCCCGTGCAACGTACTGCTATAGTCTGATCTGGTTGTAGATATTCCGACCAATCAATAGCTCTCACATTGCGATATAATTCCTCTGGGTTATAGCTTCTAACGGTGTGAATTGGTTTTAATACTCGAAAAATCGTTCTTGCCCATAAGTTTAACTTATACAATAAAGCTCGATCGCCTTCAAAATATACACCAGTAAACTCTGGTCTTACAGCCTTCGCACCCAATTCAGTTAATTCTTGGGCGGCGATGTCTTCTAAGCCTCTAGCAGTGGTGGCGAAATAAGATAAACTCACAATAAACCATAAACAAATAACAGCTAACAATATATCACAAATAGAAATTACTTAATAAGGCCCCCTATCCCACAAGTATAGGTTTTTTATCTAAAAGTTCGCCCTGGGATGAGACAAGGCAGACAAGGGGGGAAAGTGGACAAGGAGAAAAAGAAAAAAGAACCATTAAAACTCGTGAGGATTTAGTCATCTATTAATGTTAAAAAGAATTGATATAAGTTGGAAAAATAACTTTTGGTTAAGAAGTTTAACTATTATTTTTTCCCTCATTGTTTGTTGTTTATTTTTATTGTTAAGAATACCCGGATTAGAATTAATTGGTATAACTCCTAATTGGTTATTAATTTGGTTAGTGGTCTGGAGTGTCAAAAGAAATTTATGGCAGAGTATTGTTGCAGGGATTTGTTTAGGTTTAATTTGGGATAGTTTAACGGGATTTTTTCCTTCTCACATTTTAGGTTTAATAATAGTTACTTTATTTACCAGCAATGTTTATCAAGATAAATATGTCAAAGAAGATGTAATTTCTCTCACTTTAATTGTTTTTGGAATGGCGATTATTAACGAAACAATTATTGCTTTACAGTACAGCATTCAGACTCAAATACCTTTAATTGATATATGGTTAAATTATCAAAAAAACTCTCTAAGTTCTGCCATTATTAGTAGTTTATGGACACCTTTAATCTATTATCCCCTTGATTATATTCTTAGTCCTTTACCCCATGAAAGAAATCGCTAAGAACGCAAAGAAGCAATAAAATTTAATTCTACCCTTCTAAGGGTTTTTCCCACCCTACTATAATTTAGGCTTTGCCATAGACGGGAATACTTGCCCCCCGAATATCCTTAGCGGATTCAGAAGCTAAAAAACAAATAACCTTCGCTAATGATTCAGGAGTAACCCAACTCCATGCCGAATCACTGCCCATTGCCTGACGATTTTTTGGGGTGTCAATAACACTAGGTAAAACCGTATTAGCTGTAATATTTAAGTCTTTTTGTTTAGTTTCTTCGGCGATCGTACTCATTAAATTACAAACCCCCGCTTTAGCGGCACCATAAGCCGCTAATCTCCCTGCCGGTTGTAATGCCGCCCTGGAACTTACTGCTACCATACGTCCGTAACCGGTCTCTTTCATCCTGCGGAGACAATATTTGGCAAGGAAAAAGGTTGTATTAAGATTTAAGTCGAGCATTTTTTGCCAGTCAGCAAAACTATATTCATCGGTTTTTCCCATATCGAAACCCCCGACAAGGTGAATTAAAACATCTATTTGCGGCATTTGTGCCGTGAGAGATTGAACTTCACTTTCTATCTGTAAGTTACAAGATACAAAATTTAAACGGGAAATAAACTCATTGGATAAACGCATTCTCAATTCTGATAAAGCATCTTCAGAACGATAGGGAATAGTAACGCTCCTTGTACCACTCCGAAGTACCGCTTGAGTTACGGCAACACCCAAACCCCCTGTGCCACCAGTAATTAAAACAAATTTATCTTGCATAATGAAAAACTATCCTAATTGTCCATAATTGCACTGACTTTTAACAGTTTAACAGGTGGAGGAATCTATCCTCAAAATCTACCTACATATTTATTCCTTTATGGTTAAAGGAAATGCCAATTTTTCACTAAGAGTATATTTGAACTATGGAAAGTAGATTAAATTTTTACAGCAAAAATCACTCAATTTATTTTTTTTATTGTATATTTAGGGAAAGTCATGATTTAGAGTAATCTAATCTGGATTAATATTAGCCATTTAGGAAAGGAACAGAGATTATGTCAAAGTTTTATTTTCAATCTTTAGAGGGTGATTCGTCGGTTTTGTCAATTTCTCCTTCTTCTGATCCTCCCCATTCCCCGCCGACTCTAAATTTTCCTTCACCACATTCTCAAAACAATCAAAACATCAATTCTCGTGATTTAATGCGCCTGTATCTTCGTGATATTGGGCGTATTCCTTTATTAAGCAAGGAAGAAGAAATTACCCTCGCTAGACAAGTGCAAACGGCACAATCTCTTCGTGAAATTAAGATCCAAAATGATTCTATTCCTGTTATTAGGGAATACATTAGAGTTATGTCAACCTATGACTCCTTAGCAGGTCATCATTCTCAACCGCCGACACTAGAAAAGTTAGGAGAAAAGTTAAATCTTTCCCCCATTAAGTTACAAAAAATTCTTGTACAAGGGAAGCAAAAATGGGCTAGTTTGGCTAATTTATCGGTGGAGGAGTTAGATAAAACTCTCGCTTTGGGGGTAAAGGCTAAACAAAAGATGATTAATGCTAATTTGCGTTTAGTGGTTTCTATTGCTAAAAAGTATCAAAATCGGGGTTTAGAGTTATTAGATTTAATTCAAGAAGGCACTTTAGGCTTAGAAAAAGCCGTGGAAAAATTCGATTATACTAAGGGTTATCATTTTAGTACTTATTCTTACTGGTGGATTCGTCAAGGTATGACTAGGGCGATCGCCACTCAGGGACGTACAATTAGAATACCAATTCATATCACAGAGAAATTAAATCTACTCAAAAAAGTTCAGAGGCAACTGTCTCAAATATTAGGACGCACGGCAACAGTGGACGAGATTGCTGAGAAAATGGAGATGACTCCCCCACAACTGCGACAGTTTTTGAATCAAATTCCTCGCTCAATTTCTCTAGAGATGAGGGTGGGGGAAGATTATAATACTGAGTTGGTAGAGTTAATTGAAACTCAATCGGCCACCCCTGAAGAAAACTTAATGCGACTGTCAATGCAACAGGATTTACACTCGATGATGGCGAGTTTAAAAGAAAGAGAGCGAAAAATTCTGAGATTGCGTTTTGGTTTTGAAAATGGCAAGATTTACTCTCTTAGTGATACAGCGCTGATGATGAATTTATCACGGGAAAGAGTAAGACAAATTCAGGCTAAGGCAATTCAAAAGTTACAGCAACCCCATCAGAAAAAACAGTTACGAGATTATTTAGAAATTATCGGCTAAATGACTAATTATCGTAATCCTGATCCCACTGTTGATATTATCATTGAATTGATTGATCGCCCCCATCGTCCCATTATTTTAATTGAGCGTAAAAATGAGCCTTTGGGATGGGCAATTCCGGGAGGTTTTGTGGATTATGGGGAATCGGTGGAAAATGCGGCCATCAGAGAAGCCTTAGAAGAAGTAAGCTTAAATATTAACCTCATTGAGCAATTTTATGTATATTCGAGCCCACAACGAGATTTCAGAAAGCATACCATGACTGTTGTATTCATTGCAGAGGCGTTAGGACAACCCCAAGCGGCTGATGATGCTGTTAATTTGGGTGTTTTTCCTACTTGGGAAATTCCCCAAAGTCTTTGTTTCGATCATGATTTAATCCTACAAGATTATCAGCGTTATCGTTATCATAATCTGCGCCCTCCTATTAGATTTTAAGCATTACTTTCTGCCAATCTTAAATTTTAATTACATTAACTACTATGCACTTAACCATCGGTTGGCTTTATCCTAAATTAATGAGTACCTACGGCGATCGAGGTAATGTTATCTGTTTAGAAAGAAGATGTCAATGGCGTAATTTAGATGTGTCTATTTTACCCTTGGATCAGGATACACATATAGAAACATTTTCAGCATTTGATGTTATTGTCGGCGGTGGTGCGCAGGATAGACAACAAGAAATTGTCATGCGGGATTTACAGGGAGAAAAAGCCGAGATTCTGAAACAGAAAATAAAAGCAGGTATTCCGGGAGTGTTTACCTGTGGTTCGCCGCAATTACTCGGTAAATATTATGAACCCGCTATGGGGCAAAAAATCGACGGTTTAGGGATTTTAGACTTAGTCACCAAACATCCAGGGCAAAATGTACCCCGTTGCATCGGCAATGTTGCCTTTGAAATTGTCCCCCCTTCTTTGGCACAAGATTTACAAGCCATGTTGGGAGAACCTCCCATGGTCGTCGGTTTTGAAAATCACGGCGGGAGAACCTATTTAGGAGATGTGTCCCCCTTGGGTAAAGTGGTGAGTGGTTATGGGAATAACGGTGAGGATGGTTTTGAAGGTGCTTTCTATGAAAACGCCATCGCTACTTATGCTCATGGTCCTC
This sequence comes from uncultured cyanobacterium, assembly GCA_963749915.1. GTDB lineage: Bacteria > Cyanobacteriota > Cyanobacteriia > Cyanobacteriales > Cyanobacteriaceae > Geminocystis. The sequence continues at coordinate 78,163 of CAVVOP010000027.1, forward strand.
TTTTACCAAAAAATCCTTTTTTGGCAGATTGGTTAATTATGAAGGCGATCGAACAAAAGTACCATGAAAAAGTTACTTTAACCCTATTAGATGACACCTTAGCCAACCAAGGACGTAAGGCAATGTTAAAAAGGATTTTAGCCTAATAGATTTTACATTTATGGGCAGAGCGAGACTCGAACTCGCATGACCGAAGCCGCCACATTTTGAGTGTGGTGCGTCTACCAATTTCGCCATCCGCCCGGATAATCGCCCTCACAATTATAACCTATTCTTTCTTTTTGGATCAACTGATAATAGTTGGGAGATTTTGACCAATTTTCGATTTCCTTCGCTCGAAGAATAGGTACAGGGTGGGTTAATTGTGCCGTTTGCATCTCCTGTAACATTTTCCCTGTGTCAGTATTGCTGAGCAGATTATATTCTTTTACCTGTTCCATAAACGCCTCTAAATTTAACTGACTGGCGATACTAGGAGATCCTCCCGTTAATTTCATCAATAATGACATCACGACTTGAGGATCTTGTACTACCAATAAAGCCGAGCGATCGCAACTGAACTCAGCACAACGCACCCACTGTAATAACTGATTTTGTAAAGATTGAGCCACTAAAGTTCCCCAAGAAGGGATCAAACCTGCCGCTAACACCATGATATTAGCCAAGGAGAGATAAACCCCATGTTCGCATTTGAGATGCCCTAATTCGTGGGCGATGACCGCTTTAATTTCCTCAGGAGTGAGAATTTCCAATAAAGAAGTATGAATGACAATAAAGGGTTTTTTCCCTCGGATCGCTAAAGTATAAGCATTAGGAACCGGATTTTGTTGAATGTAAAGTTGCGGGGGTTCGAGATCTAATATTTCACAAGCCGACAATAGTAAGTTATGTAAATCCGGTAATTGTTTCTCACTGATGAGAATGCTAGAGGCGATATTGTGAAGATTCAAAAAATCTTCAGCCACCCCCCCCAAAATCCCTCTTATAGCTAAATCTAGGGCTGGAATTTGCTTTAATTGAGTCGTTGCCTTTAAATCAAGGGGGTGACGGAAATGATCTGCTTTCAATCCAATCAATTTAATAGTCATAGTTGTAGCTGATAAATCTTGTTTTCCACATTTTAACAACAACCATCGTAAATGGAAGAAAAAGCCAGGAAAATAAAATTCATAATTCAATTTTTCTAATTAATATTTCATTCTAATCACTTTTATGTAATAATAGATAGTAAACACTTGTAAACTTTTTGCCAAGTTTTTGGCAGCATGGAGAAGTTTTATACTACTCTAGTATCACCTGATCTCTAAATAATTCAAAGGAACATAACATTATGCGCGGAGTACACAGAACATCAACAACTCAAATGGAAGTGACCAGTATCCGTTTGGAAAAAACCCTCAAAGATAGTCTAAAAGCATTATCCGGCAGTCAGGGTTATCAAACTTTAATCAGGGATATCCTCTGGAATTATGTGCAACAAAAATCTGGTGAATATCGCCCTAATTTTTCCAAAACTGATATTCGTGCCACTGTTCCCGCCACTGCTAGAAAAGATGAAAGTTGCGTGCTTAGTGGTAAATTAATTCCTGAAGATGATGAAATGCTTTTAGCTTTAACCATTCACGGTGACTTTGTGCCCGTTTCTCAAGAGGCTATCAAGGAAAAATAGATAGATTACCGCTATTCAATACCTTCGCCAAAATGAAAAAAGAAAATTGAGGTAGAGTCAAGACTCACCGTTCGCTCATTTTACAACTGAGTTGCTTGATAAAGAAGCTAAATAAGCCTCTTTACAGGGCTTTCAGCCATTTGAGAGGAGGCGAACGGGAAATTTCATCCGGTATTATGAAATAACTTCAAAAAACAGACTGTTTTTTGAAGTGATGCCAAAGGCTCAGGGAAGCTGCACGCTGGGGTGTTTGTTGGACAGTGCTTTGGGAGATTTTCTTTGATCTTCATGAATAATCCAGGTTATAGTTCGGGTAAGCAAAAACTTGACCTTCCCTTGCTTGTCATTCCTGAACTAATTTATTCCTCACAAAAACCATTGCTACTTTCCTACTGTATCCATCAGTAAGAAATAAAAGAACAGACCTCTTGCATTTTGGATTGACCCAAGGGAAGGTGCGATCGCATTTACACCAAGTTTCTCTAAGCATAGTAGCACTAGAGCGAGATTGCAAGTTAAATGGGGGAAGGAAATTTCTCCTATATTCGATAATATACCTTCCCTTCAGAGCGATAAAAGAGGCTTTTGGGGTATTGTGCAAAAAAACCTTAAATGAGTCTTTTAGATCCCATAGTGGTCTAGTGGTCTGCATCTAAAATTTAAGCTAAAATAGCCCTGTATCATGACTATCGTTATTCAACCATGAAAAATCAAAAAATATCCCGTTTAATAATATCCTTTTGTTTATTTTCTTTACTAATTTTATCATCCTGTACCAATCAACCACCTTCTCGTTTTGAACAGGCACAACAAGAAAGTACTGCTGCCGGAAATAAAAATACCGCCGTTGAGAAAAATGCAGTAAAAGGAGCAACTTTTAATCAATTTTTTCCTGTGAGTAGCGGTGATTATGAACGAGTTTTCACTCAAGAAAAATCTGGTTTTGTTCAAGCCAAATTGAAACAAAATGGTCAAGATTTAGCAACTTTAGCTATTTTTGATACTATCAGCAATCCTTCTGCTAAAGAAGATTTTAAAGATGCCACCGATAAAATTAGTGGTTTTCCTGTAGTAGAAAAAGGATCTAATAACACTGCTGTTTTAGTAAGTGATCGCTATCAAGTAAGTGTAAAATCTGCTAATAGTAATTTTACTGCTGAACAAAGAAAAGAATGGTTAGGTAAATTCGATCTTGATAATCTTGCACAGTTAAAATAATATTTAAAATAGCTTTTATTATTAATAATAAATAAGCCACAAAAATAAGTCATAATTATTGAAAAAAAATGAGCAAATCAATTTTTGAATTAGTCGATAACTTACCTAAAAGTAATATCACCACAATGGTGTTAAATGCCCTTGATTTTGTTGTGCCCGGACAGTGGCACAATGTGACTAACTTTGAACAAATGATTAGGGAAGTAACAGGAGAAACCGATGAGAAAATGATCCAAAAAATTGGCGATCGTGCGGTATGGTTATTTAACGATAAAACTCAAGGTTATCAAAACGCTTTATGGTTATATCAAACCGTTGACAAAGCTGATTATGCCTTAGGTGCGGCGGCATTGGCTAATAAAGTGGGCTCAAAAATAGGCTTACTGGGTTTTCTTAATCGTTTAACCCCCAATAATGAAAAAGCCCAAGCCCTTGATTTAGCCATAAAATTAGTGGTGGAAGTAGTCGCGTTTTGTCAAATCAACGGTTTACCTGGTGACAGTATTGGTGATTTTGTAGCCGCCTTGAGGGAATATGAAGGGGACGCACTAGCACGCATGAATGCACTAATTTGCATTGATGGTTTAGTTCCTTTTGGGGCAGATTTTATCCTCAAAGTTGAATCTACTTTGAGCAATCTTTCCACTCGAGAATTAAATAATAATGCAGGATTTTCTGGCGTTAGTAAACTAATTCCCGGGAATAATCCCGCAGGGCAATTACAATTTATTAATAATAGTTTTCAGGCCGTAAAAGGTTGGATGATTGGCTTCGTTAGTAGTCATAATTTAACCCAAAATAATGTTTTAAAACATTTACATAGTTTTGTTGAATTTTCCGAAGATCAACTTGATTATGTAGCCGCTTTTCTTGATATGTCAACTAATTATTTTGAACATACAGGCACCCAATCCATCGCTAAAAGTCTTATTTCTAGAGCGATGGCAGAAGTTTGACAAGCCCTTCGGGCAAGGCAGTCCCCTTGAAAGTGCCAACTTTCAAGGGGACTGCCTTCTTCAAAAATTTAGGGGCTTTTATTAAAAATAATTAAAATCTAGATTTTAGCTTCTTCTTTAACTAATTTACTCCAACCTAAATCCTTAAGGTTATTATTACGGCGCAATGGACGAGTCACCAATTCGAGAATATCACGAGCATTAGTAAAACCGTGAATTTGAGCAAAAGTGAACTCAACTGACCATTTTGTGTTAATTCCTCTTGCTTCTAAAGGATTAGCATGTGCCATGCCCGTTATCACCAAATCTGGCTGAATTTCATTGATTCTCTGCAATTGGTTATAGTTATCAGGTTTTTCCACAATAGTGGGTACATTTACCCCCATTTCTTGACAAGTTTGAGCGAGAAAATCTAACTCCGCTTTTTGGTAACGTTTATCCATATAAGGGATCCCAATTTCAGAAACCGTCATACCGCAACGAATGAGGAAACGAGCAAGAGATATTTCGAGTAAATTATCGCCCATGAAGAAAACCGACTTACCTTTGATTAAATCTACATAATCCTGTAAATTTTCCCAGATTTGGGCTTCCCTTTCCACTAACCCTTGAGGCTCAACCCCAACTACAGAGCAGATTTTCTCAATCCATGCCCGGGTACCATCGGGGCCAATGGGAAAGGGTGCACCAATTAATTTACATTTACGACGACGCATTAAAGTAGTAGCCGTGCGACTTAAAAAAGGATTTACCCCGGCAACGTAATAACCTTCATCGATGACAGGCAACTCGGTGTAACGTTTTGCCGGTAGCCAACCATCGATTTTTACCCCTTGTTTTTTCAATTCTAAGGTTAAATTGGTGACAACGGGGTCAGGTAAGGAACCGAATAACACTAAAGGTGGATGTTGATGATACTCATGATTAACAGTATCTTCGGCTTTTTTGCCAAAATTAAGCAATTTTTGGATTGCATTACGCTCAGTTTTTTCTGCATCCTGTTTTACTTCCGATTCCTTTGGACAACGATTGGCCATAGCGGCTAAAACAGTGTCTTCCCCTTGAGTAAAGGCATAATCTAAACCATTGGCACGAGCAACTACAATAGGAATACCTAATTCTTGTTCTAATTTGGGTGCAATACCTTCCAAATCCATCTTGATAATTTCGGTGGTACAAGTACCAATCCAAACGATAACGCTAGGGTTGCGATCGCGCTTAATTTGATCACAAAGGCGTTTTAACTCGTTATAGTCGTTAAGTTGGGCGGAGATGTCAGCTTCTTCTAACTCTGCCATGGCGTAACGAGGTTCGGCGAAAATCATTACTCCCATGGCGTTTTGCAGAAAATAACCACAGGTTTTAGTACCAATAACGAGGAAAAAACTATCTTCAATTTTTTGATATAACCACGCTACGCAACTAATGGGGCAAAAAGTATGATAATTACCCGTTTCACATTCAAAATTTAATTCAGGTGTTACTGGTTTGTCTTGGGCTAATGTCATTTAAAGTTTACTCCTTGTTATTTGTTAATGTTAATAAAATTATTTTAATGTGGGCGTTGTTCACCCCATATAAGTCAAGATCTAAGCAACTATTCACCATCAACTCTTCACTATTCACTAACTAAACCATCATCAGATCTAATTCGTCTTTTTCTTGTTTAGGTGCATCCGTGGGAGGATTGAGGTAGTAATCAGAAAGTAAACCAAATAATTCACGGTCGAGGGCCTCACTAGGTACAACCCCTTCAGGTAAAGCTAAAATTTGATCTGCAATATTAAGGTAATAATCACAAACATAATCTAAGGAAGGATCTTTTTCCGCCATTTCAAACAACGTTTTACCCTTAACCCGTGATACCCGTATATCTTCAATGAGGGGCAAAACTTCTAATACAGGCATAGCCACATGAGACACATATTTATCAATTAAATCCCGTTTTGAGGTGCGATTGCCGATTAAACCAGCCAATTTTAAAGGATGAGTGCGTGCTTTTTCCCTTACGGAAGCAGCAATGCGATTAGCGGCAAATAAGGCATCAAAACCGTTATCCGTAACGATTAAACAATAGTCAGCATAGTTGAGAGGGGCCGCAAATCCACCGCAGACCACGTCACCTAAGACATCAAACAAAATCACGTCATACTCATCAAAGGCGTTTAACTCTTTCAACAGTTTTACGGTTTCACCAACTACATAGCCACCACAACCTGCCCCAGCTGGAGGTCCTCCTGCCTCGACACAATCAACACCAGCGTAACCTTTATAAATAACGTCTTCCGCCCAAATATCTTCATAGTGGAAATCTTTTTCTTGGAGAGTGTCGATAATGGTGGGAATCAAAAAACCTGTCAGGGTAAAAGTGCTGTCATGCTTGGGATCGCATCCAATTTGTAATACTTTTTTACCTCGTTTTGCCAAAGCTGTGGAGATATTGCAACTAGTAGTTGATTTACCGATACCGCCTTTGCCGTAAACTGCTAATGTTAAAGTCATTTTCTGATAACTCCTGATTTATTTACACTGATCGCATTATTGACTAAATTTCGAGAAATGAAAAGGGTAGTTAGTTTTGGTTTGGGTACTAAATAAAAGTTATTTTGAGTTTTAACTATTATTAGTTATTTAATTAAGTTTAATTTAGTTTAAAAATTGATTATTCTTGATTTTAAAGTTTTGTTGTTTTAATTACTATAATTTTATACAAAAGCAAAAAATAATAAACAAATATTGATACATTTCTCAAAATTCTTATATTGTATGGGCTTTGAGGTTAATAAATTGCGATCGCCTCTGACCAATTATTCTGATAAAACAGTTAAAACGTTAGTAAAAAAGCAAAAAAAAAGGTAATTGTTAATAATTGCTACAATATGCCGTTTTCAAGATAAAATAGGTATAAATACTTGGGAATAAGGATTTTCAACTATATGACTATTTAAAAATCGCTCTTATCCTATAAATAGGGCGTTGTTGCGATTCATGGTAAGTACGCATTAACAATTCAGCTAATAAGCCAAAGGAAAATAATTGTACTCCGGTTAATATTAATAAGACACATAATATCAGTAAAGGTCGATCTCCGATACTTTTGCCTAAACCGAGTTTAATAAAAGTCAGATAAACCCCGATAAAAACCCCAAGAATAAGGGAAATTAAGCCAAAAAAGCCAAAAACGTACATGGGGCGAGTAAGAAACTTTTTCATGAAAAATACGGTTAATAAATCCATAATTACCCGAAAAGTACGCCCCAAACCGTATTTACTTTTACCAAAACGCCTTGCATGATGATTAACCGGAATTTCCGTAATTTTTGCACCTTCAATATAAGCTAGGGCAGGTAAAAAACGATGCAATTCACCATATAAATTAAGATCAGCAATCAACTCCCCACGGTATGCTTTAAGAGAACATCCATAATCACGTAACTTTACTCCTGTGATTTTGCTGATAATAAAATTAGCGATTTTTGAGGGTAAAAGACGAGTTAAGGGATCATCTTGACGATTTTTCCGCCAACCACTCACTAAATCATAACCTTCTTCCAACTTACTCAATAATAAGGGTATATCCGCCGGATCATTTTGTAAATCCCCGTCAAGGGTAACAATAACCTTCCCGGTGGCATTTTTAAAACCTGCCGCCATTGCTGGAGTTTGACCATAATTTCGTCGTAAAATTACTCCTTTGACATGGGGGTTAATAGCAGAAAACTCTTTTAATACATTCGTAGAGCCATCTTGAGAACCATCGTCAACACAGATAATTTCGTAGGTTAAGCCAGTGTCTTTGAGACTGTTGACAATGGCATCGATGAGGGGAGGAATATTTTCGGCTTCATTATAAATGGGGATAACTAAAGATAAATCCATAATAAATAATTGATCATTGTCAGTGAATAGTTGATATGAGAACGAAAAAACCTCGACTAATTGGTTGCTTTGATGGTGGCATAAATGAGGAAGACAATGCCAATATTAATACAAACATCGGCAATATTAAAGACGGGAAAATTGATTAACCGAAAATCTAGGAGGTCAACAACATAACCAAAGAAAAATCTATCGATGCCGTTACCTAAAGCACCCGCTAAGATAAAACCATAGGCTAATTGTTCAATTTTTGATAACTTTTCCCGCCATGCAAAAATTATTAGTCCGATGCTGACGATTAAAGATAACCACCGCAACCAACCAGCGCCTCCTTGAAAAAAACTAAAAGCTGCACCCGTATTTTGCACATAGGTTAAGTGAAAAATCCCTTGCCATAATGGTAAAGTATCCCCGACATTATCAAAATTAATAACTACTAGGTATTTAGTAATTTGATCTAAAATTAAGGCAATAATTGCCACTATCCAAAAAAAAGGATTTTTCCCCATAATTTTTAATTAACATTTAAAGACAATACATATTGGATAAATAATAATAAAAAAAATGAGCTAAACTTGAAAGTCAATTATTTAAACTTAATACAACAATATAAGTCTGATAATAAAAGCCACCAGGGATACCGTACAAATTAACGCCAATTGGGCTGGAAAAGGGATGACAGAATACCAGTTAATAGCATCCCACAAATAAGTATCGCTCAAAACATTACCAAAGAAAGGGGTTATGTAAGTATAGAGAAGAAGATAAACTATTCCACAAATATGAATTACTAATAAACCTAAAAAAGCACTCATGGCAAATAATTCTAAACGACGTTTTCCGGGTAACACCAAAAATCCACATAACCACGCACCCGGAATAAACCCTAAAATGTAACCAAAACTAGGATACTGGAAATACTCAACACTACCCCCTTGATAGAAAACTGGTAATTTAAACAAGCCAAGAATAACATACGCAATTTGGGCATAGGCGGCGGCATTTTTTCCCCCGACTAATCCCGTAAAAAATACCCCAGCTAATTGATAGGTGATACCGAGAGAAGAAGGTTTTAAGTTTTCTAATTCACTGCCGATGACGGGTAAAACCGTGAATACTTCGACAAATGTACCAAAAATGGTCAACATTAAACCAATTAATGCCCAAAAAAATTCATTTATGGGTGATATTTTCTGTGGTGGTAAGCTGTTATTATTCACGGATTTTTTAGTGTTTGACTCAGGAAAAAAGAGTTAGTAAGCAAAAATCACTGAATACTATATCTTGATCCTCTCATTTCTCAAGATTCTCCCAAAAGTGACGCAATTTGAACTGTTAACACGAAATTCCTCAAGTATTAACAGGGGTTTCTCCTCCTTCTAAGCCTAATTCTGCTAACATAGCATGATCCTCTTCGGGAGATTGCCCTAAAGTAGTAAGATAATTACCGATTAACATGGCGTTTATGCCCGATTTTAGCCCCTGACGTTGCCATTCTCCTAATACAGCCTCTCTGCCTCCGGCATAACGTAATATTTGTGTCGGTAAAATAAAACGAAAAATTGCCATCGCCTTAACCGCTTCCAAGGGAGTCAATTTTGGTTCGTCACCAAGGGGAGTGCCTTCTCTGGGATTAAGTAAATTAATCGGCACCGATTCTACTTCTAATTCTCTCAGAGACAGGGCTAAATCGACCCTATCTGTCCATGTTTCCCCCATCCCCATTATGCCCCCCGTACAGGCTTGAATACCCGCTTTCTTGAGGTTTTTAACGGTATTTACTCGATCATTCCACGTATGGGTAGTCACGATTTTATCATAAAAATTAACAGAGGATTCCAAGTTGTGATTATAACGAGTAACACCAGCTGATTTTAAGGCTTCAGCTTGTTCGAGGGTAACTTCTCCTAAAGCACAACAGGGTTTAACATTAGTTTCGGCGATAATTTGCTTAACAGTAGCTAAAATTTCTTCAAATTCGTTATGTTTAGGGCTATTATATTTTATGCCTCGTCCCTGAGACACTAAACAAAATCTTTTCGCCCCTGCGGCATCGGCGGCTTTAGCATATTCTAAAATTTCTTCTCTGGATTTTAAACCATAAACAAGAGAGTCTTTTCCTTGATGATGTGCCGATTGCGAACAAAAACTGCAATTTTCTGAACAATTACCGGATTTTATATTGACGATACTGCATAAATCCACAATATTGCCACAACAATCCTGACGAATGCGATCAGCATATTCACATAACGATAATATATTGTCTTCTCCTTCTATTTCCGAAAGTTGTAAGGCTTCTTCTCTGTTGATGGGATTACCGTTCATTATACGGAAGCTTAATTCTTCTAACCACTGAGTTAATCTAGTTTCTGGGACTGTTTCTGCTTTGCTAATCGTATTTATCACCAATATTTCTCCCTTTTCTCTTAAATAACTATGCCATCGCTAATTATATCGGATTATTTCACCTTAAACAGAAAATTACTAATGAACCCATTTCTTTATCAAAGTAGTTAAACAACCTAAGGCTGCAATTCTTCAAGTATAGTAAAAGAAACATGATTGATGGCTAATTGACCAATAGAAACCTTTTCCTTATTAACGAGATTTCCTTCACTGGTCAAAGTTTCAAACGGCACATCCTTCGCCATCTCCACATGGTACCATGACAGACCCATAAAAAAACGGGTCGGATAAGGCCCACCATCATCTAAATCATCAGGATTTGACTCCATCGGCAACCAACCAATATTCGGCAAATAAAACTCCATCCATACATGATTAAAATCAGGCACTAAAGGCACACCAAAATTTAATACTTTTAATGGACATTTATAACGCCCCACTGTACGACAGGCAATACCATTTAACCTTGATAAAGCCAATAATAACCCCAAATACTCACCACAAGAACCTACCCCCCTTTTTAAGACAATGTCTGGTGTATCAATATGAGGTTTAATACCATAAGTAAGATGATCATAAACATAAGTACGAATACTATACATTTTTCTTAAAAGATTCGTTTCTGTGCCCCTAGCTTCTTCCGCTCCCATTAAGATTACACCAGTGTTCATCGCTAAATTATCATCATCAATCAAATATTTGCTTTCGTATTCTGGTGATAAAGGGGGTAAACTCTCACAATCACGAGGTTTAATTTGATATTTAATACTCCATACCTCTAAAATCGCCCTCCAACCAAACACACAACGCTCATCGGATTTAAACTCAGGAAACTTAAATAAAGCCACCTTTTGCCCATTATAATCTTCTTCAATATAAGGCAATCCCACCGGCTCAAGGCTTCTTATTTTCTGTCTATCACTTTCCGTCGGCAAAGCAATGCGCCATTCCAAATCCTTAAACTCGATGGAATCTAACGGCGAAATTTCCTCCAAATAAGTCATCTCCAACAAAAAACCATTAGACAAAGTGTATTTATTCTCCTGATCATACTTAAAATGTAAAGGATGAATAAAAGTGCGATCCCGATACAACAACTCGTGATTGGGTTCGGCGTTAGGATTATCTCGAATATAAGGCTCTTGATCAGTATAAGCTATATATAAAACATCTGTGTCATTTTCTTGATCATCATAAAAACTCAACGCCGTAGGACACTCAAAAGGAGTTAACAGGCTATACTTAACCTTCCCCGTTGCCCTATCCAGACAATAGACACTTTGTTCCAGATAATCGCATAACCAAATTTCTTCCCCTTTTATGGTCATATTTTCCGCACCAATACCGGGGGCATAAAACTTAGTCACCTCCTCACCACTCTTAGAATAAACTAAAATCTGTCCCGTTTTTTGACAACTAATATAAACGGTATTTTCATGAAGGGCAATACCATTAGCAGGATAGGAGATAGAAAATAAAAATTGAGGGGGGGAAATTATTTTCAGTTCATCTTCGTCTTCTTGGTATTCAATCCCACAGACATAAATATACTCTCTACTGGTAAACCATAACTGATTTTCAGAGAAGCATAAACCCTTTGCACCGATAAAATCCTGCCAAGAAGAATTATTGACTATCTTCGTGACACTATTACGGGGGTTAATTTGTAACAAATATCCATTACGGGAATCCACAGCAAATAAATTCTGATTCTTAAAAGCAATTCCATCAAGGGAAGTAGCAATTATAGGGCGAATTGTAGAGCAAAACTGATTTTGGGTATGAGAATGTGAATTCATGTTTAGAATTAATTCCTTGACTGCAACAATTAAACTAATTAATCATATCTTAACTACCAGCAGACAATAACAAAATACATACCCGACTATTTGCTTATAGTGAACAATTCAAAACTTTACTTTATAACCCGTATTCGGTACTTTCATGTATAGACCAGCCCTTTCGAGGTAGGTAAAAAAGCGAAAATCTAGTTTCCTAAAATAGTCAGGGAAAGAGCAAAAAAAGTGGTTTTAATAGTACTTGTGGGCAATGCCCACGCTACTTGTTATAGTTTACTGATAATTTTTTGTAAGATTTCGATTCCTGTAAACGCTTGCCAACCGAAAATTAACAGCATACTCATATTTATACCGACATGGGTCAATCTAGCGAAACTATTGCCCTTTTGCATATAAGGCACTAAAGACACAGAAATTGCCACCATTGCCATCATCCCTAAACCAGCTAATAAATGAGGACCGACAAATAACTTACCATTGTTAATATAAGTAACTGCCATACCGCCTAAGGTACCTAACACGACCAAAGCCATAAAAAGGGAACCTACTTGGTGATGACGATGGGCAAAATTACCCTTAATTAACTCTTTTCTCGTTTCTTTATCCGCTTGGCGAGTCTTTTTCACTTTTATCCCTAAATACAAAGCGTAAATAGCGGTGGCAAATAACACCCACATTAAAATCGGATGTCCAAATTGTGACCATGTTTTGACGGCTTGGGGAATCTCAAAATTCATTGCTTCTCTACCTTTTTAGTTTAAACTTAAGATTATTTCATATAAATTAACATAGCATTAACAGGGGATCGATGTTAATTGTCATGGAGGAAGTAGAATCATCCGTAAATGCAGAGAGTAACGAGATTATGTCACAATCAGAAAAGGAATAGTTTAAGCAGAGTATAGGACTTAAAAATAACATGAATTCACCAATTCAAGCTGTAAGTGCACCCTATCGAGGAGATGCTTATTATCGCACCCCACCTCCTGATTTACCATCTCTATTGTTAAAAGAAAGAATCGTTTATTTAGGATTGCCATTAGTATCACCTGACGAGTATAAAGATCAATTGGGCATAGATGTCACGGAATTAATTATTGCACAACTGTTATTTTTGCAATTTGACGATCCCGAAAAGCCCATTTATATGTATATAAACTCCACAGGTACCTCATGGTATGGTGGGGATTCTATCGGTTTTGAAACAGAGGCCTTTGCTATTTGTGACACCATTAGCTATATTAAACCTCCTGTTCATACTATCTGTTTAGGTCAAGCAATGGGTACCGCTGCCATGATTTTAGCCTCGGGCACAAAAGGCTATCGGGCAAGTCTTCCTCATGCTAGTATTATTCTCCATCAGGCTAGACAAGGGGCACAAGGGCAAGCTACAGATATTCAAATTCGGGCAAAGGAAGTTATTGTCAATAAAAGAGTAATGCTTAATATTCTCTCTGATAAAACAGGACAACCGCCAGAAAAAATCGAGAAAGATACCGATCGTATGTTCTATATGAATCCGCAACAAGCCAAAGAATACGGCATCATTGACAAGGTTTTAGAAAGTAGTAAAGAATTACCCGTGCCACTAGCTGCCGTCAGTTAGGATCTGCCCATAATTTGGGGAATAGGAAATACTGCGATGGGCAATAGTTTCTTGTACCATCAAATTATGACTTTCGTCAATATAACATGGGGGTGAATAATCCTAACTCTCATTTACCAACCATCAATTATTTACTTTAAAAAAATCAAGAGAAAAAAGCATGCCTATTGGAGTACCCAGAGTTCCATATCAAGCACCCGGACAACCTTATAGTGACTGGGTTAACATTTACGATCGCCTTTATCGAGAACGCATTATTTTTTTAGGTAGAGGGGTTAATGACAGTTTAGCGAACCAAATTATTGCGGTGATGCTATATCTCGACTCCGAAGACCATAAAAAACCAATCTACCTTTATATTAACTCCCCCGGTGGATCGGTAACGGCAGGATTAGCCATTTATGACACCATGCAACATATCAAATCCGAAGTTGTTACTATTTGCGTGGGTTTAGCCGCCTCTATGGGTGCATTTTTACTCACCGCCGGTACAAAAGGTAAACGTTTAGCCCTACCTCATTCTCGGATTATGATACACCAACCTTTAGGAGGAGTACAAGGACGTCGTCAAGCTACCGATATCGAAATTGAAGCCAAGGAAATCTTGCGTATTCGGGATGAATTGAACGGTATCATGGCTTTTCATACAGGGCAACCTATCGAAAAAATCGCTAAAGATACTGATAGAGATTTCTTTATGTCGGCACAAGAAGCGCTGGAATATGGTTTGATTGATAAAGTCATCGAAGATAGAGTTTAATCAATGGACAATTAACAATGAACAATTGACAGGATAAAAGTTTTCATTATCTGAGATTAAAAGGCTTGATGATATGAATACAGTAATTTTAAATCTAAAAGATGTTGGCATAACTGATGATCAATTTTATAGTTTATGTCAGGTTAATCCTAATTGGAATTTAGAAATAAATAAACAAGGAGAATTAATAATTATGCCTCCTGTTGGTGGTATTAGTGGTAATCGTGAAGCTAATTTAATCGCTGATTTAACTATTTGGAATCGTCAGAAAAAATTAGGCGTTGTTTTTAGTTCATCAACTATTTTTTGTTTTCCAAATGGTGCAAAGCGATCGCCAGATGTTGCCTATATAAAACTAGAAAATTGGCAAAAATTAACTCTACAACAACAAGAAAAATTCCCTCCCATTTGTCCTGATTTTGTTGTAGAATTAAGATCAAAAACTGACTCTTTAAAAACCTTACAGGAAAAAATGCAAGAGTATTTAGAAAGCGGCTTACAACTGGGTTGGTTAATCAATCCTCAACAGCAACAAGCAGAAATTTATCGCCCTAATCAAGCCGCAGAAATATTATCTTTACCAGCTACTTTATCAGGAGAAAATGTTTTACCTGAATTTATCCTGAATTTGCCTATTTATAATTAAAGGGTAAAGCCTCATTTTGAATTAATAACTATTAATAATTATCAACAAATAATCTTGTTAAATAGCGAGCAAAATTTACCAAAAATTATCAGTAATTCCCGAATAATTGAAATAGAAGATTTAGGCTTAATGCCTTATAAAAAAGCATGGGAATATCAACAAAAATTAGTTAAAGAAAGAATAGATAATCCTGCATTACCGGACAAATTATTATTAATTGAACATCCCCCCGTTTATACCCTTGGCACCAGCTCAACTTTAGATAACCTCAAATTTGACATAAATAACTTTTCAGGGAAAATATATCGCATAGAAAGGGGTGGAGAAGTAACATTTCACTGTCCAGGGCAAATAGTCGCTTATCCCATTTTAAATTTACGTTATTATCAACAAGATTTACACTGGTATTTAAGACAATTAGAAGAAGTAATTATCCAATTATTAGCAAAATATAACCTTAAAGGAGAAAGAATAAATGGCTTAACAGGAGTGTGGATTAATGACGCAAAAATAGCTGCCATTGGCATTAAAGTTAAACGTTGGATTACCATGCACGGATTTGCCCTAAATATCTGTTGCGATTTATCGGGCTTTGATCAAATTATTCCCTGTGGTATTAAGGATAAATTTGTCACCAAAATATCCTATTATGTTCAGGATATTAGTGTCCTAGTGGTAAAGCCAGAATTAGTCAAGACCTTTGGGAAAGTTTTTTCCGTCACAGTTTCAAGCCAGAAAGATCTCAATCAGTAAAAAAAGTTTGCCCAAGGTTCGCGAAATAGGTTAGTTTATAGATTAAATTTTAGATTTTTGAATCAGATTATATGGCAATGAGAATTTTAGTTACCGGCGGTGCTGGATTTGTGGGATCTCACCTAGTCGATCGTCTTATGAATCAGGGTCATGAAGTATTATGCTTAGATAACTTTTACACGGGCAATAAAATCAATATAGAACAATGGTTTAATAATCCTCGTTTCGAGTTGATTCGCCATGATATTACCGAACCCATTAGATTAGAAGTTGATCAAATTTACCACTTAGCCTGTCCCGCTTCCCCTATTCATTACCAGTTTAACCCGGTGAAAACTATAAAAGTAAATGTCATAGGTACTTTAAATATGTTAGGGTTAGCCAAACGAGTTAAGGCCAGATTTTTATTAGCTTCTACCTCTGAAGTGTATGGAGATCCTGATGTGCATCCTCAACCGGAAGAATATAGAGGTAACGTGAATTGTATAGGGATTCGTAGTTGCTATGATGAAGGTAAAAGAGTGGCAGAAACTCTTGCCTTTGACTATTATCGAGAGCATCAATTAGAGGTTCGAGTAGCCCGAATTTTTAATACCTATGGTCCCAGAATGTTAGAAAAAGACGGACGTGTTGTTAGTAATTTTATCGCCCAAGCCATTAGGGGAATCCCTCTAACTGTATATGGCGATGGTTCACAAACCCGTAGTTTTTGCTATGTTTCTGACTTAGTAGAAGGATTAATGCGTCTTATGAATAACGATTATGTTGGCCCGGTAAATTTAGGCAACCCTGGAGAATATACTATTTTACAATTAGCCCAAACTATCCAAGAAATGGTTAATCCCGACGCTGAATTAGTATATAAACCTTTACCCGAAGACGATCCAAAACAACGTCAACCTGATATTAATAAAGCAAAACACTATTTGGATTGGCAACCAACTATTCCCCTTAAAGAGGGTTTAAAACTTACTATTGAGGATTTTCGCCGCCGAATAGAGACTGAGGCGAACCTTCCATTTTAATGGAAGGGAAACTCATTGAAAATCTGCCACAGCTATTTTGCCTGAAACAGCTTTAAAATATTAAAAATTTATTATCAAGGAGAAATTTATGCGTGTTTGTGTCATCGGTACTGGATATGTAGGCTTAGTTACAGGCGTATGCCTGGCTCATATCGGTCATGATGTGATTTGTGTCGATAATAATGAGGAAAAAGTTAAACTCATGAAACAAGGGCAATCCCCTATTTATGAACCCGGATTATCGGAATTGATGGACTCTTGCATGAATATTGGGAAGTTGAACTTTACTACGGATTTGAGTGCGGGGGTTAATCATGGGGAGATTTTATTTATCGCCGTTGGTACTCCACCTTTACCTACTGGAGAGAGTGATACTCGTTATGTGGAGGCAGTTGCAAGGGGTATTGGGAATAATCTTAATGGTGGTTATAAGGTAATTGTCAATAAATCAACTGTACCGATAGGTTCTGGAGATTGGGTACGGATGATCGTGTTGGATGGTTTCAAAGACCGACAAACCCAAACTTTGGGCGATGGTTTCGTGATGACAGAAGAAACTACCCCTTTATTTGATGTTGTCAGCAATCCTGAATTTTTGAGGGAAGGTAGTGCAGTTTATGACACTTTCAATCCCGATCGCATTGTTTTAGGTAGTAGCAGTGAAAAAGCGATCGTCACGATGAAGGAATTATATCAGCCTTTAGTTGATCGTCGTTTTTCTGATGATACCACCTTACCCCCTGTTCCCGTAGTTGTTACGGATTTAAGTTCGGCGGAAATGATCAAATATGCCGCTAATGCTTTTCTCGCCACGAAAATCAGTTTTATCAACGAAGTTGCCAATATTTGCGATCGAGTAGGGGCAGATGTGACTCAAGTAGCTCAAGGTATTGGTTTAGATTCTCGTATCGGTAGTAAATTTTTACAGGCAGGTATCGGTTGGGGAGGTTCATGTTTTCCCAAGGACGTGTCAGCCTTAATTCATACTGCCAGGGACTACGGCTACGAAACAGAATTGATGAATGCCGCCGTCAAAGTTAACCAACGTCAAAGAGTAATCGTCATCGAAAAACTACAACAAGAGTTAAAAATCCTCAAAGGGAAAGTAGTCGGGTTACTGGGGTTAACCTTTAAACCCGATACCGACGATATGCGTGACGCACCAGCTTTAAACATTATTCAAGAATTAAACCGTCTTGGTGCTAAAGTTAAAGCTTATGATCCCATCGTATCTCAAACAGGTATCAGTCACGGACTTTCGGGAGTGATTATCGAAAGTAATGCCGAAATGTTAGCCGATGGTTGTGACGCATTAGTGTTAGTTACTGATTGGCAGGAATTTTTGAAACTCGACTTACAAAAAATGAGGAAATTAGTTAAAAATCCCATTATCATTGACGGGCGCAATTTTCTCGATTTTAAAGCTATAGAAGAAGCGGGTTTTCATTATGTCGGCATCGGCAGGTAATAAATAGTGACAAAGACAGCTGAAGGGGTGACGATAGAGCTTAATCCCAAATACAGCAAAAGAGCGGCTGAAGCCCGAAAAGGTGGAACAAAATTAACGTCCCAGGATCCTTTGCTATCTATTTTCCTCCCTCAGAAGTCTTAAGTATATCGTTCACACAGAAAAGCCACATACCTTTCCACCACTAGCTTCTTCATAATTTGTAATTCGTAATTCGTAATTCGTAATTTTACCTGAGACCTCACCAGCCAACTAAGGAAAATTGTCCGGCGAAGCAAATTTTTGGGTGCGACTGTCCAGCACTAGAGATACTAGCTTGTGGTCACGGGGTGAATGATGATACAAATGGGGCAGTAAATATAATCGCCAAAATCGTTTCATCTATAGAGAATTTAAGACATCCATTCGCTATGGAAAAATTCACCACGAGGTTTATCTATACGCTCATAAGTATGCGCACCGAAATAATCCCGTTGTGCTTGGGTTAAATTCTGAGGAAGGCGAGCACTTCTATAGCTATCAAAATAGTTAAGAGACGCACTAAAAGCGGGAACAGGAATACCCATTTTATTCGCTAAAACCAACACATCCCGCCATGCCTGTTGACGGTCAAGGATACTTTGTTTAAACTCAGGGGCAAGGAGTAAATTGGCTAGATTAGGATTGTCGGTAAAAGCCTTGTTGATTTTCCCTAGAAAACCAGCTTTTATGATACAACCACCTTTCCAAATTCGGGCAACTTCAGGTAAATTGACATTGTAATTATATTCCGTCGAAGCCTTAGCTATCAAAGCCATACCTTGAGCATAAGAACACATTTTTGAGCAGTATAAAGCATCCCTAATTTTAGAGATAAAACTGTCCACATCGCCGTCAAATTTCTCCGTGATCCCTATTAACTCTTTTGCGGCCACAATCCGTTCTTCCTTATAGCTAGAGATGCTTCTTGCATATACCGCCGCATAAATAGTGGGAATAGGTACGCCTAAATCTAAAGAACTGATCACAGTCCAGCTTCCCGTACCTTTTTGCCCCGCCGCATCCACAATTAAATCAATTAAATGTTTGCCTGTTTCGGGATCTTTTTTCGGAAAAATATTAGCAGTAATCTCGATTAAGAAAGAATTTAGCTCATCAGTAGTATTCCAATCGGAAAATACTTTGTGTAACTGTTCATTGCTTAATCCTAGTCCATTTTTCAATAAATCATAAGCTTCAGCAATTAACTGCATATCCCCGTACTCAATGCCGTTGTGAACCATTTTAACGTAATGACCGGCACCACGAGGACCAATATAGGTTACACAAGCACCATCATCCACTTGGGCAGCAATTTTTGTTAGAATGGGCTCAAGCTCATGATATGCGGCTTCTGTACCTCCGGGCATCAATGAAGGACCATTTAAAGCACCTTCTTCACCGCCACTTACTCCCATGCCCATAAACCCTAAACCGGTTGCTTCAAGCTCATTAGTGCGTCTTTCAGTGTCTTCATAGAGGGAATTACCACCATCGATAATCATATCTCCCTCATCGAGTAAAGGCTTCAATTGTTGAATAACTCCATCCACAGGTGCACCTGCTTTCACCATTACCAATATTTTACGAGGACGTTCGAGAGTTTGCACAAATTCTTCTAAAGAATAGGCCGCCTTAACGTCTTTATCTTTAGCCCTTGTATTCATAAATTCTTCTGTTTTATTAGGACTACGGTTATACACGGCGATGGGAAATCCTCTGCTTTCTACATTAAGGGCGAGATTTTCCCCCATAACGGCTAATCCAATTACTCCAAAGGTTCTTTTGGTCATAAACAATTCCTATCTTTGATAAATTTATTTACTTTCAGGTTAACTCGATCTTCTGAGAATGGTTCACAAAGATTTTCTTGAGATTGTATTCGATCATGAGTTCGACGTTAGGAATTAGAAGACCCTTGAAAAAATATTTACTTTTGCTTTTGTTTACCATCAACGATCTATTGTTACCAAGTAATTGCCTTTCTCTCACGCAAAATTAACCCATAAACGGCGACAGTTTGTTCGGCTAGTTTTGACCATTGAAAGCGCCTACTTAAATCTTCATAGGCATTATTTACCAGTAATTGCGCATAGTCATGATTTCTTAATACTTCTAATATTCCCCATGCTAAAGAGTCAGGATTATTAGTTTGTGTCACCATGCCTGTTTGTCCGTGTCTTACAACTTCTGGTAGCCCTCCCGTATCCGAGACTACCACTGGTACACGAGAAGCAAAACTTTCCAGGACAACAATGCCGAAAGGTTCGTATAAACTAGGGAAAACTGCACAATCTGCCACCGTCTGAAATTGGTTGAGATCTTCATCAGACATGAATCCAGTAAAATAACATCGTTCCCATATTCCTAAGTCATGGGCCAAGTTTTTGACATAGTTAGTATTTCCGCCGCCGATAATCACAAATTTCGCCTTTTTTTCCAAGGTTTCCAAGATTTTGGGTGCGGCATTTAATAAAATGTGAATCCCTTTCTCATAAGTCATTCTACCCACATAATAGATTATCTTTTCCTCATCCCCGGCAAATTTGCGCCTAAATTGCCAACAATTAAAATTTGGCGATCGCTGTTTTTTTTCCGGGCGAATGCCATTATAAATCACGTCAATTTTATCCCAAGGACAACCTAAAGCTTGGTTAAGTTCATGACGCATATAACCACTGCAAACAATTACCCGCCATGATTCGTAAACTAAAATACCTTCTTTACTATCGATATAGGCGTGGGTTTCGTTGTGAATACCGTTATGCCTACCATATTCCGTGGCGTGAATGGTAGTAACCAGGGGAATTTTAAAATTATGCTTAAGGGCAATTCCACAATCAGCGACTAACCAATCATGGGCATGAATTATATCAAAAGTTCCAATTTGATGGATTAAATTCTCTGCCGTTGCCCTCATTACATCATTCATGTGGGCAACCCATTGAAAAAAATTATCATTAGGAGGAATAGAAATACGGTAAACTTTAACACCTTCGACAATCTCAAATTTAGGTGCATTAGCAAATTCAAGGGTTATTAAATGTACATCATGACCTAATTGGACAATTTCAGGATATAATTCTGCTACATGACGTGCGATACCCCCTATAATTCTCGGCGGAAATTCCCATGATAGCACCAGTATTTTCACTTTCCTTATTCCTAAACAATTTACTACTAATCAGTGATTAATAAATAATAATCAATTTTTACTTTTTACTTAATCCATGTTGGAAAATTGGCTATCTGTTTTACAGGATAATCGTCTAATTGGGGTGATTCGCACTGATAATCTGAAAATGGGGCTAAAAATGGCCTATGCTTTAGCTCAAGGAGGTGTTAAACTAATTGAAATTACATGGAATAGCACACAACCAGCAAAGTTAATTACCACTTTAAGGCAAGAATTGCCCCATTGTTCCATCGGTGCCGGTACAATTGTCCATCATCGAGATTTAGTTACTGCAATCGATGCCGGAATCCAATTTTGTTTTAGTCCTCATTTTGATTCAAACTTACTAAATTTTGCTCATAATCGTGATATTCCTTATATTCCAGGTGCTTTATCTCCTTCGGAAATAATTAATGCTTTTAACGGAGGTGCGAAAACCGTAAAAGTTTTTCCTATTCAAGCTGTGGGTGGAGTGAACTATATAAAAAGTATTCGATCGCCTCTCAATAATATTCCTCTAATTCCCACAGGCGGTGTTACAATACAAGATGCGCAAGATTATATCAAAGCAGGGGCGATCGCTGTAGGGTTATCAACGGACTTATTTCCAGAAGATTTATTAAAAGAAAAAAAATGGGAGATAATTTCCGAAAGAGTGAATCAAATTCAACAACTATTAGTTAGCATTAATAACTGAATAATGAATAATTTGGTCATAAATTTTGTTTGTGGATTCTCAAAGGATATTTCATTGAATACACAGTAATTTTCCATTGCCCATTGTCCATTATAAATGTACTTATTATTTACTAAATTTTTGTGAGGTGGAGTAAATGTCTTCTAACGCATCTTTGAATAAAATTAGATCAGGGAACAATAGTCGTGGCCAATCAATATTAGCAAATAGAACCTTAAAAAAAGAGAAAATACAAAAAAAAAGAGCCAACCTCGAAAAAGCTATCGAAACTAGCCTAAAAATATTTGCTAATGTAGGAATTTCTGTTTTAGCAATTTTTAGTATCAAACATCTTTTACCCTACCACTTAGCACAACAAGAAAAAATAGCAGAAATCGACGGCGAAATAGCGAAAATCAAACCGAGAGTGGAAAAACTCCAAGAAGATTTCGGGACCACCTTCGATCCCAAACTAACCCGGAAAGTTATGGAAAAAAACACCTACAAGGTCGACCCTAACTTAAGTCCGGTCTTTTTTACCAACAGAAAATGAGGCAAACAATTCCGGGTTTTGGAATTCAGTTATCACGAAACGAATCCCACCCCCAACCATGAAAATCTATTTTCAAGTTAGATTCCGGGGTTATAATGTTTTTTCAGAATCAATTCACCTGCCACCTCCTAATGGGGGAAGAAAACCCCCCTACTTTATTTATAGTGGCGATTTTTCCTTATAGGGCTCACCTTCAAAAGGTTGCACTCCAATTTCCGGAGGTGACTCCTCAGGCCGACTAAAAATCCGGGTAAAGCCTTCCGTTAAATATTTAGTGATGTTTCCGAACATTTTGATGATATTCATAACCCAATTCCTCCTAATTTAGCTATATCTCAGGGGATATGGTCATCAACTTCCACCGACAACCATAAGACGAGAAACAACTTTATTAAAAACGCCAAAATTAAACTTTAATCTTTTAACTTCTTATTGATCCCCTCAGTTTCTATTATTAGCTATCAAAGACTTACTGGGTTAAATTGTTAAGATTTTTTATTGATTATTAGCATTGCTTAATATTTAGTAACATTAAACAAGAAAATTGGTGTCATTAATCAGCAAAAAAGAATCATTGGCCCTAAATATACTTATTTTATCTCAAAAATAATTAGTTTAATCTTGATCCCTAACATTTAATGTAATAAGTAATAAGTAATAACTGAATATATTTTATTAATCATAAACAAATTTAAAAGATATGATAACCAAAATAGCCGTTGTTGGGGCTGGAATAGCAGGTTTAACCATAGCGAAAAAATTGACAAATCGAGGGTTCTCAGTAGATATTTTCGATAAGGGTAGAGCAGTTGGTGGTAGAATGTCTAGCAGAAGAACACAATGGGGTTATCTTGATCATGGGACGCAGTATTTTACCGTCAAAAACCCTGTTTTTCAAGATTTTCTGGCACAAAATAAAAAATTTGTCAAGGTATGGACTGGAAAATTTGCCTGTTGGCGGGATGGAGAGTTAACAACTATCGAGCCTGAAAATTCCCGATATGTACCAACTTTAGCCATGAATAATCTGTGTAAAAATATGGCAATAGGATTAAATGTAAAGTTACAAACCCGCATTATCCGTTTAGAGAAAGGCCAAAAATGGATATTAATCGACGAAAACCAGCAAAAATACTCAGATTATGATTATGTGATGATTACCGCACCTCCAATACAAACCATCGATTTATTAGCTAATCACACTACCATCACAGAATCTATTAGTAAATTAAAAATGTTCCCCTGTTATAGCTTAATGTTGGTACCTGAAAATAAGCTAGATTTGGCTTTCGATGCCATTGAATTTCAACATCCGATACTCCGTTGGATTGCTGCCAATGATAGTAAACCTTCGCGAGGGGAAAAAGGCAGTATCATCATTCAATCGAATCTTACTTGGACTGAGATCAATTTAGAAAAAAGTAAAGATTCTGTCGGAAAAATATTGAAAAATACCGCCGCCGATATTTTAAATATTCAGTTTAATCATAGTCTTTATGAGTCTGTGCACTTATGGCGTTATGCTATATCTAAACAACCTAATGATCAAGGTTACTATTTAGATAAGTCTAATAATATCGGTGTTTGCGGTGACTGGTGTTTGAATGGTAAGGTCGAATCCGCTTTTTTAAGTGGCCATTTTCTAGCAGAAGAAATTCGTGGTTAAATGTTGATTTAAAAGCAGCTATTTCTCAAGCTAACTTCCGCGGTTTGATTCATATAGACCTCTTGCAAAAGTCAAAAAATCTGGTCGTCAGAGGAGTCAGGAGTCAGGAGTCAGAAAGGCTTTTCCAATCCAAAATCCAAAATCCAAAATTACCTAACCGAGAAATCTATTTTTGCAAGAGGTCTAATTATTTCGTTGCCTCTTCTAACCACACAGGAGGTAGTTGACTTGGACGCTCAGGTAATTCCATTAAGCCCATTTCTGTTAAGCGGATGACGGTTTTTAATGATTCTACTAAACTAGGATCAAATCTGACACCGCTATAACTCTCACATTTGGCGAAGGCTTCTAAAAGACTATAGGCTTGTCTGTTGCCTCTGGGTTGAGTTAATTCTTGGAAATAGCTCACTAATCCCAAAATTCTCGATTCTAAGGGGATTTCTGTGGCTTTTAAACCATCTGGATTACCGCTACCATCCCAATATTCTAATTGATGAAAGACTATTTTTGTGATTGGTTCTAATTCGTTCATAGAGGCTAATAAACGAGCTCCCAAAATTGACCGATCGCACCAAAACTTATAATGATTAGAGTCTAATTGATCGAGATCGTCTGTAAAAACCTCTATTGGTGCTTCAGCCAAACCGATACGAAATAATAACCCAGCTAATCTTAACCGTCTTAGTTGAAGGGTTGGTAAGTCGAGAATCTGCCCTAATGTTTCCGCCAAAGCCGCTACCTGTAAGGAAGCGTAAGGGTTAAAGGGGTCATTGTGATCAACTTTTTGTGCCATTCTCAGAAAGGCTTGAAGTTTACTGGCGGCAAGATTACGACTGAGTTTTAATGCTTGTCCTTCTAAATCCCTTAATTCCCTTGTTTGACGGTTAACGGTGACTAATTCCTGTTGACTGGTTTGTAAGTAAGACACAATGCGACTGACGACCCCTGTTAAATCCACTGTACCAGAAGGGGAAATGTCTTTTATTTGTAATCGCATTTCCTCCAATTTATGGGCGAGGGGAGGATTATAAGGCTTCATCCGTTGAGTTAAAATATCGATCGCCTTTTCCACTAAAATTCGGTCAAATGTCCATAACCCATAAAACTTTCTCTCTGTATCGATTTGCGGTTGACTTGCAGCCCGATATTCTTCTGGCGAAAGTTCATGACAAAGCAACATCGCTGCATAATCTGGAGCTAAAATAACTAAATTCCATTCTTCGACAAGACTATCATCTTCCTGTAAATTAACCAATGCCACGTTATCTAATTGACTGGTGCGGTGGGAGGCAAAACCACTACTTGCCACTGCTGCGATCGCCACTTGTCGGCAATGTTGTGCTAAATCCCAATATCGATCAGCCTCTTGAATATACCATTTCCCCTGTTGAAAAGTAACCAACACTAAAGGACTATATATCTCATCCTCATAAGTATGCTCTAAGATATGATCCTCTAAAGCATGACAAAGTGCAACAAGAGTGTTTTTATAATAAACACCGTAACTAGAAGGCAATTTACCTTCAGGAAGACTCATTCTTAACTGATGGAGGGTAGATTCTGGTTGCATTCTTACATAGAGAATAGAAAGTTAATAATTACTAATTACATCCTAGCTCACTATTAACTATTATTAAATTAATAATCCTTAACTCAAATTTACTTCTTTCAAAATCCAAAATTATCCGTTCCCAGTCCCTCAAAACTATCTTGACAGACCACTAGTCATCATAAGGATTTTAGCCTTTTCTTAAGAGAATTTTATTTTTGTGGATCTCTGACCATTAAAAAAGGGTGCATGGCTTGCACCCCTGAAATGTACTTTGATTATTCTTCTAGCCTTCTCAGCTTACTTCTGGTGCTTTAAGCAGGACTTGAACCACGCTTTTTTTTGAAGAGGGTACCGAGTCCTAAAGCCATTCCAGTACCGAGGATGGTGAGAGGTTCAGGAACCGTTTGAACTACAGCTCCATATTCACCAGCATTGCCACCAGCAATATCTGCAAAGGTTAATTCTTCACCACCAACAGGAACAAGGCCTATTCCCGGAAGGCTAACTAGAGCCTGCGAAGAGACAGTTTCTTCAAAAGCAACCCCATTGTTACCATCAAACGAACCGAGGAATTGGCCTGGTAAAAAAGTCACAGATACACCGTTAGCAAAATCGAAGACGAGGTTGTTTGTAAGGTTGTAAATAAAGTCAGTACCTACATTTGAATCCCATTCGAACGTTCCCACAGCAGGAGGCTACGTCGTAGAAATCAGGGACCGTAGGGAAAAAAGGAGCAAATGAACCAATAGCCTCGAAAACTGCCGCTACCCCTCCAGGGCTAAAGGTGACGTCAAAAGAATCACCTGCACCAGGATTAACATCTTCGAAGAAGTTGCTGGTTGAATTATCCCATTGTAGTTCACCAAAACCGATAGCTTGAGCAGGAGCGAAGCTAGTTACCGCGATCGTACTTACGACAGCGACGCCCGCGGCAGTAAATTTGCTCAATAAATTGAGTTTTTCCATTTTTACCTATGTATTTATTTAAATATTTCCACTTAGAGCCTAAACCACAAAAATCAAATTGTCAAGTGTTTTCGCTAAAATTACGGTTAAACATCTTTAATTTACGTAGTTTAATTTACGTGGTTAAGAATCGAGTTTTAACACCGCCATGAATGCAGATTGTGGTACATCTACCGTACCGATCGATTTCATGCGTTTTTTACCCTTAGCCTGTTTCTGTAATAGTTTTTTCTTACGGCTAATGTCACCGCCGTAACATTTCGCCAAAACGTCTTTTCTGAGGGCGGGAATATGTTCACTGGCGATAATTTTTGCCCCTATCGCCGCTTGAATTGGCACTTTAAATTGATGACGTGGAATCAATTCTTTGAGTTTTTCTGTCAAAGCTCGTCCAACATTATAAGCTTTATCTCGGTGAACAATCATGGCTAAAGCATCAACAGGATCTTTATTTACCATAATATCTAAGCGAATTAAGGGATTTTCTCGGAAACCAATTAATTGATATTCCATACTGGCATAACCACGAGAGCGGGATTTCAGTTGATCAAAAAAGTCTGTTACTACTTCCGCCAAAGGTAATTCGTAGATTAAATTAGTACGGTTGATGGTAAAATATTTCATGTCCACAAACACACCCCGCCGAGTTTGACATAAATCCATCAAAGTTCCCACATAATTTTCAGGGGTAATAATATCAACTTTAATATAAGGCTCTTCTATTTTTACCCGTTTTTGCGGATCCGGTAGGGCACTGGGATTATCAATTTCAATTACCTCTCCATCGGTGGTAGTAACCCGATAAACTACAGAAGGAGCGGTGGTAATTAAGTCCAAATCATATTCTCTTTCTAAACGTTCTTGAACAATTTCCATATGTAGTAAACCCAAGAAACCACAACGAAAACCAAAACCCATGGCACTGGAGGTTTCAGGCTCAAAAGATAACGCCGCATCGTTTAATTTTAGCTTTTCTAAAGCGTCTTTCAAATCTCCATACTGATCCGCATCGATGGGGAACAACCCACAAAATACCATCGGTTTTGCTTCGGTATAACCGGGTAATGCTTCGGAGGCAGGTTTATTAGCTAAGGTTATAGTATCCCCTACCCTTGCGTCTCCTACCGCTTTAATTGCCGCTGCCAAATAACCCACCTCTCCTGCATGTAATTCATCCACCTGAATTTGTGTGGGGGATAGTATGCCCACTTCGTCTAATTCGTACTGTTTTCCTGACGCCATTAACAGGATGCGATCGCCTTTTTTGATGCTACCATCCATAACTCGGAAATAAACAATAACCCCCCGATAAGGATCATAATAACTATCAAAAATTAAAGCTCTTAAAGGTTTATGGGTAGCATCCTCCGGTGGTGGAACCTGGGCGATAATGGACTCTAAAATATCGTCAATGCCGATTCCAGCCTTTGCGGAAGCGTGAATAATATGACTACAATCTAAGCCAACAACATCTTCAATTTCTTTTATAACTCTTTCTGGTTCAGCACCGGGTAAATCAATTTTATTTAAAACAGGGATAATTTCTAAATTATTTTCTAAGGCAAGATAAACATTCGCTAAAGTTTGTGCTTCTACCCCTTGAGAGGCATCAACCACTAACAAAGCACCTTCGCAGGCGGCAAGAGAACGGGATACCTCATAGGAAAAATCCACGTGGCCGGGGGTATCGATCAAATTTAAGACATAATCTTCGCCATCTCTAGCCTTATAGTTCATTCGGGCGGCTTGAAGTTTAATAGTAATACCCCTTTCACGCTCCAAATCCATATTATCAAGGAATTGGGCTTTCATATCCCGATCTCCCACAGTGCCTGTTACCTGTAACAAACGGTCTGCTAAAGTAGATTTACCGTGATCAATATGGGCAATAATCGAAAAATTGCGCAGTCGTTTAACAGGAGCGTCAGTCATAAATTTTATTTTCTCTGAATCAATAAATTTAGCGGATAAACAATTAATGTTTCTTAACTTATTTTAATATCTCTGTGGGAAATTGACACTCTCACCGTTAACCCTACGGGTGTAACGGGAGATTCTTGGCTCACAGACTCTTAACTAGATTAAACAAGTTTAGTTGCTTAACCCCCGTCAGAACGTCTCCACAAGCATTTTGAATCACGGGCTGTCCGACCGCAATTAATCCCCTATTTTTAATTACTTTTGCACTAGCAACGTCTCTTTGCTCTTGGTATCCACAAAACTGACAACGGTGTACTCTCTCACTTAAACTAACTTTCCCCACAGGGGCATCAGGACATTGCTCAAGAGATTGAAAAGTTAGCATCACATAATAACCACTAGCTTTTTTGAATATACGGGCTTGTTTAGCCTCAAAACCGGTGGGATAATCTCTTGATTGTTTAATCAATAGCCATCCTAATTGTGGTAGCTTTACCTTTCCTTGACCCAAACAATTTTTAACCATGGCGGGAAAAACAAAGCTTCTCATCTTCTTTTTAAATCTGGGAAAGCCGTTACCTTTCGCTCTCATGTCAGAAAAAGCTCTGTCTAAGGTTTTTAAAGTTTGTTGTAAAACTTGAGCATTCACTGACTTTAGCTGAAGATTCGATTTTTTGGCTGTGGTTAAATTTTTAGCTTGAATAAGGCAAAATTGGCTTGAGTTATGATTGGATTGTATAACTTAATGCTTTAAAATGTCAAGCAATTATCATAAAGGTTTTAGATCTGTCTATAAACTTACTGCTCATGTTGTTTTGGGGACTAAATATCGTAGAAAAGGACAGGTGCTTATTTTGTAGCAGTTGTGAACCGGTGTTTACGATAAGTCAGTTAAAGAAATATGTTGAAAATCAAAAACCACCTACCAAAAGGAAAGTTCTACCTCTTGTTTATTTGTCGTCAAAATTCATCTCCCGTTAATTTTGGTGGGCTTTTTTTGAGAAAAATTTAAAATTTAACGGGAGTCCTATTTTGACATTGTAAGATAGCGAAAAATCTAGGACAATAAAAATAGAGTGATTTTATCAATTTCCTCTACCATTAACTCTTAAGGTTCATTGATGTTTACCCTTAACGCCCCCTTTAAACCCACTGGAGATCAACCAACTGCCATCGCTTCTTTAGTAAAATCATTACAATCGGGAAATGCTTTTCAAACCTTACTCGGTGCAACGGGTACAGGAAAGACTTATACTATCGCTTGTACCATCGCCCAATGGCAAAAACCGACGTTAGTATTAGCCCACAATAAAACCTTGGCCGCACAACTGTGCAACGAATTAAGGCAATTTTTTCCTGATAACGCCGTTGAATATTTTGTCAGTTATTACGATTATTACCAACCAGAAGCATATATTCCTGTTACGGATACCTACATCGAGAAAAGTTCATCTATCAACGACGAGATTGATATGTTACGGCACTCAGCAACTCGATCTTTGTTTGAAAGAAAAGATGTTATTGTGGTGGCTTCCATTAGCTGTATTTATGGCTTAGGGATGCCTGTGGAATACCTGAAAGCCTCTATTCCTTTACACCTTAACCAAGAATATGATCCCCGTCAACTCATCCGAGATTTGGTTAATGTGCAATATACTCGCAACGATATTGACCTGTGTCGTGCTACTTTTCGGATCAAGGGGGATGTGTTAGAGGTTGTCCCAGCCTACGAAGATCGAGTTATAAGAGTCGAATTTTTTGGAGATGAAATCGAAGCAATTTCTCTTTTAGACCCTGTTACTGGAGAATTATTGCGGGAGTTAGAGCATGTTAATATCTACCCTGCCAGGCACTTTGTCACACCACAGGAGCGAGTAGAACAGGCGATCGCCGACATAGAAGAAGAATTAGAAGAAAGATTAATAATTTTAGAAAAAGAAGGAAAATTAGTCGAAGCTCAAAGATTAAAACAAAAAACAAAGTATGATTTAGAGATGTTAAAAGAGGTGGGATATTGCAACGGAGTCGAAAATTATTCTCGTCATTTAGCGGGAAGAAAAGTAGGAGAGCCTCCCGATTGTTTAGTAGATTACTTCCCCGAAGATTGGCTTTTAGTAGTCGATGAATCCCATGTAACTGTACCGCAAATTAGGGGAATGTATAACGGAGATCAAGCAAGAAAAAAAGTCTTAATTGATCATGGTTTTCGTTTACCTAGTGCCGCCGATAATCGCCCCTTAAAAGCTGATGAATTTTGGCAAAAAGTGAAGAAATGTATTTTCGTTTCTGCTACTCCTAGTAATTGGGAAATTGAGAAATCAAGTCATCAAATTGTTGAACAAATTATTCGCCCTACGGGCATTTTAGATCCGCAAATTTTTGTAAGACCTAGCGAGGGACAAGTAGATGACTTATTGGGAGAAGTTAAACAGAAGATTAGCAAAAAAGAACGGGTTTTAATAACGACATTAACTAAGAGAATGTCAGAGGATTTGACGGAATATTTACAGGAAAAAGGAATAAATGTACAATATTTGCATTCCGAGATTCAGTCCATTGAGCGAATTGAGATTTTACAAAGTTTAAGAGCAGGAGATTTCGATGTCTTGATCGGAGTGAATTTGTTACGGGAAGGTTTAGATTTACCAGAAGTATCCTTGGTAGTAATTTTAGACGCAGATAAAGAGGGTTTTTTGCGATCAGAAAAATCATTAATTCAGACCATAGGAAGGGCGGCACGTCATATAAATGGACAGGCAATTTTATACGCTGATAATTTTACTCAAAGTATTAAAAAAGCTATTAATGAAACTAATCGCCGTCGAGAAATTCAGCTTAAATATAATCAAGAAAATAATATTATTCCTCAGTCTATTACTAGAAAATATAGTAATTCAATTTTAGAATATTTAGATATCTCTAGGCGGTTAAATAAGCAAGAATTGGAAGAAGTTTATACCCATTTAGAAGAAATAAGTTTAGATAAAATACCTAATTTAATTAAACAATTTGAAGAACAAATGCAAAAAGCGGCTAAAGATTTGGAGTTTGAAAAAGCCGCTGAATATCGAGATAAAATTAAACATTTACGAGCACAATTATTATCAGTTAAGTCCTAAAACTTAAACTCCTTGCCCGAATTTAGCTATAATTGCCGGTAAAACTAAGGTAGTTAATATCAACGACTATATCACCATCCCAAAAGCATAAAAATTAATGGCACAATCTTAATTCCCGTTATGGATCTTCTAAATTAAGATAAGATTATGGTTGATTTGGCGGTGGTGAATATTATTTTCGTTAGTGGTGAAATGATTGATTTCTCAATTCCAACACCATTCAACTTTATCAAATTCATCATTTACCGTCACTTAATCGGAAAAATCAAGACTCTATACAAGAGGTTCAAATGAAGATTGGTGTTCCTAAAGAAATTAAAGACAGAGAATTTCGGGTTGGTTTAACTCCCGCTAGTGTCAAAGTTTTAATCGAACAAAATCATCGGGTTTTTATCGAAGAAAATGCAGGAGTAGGCTCAAGTTTTAGTGACGAAGATTATCAAAAAGTAGGGGCAACTATTGTCGATACTGAAAGTGCATGGGATCAAGAATTAATCATTAAAGTAAAAGAGCCTCTTTCTTCTGAATATCAGTATATCCATCAAGGGCAAATATTATTTACTTATCTTCACTTAGCCGCTGATCGTAGTTTAACAGAATTTCTTCTCAAAAGTGGTGTAACTGCGATCGCTTACGAAACAGTACAATTACCCGATGGCAGACTACCTCTGTTAACCCCCATGAGTATCATTGCCGGAAAATTAGCAGTACAAATTGGGGCGAGATATTTAGAAAAACAACAGGGGGGAAAAGGAGTTTTACTGGGGGGGATACCGGGGGTTGCCCAAGGAAATGTTGTCATTTTAGGAGGAGGAATCGTCGGCACAGAAGCCGCTAAAATTGCAGTGGGCATGGGGGCAAAGGTAACTATTTTAGATGTAAACATCGATAGATTAGCCTATTTAGAAACCCTTTTTGGATCGAGAGTCGAGCTATTATATAGTAACTCTCAACATATAGATCAAACTGTACCGAGGGCGGATCTATTAATTGGTGCGGTTTTAATTACGGGGAAAAAGGCACCTATCCTCGTTTCACGGAAATTAGTCAAACAAATGTATGAGGGCTCAGTGATTATGGATGTGGCTGTAGATCAAGGTGGTTGCATCGAAACTTTGTACACGACTTCTCACAGTGAGCCTAGCTACATAGAAGAAGGAGTCATTCATTTAGGTATTCCTAACCTCCCCGGTGCCGTACCCTGGACAGCTACCCAAGCATTGAATAATAATACTTTACCCTATGTATTGAAACTAGCCAATCAAGGCATTGGGGCATTAAAACAAGATGCCAGTTTAGCCCAAGGGTTAAATATACAATACCATCGCCTAGTACATCCGGCGGTGCAGCAAGTATTCCCAGATTTAGCCGTTGACAGTTAAGGATTAAGGTAACTGCCGAAGTCATTAAATTTTAGTATTAGGATCTGGCGAGGAAAACTAAATGCCAATGGCTAATTGTGTCGTTGCAGATAAACTTTCAAACACAGGGATGGATAATTCCTCTTTAGATAGTGTTTTGATCGTTTCTTTCCCCCTACCCGTTAATAACAGTACAGGTTGGCAACCGGCATTAAGGGCACATTCAATGTCACTCGGTGCATCCCCTATAAACCACGATTGAGATAAATCGATATGGTTTTTTTCACTATAATTTAGTAGTAAATAGGGGGAAGGTTTACGACACTGGCAATTATCCGCGGGTTGATGAGGACATATTAAAATATCGGCAAATTCCACCCCAAAATGTCGATATTCTTTAATTATGCACTTATGTATTGCTTTTACGTCTTCTTCCGAAAAATAATCCCGACTAATACCTGATTGATTCGTCACAATTACTAATTGATAACCCTCGGTTTGCCATTGTTTTAATGCTTCTCCCGCACCTTGAGGCAAAGATACCTGTTCAGGACGACTCAGATAAGGAATATAATCTATTACTACCCCATCTCTGTCTAAAAATAACGCTTTCATTAGCCACCTCCAAAAACTCAAAACTCATTTATAACAGATATCTTTAGATTTTTGATGGTGCTTATCAAGATCTATGCCCTACCGTTATGCTTTCCGAGAATAGTACTCAATTACGAGTAATTCGTTGATATTTAAAGCAACCCATTCTCTTTCGATAACACCGTTAACTTTACCGACGAGGTTATCTTTGTCATATTCTAAATGACTAGGGAGGTTAGCTAAACCGGGGTTAAGAAGATTATTTTTAACAATATTAACAGAGCGATCTCTTTTTCTAACGCTAACAACATCCCCGGGGCGACATTGATAGCTAGCAATATCTACTACCCGATCGTTAACCATAATATGACCGTGGTTCACCAATTGACGAGCGCCCGGAATTGTAGGTGCCATGCCAAGACGAAAAACGGTATTATCGAGACGCATTTCTAATAATTGTAATAATACCTGACCGGTAGAACCAGTTACTCGACGGGCTTTTTTGACATAACGAATTAATTGTGTTTCGCTGACACCATAGTTATAACGAAGTTTTTGTTTTTCTTCAAGACGGATGGCGTATTCTGAGCGTTTACGGCGGTTTTGTCCGTGTTGTCCAGGGGGATATTGACGACGAGCATTTTTACGAGTTAAGCCCGGCAAATCTCCCAAACGACGCACTATCCTTAAACGAGGTCCTGTATATCGAGACATAGTTACTAATTTCTCCTTATATATTGTTTATATTTAGACCCAAACATACCATTCTACCGTAAAAATGATGAATCGGGAATGGATGGGGAAAAAGAGATCAGGGAAAATCCACAGGCTATTTTATACCCAAGCAAAAAAGAACCAAGTTCATATATGAGAACCTGGTTCACTTTCTTCATTAAAGAATTAAGAGATTATTTTTTCTAGCTTAGAATTTGAACACAGTACGAAGAATGCCCACTACGATAGTGCTTTGTCCATTATTACTATTATTAGGATCGAATACGGCATAAACACCCGGAGTAATAGAAATATTGTCGGTGACAGGATATAAATATTGACCTTCTACAATCCAAGACTGTCCACGATCGCGTCCTACAGTACCATCTACACTACCAGCACGGGGAACCTGTCCACCGGCAACGGTTAAGACAGAACCCTCTTTGAATAAATCAAGGAAGGATAAGTTAGTATTCCATGTAAATAGATCGGCACTATCACCGTTACGATTATTACCCGTACTGTCCACAGATTGACCTTGAGCAAAAGCCCAGCCTACCCAACCAGCGATGTTGAACTTAGGGGTAATAAGCCAAGTAGCTTGTAAACCAATGTTTTCGGAAGTGGTCGCTGCACCACTAAAAGGATCTTTTGAACCACGGAAACCACCAGTACGACCACCTGAACCTAAATCAGCAATACCGTTAGATACGCCACCAGTGTAACTACTACCAGTGCTACCGGTTAAATTAGCTTCCCCTGCGGCAAAATAAGAGTGCATATAGGCCACGGCGAGTTTGAAACTGTCTCCAGGACTGAAACCTAACTGAATCCCAGTGCTATAAGTCCCATTAAATAAACCAGCCCCACCACTAGGATCATTTGCCCTGTCGGCTAAGTAGGAAGCAGTAATATCGAAACTCTTACCTAATTTATATTTGAACCCGATACCAGTGTCACCGGGTTGACGATAGATGAAGGGATTAAAACGGTTAACACGAGCTAAAGCACCAGTTGCATCACTTGAGGTGAAGGGGCTAAGGGTATCGTAAATATCTTGAGGAGGTAATGCAGTACCAACCCAGAAACTTCCGTTATCGCCCACAGGGGTTTTGTAGTAAAGACGATCAATAATAACATCGTTACCATCAGCACCAGTAAACTGTTCAAAGTTTAAACGAGCCATATCTGTGCCATAAGCAGAACCTAAGTTAGGAACATTGGCAGCCGCTAAACGAGTTCTTAATAAGTCTTTCCCAGTAAAGCTGGTATCTAAGATTAAACGAACACGATTACTGAAAGTTGCTTGTTCATCGGAGTCTTGGGCAGTGCTTTTAGCCTCTCCTGAGTTAGTTATATCACCATTTCTGTCAACGGCAACTGCTGAGTCTCTGGTGTTATAAACGTCACCTAGTTTGTAATCTGGACCACTTTGTGCGGTAACGGCAAAAATTACTTCCCCTTTTAACTTGGTGGTAGTAGAAAACTGATTATCTTCTAAGAAAGCCACTCGACCTTCTAAGTTATCGACTCTTGCACCTAATGCGGCCAATTCACTCTCAAATTCTGCCATCAAGCGTTTTAATTTCTCGATATCTTCTCTGAGTACCGCTTCACTAGCTGCGATTAGGCGTTCCATTTGCTGCATGCAAGCATTTAAACCGGCGGCAAATTCGTAACGACTTAAAGCACGATTTCCTCTGAAGGTACGATCTGGATAACCGACGATACAACCATAACGCTCAACTAAGCTT
The DNA here is from genome assembly GCA_963749915.1 of uncultured cyanobacterium. Taxonomy (GTDB): domain Bacteria; phylum Cyanobacteriota; class Cyanobacteriia; order Cyanobacteriales; family Cyanobacteriaceae; genus Geminocystis. The sequence continues at coordinate 114,419 of CAVVOP010000027.1, forward strand.
CTCAATGCTTCAAAAGCCCAATCGGTGGGGGAAACATCTCTTAACTGAGAAACGGAGGTAACTTGCCCCATAGGTTGAGTTTGATTATACTCAGAAATTTGCTCTAAAGCTGAATCGGGATTTACTTCATTGGCACTGGCAGATTCAATGATTACACTATTAGAGGCAACACTCAAAGCAAGAAGTGCTGGAGTTGCCACCACATAATTTTTGACTAATTTGAACATAATATTAAAAAGTTCCTCACACCTTTTTTTACTCACAAATAATTAATAACACAAAACTCTACTTCTAACAAGTCCTTTTTGTGTTTTGAATCACACTTATTGAATTATTTTTATGAAAAACAAAATTCACCTAATTGTTAATAAAAATTGCTGATTATTAATATAAGAAAAAGCTATTTCATTCTGCCATTCTTGTTGTTTTGAAGGTAATTACATACACAAGCAGGAACACAATTAATAATATAACGAACCAATCTCCCTTTGCCACATAAAAAGTGATGGTATCACGGCGATAAATTTTACCAACGTGAGTTTGATACTCATTGAGGTTAGAAATCCATTGAGTATTACCATGGGGATCGATAATGGCAGAATAGCCGGTATTGGTGGCCCTTGCCGTCCATCTATCGGTTTCAATGGATCTCATAACGTCTTGGGCATGATGTTGAGAAGGCATAACATCGCTATAATGGGCGTTATTAGACGCGGTGACTATAAATTCTCCTCCTTGTAAGGCTTGGTGACGGAAAATTTCGGCAAAGGCGGAATCGTAACAAATTCCCACTATAGCTTGTCCAAAAGGAGTATTGAAAATCTGTTCTTTTTCTCCTGCAATTAACTGAGCGTCTAGGGGGGAAAGTCGATTAATAATATTACCTAATATACCCCTAAAGGGAATATATTCACCCAAAGGAACTAACTTAATTTTATCATACTTACTAATAATTTTTCCTTCTTTATTAAGGGCAAATAAAGTATTTGTATAATCATTATTTTTTTGATTAAATGCTCCTAATAATATAGGTATTTTTTTATCAATTATTAATTGATAAATGGGGCTATGATCTGCTATTTGATCATAAAAAAAAGGTAAGGCTGTTTCTGGGGTTAAAATTAGGTCTACATTTTTTTGAGCTAAATAATTATAGCCTTTTGTATAATTAATCATCGCAGTTTTTAACCCTCGATCATAAAGCTTTATTTCATTAGGGATATTACCTTGAATAATACCGATATTAATTACTTTTGCGGGGTCGTCGCTGATAGTTTTTTGATAATTTAAATAACCAATGCCGTGGCTGACGATTAAAATTATGATAGCATTAACAATTAAGTGATATTTATTTTTATGAAAATGTTGCCTATGGTTGATAATTAAAATAATATTTTCGGCAAATAAACCATTAATTAAAACAATTAAAGCGGTAATCACAGTTGTCCCAGAAACCTTCAATAATTGTAAAATTACCAAATTATAGGGACTTTGAGTAAAAGATAAAGATGTCCACCATAAAGGGCTAAAACTCCAGATTTTTTCCAGTAAACACCAAATACTTACTGCTAAAAATAGTTTACTAATTAAAGGATGTAAAAACTTATGTTGATATATTTTTTTCTTAAAAATAAAATTAATAATAAACGTCCAAAAAGTAACTAAAAGTGCCCCCCAAAAAGTAATAAAAAACCAACAAAAAATCGCAATAATTAAACTATTAAACCATGGTACTCCCATCCATGTCATCGGGTGAATCCCTGTTATCCAAAATAAAGCAAAACCATGGTAGCCAAATCCCCACAAAAAACCGGCTAATATTGCTGTTAAGGGTGATTGATATAAGGCTATCCATAGGGGAATTAAAGCAATCCATCCAAAAAACCATAAATTAGTTGGGGCAACGGTTAAACCCATTAATAAACCACCGATAAGTGCAAAAATTAGGTGTTTAAAAGATATTTTCTTGAGAAGAATAAACATTTTTATAATTAATAATTATGGGGTGGGTAATGCCGATGTTCCCCCGATAAATAAAGATTAAAGGAAGGTTAAAACTTTTTAATTTAAGTTAAAGTCATTGTATATTGACCCCATAACTAACTATTACTGATAACCATAAAAATGTTAGATACTTTAGACTTAACTCTTTCTTTAGATAAGCAGACTTATCGTGCCAAAATAGAAGACTTAATGCGGGAATTGCGATCGCTACAGAATATCTGTTGGTTAAAAAAATTACCCATTATCGTCGTTTTAGAAGGATGGGCGGCGGCAGGGAAAGGCGGTTTGGTCAAACAAGTGACTAATTATATGGATCCCCGTGGTTTTATCGTACACCCGATCTTAGCACCTTCGGAAAATGAAAAAAAATATCCTTTTTTGTGGCGTTTTTGGCAAAAATTACCCTCTAAACGCAGTATTGGTATTTTCTATCATAGTTGGTACACCCATTTATTGGAAGATAGATTATGCAAACGTTTACATAATAGCCATGTGCCTACCATTATGCGTGATATTAACGCCTTCGAGAGACAATTGGTTGAAGATGGTGCCGTCATTGCTAAATATTGGCTTCATTTAAGCAAAAAAGAATTAAAAGATCGTCTCAAGGAATACGAAAAAGATGAGCTGGAATCATGGCGAGTGCGTAAGGAAGATTGGCAACAGGCAAAAAATTATGACCAATATAAAACTCTAGCAGAAGAAATGCTTATTTACACCAGCAGTGGTTTCACTCCTTGGGTATTGGTAGAAGCTAATTGTCAACGGTGGGCGAAGGTTAAGGTTTTAACCCAATTAGTCTCCACCATTCGAGAAGCCTTGGCTAAACAAGAAATTACCATGGAAAGCCCTTGTTTACCTCCTCAAACAGCTTTATTATCCACCGAACCTGACTATTTAGCACAAGTTGATTTAAACCTCACTCTCCTAAAAGAAGAATATAAAATTAAACTGAAACAATCTCAAGTAGAACTTAGGAAATTACAGAAAGACATTTTTGAAAAGAATATCGGCGTTTTATTATTGTTTGAAGGTTGGGATGCTGCGGGAAAAGGGGGTGCAATTAAAAGAGTTACCGATATTTTAGATCCTCGTAGCTATGAAGTCCACGCTTTTAGCGTCCCCACTGAAGAAGAACATCTATATCATTATCTCTGGCGTTTTTGGCGACGGTTAACCCCCACGGGAAAAATCGGCATTTTCGATCGCACATGGTATGGTAGGGTGTTAGTGGAGAGAATCGAAGGTTTTGCCAGCGAAACACAGTGGAGAAGGTCTTATCGAGAAATTAACGAATTTGAAGCTCAGTTATCTAGTTCCAACTATATAATTATCAAATATTGGCTACATATTAGCCCCGAAGAACAATTAAGACGTTTTGAGGCACGTAAAGGTGATCATTATAAAAACTATAAATTAACCGGTGACGATTATCGTAATCGTGAAAAATGGAATTTATATTACGTTGCCGTCAATCAAACCATTGCCCATACTAGCACCCCCCAAGCCCCTTGGACGATCGTACCTGGTAACGATAAATATTACGCAAGGCTTTTTGTCTTAGAAACCATTATCAATGCCATTAAACATAAACTAACATGAATTACTCAGATCTTGCACCTTTCCCAAAAGCATCTGTTGAGGGCAATTATGAATTATGAATTATGAATTATGAATTATGAATGAGTTAAACTTAGTAAAGTATCTTTATAAAGAGGAAAAGCCATTTAAAAGCTAAAAAATAATCTAAAACAACCTGAGTATTGGATAAGCGAATCAGCTCTAATAGTTATAGATTAAGAAATTTGCTCAATTCCGATATTACCGTTGTTAAATTGTCTCAAAGGATGAACCAATTATTAAAATTTTTATGATTCCAAATAGTATTACTATTACCGTTAATGGTGAATGTTGCAACTGTCCTGAAAATGTCCGTTTGCCGGTTTTGTTACCCTCCCTCGGTTTTAATCCTCGTCTCATCGCTTTAGAATATAACGGCGAAATCTTACATAGACAGTATTGGGACACCACCATTGTCAAAAATGGCGATCGCCTAGAAGTAGTCACTATTGTGGGCGGAGGATAAAAGAATGAATAATGAATAATTAATAATTAACAAAATTAAGGAGCTTTTTCAAGAAAGAAATAATAAAAATATGGGTAAGAAAATAACTTGGCAGAAAAATAGCGAAAATCCTGATAACTATAACGTAACTAACTTAAAATTTATCAGTGAATGGTGGTCAAAATTAGACGAAATAGAAGTTAAACTAGCCCAAAGATTAATTCCAGACACAGGAAATGTTAATGATATTGACTGGAAATTCCAGAGATTTGATGAAGATTTTACCCTCGAATCCCCTCAAATAAGAGGCATAACTGTCTATGGGAAGAAAAAAGGTGATGAGAGAGAATTTGGTTACACTGCACAAAAAATAGAGTTAGACACCGATAATCAGCAATTAGACATCTATCTTCAATCTCAACCCAATACCATTATCCGTTTTACTATACCCACAATTCAATATCAAACTATCGCCTTAGGAGAGGTGGAAATAGTTAGTAATGGGGATGGTAAAAATCATCTTATTTTGTTGAGAAATAATCAAGCAAAATTAGAAGTAACCTTTACCTTAAATTCTGATCAACAACTATATTTATTGTCACAACTAGCGAAAACCCTCAAACTTAATCCGAAACTTAATATTTCCCCAGACACCCTGAGGGAATTACAGGATTTATTACAACAACAGAGTATGTAATACCAATACTTTAGTAAAATGAGCAATATTTAAATTACTTTCCTGTCTATTCCCTATTTCCCTCCTCATCAAAAAACTTTTTAGCAAACCCAAATTCTTAATTGTGAATTTCTACACCCTTGATGTTTTTACCAATAAACCCTTTACCGGTAATCAATTAGCTGTGTTTCCCCATTTACACGAGTTATCTTCAGAGAAAATGCAAAAAATCGCGATGGAGTTTAACTTCTCCGAAACGGTTTTCGTCTTTCCGCCTAGTAACCCCCAAGCTAATTTTGATGTGCGTATTTTTACCCCCGGGGGAGAAATTCCTTTTGCCGGACATCCCACCATCGGCACTGCTTTTCTCTTAGCATATTTGGGGATGGTTGATTTAACTGGTGATACCACCGAAATTATTTTACATGAAGGGATTGGGAATGTTCCTGTTACTATTTATAGTCAATATCATGAGCCCATCGCCACAGAATTGAAAGTACCGAATCCTCCGGAATTTTTTGGTGATATTCCCTCAAAAAAAGCCTTAAGCTCAGTTTTATCGTTATCAGAGACAGATTTAAGCGATAAATATACCCCTCAAGCCGTTTCTTGCGGTTTACCATTTTTAATTATTCCCCTCAACAGTCTTTCAGCTTTAACCAAGGCACAGATTAACTTGACGGCATGGCAAAAAACCCTATGGGATTATATCGCCCCCCATCTCTATCCTTGTTATCAGGTGGATGAATTTCAATGGCGAGTAAGAATGTTTGCCCCGGCTTTAAATATAGCGGAAGATCCAGCCACGGGTTCGGCGGCGACAGCTTTTTCTGCTTATTTAGCTACTTATCAACCAGAAAATAACGGTAATTGGCAATGGTTAATTGAGCAAGGTATGGAAATCAATCGCCCTAGTAGAATTATAGCGATCGCCAGTAAAAAAGACAATAAAATCACGGAGATAAAAGTTAGAGGTGAATCGGTAATTATCACCGAGGGAATTTTGATCATTAATTAGGTGAAAAGTCGGAATCCTATACCAGTCAATCAAGTGTATTATATTGTAAAGAATTGTAAAGAAATACTGGCTTTCCATAACAAAATATTTCTTTTATGGTTTACTGGTGGTAGGAGTGTGTAGGGGTTAGAGTGATCGATAAGTTGGGAAGCACAGGCTTTATTACTATTCGGTCAATTGTTTTGGGGTCTAAATGGGGATGTAAACATTGCCTGAGGTGCACTTCATCTATTTCTAAAGTTTTATGACTACGAAGTCAGCTATTTCTAAAGTTTTATGACTTTACGAGTAGCTAAAAGACTTTAAGTCTGTCTTAAGATATTTGCCAGACTGAGTTTCAGACAATTTATAAAAGTAAACTTTTGTCAGTCATTCTTCGTTCTTAAATTGTTTGGAAAGCTTGATTCGCAAGCAGTAAAAGTGTGCTAGGTGGTGACGTCTCCACAACCTGAAAATGTGCGAACCGACAGTGCAATGGTTCTAAGAGCACTACTTCTATACCACTAGTGAGCGGCTTACAGTTTACGAGGTAAATAACTATGAATCCGATTTTTGCTGATATTTTCGATGGCAATCTGTTGGACAATAACATCACTAACGGTGGTGTTCTTGATGATAATATTGTTCTCGACAATGGAAATGATACTTCCAACGGTGGCAGTGGCAACGATCTCATATATGGCATGGTGACGATTTGCTCTTCGGTGATACGGGGACGACTACCTCTTCGGTGGTGCCGGTACAGACACCTCAAGGGTAATGGGAACAACGACACTCTCAATGGTGGCGCGGGCAACGACTACCTCTACGGTGGCACGGGGGACGATTCCCTCTTCGGTGACACGGGGGACGACTACCTCTTCGGTGGTGCCGTACAACACCTCAAATAATGGTAACGACTCGCTATTTGGAGGAAACGGCGACGACTACATCGACGGCGGCAATACAATCACGCAGACATGGCGGAACAACGACCTCCTCCAGGGGGGCTACAACCGCGACACCCTCAACGGTGGCAATGGCAATGACAGTCTCATTCCGGATGGCGTATATGCGACGACGTGATGTCTGGCAATGGCAATGACGATCGCTATGCCTATACCGCAGCCAACATCGGCGGATCCAGCGTGGGGGACCTCCTCAATGGCGACAGTGGCAACGACTTCATCTACGGAAGCGGCGGCAACGACACCGCTGATGGTGGTTCCGGCAATGATCTCGGTTAATGGCGGCAATGGCAACGACCTCCTCCAGGGAGGCTTCAATCGCGACACCCTCAACGGTGGCAATGGCAATGACAGTCTCTATGCCTATACCGCAGCCAACATCGGCGGATCCGGCGTAGGTGACGTCCTCAATGGCGACAGCGGCAACGACTTCATCTACGGAAGCGGCGGCAACGACACCGCTGATGGTGGCAACGGCGATGACTACATAAGGCGGCAATGGCAACGACCTCCTCCAGGGGGGCTTCAACCGCGACACCCTCAACGGTGGCAATGGCAACGACAGTCTCTATGCCTATACCGCAGCCAACATCAACGGATCCAGCGTGGGGGACGTCCTCAATGGCGACAGCGGCAACGACTTCATCTACGGAAGCGGCGGCAACGACACCGCTGATGGTGGTTCCGGCAATGACTTGATCGATGGCAGCAGTGGCAATGACAGTCTCATCGGCGGTTCTGGCCGTGACACCCTCAACGGTGGTGCTGGCAACGACATATCACTTCGACGGCGACAGCGGTATTTACAATGGAGATGCTAGCGACGACGTGATGTACTCTGGCATTGGCGCCGAGACCATGGACGGCGGCTGCAGGAGTTGACTTGATCGACCACACCGCCTTCAATGGGGCTTACAGCTTCAACATGACAACGGGTCTGACGAACTTTGGCGGTGAACTCTTCACCAACTTCGAGAACGCCACCATGGGCAATGGCAATGACACCGTTATCGGCAACGCCTCTAACAACGTCATCAACAGCGGTGGGGGCAATGATACCCTCAACGGCGGTTCTGGCAATGACATCTTGAACGGCGGCAATGGCAATGACAGTCTCTTGGGCGGTTCTGGCAATGACATCTTGACCGGTGGTGGAGACGGTCAAATTGATGTGCTGACCAGCGGTAGTTTCGCCGATCAGGATACCTTCGTACTTGGCACTGGTTTCATCTTTGGCCAGGTCCTCTATGACTCTGCCGGTAATGCTGATTATGCTCGAATTACTGATTTTGACCTTATTGATTTTGTAGGGGAACTAGCAACCCAGGTCGATCGAATCCAGCTCAGAGGGTCAGCATCCGGCTATCGGTTACAAAATGGTATTAATAAATTAAAATAAAACGGTCAAATTGATGTGCTGACCAGCGGTAGTTTCGCCGATCAGGATACCTTCGTACTTGGCACTGGTTTCATCTTTGGCCAGGTCCTCTATGACTCTGCCGGTAATGCTGATTATGCTCGAATTACTGATTTTGACCTTATTAATTTTGCAGGGGAATTAGCAACCCAGGCCGATCGAATCCAGCTCAGAGGGTCAGCATCCGACTATCGGTTAGTAAATAATCTTAATGTAGGGGGATTTATAGGAGTGGGTATTTATGACCGAAACGTAATTGCCAATCCCTTTGATGACGATCTAATTGGTCTTGTTCAAGGGGTTACTGCAGGCAATGGTTTTGGGCAATTAAACCTAACCAACACAACTCAGTTCACATATGTATCCACCGGTGTTATAATTCTCCCATAATACGGTCGTTACAGGGCAAACGCAATTTCCCCTGAGAATCAAAAACAAAAGTAATCCGAAAGGTGGGCATCGCCCACCTTTTCACCTTTTATGGGAAAACCCTTGAAGATTCTCGTCTTTGAGTTTTGGATAGGGAAGAGGGGCTAGAAATCAAAAGAACCACCATCAAATTGAGTATTTTTACTCAAAAAAATATCCTGACATTTTCTTTTGGTATTCATTTTCTCTAATTTCATAATCTCAAACTATACACTTTGACGTGCGAAATGTGGGTTAAAAAGATCGTAAATTATTGGAGATGTCTAATAGTTTAAAGCAAGAAATTGCAGCTTTCAACTTTGAAGGGCTAAATCAAGTTTTTTTACCAGGAATGATATAAATTACACCAGAAATAATAGTTAAAAATAAAGCTATCCAAAAGGAAATTAAGCCAAAGGTTTGCCAAATGCCAGAGAGGGGGATAATTAGTAAACTGATGGCGATGATCTGCATAACGGTTTTCAGTTTTCCCCAGATATTTGCACCAGTTATCTTGTCTTGTTTTGCCCATTGAGGATTAACTCTCCATCCAGCAATGACAATTTCTCTAACAATAATAATTAATACTGCCCATGCTGGTATTTGTTGGCGTTCGATTAACACCAAAAAAGGGGCTATTACAAGAATTTTATCGGTTAAAGGATCTAAAAATTTACCTAATTCAGTGATTTGATTTAATTTTCGGGCTAAATAACCGTCTAACCAGTCCGTTGCCGCGGCAATGATGAAAATGGCAAAGGCCATCCATTGAAAGCTAATTTTTGGTTGATATAGTAAATATATTAGGGGAATAACAAAAATAATTCTTGTTAAAGTTATGGTATTGGGTATATTCATTAAATGGGGGAATAGGGAATATTTTTTATATTAATATCTGACGTTACGCAATAAGAGAATTAATTGTTTTAGTGAGGTATCAGGTATCAGGTATTAGGTGTCAGGTGTCAGATGTCAAAATACAAGCAACTGACTATTTTTTCCGTTGACTCAGTTTTTCCTTTAGACTATGTAACATGCTGCCAATTTCATCACATTTGTTTAATACTGTTTCTAATTCTTCATCTTTGAGATAGGCTAAACGTCCAACAATGATCAAATGAGTTTCTAATTCTTTAAGTGAACCATTGGCAATCGAGAGGTGACGAATATAATCACCTAAATAATTTCTGCCCTTTCCTTCTGCGATGTTGCTCCGAATTGAAACTGCCGCTCTTTGTATTTGACTAGTTAATCCATAAATTTCAGTTTTGGGAAGTTTGGAAGTTAGTTGATAACATCTCACTACCAAATCCATTGATTTTTGCCAAACTTTCAAATCTCGATAACTTTTTACTTCAATCATTTTCAGAAAACCTAAAACCTGACAACTAAAACCTAACACATGAGTGCGTAACATCAGTTAATATTTCTTTGTTAATTGTTAATTGTTAATGGCTATTTATCTTCCTAGAGAAAGTTCTTCTTTTTTGCCCAAAATACCTTGGGGTCGAGAAATCATTAAAATCATTAAAATTAAACCAATAATCATTACTCTTAATGCGCCTAATTGAGAATCATTGATTATATCTGAATTGCTAAAGATAAATCTGGTCAATGAGTCGTATCCCCAAAATATAATCGATCCTAAAATTACTCCTGCATTGTTACCTGAACCGCCTAGAATCACTATTATCCAAGCATTAAATGTTAATAAAGGTTCAAAACTGGAAGGATAAATAGTTGTTAATTGCCAACTATAAAATGCTCCAGCAATTCCAGCGATCGCACCTCCTAACATGAAGGATTGTAGCTTGTAAGAAAAGACGTTTTTACCCAATGCTTTAGGTATTTCTTCATCTTCTCGAATAGCTTTTAACACCCTACCCCAAGGAGAATGAACGAGAAGATCTAAGCCATAATAAACTAAGGTTAAGGTAATTAAAATTAATAACATTAAGCCTGCTTTATAACTATAATTATATAAGGCAAGTATGCCGTTAACATAGATAATTAGAATTAAAATTAAGGTTAAACTACCAGAGAAATAAATATTAAAAATACTTGAAGGTTGATAACTTTTTCCTTGCATTTCTTGTCTTGATCGCAATTGTTGACGAATGTTTTTCTGTAATTGCCACAAAACAAAAATTCCTAATAGGGAAAACACCACAATCATCATGATTTTACCTAAGGGATTCGGTTGAAAATTGCCAAAGGGTAATTGATAACCTTGTATTCCAAATGTGCCGTTGGTTAACCATTGTTCATTTTGTACGACTAGACGAATTAATTCGGAAACTCCGATAGTGACGATCGCCAAATAATCTTCTCGTAATTTCAAGGAAGTAAGACCGATCAAAAACCCCAAAAAAGAGGCAAGAATAGCCCCAATTATTAGCGCCAAGAATAGAGGTACTTCTTTTTCTGCCAACAAAACAGTAGTGTAAGCCCCGATAGTCATAAAAGCGACATGACCAAAATTAATTAATCCGGTGAAACCCCACTGTAAATTTAAACCCAAAGCAAATAAAGCATAAAGACTGGCGGAGATAGTCAAAAAAACCAGATATTCAACCATTTAAACCTCAATACACTAAAAAAATTATTGATAATAACCCGTTCAGAGTATATCTTATCTTCCTTGTTGTCGGCTTACTAGCGGTAGAGTTGGCAAATTATTAATTGCGATTAGAGATGATGGAGGGTAAGATTTTCAGGATACTATCCTACTTCGTTTAAGGTTTTACTATTCGCCATAATTACTTATCCTTCTTGAGAAAAAAACTCAGAGGAAAATTGATAATTAATAATTAATAATTTTTAATGAACCTGATTATGTTCTGCTAAAATTTTCTCCACTTTGGCTTCTTCAAGTTTAGCAATAATTCGACTAGACTCATGAAGATCTCTTTGGGTTTTGGTGAGACTAACCGTTGAACCGATGGAGAAAAGTAGTCCCATTCCCATATAACCTTTAATCCAGATGTTAACAGGTAAATAAATTATACCAAGAGAAGTTGCACCAATCGAAAGGATAAAAGATAACCAAGTTTGAATAACCCAAGCATTACTATGACTTTGATTAAAATTGTCTTTTCCCATGATCAATAAATATACAAAATAAACTTTTTACTACGATTATAATAGTCAGTATTTTTATTTGGTTTAGGGAATAGACAGTTTATAAATTGGACGACTTTATTTGTCTATTTAGATGATTACTTACAGGACTTGTGCAAAAGACCAGATTAGGTTTTAAAAAACCAATATTCACATAGAGATAAAATTATTCAAGATTCTTAATATATTGTATTCTGTAAATAACATTATTTGCTTCTTCGGTGAATAAAATACCACCATCAGGCATGACTAATAATCCAACGGGTCTTCCCCAAGTAGAGGGAATGGAAGGATCTGTGAGAAAACCTGTCAAGAAGTCTTGATAATAGCCTTTTGGCTTACCTTTATCATCAAAAGGAATAAAGACTAACTTATATCCTGTACCCTCACTACGATTCCATGAACCTCGAAAAGCGACAAATGCACCATTTCGGTATTTTTCGGGAAAAGTTTTACCCTTATAAAATTGTAATCCTAAAGGTGCTGAGTGGGATTCAATCAAAACATCGGGGATAATAGTCTGCCTAACCAATTCCGGTTTAATACTTTGACCTTCTTTCACATAACGAGGATCTAAAAATTCAGAGGATAAATAACTAAAAGGCCAGCCATAAAAACCTCCTTCTTGAACACGGGTAAAATAATCGGGTACTAAATCATCTCCTAAACCATCTCTTTCATTGACAGTGGTATATAATTCATTGGTGACAGGGTGAAAATCTAAACCGACAGGATTACGCAATCCGAAGGCAAAGGTTTGTTGGTTATTACCTTCAAAATCCATTGTTTGAATTGAGGCACGAGGTAATTCTTCTATATCAGCATTAGAACGAGAACCGATGGAAACATATAGTTTATTTTCTGTGGGAGAAACGACGACATTTCGAGTCCAATGTTGATGATAACCTCCCCCCGGAAGAGATGCGATGGAGATTCCCTGTCCTTGTAATCTAGTTTGCCCTTGAGGATAATCATAACGTTTGACAGCATCATGATTTCCCAGAAAAAAATAATCTTCAGTAAAAGCCATACCAAAGGGAATATTTAAACCGTTAGTTTGATCAGCAAAAATTGTACGCACATCGGCAACTCCATTATTATCGGTATCTTGTAATAAAGTAATGCGATTATTTCTAGTCTCTGTTACCAATACATCTCCATCAGGAGTTAAAGCCAACCAACGGGGATTGTTTAAACCTTCGGCATAAACATTTACTTGAAAACCAGGAGGTACATTCAATATTCTTGGAGAGGGAATGGGTAAAATTTGTGGAGGTTGAGATGCGCTATCGGAGGCAAAAGGTTTGGGTAATGATTCCAGTTCAATCTTAATGGGTTCGGGGTTTAATATTTCCGTCGAAATCGGCGATATTTCCGCTGATTGGGACTCTGGTGGACTTGTTTTGATTGTACAAGAGACTATTATCAAAAAAAGTAAGAAAGATAAGTATTTTAGTTTCATTGAATTTTTCTAATATGTCAAAATATCCGATTTATTTTCTGTTATATACTTATACTTTAAAAGTCTTAACATTTACTTCTAATCATTATGTCTTCTTCTCAGTGGTTACGATTACTAAAAAATGTCGGTAATTGGCAAGGATCATTTACTGAATTTTCAGCCAATGGTGTTTTAATTAAAAATACCCCTACGGAGGTTAATTTAGAAGGTTTAAACGAGAATAAAACTATTAGATTGACGGTGGATCGTCTCGATAGTAATGATCCTCCTCATGTTAACGAATTTACTTCTCTAAATCGTAATATTTTCCTATTTGAAGATGGACATTTTGCCAAAGGCACACAACAATTTAGTCCTTTTTCAATCTTTGGTGCTGAATTCGGCTTTTTTGCAAATGATCGCCGTTTACGCATGGTACAATTATTTGATAAAGAGAGTAACCTGGAACAAGTTACCTTAATTCGTGAATTTCGGGCTAATGGCAATGGTGTAGAGCGATCGCAGTTATCCATAGAGCAATTAGAGGGTCAATGGCAAGGAGAGGCTTTTACTTTATATCCTGATTGGCGCAATACAGAACCTTATTCTACTGATTTAATCATAAAAAAAGAAGGAGATCATGTAATTCAGACATTAAAAACTCCAGAATTAAACTTAACTTCTCAAGGAAAAATTGATCATAATACTATTACTTTTTCCCGCAATAATACAGATATTAGACTTTTGTTATTACCCGATGGTGCATCATCTACAACACCCTTAAAAATCGAAAATCGGCAATCTTTTTTTTTAGAATGTGCCTGGTTAATTGAACCTAATAAAAGATTGCGCTTAGTCCGACAATATGACGATAAAGGTGCTTGGGTTAATGTCTCTTTAGTCAAGGAAACTAAAATACTAATTTAATAGAATAAAGCTATTACTGAGATCTTGCACCTTTGCTAAAAGCTCTAAAAATTTAGGTTTTAGGTTTTAGGTTAAGAAAAAAGAAGTAAATTCGAGTTATTGTGGGAAAAGTCCCCTTAATTCTTGTATATGATTTTAGTGTCAGAGAATTTGTTACAATAGTCCCATCGAATACAAAGAAAACCATAAATTTTTTTTAGGGTAAAGATGGCAGCAAGTGGCTCTAAGAGAAAAAAATCTGTCTATCTTAACCAAACAGACCACTACACTCGATAGGAGATAATATGAGTAGCGAAATCAAATGCCCGTTTATGGGCGGAACTCAAAAATTCACTGCTGGTCATGGCACGTCGAACCGAGACTGGTGGCCGAATCAGTTGAACTTGCATATACTCCACCAGCACTCACCTAAGTCCAATCCCATGGGCGAGGCGTTCAACTACGGTGAGGCGTTCAAGAGCCTCGACTTTGCCGCCCTAAAGGCAGACCTCTTCGAGCTAATGACTACATCTCAGGACTGGTGGCCAGCCGATTACGGTCACTATGGGCCGCTCTTCATCCGAATGGCGTGGCACAGTGCTGGCACGTACCGCATTGGTGACGGTCGCGGCGGCGCGGGCACCGGCAACCAACGGTTTGCACCCATCAACAGCTGGCCCGACAACGCCAACCTCGACAAAGCGCGCATGCTGCTGTGGCCGATCAAGCAAAAATACGGCCAGAAAATTTCCTGGGCCGACCTGATGATTCTTGCCGGCAACTGTGCTCTGGAGTCGATGGGCTTCAAAACCTTAGGTTTCGCCGGGGGGCGCGAAGACATTTGGGAACCCGAAGAGGACATTTACTGGGGACCTGAGACCGAGTGGCTGGGTGATAAGCGCTACAGCGGCGATCGTGAGCTCGAAAATCCGCTTGGTGCGGTTCAAATGGGCCTCATCTACGTGAATCCGGAAGGACCGAACGGAATTCCTGACCCCGTTGCCGCGGGCCAGGACATTCGCGAAACCTTCGGTCGAATGGCGATGAATGACGAGGAGACCGTGGCACTCACCGCCGGTGGACACACTTTCGGCAAGTGCCACGGTGCTGGCGATGCAGCGCTGGTTGGTCCCGAGCCCGAGGCCGCCAGCATCGAAGAACAAGGCCTGGGCTGGAAGAGCCGCTTCGGTACCGGCAAAGGCGTTGATACGATCACCAGCGGCATCGAAGGCGCATGGACTACTAACCCCGTGAAATGGGACAACAACTACTTCGAAAACCTGTTCGGCTATGAGTGGGAGCTGGTGAAAAGTCCTGCTGGTGCCCATCAGTGGTCGCCGAAAGGGGGGGCTGGTGCGGATACCGTACCGGATGCTCACGATCCATCGAGACGGCATGCTCCCATAATGACGACGGCGGACATGGCCATGAAGATGGACCCCATCTACGAGAAGATTTCGAGGCACTTCCTCGAAAACCCGGATCAGCTCGCAAACGCGTTCGCTCGGGCCTGGTTCAAGCTGACCCATCGCGATATGGGTCCCCGCTCGCGCTATTTCGGTTCGGAGGTTCCAGCGGAAGAGTTCTTGTGGCAAGATCCCATCCCCCCCGTCACCCATGAATTGATTGATGAGCAGGACATTGCTGCCCTCAAGGGCAAAATCCTCGCTTCAGGACTGTCTGTCTCCCAACTGGTCTCGACGGCCTGGGCCGCGGCGTCAACGTTCCGTGGGTCCGACAAGCGCGGTGGGGCGAACGGAGCACGCATTCGGCTTGCACCGCAGAAAGATTGGGACGTCAACCAGCCGGCTCAACTGGCAACGATGCTGCAGACCCTTGAGGGTATCCAGAAAGCGTTCAACGAAGCACAGTCGGGCGGGAAGAGGGTTTCTCTCGCTGACCTGATTGTGCTAGGTGGCTGTGCCGGGGTCGAGCAGGCGGCGAAGAACGCCGGACAAGATGTCAAAGTCCCCTTCAAGGCTGGACGCACCGACGCATCGCAGGAGCAAACGGATGTGGACTCCTTCGCCGTAATCGAGCCGAGGGCGGACGGGTTCCGCAACTACCTCAAAGGTGACCACACCTTATCGGCGGAGGAGTTGCTGGTGGATCGGGCGCAGTTGCTGACCCTGACCGCGCCTGAGATGACGGTTCTCGTCGGTGGCCTGCGTGTCCTCGGTGCGAACTTTGACGGGTCCCAACACGGTGTCTTCACCCAGCGGCCAGAGGTGTTGACCAATGACTTCTTCGTGAACCTGCTCGACCTTGGCACGACGTGGAAGGCTACCTCTGACGCTGATGACGTCTTCGAGGGGCGCGATCGCACAACGGGCGAACTTAAGTGGAACGGTACCCGTGTCGACCTCATTTTCGGTTCCAACTCTCAGCTACGGGCCCTGGCGGAAGTTTACGCATGTGAGGACTCGCAACTGAAATTTGTGCATGACTTTGTGGCGGCATGGGACAAGGTGATGAACCTTGATCGCTTTGACCTCACCTAGTCTCAGCGAAAAGGCTTTCGAGGGTGTCTAGAACAGCGATGAACTTTCTCTCGCAGTATTGGGGGTCAAAGTTCTTTTCGTGATGATGAACGCTGCCGTCAAAAATATGGTATCTTTTGGGAAAAATATTCTGCTATTGTTCCTTATCGACTTGTTCCAGGTTTATGTTGGGATATCCCAACATAAGCATCATCTAGTTAAAGCCCTTTTTTACCATATAACAAAATCCATCTTGTATTATGAAACGAGTAATAGTTATAGGAGCAGGACCAGCCGGTTCTGCAGCGGCAATGAGCCTCACAAAATTCTCAGATATCGAGGTAATTTTGCTTGATAAAGCTACTTTTCCTCGACGCAAAGTCTGCGGTAGTGGCCTCTCTCCCTGGACTTTGCGTCTGCTTGATGAAATGGGAGTGGGTTCAATAATTCGCAAAGAAGCTTACCCTATTAAAGCAGGTATTATTGGTGGAACAGGGGGAACATCGGTTGAACTACGCAGCGATTATGAGGCGGCGGTACTATTACGCTCTCGATTGGATACTTTACTGGCTTATGAGGCAGATAAACGGGGTGCCAAACTAACTGAAGGTGTTCGCGTTCAAGAATTAATCTGGGACAATGAACGTTTGCTGGGGGCGAAAACTAATCAAGGAGAAATAGAGGCTGATGCCGTCATTGTTTGTAGTGGAGGGACAAGCAAGTTGGTTCAGGCTCAGCGTCACGGAAAAACTTTACGTGCCCTAATGGGATGGTACGAAGGTGTAACAGGTATTTCTGACGCTGTAGAAATCTACTTTGACCCCATGGTCAAACCCTACTATGGATGGGTGTTTCCCGAAGATAAAAATCGAGTCAATATCGGAATCTGTTACGATCCAGCCCTTGGTCACCTCAATGCAAAACAACGCTTTGAAGCCTTTATAGAAGGTCGTCTGGCTCTAAGGGTTAAATATGCCAGTCCTATTGATTATTTGATGGGACATCCCATTGCCATTACCCACAAACCAACCGCACTGGTAGAGTCAGGAACTTTAATAGCTGGAGAGGCAGGCAATCTTGTAGATCCAGCAACGGCAGAAGGGATTCATACTGCCCTTGCCAGCGGGATTATTGCTGGTGAATTTTTGGGTTCGCTTCTAGACCAGGGCGATTTACCCACTTTTGAGAATCTCTCACCCTATACGAAATTAATTCAGCAAAAAATTGGCCCACGTCTAATGGCAGGTAATCTTTTTCGAGAAGTGGCGAAAACACCCATTTTGGATTTTGCTCTTCGTTTTGGTTCCTTTAAACCTGTAAAAAATGTTCTCAATTGGGCACTCACTGGTGCTTAGAGTATGCATCTGTTTTTATAATTTTGTCGCTCAATATGGACGCAAATACTACAAACTGTAAAATAATTTGAGATAAAGATTTTAAAATTTATGAAAGTTCTAGTTACAGGTTCTTCCGGTCACTTAGGTGCAAATTTGGTGCGACGGCTACTAAAAGACGGGCACAGCATCCGCGTACTTCTACGGGAGGGCAATAATAACGCTGCGGTGGATGGGCTAGATGTGGAAAGAGTTTACGGTGACCTGCGGGATTTTTCTGGGACAAAATCAGCAGTCAGGGGATGCGATCGCATTTACCATTGTGCCGCCCAAGTTTCCACTTTGGATGGGGATCCCGTCTTTAGGCGAGAGATTTACGAGTGCAATGTTTTAGGCACTATCCATATCCTCCAGGCCGCCTTGGAAACGGGTGTTGATAAAGTTGTGGTTTCTGGCTCGTTCAGTGCAGTGGGGCATAACCCTGAAAAACCTAGTAATGAAACAGTCCCTTTTTATCCTTTCTCGTCCCACTTACCTTACGGGTTTAGCAAAACTTTTGTCGAGCATGAGTGCCTCAAAGCCTTTGCCAATGGTCTGAATGTCGTTGTGGCTGTGTCCTGTGCTATTCTCGGTCCCCATGACTACAAACCGTCCCGTATGGGGCGCACACTTATGGATTTTGCGAACAGTAAACTCACCGCCTACGTTCCTGGTGGTTTTGAGTTTGTTGCCGCTAGAGATATTGTCGAAGGACACATTCTGGCAATGTCCCAAGGACGACCTGGACAAAAATACATCTTTAGTAGCCAGTTTCTCACCGTTGATGAATTGATGGACATATTTGAGGACGTTACAGGTCGCGATCGCCCGCGTTTAAGAATTCCGGGGGCAGTGATGACGAGGATCGCAGGAGTTGCGGATTTTGTCTTACCCCGATTTTTCCCCAACATACCAAGACGCTTTACCTCCGGTGCTGTTCGTATCCTGCGGATGCATCGCCGTGCCGATATTAGTAAAGCTAAAAACGAGCTAGGATATCAACCAACCAATATTAAAGCTGGCATACAATCAGCCTATGATGATTTTCTTCGCAGAGGTTTAATTACGTCTGCGGGAAAAAATACTTAACTTACCCCAAACAAAACTTGAGCTAACTAACATGACCACCAGTGCAATCAATGTCAAAAAAACACCTCCGGTTTTGCGAGGAGGCTTACCCTATCTAGGATATGCCCTAGAGTTACAGAGCAACCCCATTGATTTCCTGCAAAGAGGACAGAAGCAATTTGGGGAAATTTTCTCGTTTTTATTGGCGGGCTCTAAGGTAACATTTTTAACGGGGTCTAAAGCCAACGAAGCATTTTTTCGTGCCCCCGATGACCAATTTAGTCAAAAAGAGGCTTATCAATTCACTGTCCCGATTTTTGGTAGGGGAATTGCTTACGACACCACTCCTGATCGGATGAGCGAGCAGCTTGGCTTTGTCTTTCCCGCACTAAGGGAAGAACGGATGCAAGCCTATGCTGGATTTATGGCCACAGAAGCTCAAGCCTATTTTGACACTTGGGGAGAGTCAGGAGAAAGAGATCTGCTCACCGCTATGAATGAATTAACGGTGTTTATTGCTAGCCGTTGCCTGATTGGCCATGAGTTTCGACAGCACCTCAGCACAGAGTTTGCCCATTTGTATCACGACTTGGAACGCGGGATCAATCTGCTGGCTTTCTTTCAACCCTATCTACCCTTACCTTCTTTTCGGCGACGGGACAAAGCTCGCGTGCGGATGGTGGAACTTATTTCCCAAATTATTGCTAATCGAAGAGCCAGGGGTAGTGAGGGCGAGGATTTCTTGCAAGCCCTGATGAACGCTCGTTATGCCGATAGTACAGCCCTGTCAGACGATGATATAACAGGCATATTACTGACACTACTGTTTGCTGGTCAACATACCAGTGCGGTGTTAGCTGCCTGGACGGGTATTTTACTATTGCAGAACCCGCAGTATCTACCGGCGATTATGGCCGAACAACAGGCAGTTTTTGATGAGAGCCAAACCTTTTCCCTTGAAGCGTTACGGCAACTGGTGGTTTTGGAGCGATCAATTAAAGAAGCAGAACGACTGCGACCACCTTTAATCATGCTGATGCGGAAAGTATTGCGTGACTTTGAATACAATGGTTATCACGTCCCTGCGGGGGGGCTAGCAATGGTTTCTCCCGCCGTCTCTCACCGACTGCCTGAGTGCTTCCATCTTCCCCATAGCTATGATCCAGATCGATTTACTCCTGAACGAGCAGAAGACAGCAAATCTCCTTACACACTGATCGGTTTTGGCGGTGGCAGACACCGCTGTATCGGCCAAGCATTTGCTTACCAACAGGTTAAGGTAATTGGGACGGTGTTACTGCGACAGTTTGACCTGGAGTTAGTACATCAAAACTATGAGCCAGATTACACCACCTTTGTTGTGGGACCGCGCCAACCTTGTCTAGTACGCTATAGACGTAAACATAAATCCTATTAATTTTAACAATCAGATTATGAGAGCCTTGACACAGAATTACCAACAAGTAACTGCACCACAACAACATCGTCCCCCATCATTCACAGAGGCGAAAAATCGCCGCCAAAAAGTGCGTGCAGCGGGGATGAATCCAGATTACTGGTATGCTGTTGAGTATGACCATGCCATTAAGCCAGGACAGGTAGTTGAGGTGAAGTTTTGGAATATTTCCATTGCTTTGTATCGTGGACAAAATGGTCAACTAGTCGCTCTAGAAAATCGCTGTGCCCACCGTCAACTGGCACTTTCTTTAGGTCAAGTCGAGGGCGATCGCTTGGTCTGCTGTTACCACGGCTGGACTTACAATCAGGAAGGGAAAGTCGTTGATATCCCCCACGACCTTTTTGATAAACCAATGCCAGTGTGTAAGATCCTTACCTATCCGGTGAAAGTACGCTACGGGCTAATTTGGATTTTCCCTGGCGACTCCACATTGGCTGAAAAGAAACAAATTCCCGAGATCCCTGAGTTAGAAGGAAAAGACCGTTGGGCGTGCATACCACTCGATTTTACTTGGGAAGCACATCACTCGATGATTATTGATAATGTCAGCGATTTCACCCACGCTTATCTGCATCGCCAGTACCGACCCTTCACTGATGCCAAGTTGACAAAGTGTCGGGAAGAGGGAGATAAGGTCCTCGTCAGTTACGAAACCAAAGTTGGTACCGGTAGAATTTCTGGACTGTTCGTTGACCGTAAGCGGGTTAATACCAACTCGATGGAGCTTTGTTATGAGTATCCTTACCAGTGGTCAAATACCGACGGCAAAATAAAGCATTGGTGCTTTCTTTTACCTATCAATGAACAAATGACTCGTGTATTCTTCCTCTTCTACTTTGATGCCTTGATCATTCCTTTGACAGGGATTAAGATTCCGCAATGGCTGATGACTCTGGTACTGAAAATTGCTAATCCACTTTTGATTAAGCCGCTTCTCAGCCAAGATGGAGTTGCTCTTGAAGCAGAGCAAAAGGGCTATAATGCTCACTTCAAGGCACCTATCATTGAGCTTAATCCGGCCGTGCACTTGTTCCAGCTATTAACAATTCGCAAGTGGGAAGAACACTTGGCTATCGACACTCCCACCCAATATTGCACAGATCAAGAAACATGAAAGAAACCTAGTGGTCTGTCAAGATAGTTTTGAGGGACTGAGAACGGATAATTTTGGATTTTGGATTTTGGATTTTGGAGGATTGTTTTACTATTTATTCAGGGAGTCCTAAATACTATTATGGCAATTCTATGAAAAAGTTAACTAGGTTAATCGAGAATATTAAGGAGATTTTTAGTTTTGGTTTTTTTGCATCGTCCCCAAGCAGATTATTCTTGACCATTTTACTTACACCGTCGTTATTTTTCTGTTCTATGAAGCAAGAATCTGTGATCAAGCAAGAATCTATGATTAAGCAAGAAATAGATCAATCTCCTATTAATATCTTAATCCCACTTTATTCCTACCCAACTTGGTATAATCCAGAAACTTATCTTTGGACCAAAATAGCTAAATCTGCAACTCAAATACCGATCACTGCCGTGATTAATCCTAATAATGGACCAGATGGTGGACCTCCCAATAAAGATTATGTTAGGGGCCTTGAAGATTTACGTACAGCGGGTGTCACCATTTTTGGTTATGTTGCCACTAATTACGGTAATCGTAGTTTAACTGAAGTTAAATCAGATATCGATTTATATCATAAATACTACAATATTAAAGGCATTTTTTTGGACGAAGCCGCTAGTAATGAGAACAAACTTAACTACTACCAAGAAATTTATCAATACATTAAAAATAAATCTAATTTATATACCGTAGTTCTAAATCAAGGAACCCAAACTGATGAAGGTTATCTTAGTCTTCCGGCAACGGATATCAGTGTCATTTTCGAGAACTATTCTCAACCTTGGCTGGGATACGAAAGTAAACCTTATTTAAATAAATATGATAGAAAACGTTTTTCGATTTTAATTCATACAGTTCCTGATATAGCTACAATGAAAAGTCATATTGATTTGGCTCTGAAACGCAATATAGGTTACATTTATATAACTGACGATAGTCCAGATAGTCCAGATCAAGACCCTTGGAATAGTCTTCCTTCTTATTGGGAAGCAGAGGTGAATTATCTTCAAGAAGTCTTTTCCAAACGAAAATGATAAATTCTTAATTGATCATCTTCATAATAAATCGAAGCATTGTTATGGGTACGACTATAAGCTTCACACATTTGTAAAGCTTCAAATTGTAAACTAGCACGACCCGCAGGGGAACGGTAGTAACGATAACTAGGGTCAGATAAAACTGCATAGCTAATACCTTGCAATTCCTCGGGAAAAATTACTAAGGGTTTTTTCTCTACGAAAACAAATAAATCCGGTATCTCCAAGTCAAAATTAAACTTTTTTTGACCAACTTTTGTGGAATATTTTTCGACAAACCTAGCTAAATCTTCATACCAACCTGTTCCGTAAACCTCGGCTAGTTGTTCAACTGGTGCAACAATCATCCAAGTTTTGCGAGGAAATAAGCTATTAATTTCTAAAGCTTTACGGGCGGCCATTTCATATTCTACATAGATAAGTTTTGGGGGTTGAGGTAAACAAAAATTAAGGGTAATGGAGAAGATTAAAATTATACAAATTATCTCTGACCATTTTCCTAAAATTAAACTCAATAAACTAGACAAGCAAATAAATAATAATCCTGACAATAAACTTAGGGCGATAGGAAGGGTTAATAAGAAACTAGAATCAGAATAAAATGGATTAGTGGGAATAGCGGCCAGTCCAGCTAATAGTAACCAAGCTATAGTTACCATAATTAAGCTGACTCTTTTTCCTGCTAACATCCCAACTCCTCCAATTAAAGCTAAGATTAACAACCCGGGTGCGGCTAAGGTTATTATTGCCAAGGCACAAATAATATTGATCACGGCATTTTTTCCATAGCTACGATGGAAAATAAAGGCAGAAAACCCCAAATATATCAACAAAAAAATTGCACCTAATTCCAATTCATTCCCCGCCCATTGTCGCACTAAAGAATTATTTAAATTGTCAGTAATATTAACTATAAATTGCCTTATCCAGCCGGGAAAATTAGTAGGTACATCAAAATTTGAAGTAAATAAATATGCACCTAAACTATACATAGAGACAAAACCTGCCGCACTGTTTTTACTTAAATTCTTGACACAATAGCCAACACTTAACACCAGCAGTAATCCCAAAATTGGTCCCAAAAAACGCACAGTGTGCATGGGATGGATAGAACCTAAGATAGATAAAAAAGCAGCCAAAGCTGAATAAACGGGGATGTAATTGACCTGATAGTTATCCTGGGCGATAATTTGTTGAGTTAGTAGCAAGGTTTGATAGCTGTCAGAATGTCCAAAACGAAGTTGAGTTAAAGGATACTCCCAGCGTATCACTATAGCTATGGTGAAAACGATGGCCAAGGATAATATGTTCAAGATAATTTTTGGTTGATCAGTTTTTAAGAATACTAAGTAGGCTACTATTTTTTGTCGGCTCTTCTGAATATATTTACGTACACACTTAAGTATATTCGGAAAAGTATCCCTATTTAATAAACCTTGATCTAGGCAATCTAAAAATTTAGCAAATAAGTTTTGTCCTATCAAACTAAAATGTTGTCGAGGTTTTTCGATGTGAAAAAATATCCACCATCCCCCCAAAAATAAACTATAGATAAGGGTGATAGTTAGCCAATTAAAAATGTGTATTCTTGCCAACAATAAAATAATAAAAAGCAGAAAACATAACAAACGAGTAACATTGCCTAAAACCCAGTCTTGAGGCGAAAAATAGCCCGTTTTAGGAAAAACTCGCTTCGGTAATTCCCAAAATAAAATCAAACAAATTATTGACAACCAAAAATTTGTCAACAAGTCCAAAAGCAACGTTTTATCATTCAATAGCATAACATTCTTAAGTATTTTTTTTACTTTACAGAAACTTTATATTTTATAACAATAGTCTTTATCAAATTTTGATAAAAATACCTTTATCAAATCTTCATTAAAACCCCCTTTCTTTTTACTAGTAAATACTATTAGAATTTATCTAAATGGATATATTTATTTAGGTAAATACTATGAATAGAAAAATCTTAGTGACGGGAGGGGCCGGTTATATTGGTTCCCATACGGTCCGACAACTAGGAGAAGCGGGTTACGAGTTAGTAGTTTATGATAATCTTTCTACGGGTACAGCCGCAGCAGTGCTTTGCGGAGAATTAGTCGTGGGCGACTTGGACAACAAAAAACTTTTACACCGTATTTTCGCTGAACATCAATTTGATGCTGTTTTGCATTTTGCGGCTAGTATTTCTGTACCAGAATCCATCGCTAACCCCCTTGCCTATTATACTAACAACACTCGCAATACACTAAGCTTACTGGAATGTTGTCAAAAATTTGGCATAAAACAACTTATTTTCTCCAGTACCGCCGCAGTTTATGGTGAACCCCAGGAAAACCCCGTCAGGGAGATATCTGCCACCGAACCGGTAAATCCCTACGGTCGTTCTAAGTTAATGAGTGAACAGATAATTCAGGATTATTCCCGCATTTCGGGGTTAAAGTATGTAATTTTACGTTACTTTAATGTTGCTGGTGCAAGTCCGAAGGGTGAAATCGGACAATCGGCGAAAAAAGCCAGTCATCTCATTAAAGTCGCCTGCGATGCTGCTTTGGGCCGTCGTTCCTCCGTTAGTATTTTTGGAACTGATTTTCTTACCCCTGACGGGACAGGGATTCGGGATTATATCCATGTGGAAGATTTAGCCAGTGCCCATATCCATGCGTTGCGTTATCTCGAAGCGGGTAACGAAAGTCAGATTTTTAACTGTGGTTATGGTCAAGGATACAGCGTTAGGGAAGTATTGGATAAGGTAAAGGAAATTTCTGGCAACGATTTTCCTGTCATGGAAATTAAAAGACGTGCCGGCGATCCCGCTTGTGTCATAGCCTGTGCCGATAAAATTCGGCAAATTCTCCCATGGAAACCCCAGCATAATAGCTTGGACACCATCGTCCGTACCGCCCTAGGCTGGGAGAAAAAACTTATGTCTCTAGTAGAGTTAGAGGGCAAGTTAGCCCATGAAAACTTTAAATTAGGGGCAATTCTCGTGAACAAAAAGGTGATTTCTTCTCAAGAATTAGAAGAAGTTTTAGTGGAACAACACCATTACGGGAAAAAAGTGGGAGAAATTTTGGTACAAAAATCGATTATTTCTCAAACACTCTTGGATAGTGTTTTGCGAGAACAAAATTTGCGCAAACAGGGTGTGTGGTTCCGAATACCTGTGGCAGCTTAATTGAGAAATATTTCAGCACATAGTTCAATTCAATTTATCAAAACAAAAGGAGATTAACATGACGGTTATTGGTGATATCGATCTTAATGGTGATTTAACTGACTGGAGTGATTCATATCGTTTAGATTATCTACCCGGAACAGGAGTAGAAGGATATGAGCTCTATGGTAAATATACAGGAGATAACTATGTATTTGCTCTGAAACTAGACCCAACTGCAACATCCATAAACCAGATTGGAACATTTACAACCTTTTGGTTCAATACTGACCAAAATACCAGTACGGGTTATCCTATCTTTGGTTATGCTGGTGGGGCAGAATATAACGTTAATTTCTTTACCGATAATCAACCCTATCTTTACACAGGAGCGGCTGGAGAGATTTTTCAGATGGGACCCCTTGCCCATGCCTACAATAGCGATCAGACCATCGTAGAATTTGCTGTTCCTGCCAATATTATTGGCAATCCAAGTGCGATTGACGTGTATGCCGATGTGAATGACACCACGTTTTTGCCAAAATCTTATGCCCTCGACAAGTACACCGTTTCCTCAGTTCCCCCTGATCTCTTACCAACCCGCACCGACCCTACCAACAAAAAAATTGGAATAGTTTATTCTGAAACCAGCGCCAACCAATATTTCAGCAAGACGGCATATTCGCAATTATTTATGTCGATTCAAGAGGAAGCGATGATGGCCGGGATTCCCTTTGACCTGCTGACGGAAGCAGACTTGAAGGATATAAATAAGCTGGTCAACTACGACACGCTGGTATTTCCTTTCTTCCAAAATGTTAACAAGGCAGATTTGCAGTCGATTGAAGACAACCTGACCAATCTTATTTACAAGTCCGGTACCAGCATTATTGCGGCCGGCAATTTCATGACCAATGATGAAACCGGCGTGGCATTGCCAGACGCTTACAGCCGCATGAATACGCTGCTCAATTTGCAGCCTCAAGCCTTTGGTACCAGTACGATTTCGCTTACTAATGGCTCCAACCCAGTGTTGCCGGGATATACAGCCCCAGTGTTGAAGGGATATACAGCCGGTGAGACCATCCGTACCTACAATCCTCAGGGGTGGAATGTCTTCAGCAGTGTGGATCCCACTAAAACGACGACGCTGGTCAACCAAACTGTGAGTGTTGGTACGGAACCTGCGGTCGTCGCCACACAGGTCACCCCAACCAGTGGCAATAATGTTCACTTCGCAACGGAAGCTTATCTGGGAGACACCAATCTCCTCTGGCAGGCCCTGCAATGGACAACCTACGACGGCCAACCTTCCCTCGAGTTGAGCTTGACTCGTAATAACAGTCTCTTCCTGTCTCGTAATGACATGGATATTTCCCAGGAGGCTGCTGCGGTTAAACCTGCTGATAATACACCTGGCATTTACGATCGCCTGCTGCCCATTCTGGATCAGTGGAAAGAGGCTTATAACTTTGTCGGCTCTTACTACATCAACATTGGGAACAATCCTCCTGACGAATACACCGATTGGTCGGTCTCCAAACCTTACTACAATGCCATGCTGGCGGCAGGTAATGAAATTGGGACTCATTCCAATACCCATTTTTATGATTATCAAGGCTATAACCCTCCCGAAAACACCAACATTGCCACGGATGCACAGCTTGAGTTTGAGTTTAACCAATCCAAGCAAGTCATTGAACAAAATCTTGGCATTAAAGTGACGGGTGCAGCATTACCCGGTGCACCAGAAACCCTGGAAACGGCTCAGAAAATTATTCAGTACTTTGATTACATCTCTGGGGGATACTCCGGAGTTGGCGCAGGTTATCCCAATGCTTTTGGCTATTTAACACCGGAACAGACATCAGTTTACCTGGCCCCAAACCTCTACTTTGACTTCACCATGATTGAGTTCGGCATTCCAGTTTACGATGCTACGACAGGAACCTATGTGCCTAAAAAGCTCAATGCTACTGAGGCGGAACAAGAGTGGATTAATCAGTTCAATAGCCTGAACAACCATGCCAATAAGCCGATTGCGGTGATGCCCTGGCACGACTACGGGGCAACCAACTGGGAGAACGGAGGCTACACCACAGATATGTTCACGAGTTTGATTCAAACAGCATATAACAGTGGTGCAGAATTTGTCACTCTCGACGATGCCAGCCGACGCATTAAAGCCTTTGAGCAATCCAACCTGCAAATTGTCAATAGCTCCAACACTTTAATCACGGCAACGGCGACTCCTGCCGCTGGCACCAGCCTAGGTAAGTTTAGTCTGGATCTGGGCACAGGTTACATGATTAAGAATGTCACCAACTGGTATGCCTACAACGACAACTCGGTTCTTCTGCCAACCAATGGCGGCACCTTCGGGATCAACCTGGGTGGAACCCCTGATGATATTACCCACATTACTGACTTACCGATGCGATCGGAACTTCTTTCCTTAACTGGAAATGGCGAAGATTTGAGCTTCACCATGATTGGAGATGGCCAAGTGAAAGTAGATTTGAAGGAGCCGACGGGCTTAAAGCTAACGGTCAAAGGGGCCGACAGCTACAGCCTGTCAGGGGAAATTCTCACCCTTAATTTCAACCCTTCTATCAATTACCTCAGTCCCCTGGTTGCACGCAACGTCAGTGTTGATTTGGGCCCTGATATGCCTCCGGTAGTTGCTAATCCGATTGCTGATTTTACTGTCAATGAAGATGCTCCCAGCATCATAATTGACCTGAACCAGGTTTTCAACGATCCCGACGACCCCTTGATTGTGAAATCAGTTTTAAGCAACAGTAATCCAGCACTGGTTTCGACTTCACTCAATGGCAATCTTCTGACCCTGGGCTATCTAAAAGACCAGTTTGGTACGGCTGACATCACAATTCGGGGAACTTCTGGAGGAAACTTTGTAGACGATACCTTTAAGATAAATGTTGCCTCGGTGGATGATGCACCCACTGTTGCTACTCCCATTGCTGATGTTAGTGTGGAGCAAAATGCTACCCCAACGACCATCAATTTGGGCAATGTCTTCACTGATGTTGATAACGATGTCACTGCCATTGTTAAAACAGTACAAGCAAACAGCAATTCCGGGTTAGTCACTGCTACTGTTAATGGTAATAATCTTATCCTGAACTACCAGTCAAATCAATTTGGTACAGCGGATATTACAGTTCGGGCGACATCCAACGGTGAAACTGTCGATGATACCTTTATTGTGACAGTACAACCCCTGGGTAATGTGATCAACGGAACTAATCGCCGAGATGATTTTAAGGGTACTAGTGGGCGAGACATTATCAATGTTTTTGGCGGCGACGACAAAATTGATGCTAAAGAAGGCAATGATCTTGTCTATGCAGGGACTGGAGATGATGAACTCAAGGGTGATAAAGGGAATGATATTATCTACGGTGAGGCAGGCAAAGACAAGCTTGATGGTGGGGATGACAATGATCTGCTCTATGGGGGTGCTGGAGATGATAAACTCAAGGGTGATAAAGGGAATGACACCCTTGATGGGGGGGTAGGTAACGACGAGCTTGATGGTGAGGATGACAATGATCTGCTCTATGGGGGTACTGGAGATGATGAACTCAAGGGGGATAAAGGGAATGACACCCTTGATGGGGGGGTAGGTAACGACGAGCTTGATGGTGAGGATGACAATGATCTGCTCTATGGGGGTGCAGGTAGCGATGAGTTAGACGGTGGAAAGGGTAAAGATACACTGATAGGTGTTGATCCAACCAGTATCCTGGCAGGCCGAGGTGAAATTGACATCTTAAAAGGAAAAGAAGACGATGATCTCTTTATTCTGGGAGATACAAATCGAGTTTATTACGATGATGGCATTTCGGGTAATGCAGGGCAAAGTGATTATGCCTTAATTGAGGATTTCGAGAGTAAAGATGGCGATCGCGTTCAGCTCCGGGGTGATGCTTCCAACTATGTCCTGGAGGATGCTCCTAGGGGGTTACCTGGTGGCACTGCTATTTACTTCATCACTGGCACTACTAATGAACTGATTGGCGTTGTTAAGGGTGTTGATGTCGATGAATTGTTCCTGAACAGTACGAATATGTTCACCTTCGTTCCAGTAACATAAGTGGCTGGAATGGAAAAAATGTTTAATTGCAAAAGTTAGGTATTTCGGTTAGGAGAACCCCAATTTATGATGATTCGCATTCTACTGGTCGATGACCAAAAGTCCATTCTGGAATATCTTAAGGCTTTACTAAAGCCAAAACGGGATTTGAAAATAGTCGGAACAGCAAATAATGGTTATACTGCCATTGAACAAGTAGCACAATTACAGCCTGATGTGGTAATTATGGACATAGGAATGCCTGGTTTAGATGGAATAAGTGCGACTAAAATTATCTGCCAAAAATTTAAAGATACCAAAGTTATCGTTTTGAGCGGCTACGACAACGATGACTATGTTCATCAATGTTTAAGTGCAGGATCAATGGGCTATTTACTCAAAGATGTCGTGACACCTGAAGAAATTATAGAAACAATTCGTTTTGTACATAAAGGCTATGCTCACTATGCTCGAATCGAGCCTGAATTAATCAAAAAAATTATTTCTCAGGTTGCTGTCACTAATTCGGTAACTTCTTCCTCAATACCTAACCAAACTAATAATGATAATCAACAATACCCGAAGCTAGAGATGGCAAACAACTCCCTCAATGGTTTTCACGCTGAAAATGTTGGCGAAATAGTACAGCAAAAACCAGAACAACAAGCTATCTCTAACATCGTTTCCCCAGAAACAACCCATAAAATTGGCTGGCGTCAACTGCTATTTTTGCTTATTTTTGCGGTCAGTGTCACTTTTGGTATTTATTTTGTTCGTCAAAAAATTAGAGAACCTTTACTTTCTTTAAGTAAATTACAACAAAAGGCGACCCTAGGCGACACGGAATTTACCGGCAAAATCAGCCCGGTGAAATCTTTTAAGATTGCGGCCACCACCCCCTCGGTAGTAGAAGAAATCTATGTACAAATTGGTGATTTAGTTCAAGTTGGTCAACCTTTGCTAATTCTCAAAAATCTTGAAGCTGAAAAACTTAAGGAGCAGATTTTAGCTCAAAGACAGACGGCGATGGAACAACAGCAGCTGGTTCTTCAACAACAGCAAATAGCAGAAAAACAAATCCTAGAACTAGAACAAAAAATTGCATACTATCAAAAAAATTTAGTACCTCTTCAGGCTCAAATCGCCGAGGCAGACTTGCGTGTCTCCTTGGTCAAAACTCGTACTGAACAACTACCCTTGCGTCAGCGACAAGACTCCATAGAAAGAACCAAAGCCATTTACCAAAGGTCTTTGAATCGTTACAAACGCTTTGAACAACTTTACGAAAATGGGGCGATCTCCCAAGATGAGTTAGAACAGCTAGAGTCCGATTTAAGTGTTGCCAAAACAGATTTCGAAATGGCTCAGAAAGCGGCCGCAACAACTAAAGAACTTGAGCAAGTTCAAGAAGCTCAATTACAACTCAAACGCCAATTATCAATTCAAGATCAACAACAACAAATTAGACAGCTAGAAGACCAATTACGAGCTACTCGTTTACAAGCTCGACAAGCTCAAGAAAGGATAGAATTACTCCGTCAGCAATCAGCAGAATTATTAAAGCAAAAAACCCCAGAAGTTAAAATTCCGGTAAAAGCGACTATTCCCGGAGTAGTGGTTGAATTACCAGTGACCATTGGTGAGCAAATTTTTCTGGGAAATATTTTAGTCAATATGGCACAAATGAAAAAACTTAAGGTGGAAATTCCCATCAAAGCTAGTCTGATTAATGCTGTACTTCCAGGTCAACAAGGGATGGTTAAAGTAGGTGTTGGTTCAGAATCCCAAGAATTTCCTGCCACCATCACTACCATTAATCCTCTTCCTAATGAGCAACTTAACCACATAGTTGAGGTACAGTTTGAAAATACTGATAATTTATTATTAGTTGGTCAATTGGCAGCAGTTCATTTTCTACCGAATTAATTATCAATGAAGCACAGCACTGTATTGCTTACTACTGAAGGTACTTATCCTTTCCATAAAGGGGGAGTTGGCACTTGGTGTCATGTACTCACAACCCAGTTACCAGAAATTGATTTTAAAATATTTGCCATCGTCGCAAACCCTTACTTAAAAGAGCATTACGAATTAACTCCTAACATAAAGCAAGTTATTAAAGTTCCACTGTGGGGAATAGATGATCCTGTGGAATACTCCTGGCGTCACCCTTTTTCTCAAGCATTTAAAAGTAAAATAAAGACTGGAGAAACTACTATTACTCAGAAGTTTATCCCTCTTTTTCAGAGCTTCTTAGAAGCTATTGTCTTTCAGGATGTGGAAATAGACCGGCTTGGGGGAATTCTTGTCGGTCTCTATGAGTATTTTCAAGTCTATGACTATCACAAGACCATGACATCACCACAGGTCTGGCATAGCTTCCAAGATTTTAGCTTAAATTGGTTAGCCTCTAATGATCAAGAAACACCCCTACTGGTTGATGTAACAGAATCAATGCGTCTGCTGTATCGTTTTCTGATTACTATCCATGTACCCGTACCTCACACAGATATTACTCATTCCTCTGCAGCCGCTTTTTGTGGTTTGCCCTGCGTTATTGCAAAATTACAAAGAGGTACACCCTATCTGTTAACTGAACATGGAATCAATATTAGGGAGCAATATCTGAACTTAAATCGTAGTATTCCCTCAGCCTTTGTGCGTCGGTTTCTCTACCGCTTAATGGCTTCCGTGGTTAAGCTAAATTATCATTATGCTGATCAAATCTCTCCCGTATGCGAATACAACGCACGTTGGGAACGTTGGTGGGGTGTACCGGCCGAAAAGATTAAGGTCATTTATAATGGTGCAGACCCCGAAAAATTTCATCCCACACCCCCAGTTGAGAAAGCACGACCTCAGGTGATGAATATGGGTTTAATTTTTCCCCTCAAAGGTCAACTAGATTTGATTGAAGCGGCTGCTATTGTTCGGGAAAAAATTTCTGATGTGGAGTTTCGCTTTTATGGAAAGGCTTCTGATGAAGAATATTTTGCTCAATGTCAAAAATTGGTCGAGAAATATCATCTGGAAAAAACGATTAACTGGGCTGGTTTTACCAGTGAACCTTGGCGAGCTTATAGTGAGGCTGATGTGGTTGCCATGGCAAGTATTTCCGAGGGCTTTCCCTATGCCGTCATTGAAGCAATGCTCTCGGGTGCTACCATTGTCTCGACGGATGTAGGTGGTGTAAGTGAGGCTCTAGGAGATACAGGGCTACTGGTACAGGCTAATCGTCCCCAAGAACTGGCCGCGGCAATTTTGAAATTATTGCAATTGTCTGATTCTCAGCGACGAGAATTTGGTCAACGGGCCTGCAATCGAGCCTTAAAGTTGTTTACTCAACAGAAATTTTTAGCGGAACATCAGAATAGCTATTCTCAGTTGATTAAGGGCTTGCCGAGTAAAAATGTAACAATACCATTGAGGAACAAAATACGACATTAGCTTGTTAACACTGCTAGGAAAACTAACACAAATAAGATTTTGGAAAAAATACAGAGCTTTTTCAATGAATAAACCACAATATGCCAACCGAACAAAAACACCTTCTTCCGTTGTGGGAATGACTCCACAACCCCCAAAACTAGGAAAATTAATTAGGGCAGTAGCAAAGGTTAGTCCACAATTAGCTGACCATTGGCAAGCCACAGCAATTATAGAATCTCTGGGGTACACCGATCGCATAATAGAAAAAGAGTTCGGATTTAGTGATGCTTTATCTCTGGGTTGCTACGTTTATGAGCATTCTCAAAACTCTTTAAAAGTTAAACCAAATTTCCGTCAGACTAATTATCTTCGCAAAATTTTTCAGGAATTGTGCATTTTTGCCGACCAATTCTCTCGTAGTTTTGTTTATGCCGTCCCATTATTGGTGATTTTGTTTCTAGAATATCTAGAGTTAGGTCATCAAGAATCCTTACTTGCTCCTGATCTAGCCTCACTGCTGACAATCTCAACAATGGCAAGTCTATGCTCTAGTGGTGGATTTGTGCAAATGATTAGCCGTCGTGGTGAATTTTACCTCAGGCTAGGTGAGCCATTGCAAGCTCAACGGGTTTGTTTACCACTTCTCTATATTGGTTTTGCCACCAGTATTATTCTCAGTTTTGCAGGACTTTGGTTCGGTTTTTATCGTGGTCTTTTTGCCGATGATTATCTGATTCTAGCTACCATTTACTATCTAATGCTCAGTTTGCTGTGGATGCTTTTAGCAACTCTATCCATTCAATTACGCTGGAGTACCCCGATAATTCTTCTAGGTTTAAGTGTCCTTTTCATCTATTTAAGAGTTGATCTTGCCATGGATGCCATAGTTGCACAACTATTAGCTATGTCTGTTACTTTAGCCGTGGCCATCGCCTTAGTAACCTTCCTTTTTCAAAAAAACAAACGTGAAACTCATCCCCAACAGGTTAAATTACCTCATTTAAGTGCACTTGTTTATTTACTCGCTCCCTATTTCTTTTATGGAGTAGCTTATTTTAGCTTTATTTTTGCCGATCGCATCGTGGCGGGTTTAGCCATTGATCCGGTTTCAGGACTACTTTTTGGTATCGATTCTCAATATCAAAGAGGCATGGATTTGGCTTTACTTAATTTTTTATTGCTTGTGCCATTGGTAGAATATTTGAGCTATAAATTAATTCTTTATTGGTACAATCAGGCAAAATTATTAAAATTAGGGCTAACTGACCATTTCTCCCGCCAACTAAGTCATCGCTACCATCTCATAATTGTGATTACAACCATGCTTTTTCTCCTTTCCGTATTACTAACAGTGGGAATGCTCAAGCCTAGCAGTTGGGGAAGAATGGAAACTATTCAAGCCCTTGTAGGTTGTTTAGGTTATTTATTTTTTGTCATTGGTTTATTGAATGCCATCCTGCTGTTCAGCTTAAATCAAGCGATTGCAGTGATTCAAACTCTGATACCTTCACTAATCCTCAATCTGATGCTCGGTTATCTGTTCGCCCATCTCATTGGAGTTTATTCTGCTGCTATCGGTTTACTCTTGGGAGCGGTAATCTTTATGGTATTGTCTGGAAGAAAAGTTTTCCACTGCATTGCCAAACCCGAATATGTTTACTATTTAGGTGGATATTAGACCCCATAATGTTCGGTTAAGATGGAATTACCCTCAATACTGCGAGGGTTTTGGAAATATTATTGTCACGACTTGGCAATTTTACAAAGAAAAGAAAGTAAAAAGATAGTACGATAAAAAAATTGAGAGAAAAAAACAATTGAGTGATGATACCTCTAGTAGGAGTGCCTAAATCAATAGCGAAGTCTTTACAGAAATATAGACAGTTATTTAAGCGAGAAAAAGCATTTGAAACGGTGAGTCGTTTTATTACAGGTTTAATACTCAGTCCCAACAAAACATTAGAAGCTATACATTCACAGCAAGTGTGGGAAGAGGGCAAAGAAATAAAAAGAAGAGCGATGCATCATGCAGTATTTGAAGCCCCATGGAACAGCGAAGAAATAATGCCCCAACATAGAGAAATCATAGCGTCAGACCACAGAGGTAAAGGGCAAGAAGTGATCAGCTTAGATTGGACATTAAGTCATCATGAGAAAGGAGAAAAAATCTATGGTGTGAAGAAGCTCTATGATTATGTAGAAGGAAAAATGAGTCGCTACCAAACAGTTGTAACCGCAACCATAGCCAATCAAGAAATTATTGATGGAATCGAAGTAGTGGTGCAAGAACCTAACTATGAAAAGGAAGAATTAGACTATTTAAAAATGACTTATCAAGAAAGTTATGAACAAATGGAGCAGGTCAGAGAAAGACTAAGTGAGCTATTTTATTATCAAAAAAATCGTTTGGCTTATCGTAAAAGAACTGAAATTGCTGTGGATATAGTCAAAGAAATCGAGAAAGAAGGTCAGTTTCCCGAAGCCAACTATGCTTTTGATAACGGAGTATTAACTCTTGCGTTGACGGAAGTAATTGAACAATCGGGAAAACATTGGGTCAGTGAAATCGAAAAAAATCGTAATATTAATTGGAAAGGAAGTTGGACTAGAGTCGATGTGATAGCAGAAGAGTTGAAAAAAACTAGTCCCTCTAGCTTTCGTCAGTTTGCCAAACAAATAACTGGATTGGAGTCTTCTCAGGTACGCAACTCCGAAGCGGTAAAACGCCACTTTCGTTTGAGTTGTGTAGCGCAGTCTTTGCTTCAAAGAGTTGCTTGTGCTGGTCAGAAATCGGAAAAATTTAAGTTTGCGAAGGAAAAGCAAACTATTGGTCAACATCTTTATTCTTTGAACCGTGAAGCATTGGGACAATTATTATCTTTAGCTCAGGGTCTATTTGCTCAAGGTCAATCTTGTCAGGACATTTTGGAGGTAATTATGCCTACTTAAAATCATTTTATTCTCTATTTCAATCTCAATTTTGCCAAGTCGTGTATTGTCGGCTTGGGGAGTTCGGAGAGGTCGCTTCGCTCCTGCCGCAAGCGGGGCGGAGTTCGGAGTTCGGAGTTGATTTACAATATAAGGGTCATGTCAAAGTTCCAATGGTTTCAAGGAACGCACCCTACTAAGGCGATCGCACTCAACCCAACCTACGGGCGATGCGATCGCACTAATTCCGACAAGACGATCGGTTTTTCAAATTATCAATCTCTAACCAGAAAACTAATTAGAAGCAGAGCAAATCTTGAGCACGCGATCGCCTTAATCATCAGATTAAATGATCCTTATTTAATTGCGATCGCCTTCAAACTACTATTGGCGTTACAATAGAATCAGCTCCTAAGACGATCACCTGTTTTTCTGTTAGATAGATCACCGGAAAAACCTAAGCAAGATGAGTTATGATAGTATTCTCAAATTCTGGATTGATGAATATACTCAACCGATTTTGAGTTGGTTGTTGAATACTCCTGTTGAAGAAAAGATAGAAATCCTCAAAACCGAGTTAAATGTCGAACCAATTAGGGCTGATGGGGTATTTTTCTTACAAGTAGGGAACAAAGTTATTCATCTAGAATTTCAAACTAATCCTCAATCAGAGCCGCCTTTACCGTTAAGAATGTTGGATTATTGGGTGCGTTTATACCGCATCTATGAACAAGAAAAAGAGATTGAACAAGTAGTTATCTTCCTGAAACCAACGACATCAGAGAAAGTCTTTGAAGATAGTTTTCAAGTGGGAAATACGATTCATCGCTATCGAGTGATTAGAATCTGGGAATGTGATCCCACTCCGTTACTGTCTCAACCAGAATTGCTACCATTGGCAGTGTTAGCCAAAAGTGAGCAACCAGAAGAGCTATTATCCCAGGTAGCAGAAAGAATAGATAGAATAGAGAACAAAAGAAAACAAAGTAATCTTGCTGCCTGTGTTGAGTTATTAGCCGGAATCAATTATTCAGAGGAATTAATGGCGATGTATTTACAAGAAGATATTTTACGAGAATCGGTTATTTATCAAAAAATTCTTAATCAAGGAATCAAACAGGGAATCGAACAGGGAATCGAACAGGGAATCGAACAAGGTGAAGCATCCTTAATTATCCGAATCCTATCACGACGTTTTGGGAAAGTTGACGGAGCGATAGAAGAACGCATTCGCCAACTGTCAGTGCCTCAGTTAGAAGAGCTAGGAGAAAGTTTGTTAGATTTCTCTAGTTTGAGCGATTTGCTCTCTTGGCTAGAAAAAACTAGTTCTGCTTGAGGTGGGATTTTGGCTAAATTATGGTTAATTTACCCCACAAGAGCTTGGCTAGAATATAGCTTTTTGGGTCTAAATGCTCAAAAAATCAAACAATTAAAGCAGTTATCATCATTGTTATTAAAAAGGATTAACAAGAATGTCGAATCAGAGTGGAAGTTATACGTTTACCTTACGAAAAGCAACCCTTCTCTAACTTTAAGGGCTAAAGTTTTTAGCCAACATTCCCAGTTGGTTTAATCTCCATTTGATTATACTATTGAGAATGTAAGTATGGAAAAGTTTATATGAAATAATACCAATTTCATTTAATTATGCAACAGATTAATTTTAGGGGTGCAAGGCTTGTGCGCAAAAAAGTGTAGCAATATTTTTTGAAATTGGTATAATGCCGAGCCTCCTCGCTTCAGTCCCACGTAAACTCTTTCTGTAGAAGCTCAAACAGGGCAAGATTATGTTCTCGGTAAAATGATTTCAGCAACATATAGTCGTTCTGCAATATGCTATCTTCGTACGTCCCCACAAAACGCGGCATTAACTCGGACTGAGTCCAGAAATGTGGTTCCAGCCCAACGAATGCTTCGATCTGCCGGAGTTGCCCCTTAGTGTCTTGTTTCAGGTCTTCACTCGAAACGACCAAAATCTGATTTCGGGAAAAGCAATCACAGTAATATTTGAGATGTCGATGATACATCCCAAGTAGTAGGATCGGCATCTCAATCATTCGACCGCACTCAACTGCCTCGATCTCGTCAGCTATATCTTTCTGGAAGTTCTGACCGAAATCAGATGGTCGTCTTACAAAAAAGTCGCGTTGGACAGTGGAATCACATCTTCGCACCCAGTCGTAGAACCAATCTTGATTGCTAACGTGCTTTTTCCGGTACATTTGCCAGGCAGAATGCGCACGTGTGATTGGATTTCGGAGTAGAACGATGAGGCGAATGTTCGGGTTGTAGTCGTAGATACGCTTGGCTGCGCGTTGAGCTGCGCCTAGATAACCAGGAGTAATATCGAATGTCAGTTTCCCGCTATTCGCTGGAGTTCTGCGTGGAAAATGGGAATGATAGAAACTGATTCCGCGGGAAAAGCGAGAATTGCAGTTGAAGAAATCGATTTCCTTGATATTCGATGGGGCGACATTAGGGTTACATGAGAGGTAATGATAAAGAGCTGTAGTACCTGCTTTCTGTGCACCTATACAGATCGCAGAGGGCTTGAGCGGAGGAAAAGCCTGCTCCAACAGAGTCCATGCCTTGTTCCTCAAGTAGCGAAGCTGTTTACCTAATCTCATCGATACTACTCCCTATCCTTAGCAATAATTTCTAGAGTTTCTTGACTGTTTATAATCCATTCCTTAAGCAGGTGGACAAATTTAATTAAACGTTAGAATCTCTGGAACCCAAAACCGGCAGGGATCTACTTTCAAATTTATATTGTCCACCTGTTTATTATACTTTAATAAGTTGACTATTGTTATCAATTAAAAGTTGAAGGTTCATACTATGGCGATCGCTTGGTTGAATAAGCTTAATATTTTTGAGCGGAAGATGATCGCCCCTTGCAACTAAATAGTTTAGATAAGCAAATAAAAAAAATATGACAAATGTGATACTTGCTTCCCAGCAAACTCTTCCCGATCATACCCAATTACCCGAGTCAGACGGTACCTTTGTGAAAAATTTTCAAGAACATCCCCAGAGCGTTTTACTTACCTCATCGATTTGGTCTAGACTACAGGAGATTCACCCAGATGGACAATTTTGTCTTGGTCAAGATAGTGGCATCTATTGGCAGATTACTGAGCCACCAGAGAAAGGCGCAGAAGCACCAGATTGGTTTTATGTGCCAGATGTTCCACCTACAATAGATGGACAAATACGTCGTTCTTATGTAATGTGGCAAGAATTAGTTGCTCCTCTAATTGTCCTCGAATTTGTGTCCGGAAATGGGGCAGAGGAAAGAGATAAAACGCCTTACCGAGGTAAGTTCTGGGTCTATGAAAAAGCAATTCGCGTTCCGTTCTATGGAATTTATGAAGTCAAGAAAGCAAGTATTGAGCTATATCATTTGCTTGAGGGAAAGTACGAACAAGTGCCAGAAAATGAGCGAGGACATTATCCGATTATCCCTTTAGGGTTAGAATTAGGGATTTGGCAAGGAACTTATCAAAATGTAGAATTACCTTGGTTGCGCTGGTGGACAATGGAGGGAGAGCTTTTGCTGACAGGAGAAAGAAAAAGCCGAGCAAGAAAAGCAACGGGCTGAACAGGAAAAGCAACGGGCTGAACAGGAAAAGCAACGGGCTGAACAAGAAAAGCAACGTGCTGAACAGGAAAAGCAACGTGCTGAACAAGAAAAGCAACGGGCAGATAAAGAGAAAAGAGAAAATGAGAGATTAAGGGAATTATTAAAACAAGCAGGCATAGAAATTCCCCAGGAGTAAATTATTGAACTAGAATCAAGTAGGCTGTGTTAGCGACAGCGTAACACACCGAACCCAAGGGTAACCTGAGTTCGGAGTTCAGAGAGTTCGCCTTCGGCTCGTACACTCCCTTCGGTCGTGAACGGAGTGCTGCTTCGCAGTCGTACCGAGCGGAGTTGATTTAGAAGGGGTTTAGCTTGGTTTACTAATCTACTTTTGGTTATTTTGTTATCGTTTTGTCCTAATTAATCAGATAAATTAAAATTGTTAA
>CAVVOP010000028.1:0-29285 GCA_963749915.1 uncultured cyanobacterium
AAATTAGGATCATAACGATTTCTTATTCCATCTTTTCGGGAGGTTGTGCAAAAAACCTCAAAATGTTTTACTAAGTTAAGTAATTCACTAGGTAAAATAGCCTTTGGTGCCTCGCTTAAAATCTCACAATCCACGATTAGTCTGATGAAATTTCTGTTGATAGTGCCAGCTATCTACCTCCTTGGCATTATTATTAAATATGTTATGGATCTCCAAGATCTAGAGAAATTCAATGCCATTTGTGCATCTATGAATAATCTACAGACCTCTGATCCTAAAGCGGAAAAGATAAAAGCTAAATGGGCTTATGCTTTTGTTGCCTTTGTTGGCGCGCTGTTATGGCCTGTGCTTTTAGTCCATAAATTTAGGAGAACAGAGGAAGCTGATTAGAGTTGGTAGATGGTTCTCAATATAGTCTTTAAGGTGGGTATGCTTCGAGACCTGCCATCATCGCCCCTTCAACGGTACCATCCCGGTGTCCTGAGCCAGGAAACATCCACTCATCAGGATCATAGCAATTGTCACTGGACTTATAAATGGCAAAATCCCAGGAATTTAAGTCTCCTGTATATGTCAAGCGACAGATTTGTCGTTGATTACCCATAAAGTCAATGCGGTCGAGATAGAGATGATTGCCCCGGTAGCGAGGTACGTACTTGGCCATGTATTGCTGACCAACTTCCTGATTAAACTGCTCTATTATTTTCTCTACCTGAGCTTTAACTTGAGCCGGAATAGATGCCTTTGCCATAACGAAGGTTAAGTAAAAAAAGTTCTCGGGAAAATATTAACCTAACTATAACTGATCAATCGCCGTAAAATTATTAAAAATCTTAGTTAAGTTTTCTTAGTTAAGATTTTTATCTTATATATCAGTTTCTTTACTAAGTGACAGGAGAAAGTATCTGAGGAGATAAAAAGCCATAATTAAGAGGGGGCAATAATCATAGCTTATTTGCAGTTAATTCTGTCTCAGACTGATGATTGCTGTCTCATTTGCATTTAATTCTGTCTCAGACTGATGATTGCTGTCTCATTTGCATTTAATTCTGTCTCAGTTGCAAATAATCCTGTCTGAAATGAAAATTATAGTTGCAAATAATCCTGTCTCAACTGTTTATGATTGCAGTCCCACTGTCCGATGATTGCAGTCTCTTACAATTATGAATTAGCCAGATCTAAATACCCTAATTTCCGACAAGATTTTTCTACGGAATATGCTTGCATCTTAGCTCAGAGAAATGGTTACAAAATATTGTCTCGTGAGCGAAATAATAACGGCAAAATGCAAATCAAATTACAAGCACCTAACCAAATCAAAATCAGAAGATAAGCGGTCAAATGCGGTCTTGGAGGTTTCCTCTAAGAGCAATTTGACCAAGAAGTGGAGGTTTATCAGTGAAAAAAGAGAATCTAAAAATCATCTTAGAAATAGATAAATTAGGCGATTTTGACTTAGAAGTAATCAATGGCAATGGTAAAAACTGCCTCCAAGCAAGTCAAAAATTAGAGTCAGTTTTAGGTATTGTGAGCAATCGCAAATTCAAACCTGAGTATCGCCTAGTTCGACAAACGAACAAAACGCAACTACGGAATT
Source organism: uncultured cyanobacterium (assembly GCA_963749915.1). Classification (GTDB taxonomy): domain Bacteria; phylum Cyanobacteriota; class Cyanobacteriia; order Cyanobacteriales; family Cyanobacteriaceae; genus Geminocystis. Next base: position 1,598 of record CAVVOP010000028.1, read on the forward strand.
AATATGCAAATCAAAGAAAAAGTCTGGGAAAAAGTTTTGTCTCCTCAAGCGATCGATTTTAAGGGGAACAATACTTTTGGCGATCAAAATTGTCTTGATTCTGCGATCAATGTTTTGGAATTAGGCTTAGGGGAAAAAATCAATTTTGGAGTGGTTTTGATTTGGGATGAGAACCAAAAAATGTGGACAAATTTCTATGCTTGGCATTGTTGGAATATCACCAAATCAGGACAGCCATTAGATCTGAGTCTTCATCATTGGCAAAATGTCTTTTCTCAATTATCGCCAGCGATTGTTTCTGAAAAGTCACCATTGGACATGAGTTGTATTGTCTGGGATCGTACCATGAAATTTAATGCTTTTGAGCGTAACTCCACAACAGCAGACATCATTTATCTGAATGGTAGTTTAACCAGTGTCGGTTTTGATTCAATTCCCCTGAAAATCAAGACTCTTACCACAATGTCTGGTTTTACTAATGGGTTTACTCTTGAACAAATATCCAATCTTATTTAATTAAAAAAGCGATCGATGGGATTATTAAAAGTGTAACTGTAACCTTAGCACAGCTTCACCTACAGCGATCGCTTAATCATAGTTCTAGTGCGAACGTGCAGCACCACGGCAATAAATCAAGCTTCAGCAATCTCTCAAAACTAGATTTAGACAGAAGGTTGAAGCTTGGTTTTTATTCTTCAGGCATGGTTTATGTCAATTTTAGTTTGATCAAAAAGGAGTCAAAAATATGGAAGTACAAGAAATTATCAATTATTTTCGTGCTAGCTTGCCGATCGTCGCTATTGATTCGCCTGTAGCAGAAGAGCAAAGCATGATTGAGCAGATTTGCTCTCAAGTTGGTATTACTTTAAATATGAATGTTTTCAGTTGGAACTTAGTGGAGGGATTAAAACAGGTTAAATATTCAACTAAACATGGTATTAGTCATGAAGAGGTTGAAGATTATCTAATTGAGAGTGATCCTATCTTGGATACTCTGAATTATATTGAAGAGCATTCAGGTAAAGCAATATTTATTCTGGCTGATTTGCAATACTATCTAGGTTGTGACCTCAATCGTACTGATTATGCCATTATCCGTAAAATCAAAAATTTATGCTTTTCCCTCAAGCGATCGTATAAAAGGGTAATTTTACTCGGTCACCGAATGAATCTCAGTAGTGAGTTTGATGGCTTGATTCATGAACTCTCTAATGATTTACCTCATCAAGAAATTATTCATTCCGTCATCAGGGAATGTTTTGATGATTTGATGGGTAATGATTATGTAATAAATCTAGACCTAAATACTCCAGGGGGAGAGAAGTTAATCAGATCTTCTCAGGGATTGACGATCGAAGAAATCAGAGATGCAATTCGATTATCAGCAGTTGCAGATCAAGGTATCACTGAAAATTGTTACCAAAGAGTAAGCCAGTTAAAAATAAATAAATTACGTAAACTACAGGTAGAATTTAGTGAACCACCTGATGTGGCAGTAGGTGGATTAGATAATCTCAAACAATGGATTAATCAACGTTCTAAATTGTTTTCCGAACAATTAAGTAACTCAAGATTACCATCACCCAAAGGAATCATGCTTGTTGGTGTACCTGGTACTGGTAAAAGTTTAGTTGCTAAGACGATCGCTCAGATGTGGAGTATTCCTATCCTCAAGCTCGATATGGGTAATATCTACAACTCACTGGTAGGCGAGTCGGAGAAAAATATGCGTCAACTACTCAAAACAGCAGAAGCCGTTGCCCCTTGTGTTTTGTGGATGGATGAGATTGAAAAAGGTCTGGCTGGCAGTAGCGGTGGTAATGATAGTGGTGTCTCTCAAAGGGTATTTGGTCAATTCCTCACTTGGATGAGCGAACATAAAGCACCAGTATTCGTTGTGGCAACGGCTAATGATATCTCTTCTTTACCCCCTGAGCTATCTCGTAAAGGTAGATTTGATGAAGTATTCTTTGTAGATTTGCCCAATCAAAATGAACGTAGTGAGATATTGGCATTGCACTTAAAACGTCATGATGTTTCCCTTACTACTCAGGAACTAGAAGCATTAGCTCAATTGGCAGATAATTTTAGTGGTGCGGAATTAGCTGGTATAGTTGACGATGCTGCGATCGCTTGTTTCGATGACGATCGCTATCCCGATATTGAGTATCAAGATATAGAAAGAGCTATCAAATCAACGATTCCTCTAGCGATTCGGGAAAAGGAGAAAATAGCTGGACTGAAAGCATGGGCTAAATCTTCTGCTCGTTTTGCATCAGTGCAAGTTAGCATGAGAAAAAATGTGAGAGCTAAAGGATCAAAAGAAGTTCAAATGCTGTAAAAATTAAGGAGGTAAAAATGGCTAAAGCATCAGATTTTTGGAGTCCGATCGCGCAGCGCCAGACTCCGTCTGATCGATAAACGAAATTACCATGAAGATGGAACGATGAAACAGGAGTATCGTGATTTTCTGCTCTCTGAAGGTGTTTCTGAGTCTCGTATTGCTCAATATGAAGCTTTAAAGAAAAGACAGATTGAGCAATTTGAAGAAAGAGAACAAATGTATTTGAAACAGTATGGTATTACTTATTCAGATCTAACTGTGCAACGTGGGGGAACTGTCGAGCTAGATTTTTAACAGCATAGCTCAATCTGTTAGAAAGTTTTAATTCTAAGTTCAGTAGATCGAAAGGAAAAAAAATAAAGAGATTATTGGGACATAAGTACTAAGTAAAGGGTTCTATTTTAGAGGATAATGAAGAAATAGTATAATTAAAATTTATATTTTTTATCCCATGAAGCAAAAATATAATAATCAACAAGAAAAACTGGTTTTAACTGATCAAGAAACCTTAACACAAGTAGTAGATTGTCTCAATGAAAATATTTCTTTAAACGACCATGGTAAAAGGAAAAATAATGATTTATTTCTGGTTTTAGTAAGAGCCGCTTCGACCCAAAATACTATAGAAAATTCTTCTAAAGAATTAAAATTAGCAACTTGTGGAAATAATATTCGATTTCATCTCAAAAAAATATCTGATTTCTTAAAATTAGAAAAAGAAATTAATACAGCATTAAAAAATCAAATTCCTTCTGGATTAAAAAATAATTGTTTAAATGTAGCAGTTGATTTTAATTTGATTGGTTATTATGGGGAACCCAATCAAGAAGAAAAACCTTATATTTGTAGAAGTCAAGCAAAAAATGGAACTTGTTCTTTTTATGGATATGCAACGATATATACGATTAAAAAAAATAAAAGAGTAACTTTAGGAATTAGAGCGATTCGAGTGAAAGAAACGAAGGTTTGTATCTTAACTCATTTGTTATCAGAATTATCGAGTTTAAATATAAAGATAGAAAAATTATATTTGCATAGAGAATTTTTCAGCATATCAATAATTAGATGGTTACAAGCATTAGAAATACCCTTCATTATTCCTGCTATTAGAAGAGGAAAAAAAGCAGGAATAAAACAATTTATGAGAGGAAGAAAAAGCTATGAGACTAATTATAAAATGTTAAAAAATGAAGAAGACTATGTAGATTGTCGCCTAGCAATAATTGTTAAATATAAAAAAGGAAAAAGAGGAAAAAAAGGAAGAGAATACTATATCTATGTAATAAATAAGATTAAGATAAATATAGAGCAAATTCATTCTTGTTACCGAAAAAGATTTGGTATTGAAAGTAGTTATAGAATGAAAAATGTTTGTAGAATTAGAACGACAACAAAAAAACCAGTTTGGAGATTATTATTTGTAGGAATATCATTTTTATTAGTTAATATATGGGTAAAAATATTATGGAAAAAAGTAAGTAAGCCAAGAAAAGGAGGAAGATTAGTCTATAATAAAATATTTTCTTTAAAACAAATGTTATCTTTTCTCAACCACACAATAGAAAGAATTTTTCAGGTAGAAACCAATGTTTATATACCAACAATATCAAACTAAAAATAATATAAGTAAATATTATATCAGTAGGTAAGACACAATGAAATCTAAAATCAGTAAAATTTTTATTTCGATCTACTGAAATTGTCAGCCATTGGTTTGGAAGAATCAGAAAATAATTGGGATTTTGAGGTTGGCATTTTAACTCGTCGTCGAGGCGGCATAGTTAATAACTATCAAAAAAACGACCAACAACAAGCTGAATTAGACAAAGAATTTTTAGCTCCTTACATGAATTATTCTTCAGAACAACGCAGTAAATTAGCCATCGTTGATGGCAGACTCTTTAATGGAGCTTGGAATGCTGATTCTGTTTTGCCTTACTGTGATTTGCTTGCTTTTGGTTCTTGGGGAACTTTTGGTAATTGCTTCGGCTCAACTTTGGCAATGGCAAAGATTTTGTTTCATGCTAATAATTCTGTTGCTCAGAAGCAACTTTATTTAGAAGCAGTTGCCCATGATGTCTTTGCTAATGGTTATAAGGAAGCTCAAAGAAATGAGGAAGCCAATAGCTTTCATAATCAGCTAGAAAGAGAAACCAATATTACTTTTAATCATTACGAAGGTTACGAAGGATATCCAGATCCAGTGACAACTGGCAAAGTTTTTGAGAAATTAAACCAGCACGTCAATCAAAGAATGAAGCAACATTTTGTTGCAACTTCTTGTGTCCAAGATAGAAGTTTTCGCATAACTCCTCAATTATGGCGAACTTTTGAAAGCGAAGTTCACATCTGGCCAAGGCTCATAGATGAAGTTCACAGAGTGGGAATCTATCGAACAGACCTTGATGTTTTAGCTTTTAATCCATCATTTAGTGAAGAATTAGCTTAATGTTTATATATTCTTTTTTTGTCACTTTCGGAGATTTCCTATTAATAAAAGGTTTTCAAAAGCAATAATCTCAATTAATTGAGATTTTGGTAATCGCATTTTTGTAATTGGAACACCTGGAAGATTTTTTCTTAGTAAATAATAGAGCAATCGCTTACAGTACAATAGTTATACAATTTAGAAATTGCAAGGGTTTTCGGAGAGTGACAAAAGAGGTACATCACTGACGATCGTTAAGTTGAGTCAATTGTTCTGCTTTTCAACTCCATATTTTAGAATCAATAATAAGTTGATGAAAACTATAATTTAAGGAAATGTAATATGGGTATAAGATGCAATACATATTGTCAGACTTGTAATTTTCAAGCTCCAGAACTTGGTGATGGAGGAATGATGGGGAATCCGACTATTCTCGATGAGAAAGAAGAACATGAGGACTATGTGCAATACAATTTTGGTTGGATATATTCAGGGCTACAAGCTATTAGTTTATTACCTCATGAAGTAGAGGCTTATAAGGCATTTTTAGAAGAACATAATGGGCATAAAATTGTGTTATCGACGGATAATGACGAACCAGATATTGATTGGGATAAATTAATAGAATTCACTTATTCCCAGAATGGTTTTGTTAATGCTATTTACGAAATAGAGTCGGAAACTGGTGAAAAATTTCAAACAGGTAAATATTTATTTAAAAAATTTGCTGAAAGAGAACTTACGGCTGAAAATATCCAAATAATTATGGAGAAACTATTTGACGCACCTTCTTGGAACGATTCTATCTATCGTGTAGCACCATCAGTTGATCCCTATGAAGATTTGGAACGTCTTGAATTGTTTTTTCGCCAGAACAATGGCAAAAAATTAATTGTAAGATTGGTAGAAGAAGAAAAAAATTAACTAAAACCCATAAGGGACTTGCGTTTTAATCAGTTATCAGATAAATTTAAAAACATTTAGGTTGATTTATCGGAACTAGTTCCGCTGAATAGGATGCCAAAATACTCTTCGGAAAAGGAATATAAGGATTGATTACAAAACAAATATGAGGAGATTTTGGATTTTAAATCGCTAGATATCTAGATATCTCGTTTCGATGTTTTTAATTAACCTGATGATGCTAAACTCTCTAACCATTGTATCTAAAGAAATTTCAAATCCCATCTAATAGAACCAGTGCCCTATTAAGAAACACAATTATTCTCAGTTAATATGTACTAGTGTTTTTTTTATTCATAACAGACGAAGATCGTCTGTGGAGCGCTCTTGAGAATGAAAAAGTCTATATTGAATACGATGGCATGGAAAGAGGAATTACTGAGGAGTTGATTAATATGGGTATTCCTGAAGAAGATATAGTTTTAGATTTTCACGCTCCTGAAGTGTTTAACAGTAAAGGTTTAGTAGTTAATTAAGGAGGAAATAATGGCTAAAGCTTAGACTTTTGGAGTCCGATCGACCAAAGAAATTACCATGAAGATGGAACTATAAAACAGGAGTATCGTGATTTTCTGCTCTCTGAAGGTGTTTCTGAGTCTCGTATTGCTCAATATGAAGCCTTAAAGACAAGACAAGTAGAGCAATTTGAAGAAAGAGAACAAAGGTATTTAAAACTCTACGGCATTACTTATTCAGATCTAACTGTGCAACGTGGGGGAACTGTCGAACTAGATTTTTAACTTTTAAGGCGCTCACCGAAGGTGCGGCTTTGCCGACCGCTTTGATGAATAATTTTTGTCTGGCGATCGCCAATGCTTTATCGTTGATAATTAAGGTTACTGAATTATGAATAAGCAAGAAAAATTTATCAATAGTCCACCAGTAATAAAAAAGTTTAAAAGGAAAAATAAGGTAGAAAAAGATAAACAGTTTAATATTATTAGTTTTGCTGGAGATATTCTAATTAATCGTTATTTTTTCCTAGCTATAATAATTTGTTGTTTGATGCTTTATATATATTGGTTATTTTGGATTTTATAAAAATAAAAATAAATTAGTAGAATATGACACTATATCTATTTAATCGTTGTCATATGACATATAGCGATCGCTTTGATAATTCTTTTTTGTTTGAGTGCGATCTGCTTGCAGCAGCGCTACGCTCCCGCGCAGCGCCACCTTCGGTGATCGTCTTGATTTGAAACCTTTGTCCGTTGCCCTTTTAACTTTGACCTTTGTCCAACCAATTGATTAAATCATCTACTGAGTTAAAGTCTAATAAAGCCTCACCCAACATCCTTAACCAGAGAGTATCTTCATTGACGGCTAACTGATGTATCACTATGATTCTGGTTGATAACGCTTCAGGTAAAAAATATATTCCTTCTTCCCAAATCTCTTGTTTTTCTGCTTTAAAAGAATTGAGTATTTTATCTGATAAAGTAGGAGTAATAATCCATAAATTAACTTCCTCTTCACCCTTATTTTTCTTTTTATTTTCTCTAATAATAGTAGTAGTAACGTCCATTAACTTGCCAATACATTCCTTAATTTGATTAACTGTGACCGAATTTCGATACACCTCAAGTAGACAGTTTGTATTCAATAAATTTCGCAACAAACCCAACTGATTAGAATCATTTATTGCTTTATTATGAGGTTGAAAAAAGACATCAATTTCTTTAGTTTGCGAAGCTATTTTCTTCCCTGAAGAAACAGTTCCATAATCTTTTATTAATTCAGGTAAATATTCTTTAACAAAATCATCATGAGGAAATTGACTCATGGAAAAAAGACAAAATAATTAATTTATTGATAATAATAATTATAGCAAAATATGTCTTCTTAAATTAATAATTATTTTTATCTACATTAAATATGCAGTGTCATTTTTTCCTTACTGAAGGTGTCATTAGATCGCTCTGCGAAGCAGCGCCCTTGGTGATCAAGCTCTGCTTGCCGCTTTTAGCGTTCAGGCATAGCCTGCGCCCTTGGCGATCGCTATTAGTGGAGATTATTATTGAAAGTTTTAGGCTCACCTTCGGTGAAATTCATTGAAAAAATACCCTGAATAACTCAACTTAGACAGGGTGAAACTCTACGCTACAAAAGAGGTAAAAAAATGAATTATCGTGAATTACAAAAAGTTCTTAAACGCTACAAACAAGAAGGTTTAACTGATATAGCTCTCAATTCTAAAAAAGCAGTCTTGCAAGCAGAATTAGTTCGTATTGAATCGATGTTAGCGGTATCTAAATCTAAAGAAAAATCAGAAACGCAAAGTATTCAAGTAACTAATGAGCCAATATTCCCTAAAAAACGTAAAGGACTAATTCACTCTACAGTCCATCTTTTGCAATGTACTTGTATCATGGCTAGTCGTATTATCGTACCACGCCCAAGAATCCCCTTGATTTATATACCAAGGTCGTATCAGCCAGCTATGCCTAACTAAATAGTTATCCGACCTGTTGGATGTCGGTAAAAAAGCCAGAACACCCTCACGCTCGCGACCAAGCAATAGTGAGAGTGACACTTAAATTAACTGTAACAGTAGAATCTAGATAAGATTTATTATGACATTTTCTACAAATCAAAAACAACACCAGTCAACCGCTTCTAAATTGATGGAAGCAAATCGTATCACCAATCCCATTCAAGACCATGTAGATGGCTGGCTTACTCGCTCGCCTGAATCTTGTGAATCAATTCATGAGGCGATCATTCTTGATAACCTTACCGTTGAAGGATTAGCTAATTTTCTCAAATCAGAGGTGATGACGGAATTAAATGACAATCGCACTTATTCTCTAGTTGATCGACTAGCTCGAATGGCTCTTAAATCTGTTGATTGGAAGCAGATAGCACAAAGTTATCTCAATAAAATTAGCCATAATTGAAGGATCTCGATATTTTTGATTGTGCTTGTTTCCTCATTGATTAAGTAGATTTGGAAACATAAATACTGTGCTCGCTGAAAGCGCTGCTTCGCAGAACGCCGTAGGCACAGCTTCGCTGACCGCTAGAATGAGGTAAACACGTTGGAATAAATTCATTCCTAAAATTTAGGAACTCTGTGTTTCCTTTGATTTACATGGAGTCTCAGTAGTCCGCAATCAGACACTAGAAGAGTCAAAAACATAGTTGAGAAGGAGCTTGAAGTTGAATCGCTGTGCTTAGACCCAAACGAGTTTCTACTTGACGACTAATCCAACGCAATAAGGTGGGGAAGCGCAAATCGCTGCGACCACCTCGGCAACCTGAACCCGTTCGAGATAGAGTCATCCAGGAACAAAGTGCCCAGAGATTTCTTAACAAAAAAGCAATCCCGACCGCCAACAACCTCAATTCAGGAGAACGGGAAGAAGTTCGCAAACGAGCTTGGTTCATTTGAGGATAGCTCGACTCAATCCCAAAGCGACGACGATAAGTTTGTGCCACTGAAGGCAAAGAACGCTTGTGCTTGCCAGTACGCATTCGTTTTCCCACAAGCGCATAAACCAGAGTCGTGGGAGGAATAGACTGGCTTCGGGAGCGAGAAGGACGACGATAACGGCGCACAACGGCAACATCAAAAGTTAATGAGCCATCAGTGTTACTATTCATCGTATATCGATGCCAACCACTCTTCTTGTGAGCAAACAGGACTCGGCTTCCCGAAGGAGGGTCTTTCTTGCCCCTTGCTACTATGGGCACAATCGCCTCTGCTTTTTGGTCAAACCAACTTCAGGCCGCCACCGAACAAAAAGCTCGGTCAGCCAGCCACAAGCTCACCGAGATATCTAACTCATCCAGGTGAGTTTTCAGAGCATCAAGAACACTGACTAGAGATTCTCCTTGTCGTACATAGTGAAGAGCCAGAGTTACTCGCCGATTCGGGAGCACGACATAAACAGTAGCGAAGACGTGAAAGTGAGTTGAGCCTTGTTTTGCTTGGCCTCGTCGCACTTCTTGGGGGTCTTGGCTGGGTTGCCCATGATAAGGGAAGGGATCTCGACTAAATCAACCGCCACCTTCTGGGGCTTTTTCCCGTAAGCTCGCTTCAAATGTTTTCCCAGAGCCTTGTTGACTTGGGTTTCGCTCTGGTTCAGTTCCAGAGAATCCTGATCGACACCCCGCACGGTGTTGGGTGAAGGGGAACCTTCGAGTTCGTGACACTCGCGATCAATGCAGCTGTTGTTAGCGGCAGCGCACAGAAGCACATCCCAAATTTTCTCGGGAGAGGACTTTTCTCCACTGCTCTTGAGTTCTAGGTATTGGCTTAAGCTTTGGACAGCTAGGGCATGAAATTGTTTGAAGTTGAGTTTCTTGAGTTTCTGGTTTCTGAACAAATGAGTTGGCATTGATTCGGATGTCTCTAGATAGATATAACTTTCTATTTCATCAGCTCTGGGTGGGTTCTGTCAAAATATCACCTCGAATCGAGTCTTTACTGCTTTTTCTGCTTCATTGCGGACTACTGAGTCTTCTAATGGATCTATTTGTTCATACTTGTCCCTACTGTCAAGCTATGAATTTTGAAGGCAGGGGATAACTTGGTCACAACTTCTAACGATGCGATATTCAATCTAACTCACTGTTTATAATACTTGCAGATTTCCCAGGCAACGGAACCAGTACCAAATTCAACAATTCCCCATTATTTCCTTGCATAAAACAGTTTCTAGTAGTTTGACTTTTAGCAATGAGTGTGGAATTATTCATGACAAAAGTGGTAAGAGTAGTTAGAATCAGTAAAACAATTTTATTACTCATATATTTTTGAAATAACTGTTATATTGCAATTTTAATTTTAATAGTTATACCAATAAATGGGATAGTTAGAAGTTTATACTTATGTAGATTCAAAAAATATCAAAAAAATAGAAATTTGCTTTTTCTTAATTAATCCTTTTTTTATATAAATCTAAAGTTTGTGAACAGAGATAAAATAGGAAAAAATCATTTTTTTTGTAATCTTAATCTGGTAAAACTAGTATTTTTTCTATATTTTCTTTCTTTTTTGATATTTTTTGTTAATTTATTAAAGGATTTTTATTTCCCAATTTCAATGAATATTTGAAAGTACTTGATAGCTCTAAATACATCTTGATAAGTTATTTAAATAGAGAATTAATATTATGCAAACGTCCTCTAAATAAATAATAATAATTCTCTTGGTGAAATATTTCTTTACAAACTCACAATTTCATGTAGTTCTCATCCCCAAATGCTTAAAGGTATATGACAGATTAAAATAATTTGTTAATTAAACATTATTTTTCAGTCGTTATCTATAAATTGAGGAGAAATTAAGAAGTTCACGTATTTTCGCTTAATTGTAATCTAGGTGCATAAAAAATGAGAAATATATAAAAATTTTGTTCCCTGTAGTCCTAACTCTCAGGCAGTAAATGATCAAGAAATTGCTTCTGTTAAGTTTCTACTTTTTGAATAAAAGCCATGTTTTTGCATAATTTAAAAAGGTTACAATAGAGCTATGATATACTTTTCGTGCTATATTTATTCTTTACAGTTTTTTATCAGAGAAAAAGTGATGAAAAGCTACAAAAATTATCTTTTGCGGTATTTTTTATAGCACGAAACATTATAGTCTATATCTTTTTTGCAACTATGAGCTATTTTTTTGTTTATTGATTATTCTGTTTTTCTTCTAATAAGTATTTATGAGATTCACTTCGTAAATATTTTAGTATCTCATCCTTATCTGATGGAACTGTGACAAAATTATAATCGCCTTGAATATACTCACAAATATGAAAAAAAAACAATTACTTTTTTTAAGCTTTGTTAGTTTTACTCTTATTATTATCAGTCAATTTAATCTGCTTAAATCCCAAGCAAATAATCATTTAAGTCAAAATACATTAACCCCAGAAATACAAGAAGTAATCGATAAATATAATCCTCAAAAGCCTCCTCGTGGTGATGTGAGATTGCTGGTAATTAGTGATCTTAATAGTGCCTACGGTTCAACAGAATATGACACAGAAGTTCATTTGGCTGTTAAGATGATTCCCTTTTGGCAACCTGATTTAGTATTGTGTAGTGGAGATATGATTGCCGGACAAAAACCATCTTTAACCGCTACTCAAATTCGAGCAATGTGGCAAAGTTTCGATCGCAATATTGCTCAACCAGTTAGGAACTTAAAGATTCCTTTTGGTTTTACTATTGGTAACCATGATGGTTCGGGATGGTTAGTTCAGATCAAAGTAAATTTTTATTTCAGCAAGAACGAGACTTAGCTGTAGAATATTGGCAAAATCCCCAACATGATCCTCAAGTTAAATTTATCGATAGTCAAGAGTTTCCTTTTTATTACACTTTTGAACAACAAGATATCTTCTTTTTGGTCTGGGATGGTTCATCTAGCCGTATTCCTCAAGATAAACTGACATGGGTAGAAAGAAGCTTAGACTCTCTTCAAGCTCAACGAGCAAAAATCAAAGTGGTCATAGGACATTTACCCCTTTATGCCGTTGCCAAAGGTAGAAACTCCCCAGGTGAAGTTTTAAATAATGCCGAACAATTACGGGCATTATTAGAAAAACACAACGTACATACTTATATTAGTGGTCATCACCACGCTTATTATCCTGCTTACAAAGGTGATTTACAGCTATTACATACAGGAGCGTTAGGAGGAGGTTCTCGCTTGTTAATTGCCGACAATACTACTGCTGTCAAGACAATTACCGTCATTGATATTAATTTTGATGATCCTAATTTAACTACTTATACTACCTATAATATGAAAAATTTTGAGATAATTAATCATGAAAAATTACCCCGATTGTTAATGGGACATAATGGTATGATCTTAAGAAGGGATATTGACGTTCAAGAACTAACAAAAAAAGAAAAAAAAGCTTGTATTGATAAGTTTAGTGTTTCTGCTTGTCGAGAATAAAATTAGCTTGAAGAATTAGGAGCAAATTAAATTAATACCCAATCTTAAAAATTTTTTCTGGTAAAAAATTTTTATTAAGGCTCTAGCAAAAATAATTTCCCCGTAATCTTTGTTTTTAATTCTTGATTTATCAGAAAAATATCTTAGACAAATTAGAAGTTTATTTTTGCTATCTTCTTTTAAAGAAATCTAATAAATAAGAAATTGTTTATCATAAAACTAAAAGAGCTTGCAATTAGATAATGTATCAATAAAGTAAGGCTTTTGATGGTTTTAAACTGGCATTTTCCACCAAATCTACTATATCCATTTTCTAAAATGTTATTTTTAAAAAACTTATATAGCTTTTTAAAAGTTAATATAATACTGACAATATTTTCTAAAATTGTTATATTAAAAATACTGAAACATCGTGTCATAAACAACTAAATTTTAAAGATTTTGGCAATCTTCACATAAGCCATAAAATTCTAATGTATGATAATATAATTTGAATTTTTCTTCTGCTGAAATATTATGATGACGATCGACAATACAGTTTTTTTCTTTAATTAACTCTGATTTACCACAATTAATGCAGTTTAAATGGTGGGTATGATGATCGATCAATTGATATAAAGACTCTCCATTTTGGGTGATTCTTTCTTGAATTATGCCCTGTAAATGTAAAGTTTTTAAAGTTCTATAAACCGTTGCTAATCCTATTTTTGATTTTTGTTGACGTAATTGAAGATGTAAATCTTGAGCCGTAATTTCGGTATTTACTTCCTGTAATAAATTGAAAATTTTTTGTTGATTTTTAGTCAACGTTTCTTTCTTCATTGATTATATTTAATATTCAATACTCTTTAATATTAATTGATTATTATAAGGGTTATAGAGAGTATAAGTTGCTCGATGAGGATATTTACCCACATTCCCGACACCAATAATTTTTTTCTGTTTTACTTCTCTTGTATTACTAGATTGAGTATCTAAGGTTATGACTGTTGAAGTTAAATTAGCCTGTTGTAATTGATATTCGTATAATAAAGAAGATCGTCCTGAAAATAGGTAATTTACATTCATCCGTTGTAAGCGATCTAAAATAACCCAAGGAGAAGTATCAGGAGTTAAAGCCTCACTTACATTTACAGTTGTGCCATGAATTAAAAGACAATCAAACTCGACAAAACCAAAGTCTAAATTGCGAATCCATTCCACCATAGAGCGAGGTACATAATCCCATAATTGCTTGGTGGCAGATATACCATATTCATCAATCAACTCCTCAGGATTGGCTACACTACCTAAACCATGCAAAATTAAACATTGTTCTTCCCACCAACCTCGACAAACATGAAGAGTAACAGAAGAATTAACAGGGTTAGTGATGACATCAATTACCTTTTGGTTATCTGGAGACAAACCAATCACATCCCCTAAAATATAGATATCTTCCACCGCTACTTTTTGATGATAAATATCCTTTAAAACAGCTTGATAAGCTGATAAATTTCCTTCAATTCCGCTTACTATTGCCCACATTGTAATGAATAGTAATAGTTAATAGTTATCGTTGACAGACATGAGTGGCATCTTCAGCTTTTTCGGCGTATTCCAAACCTTGGGCTAAACGCCAAGCGAATATTTTCGGTAAGCCTCGATCGACAATATCTTGACAAGTAGTATGATAATCGTATTCGACTTCTCTTAATAATACGGCCTCAGTTACGGTATCATAAATGACATAAGTTGCATTCGGACGACCATGACGAGGTTCACCGACTGAGCCTACATTGACAATACGCTTTAACGGACTATTAAAAGTATTACTTTCTGCAGATTCGGGGGTTACTACCTTGACTTGCAATTGCCCAGCATCGAGAGTACGTACATAGGGGATATGGGTATGCCCACAAAATAATATGTCTGCATCGACGCTTAAAACCCTCTCTAAGGCGGCGAAAGCATCCATTTCAGCTAAAAGATACTCGTGGTTACTTTGAGGGCTTCCATGAGCAAAACAAAGGCGATCGTCTTTGAGATAATGGGGTAAACTAGCTAAATATTGGCGATTTTCGGGAGTAATTTGTTGATTTGTCCATTCATGGGCGAGGATACCTCTTCTTTCGGCGACCAGAGAAGGATAACTACATTCACAAGAGTTTAAACCTTCGACAATATCTTCATCCCAACAACCTTGTACAGAAGGAATGTCTAATTCTCTGATTTTAGCGATTACCTCGTTAGGATGAGGCCCATAACCGACTAAATCCCCTAAACTATAAATACGATCGCACTTATGTTCTTCAAGATCTTTTAAGACTGCCTCTAGAGCAGGTAAATTGGCATGAATACAAGATAAAACAGCAATTTTCATTTAATTATTCTCCATTATTTGTTACTAGGATTAAAGGCTGTATATTGCCCCCCTAAACCTTCGACGATAGTTCTGGTGTTGGCAATTAACATCTTTTGGTAAGTATCACCTTCCGTGCCTTTTCCTCCTAAATTATCGGCATATAACTCCCGTGACGATAATTGCACATTCGCTTCTCTGGCTACAGTTTCTATTAATTTAGGATTCACAGAGGTTTCTGCAAAGATAGTTGGCACTTGGCTTTCCTTTATTTCCTTAACTAAATTTGCCACTGTCCCTGCACTAGGCGATTCATCTGTACTGAAACCCGACAAAGCACCTTGAAATTCAATATTATATGCTTGAACATAATAGCCTAAAGCGTCATGGGTGGTTACTAGTTTCTTTTTATCCGCAGGGATTGTATTTATTTGTTGCTTAATCCACTCGTCAATTTGCCCTAATTCTGTCTGTACTGTCTGAGTTTGACTCTGATATTTTTCCCTTAAATCTGGCTGTATTTGCGTTAATCCTTCAGCGATAACTGCTACCATTTTGATCCCATTTTGGGGATTATGCCAGACATGAGGATCAGGTACTTTTTCTTCGCTATGTTCTTCATGGTCATGATCTTTCTCGCTATGTTTCTCACCACTGTGATCATCATGACCATGATCGTGTTCTTCCCCTAAAATAGGATCTGTAACAGCTTGTTCATGAACTGCAATTTTTGGGTTATTATTAGTTGTGGCATTGATTAATTTGATCAAACTTGAGTCAAAATCATAACCACCGTATAATACTAAATCAGCAGATTCGATCGCTTGTCGATCTTCTGGAGTCTCTTGATATACATGGGGATCAATTTCAGGTTGTAATAAACATTTTAAATTTACCGTATCTTGTGCTATTTGCTGAGTTAAATCACATAAAATACTAGTGGTTGCCACTACTAACGGTAGATTATCCGTTGATGATGTGGGGGTTTCCTCTTGCTTATCCCCTTTCACGCTCGCATTACACCCCCAAATACTCAGGAGAATCGCCACTATGCCTACAGACTTTAATATTTTCACCGTCGTCATATATAATAATGATTATCATTATCATTATATAGCTTATGTTAGAAGTTAAGCAATTAGTTGTTAATTATCGGGGATTAGTAGCGGTAGAAAATGTTAGTTTTTCTGTCAAAGAAGGAGAAATAGTTGGCATCATTGGTCCAAACGGAGCAGGAAAAAGCACAATATTAAAGGCTATTTTGGGGTTGATTTCGGTAGAAACAGGTGTTATCCAGTACCAATCTCAAAGTATGACCAAAAAGTTACAACAGGTTGCTTATATACCTCAAAGGGCACAAATTGATTGGGATTATCCCATTACCGTAGAAAAAGTGGTCATGATGGCAAGAATTAGGCATACGGGGTTATTTCGCTCTTATTCTCGTCAATCTCGATTGATCGTACAACAAGCTTTAGAAAAAGTGGGAATGTGGGAATTGAGACATCGTGTTATTGGGGAATTATCGGGAGGGCAACAACAAAGGATATTTTTAGCCCAAGCTTTAGCCCAAGAAGCACAATTATTTTTATTCGATGAGCCTTTTATGGGGGTGGATAAAAAAACTGAAACTATGCTTTTTGATGTATTTGATGAACTGAAATCTCAGGGAAAAATTTTGATTGTGGTGGGGCATGAACTTCGAGAAACTACCCGTAATTACGATCGATTTTTGTTAATTAATAAAATTTTAATTGCTGATGGGACTCAAAAGGAAGTAATTACCGCTAATAATATTCAAAAAGCCTATGGTGATAATGTAATTTTCTTTAAAAAAAAATAATTATGATTGAAAATATTTTCCATTTAACTCTTAATTTTTACTATCACTAAAATGTTAAACTTACTAAACTTAATTACTGAGCCATTACAATTTGAATTTATGAGAAATGCTCTCATTATTATTGTTTTTTTAGGGATTTTATGTGCGGTGACAGGTAGTTATTTGATTGTGCAAAAAATGGGTTTATTAGGGGATGTTATTGCCCATGCAGTTTTACCCGGATTGGCGATCGCTTTTTATTTCGGAATAGATATATTTCTAGGGGCATTTATTTCAGGGATATTAAGTACCTTTATTATTGCTTGGATTAAAGAAGAATCAAAAATCAAGATCGATGTTGCCATGGCATTAGTATTTTCTGGGTTTTTAGCTTTAGGAATTATGTTAATCACTATTTTAAAAAGCAAAATCGATCTTCATAGTTTTTTATTTGGTGATATTTTAGTTGTTACTAGTAGTGATGTTTTAAGAACATTAATAATTACTTTTTTTGTCCTTTTATTTATCAAGTTATTTTATAAAGAATTATTATTTTACACCTTTAATCCTTTAGGTGCAAAAGCGATCGGTTTACCTATAAAATGGCTTAATTTAATGCTTGTTTCTGCCATTACTTTAGCGATTATTGCTAGTATGCAAGCAGTGGGAGTTGTGTTAGTTGTCTCTTTGCTAACTGCCCCCAGCATCACAGCTTATTTATTAGTGAAAGAATTGTCACAAATGATGATTGTGGGTGCTGTTTTTGGTAGTTTTAGTGGTGTTGTAGGTATTTATTTGAGTTACTATTTAAATGTCCCATCAGGAGCTTCGATCGTCATTGTAGCTAGTATTTTATTTTTATTAGCATTATTATTTAGTCCGAGTCAGGGGATTTTAACCCGCCCTGAAATGCTTTATAAAATTAAGTATATTTTGAACAGGAGAATTAAAAATTAACTAAATTTCACTGAAAAATAAATACTTCCCCCATATCACTACCGACTGCTAATTTTTTCCCCGAAAAATCCCACTGTAAACAAGAAAAACCTCCTTCTATTCCCATAAAATCATCCATTAATTGCTCTTCATTTTCCCATAAAAATAAGCAACCTTCCTCATTTCCTCCAACTAAAAAGAGATTATGAGGATTAAACTGTAAATCCTGAATGATACTATCCTCAATACTTAAAATACTGGGATTCCAACCGTTTTCTGCTATTTTCTTCTTTTGCCAAACTAACACATCCCCTTGACTAGAAGTCCCCAACAAAGGAGCATTTTCTGATACAGTCTTTGACCATGTGAGGTTACGAACTTTACCACTAAATCCCGACAGTCGCCAAGGCAACAAATCGAAATCATCCCACAACATAACTGTATTATCAAGACAACTAATGGCAAGATAATTTTTATAATCTGCCCACCTGATTTTAAAGGCAGGGGCGTAAGTTTCTATATAAATGGGATCTTCTAACCAATCTTTGCTATCCCAAATTTTAACACCTCCATCTCCGGCGATCGCCAAAGAATCTCCTTGAGGATGCCAAGCAAAATCCAACACTGTAGAATTTTCAAAGGGTAAAGAGGTAATTATTTCTTGTGCCTCGACATCCCAAATCTGCACATAACGTCCTTGAGTAAAAGCAAGATAGTTTTTTTGGGGATGCCATGCTAGATTTTCTAACCATTGTAGATTCCAGTCTAGGGTCTCAATTAATTTTAAGTCAGCAAGTCGCCAAATCAAGACCTGTCCATTTTGTCCCCCTACGGCTAAAAATTTACTATCAGCAGAAAAAGCGACATGATCTATCGAACTTTCAGTCTTATTAGGGGGAAGGATAAGTTGGGGGGTATCGATAAATAACATTACCTCACCACTAGCGGAACTTACTGCCAAATCACCTTTTTTTGACCAATTTACCGCCGTAATATATTCTGTTAATTTTCCTCGCCATTGTATTTTTAACATTTTAATCTGAGACCAAAAGTGACTATTAATCCAAACAAGCCTTAAAACTTTCTCTTAACTCCATTTCCTCTAAATTACGCCCGATAAATACCAATTCACTTTTACGGGTTTCTCCTTCCTGCCAAGGGCGATCGTTAGTTACATCAAACAACATATGTACACCCTGAAATACGATGCGATCGCTCATGTTAGCAATATTTAAAATACCCTTCATGCGGAAAATATCCGTGCCTCGATTGCCTAATAAATTGCCAATCCAATCTTGTAGCTTTTCTAAATTCAAAGGCTGAGATTCTGTCATCGCAATAGAATACACTGATTCATCGTGTTGGTGGGCTTCTTCACCCAAAAAATTAGGATCGATTTCTAAGGCTTTGTCTAGATCGAATGATCTAATTCCTAATAACTTACTCATTTCAATATTCGCATTTTGAGTGCGATAAATTTTTGCCATCGCATTCATGCTACGGATACGTTTTTCCAAATCCTCTAACTCTTCTGGAGTCACTAAATCAGTTTTATTAAGTAATATTACATCAGCAAAAGCAATTTGCTCTTGAGCTTCATCTGCACTCCAATGTTGATGAATGTGCTTTGTATCTACCACTGTAGCAACTGCATCTAAAAGTAACTTTGACTTCATATCTTCATCAATAAAGAAAGTTTGTATGACGGGGGCAGGATCAGCTAATCCAGTAGTTTCAATGACTAGATGATCAAATTTATTACGTCTTTTCATCAAGTTGCTAATAATACGCATTAAATCACCCCTGACGGTGCAACAAATACAACCGTTATTCATTTCAAAGATTTCCTCATCGGCACTAATCACCAACTGATTATCAATTCCTACCTCTCCAAATTCATTGACGATTACCGCCACTTTTTTGCCATGCTCATAGGTAAGGATATGATTAAGTAAAGTTGTTTTACCTGCACCTAAATAACCAGTTAAAACCGTTACAGGTACTAAATCTCTCTCTTTGGTGACCATAGATTACCTTTTTTGTCTTAAAATAAAAATGATTATCATTATTATAAAACAATTAGTGAAATACTGTTTTAAAATTGAGGACATTCCATTGAATTAAAAAAGGGAGGAAAATTGTATGACAAACACAAATATTAAAAGTGATAGCAAGATATATCAATATCAGTGGTTATGGCAAAAATCCAGCCATACCATTGAAATAGAAAAAATGGGCAAAGGTCAACCGATGTTACTACTTCCAGCTTTTAGCACGGTTTCTTCCCGTCAGGAAATGAAAGGAATAGCAGAAATATTGGCTGATAAATACGAAGTTAATTGTCTTGATTGGCTTGGTTTTGGTGACTCTCAACGCCCCTCTCTCGATTATCAACCCAGTATCTATCAAGCACTTTTAACCGACTTCGTAAAAGATAATTTTTCAGAAGCAGTAATTTTAGTCGCCGCAGGACATAGTGCGGGATATGCCTTAAAATTGGCAAAAAACTATCCCGATTTAGTGGCTAAAATTATTTTAATTGCTCCCACTTGGAAAGGACCATTAAAAGTAATGGGAGTGCCAGATAAGGTGGGTGATTTCCTCAAAAATGTAGTTTATACTCCCATATTAGGGCAGTTTTTATACTATCTCAATACAACCCCTGCTTTTCTCAAATTCATGTATCGCCGTCATGTTTACGTCAATGAAAATCTTTTAAACCCCGCATTTATCGCTGAAAAACGAGAAATTACCCAGAAAAAAGGGGCTAGATTTGCACCTTCTGCTTTTGTAACAGGATGCCTTGATCCGATCAAAAATCAGGAAGAATTTTTACAATTAATCTCTTCTTTAAAACAACCAATCTTAACAATTATCGGAGATAATTCTCCTCCCTATTCTTTATCACAAATGAAAGCCATTGCCTCCCTAAAAAATATTCAAACAATTTCCTTGGGTGGTACTCTTGGTATGGCGGAAGAATACTATAATGTAATCGCTCCCTACATTCAAGAATTTTGTGAGCTATAATTTTTTCTTTTTCTGATCTTAATAATATTTAAAAATATAGTCTCTTTTGAAAAGTTAATTTCAATTCAATATTAAGCTAATTAAAAATATTATTAACCGTCAAATTCAGTTCTATTTTATCTAAAAAAGCAGAATAATGTTATCACGAAAGATTTTAATAGCATTTTTTAAAAAACTACTACTTGTTGTAAAAATTCATCTAAGGTGATTATTTTTTTCGATGGTAGCAATCATAATTTCTGTTTTTTCATAATTGGTTATGTTTATCTTTTTTCCGTAAAAAGATCTTCAGTTTTACTGAGTGGATGAATCGAGAATGTCAATTTAATTACTCAAAGACTCCTTGACTTGTTGTTGATAAAAATAAACGGCGGAATCTTCAAGACAAAAATCACTAATTGTATCGACAATCGCTTGTTTGTCTAAATTAGCACCAATAATTTCTAAACCACTAAAATGAGTTGGTCTTCCTTCTAAAGATAAAGGTATTTCTAAAGGTTGAAAATCGAAATTAAGACCATTTTGAAGATAATCTCGATAAATACATTGACCATCCATAATATTAAATATACCTTTAACACGGATAATATCACCATAAGCACCAGCTACTAACTCTTGCCAAAAGGTTTCTAAACTAGCAAAATCTAATATTTCTTGCGTTAATCCTGCTCGATGAATTTGTAAATTAGCTAAAGAAATTGATTTTATCTCACTTTTTAATTCTCGATTAACAATTATTTTATCAGCTAAATTTCCCCATTTTTGACTATCTTCTAATTGACTGACGATCGCTATTTTTTCTGCATCTAAATTATCCAAAAAACTAGGATCATTAAGAATATCAATATATTCAGGTATTTCTAGGTAAATATTACTTTCTCTACTTTCATTGATAAATTCAGATAAATCTTGACTATTGACGATCGATAAATCAGGATAATAACCTTGTAAGAAAGCACCATCTAAAGGAAAAGTTTCTGTTTTAGGACTAAGGTAATAACTGTCGTGATTACTCTGTTTTAAATCTTCTTGAATCCAATGGGTTTTGCCCACTCCGCAACTACCCATAATTATTTTTATAGTCATTTGTATTGTATATTTGATATCTAAAAAAACTTCAATTATTCATTATCCATTGATTGATCAATACATTGTTTGAGTTTAGTTTTTAACTTGTCTCCATCTATGTTCTTGCCAATCATTACAAATTGATTATTTTTTATTGGTGAATTTTCCCACTCTTGAGTATCGATACTATAACGTCTGCCACTGAGTTGAAAAATATGTTTTAATTTACTCTCTGCAAACCATAAAACTCCTTTGGCTCGATATACTTGATCCATCACTTCATCAGTAATAAAATTCTGAAATTTATCTACATTCAGAGGACGATCGCATTCAAAGGATACGGAGACAAAACCGTCGATTTCTAAATGATGGGAATGATCGTGATCGTGGTGATCGTGGTCATGATTATGGTGATGATGTTCATGATCATGATCATGATCATGATGTTCGTGATGCTCTGTTTTCTGATCCAAAGAATAATTATTAGAATTATGACTATTAATATCTAAAATTAAAGGAAGGGGTATTTGACCATATTGAGAATGTAAAATTTTTGCTCCACTGTTAATCTCAAAAATATCTTTTTCTAACTCATTTATTTTTGATTCAGAAACCAAATCAACCTTATTGAGAATAAAAATATCTCCATAAATAACTTGTTGCAAAGCCGCCTCACTCTCAAAATGTTCGGGAGTAAAATTTTCCGCATCAATTAAAGTTAAGACAGAATCAAGACGCACAAAATCCCTTAATTCAGGACTAACAAAAGTTAAAACGATCGGTAAAGGATCAGCAACGCCAGTAGTTTCGACAATCAAATAATCAACTTTTTGCTCACTTTCTAAAATTTGGAAAACTGTGTTCAATAAATCATCATTAATGGTGCAACAAATACAGCCATTACTGAGACTTAACATATTTTCTTCCACAGAAACTAATAGCTTACTATCAATATCGATATCACCAAATTCATTGACAATAATCGCCACTTTTAGATCTTGATTATTAGTCAAAATATGATTCAATAAAGTAGTTTTACCACTACCTAAAAAACCAGTGATAATCGTAACGGGTAAACCCCTTTTTGGTAGAGTTAAATTATCCATAAATTAAACTTTTGAGCATTAAAATTGTTACTTAGATAGATAGAAAAATCGAGGTATTTACATCAGTGTTGCGATCGAAGTGGTGGGTATAACCCACCTTATCACGACTAACTATTAAACATGGGGCGATGCTGGATTAAATTCATGAACTCTTGACGAGTTTTACCATCATCAGCAAATACACCTCTTAAAGCACTAGTAGAAGTCCATGAACCTGGTTTTTGTACCCCTCGCATTACCATACACATATGGGTTGCTTCGATGACTACAGCCACTCCTTGAGGCTGTAATAAACCCTGTAAAGCATCAGCAATTTGAACAGTTAAACGTTCTTGCACTTGTAAACGACGAGCATACATTTCGCAAATACGGGCAATTTTCGATAAACCAATTACTTTACCATTGGGAATATAGGCGACATGGGCTTTACCCAAAATTGGTAAAATATGATGCTCACAAGAACTAAATAAATCAATATCTCTGACTAATACCATTTCGTTGGTATTTTCGTGGAATACTGCCCCATTGAGTAATTCATCAAGGGATTGCTCATAGCCTGATGTTAGATATTTTAAGGCTTTGACAACTCTTTTGGGAGTATCGATTAACCCTTCGCGATCGGGATTTTCACCTAAACCGATTAATAATGTTCTCACCGCTTGAACCATTTCTGCTTCACTGACAGGAGGATGAGATTTTGTTGTCAGGTTGGGTAAGAAAGAATTGTTACTAGTATTGATAGAGGATTGAGGTTCAGTATATGTCATAAATTTATATTGGAGAGATCATTTAATAATGATAATCGTTATCATCTGTTTTTGACAACTATCTTCGTAGATTAAGATTACTTTTTCATTCGCTTTAACTAGCGATTAATATTTCTCCATTGGGTAGATCAACGATCGTAATTCCCCCCTGTTGTAAAATGAGACCAAGACGATCACTTGTTTTGAATATGTCCAACCTTATAACTATCTTCTTATGCAAATTTAATTGATGAAAATACCATAATAGAAATACCTGAAGAATGGTATTTAGGGGATGATTGTCGAATCAGGCGCGGTTTAAGAAATGATAGGGTGCGATCGTCCTCTTTAAATAACTTAGGAAAAACTAAGTAATATCAAAATATTAGTGAGAAAAATATGCCAGAAATTAGCCGATTTTTAGGAATTATTATAACTATGTATTATAACGATCATCCGCCTCCTCATTTTCATGCGAGATATAACCAACAAAAAGCCATCATCGATATTGAAACATTATCTATTTTACAAGGAAAACTAAGACCTCGAATTTTGGGGATCGTTATTGAATGGGCTTTATTACATCAATCAGAATTAAGAGAAAATTGGCAATTAGCAAGACAAAATCAACCATTACAAAATATCGAACCTTTGGAGTAAAAATGCTAAAAGATATTATCGAAGTTAAACCATTAGAAAATTATCAACTTTACCTCAAATTTGAAGATAATAAAGAGGGCATAATTGATATTAGTAAAATTATCGAATTTACTGGTATTTTTACACCTTTAAAAGAATTAGATTATTTTCAAACAGTCAAATTAAACCCAGAATGGGGAACAATTTATTGGGATAATGGAGCAGATTTAGATCCTGATGTACTTTATTCCGCTATTACAAAACAAAATTTACCTCAATTTTCTAGTTATATTTATCAGTAATTCATCTAGGTGCTTACTGCAAAGCCTATTCGCGTACGATCGCCCTTTGAAGATGATATAATAAGCCATTATCAAAAATATCGATGTAAGACGATAGGAACCGACATTCAGCAGGTTTGTTAACAGAGAAAATAATATTTTTGAACTAACTTCGCCCAATCCATTTCTGCACAAGTATTACAGACTTATCTAATATTTTAGATCTTAAAAAACGTACAACGACAAAGTACAAACTGTAATACAAAAGCGATCGCCTTTTTCAACCTCAAAATCTACTGAATTCGTTAAATTATTTTTTTCTAATAGATGTAAGAGACTGCAATCATAAACAGTTGAGACAGGATTATTTGCAACTATAATTTTCATTTCAGACAGGATTATTTGCAACTGAGACAGAATTAAATGCAAATGAGACAGCAATCATTACAGTCTGAGACAGAATTAACTGCAAATAAGCTATGATTATTGCCCCCTCTTAATTATGGCTTTTTATCTCCTCAGATACTTTCTCCTGTCACTTAGTAAAGAAACTGATATATAAGATAAAAATCTTAACTAAGAAAACTTAACTAAGATTTTTAATAATTTTACGGCGATTGATCAGTTATAGTTAGGTTAATATTTTCCCGAGAACTTTTTTTACTTAACCTTCGTTATGGCAAAGGCATCTATTCCGGCTCAAGTTAAAGCTCAGGTAGAGAAAATAATAGAGCAGTTTAATCAGGAAGTTGGTCAGCAATACATGGCCAAGTACGTACCTCGCTACCGGGGCAATCATCTCTATCTCGACCGCATTGACTTTATGGGTAATCAACGACAAATCTGTCGCTTGACATATACAGGAGACTTAAATTCCTGGGATTTTGCCATTTATAAGTCCAGTGACAATTGCTATGATCCTGATGAGTGGATGTTTCCTGGCTCAGGACACCGGGATGGTACCGTTGAAGGGGCGATGATGGCAGGTCTCGAAGCATACCCACCTTAAAGACTATATTGAGAACCATCTACCAACTCTAATCAGCTTCCTCTGTTCTCCTAAATTTATGGACTAAAAGCACAGGCCATAACAGCGCGCCAACAAAGGCAACAAAAGCATAAGCCCATTTAGCTTTTATCTTTTCCGCTTTAGGATCAGAGGTCTGTAGATTATTCATAGATGCACAAATGGCATTGAATTTCTCTAGATCTTGGAGATCCATAACATATTGAATTAATAATACCAAGGAGGTAGATAGCTGGCACTATCAACAGAAATTTCATCAGACTAATCGTGGATTGTGAGATTTTAAGCGAGGCACCAAAGGCTATTTTACCTTGTGAATTACTTAATTTAGTAAAACATTTTGGGTTTTTTTGCACAACCTCCCGAAAAGATGCAATAAGAAATCGTTATGATCCAGACGAATGGATGTTTCCTGGTTCAGGATACTTAGATGGAACTGTTGAAGGTGCTATGAAGGCTGGGTTAGAAGCATACCCACCATAATAGATTTTAAATTGGTAACCCTGCTGCCAACATCTGTTCCTTCAAATCTTGAGCTCGTATAGGATCCAATTGTCCCTTGAACAATAACCTAATTTCCGCTGGCTTGGTATTAAACTGTTGAGCTAAATTGCGTACATTGTATCCATGCCTGGTTAAAGTCGGCTCTAAATCATCTATTTGCTTCGATAAGATCGAATTAATCAAAGTATCAGTTATCGGTTTTTCCCCTGTCTGATAAGCGGACTCAAAAGCTAAAGATAAATGTTGTTCAATTTGTAAAGGTGTTCTTAATTTTGTCGCTAATAAATCAACCGCTTCGGGTGTGATGACCTCCTGCCATTTACTTTTACTTGCCATACAGTTACTGAGTAACCATTCAATATATTCCCGACGAGAACCAATTAAACCATCCAGAGAAAATACTGCTGTACGATAACCGATTTCTTCCATGGTCGGACGACGTAAATCATTTCTCAGTTTTGGATGTCCCACTAATAAAACAGATAAAGTACCCCCTCCATCTTCAACTACTTCAATGATTCGTTTTAGTCCGGTTAAAGTACTACTGTATAAATCATGGGCTTCATCAATAAATAAGGCTACAGGCTTTTTTCGTTTTTTACAAATTAGCTCTCTGAGTTGTCGCTCCCGTTTTTCTCCCTGAGAAGGAATTTTCAAGGTTTTATCTGGTGATAAATCATAAAACAGAGCAGAGATTAAACTAGGGAGGGTTGCTTTTTGCTTTTCTACCGCTAATGACTTGGAAACCAAAATTTTCCCTTCTTGATTGAAAATAGCTTGTAATTTTCTTAAAGTAACAGTTTTCCCGCAACCTACTATTCCCGTCAATGCGACTAACTTACCATTTAAAATCGCTGCTTTGAGTTCGGAGAATAACTGCTTTTGCTCTGGTGTTTCGTAATAACCTGCTTTTCTGAATTCTTTGACCAGGTTATATTCTTTCATGACCTCAATCAGCATTTTTTCCTCCCTCCTCTTCAAAATAATTTTTCACTTGTTCCAAAATTGCTTTTTTATTTAAAGTCTCACTCAAAATCTGATTAATAAACGCCATCTGCTCTTGATTGAGTTTGGCTAAGGGTTTATGGAGATAATCCGCAATGGCTCTTTTGGCAGAGAGAATACTCGGATAAGTAAACTCCTGAAAAGGATCTGGATCTTGAAAGGGAATTAAAACCGTCTCTTTGATAGGGTTAGAAGCCAAAAACTGAAGCTGGGTATTTTTTGAGACTGCCTCTGCTGGTAAACCTAATTGTTGTGCCAGTTTTTCAATCCGTTCGGCTCTTTTAGTTTTCTTAGTTTTCTTAAAACTGCGGTAGCGATGTAGTGGAATCGGACCTCCTACGGGAGTATAAGGACCATAACGCTGTCCTTGATGCTCTACATAAAGCTCATTATCAAATAAACCCCACCACAATGTCACTTTTTCTCCAGCTAAATCTGGTTCTACTTCGTAAGCGACTCCTTCTATGGTTACACGAGCATCGATCCCTACCTTACGCTGTTCTGGTTCACGAGCAAAGGTGCAAAATCTCTCCCA
>CAVVOP010000029.1:0-6548 GCA_963749915.1 uncultured cyanobacterium
TCTCGTTCTAACGGATTTTGTGGGTAGGGGATTTTAGCAGTGAGTGATCGCCTACTAATGACAGAGTGTTACTTCTTCGGTTAAGGTAGTCAAGCCGTTGATCATTTAAAAGCTTAATTCTTAAGATGACACACTCTACTAAAGGAGACAAAAGCATCTCCTTACCTGTTGCCAGCGAAGCTGAATATAAAATAATTATTAACAATAATAACACTTTTAGCAATACCTTCGCCAAAATGAATAAGGGAAATAAAACTTGCTGTCAAGAGAGCTTTTGTAAGAAACTAGATTAAAAATCAAATATCAGTTTCCACAAAAGCCCATGCCAGATATTTTAGCATTATTAACTTGCCTCACTTTTCAAATTGACGATACAAGTTTGAAGCAATTAGCTTGCATAATTCAAGGAATGTTCGCCATGAGTGGTCGAGTCACCATGTTAGGAATCTCAAGGTGGGCAGGTAAGGGTGGAAGCTATCGAACTATTCAAAGATTTTGTCATCGCCCCCAAAATTGGCCAACCCTAATGTGGGTGTTCTTTCGCACTCATTGTTTTCGTCGGGAAGAAAGTTATGCCATTGCCGGTGATGAAGTAGTCACAACCAAGTCAGGAAAACATACATATGGTGTTGATTGGTTCTTTTCCAGCTTGACCAATGCTCCAGTCAAGGGATTAGCATTTTTTGCTCTTTCTTTAGTGGGACTAGAAAAAAGAGAATCTTATCCGTTACGAATTGAACAAATAATCAAAGTTCGCCGATGAAAGTAATATTAATACTACTACACCACCAACGGTCAAAAAAAGAAAACGAGGTCGCCCCAAAGGCTCAAAAAATAAAGACAAAAGTCAATATACACTATCGAGTGAGCTATTTCGGCTTAAAGGAATGCTTCTAGCATTACTGTCAACTGATTGGTGATACCATTGCTCTGAAATATCTACTACTCGATGGTAAGTTCGGACATCATAATGCAGCACAAATGACACGGATATTGGACTACATTTAGTCAGTAAGTTACGCCATGATAGTGCATTGTATTTACCTTATCAAGGGGAAAATGCCAAATGTAAATATGGTGTCAAAGTCAATCCTCGTAAACTTTGCCTCAGAATTTCTACAGTTTAGTAGTAGTCAAGGAGATTGGTGCTTTAGAGTATTATCAACTACAAGTATTGCATAAAGAGTTTGCTCAAGCTCTCAATGTTGTGATTATTTTGAAAACTAATGGAAAAACTGGTGAACAAGGCCATGTAATTTTATTTTCCACAGACTTAACTCTCAGTGCTGAAAAGCTAGTAGAACTTTACTCATTGAGATTTCAAATTGAGTTCAATTTTCGTGACACCAAACAATTTTGGGGTTTGGAAGATTTTATGAATGTTTCCCAAACAGCGGTGACTAATATGGTAAATTTGGCTTTTTTCATGGTTAATTTTTCCCAGAAAATATTGGAACATTTTCGTCGTAATTCTGTGGATGATTTCAGTATTTTAGATCTCAAAGCCTTCTATCGTGGCTTTAGATACCTTGACGAATTGATAAAATTACTTCGGTCAAAAACCACAACCAATTTTGATTTCTCAGATATTAAATCGAGTGGCAAATATTGGGGCAATACATCCGATCAATATTAGCAATATGGAAACGAAATAAGAAAAATAATCAAGAAACTTTGCTTTGTCCTATCAAAATTTTTGACAAAGGGTACTTTTTATGGTCTTTTTTTGACGAAGGTATTGAAAAAGAAAAAGACACTGAACCGACTGAGAAAATTGTGTCGTCGTGCTTCTCAATTCAAAGTAGCGTATCGTTTTCCTGATTCCCATCGAACAAGCAATATGCTTGACCGATTGATGAACCACCAAGATAGATTATTGTTTAATATGCGATATTTTCATGGAAATAGAGAGTCCGCTAAACAGTATTTACGGTCAATGGCATTAATTTGGAATTTTCACCCTTAGGTCGTAAGAACTCGCTCAAAAGACTCTTCTCGTCATTCACCTTTCGTTGATCTAAATGGATGGAGTTATCACGACAACTGGCTACAGAATCTATTGATTGCCAGTTCCCTAAATGGCCGCCGACCTGCTGAAAAATTAGCCACCCACAAAATCCGTTAGAACCAGATCGACAAAAATAATCTGTAGTATGTTTAATCCTTTGATTTTGAACAGTTATGAAAACTATTAATAATAGGAAAAAACGGAAAGTGACAAAAGAGGGATATTAATTTAATTGTTTTCTTAACTGATTTGAATAAGAAGAATCTTGAGGCGAATACAAATTAATAGCTTGTTGATAATTATTGATTATATCTCGTACTTTTATATCCTCATTATCTAACTTTTTCTGATTTAATAAAATCCATGCTAGATTATGATACAATTCGGCTAATTGATTATTAAGTTTAACGGATTTTTCTAAATAAATTTGAGCTTTTGACCATTGATTTTGATGAGCAAATAACATACCTAAACGATAATAAACTAAATAATTATCTTTAAATTTTTGTTCATATTGTTGGTAACAATTAATAGCATTATTTTCTTGATTTAGCCTCTCATAAATTAATCCTTGATTAAGTAAAATCCAGTGGAGAAAATCTGCCTTAGCAATAGCTTTTTGATAATAATTAATAGCCTCATTTAATTTTCCTTCTTTTGCTTCATACCAACCTTTTAACCCCCAACCATAAGCACTATCAGGGATTTGCTGACAAAAATCATCAATTTTTCTGCCTACATCTTGAGCATTTTTGGTGATAACAGCCTGTTTTAAGGCTAAAATTAGCATCGGATATACCCATTCTTGTATTTCTTTACTGTTATTAGTATTAGATTGCTTAGATTTAAAAATGGCTTGAGTAGCCGGGGGTATAGTTGCCTTCCATTCTCGTTGTTGCGCTAAAATCCATGCCTTCACCCCTAAAGAAAAAGTGCAATTATTATCAAGAGATAAGGCTTCATTAATTACATTTTCGGCTTCTTGCCATTTCCCTAACTTACCTAACCCCCAAGCTAAATTACTCTTAATCCATGCTTGTTGGGGCGCTAATAAGGAGGCTTTTTGTAAGTCTGATACCGCTTTTTGCCATTTTCCCTGACGACAAGCCATTAAGCCTAATATCCCATAACTTCTACCGTCATCAGGATTGAGTTTTATTGCCTGATTGGCAGTTATTTCCGCTTCTTGGGGATTAATATGGATTTGGATTAAAGCTAATTCTATCATTGCTTGACTATTATGAGGCTCATGTTGCAAACAATTTTGATAGGCTTTGATGGCTTCTCTTAAATTATTTTGTTTAATAAAATCTTGGGCTTTTTTATGGAGAGGAGAAAGAAAATTACCCTTTAAAGCCTTAATTAATTCCTCCGCAGTTTGGAATCTTTCTTCTACTTTAATTCGCATTCCTGTTAAAATAACATTCTCCATTAAAGGGCTAATTTCAGGACGTAATTGACGAGGAGAAATTAAGGGATCAACACCTTTATTATGTAAGATAGAATCGACTCTATCTGCGGAATCTTTAGGCAAATTTCCTGTTAATAATTCATACATGGAAGCACATAAAGCATAAATATCCGTTGCCACAAATCGTTTACTTTTATTGCTATACTGTTCATAGGGGGCATATCCATGAGTTAAAGTGGTACTCATTACACTTGTCATGCCGTCAATAAATTCTTTGGTTGCTCCAAAGTCGATTAAAATTGGATTGTCTTGATCATTAATAATAATATTTTCTGGTTTTATGTCTCGATGTAATAAGTTATTTTGATGAACTATTTTTAAGGTTTCTGCTATCTGAATAAAGTATTTTTTTACTTTAGTTTCATTGAAAACACCCCCTTCTTTTAAAATTTGAAATAGGGATTTTCCTTCAATAAATTCCATTACTATATAAACGGTGTTATTTTCCTCAAAACAATCATAAATTTTTGGAATATTTGTATGACTACATTTTTTTTGATTATCCGCTTCTAGTTTAAATTTATGAATTTGTAATTGTTTTTCTTTTGGGGGGATATTAAATGACCAAATTACATTATTATCAACTCTAGCAGATTTTTCAGGCCATAATTCCTTAATAGCAACGGTGATATTTTTAGCTAAATATATTCCTTTATAGGTGATACCAAAACCGCCTTCTCCGAGGGTTTCTAATATTTGATAACGCCCATTTAATAGAAGAGTATTTGGTTGTAAGTGATGGGGAGAAAAATTATTGGTATTTTTGTCTTGTTTTGTGTCATTATCGCTGTTAAATTCTACTAGAGAATAACCACAAATTTGACAATTATTTGTGCCGATGGGATTATCTTCTAAACAGGCTGGGCATTGAATCATGGTATTTTATTTTTATATTCTTATTCTATTTTTTTGATAAAATGATCGGATAAAATGATCGATTGAATATATATCCCTCTGGTAGTTGATGCTTGTGAGAGATAGTTTCTGCCTCCTTTAAAAAATTTACTAATGGATTATTTATATTTATATTCTCGTTTGGAAATTAAGTCAAAATATTTTGGATTAATTCTTCCTCTGATATTCCTAAATTATCAGTTTTTTTTTTGATTTATCTCTTGATTTTCTGCTAAATTAATTGTTTTTTTGATCATGTTCGTACTTTTTATTAATTATTTCTACCAATTTATTTGGCTCTTCTACAGTAGTTATGATAACTTAATAATAAATAAAGGCTATAAACTTCATTAAATAATGATTATAGTTAAATAAAATTGTAAAATTTATCGTTTATCCCACCTTCCGCACGTCACTTTGAAGCATTTAAAATAGTACGGTCAAACCCAAAAGAATACTAGATAAATAATAAAAAATACATAAATTGGCGATCGCAAAAATCGCTGAAACTCTTATTTCAGAATGAAAACATTTTGACGTGCGGAAGATGGGTTTATTATTTTAATAACTTCCTTTGCCCATTGCCCATTGCCCATTGCCCTATCTCAACAAATAATTTATCATACTCAAAGTAAGAGAGCCATTTATTTTTATTATATTGGAGAAAATGCTGGGGATTGCATCGCCCTAACGGTACTTAAACATTTTTAAACTAAAAACAGGCTCAACCTTTTGCATATCAATAATTTTAGGTTAATTTATGCTCTTTGTTGTTATATCTACGTTTCAGCCGTTTTTATCCCTTTTATGTATATCTCTTAACCAATAAGGTTTTGAGCCTGTTTTTCTTTCTTTTTTTTGTTTAAGTACCGCTAAGATGATTAAAATTTATAGGGTGTAATTGTGCATTGTAAGGCTATAATAGTGGCATTATCGGAAGCACCTTGATTTAACACTTGTTGTGTAATTTTATTTATAGCTGAATCCATATTATTTTCCTGAGTAAAAATCTCTAAAAACTCTTGATTTGTCAAATAATCCCAGATTCCATCACTACATAAGATTAATAGATCTTTATCTTCTAAAGTCAGATATATTTTATCACTATTTTTACTTAAATCTTGCACATAACCAGAGGTTAAAATTGATTTTGAGCCTAATGATTTAATAAGG
Organism: uncultured cyanobacterium; assembly: GCA_963749915.1. Lineage (GTDB taxonomy): Bacteria > Cyanobacteriota > Cyanobacteriia > Cyanobacteriales > Cyanobacteriaceae > Geminocystis. The sequence continues at coordinate 5,547 of CAVVOP010000029.1, forward strand.
ACATTTCTATCAGGATGATGAAGGCTTTCTTCTTCTGTAATTTGTCCACTAGCTAATAACATATTAACTAAAGAATGATCTTCGCTGAGTTGTTTTATCTCTCTATTTCTAATTAAATAAATACGACTATCCCCGACATGACTAATTGTTAATTGATTATTTATCGCTAAAATTACGCTTAATGTTGTGCCTCCTTCTTTTACTTGTTGGTTAATGTTTTGGTTTGCTTGATTAAAGATTTCTGTTAGCCATTTTTGTTGATTTTCTGCATTGTTTAATTGAAAATTGAAGGGGGTTTCTAATAAGGTTTGAATGGATAATTTACTGGCTAATTCTCCTTGTGCCATTCCTCCCATGCCATCGGCTATACCTGCTAAAATTACATTATTTTGGTTTATTTCTTGCTGTTTGACACCATAACTGTCTTCGTTAACTAATCTTTTTGGAGATAAACCTAGTATCGATTTTTTTGCAATTTGCCATGAGATTATATTTTGTCTTAAACTATTTCTCGTTTCGATTAGTAGTTTTAATAGTTGATTTAATGAGTATCTTTCTTCGGCAATGGGTGATAAGCAAACTTGTAAAATTTGATAGATTTTTGGTGTTAAGTTAATGGTTAATTTTTCTTGATTTGGTAGTCTGTTATCGTGAAACATCTGATACATTAGGCTACCAATGACATAACTACTCATTGATTCATTTATTTCTTTAATATAGCTTAATTCTGGTGCGCAGTAATTCCCTAGTAAGCCACTGTTTAATTCGATTTCTTGGGGATAAATATGGGTTAAATCATAAAATTTAATTGGTGTGTCGATCGAGATATAATCAGCAGATAGATTAAGGGAATACCAACCATTTTGAGAGAGATAAAAAAAGCCTTGACAAAGGGTGACTAAAAGAGATAGCTTTTCTTCGTCACTATGAGGTTGAGTTAACCAGTAAGTAAGGGTATTTTCTACAGCAGGATAGGGGGTAAGAATCAATAATTTAGTGGAT
>CAVVOP010000030.1:0-60332 GCA_963749915.1 uncultured cyanobacterium
CAAATTACTGGTTGATTGTTAAAATATCGAGGAAAAAGGAATTGCTGTTGCAATGTTTGTTTGTTGGTGCCAATTCATCCCTCGCCAAAACGATTAGGTCTTTGAGTTTATGACGAGGGTCTTCTTTGCACATTAAGATAAAAAATAGTCGGATGGGGGAAAAATCGTATAACCTTAAAGTTATAGAGAGTATGGAAAATAAGTATGACACAAGAAATCACCTCAGAAATATTTTGTACCCCTACTATTCAAGTAGAAGACGATCGCACCGGCATGAGTACGGAAACCCTCAAAAGGGCATTTTTGGATAACCTTTTCTACATTCAAGGGATTGATCGTAGTCAGGCATCGAATTATGATTATTATGTAGCCTTAGCTTATACTATTCGGGATCGATTGTTGCACCGTTTCTTAAAAACCACTGACACCTACAAAAAAAATCCGCACACCAAATTAGTTTGTTATCTCTCCGCAGAATTTTTGATGGGTAGGTATTTAGGCAATAATTTAGTTAACCTCGGCATTTACGAAGAAATTGAGAAAGTTATCGCTGAATTAGGCTTGGATTTAAACAAATTAATCGAAGAAGAGCCAGATCCAGGCTTAGGAAACGGGGGTTTAGGACGGTTAGCGGCTTGTTTTCTCGATTCTTTAGCTAGTTTGGAAATTCCTGCCATTGGTTATGGCATTCGCTACGAATTTGGCATCTTTTTCCAACTTTTACGGGACGGTTGGCAAGGAGAAATCCCCGATAACTGGTTGAGGTTTGGTAATCCTTGGGAATTGCCTCGTCCTGATGAAACCGTAGCTGTTAAATTAGGAGGCTATACTCAAGGTTATCACGACGGTAAAGGACATTACCGTGTTTCTTGGATTCCCGATCGCACGGTGATCGCTATCCCTCATGATACCCCAGTGCCGGGTTATAAAACTAACACCGTAAATCCTCTAAGATTATGGAAAGCAGAAGCTAGTGAGGAGTTCAACTTTGAAGCCTTCAACGCTGGCAACTATGATCGTGCGGTGCAAGAAAAAATTAACTCGGAGACTATTTCCAAAGTACTTTACCCCAACGATAATACCCCTGCCGGTAAAGAATTACGTTTAGCACAACAATATTTCTTTGTTTCTGCATCCTTACAAGACTTAATCCGCATCCATCTGCGCAATAACAAAAATTTGGATAACTTCCATGAAAGAATGGCTATTCAACTTAATGATACTCACCCTGCTATCGCTGTAGCGGAATTGATGCGTCTATTTGTGGATGAACATGGTTTAGATTGGGATCGCTCATGGTATATTACCCAAAAAACCTTATCTTATACTAACCATACCCTAATGCCCGAAGCCTTAGAAACATGGGAATTAGGCCTATTCGAAAAACTCCTCCCCCGTCATCTGGAAATTATTTATGAAATTAACCATAATTTTCTTGAGGATGTGCGCACATGGTATCCCGACAACGAAGAATTAATCTCTCAAGTTTCTATTATCGGTGAAGAGAACGGTAAACGATTACGCATGGCAAATTTAGCTTGTATCGGTAGTCATGCCATTAACGGGGTAGCGGCTTTACATACCCAATTGTTAAAACAAGATACCCTCAACGCTTTTGCCTTGTTGTGGCCTGAAAAATTCTACAACAAAACTAATGGGGTTACCCCCCGCCGTTGGATGGTATTAAGTAATCCTGAGTTGTCTAAATTAATCACCTCGAAAATTGGGGATGGTTGGGTAAAAGACTTAGGGCAAATTCAAAAAATTGAGCAATATGTAGATGATCCTGAATTTTGTCGTCAGTGGCGTGACATCAAACAAGCCAATAAACAAAGATTGGCTGAATATATCTTCAAACAAAGGGCGATTGAAGTTGATGTTAACTCTATTTTCGATGTCTTAGTTAAGCGGATTCATGAGTATAAACGCCAACACTTGGATGTTTTAAATATCATTACCCTTTATAATCGCATCAAACGTGATCCTGACCTGCACATCGTACCTCGTACTTTTATTTTTGGTGGCAAAGCAGCCCCTGGTTACTTCATGGCAAAATTGATTATTAAATTAATTAATAGTGTCGCTGATGTTGTCAATAAAGATCCCGAGATGAGAGGACGTTTAAAAGTGGTATTCTTGCCTAACTTTAATGTATCTTTAGGACAAAAAATCTATCCAGCCGCGGATTTATCGGAACAAATTTCCACAGCGGGGAAAGAAGCCTCTGGTACTGGTAATATGAAATTTGCCATGAATGGTGCTTTAACTATCGGTACTTTAGACGGTGCCAACATTGAAATTCGGGAAGAGGCCGGGGCAGAAAACTTCTTCTTATTTGGTTTAACCGCCGAAGAAGTATATGCAACTAAAGCTCATGGCTATAACCCCCGACACTACTATGAAACAAACTCTGAGTTAAAAGAGGTAATTGATCGTATTGCTGAGGGTTATTTCAGTCATGGGGATACCGAGTTATTCAAACCCATTGTCGATTCCCTGTTATCTGATGATAGTTATATGCTTTTGGCAGATTATCATACTTATGTAGAGTGTCAAAAACAAGTGGCCGTCGCCTATCAAGATCAAGAAAAATGGACGAAAATGTCAATTCTCAATAGTGCGCGCATGGCTAAGTTTTCTAGCGATCGTACTATTAACGAATACTGCAATGAGATTTGGAAGGTTAAACCTGTCAAAATCGACTTAGGCAATTAATGGTGAGGTGAATTGTCGTTAAAACTTAGGGGCGAATAGCATTCGCCCTTGCTACTATTGTTTTATAATAAAAATAAATAAACATTATTTTCTCTGAAAACCATGGAAGCGACCCTTTCCCTACTTATCCCCGTAATAATATTTGTTTTAACCGGCTTTAAAATCGATCGTGAATACGAAAGAGGAGTAATTTTTCGACTCGGTAGAATGAATGGGATCAAAGGACCTGGATTATATTGGACAATACCATTAGTCGACCAAAAAGCCAAAATTGATATTCGTACTAAAACCGTTGACATTAAATCCCAAGAAACCATTACCGCCGATAGTGTCACCGTCAAAGTAAACGCTGTATTGTATTATCGAGTCTTGGATCCTGATCGTGCAATTAATAAAATAGAAGATTATGAAATGGCGGTTTATCAAGCCTCTATGACAACATTAAGAAATGTCGTCGGGCAAAATATCCTGGATGATATTCTGCGCAACCGAGATAAAATCAACCGTCAAATTCAAGAAATTGTGGATGAAATTACCGAACCTTGGGGCATAGTTATTGAAAGAGTGGAAATGAAAGATGTAGAAATTCCTCAGTCCATGCAAAGGGCGATGGCACAAGAAGCGGAGGCCATTCGAGAAAAAAGATCCCGTTTAATCAAAGCCGCCGCCGAAAAAGAAGCCTCCTTGATGTTATCCGAAGCCAGTCAGCAAATTTCCAACAATCCCATTGCTTTGGAATTAAGACGGTTACAAACCTTGACAGAAATTGGAGCCGAAAATAATACCACAACAGTAATGTTAGTTCCCACAGAATTAATCACCTTAACCAAACAAATGGCAGATAAATTAGCAAGGGAAACTGAGGATAAGTCATAACTAGGATTTGCCGAAAAACAGTTATAATTATCCTTGATCTAAATGTTTAATCCAACGCCTTCAATTATTTATAAATTTGGTTATGGCACTGATTCAATGGTATCCTGGACATATTAGCAAGGCGGAGAGACAATTAAAAGAACAAATAAAAAAAGTTGATGTAGTATTAGAAGTCAGAGACGCAAGAATACCTTTGGCTTCCCATCATCCCCAAGTGAAAGAATGGATTGGCGAAAAACCGCACATTTTAATTTTGAATCGAGAAGATATGATTACCGACACTTTGCGTGAGGAGTGGGGTAATTGGTTTCGATGTCAGGGGGAAATTCCTTTTTTTACTAATGCCAAAGATGGTAGAGGAGTTAAGGCCATACAAAAGGCTTCTCAGTCGGCAGGTATAGCTGTTAATGAACGTAGGCGGAATCGTGGTATGTTACCTCGTCCTGTACGTGCGGTGGTGATTGGTTTTCCCAATGTGGGTAAGTCGGCTTTAATTAATCGTTTACTGAAGCGTAAAATGGTGGCTAGTGCGAGAAAAGCGGGGGTAACAAGACAGTTGCAATGGGTGCGGATTTCCGAAGAAATAGAATTATTAGATGCTCCGGGTATAATTCCTTTAAAGCTAGAAAATCAAGAGGATGCCTTGAAGTTAGCTATTTGTGAGGATATTGGCGATGCAGCTTATAACAATCAAGAAGTGGCACAGGCTTTTATTGATTTATTAGTCAATTTAGGCACAGAATCTGTATTGCATTCTCGCTATGGTTTAGATCCTTTAGAGATGACGGGGGAAGAATTTACCATTAAGTTGGCAAAGTTGAAGTACAATAATGATCTCGAACGGGTTGCCCGTCAATTACTGCAAGATTTTCGTAAAGGTTATTTAGGCTCAGTTTCTTTAGAATATCCCCCGATGGCAATGAATAATGAACAGTGAATGATGAGTGTCGCTATTTTTGGTACAAGTGCAGATCCTCCAACCATTGCTCATAAAAATATATTAAATTACTTAAGTGATAATTATGATTTAGTGGCGGTTTATGCTTCGGATAATCCTTTTAAGAAACATGGTAGTAATTTATGTCACCGTCGTCGGATGTTAGAATTGCTCATTGAGGATCTTAATTTGACTGATAGTAATATTATTCATTGTCCTGAAATAAGCCATCGCCGTACGATATATACTGTAGAAAAAGCAAGGGAAAAATGGGGACAAAATATTGATTTAACCATCGTCATCGGCGGAGATTTAGCCCCGCAAATTTTTACATGGTATCAAGCACAAAAGCTATGGCAAGGCTTGAAAGTGTTATTAATCCCCCGTGAGGGTTATACTATCAAGCAGAAAGTCGTAGATAAAATTAATCATCATAGTTTAGGATGTTCCGTCGCCCATTGTCAAATTCCGCCTTTTTCCTCAACGGATTATCGCACTAACCATGATCAAGGGGTGTTAACTGATAAAGTAAAAACCTATATTGAAGAAAATTGTTTATATTTGCATGAAGAAAAAAGTGCTTAATTTAAGCCATTCCTTGGCAGACTTTAAAGTGGGGGTGGATAATGTCATTTTTTCTGTGGATACCACTAACAATAAACTGTTAATTTTACTGGTAAAACGAGAAGAAGAACCATTTAAAGAATATTGGGGTTTACCCGGTACATTAGTAAGGCAAGGAGAATCTTTAGAATCGTCGGCTTATCGAACTTTAGCGGAAAAAATACAGGTCGATAATCTTTATTTAGAACAATTATACACCTTTGGTGATCCTCATCGAGATCCCAGAGAATCATCCGACAGTTTTGGAGTGCGTTATTTATCCGTAAGTTATTTCGCTTTAGTCAGATATAAAGAAGCACAAATCACCAAAGATATAAAAAGTGCCACATGGATGACGTTAGACTTCCTACCCCCCCTTGCCTTTGATCACAATCGCATTGTAGAGTACGGTTATCAAAGATTACGCAACAAGTTGGAGTACAGCCCCATCGCTTTTGAAGTGTTACCAGAATTATTTACCCTTTATGATCTTTATCAACTATATACCACCGTTCTAGGGGAAAATTTCACCGATTACTCCAATTTTCGCTCTCGTTTACTGAAATTAGGGTTTTTAATCGACACTGGAAAAAAGGCTTACAAAGGTGCAGGAAGGCCGGCCAGTCTTTACCGTTTCGATGCCGATGCTTTTGCACCCCTCAAAGATAAACCTTTATTATTTGTTTGAACTTTATTTTAAATGTAAGTAAGTTGCTTCTTTTTCCAATTGTTCAATTAATTTTTGATCACCTTGGCTTCTAGCTACTTCTAAACGGTGTTCTAAATTTTTCCGCAAACTTTCCTTGTAGGCTTGACCAGCATTAGCATTAAGTTTAGCTTTACGTGTAATATTCATAGTTTTTCTACCTCATTTAATTTGATTTTTACTATTTTCTCCTTATACTTTCATGATACCCATTTTTGGTGGTTATGTATCATTTGTTACAAACTCTTAATGATTAATCTGCTTCTTTCAAAAGTAAGAAAATTGAGAATGAAGAATAAAGTTACGATAATTAAAATTGATTATTTGTTGCTTTAAATATTTTTTTGCTTATTATTCGCGATATTTAGTGGTCATTATTTATTTCATTTTCCGAAACTGTCAATGTATGGATCGCTCTCATAAATGATTCCCGATTGCTATATATAAAAAAAGATTATGATAACATTGTTAACAGATTTTGGTTTACAAGACATTTATGTTGGAGTGATGAAAGGAGTTATTAAAACCATTAATCCCGACGTAGATTTAATTGATTTAACTCATGAAATTCCTAGTCAAAATATTTTAGCTGCCAGGTTTGCTTTGATGAATGCCGTTGATTTTTTCCCTGATGACACCATTCATGTAGCCGTAGTTGATCCCGGAGTTGGCAGTAGTAGAAAAGCTATTGCTATCGACTTTGAAAAGGGTTATTTAGTATGTCCAGATAATGGTATTTGTAGCGGTGTGTTGAGTAAATATAAACCGAAACAAATTATTGAATTAACTAATAATAAATATTGGCTTAATAGCAATGCTAGCAGTACATTTCACGGGAGAGATATTTTTGCCCCCATAGGGGCTTATTTGAGTAAGGGAGTAAGTCTAAATGAGTTAGGAAAAGTGATGAAAGAGGAGAGTTTAGTTAACCTAAATGTTAAGCCTATTATTATTAAAGACCGAGAAATTATTGGTTCAATTCAATATATCGATATTTACGGTAATTTAGTTACTAATATCCCTGCTAATATACTTAATAATAAATCATGGTATGTTATAGAAAAAGAAAATAATATTAATTGTCATCTCACCTATAGCAGTGTCAATCAAGGAGATTTATTAGCCTTAATTGGTAGTCATGGATGGTTAGAAATGGCAGTTAACGGCGGTAGTGCTAAAATGAAGTTAAATAAACAATATTGCGACCAAATTAGAGTAATAATTAATTAAATTTATGACAATGGAATCTAATATTTATCAAGGTCAATTTGGTAATTTTACCATCACGGAAAAAGATCAGCGTGAAGTGATGATATACCGTCTTGGTTTAGCCGTAGCAGGATTAAGTTTTTCTGCGGGAAGTATCTTATTCTTATGGCAAGGTCTGACCCCGATTATTGAACAAGTTTTAACGGTGTTATTTGCTTTATTTATTCTGGGATTAGGGGTAAGTTTACAAACAATTCATATTTATTTAAAACCTCTACACAACACTCTAAAAATTTTTTGGTTAATTGGTACTGTCAGCACCATCATTTTCGCCGTGAAAAGTCAAGAATCCTTAGTCATTTTGATCAAAAATCAACCCTTAAGTTTATTGGGTATTGGTTTTGTTTTTGCCAGTTTAACAGGAATCTTTATAAAAGAGGCATTTTGTTTTAATCGTATAGAAGCGAAGATTTTAAGCGCGATTATTCCTGGTTTACTATTCGGTTATCTGATGGGGATTTTACCCCTACAACTAGAACAAATCTTGTTAACTATATGGAGTCTACTCTTTCTAGTGTTTCTTATGGGAAAATCTATCCAAGAAATTCCCTCTGATATTGGTGATAAATCAGTATTTGAATACTTAAAAAATCAGTCAAAAAATAACGCAACTCTGTCCTAAAATTCCTGATAAATTATTGAGTTTTTATAGAGAAATATTGTTAATTGTTAATCATTTCAAACCCAGGCGTGAAAAATCGCCCTATCTTTCCGCCATTTAACTAATTCTGCTTTTCTAAAACCTGCCGTTAATAACCATGATTTTACCATGGCTATATTTGCCCCTGTCCAATTTGTAACATCCTTGCTTAATTCATTATGGGGATAAAACCGCATTAAAGGTTGAGGAAATAAGCTAAAAAATAGACTAATATGAGTTTCTAAAACTAATAATTCTTTGGTGACACTTCTTACTTTTTCAAGGGCATATAATGGATATTTCATATGATATAAAATTCCTAAAAAAAAGACAACATCGAATGTGCCAATTATGTCAGGATTTAAGTCTAAAACGTCTATATTATAGTCTTCTACTTGAGAATTAAAGATTTTTCTAGCCAATTCAAAACCTTGTTTTCCCGCTCCAAAATCACGCCAAAAATTGTGATCTAAACCGTATAATTCTCTTTGTTCCCAGACGAAAGAATCAGTAGCTAAAACTCTTTTTGCACCTCTTTTTTCGGCGGAGAATGAATAAAATCCATCCCATGCACCAATATCTAAAACCGTTTTATTAGTTAAGTCTTCGGGAATGCCTTCTAAAATCCACTCCTGAAATTTGCGACAAAATTGACCTTCTTTTCCCTGTTTTGTAACGATGTTTGTCCCGAAATCTAAATAATGATGCCAATACTTGACTTTTGCCACTTCTTGTGCAATCTCTGCTGAATTTAACTCATTTAATTTCATAATAATTTTGATCTCTAATCCTTAATAATTATAAATAGCCTGGGAGGGGAAGTTAATGAATAATTGTTAATTTTAGTTTAAAAATTGGTTAAGGAAAATAAAATTAATACCCTTAAAGTCTGTTAAGATTGACCTTGTGCAAGATAAAAATATTTAACTGACCAGGTAGGGAAAATCAGGACAGAATATGAAGGACAACCAATACAATGGAACCAATGAACATTTCCTCATCCAAAGAGAAGACAAGCCTGAAGAAGCCTGTGGTGTTTTTGGTGTTTATGCACCAGAAGAAACCGTTGCTAAATTAGCTTATTTTGGATTATATGCACTGCAACATAGAGGACAAGAATCTGCGGGAATTGCGACTTTTGACGGAGAAGCCTGTTATTGTTACAAGAATATGGGCTTAGTCTCCCAAGTTTTCAGTGAGTCTATCTTAACCAATCTACCCGGAAAAATTGCGGTGGGTCATACCCGTTACTCTACCACTGGCTCTAGTTTACAAGCAAATGCACAACCAGCCGTAATTAGTACAAGATTAGGAAAATTAGCCCTTGCACATAATGGCAATTTAGTGAATACGGTGGAGTTAAGAGAAGAATTGAATAAGCGTAATTGCGAGTTTATCACCACGACGGACTCGGAAATGATCGCCCTGATGATGGGAAAAGAGATAGATGGTGGCAAAGACTGGGTTGAGGCGGCCATTAGTGCCTTTAAATGGTGTAAGGGAGCCTATAGTTTAGTAATTGGTACTTCTGTGGGTATAATGGGAGCAAGAGATCCTCACGGGATTCGCCCCTTAGTTATCGGTCAAATGGTGGAGGAGGGAAATCCTCTTCGTTATGTTTTGGCTTCGGAAACCTGTGCGTTAGATATTATTGGTGCCGAATATATCCGAGATGTTGAGCCTGGAGAATTGGTTTGGATTACCGAAGAAGGTTTATCATCAGTTCCTTGGGCGGAAAAAACACAACATAAATTATGCATATTCGAGATGATTTATTTTGCCCGTCCTGATAGTATTATGGGCAATGATAGTCTCTACGCTTATCGGTTAAGATTAGGGGAGCAATTGGCAAAAGAATCGGTAGTAGATGCTGATATGGTAATAGGTGTACCAGATTCGGGCATTCCTGCGGCGATCGGTTATTCTCGTTACACTGGTATTACCTATCAAGAAGGATTAATCAAAAATCGCTATGTAGGGCGTACATTTATTCAACCCACCCAACACATGAGAGAACATGGTATTAAAATGAAACTTAATCCTCTCAAAGATGTTTTGGCTGGAAAACGTATTATTATTATAGATGATTCCATCGTGCGTGGCACTACAAGTCGTAAAATCGTTCGGGCCCTAAGGGATGCTGGGGCAAAAGAAGTACACATGAAAATTTCTTCTCCTCCCGTTACTCATCCTTGTTTTTATGGCATTGACACCGATAGTCAAGATCATCTTATCGCCGCTACGAAAAAAGTTGATGATATAGCGAAACAGATAGAGGTAGATACTTTAACTTATTTATCTCAAGAGGGGATGTTAAAAGTAACGAACGAAAATCCTCAAAGTTTTTGTACTGCTTGTTTTAATGGCAATTATCCCATCGATATTCCTGAAGATATCAAACGATCGAAATTAATCTTGGAACCAGTATCTTAGTAATTAACAACTACCATATATTCTTAATCAAGTATTGTCAAATATTGTCAAAAAAATTATTGTCTATTCCTTATTCCCTATTCCCTATTCCCCGTTAAATGCTATATTTTGAAGAGTTTGTTTTGATGATGAAATTAGTGTATGAAAATTATTGACTCTAAAGGTCGTTTATTCGGTAAAGTAAGTATTTTAGATTTGGGTGCGATCGCCGTAATCGTATTAGTATTGATCGGTATATTCATTGTACCCGGTCCTAAAGGTTCCATCGCTCAAGTGGGTATTAGTGCTTCAGATACCATCGAATTAAATATATTAGCGAGGGGTTTAAGTGTCAAAAATGCCCCCGAATTTCTTGCTTCCTTAAAAGATACGACTGTAAAAATTATCGTTCGTAACGAACCTTCTGGCACATTAAATATAGAATCTGTGGAAGAATTACCTAACTATACTATTGCCAACCAACCCGATGGAAGTGTCAAAGCCGTACTAGATCCCCGTCCCATCGTAGCATTTAGTACTGATATGTTAATGTTGACTACTGGCAAAGGACAAATGACTGATGATGGTGCATTGTTAGCTAATCAAAAAATTAAAATCGGCACGGTGTTAGAACTTGATGGTAGTTACTATAACTTTAGAGGTAGTGTTGTCAGTGTAAATAAGAGAAACTAATTAACAATTGACAATTAACAATTAATTATCATAATGTAAAAAAAGCATTAAAAGAATGCAAGATGCTGTTAATTAAAAATAATTTGTATAAAAGTATACCTTTTACCCCAAAATCTGATGACAATATAGCTCTCATTAAAAGAAATTATTTTGATTTTGCATCGAGCTGTTATATCCCAGATAATGAGTAAAAAAGTTACCACCGTTTGTCCTTATTGTGGTGTCGGTTGTGGTTTGGAAGTTCAACCTCCCTCATCAGGCAAAACTACTAATTGTGATTCTGAAGGTAATCCAATTTGGAAGGTAATGGGCGATCGCAATCATCCTTCTAGTTTAGGGAAGGTATGTGTTAAAGGGGCGACCGCCACCGAAGCCATGGCAAAAAGTCGTCTCAAATATCCCCTATTTAGAGAAAAATTAGATCAAGAATTTCGTCAAATAACATGGGAGGAAGCCTATAACGCCATTGTGGGAAGAATAAACACTGTTAGGGAAACCATGGGCGTTGATGGAATATGTATGTATGGTTCGGGGCAATTTCAAACAGAAGATTACTATATCGCCCAAAAATTGATTAAAGGTTGTTTAGGTACCAATAATTTCGATGCTAACTCCCGTTTATGTATGTCTTCCGCCGTATCGGGGTATGTAGGGAGTTTCGGTGCTGATGGTCCCCCTTGTACCTATGAAGATTTAGAATTGACAGACTGTGCTTTTTTAGTGGGTACAAATACCGCCGAATGTCATCCTATTGTTTTTAATCGTTTACGGGCTTATCATAAGAAAAATGCTCATGTAAAGATGATTGTAGTTGATCCTCGTCGTACTGCTACAGCGGAAGTTGCCGATCTTCATCTATCCATAAAACCCGGCACTGACATTGATTTATTTAATGGTATTGCTTATTTACTCTTACAATGGAATGCTATCGATTCTTCTTTTATTGAGCAACATACGAATTATTTTAGCGAGTATAAAGAGATTATCCGTCATTATCCCCCCGAATGTGTTGCCGCAAAGTGCGGTATCGAGGTAGAAGATTTAGAAACCGCCGCTCGTTATTGGGCTGAATCAAAAAAAGTGCTATCATTATGGTCAATGGGCTTAAATCAATCTTCTGAAGGCACTGCAAAAGTAAGAACATTGATCAACTTGCATCTGATGACGGCAACCATCGGTAAAGTAGGAAGTGGTCCTTTTTCCTTGACAGGACAACCTAACGCTATGGGAGGCAGGGAAGCGGGAGGATTAGCCCATCTTTTACCTGGCTATCGAAGTGTTTTAAATGCCCAACATCGGGCGGAAGTAGAACAATTATGGGGTTTGCCATCAAATTCTATCGATGATAAAGTGGGCAAGACGGCATGGGAAATGATCACGGGGTTTGAAACAGAGGAAATCGGTTTATTATGGATTGCGGCAACGAATCCTGTAGTAAGTATGCCTGATTTGGAACGCACTAAAAAAGCCCTATTGCGATCGCCCTTCACCGTTTATCAAGATGCCTATTACCCCACAGAAACAGCCCACTATGCTCATTTGCTGTTGCCTGCTGCCCAATGGAGTGAAAAAGCAGGTACAATGACTAATTCTGAGCGCGTGGTAACTTATGGCCCGAATTTTAGTCACCCCCCTGGGGAGGCAAAAGCAGATTGGGAAATTTTCGCTGAAGTTGGCAGAAGATTGGGCTTTGAACAGTATTTTAATTTTGCCAATGTTGCCCAAGTGCATCGAGAATTTGTGAGTTTAACCGCTAATCGCCCTTGCGATATGTCCGGTATGACTCATGAACTTTTAGATGAATATGGCTCAATTCAGTGGCCTTTTCCTAAAGGTAGTAACCCCGAAAATCGTTACGGTAGAAGACTTTACACTGATTTTAAATTTCATACCGAGGACGGAAAAGCCAAATTTGTCTCTTTACACAGTCGTGGATTAGCCGAACCACCAAACTCTGACTATCCCTTAGTTTTAACCGTTGGGCGGTTATATGGGCATTGGCACACTATGACCAGAACTGGTAGGATTGATAAAATTAGGAAAATGCACCCGGAACCATTTTTAGAAATTCACCCGAAAGATGCCCATAAAATCGATTTAGAAGATAATGATCTGGTGAAAGTCACATCCGTAAGGGGAGAAGCCCAATTTAAAGCACAAATTACAAAAGCGATCGCACCCGGGACAGTATTTGTACCTATGCACTGGGGATTTTTATGGGCAGACAACGCCGAGGCTAATAGTTTAACCCACCCTCATGCTTGTCCTATTTCTAAACAACCAGAGTTGAAAGCCTGTGCCGTTAAATTAACAAAAGTTCGCGTCTCGTCGTCAAAAATCCTCGAGGGAGAGATACTCATAACCCATTAGATAAGTGAATTTTTCTGTGCACAACTACTAAACTAAATAGACCTCTTACAAAAGTCAAAAAATCTGGTCGTCAGGAGTCAGTCGTCATGAAAAAAATTTCACCCCCAAGCATGAAAGTGTGTACTTTCAAGTTAGAAAGGTTTTCCCAATCTAAAATCCAAAATCCAAAAGCGGTCGGACCCCGCGCCGCCGAAAGGCGCAAGGGAATGCCGACCAAGATCCAAAATCACCTAACCGAGAAATCTATTTTTGCAAGAGGTCTAATGTAGTATTGCTCACCTTACCAGCATTAATATTGTTTTATATTCATCCACGTATTTGTTAGGATGAGATGATGAAATTTAATTGATCTTCCTTTATGGGCATAGTTCAGGAAATATTTATGTTATCGATTCTTCTTTTTTTATTAATAATTCTTTCCAGTTTATTTTTATTCCTAAGTGGTTTTCTCTTATTTCAATGTTCTGCAACTTTATTCCCACCTCCTGCGGATGTTAAGGATAGTACATGGGAAAAAACATCCATCGCTTTATTAATTCCGGCTCATAATGAAGAAGCAGTTATTCGTCAAACTTTACAAGGGATTGTTTCTCAATTAAAACCCACAGATCAATTGATTGTCATTGCTGATAATTGTAGCGATCGCACTTCTTATATAGTTAGAGAAATGGGTATCAAAGTCCTTGAACGAGAGAATCAAAAATTAAGAGGAAAAGGTTATGCTTTAGATTATGGCTTAAAATATTTACACCCAAATCCACCGGATGTGGTTATCTTTGTTGATGCAGATTGTTCCATAAATCTCGAAGGGATTAAAACACTGACGGAAAAAGCGATCGTTACGAAAAAACCAGTGCAAGGGTTATATTTAATGGAGAAACCGCCACAACCCTCTCCAAAAGATCAAATTTCTGCTTTTGCGTTTAAGGTAAAAAATTTAGTGCGTCCTCTGGGTTTATATCATATTCAACAACCCTGTTTATTGACTGGTACAGGAATGGCTTTCCCCTGGCAAGTAATTCAAAAAGTTAATCTTGCTAGTAGTCATATCGTAGAAGATATGAAACTAGGACTAGATTTAGCCATAGCTGGTTACCCCCCAAACTTTTGTCCTTCTGTGACAATTACTGGATATTTACCCCAAAAAGCACAGGCCGCGACGACTCAAAGAACTCGTTGGGAACATGGACATTTAGAAAGTATCATCGCCTATGTACCTCTGTTATTAAAAGAAAGTATTAAGCAAAAAAGGCTAGATTTATTAGTTATCGCCCTAGATTTATCTATTCCCCCGTTATCTCTGTTTCTTTCTTTATGGTTAGGATTAACTTTAATTTCTCTATTGATAATAGTGTTGGATCTTAGCTATACTCCTTTTCTATTATCTGCCATCGCCGGATTAATGATTTTTGGTGCGATTTTAATAGCATGGGCTAAATTTGGAAAAGAAGATTTATCTTTAATAACTTTAATTAAAGTTCCCTTATATGTACTTTGGAAAATTCCCCTTTATTTCAAATTCTTGTTTAAAAGGGAAAAACAGTGGATTCGCACTGAAAGAGACACTTAAACCGCAAAAACAATGAAAATAGCCTATTTAATCAACCAATATCCCAAAGTCAGTCATAGTTTTATTCGCCGAGAAATACAAGAACTAGAAAATATGGGAGTTAAGATTCAAAGATATTCTATTCGTCGTAGTGAAGATGAGTTAGTAGAGATACAAGATAAACAGGAGTTGGACAAAACCCACTTTATTCTTAATATCGGTGTTGGGAGATTATTAATAAATGTTTTCAAAGTGCTTATTCTTAAACCCGTTAACTTTATTCAGGCTTTAATTTTAACGATAAAGATTGGTTTCGGTTCAGATCGAGGAATTTTGCGAAATTTAGCTTATTTAGCAGAGGCTTGTGTTTTGTCATTTTGGTTAAAACAAGAAGACATAAAGCACATTCACGCCCATTTTGGGACTAATTCAACGGCGGTTGCTATGATAACCAGTATTTTAGGGGACTTCACCTATAGCTTCACTATTCATGGACCTGAAGAATTTGATAAACCCATGGCGATCGCCCTTCCAGAAAAAATAAAAAGAGCTACTTTTGTGGTAACTATCAGTTCTTATGGCAAAAGTCAAGTTTATCGTTGGTGTGACTATCGAGAATGGGGAAAAATTCACATTATCCATTGTGGTTTAGATGAGAAATTTATTCAGGCCGAAATTACTCCTATTCCTGAAGAAAATCGTTTAGTGTGTGTTGGCAGATTATGCCCTCAAAAAGCACAATTATTATTATTACAAGCCATAGCCAGATTAAAAGAGAAAGGAATAATCTGTAAGCTAATTTTAGTTGGAGATGGAGAATTAAGACAAGAAATCGAGAATTTAGCTAAAAAACTGGGTATAAAAGCGCAAATTACGATTACAGGTTGGGCGAGTAGTGATGAAGTTAAGGAACAAATTTCCCAAGCTAAATTAATGGTAATGCCTAGCTTTGCCGAAGGTTTGCCCGTGGTTATTATGGAATCTTTAGCGTTAGGTACTCCCGTTATTAGTACTTATGTCGCAGGCATTCCTGAATTAGTGGTCAATGGTGAATCCGGTTGGTTAATTCCGGCAGGGGATATAGATGCCTTAACCAATGCGATGGAATCGGCTTTGACTTTATCTTCACAAAAATTGGCGGAAATGGGAAAAAAAGGTCAAGAAAAAGTTATTCAAAATCATAATATTAAAAGAGAAACTCAGAAATTAAGTAATTTATTCGTTAAATATATTAATTAAGTAAAGCTTTGTTCCAATATTAAAAATCTTTTCTAAAATTCGATGACCTCGGCAGTTACCCAAATTTAATTATTTTAAATACTTCTGAACCTTAATCCTAATGGGATTTAAGACTACGGAGAGGGAGGGATTCGAACCCTCGTTGAAGTTACCCCCAAACAGCATTTCCAGTGCTGCGCCTTCAACCGCTCGGCCACCTCTCCAAATATCACACAGTCAACCATTGTAGCAGATCTTTTTTTTTTTAACAAGGATAGATTGATTTTGAGGTTTTCGCTTCCGCCGTGAGAAGCCCCATGCTGATTTTCATTCTTTGTAGATTCAGACAGCTTATAATTAAGAGTGCATCTAAACAGAAGTAAGGTTTATCAATGATAAAACAGGGCGAATTAGTTTCTATGGACATAGAAGATGTTAGTAGTGAAGGAAATGGCATCGGTAAGATTAGTCAACAAGTGGTTTTTGTGGCTAATACTGTCACAGGCGATCGCGTTTCTAGTCGTATTGTGAGAGTAAAGAAAAATTACGCAGAAGGAAAACTAGAAGAGATACAAGAAAATTCAAAATACCGTATTCGCCCCCGTTGTATAGTTGCCGATAAATGTGGCGGTTGTCAGTGGCAACATATCGATTATGAATATCAATTACAACTTAAACAAAATCAAGTGAAAGAGACGTTGACTCGCATCGGTGGATTTAGGGACTTTAGTGTAGAAAGTATTTTATCTAAGGATGATTTAGGTTATCGCAATAAAGTCAATTATCCCTTGGGTGTACGGGAAAATGGTGCAGTTAAAGCAGGATATTATCGTCCGGGTAGCCATCAAATAGTTAATATTAATCAGTGTCCCATACAAGACCACCGCTTAAATCCATTATTAGCAGAAATTAAGCAAGATTTACAAAAATTAAAGATACCCATTTATGACGAAAAAAGCCGTAAAGGTGCACTGCGTCATCTCTGTTTTCGTATTGGCAAAAACACGGGAGAAATTTTAATAACCCTAGTCAGTGCACAAGTTAGTAATCTCGTTATTGAAAAACAAGCTCAAAAATGGTTACAACGCTATCCTGATGTTATAGGTGTTTGTTTGAATCATAATCCTAAAGCAACTAACGTTATTTTCGGTGAAGATACGGATTTATTAGCAGGAAGACTATATGTGAGAGAAATTTTCGCCGGTTTAACCTTCCATTTACGCCATGAAACCTTCTTTCAAGTTAATACTGTCGTCGCTGAAGCCTTATTTAATCAAGTTTTAGATAAGTTAAATTTACAAGGCAATGAAACCGTCATTGATCTTTATGCTGGAGTTGGTACATTTACACTACCCATAGCTCAAAAAGTGAAACAGGTCATCGGCGTAGAATCTTATAATATCTCCGCCCAACAAGCCAACCACAACGCCGAAGTCAATGACATTAAGAATGTTAAATTTATTTTAGGGGAAACCGAAACGATCCTTCCGGAAATGGACGAAAAACCTGATCTCGTTATTCTTGATCCTCCCCGTAAGGGATGTCACCCCCAAGTAATGGAAACCTTACTGGAAATAAAACCTCAACGCATCGTTTATATTAGTTGTCATCCTGCCACCCTTGCCCGTGATTTAAAGTTGCTGTGCCAAAATGGTGATTATGAATTAACCTTTGTGCAACCTGCGGACTTTTTTCCCCAGACCCCCCATGTAGAAACTGCCGTAATTTTACAAAAAAATAGTAGTTAATAGAAGACAGAAGGAAAACTCTTAACCTTTCCATCCACTGAAATATCTATACCGACTCAGATTCAATCAACCAAATATAATCGAAACGAATGACTAACACCAAAGCATCATCAGGATTAGGAACTTTTGGCGGAGTTTACACCCCCTCAATTTTAACCATTTTGGGTGTAATTATGTATCTTCGTTTTGGTTGGGTAGTGGGTAATGTGGGACTTATTGGCACATTAATCATTGTCACTCTTTCCAATTCCATTACTTTTTTAACCTCTTTATCGATATGTGCCATCGCTACCGATAGAGTAGTAAGGGCTGGTGGTGCTTATTATATGATTAGTAGGTCCTTAGGGATAGAAACAGGTGGTGCGGTGGGTATTCCTCTTTATTTCGCCCAAGCCTTTTCCGTTGCCCTTTATACCATTGGTTTTGCTGAAAGTGTTGTCGAAATTTTCCCAATTTTTGCAAACTATCAAACTTATATTGCTTTAATTACCACTGCCGGGGTGGGGTTTTTGGCATTAACTAGTGCTCAAATTGCCATCAAAGCTCAATACTTTATTATGGTGGCGATTGTCTTATCTTTAATTTCCTTTGGTTTTGGTCACCCTGTTGAAGCCACACAGGTAGAAATGTTTAACACTACCGATAAATCATTTTGGGAAGTATTCGCCGTGTTTTTTCCCGCGGTGACGGGGATTATGGCGGGGGTTAATATGTCAGGAGATTTAAAAGATCCGATCAAATCGATTCCTACGGGTACTTTAGCGGCAGTGGCTACAGGTTATGTAATTTATATGATTTTACCTATTCTTTTATCCTTAAGAGCTAACTCCCAAACATTGATTGATCAACCCTTTATTATGGAACAAATGGCATTTTGGGGACCTGCTATTGCTTTAGGAGTATGGGGTGCAACTCTGAGTAGTGCCATCGGTAGTATGCTAGGTGCACCTAGGGTTTTACAGGCATTATGTCGAGATGGAATTTTTCCAAAATCGATGAGTTTTCTTAGTCAAGGTAGTGGTGTTGATGATGAACCTCGCACTGGTACAGCCGTCACTTTAGGTATTTCGATCGCTGCGGTTTGTATCGGGGACTTAAATTTAATTGCCCCAATCTTGACGATGTTTTTTTTGACAACTTATCTAGTTCTAAATGTGTCCGCAGGAATAGAAGGTTTTTTGCAGAGTCCTTCTTTTCGACCTACATTTAAAGTACATTGGTCATTATCCTTATTGGGTGCCTTAGGTTGTCTTTGGGTGATGTTTTTAATCAATGCTTTGGCAACTATTGTGGCCGCTTTAATTGTTTTATCAATATTTTTCTATCTGCAAAACAAGGAATTGAGGGTGACATGGGGAGATGCCCGTCAAGGAATTTGGATGGCTTTATTAAGGGAAGGTATTTATCAAGTAGATCATTTTGAAGATCCTAAAAACTGGCGCCCCCATATTTTAGCCTTTTCTGGTTCACCTCAAAAACGTTGGTCTTTAGTAGAATTAGCTGATAGTTTAAATCATAAAGGACTACTTACCATCGCCAGTATTTTACCTTTAGAATATCGAGATTATGAAGCAAGAAGGGGCTTAGAAAAAACGATTCGAGATTATGTCGAGAAAAAAGGTGTTCAGGCTTTAGTAAGATTAACCACAGCATCAAATTTTGCCGAAGGTATCCTTAAACTAGTGGAAATTTATGGTATTGGACCTTTAGTACCCAACACCATTCTAATCGGTGACAGCAGTGCTTCTTTTAATGATGATAAACAAAGCCATGAAAAATATTGTGAGATGATCACTAAGCTTCATTCTTGGAAACGGAATCTATTAATTTTTAAAGAAGATTCTTACAAAAACATTAGCAATAGCACAATTCCACTTCGTAAACGCACGAGAATTGATGTTTGGTGGGGAGGAATGCAGGCAAACGGTAGCCTAATGTTATTATTGGCTTATTTGTTGCGGAATGATTGGCAATGGCGTAGGGCAAAAATTATGCTTAAACTAATGGTAAATGATCAAAACGCTGCTGAATCTACTAAGGAAAATCTTAAAAATTTAACGGCTAAAATGAATATGGACATAATTCCTCATATTTTAGTATCAGACGGACGATCCTTTGATGATGTTTTATATGATAATTCTAAAAGTGCAGATTTAATTTTCCTAGGATTAGCAACCCCAAATGAGAACTTTGCTCAATATTATCAGAATTGGCAGAATAGAACTAAACATCTTCCTGACACCATTTTTGTTTTAGCTGCCCCCGGATTTCCCTTTGAAGAGGTACTTGCAAAAAATTAAAGTTTGTTCTGTGCAAAAATATTCCCACAAAAAAAGCGATCGCATCACGTCTGTTAAGGATAAATCGATCGCTAAAAAGAATATAATGAAAGAAATAATTAACGGAACATAATACTTACAGAACTATCTTCATGAATACGCCAAATAGTTTCCCCGAGGAGATTTGCTACCGATAAAACCTTCAATTGAGGGAAATAATTATCAAGGGGTATGGGGATAGTATTGGTTACAATTACCTCTTCAAACACTTCATTTGAAAGACGAGATACAGCAGGACCTGAAAATACGGCATGAGTAGCACAAGCATAAATTTTATTTGCACCTTCTTTTTTCAAGAGTCTTGCACCTTCTAACAAGGTACCAGCAGTATCGATCATATCATCTACTAATACTGCATTTTTACCCTTAACATCGCCAATTACATTCATTACTTCAGCGACATTATGGGCTTGACGACGTTTATCGATAATCGCTAAGGGTGCGTCATTTAATTTTTTGGCAACAGCTCTGGCCCTCGCTACACCGCCAACATCAGGAGATACAACCACGAGATCTTCTAAATTTTTATGGGTCAAATAATCTAAGATGACAGGAGAACCATAAACGTGATCTAAGGGAATATCAAAATATCCTTGAATTTGGGCAGAATGTAAGTCCATCGCTAAGACTCTATGTGCCCCCGCTTTGGTGATCAGATTGGCTACTAATTTGGCGGAAATAGATTCCCTACCGGCGGTTTTACGATCTGCTCTGGCATAGGAGTAATAGGGGATTACTGCTGTAATTTGCCGTGCCGATGCCCGACGACAAGCATCAATCATGATCATCAACTCCATCAGGTTATCGTTGACGGGGTTACAACAAGGCTGGATTAAATAAACATCACAACCTCGGATAGATTCTTGAATTTGGACGTATAATTCACCGTCCGCAAATCTTTTACGAATCATTGGTCCTAAATCCATGCCTAAATAACGAGCCACTTCCGTAGCTAAACCGATATTAGCTGAACCAGAAAACAGTCTTAAACGATTATTGTCCGACACTTGTTGTTGCAACGTCGTACTGAGTGTTAAAGGGGCAGAATGAATCACGGCAAATTCTTTAACCTCTTAATGTTGAGTACTAATTTATTGATTTGTTTTACCCTTTTATTGCACAGGATATTTTAACTCTAGCATTATACCTTACAATATAAATGAACTTTTTATTAATTTTTTTGGCATTTTTTCTTAATCTTTTATACTTATTTATTATTACATGAAAACCTTACTCATTGCCGGGACGGATACTGATGCCGGAAAAACCATTATTACTACGGCTTTAAGGGCATATTACCAGGAATATTTTTCAGATTTAAACATTGGTTTAATGAAATTATTGCAAACTGGGAAACAAGGGGATGGGGAGTTTTATCAACGATTTTTTGATGATGTAGTTATTCCTTTAAGATTTGATGCCTCTGTTGCACCTCCTATAGCGGCAGATTTAGAAGGTAAGTCCATTGATTTGGGGCTTATTTGGCAAAGTTTAGTTAAATTACAACAAACTAACGATCTGGTGTTATTAGAGGCCTTCGGGGGTTTAGGTAGTCCTATCACCCATGAGCTAACCATTGCCGATTTAGCGGGGAGTTGGCGCTTAGACACTATTTTAGTTGTTCCTGTAAAGTTAGGGGCTATTGCTCATACTGTGGCAAATGTAGCTTTAGCAAGACATCACAAAGTGAAACTTAAAGGTATTATTTTTAACTGTGTTAATCCTTGTACCAATGAAGATATAAAGCATTGGACGCCGAAGGACTTAGTCGAATCCTTAACTCAAGTGTCAGTTTTAGGTTATCTTCCTCATGTGGAAAATATTGATAATTTATCTGATTTAGCCCGAATTACTGCTAATTCTTTAAACTTATAAAAACTTTGAACCGTACTATATTTTCTATTCCCTTATCTTCATCAGTCACCTACTTATTGAGCAAAATCCCTTATCAAAATCATGATTCAGGAAAAATTAACCCAATTGCACCGTGTTTTTCAAGAAATGGGTACAGCCTTAATTGCCTATTCTGGGGGTGTTGACAGTACTTTAGTGGCGAAAGTTGCCTTTGACGTTTTAGGCGATCTCAGTATTGCTATTACCGCAGTATCACCGTCACTATTACCCGAAGAATTAGACGAAGCGCAACAACAGGCACAAATTATCGGTATAAAACACGAGTTAATTGAAACGGAGGAGATGAATAACCCTAACTACACTTCAAATCCCGTTAATCGTTGTTATTTTTGCAAAAGTGAGTTGCACGATAAACTTAGACCTCTTGCTATTGAAAGAGGCTATCCTTATGTAATTGACGGCGTTAATGCTGATGATTTACAAGATTATCGTCCAGGTATTCAGGCGGCAAAGGAAAAAGGTGTGCGATCTCCCTTAGCAGAAATCGGTATAACTAAGGTAGAAGTTAGAGAAATAACAAAAATATTGGGCTTACCTTGGTGGGATAAACCTTCACAACCCTGTTTATCCTCTCGTTTTCCTTACGGGGAAGAAATCACCGATGAGAAACTATATCGTGTGGGTAGGGCCGAAATTTATTTAAGGAAATTGGGTTATAGTAATCTTCGGGTGCGATCGGATGGTGGTACTGCTAAGATTGAATTATTATCGGATCAAATTGCTGATTTTGTCTTAAAAACAAATCTTGCTGAAGTTGTCAGTCATTTTAAATCATTAGGTTTTAGTTATGTAACTCTCGACTTAGAAGGTTACCGCAGTGGTAAATTAAATAGACTTATTTTAAATAACTAACCTCAGTTTTGGTTAAGCGGATTGAGGTAAAAACCACTCTAAACGAAGACTGGGCTTCTTTGGTTGGTGGTAATATCTGAGGGGGTGACAACTGGACTCTGATGAGCACAACCTGAGTTCGATGTAACAATAAAACTGAAAATTTAGCACAAACTGACCGAGATGAACGTCTAATCTGGTCAGTCAAAGAGTATCTTTCTTCGACAGGGAACTGTTTGGATAATTCAAAAATAATCATGATTGCTTCAAACGCTTTTTGATAGATGACCAAATCTTCATGAGTTTTAATGGTTCTTTTTTCTTTTTCTCCCTTGTCCACTTTCCCCCCTTGTCCCCCTTTTCTCACCCTCACCAGAATGCTTTTGTAAAAAGCCTACACTTGTGAGCTTCTCTCTCTTCCCCGAAACATCCTTTTCAGGCTTGTTGTCACCCCTTCAGCTATCCTTTACAAGGTCCAAAAGAAAGACGATGTAAGGCTGTTACACCGTATTTTTTTATGGCTTCCAAATGTTTTTTTGTCCCGTATCCTTTATTGTTCTTTAAATCATACATAGGATATTGTTCATGATATTGAATCATTTTCTGATCACGCCAAACTTTAGCCAAGATACTCGTCGCCGCAATGACAGAAGATCGCAAATCACCTTTAACGAGAGTTTTTTGAGGGTATTTTAACTTCGGCAGAGAAAACTTTCCATCTACTAAACACAGAAAAGGATTAACTGGTAAACCGTGAATTGCATTAGTCATAGCTTGTAGAGAAGCCTGGAAAATGTTAATTTGATCGATGGTGATATTGTCAACTTCGATAATATGCCAATGAGTGACAATATCTTGAATTTGCGGTACTAAAGCCTCTCTTTTTTTTGCTGTCAACTTTTTGCTATCCTTCACCCCAATATTTTCTAACCTATACAAATCATGAAAAGGTAACACTAGCGCACAAGCTACCACCTCCCCGAATAAGGATCCTCTACCCACCTCATCCACTCCGACAATTAAAGCCGAAGCATCAGGAATATAATCATCGAGACAAAAATCCATAATATAATATTAATGAGCAATGAACATTGTCAATTATCTACGGCTATACACCTTAAGACACCGAGGAAGTAGAAGTGCGACGACGACGAGTTCGTACGACGGGGCGATCCTGTTCTAAAGCGTCCTTAATTATGGCTTCCGAGATGGTTTCTGGCTCGATAATATTATTAGAAACTCCTTCTTGTGTATCATCGATTTCTATGTCAGCATCATAGTTACTTTTGTCTATTTCCTCCTGTTCAGATTCTCCTAATTCTGGTTCTAATGTGTCTTCGCAATCATTATTTTCAGGGGATGATACGGTATTAACCATCCCATCTAAAACAGGATTCTCGGAAATATCTACCGAAGAATTGTGCTTATGGTCAGAATCCTCAAGGATATTTGACTCATCATCAGGAGAGGAAACATATATCAATATAGACTTAGGATCTTTGTCTTTAAACTCCTGCCCCAAGTGCAGTATGGGACAAACCCCCATTAAAGCATAAATATCCTGTTCCGCTTCCGTCATCTTGATGACAACTTTCTCCATCTTACTCTCATCTCGACGAGGAGTACGAGGCAACATGGTACGTTCTTTTCTTTCCGGCTTCGTTTCAGCTTCTGTAACACTACCATTGGTGGCAGTAACTAAAATCGGTTCTTCTTTACCGCCAGTTTCCCGACGACGACGACGACGACGAGTGCTGCTAGTTTGTTCTTGATAACTAGGATGATTGATTAATTCGAGATCTTCTTGCTCGTTGGTATAATCTTCTAGAAAGTTAGTTTTATCATCTGCCGCAATTTTTTCAGGGTTTTTAGTGACAATAATCGGTTGATAATAACTAGCAGGTAAAGGTTCAACTTCATTATGATGACCGGGTAAATGTGCCAGCAATCCTAAACCAGCACAATGAGAACAAGGTAACCCGAATAATTCATAAATGTTTTTACCCTGACGCTTACGAGTTAATTCCACTAATCCCAACTCTGATAATTGGGCAATTTGCGGACGTGCTTTATCAGTTTTTAAGGCTCGGTTAAAATGCTCTAATAATTTCAGTTTGTCACGGCGAGAATCCATGTCAATAAAATCAACAATAATGACGCCGCCAATATTTCGTAACTTCAACTGACGAGCAATCTCCGCCGCCGCTTCATAATTGGTCCACAAAACCGTTTCTCTGGAAGTAGCAGAATGAGTAAATGAACCAGAATTGACATCAATAACCGTTAAAGCCTCCGTTGGTTCAATGATAATATAACCTCCAGAAGGCAACTCCACCCTGGGCTTCAAAGCCTCTTTTATCGCCGCATTAACTCGGAAATAATCTAAAATCGGACGAGATTCTTGATGATAATCAATGACAACTCCTTGGGGATGTTTTCCCCCACCCCAATTCATTAATTGTTTCTTGACTCTTTTAACACTTTCTTCCGAATCCACTACAATACGGTTAACTTCATCTGCGTACATATCTCGTAGCACTCGTTGAATGAAGTCATCATCACGATTGAGCAAAGCAGGAGGATTGATGGAATTAGCGTCTTGCTGTGTTTTTTCCCACTGTTTTTGTAATAACTCTAAATCCTCAATAATCGCCTCTTCTACTGTGCCTTCTGCCTCTGTACGCACTAATAACCCCATTCCCGCCGGTTTTAGTAATATAGCTAGAGCTCGTAAGCGATTACGCTCATTATCATTTTTAATTCTCCGAGATAAACTCACCCCTCTACCATAAGGCATTAATACTAAGTAACGACCCGGAAGACTAATATTTCCCGTCAAACGAGGACCCTTTGACCCAGTAGGTTCTTTCATTACTTGAACCAATACGGATTGTTGAGGAGATAATAATTCAGTAATAGCACCAGCTGTTTTTCTCAGTCTTAAAGGACCTAAATCTGTTACGTGGATAAAACCATTTTTTTCCGCATCCCCGACATTAACAAAGGCGGCATCGATACCAGAGATAATATTTTCCACTATCCCTAAATAAATATCTCCTACTTGTTGATTTCCAGTGGCAACCACTAATTCTTGAATTTGATCTTCAGCAAATACCGCCGCTATATGATTTTTTTCTGCAATAATGATTTGTTTTGGCATTCAATTCCCTCAAAAAAAATTTATGAAAGTGTTATTATTCTTTAGACTTTTTACAATTAAAACTAATAGGTTTGCTATTTTTTTGACAACATTTACTCCTAATTTATCGGCCACAAATTTAGAGATTCATACCTTAAAGATAAAATTTTATGTAAATCATAGATCTATAGCAATCAGGAATTATTCGTAAGAATCAAATAATTGTTTTAAAAGGATTCAGAATCCAGAATTCAGTAGAATAATTCTGACTCCCGACTCCTGACTCCCAGTCTCACCAAAATCTCACAAATCAAAACTGATTGCTAAGGCTGAATTGAAATTAAATTAAAGATAGGGTTTTATCTTTTTGTAAATCTCTATGATTAGCTAAGGGAAATATGCAATTATTCATAGCCTCTGTCAATTCTTTTGATGTTTAGTTCCCTCAGGAATTAAAAAGTCAACCAAGCTTTTATGATCTATAACTATCTCTTTAGCTAAGATCATAAAAGGTTATAAACAAACTGTCTGGAAAACTATGATTTTTTTTAGAGTGGGTACTCTGGGATGAAGGATTATCTATTGGTTATTTATTGCTTTTTACTTTAGCCATAGAAACTAATTTTTGATTACACTCATGATACTGCTTAATGCGTAGTACATCATTTATATTCATGGAACAATGGAATTAATTGTTTCAGTCAAACAAATATCTTGATTGGATTTAAGATAATTTGGAATTGGAATATGTTAGCCCTAAGCTGTATCCTTTTTTTCGGAATAAATGCAATTATAACAAAAATATAACAAAAAAGTGCTTACAAACAAACAATCATAAGGGACTTTTTGCTTTTCAATAAATTGTTACGGAAGCTAGGGAGTAGGGAACAGCAGGATCAATTAATTAATGATTTCTATGTAAGACTTAATTTCAATTTTAGTTTTGCTAGGGGACTACTGGTTTCAAACCCTTGATTTTTTATAGCCTTACCATAGTGTTTAACAAATAATTTTACTTACATACTAATAATAATTGTTACAGAGTTTGAAGTTATATATCAGAAAAGGTGACGAGGATTATATACTGCTGTAAAGTAAACCTTAAATCGAGAAATCATTGATAAAAATCAGTAAGGAGTCTTTATTTTATGTCCCATAGTGTAAAAATTTACGATACCTGTATTGGCTGTACCCAGTGTGTTCGTGCTTGTCCTCTTGATGTACTAGAAATGGTACCTTGGGATGGCTGTAAAGCGGCACAGATTGCATCTTCTCCCCGCACTGAAGATTGTGTTGGTTGTAAGCGATGCGAAACTGCTTGTCCTACCGACTTTTTAAGTATCCGTGTCTATTTGGGTGCGGAAACTACTCGCAGTATGGGTCTAGCTTATTAATAAAATCGTATATGATACTAGCAACTGTTGTCATTTTTTTATGACGGCAGTTGATTTTTTTAGACATTGGTAATTCCATGAATACAAAAAAAGTTATTTATACTAATCGAGCACCTTCCCCAGTAGGTCCTTATAGTCAGGCGATCGCGGCTCAAGGGGAGTTTATTTTTATGGCTGGACAAATTCCCTTAAATCCTGATACGGGGGAAATTGTGGGAGAGGGTGACATTAGCGCCCAAACGAGACAAGTTATGGCAAATATTGAAGCAATTTTGAGAGAAGCCGGAGTAAGTTGGTTAAATGTGGTCAAAACAACAGTTTTTTTGCATGATTTAACCAATTTTACCCCCATGAACCAGGTTTATGGCGAATATTTCCCTGAAAATCCTCCCGCACGTGCCTGTGTGGAAGTGTCTCGTTTACCGAAAGATGTATTGGTGGAAATAGAATGTATTGCCGTTAAGTTAAATAGTTAATGATCGATCATTGACAATTGACAATTGATAATTATTGTGCTTTTCTATTTTTGGCTTAAAATCAAATTAATTGATGTTATTCATTACTAATTACTAATGGTTCACTGCTTTTAGTGTTATCTTTAGGAATGAATTTATATCCATTATTTTAATCTATATCTATCCAAATACTATGAAAGCAATGATTTTGGCGGCAGGAAAAGGGACTCGTGTACGCCCTATTACCCACACAATCCCTAAACCTTTGATACCCATTTTGCAAAAACCGGTTATGGAATTTCTTGTGGAATTGCTACGTAAACATGGTTTTAATCAAATTATGGTCAATGTCAGTCACTTAGCGGAAGAAATTGAGAATTATTTTCGAGATGGCCAACGTTTTGGGGTGGAAATTGGTTATTCCTTTGAGGGACGCATTGTGGATGGTGAATTAGTCGGTGAGGCTTTAGGTTCGGCAGGTGGTTTGAAAAAAATCCAAGAATTTAATCCTTTTTTCGATGATAGTTTTGTGGTGTTATGCGGTGATGGTTTAATTGATTCTCGATTTGACACAAGTCGTTAGGAAACATAAAGAAAAAGGGGCCATCGCAACGGTAGTAACAAAATCTGTGCCACGGGAAGAAGTTTCCAGTTATGGGGTCGTTGTCACCGATGAAGATGATCGCATTTTGGCATTCCAGGAAAAACCTTCTGTAGAAGAAGCGTTAAGTACTCAAATAAACACGGGTATTTATATATTTGAGCCAGAAATTATCGACTATATACCCCCAAATCAAGAATATGACATTGGTAGTCAATTATTTCCGAAATTAGTGGAATTAGATTTGCCTTTTTTCGCTGTCAATATGGATTTTGAGTGGATAGACATCGGTAAAGTACCGGACTATTGGGAAGCGGTAAGATCGGTATTAAAGGGGGAAGTTAAAAACGTACAGATTCCGGGGAAAGAAGTTCGCCCTGGAGTTTATACTGGTTTGAATGTGTCTGTTAATTGGGATAAAGTGGAGATAACAGGCCCTGTATATATTGGTGCGATGACTCATATTGAAGATGGGGCGAAAATAATAGGCCCGACGATGATCGGTCCTAATTGTTGGATTTGTGAGGGTGCCACCGTTGATAATAGTGTCATCTTTGAATATTCCCGTCTTGGTTCAGGGGTTTGTTTACTTGATAAACTGGTCTTTGGTCGTTATTGTGTAGATAAAACTGGTACTTCCATCGATGTACAAGCCGCCGCTATCGACTGGCTAATCACCGATTCTCGAAAAGATTTGGGAGAAAATCCCAAGAATGGTAAGGTTATTAAGGATATAGTTAAGGAATTAGCAACAAAATAAAGTATCAGTTAATAGGACTTAGTAACAGAATAAACTAATCGAGCTAAAGTCAAAACTAAAATTTTGACTTTAGCCCATAGGACAAATTAATGATGGATTTACTTATTGCTTATAGTCTCTGTGTTTAATACTATATCACCACTATTTTCCGAAAATTCTCGACAATCATTGACCGTCCCTATGGGAGGAGAAAGGATTGATCTATGGTTAGCAGATCGCATAAGGGATTTATCTCGATCACGCATTCAAAAATTACTCGAAAATGGACAAGTATTAGTTAATAATTCTGTTTGTACTCAAAAAAAGACTATTTTAAAACAGGATGATGTGATCATAGTTGATATTCCCCCTTCAGTTCCATCTTCCCTCACTGCCGAAGCCATTCCTTTAGATATTCTCTATGAAGATCCATATCTAATCATTATCAATAAATCTGCCAACTTTGTGGTACACCCGGCTCCTGGTCATAGTAAGGGAACTTTAGTTAATGCTTTATTAGCCCATTGTCCTGATTTGCAAGGCATTGGCGGTGTTGAACGCCCGGGAATAGTTCATAGATTAGACAAAGATACCACGGGGGCGATGGTCGTAGCAAAAACAGAGGTAGTTTTACATAGTTTACAGGCTCAAATCAAGGCAAAAACTGCAAAAAGAGAATATTTAGGGGTGGTGTATGGTTCGCCTCGAGAAGAGACCGGTATTATTGATTTACCCATCGGCAGAAATCCTTCCGGGGGAAAAAAAATGGCGGTTGTACCTGTAGAAAAAGGTGGTAAAGAGGCGGTCACTTACTGGAAAGTTAAAGAAAGACTAGGTAATTATTCTCTGATTCATTTTACATTAGGAACAGGGCGCACTCATCAGATAAGAGTCCATGCTAGTCACATCAAACATCCTATCGTCGGCGATCCTTTGTACAGTGCTGGTCACTCCGTTGGTGTCAATTTGACTGGTCAGGCTTTACACGCTTTCAGGTTGACTTTAAATCATCCTATCACAGGACAGGTCATTGAGGCCATCGCACCCTTGCCCCAAGAATTGGAGAAGTTATTGCGGATATTAAGAAGTAAAACTAAATTTTCTTAATACAACTTAGATCTGTAGTTTAGACTAATGCAGAAACCATGGGTAGTTCACGCACTTCTTAAAGCAACAATGGGATCTAATTTTGCCGCTTGTCGGGCAGGTAATACACCGAAAAATAATCCTATTCCCCCAGAGACTCCCACTGCTAAAGCAATAGTTGTTATAGAGACACTCGTAGGTAAAGGAGACACTAAGCCAATGATAGTTAAAGCGCCGACACCGATGATTGTACCCAATGAGCCTCCTACGGCAGAGATGATAATGGCTTCAATTAAAAATTGTGACAAAATGTTATTTTCCGTAGCTCCAACTGCCTTTCTTAAACCGATTTCTTGAGTTCTTTCGCTGACGGAGACTAACATGATATTCATTACCCCAATGCCCCCTACTAATAAAGAGATTGCGGCGATCGCCCCTAGCATGATAGTCAATCCCCCCGTGACAGTGCCAACGATGCTGAGAATATCCTTCTGAGTATCTACCCGAAAATCATCTTCCCCGACAATTTTATGTCTTAAACGGAGTAAATTTTCGATCTGAAATCTCGCGGCGGCTACATCATCAGAATCCCTGGCAGAGACAGAAATAAAACTTAATTCTAATCCGTAGCTCGAGGTTTTTCCCACAATTTGATTAGCCATAGTGGTCAGGGGTATGTATAAAGTTTCGTCCTGATTCGTACCTAAAAACGAACCTTTTGACTCCATAATCCCAATTACCTCAAAAGAAACGTTTTTTATTCTCAAACGCCTTCCGATAGGGTTATCGTTGGGGAAAAAATCCTCAGCAATTTCTGATCCCAATACTACTACTTTTTTATTACGTATCAAGTCCGATTCATCAATAAATCTACCTTGTTTCAAATCAAAATTACGAACTGCCAAAAATGAGGGGGTTGTGCCGATGATAGAAGCATTATTATTTCTATTACCATAGGTAACCAGTAAACGGGAATTGATTTGCGGTGCAACTTCGCTAACACTGGGGACTTGCTCGGCGATCGCTTTAGCATCATCCAACACAAGGGTTTTGGGAATGTCAAAGGTGGTGCGGCGAGATTCTCGACTACCCGGCACAACAAATAACACATTAGCACCTAAAGACTCAAATTGATCAGAGGCTAATTTTTGCGCCGCTTGGCCAATGCCTATCATAGCAATAACGGAGGCATTCCCAATAATAATACCTAACATAGTTAAACTACTACGCATTTTATTGGCGAGTAAGGACGTGGTGGCTATTTTGATGCTGTTGGTAATTTTCATGGAAGCCATAGATTTTGCGATAACTTAATTATAATAGGCAATTTAAAGATTTAAAGGTAAGGCATAGATGTTAAAATCCTTTTTAGTTTAGAAATATTTGACTAGGAGTATTTCGCTGCTATTTCTACATTGATTTTACATTTTAGGAACTGCCCATGACTCAAAAATTTAATTCCCGTGTCTATGTAACTTTACGCCCTTCTGTTTTAGATACAGCTGGAACGGCTGTAGAATCAGGGTTACATCAATTAGGTTATCAGGGTGTAGAAAATGTCAGAATCGGCAAATATATAGAATTGACATTGATAGCGGAAACCAGAGAATCCGCAGATACACAATTACATCAAATTTGTGATCAACTTTTGGCTAATCCTGTCATCGAAAATTACTCTTTTGATTTAACTCCCGTTGGTGGAGAATGATTATTCATTGTTCATTTTTTAGAGGTTTATAATGAAATTTGGTGTAGTAGTTTTTCCGGGTTCAAATTGTGATCGAGACGTAACGATGGTGACACAAGGTATTTTAAATCAACCTACTCGCATGGTATGGCATCAAGAAACGGATATTGATGATTTAGATATAGTGGTTATCCCCGGAGGTTTTAGTTATGGAGATTATCTCCGTTGTGGTGCCATCGCCCGTTTTTCACCGGTGATGAAAAGTATCGTCAAACACGTAGAAGAGGGTAAGTTAGTATTAGGGATTTGTAACGGCTTTCAGGTATTAACCGAAGCAGGATTATTACCTGGGGCGTTAACTCGCAATCGTGATTTACACTTTATTTGTGACCAAATACCCGTTAAAGTAGAACATAATAACTCTATTTGGACAAAAGGCTATCAATCGCAAGAGATAGTTTGTTTTCCTATTGCCCATGGTGAAGGAAATTACTACGCCGATGAAGACACCCTCAAAGAGTTAGAAGATAATGGACAAATTTTATTTCGTTATTGTGGTGAAAAAGGAGAAATTAACAACGAAAATAACCCTAATGGATCATGTAAAAATATAGCAGGAATTACCAATAGAAAAGGTAATATTTTAGGAATGATGCCACATCCAGAAAGAGCTAGTGATACAGTTTTAGGATTTAGCGATGGTAAAGCATTATTTGCCAGTTTATTATCGGAATACACCGTTTAGATATTCAACCAAATTAAAATAATTTTTGTTAATGCCTACCATTGAAAACCTAATTAATCAAATACAAAAAGAAGCCGAAAGAGAAGAATTTCCCCTTGATATTCCTGTGTATGAATCAGCAAAAAAAGAACCCACAAAACCCATATTATATTTTGGTAATTTAAAAAGCAATATTTGTTTTTTCGGTCGAGATTTAGGTAGGGATGAGGTTATAGCAGGCCAGCCTTTAATTGGTGCGGCCGGGGAATTAGTTAGACAGGGTTTTTATCGTGCAATATATAGGGAAGAAACCACCGATAAAGCCAAATTAGAATCTATTAAAGATCGCTTAATTTTAACTAATACTGTACCCTATAAACCCCCCGAAAATAAAGCCTATACTTTAAAAGTTAAAAGAAGATTCCGCCCTTTTATTGAACAATTTTTAGTCATTTATTGGCAAGGAACACAAATTATTACCTTAGGGACAGAAGGTTTTAAATGGTTTGAACATTACTCTACCAAAGAGAATTTTAAAGAATTTTGGGGACAAGGCGATCGCCGTTATCAACAAAGTTTAAATATGACAATAACAGCCATAGATGGAGAAGGAAAAACTCATCAAAAAAAAGTCGCTATATTTCCCTTGCCTCACCCTTCACCCTTAAACCAGAAATACTATAATAGATTTCCAGCAATGCTGCAATATACTTTGTCACAAATAGAGTTTTAAATATGCCAAATTAATGGTCAAAATCATTTCCTTATCCCTAACTATAGTTAGTTATTTATTACTTTTAAATGGTTGTCAGAGTCAAGATCAAAAATTGCCACCATTACCGCAAGATTCTTACACTGAAGTTTATTTTAATCACAACCAAGCCAAAGGGAAAAAATATTTAGATCCTTATCGCCATATTCAACATCCAGGAGATAATTTAGAAGCAATTATTATTGAACAAATAAACACCGCAAAATCCACCTTAGATATAGCAGTACAAGAAATAAATTTAGAAAACTTAGCAAGGGCCATCGTTGCCAAAAAACAGGGGGGTGTAAAAGTTAGAGTAGTCATTGAAAATAACTATAATTTACCCTTAAATAAGCTTAGCAATAATCATGGTTTAGCTATCTTAAAAAAGGCGAATATTCTGATAATAGACGATCGGGAAGATGGCAGTAAGGGAAGTGGATTAATGCACCATAAATTTATCGTTATTGATGGGAAAAAAATCGTAACAGGTTCAGCAAATTTTACCCTCAGCGATATTCATGGAGATTTTGATAACTTAGAAACTAGAGGCAATGCTAACCACATTTTGGTCATAAATAACCTCCCATTAGCCAAAATTTTTAACCAAGAATTTAACTATCTTTGGGGAGATGGAGTCGGGGGTAAAAAGGACAGTTTATTTGGTTTAAAAAAACCTGATCGCTCTCCAAAAACTGTTAATATAGGTAACAGTATAGTCACGATAAGATTTTCGCCAACATCCCCAACAAAACCTTGGCATCTGACCCCTAACGGTTTAATAGCCAATACCCTTAAATCAGCTAATAATTCTATCGATTTAGCCTTATTTGTATTTAGTGATCAAAAAATAGCAAATACTTTAAAAAATGAATCATTGCAAGGAGTAGAAATTAAAGCCTTAATTGATCCTAATTTTGCTTATCAATATTATAGTGAAGGATTGGATTTATTGGGAGTAGCATTGCCTTTTAATTGTAAATATCAAGTTGATAATAACCCTTGGCAACAACCTTTAGAAACTGTAGGTATTCCCAACCTACAAAAAGGGGATAAATTACACCATAAATTTGGTATTATCGACAATCATACTGTAATCACGGGTTCTCATAATTGGTCAAATGCCGCTAATAGCAGGAATGATGAAACATTATTAATTATTGATAATCCCTTAATTGCCCAACATTTTCGCCGAGAATTTGACTATCTTTATCAAGATGCAATTTTAGGTATTCCTCCTTATATTCAAGAGAAAATTGACACAGAAACGGAAAAATGTAATTTTAATTAAAAATGATGGCTTTTCAAGTTTTTGGCTTTTGCTAAATTTGATCAGGACTTACGTATTTAAACGAGATTTGGTTTTTTGAGCAATCGCTTTTTAAGAAGAAATTAAAGGTTTCAGAGCCATTCTGAGTAAGTCGTTAAAATTCAGTGGTAATAATCTGCTCCAATGCTGTTTTAAGATTAGGATAAAGGAAATTATAGTTCATCAAATCTGTGGTTTTTTGTGGTAACACTTTTTGTCCCTCTAAAACTACTTTTGCACCATCACCTAAGAGTAATTCTAAAGCGAAACCCGGTATAGGCAGCCATGATGGGCGTTTCATCACATTTCCCAAAGTTTCACATAGTTGATTCATTGTCACGGGATAAGGGCTAGTGGCGTTAAAAGTACCATTAATGTTAGGATCCTCCAGGGCTTGAATAATCATCCCTACCACGTCATCTCGATGAATCCAGGAAAACCACTGCTTCCCATCACCCATGGGACCTCCCGCAAAGATTTTAAAAGGTGGTACCATTTTAGCCAAAGCACCTCCATTGCCCAAAATTATCCCAAAACGAAAAATTACCAATCTGACTCCCGTTTCCTTTACCTTTTCAGCTTCTCCTTCCCATGCTTGACAGACTTGCGCAAGAAAATCTTTTCCTGGTGGGCTAATTTCTGTATAAGTTTCGGTTTCACTCGTACCATAAAAACCAATGGCAGAAGCATTAATTAAAACCCGGGGTTTTTGACTAGATTGTGCAATGGCATCTACAATGGTTTTAGTCCCTAGCTGCCTACTATCAAGAATTTCCTGCTTATAAGTATCACTCCATCTTTCGGCAATGGGTGCACCGGCAAGGTTAATGACTGCGTCACAACCGTCAATTTTTTTTTGCCAATCCCCTGGTTGTTTGGGGGTATAACTGATAAACTCTAAATGGGGATAAATTGCGGGAGAAAACACTGATTTAGCCTTATCAACATTACGAGTTAAGACTATAATTTGATTGTCTTGGGCTAATTTTTCTACCAATTTTGCACCAACAAAACCCGTCGCACCAGTTACAGCAATTTTCATTAGTTTTTCTCTATTTTATAATTATCGTTAATATTAAATTATCATTAATTCAACTGAATTATTAGCCAACAAGCCGATGAGGAAATAAAAATTGGATTAATTTCTGATAGGGAAAACAATCGTTATTTACTGGTAGAAAAAACGACTTATCTGCTGAGTTTATGGGAGGGTAGAGTTTGGCTTTTTTCCAGCCGTAAATCCTCCTTTCTCATCAACGGAAAATTTACAGTTGGAATTTGTTTTTGAACAAGATTAATCCTTATTTTGTCTCAGCTTCAGAATCTTCCTGTTTGCTCAGCATACCATATTTACGCAAGAAACGATCGACTCTACCTTCGGTGTCAATAATTTTTTGAGTACCAGTGTAAAAAGGATGATTACCGGACCAAACCTCTACATGGATTTCTGGTTGAGTTGAACCAACTCGCATAATTTCTTCCCCATTACACATAACTTTGGCATTGGGATACCACTGGGGGTGAATTCCTTCTTTTGGCATTATTCTAACTTCCTTGCTTTACTATATATAAATTAACAAAAAAACAACTCTTTTCTCTCAGAGGAAAAATAAAGTAATAAACCCGCTACCCTTGTGAGGGCAGATCATCGGCACTAGATTTTATGAAATTAACGTTTAGAGAACTGAGGTGCTTTACGAGCTTTATGTAAACCGTATTTCTTCCGTTCTTTTGCCCGGGGATCGCGGGTTAAGTAACCTTCAACTTTAAGAGGTTGACGATTCTCCGGATCAAGCTGGCATAATGCTCTGGCTACCCCTAATTTAACCGCATCAGATTGACCAGTTAAACCACCGCCATGAGAGTTTACTAAGATGTCATACTCATTTTCTAACCCTAAAGTTTCTAAGGGTGCTTTTAAGGCTTGAATATAATCTTGAATTTGTTGGAAATATTCTGAACCTTCTCGGTTGTTAACTTTAACTGCACCTGTACCAGGCACAAGACGAACTCTGGCTACGGAAGATTTACGACGACCTGTACCAAGATAAACTACTTTCTCTGACATTATTTATCGCCTCCGGGGATAGTGTTAATGGTTAAAACTTCTGGTTTTTGTGCTTCATGGGGATGGCCAGAGCCAGTATAAACTTTAAGTTTAGTGAATAAAGTCCTGCCTAAGCTGTTTTTCGGTAACATACCTTTAACGGCAGTTTCGATAATTCTTTCAGGAATCCGTTTTTGCAATTTGTCAAAGGTTTCTACTTTCATCCCCCCAGGACGACCTGAGTGACGGCGATAGAGTTTTTGTTGTCCTTTTTTACCAGTGACAACAACTTTTTCGGCATTAACCACAATGACAAAATCCCCCGTATCTAAATGGGGAGTAAAAGTAGGTTTATTTTTACCTCTTAAAACATTAGCGATTTCCGTCGCCAATCTTCCGAGACGTTGATCTTGGGCATCAACAACAAACCATTTTTTTTCCAAATCTTCTAGTTTAGGAACTGGTGTTTTATTCATTTTAATTGAGACTTTTTAACTAAAAGTAAAAATAGGTTGAGTATTAAACCAAATCGGTTTGGGTATCGGAAATTCCGGATAATCTACTCTTAACAAACATAATCCTTTTGCTGGGGCGGAATATTTAACTAAGTCCCGACGACGATTACTCCAAATATCTTGGAATTCTGACAGGGACTTTGTCCCCGCTCCCACTTCTACTAACATCCCCACCATTAGTCTCACCATGCCATATAAAAAGCCGCTAGCCTGTATTTCAATATGTATCAAATCTTCTCTTCGCTGACAACTAACTTCTTGCACTTCTAAAATGGAGTGGGAACGTTTAGATCCTGTCCGACGAAAAGCACTTAAATCATGAACTCCTAGCAAGGGGTTGAGTGCCTTTTGAATCAAAGATTCATCTAAAGGCTGATGGTAGTAGTGCCAACTAAAAGGTTGTAAAAATAGGTTGGAAATTTTACCGGTATATATAGTATAACGATAACGTCGAGCTGACGCACAGAAACAAGCATGCCAGTCATTAGCTACCTGTGCCGATGCCCTGACTAGAATGTCGTCTGGTAAACATCTGTTAAGGACTTTTGCCCAACGATCAGGAGGAACAGGAAATTTCACTTCAAAATGGGCTACTTGTGCTGCCGCATGAACTCCGCTATCGGTTCTACCTGCACCATAAATGGTGACGGGATGACCTACAACCGAGGTGATGGCTTTTTCTATTTCTTCCTGAACACTGTTGTAATTCAGCTGTCTTTGCCAACCATGATAGTTAGCCCCTAAATATTGAATCACGAGGGCAATTCGGGTTTTTTCTAGGGTGCCATTACTCATGAAGGTCAGACTGAAGAAATAATTAGATTAACTGTAAGATCGCCATTTCTGAATTATCACCGCGACGATTTTTCGTGCGCAATAAACGAGTATAACCGCCATTGCGGGTAGCGTAACGCTCCTGGGCTTTGGCAAAAATATCGTTCACTAAATCTTTATCATATACATAAGCTAATGCCCTACGTCTGGCAGATATAGAACCATCTTTGGCTAAAGTGATTATTTTGTCGGTAGTACTACGAACCGCCTTAGCACGGGCTTTAGTAATAGTAATTTCTCCTTCCCTTAACAATTGAGTTGTCAGAGCGCGGAGAAGAGCTTTTCTTTGGTCTGCTGGTAAGCCTAATAAAGGCACTTTACAACGGTGACGCATTAATTTCCTCCTTTAAATTATTAATTAATTAACGAATCTTCCAGTCTCCTAGTCTTCTGGTTAAAAAAAACTAGGGAGTAGCCACTGGTTCAGCACTTTCGATTAAATCTCCAGAAGGTGGATCTTTCATCTTCCCTTCCGCTAAAGTAATGCCGAGACGCTGTTGTAGAGCTTCTATGACCTCTTCCGCTGATTTTTGACCGAAATTCTTAATTTCCAAGAGGTCATCCTGGGAATACTCTAATAAATCAGCTACAGAGTTAATTTGAGCTCTTTTGAGACAGTTATAAGCGCGAACCGACAGATTTAACTCTTCGATAGGAATTTGACCTGCCGGATCTTCAGGCTCTTCTGGTTCTACTAGTGTACCATCGATAACCGTTGCATCGGTTAAAGGCGAAAATAGATCAACTAAAATTTTCGAAGCCTCAGAAAGAGCCTCTTCTGGTTTAATACTGCCATTAGTCCAAATCTCTAAAATTAGGCGATCGGCTAGGTCTCCTTCAAAACGAATTTCTTCTACACTGAAGTTAACCTTATTTACAGGCATAAACACAGAATCAATCTGTAAAAAGTCGAGAGAGCTACTTTCATCTTTGCCTTTTTGAATGGCTCGATAACCTTTGCCCTTCTCGACTCGAAATTCCATTTCCAATTTTGCCCCTTTCCCCAGTGTACAAATATACTGATTGAGTTCGACAACTTCTATTTCTGAAGGTAGATCAAACTGTGCGGCTGTAACAGTACAAGGACCTGTCGCCACTAAACGACCAATTTGGGGCGTATGAGTGTAGCTTTTGAAAACAATTCCTTTCATGTTGAGCATTATTTCTAACACATCTTCCCTCACCCCTTCAACAACAGCAAACTCGTGGTTGACGCCTGCAATTCTGACGGCAGTTACTGCTGCACCTTCTAAGTTAGATAAAAGAACTCTTCTCAAGGAGTTACCAAGAGTAATACCTTGTCCTCTTTCCAAAGGATCTAGTACAAACTTGCCATATTTCTCTTGATTTTTTTGAGTTTTATTTACTAAGCAGTCTATTTTAAACACGGCCACAGTGGTTATTTCCTCGATTTATGAAGTCAGTTTTAGATACAAAGGTTTTAATAATCAATAACTCAAGTAGTAATTCGAGTTCATGACTATGGGAGAATTTTAGACTCTGCGTCTTTTTGGGGGGCGACAGCCGTTATGAGGAATGGGGGTAATATCTCGAATCAATGTTATTTCTAACCCTGCTCCTTGTAAGGCTCTGATGGCGGTTTCTCTACCCGCACCAGGACCGCTAACCATCACATCTACTTGTTTCATTCCGTTATCCATTGCTGTACGGGCCGCACTATCCGCCGCAGTTTGAGCCGCAAAGGGAGTTCCTTTTTTTGCTCCTTTAAAACCACTCGAGCCTGCCGTTGCCCATGAAATTACGTTGCCAGTAGCATCAGTAATTGTCACAATGGTGTTATTAAAAGTAGATTTAATATAAGCCACTCCACTGGGAATGTTTTTCTTTTGTTTTTTTGGTCCTCCCCGTTTGGTGGGTCTTGCCATGCCGAATTTACCTCTTTAACTGATTTTGTTTAATGGAGTTTTTGATGAATTGAATTAGTTGGTTTTTTGGGTAGTGATGAGTTATCACCAAACTTTTCTATAAGGTGTTCTTAGATTTTTATCAACCCGAACAAAACAGTGTTTCAGGATGACTTGTGCTAAAATACATTCCTTCTATTTATTTCTTCGGAGCTTTTTTCTTCCCAGCGATGGCAGCTTTACGCCCTCTGCGAGTTCTGGCATTAGTACGGGTTCTTTGTCCTCTCAAGGGTAATCCCTGACGATGACGACGACCCCTGTAAGTACCGATATCTCCTAGGCGCTTAATGTTCATCGCTTCCAAACGACGCAAATCCCCCTCAATTTGGAAATTTTCGTCAATGTAGACTCTTAATTTAGCAACATCTTCATCGTTCAAATCTCTGACCCTTATATCTGGGTTAACCCCTGTGGCCGCCAGGATTTTTTGAGATGTTGATAAACCAATACCATACAAGTAGGTAAGTCCTATTTCTACTCGTTTATCACGAGGTAAGTCAATACCGGATATCCTTGCCATGTTTTCGTTTCCTTTGTTAATCTCGCTATTATTACCAATAAATTTAGTCAATTTTCAGTGTTAATGAGTTACACTGATGGTTAAGAATTTATCCCTGACGTTGTTTATGTTTGGGGTTAGAACAGATGACCATCACCCGTCCTTTCCGACGGATAACACGGCACTTGTCGCAAATTTTTTTGACTGATGCTCTTACTTTCATAGTAGTAGTTTTCACTGCAAGCTTTTAATTATAACAGGATTTGATACCTGTGTCAAACATAGGTTGGTTATATAAGTCAAGTGATTTTTCGAGATTTTTTTTCATCTTTCGAGATTCATTATTTTGTCTCTTCATCATGATTTAATTAAATCATCACTTTTGGCTAAGAAATAATCATCAATAATTAATTACAAGGAAATTATCCCTTTTTGCCTTTGAGTCGATAGGTAATTCTTCCTTTGCTTAAGTCATAAGGAGTTAACTCGACTTTCACTCGATCCCCGGGCAAAATTTTGATGTAATTTCTTCTAATTTTCCCGGCGATATGAGCTAAAACATTGAAACCGTTATCTAAATCCACCCTAAACATTGCGTTCGGTAGTGATTCGGTAACAGTTCCTTCCATTTCAATGAGATCTTTTTTAGACATAGTGGTAATAATCCCTTTATTGGTTTGATGTAATCCTTGTTGATTTTATCAAATCTATTTTCCCTTCAAAATCAAAGTAGATCATTTTAGGATTTAACTATGGTTTCTAATTCTTCACTGATTTGGGAAAGTTCCCGATCGCCATTAACATTTATAAGTAACTGATGTTGTTGGTAATAGTCAATTAAGGGGGCAGTTTGCTGACGATAAACTTGTAAACGATTGCTAATAGTCGCAGAATTATCATCTTTTCTGCCTCTACCCAAGAGACGTTCCCTTAACACAGAATCAGGTACATCAAGGTTAACAACGCCGTTACAGACTTGATTTAACTCCTGAAGAAGATTCATTAAAAAATCCGCTTGAGGAACATTACGGGGGAAGCCGTCGAGAATCCATCCTTTTTGAGCATCTTCTTGTCCTAATCTTTCTTGGATTAACTCTAAAATGAGCTCGTCGGGGACTAAATCACCGTTATCAACATAACCTTTAGCTTTTAGCCCTAAAGGAGTTTTATTGGTGATGGCATCTCTGAGAATTTCCCCCGTAGAAATATGAGGGATACCCAGATTTTGGGAGAGAATTTGGGCTTGAGTACCTTTACCTGCACCCGGAGCCCCTAAAAATATAAATTTTGTCATTCTTTTTTAATTGACAGTTGACAGTAGGGGACTAGTGAGAGCGTAACCCAACAAAATATTTAGGGTGTTAGGTTCAAGTTTGCTCAACCTAACCTACAACTTATTGTTTCACCATCCCTTCATAACGTTGGGAAATGACATAGGTTTGAACCTGTTTAGCAGTATCAATGGCAACCCCTACTAAAATTAATAAGGATGTTGCACCGAATCCTTGAAAGGTTGTTACCCCAGTGGCACTCTCTACAAATGTGGGAACCGTAGCTACAATCGTCAAGAAAATCGCCCCTAAGAGAGTAAGACGATTTAAAACCCCTTCTAAATAGGCGATCGTAGCTTTCCCTGGGCGAATACCGGGAATACTTGTCCCCATTTTTTTCAAGTTTTGGGCTATGTCTTCGGGATTAGAAATCAAAGAAGCATAGAAATAACTAAAAAAGATAATGAGTAAAGAATAGGTAACTACATACCAGATTGAACCTGGACGCAATGCTAAAGCGACTTGATTCAAAAGGGCATTAAAAGGGGTTTGTTCGGCAAAACCCGCCACAGAAGAAGGTAACACTAACACTGCGGAGGCAAAAATGATAGGCATTACCCCACCCTGATTAAGTCGCAAAGGTAAGTAACTAGTTCTTTCTCTGTATAATCTTCTGCCTACTTGACGACGGGCGGAGATAATCGGGATTCGCCGAGTACCCTCTTGGACAAAAACAATACCCACGATCATCACTAAGAACACGAGAACTAAGATGAGAACTTGGGCAATAGCTTGTCTACCTCCCGTTTGGGCGTAGTCAATGGTATTAGCTAAAGTTTGCGGTAAAACAGCAACGATATTGACAAAAATCAACAAAGAAGCTCCATTTCCTAAACCTCTCTCGGTGATCAACTCCGATACCCACATAACGAACATTGAGCCTGCGGTAATTGCCAATACAGTTTGGACAATAAACCAAGGGGTATCATTAACCGCATAAGGTCGTAGCAAACCAACGGTAATTCCGGTACTTTGAATGATTGCCCATCCTAAAGCAACATATCGGGTAATCTGAGCAATTTTACGCCGTCCGATTTCCCCTTCATTTTTTTGTAAGTCTTCCAAGGCAGGAATAGCAGAGGCCAACAACTGCATAATAATGGAAGCATTAATGTAGGGTAAAATTCCTAAGGCAAAAATACCAACAGTGGCTAAACCTCCCCCAGTAAAGATG
Source organism: uncultured cyanobacterium (assembly GCA_963749915.1). Taxonomy (GTDB): domain Bacteria; phylum Cyanobacteriota; class Cyanobacteriia; order Cyanobacteriales; family Cyanobacteriaceae; genus Geminocystis. Next base: position 43,031 of record CAVVOP010000030.1, read on the forward strand.
TTTAAAAATCCTAAAAAGGGAAGATTTTGTACTGCGGCTTCAAATGCTTGTCGATCAATTCCGGGTACAGGTATATAAATCCCCAAGCGAATCAAGATTAATAATCCTAGGGTGATGAGCAAACGACTCCTTAGCCCCGCGGCTTGAGCCATTTGCATAAAGGTTTCTTGAGCGGTTGGAGTTTTTTCTTTACTAACAACCATGATCTTATTTATCTATATAAATGGTGGATAATTGAGTTAGGAGTTCGCAGAAATGAAAAATAAAATAATCTTCTAGTTTCCTAGTCTCTCTTTCTTTTTACCTTGGTCCTAACACGAAACTCTCGTTAGTAATATCTTGACACTAATTAACCATTATTGCTTTGAGCATTTTTTGGTTAAGGATTAGTTATAGTACCTCCCGCCCCTTCAATTTTGGCCTGAGCAGATTTACTCCATGCCGTTGCTTTAACCTTAAGGGGAACTCCTAATTCACCATTACCAAGAATTTTCAAAGGACCATCATTAGTGGTGACAATACCGGCTACCATCAAAGATTCTAAAGTTACTTCAGTATTGGGGGCTAAAGTCGCTAGTTTTTCAACATTGATGATGGTAAATTCTTTGTGATTGATGAGTTTAAAGTGTTTTAACTTAGGTACCCGTCTGTAAAGGGGCATTTGTCCACCTTCAAAACCGGGCTTCGTACCCGTACCAGAGCGAGATTTTTGTCCTCTCATGCCAAAACCGCCACTAGCACCTTGACCAGCGGAAATACCTCTACCGATACGGCGACGACGTTTTTTTGATGTAGGCTTAGGGGATAGTTGATGAAGTCTCATAATGATTATGGGATGATTGATAAGAGCACTTATGAATAAATTTGTTGTAAAGGAATTTCTCTGTCTTTTGCCACTTGAGAAAAACTGCGAATTTGCCCTAGGGCATTAACAGCCGCTCTGGCATTATTCAAAGGATTATTAGAGCCTTGTTGCTTCGCCAGAATATTTTTAATTCCGGCTAATTCTAAGACGGTACGAACTGCACCCCCGGCAATTACCCCAGTACCCTGAGCCGCGGGACGCATAAAGACTTTTGCCCCTCCGGCCGTACCACTACTTACATGGGTAATAGAACTAGCTTTGTTGATGTTGATGGATATGAGGTGTTTTTTACCGTCAGTAACAGCTTTACGCACGGCATTAATAACATCCCCGGCTTTACCCACTCCGACACCAACTTGTCCTTTTTCGTTACCGACAACGACAATAGCCCTGAAGCTGAGTTTTTTACCACCTTTAACTACTTTGCTAACTCGGCGGATTTGGACAACTCTTTCTTGCCAAGTGTTATCTTTTTTCTCTTTACGTTGCTTTCTTTGCTTACCGCCTCTGCGTTCTTGTTCCCGTTCTTTTACCATAATAAATTCCTCTTAGAAGTTAAGACCAGATTCACGAGCAGCATCAGCTAAAGCCTTGACTCGTCCATGATAGAGATTTCCACCACGATCAAAGACTACTTTTTCAATGCCTTTAGATAATGCCCTTTGAGCCACTAATTTGCCAACTTCGGCGGAAGCATCACAATTAGAGGTATTAGTCAATTTTTCCTTTAACTCTTTATCCACAGTAGATGCGGATACTAAGGTATGCTGAGCCACATCGTCAATGATTTGAGCGTAAATGTGAAGGTTAGAGCGAAATACTGCTAACCGAGGGCGATGGGCAGTGCCAGCCACTTTCTTACGAATACGCAAATGACGACGTTGTACGAGATCTTTCCGGTTAATGGTCATAATTATTTCTTACCTGCTTTACCTACTTTACGTCTTACATATTCCCCTGCATAACGAATACCTTTTCCTTTATAGACTTCAGGAGGACGAACGGCACGGATTTTGGCGGCGACGTTACCTACTAATTCCTTGTCTATGCCAGTGATCACCACTTCGGTATTGGTATTAACTGCCACGTTAATTCCTTGGGGCATTTGCATTTCTACGGGTTTACTGTAACCCACGTTGAGAGTTAGTTTCGCTCCTTGAGCCTGGGCCCGATAACCGACCCCTCGAATTTCTAATTTTTTCTCAAAACCTTGACTAACACCATCAACCATGTTAGATACTAAAGTACGACATAAGCCGTGTCTTTCTCTGGCTTTACGAGAATCATTATCACGGGTGACGTGAATTTCTTGTCCTTGTTGAACTATTGAGATCAAAGAGGGCAAATCTCTGAATAAGTTACCTTTTGGACCGGTAACATTTACTTGTTGTCCATCAATTTTTATTTCTACCTTTGCAGGTATGGTTATAGGACGTTTTCCAATACGAGACATGATTTTAATTGATAATGGATAATTAATAGTGAAACATGTAGGGAAATGTAGAATGTAGAATTTAGAATGCCTACTTTTTAATTCTTAATTCTTAATTCTTAATTCCTACCAGATATAGCAGAGAACCTCTCCACCAATACCCTGTTTTCTTGCTTCTCGATCAGTCATAATGCCGTGGGAAGTAGAAACAATAGCGACGCCGATGCCGCCTAATACCCTAGGTAGGTCTTTTTTCTTGCTATATACCCTCAAACCAGGAGTACTTACTCTGCGGATGTTTTGGATAATCGGTTGACGGTTTCTGCCTTTGTATTTAAGGGAAACTACGATATTTTTTTTGACTCCTTCGCCAGTTTCTTCATAACTGATGATAAAACCTTCGCTTTTGAGTACCTCAGCAATACTGCGAGTCATCCGAGTGCTAGGAATATTCACGGTGGAATGACGTACGGCACAAGCGTTGCGAATACGAGTCAGCATATCTGAAATAGTGTCGTGTGCTGGCATTCTTTCTTCTTTTCCTCTGTTACCTTAATTTATTTTTCGCGAAAGGGCATTCCCATTTCTTTTAGCAAAGCCCGTCCTTCTTCGTCGGTGTTAGCAGTGGTGATGATGGAAACATCAAAGCCACGAAGCTGATCGATAGTGTCATAGCTGATTTCGGGAAAGATTAACTGTTCCCGTACCCCTAAGCTATAGTTACCTCTGCCGTCAAAACTTTTAGGACTAACACCGCGAAAGTCCCGAATGCGAGGTAATGCAAGGCTAATGAGACGATCTAAGAAAGAATACATTTTATCAGATCTTAGGGTCACCATGGCTCCGACGGGCATTCCCTGACGAATTTTAAAACCGGCGATCGCTTTTTTCGCACGGGTAACAACAGGTTTTTGTCCGGTAATCACAGCTAGTTCACTCAGAGACGACTCCAGTGCTTTAGCATTCTGTGATGCTTCTCCTAAACCTCGATTGATAACAATTTTGACTACTTTAGGTATTTGATGAACGTTAGTGTAACCAAATTGCTCTTTGAGTTTAGCAGTAATAGTTTCTTGGTAATAAGTTTTTAGTCTTGACATTACGGTGTTTACTAATGGGTATAAAATAAACCGTTGATTCTGAAAATTACCACGGTGAGTTAGTCGATTATCTCGCCAGTTTTTTTCAGTTTTCTAACCTTTTTGCCTTCCTCAGTCAGTACATAGTTAATACGACTAGCTACTTTTTCTTTTTCTGAGTAAAGCATAACTTTACAGCTATGAATGGGGGCTTCAAATGTACTAATCTGACCACTCTCACCCTCTTGTCTGGGTTTAACGTGTTTAGTTCTAATATTGACGCCTTTGACAATCACAGTGCTGTCTTTGGGAATAGCTTGGAGGATTTCTCCGACTTTACCCTTATCTTTACCAGAGATAATTTGCACTGTGTCACCTTTTTTGACGTGCATTTTATATCTTCCGAGAGCTGGTTTTTTCTTTTTTAATGATCTCATTGTTTAGAGTACCTCCGGTGCGAGAGAGATAATTTTAGTAAAGTTTTTATCCCGTAATTCACGAGCCACAGGACCAAAAACACGAGTGCCTCTGGGGTTGTTGTCTTTATTAATAATGACGGCGGCGTTATCATCAAAACGAATACTCATGCCACTGTCACGGCGTAAAGACTGCTTCGTGCGTACGATCACTGCTCTTACGATGTCGGATTTTTTCACTGCCATGTTAGGAATTGCATCTTTAACTACAGCAATAATTACGTCCCCGATGCCTCCGTAAGTACAGTTACCAGTAGATAACACTCGTAAGCACATAATCTTACGGGCACCACTGTTATCGGCTACATTTAGGTAACTTTGTTGTTGAATCATTCTAGTTAATTATTTGATTGATTATGGGAATGAAGAAAACTATCATCGACCCTAAATAGCAACTGCTTTGGTAACAACAATTTCTGCTAATTCCCAGCGTTTGGTTTTGCTGAGGGGACGAGTTTCTCTGATTCTCACGCGATCGCCTTCTCTACATTGATTTTCAGGATCGTGTGCTTTATATTTTTTGGTTTTAACGACAATTTTGCCGTATTTGGGGTGAGGAGAGCGATTTTCGACGGCAACAACGGCGGTTTTATCCATTTTGTTGCTAACGACTACACCCACTCTTTCTTTAACTGCCATAGATTAGTTACTCCTTATGCTTGAGTAGTGGTAGCGGTTGCTGTACCTGCTGCCTGACGTTCTGTTTGTACAGTAAGCAGTTGAGCAATCCAGTGTTTGGTGTGCTTAAACTCGTGAGGTTTTTCTAAACGCCCAGTAGTTTGCTGAAGTCTGAGTTGAAAAAGCTTTTTTTTTGCTGTCACAATCTCAGCAGTCAATTCTTCATCGTTTAATTTTCTTGCATCTGCAACTTTAGGGAGTGCCATAGGGACTTAATATTCCTCCGACCTGCTAATAAATTTGGTTTTGATGGGGAGTTTTTGAGCCGCTAAACGCATAGCTTCTCTGGCGGTAGCTTCAGGAATCCCTGCGATTTCAAACATAATCCTGCCAGGTTTAACTACGGCTACCCAAAATTCGGGATTTCCTTTACCAGAACCCATACGAGTTTCGGCAGGACGCATGGTTACAGGTTTATCTGGGAAAATACGAATCCAGATTTTACCTCCTCTACGGACATAACGAGTAATTGCCCGTCTAGCCGCTTCAATTTGACGAGCGGTAATCCAACAAGGTTCGATGGCCTGAAGACCAAAATCTCCAAAGTTAATGGAGTTGCCCCTGTAGGCATTCCCTGTCATTCTGCCCCGATGTTGTTTACGGAATTTCGTTCTTCTTGGACTTAACATGATTCTTAGTTAATAAGAGTTTGTCGCTGATTTGGACGGTTTTTTTTTCACAGTTAAAGGTTTATAGTTCTTGAAATCAAGAGTTATTCCCTTCAACCAAAACGACTGAAAAATATAATTATCAATTATCGATTATTCAGAGCGATCTTCAAATTTTTGACGACGGGGCTTTTTACGTCCCTGTTTCGCCTTAGTATTAGCTCTTAAGTCTTCTTCTCCGGGGATAATTTCACCTTTGAAAATCCAGACTTTGACTCCCAAAATCCCGTAAATAGTACTAGCAGTTTTATAGGAATAGTCAATGTCGGCTCTCAGGGTATGAAGAGGTACACGACCTTCCCGGATCCACTCGGTGCGGGCGATTTCCGCACCGTTAAGACGACCACTGACTTGGATTTTGATACCTAATACTTCAGCTTTTTGAGCTCTTTGAATGGCTTGTCTTACAACTCGGCGGAAAGATACACGTCTTTCGAGTTGAGAGGTGATAAATTCAGCCATGAGAGCGGCGTTGGCGTCAACGTTGGCTACTTCAATGACATTAACTCTAAATTGACGTTGATTTTTGAGCAATGCTTGTAAATCAGTACGCAATTTTTCAATGCCTTGACCACCTTTACCCACTACCACACCGGGTCTAGCGGTGTGGATGGAGAGGTCAATTTGATCCGCTTTACGATCGATTTTTATATCAGCAATACTAGCGTTACCGAGATTTTTGTCAATGTATTGACGGATTTTGTGATCTTCTTGAAGAAGTTGAGGGTAAAATTTCGGATCAGCATACCAACAGGAAGAGTGTTCCTTTGTATAGCCGAGACGAAAACCAATTGGATGTACTTTTTGTCCCATGTTATTTTTGTTATTCCTTTTTCATGGTGAACTATACCGTCGGAGCTACTGCCACAGTGATATGACAGGTACGCTTACGGATTTGATAAGCACGACCTTGTGCTCTAGGACGGAAACGTTTTAAAGTAGGACCACCGTCAGCAAAGGCTTTACTGATAACTAATTCAGAGGGCTCTAAACCTTGATTGTGTTCAGCATTCGCCACAGCAGAACGGAGAACCTTAATAATCGGTTCACAAGCACGATAGGGCATAAATTCGAGAATAATTAATGCTTCTCGGTAACTACGCCCCCGAATTTGATCTAATACCCGTCTTACCTTGGATGGTGACATTCTGATATAACGAGCGATCGCTTTTACTTCTTGGGAGGTATCCACCTCTGGTTTTTCCTGTGTTTTAGCCATGATAATGATTGCAATAAAGAGTTATAGGCAGATAATTATGAGAATAATTAACGAAATCCGAACTTTGGTCAGTAGAACTGAGAAACAGAACCCCGAACTCCGAACTTATCTTCTGCCGGCCCTTTTATCACTTTTAGCGTGACCTCGGAAGGTTCGAGTAGGAGCAAATTCTCCTAATTTATGACCCACCATTTGCTCGGTGATAAAGATAGGAACGTGTTGACGACCATTATGAACGGCGATGGTATGACCAATCATTTGAGGAATGATAGTGGAAGCACGGGACCAAGTTTTAACTACTTGTTTTTCCCCTTTGTTGTTCAATTTTTCAATTTTGGACAGGAGGCTATCCGCTATAAATGGTCCTTTTTTCAGTGAACGACTCATGAATTTTCCTTATTAATTCTGCGGTTAAAATCTCGTAGGTCTTCTTATTTGCCTTTATTGGCATTACGACGACGCACGATGTATTTGCTACTGAGTTTTTTCTTCTTACGAGTTTTCTTGCCTAAAGCAGGCTGACCCCAAGGAGAAACAGGTCCAGAACGACCAATAGGAGCCCGTCCTTCACCACCACCATGGGGATGATCTACAGGGTTCATGGCACTTCCTCTGACATGAGGTCTGATACCTAAATGGCGAGTCTTACCAGCTTTTCCACGTATGAGGTTTCTGGCTTCGATATTTCCTACCCGTCCGATAGTGGCATAACATTCTTTACGAACCATCCGCACCTCTTTGGAAGGTAACTTCAGGGTAACGTAATTACCCTCTTTTGCCATCAATTGAGCAAAACCACCGGCTGCACGAACGATTTGACCGCCTTTTCCTTTGGTGAGTTCAATGTTATGAATCTCTGTACCAAGGGGAATTTTTTCTAAAGGTAAAGCATTACCAATTTCATAAGGAGCATCAGCACTAGCGATAATACTAGTACCCAGTTGGATACCTGCTGGAGCTAGAATATATCTTTTTTCGCCGTCTTCATACTGCACAAGGGCAATACGAGCGTTACGGTTAGGATCATATTCAACAGCGATTACTTCGGCATTAATATCTCTTTTATCCCTTTTGAAGTCGATAATTCGATAAAGTTTTTTGTGTCCGCCGCCACGATGACGACTGGTAATTACACCTCTATTATTACGTCCTTTTTTACGATGAACGTATTTTGTCAGAGACTTTTCCGGAGTGCTTTTTGTGATTTCTGAAAAATCTGAGCTTACCGCTTGTCTTCTACCCGGTGTATATGGTCTATATGTACGAACACCCATAATTTAGTTAATAACTATCAGTTTTCTGTGAGCAATTTCCCGTTAATCTCGAAAGATTATAAATCAGGGAAAAATGTAGTTTGGAGAGAATCTCCTTGAGCTAGGGTTACGATCGCTTTTTTGTATTGGGGTTTATAACCAATACTTTGACCAACACGACGTTTTTTACGAGGTTGATTCATGGTATTGACTTTCACCACTTTAACTTCAAATAAACTTTCGATGGCAGCTCTAATTTCGGGTTTAGTCGCAGGTTTAACTACTTCAAAAACATATTTATTATCTTCCATCATATAAGTTGCTTTTTCAGTAACTATAGGACGAATAACGAGATCTGCTAATTCTGCAGTGGTTTTTCTGACTTTAGTTGTTTTTCCGTATCTACTATTCGCCACAATAAACCTCCTGTATTTTCGTAATAGCTTCGGAGGTCGCCACAATTTTATCAGCGTACAAAATGTCATAAATATTTAAACAATCATGTTTAAGAAGTTTGACATAGGGCAGGTTACGAACAGATAAGTGAAGATTCTCGGCAATGGGATCGGTTACAATCAATAGTACCTTCGCCTCGGGGGAGATACCCCAACGGGTTAAAGCGGCTACTACTTCCTTGGTTTTAGGAGCAGACAATTGATCCGCAAAATTTTCGACGACGATTAAATCTTCTACACGACTCACAAAAGCAGTTCTTAAAGCCAATCTTCTCTCCTTACGGTTCATTTTGACGCTGTAATCTCTGGGTTTGGGACCAAAAATGACACCACCGCCACGCCATAAAGGAGAACGAATAGAACCAGCTCTAGCTCTGCCTGTACCTTTCTGCCGCCAAGGTTTACGACCACCACCACGAACTTCTGCTCTGGTTTTAGAGGATGCTGTACCCTGACGCTGATTATGTAGTTGACGGACTAAGGCACGATGAACAATATGTTCGGCACTTTCTACTTTAGCGATCGGCATCTCTAAAGTCGCTTCACCGATTTGTTCTCCTTGCCAATTTTTGACTACACAATTAACCATAATTTTTAAAAGTGAAATTTCGTTTTTTTTAACTGTGAGCTAACTTACCTTTGACCGACGATTAAGGCGGGAGTGATACTGACTAAGTTACCGGATTTGCCGGGGATTGCCCCTTTGATCAGTAATAAATTACGTTCGGAGTCAATTTTTACGATAGTTAGTTTACGAATTTTTACGTTGGTATGACCATAACGTCCCGCCATTTTTTTACCCGGATATACACGACCAGGAGTAGTCCCTGCACCGGTAGAACCGGGCAAGCGATGGCTTTTAGAACCGTGAGTCATATTACCCCTTCTGAAGTTATGACGTTTCTGATAACCAGCAAAGCCTCGTCCGATAGTTTTACCGCCCACATCAACTAAAGCACCTTCTGTGAACAGGTCAGCACCGATGGTTTGTCCAATTTCAAATGAACTTACATCTTCGAGACGATATTCTTGGAGATGACGTAAAGCAGGAAGTCCTTTATTACTTAGGTGTCCGTATTCAGGACTGGTCAAGTATTTATTAACTTCTTTAGCTTCTTTAGTATTTAAGGCCCGTCTACGATCAGGCAGCTCACTGTATCCGAGTTGAACGGCTGTATAACCGTCAGTTTCTTTAGTTTTGATTTGAGTCACTAGACATGGACCTGCTTGAACCACAGAAACAGGAATTGCACTACCTGTCTCCGAGTCAAAGATGGTGGTCATGCCCAGTTTTGTACCGAGTACGCCTAAGCTCACGGGATCTATCCCTCTAAATTGCTAAACAACACGATTTTATTCAGGGAAAGGTAGTTCTTTCCGACCGAAGATGGTCTGCATAACAAGATGGAGTTATTTGTTGTAAGTTAGAATCACTCACCAACTCCATTATTCTTTGTTCATTAAGCAGACAGTTATGATAATAACTACTAACCTAGACTTAAAGATTAGTAATAGCCTTAATTATCCCAATAGACTTAAGATATTGACTTGTAGTCTGATTATCTCAGTATCTTTGAGAGGCTAGTTTTTATACTTTTAGTCACAGACACCTATTATAAATGATTAATGGTGCATAAGGCAATAGGTGATTAATAATTACCTCTGGTTAACCGACAACCTTCACAATTTGACCAATCAAAGAGGTTCTGTTTTCACTTGGCTGTCAGCTTTCGCTGTGCCTTACTCTCAAATCTGACACTTATTCGTGGTTAACTTTCGCGAAGGAGTTCCTAATTTTTATCTATCACTTTGTATTTTCTTCCGTCAAGGTTTCGAAATGAGAATTACTGACCGGACCGATACTCTATAGAAAAAAAGAGGGCAATTGCCCTCTTTTTCCATCAAACTAACTTAATTAGACTGAATTATATTAACGTAATAGTTTATTTAATTACATTAAGCCTAATTGAGCTAAAATACCTTTCCCAGTCAACAATTCGGTAGCAATACCAATTACAAATCCCAACATTGCTAAACGACCGTTCCAGTTTTCAGCAAATGAGGTGAAGCCAAGTTTAGTGTCTTTGTTTTCCATAACGAATCTCCTGGATTTATTAAAATTGCGTTTTTGTCAATCAATCTAAAACTAACTTAACATAAGTTTTCAAAGTTGACAACAAAACTTTACATTGTCTTGGCAAAAATTCCTGGAAGTCATAGCCTCTCTGGGATAAAAACTTCTAATACCACCACGAGAAAAAGATTATCCTGCCAACAATGGGAGGATCACCGAAGGAAGGTGGTGCTGTGCGATCACTTCTTCCCCGTATTTATTAACTTGTTTGTAATTTATTTAAAATACAAAAGATAGATTTAAAGCGTTAAAAGTAAATTTAGCATCTTCTAAAGAAAATTTAACTAAATATAATTTTTGTCTAACTCTTGATTTATTATTAGTGCTAGGACAACATGAGGAGGATGATTTTCCTGTAAATGAATTGTCCATTGTCCATTGCTGTAGTAACTAATTTTTATTATTAAAGTTAATTATGATGAATATATTTGTTAAAAAACCGATTTTAATTGCGGGGGTGAGCATTTCTTTTTTACTTTGGATAGCTCAAAGCCTTAAAAATTCTGTGGGCGAAATGGGAGATTTTAGCGTTTTAGCCTTAACTTTAATCGCAGGTTTCTGGCTAATTTACCAGAGAAAAAATAACAAAAAAGTATTAAATTCATCTCAACCTTTATCGATAAATTTTAATGATTTTCAAAAAAAAATTACTAGCATCAAGAAAATGCTTAGTGCTTTAATTATCGAAATAAAAGAATCAGAAAATAAAGAATTATATAAAAAAAACTATGATGTTTTTGAAAAAAGACTAATAGTAATTGATAATAACAGTAAAAAAAACTATTTAGATCTTGCCATTATTAGTACTAACAAAGTTAGTACTTTAAGTTTAAATAATATCCTAAAAACTCACTTTACAGATGTTAAGTTTCAGATAAATGTAAAAATTTTAAATACCTTAGAAAATCCAGATACTAACTTAAAAATCTTATCTTTTCAATCAGATCTAGTTTTATTTATCATTCATGGAGATATTACAGAGTCGGAAAAACAAACCATTCAAACAATTATTAATAATAATCAAAAAATGTTAGTTTTATTTAATGATATAGAATATAACTTAACCGAAGAAAAAACTCTACTTTTTGAAAATATAAAAACTAAACTTAAAGATATTATCGAATCTAAATATATTATCAAAATATCGACAAAAACTCAGAAGGTTAAAGTGAAAAAATACCAAGATGAGACCAATTATAAAGAATGGGAAGAAATCACTAAGGGAGAATGCCAATTATTAACGGATACTCTAAAAAATATCATTGATGAAGAAAAACAAAAGTTGATATTGTTAACTGCTTATAGAAACGCAATTAATTTACAACAAGACATTCAACAAAAATTAAATTTAGTCAGAAAACAAAAAGCTTTACCTTTAATCGAAAAATATCAAGTCATTGCTGCTACTGCTACTTTTGCAAATCCTGTATCAAGTTTAGATTTATTAGCAACGGCGGCTATAAATACTCAAATGATTGTAGATTTAAGCAGTATTTATCAACAGTCATTATCCTTAAATCAAGCCCAAGAAATTTCTATCGCTTTAGGAAAATTAATGGTTAAATTAGGCATCGTAGAAATATCTAGTCAGGCGATTATGGCTATTTTAAAAACCAATATAATCACTTTTATTGCAGGAGGAGTTATTCAGGGCATTAGTGCAGCTTATTTAACTCGTCTTTGTGGTTTAAGTTTAATTGAATATTACGAGATAGCGGATTTTAGTAATAATGAAACTATAAACATGACTAAGATTAAAGAAAAATTACAGTCGATTTTCCAAAAAAATAAAGATGACAATTTATTAACTAAATTTGTGCAAAAAACTGCCTTACAATTTCAAAATATCGAATAATCATAATGTACTCTGCTAAAAAATCTCTAATTATTTTCACTCGTTATCCGGATGTTGGTAAAACAAAAACGAGATTAATTCCTGCTATTGGTGCAGAAAAAGCGGCGGATTTACATCGTAAAATGACAGAAAAAACCTTACAAAAAGTTCAACAATTAAATCAGTTTATAGAGGTAGATATTAGTATTTATTTTACCGGTGGTAATTTAGATTTAATAACGGCGTGGTTAGGAAAAAAGTATAATTATTATTCTCAAATAGAAGGGGATTTAGGTTCAAAAATGTATTCCGCTTTTCAGGATACTTTTACTGAAGATAATCAACAAATTATTATTATCGGTGTTGATTGCCCACAATTAGATTATCAGATTTTAACAAAAGCATTTATGGCTTTAAATAATCACGATTTAGTCATTGGTAAAGCCACTGACGGCGGTTATTATCTTTTAGGTTTAAATCAGGTAAAAAAATCTTTATTCGCTAACATTAATTGGGGTACAAGTCAAGTTTTCGGCCAAACTATGGCCATCGCAAATAGCCTTAATTACAGTATTTATGAATTACCAATTCTAACAGACATAGATCGTCCCGAAGATCTAAAATTTTGGCATAATGAAACATAGCCTTGAGTATTTTTTAATTCAGAAACCCTATGACCACTGCGAGAAACGTATTAGGTAAACCATTAGAAATTTGTTGTCAATCCCCCATGACTGGTTTTTATCGCAACGGTTGTTGTGACACAGGAACGGAAGATAGAGGACTACATTTAGTTTGTGCACAAGTAACAGCGGAATTTTTGGCTTTTAGTAAAAAAAGAGGTAATGATTTAACTACCCCTATGCCAATGTTTGACTTTCAAGGGTTGAAACCCGGTGACAAATGGTGTTTATGCGTAGCACGTTGGCATGAAGCCTTACAGGCTGGTTTTGCACCTCCAATTATTCTCGCTTCCACCCATGAAAAAACCTTAGAATTTATTGCTAAAGAAGTTTTAGAAGAACACAGTTTAATTAATTGATAATTGATAATATTTTTCAAAATTATATGTTGTGAATAAAGTAGATTATTTACGGATTAGTTTAATCGATAAGTGTAATTTTCGTTGTCAATATTGTATGCCGGAAGAAGAAGAATTAACCCACTTTTTGTCTTCGGAAATATTAACAAAATCGGAGCTGTTAACCTTATTAACAGGTGTATTTATTCCTTTAGGTTTTAGCAAATTTCGTTTGACGGGAGGTGAACCTTTATTACGTCCAGATTTACCAGAAATTATCACAAAAATTATTAATTTACCGCAAACGGAAGATTTAGCTTTAACCACTAATGGTTATTTATTACCAGAAAAAGCTCAATTATTATTTAATGCTGGATTGCGGCGGATTAATATTAGTTTAGATTCTCTAAATCCCCAAACTTTTGACAAAATTATCGGTAACAAAAATAAAACCCGTTGGCAAAAAACTTGGACAGGAATACAAACTGCTTATAAGGTAGGATTTAACCCTTTAAAGTTAAATGTGGTAATTATTCCTGATGTTAATGACCGTGAAATTTTAGAGTTAGCAGCATTAACTATTGAACGTAATTGGCACGTTAGATTTATTGAGTTTATGCCCATTGGTAATGGTCAATTATTTTCTGAAAAAATGTGGATTCCTTCGGTGGAAATTAGGCAAAAAATTAAGGCTAAATGGGGTTTACAAGAAGCAAACATTATAGGAAATGGCCCTGCGGATATTTTTAAAATTCCCCACGGCAAAGGTACTTTGGGTTTTATTTCGCAAATGTCTGAATGTTTTTGCGATCGCTGTAATCGGGTAAGATTATCTGCCGATGGTTGGTTACGTCCCTGTTTATTAAATGAGAGGGGACAAATTGATTTAAAAAAAGCATTAAGAGAAGGTATTAATACCGAAAAAATTCGAGAAAAAGTAGGAGAGTTATTATTATTAAAACCAGAGATTAATTTTAAAGATAGAGATTCAGGGACAAACAATAATACTTATCAGCACACTATGTCACAAATTGGGGGCTAATATTCGACGGAGACTTAAAGCTTCATTCTCTGATCAGCTACAAGCCTTATTCTCTCCTAGTCAGGCAAAAATTTATGTTTTCATCGAGCTGACCTTAATTTAAGTTCACATGGTGTTAAAATTAGTCATTCGTAATTTTTAACCTTTCGATATTCCAAAAAGCACCTCCTAAAGCAGAATATTCTACCCCTTCAATACGATTTCTTACTGCTGCTAAAGAGTAAGGATTAACTAAGTAAATTAAAGGCAAATATTCCACAGCCAACTGTTGAGTTTTATTGTAAATTTTCTTTCTTTTTTCTAAGTCTAATTCCTTCGCCCCTTCGATATATAAATCTCCAATTTCAGCCTCCCAATCAGCGATGATTCTGCCTTCAATGGGTGGTCTTCCTGGTTGGGGCTTTTGGTTAAAAAGGTGTAAATTTCCATCAGGAAACCATAAATTGGCGCCCCCATTTGGTTCATTTCCTCCGGTAAAACCAATGATATGTGCCTCCCAATCTAAAGAGTTACTGAGTTTATCGACTAATACATTAAAAGCGATGGGAGTAAAATCAACAGTAATGCCAATTTGACTTAAATCTTGTTTTATTTGTGAACCTAAAGATTCTCTAATTCTATTTCCAGCATTGGTTAATAAAGTGAATCTTACTCGGTTATTTTGTATATCTAATAATGTTCCTTCTTCATTGTATGTAAACCCTTCTTGTAACAGTAATTTTTTGGCTAATTCTGGATTATATTCATAGCCGATAATTGTGGGATCATAAAAAGGAGATTGTACAGAAATGGGCGAATTTTGCTCTTCTCCTAAACCCCGATAAATATTATTAATCATCCTTTCTCTATTAATGCCATAGGCGATCGCTTTACGAAAATTAACATTATTAAACCATTGAGATTTGATCGGATCAACGAGAGGTTTACCATCTCTTGAACCTCGATTAAGATTAAAACTCATAAAGGTTGTACCATAAGCCGCACCACCATTAAAAATAGTAAAGTTGCCTCTATTTTCTTCTCTTTTTAGTAAGGAAAAATATTCAGGAGATACCGAAATAGAGTCCAAACTACCAGAGCGAAATTGTAAGATAGAAGTATCTGTAGATTCTACAATTTCCCAAACAACTTCCTCAATATAAGGTAACGAATTTTCATTCTCATCTTTTTGCCAATAATACGGATTTTTAGTGAAAATTATCCGTTGGGAAGTGGTATAACCTTTTAATTTATATGCACCATTAACTATTAATTGATCAGGGGGAGTATCCACACCCCAAAAAGACAAAAAAATAGGCTCACCATCTGCTCCTTTTTTTGTCACTTTTTCCTCTAAAATATGTTTAGGTAAAATCGATAAACCAGTACTTTCTAAAAAAGGTGCAAAAGGTTCAGGAATAGTAAATTTAACTTGCAAATTGTCAACTTTTTCCACTATAGGTAAAGCCTTACTTTCTCCAATTCTTAAACTATCCCTAGCATTAGAGGGAATTTCCTCATTAAGATATAATTGGTTATAACTAAAAACCACATCATCAACGGTTAAAGGTTCCCCATCAGACCATTTTAAATCATTTTTGAGAGTAAAAATAATGCTTAATTTATCCTCAGAAATAGTCCATGATTCCGCCAAAGCTGGTTCAATTTCTCCCGTGAGGGGATTTTCTGTGACTAATCCCTCATAGGTTAAACCGAAGATATTCGGGGATTCTTGGGACAAAACAGCATTAAAGGTCTTCGGATCACTTAAAATTGCCTGAACAAGCCTTGATTCATTTATGGGAGAAGGATTGACACCACAAGAAGACAGAAATAAGGTAGTTAGGCAAAAAATGACCATTAAACGGGAAAATTTTCGCCATTGTAGTTGAATATCAATATTAAATAATTTCATAATTGAGAGCGTAAAAATCTAATTATTGCTAAGATGGTAACTTAAATTGTTACTTAAAAGCATTTTTCTAGGAAATAATGTTAGAAAATATTTTTAATTTATCTCAAAATTTACAGAATTTTATCAAAGATTCAATTATAGCTTTTGGTGTTTTAATTTTAGCATATTTTTTCTTAAAAATTACTAAGAATCTTGTTTTTAGACAAATAAAAAAAATTACTGGTAAAACTGATAATATACTAACTAACAAAATTATAGAAATTATTGATAAATATTTTGTACCTATTACTTATTTTGGTTTATTTTATACCACTTTAAAAGAGATTCAATTAAATCCCTCGATGGTGGCTACAGTCAAGACTATTGTGCTCATTCTAACCACTGTTTATGTGACTAAATTTTTAGTCGATACATCAAGAATTATCATTTACTATTATACTGAAAAATACCATACTGCAGACTCAATTATAGAACGAAATATTAGAGCCTTATTTCCTGCTATTCGGATTATATTTTGGACTTTAGCAATTATTTCTATTTTGAGTAATTTAGGTTTTGATATTAAGGCAATTATCACCGGTTTGGGCATTGGTGGAGTGGCTTTAGCTTTAGCTTCTCAAAGTATTTTACAGGATTTATTTAGTTATTTTGCCATACTTTTCGATCAACCTTTTGAAATTTCAGATTTAGTATCCGCGGGAGATTTTATGGGTCATGTAGAACATATTGGCATTAAAACTACGAGAATTAAAGCCTTAACGGGAGAACAATTAATATTAGCAAATACTGATTTAACAAGTTCAAGATTACGCAATTTTAAGCGTATGGAAAGAAGACAAGTTATTCTCAAACTTGGGGTTGTTTATGAAACAGATAATAAAAAATTAGCAGAAATTCCAGAGATTATTGAAATGGCAATGAAGGAGCTGAAAAATATAACTTTTGATATGGCTTATTTTTCCGATTTTGGTGATTTTAGCCTTAATTTTGAAGTCATTTATTATGTCCATAGTAATGAGCTTAGACTCTTTCGTTTAGCTAAAAATGAAGTAAATTTAGCTATTAAGAATATTTTTTCTCAACATCAATTAAAGTTTGCTTATCCCACTCAAGTCCATTATTTATCACCGGTTGATGTTTCTTAATTAACCTAACCTGAGTTTGGTTTCAGAACTTTTTATAACTTGTAAGATTTCCAAAGTTTCTTTAGCTAAAGTAAATTGACAGGGCAAACCCATCTTAATTTTTAACT
>CAVVOP010000031.1:0-28529 GCA_963749915.1 uncultured cyanobacterium
GGTTTAACTTCTCAGTTCAGACGTGCCGCCATTTCCGTCCCCGCAAATATTCTAATAGTATTGAGTACAAAAAAACTCCTGACTCCTGACTCCTATTTTTTCCCTTTGTTTATCATGTCTCACTCTTATTTAAAACGACTATAACTTGGAATTTCCAATCATTCCGAAATGTTAAATTCTTGGCCGTTTAGAGTATACCCTGTCTTTTTGCGTTCCTGAATACGTGTCCCCGAAGCGATATAAACCATTGCCAAAATGGTAAAAACATATGCCTGAATTTCTCCTACTAATAGTCCAAAGAGAATCATCACAGTGGGAAACAATAAAGGAACAATAGATACTAAGATGGCAACCAGTAAGCTGGTACTCATAATATTGCCAAACAGGCGAATTGCCAGAGAAACTGTCCGGGAGATTTCCCCAATGAGGTTGAAAGGTAACATTAACGGTGTAGGTTGAAGGTAATGTTTTAGATAATTACCAAGCCCCACATTTTTGATACCATAAAAGGGGACTGCCACAAAAACGCACATAGATAAAGCAGTAGTGGTGGAAAGAGAACCCACGGGAGATTCATATCCAGGGAAAATGGTCAACAAATTCGCCATGGCAATAAATAAAAACAAAGTACCGACAAAGGGCAAAAATTGATTTGACTCTTGTCCGCTAGCATCCCGAATTTGCAACTGAATTTGTTCAATAATAATTTCTAGGGTAGTTTGCCAACGAGAAATCGGTGGTTTGACTGATAATTGCCGGGTGATTAACCAAGACCCCACCACTAAAATCCCCATTACCAGCCACGTAAAAATAATCGTAGCGTTCAGATTGATCCATTGCCACTGCCAAAAAATAATATTGTCAGGACTAATATTCATCAGCTTAATCTTCCCTAGAAACTTCAAAATTAAGTTTGTGCTTCGGTTGCCAGAAGTGCGTCATCACAATTCTAGCCGTGACCAACCCTCCCAAACAAATCAAGGCTCGTTGCCACTGTCCGTCCATCACTAGATAAAAACCTAGTAGAGTTATGACCATGCGACAGAACCAACTACCGATAAATAAACGTGCTGGATAGGTAGTAGTGGGTAGTTGTTTTACCGTAATCCAAAGACTACCAAAATAGAAACTGCCTAGGGCAACTCCCGGAACAAAGGCAGATAAGATAAATAAAATACGATCTGTCATGAACGACAATTTTAATTTTCTATTTAATTGTTTAAAATGGGGACTTAATTATATTCTAGTTTTTGAATTGGTCAAAAGGTTTGCAGAAACAAGGGAAATAAACCTAGGAAACTAAACAGCAATAAAAGATAAGGGGCTAAAAGTGTTATTATAGCTTTCTAAAGAACTTTTTCTCAAAAAAACATTCGATAATTATTAAATATTTTTTGATTTAAGAGTTAAAGAACCAATTAATCCAAATGTACCACCGATTAAACCAATAAGTAACCATAAAGGGAAAAAATAACCTTTAGTATCCGCTACAATTCCTGCCGTTAAGCCAATTAAACAGTGCAATAATATCAGATAAAAGACAAAATTGGGATTAGGATTGAGAAAAATTTCTGACATCTTAAATTATATTAGTTCGATTTTGGTTTATGGGTAGAGATGATGTGCAACTCTTTCAATTGTTTGCTATCAACTTCTGCTGGTGCTTCCGTTAATAAACAACTGGCTTGTTGAGTTTTTGGGAAAGCAATAACATCCCGGATAGAATCTTCCCTCGCTAATAACATTACCAGACGATCAAGTCCGTAGGCAATACCCCCGTGAGGCGGAGTGCCATACTCAAAAGCCTCGAGTAAAAAGCCAAATTTATTTTTAGCTTCTTTTTCCGATAAGCCAATAGTGGCAAAGACTTTTTCTTGTACTTCTCTTTGATAAATCCTTAAACTCCCTCCTCCAATTTCCACTCCGTTTAAGACTAAATCATAAGCCAACGCCCTTGCATTTGCTAAGTCTTCTATGTCTTCAGGGTTTGGTGCCGTAAAGGGATGATGTAAGGCTTCTAGGCGTTTTTCCTCACCATTCCACTCAAACATGGGGAATTGTGTTACCCACACGAAGTTCATTTGATCTTCATCAATTAAGCCTAATTGTTTACCTAGCAATAATCTTAAGCGGTCGAGAGATTTATTGACATTTTCTGCATCTCCTGCCCCAAATAAGAGTAAATCTCCAGGTTTTGCCCCAGTTTTATCTAATAACGCCTGTTTTTGCTCTCGAGAAAGGTTATCTTTGATCGCCCCAATGGTGTCAATTTCCCCATTTTCTCTGACTCTAATATAGGCAATGCCTTTCGCCCCCGCAATAGTCGCCTCGGTGAATAAGTCGCCACCGGGTTTAATTCTCACATTGGAAATTTTATCGTTACCCTGGGGGATGGGCAAAACCTTTATTTTCCCGCCGTTTTGGATGGCAGAAGCAAACACTCTAAACCCCGAATCTTTCATAATATCGGACACATCCACTAACTCTAACCCAAAACGAGTATCAGGGCGATCGCTACCATACTTTTCCATGGCCTCAGCGTAGGTTAAACGAGGGAAGGGACGGGGTAATTCAATGTTTTTGACCTTTTTGAAGATATGACAGATCAACGCCTCATTGAGCTCAATAATTTCGTTTTCGGACATGAAACTCATTTCCATATCAAGTTGAGTAAATTCCGGTTGTCTATCCGCACGTAAATCCTCATCCCTGAAACATCGTGCAATCTGATAATAGCGATCGAATCCTGACACCATCAACAACTGTTTAAATAACTGTGGTGACTGAGGTAGAGCATACCACTGCCCCTCATTTACTCTCGAAGGCACGAGATAATCCCTTGCACCCTCTGGAGTTGAACGAGTTAGTATAGGCGTTTCAATTTCCATAAAATGTTCTTGATCTTCAAGGAAACGACGCATAGCCTTAACAACTTGATGACGCAATTCTAAATTATGACTCATGCGTTCCCGCCTTAAATCTAAGTAACGATATTTGAGCCTTAAATCCTCTCTAACGTTTTCCTCTTCAACGGTGGAAATTTGAAAGGGTAACTGCTTCCCAACGGCATTGAGTAACTGAATTTCTGTGGCATAAATCTCGATTTCCCCTGTGGGTAATTTAGAGTTAAGGGATTCGGGAGGGCGTTGGGATACTTTACCCGTGATTTTAACTACATATTCACTGCGCAAACTTTCCGCATTTTTGTATGATTCAGGAGTACGTTGGGGATCACTAACTATTTGAACTACACCAGAGCGATCCCGTAGGTCGATAAAAATAACGCCACCATGATCTCGTCTTCGATCAACCCAACCATAAACAGTCACCATTTGATCTAAATGCTCAAGGCGTAAGTCGCCACAATAATTAGTTCTCATAATAAGTTATTTTTTATACCATTATCAATATACCGTTTTTCCACTCTCCAACAAAGTCATACAAACTATCCATTTTACCTGATTTCGATATAAAAAATGGGCTCTAAGGGCTGACATACCAAGGCAAACCCACACCACACATTTCTTCACATTCAATAATCTTATGAGCATTATGGGAACTAGACATAAGATCGAAGGGGTAAAAAAGCTAATCAGTTTCATTGCACTCTACTGAAGGTTACGAACGAAATAGTCTCAGTCCAAGTATTGGGCATAACGAGTAGTTTGTAGGGCTGTAACAAGTTCGTCATAGTTCTCGACAGTCTCTTCCAGAGATTTGGGTAGAATTTTGCGGTGGCTGCTAACTTGCTCAATGGGAGAGACACCGAGAAACTCGAAGACTTGACTCGTCATCACTTGAAGTGACGAAGCATTCGTAAATGACTCTTCGTAGCTTATGTGCAATATCGGATTTTTGCCTAGGCTCTGGACTAGACTGTGTTCGTATTGAACCTCCTGAGATAATACGTCTAATTTTATCAGCATATCCTCAATGTCGATTTGCATTTTGCTGAGAGTCACAGACGCCCCCTCTGTTGCAACAATGTTGTGGTGCTTGAGTGATTGAAGCGACAGGTACCTTTGGAGAAGATTCTCTCGGTATAGGTATATCACGGCAATATCTGGATTCTCTATTAGAAACTCCCCGAGGTTGAGACGCTGAAAATGGATGCCAAACTCTTTAATACCTATAGATTTCAGATTGTTGCGAAGCTTAAAGTTGACCGGTTTCTGCTTGCGCAAGTGGGCGGTAGCTGACAAGAATTGAGCACAGTAGAATATGGTCCGGCTACAAAATAATAGTTCTAAGAAATCCCGATTTGAAAAGCCGGCAAAACGCATTGTACGAAGAAGCTTATTTGCCAGGGTCCACTCGCCAAGTACTTCGCCGTAGTTCACTAGGTCTGGATGAAGATTTAGGGTGTTCGTCAGGAAGTTGCTACCTGATCGACCCTGAGTAAGAATTATATGTCTTAACATATTCTACACTGAGTAACTTTCTCTGATATGGCTAACTATCGATTATACACAAACTCTCCTTATAGTCAACATAGTCAACCCTTATGGGGTAAACCCATTAGTACATTAATACCAAGAGAAGTAATAAGTATTGATGGGAAAACTTTGAGACGTTCTTATGATCGAGAAGACCAAAAAAAAGTAAATGAGAAGTCCAATGAAATTACGGCAATTCCTGAGTATTTTGAGGTAGTTAGAAGTAAACCTCATGGTCATGTTGCTTTAATTTTAGAAACTATTAAAAAATTAAATTTAGACACAATTATTAGTTCTCAATCCTCTCGTAATCGTAATTTAATTATGGCAATGATTGCCGCCAGAATTATCAATCCTGGCTCAAAATTAGCCACTGCTAGGAGTTTTAATGAAGAAACTTGTAGCAATAGTTTGGGACAAATATTAAACCTGAAAAAAGCGGATGAAGATGAATTGTATTTGCCTGTAGAAACCCTTTAATTGCGGAAAATAATAAACAGCAAAGAGAGGCATTATTATTGGACTTTATTAGAAGATTTAGGGACAATTTGTCTTGTGGAAGTAGAATGTAATTTGGCTCAGGGAAAGTCTAGTTTCCAGACCATTACTCGACCAACACGATTACAACAAAAGGCATTAAATTTGGTGGAGATTTCCTTAATTTGTCCCCAGTAAATAGGGGGAGATAAGTGGTTCAAAACTTTACACAGCAGGGGTTTTCGTTTTTGTCAAAGGGGGAAGTTCTGGAATATGAACGTCATGGAACTCAAGGGTTAATTGCTAATTTTGAGGTAGCCACAGGGAAAGTTATCTGTCCGACCGTGGGAGATACCCGAACTGAAGAAGATTTTGTAGCACATATCCGTGGGACGGTAGCCACTTATCCGTCTGAAGAATGGATCTTTATTTGTGACCAATTGAATACTCACAAATCACAAGGATTAGTTCGGCTTGTAGCAGAGTTATGTGGTCTGAAAGAGGAGTTAGGAAAAAAAGGGTCTTCTGGTATTCTCTACAATATGAAGAGTCGTGCCACTTTTTTAGAGAATAAAAGTCATAGTATCCGGTTTGTGTATACTCCCAAGCATTGTTCATGGCTCAATCAAATCGAAATCTGGTTCGGAATTTTAAGCCGTCGTCTGCTTAAAAGGGGCAACTTCAGTTCTACGGAAGAACTTAAAAACCGAATTCTTAAATTTATTGAGTTCTTTAATGAAACTCTAGCTAAGCCCTTTCGATGGACTTATATTGGTAAACCATTACTAATTTAAGTAATCGGATTTATTTCCAGTTCGGTGTACTAGCTATACTATTTATCGGGTTGTTGAAACCATTCGCATTTTGGTCTTTACAACCTTGGCAATTCTGTTCTTTAATTCCTACCCGTTAACTGCGGTGATGATCGTATTTTTGGCACTTCTCAATGATGGAGCCCTGATCAGTATTGCTTACGATCGCACCCGTACAGCTCAGAGTCCCCAATCCTGGAACATGACTAGAACTCTAGGAGTTTCTGGAGTTCTGGGATTAATCTGCGTGTTTGAAACCTTTATTCTCTATTACTTAGCAGAAAAAGTATTTACCTTACCCTCAAACTTAATTCCCACCTTGGTTTATCTCAACCTGGCCCTAGGAGGAATGATGACAATTTACGCTACTCGTTTGGAGGGACCTTTCTGGTCAATGAAGCCAGCTAAACCTCTAGTATTATCAACAGGAACGGCTGCTTTGATTTCAACAGTTATGTCAATTTTCGGGATTTTCATCCCTGGAGTTGGCTGGGGTTGGACACTTGCGAGCTGGGGCTATGCGTTTATCTGGTTTATAGTGATTGATAGAGCCAAAATAGGACTTTATTCGATTTTTGACGCTAAAAAACCAGTTCTAGGACAAAAATATTTAGGAGCTTGGCATAAGTTTGCACATCGCCCATAGGAGAGAAAGGACTTCAAATTGTATTGAATAGAAAAACTGTATGCAAACTTTTTATGGAAGACACAGAATTACATTTGAATAAAAATCAAACAGTTATTAACTGAACAGTACGAAGTTTTTTTCTGGAGACAGCTGGAAAGCAGAAAAAAGAACATTCCAGTGACAAACCAGCCCAGAATGTTCGAGAATAGCTGAAATAGCAAAAACAATCAGCCAAATTCATTATGCAGTTATCCGAGCGTTTAGAGCAAATTGTTACTGAGTTGCGTCCCGTGTTTAGTCGCGAGGCAACATTCCAATGGTTTGTGCTCCTGTTGTGGGGACTGTTATTAAGCAGGCAAGCTCCAGCAATCACCAGTTATCTCAACGCTTTGGGAATGGGACAAGAGTACTATGGTCAAGCACTGCATTGGTTCCATTCGAGTGCATTCACTATAGACGACCTTTGCAAGGGTTGGGGCAATTGGCTCAAGAGCCATCGGAATGTACGACAATTGAAGGGACAACGGGTATATGTCGGCGACGGTATCAAAGTGAGTAAAGAAGGGCGAAAGATGCCAGGAGTCAAACGACTCCATCAAGAGTCTGAAGATGTCAGTAAACCAGAATGGATACGAGGACACTACTTTAGTGCATTAGGTTTGTTGTAGGGTCTCTATCTGATTACTCGAGTTAAAATTTCCACGGTTGCCCATGCTGCATTTAGTCGTCGGCCTGGCAAACATGGACCCGGACGCCACAGAAAATGGGGGAGTGAGATCAAATTACGAGAGCTGTTTGCCCCTTTTGAGCAATGTGAGCAGGCATCCGTCAGACTCTACGGACTAACCGTGAAAGTGTACTTTCAATGCTTCAACTTTTATTGGGATAGCCCTGATGGGCAAGTCCTGTTTGTCCTAACTCAGTTGCCCTCAGGCAAGCAGATTATTTTACTCTCGAGCGACCTTGAGTTAAAGGGAGAACAAGTGATAGAGCTGAGGGGGCGACAATGAAGCTAAACAGACGATTCTATAAGGGATTGAACATGCTAATCTGGATAAAGATAAGATATTTTCAGTTTTTATATTAATTGCCATAGAAAAAAATGTTTCAACTTCCTCAATATTATCAGGATAATTTAAAAAAGCAGTTTAATTTACCTCAATATTTAACTCTTTGTCTTTTAGTTAACTTACTTCAAAATCTTAAAACTGTCAGGTTAGAAGAAATGGCAAAACTTTTTCCTTATCCGATTAAATTAAGAAGTAGAATTAAAAAGTTACAACGATTTCTAAGTCTGGAAAATTGGAAAATTGAAACTATCTGGTTTCCCATTTTAAAATCAGGGATTATTAATAATTGGGAATCGAAAAAAGTCATCTATTTCGTAATTGATAGAACACAGTGGCAAAATATTAATATATTGATGGTAAGTTTAGTTTATAATCAACGAGCTATTCCCGTTTATTTTACATTACTAGATAAAAAAGGAAGCAGTAATTTATTAGAACAAAAACAAGTATTAGAACCGAGTATTAATTTATTAATTGAATATAAAATAATTGTCTTAGGAGATAGGGAATTTTGCTCTGTAGATTTAGCAAAGTGGTTATCAGTAGAGAAACAGGTTTATTTATCTCTACGTTTAAAAAACAGTGAATATGTGGAGTTAGAAACTGATATATGGTTTCGATTAAGTGAATTAGGTTTATGTCCAGGATTCTCGGTATATTATCAAGGAATAAAAGTAACAAAAACCAAGGGATTTTCAGGAATTAATTTAGCCGCAAAGTGGAAAAGAAATTATGGTCATAAATCTAGCAAAGAACCATGGTTTATTTTAACAAATTTAGAAAATATGTCGGAAACAATCTCCGCTTATTCCAAAAGAATGGGGATTGAAGAAATGTTTAGAGATTTGAAATTAGGAGGATATAATTTAGAGAGCACAAAAGTTGAAAATGAATGACTAATTTCTTTAATTATACTAATAACATTATCCTACAGCTATTCAACATTTATAGGGGAAGAAATTAAAAGAAAAGGAATAAGTGAATATTTAGTTCGTCCGACAGAAAAAGGAAGAAAATATAAAAGAAATAGTGATTTTTCTATTGGTTTAAATGCCATAAAATGGCTAAGTGAAATCTGCTTTTTCCAAGAACAATTGGAAGAATTAACCTCTTTATTTCCTCAGAAACACTCTTATTATCGTCAAGGTATGAGAGCTATTTCCCTTATCCAATCTGCGTTATGAATGCTTTGTCGCCCCCTCAGGTGATAGAGGCTTATAGCTGGCGATTTAAAATTGAGGTCTGCTTCCGGACTCTGATTCAGCTACTTGGCGGCTTTTGCTATCGCTTCTGGCTAAAATCAATGCCAACGGCTCCCAAATGGCCTCAAAACTTGTCATTGACAAACTCGGAGAAAGATTTTCCCTATCAAGTGAGCCGTAAGGTTGAAGCCTTTGAACGCTTTGTTAATCTTAATGCCATTGCCTTAAGTTTACTACAAGTGCTCGCCCTAGAAATGCCCCAGCAAGTTTGGGAAGTCTTTCCACTCTGGTTTCGCACCTTGCCCAAACATGGGTTTCCCAGTGAACAAATTGTGCGCCTTTCCCTCCAACATCAACTACATCTCAATTTATCCAGAAGTATACCACGCCTACTTCTGGATAAATTACTCACCACTAAAATGGGAGCAACTGCACACTCTGATGTACCTACTTTGGCAGCCTGACTCAGAGGCTCAGATATCAACACAAACTTTTTACTGTCCAGTTAGCTAAAGAAAATATTGTTTTATCTTGGGCAAGATTGCGAGATCCTTCCTTTGTATACAGAGATGCGAAAAGCTGGATTAGTTGAAGAAATAGGAGAAAGCAATTTTTATGACCGAATTACTGATGGGATCGAGGCTTTTGTCGCAGCGGTAAAAAACAACGGTCATGAAGTATGAATCTAAAAGCGATCGCCTCATATCTAAACTAAACCCTATGGTCTCGATTAATTGGATGAATTTCTCTCCTTGTTAACTCAGATTCTCTTCTTCTCTGCTGTAGCACCTTGAAGAAAGGCTATCATTCCCCATAAATTGCTAAAATAATAGCAAGGGATCCTAAAATCTTAGGAGAATGTGCCATGCCATCTGATCTGATTAAACTTGAACTGGGACTGCCCACCTCAGAAGAACTACCTTGCTCTGACGATACTCCTGTGGATAACGAATACCAAAACACTATCCCCAATTGGTTAATTGCCATTCTCGAACAAATCTGGGACCCAAGACAAGACTGGTTCTTTGGGGTAGATATGGGCATTTATGACCGGGAAGCCCAGAAAAAAAGCGTTCCCGCAGTTGTCCCAGATGGCTTTTTAAGCGTGGGGGTAGAGCGTCACAAACGGGAAGGAAAAGGTCGCCTCAGTTACGTTCTCCAGGAAGAAAATGAGATTATTCCCATTTTGGCCTTGGAATTCGTTTCCAAAACCTACGGTCAGGAATATGACGAGAAGATGAGAGATTATGCCCAATTAGGGGTCAAATACTACCTCATCTACAACCCCGAATATAGTAGGCGAGATAAACACGAACCTTGGGAAATTTACAAGTTAGTAGAAGGACAATATCAACTCCAAAGAGGAGAACCCTTCTGGATACCGGAAATTGAATTAGGAATTGGGCGAGTGCAAGGAGAATTAGGAGGAATTAGGCGAGAATGGTTAGCATGGCATGATAAAGATGGTAAGTCTTATCCTCTTCCCCAGGAATTAATTCGGCAATTGGAAAGAGAATTACTCAGAGAACGCCAACGGACTGAACAAGAACGACAACGGGTTGAACAAGAACACCAACGGGCTGAACAAGAACACCAACGGGCTGAACAAGAACGACAACGGGCTGAACAAGAACACCAACGGGCAGCACAAATGGAACAGTCCCTTGAACAAGAACATCAACGGGCAGCACAAATGGAACAGGCACTTGAACAGGAAAGATTAGAAAAATTGCGATTACTGGAACAATTGCGACGGTTAGGTGTGGATGTTGATGAATAGTTGGGTGGGATGATGGGTTGTGCAACCTTTTGCAGGGTAAGTAAGAGCGATTTGCAGGGTAAGTAAGAGCGATCGCGAAGGGTTCTGGCGAAGCCAGCATGCACTCAACCGAAAAAGCAGATCGCCCCTCTTCATTTTATGGGCGGTAAATGCTGGAGTTATTAGACAAAAGCAATCACTGCATCCCAATCGTTGAGAATTTCTTTAGCTAACGCTTTGAGGTTTTTCATGCGATTTGAGAGAACCTAAAAAGCAACTTGCTTCTAACACCATCAAATTATTTGAAATAGTTTTTGATGATTTATCTTCCCCTTTTGCAATCGGGGGAGCAATTAGTTCCTTTAAGACTATCTAATATCCATTTTCCTATTTGTGCCGCTTTTCGATGTAATTGCTCCTGTTAAGGCAATGGCTTTTGTAATTAAATGAGCAAGGCATCTCTGCCTTTTGGGTATGAACGATAACTTAAATAACCATCTGTGACTAACCACCCCACAAAGGCTTCTGTTACCAAATATAATAATTCTTCTTTCCTGCGAGAACCAATGTGATACACCGCAGTTTGACCCGAAATAGCTACCCATAACCATTGAAGATCTCCTTGAACTTCCCAATGAGTCTCATCTAGATGTAAAACTTCTACATTCAGTAGATCGAAAGGAAAAAAAATAAAGAGATTATTGGGACATAAGTACTAAGTAAAGGGTTCTATTTTAGAGGATAATGAAGAAATAGTATAATTAAAATTTATATTTTTTATCCCATGAAGCAAAAATATAATAATCAACAAGAAAAACTGGTTTTAACTGATCAAGAAACCTTAACACAAGTAGTAGATTGTCTCAATGAAAATATTTCTTTAAACGACCATGGTAAAAGGAAAAATAATGATTTATTTCTGGTTTTAGTAAGAGCCGCTTCGACCCAAAATACTATAGAAAATTCCTCTAAAGAATTAAAATTAGCAACTTGTGGAAATAATATTCGATTTCATCTCAAAAAAATATCTGATTTCTTAAAATTAGAAAAAGAAATTAATACAGCATTAAAAAATCAAATTCCTTCTGGATTAAAAAATAATTGTTTAAATGTAGCAGTTGATTTTAATTTGATTGGTTATTATGGGGAACCCAATCAAGAAGAAAAACCTTATATTTGTAGAAGTCAAGCAAAAAATGGAACTTGTTCTTTTTATGGATATGCAACGATATATACGATTAAAAAAAATAAAAGAGTAACTTTAGGAATTAGAGCGATTCGAGTGAAAGAAACGAAGGTTTGTATCTTAACTCATTTGTTATCAGAATTATCGAGTTTAAATATAAAGATAGAAAAATTATATTTGGATAGAGAATTTTTCAGCATATCAATAATTAGATGGTTACAAGCATTAGAAATACCCTTCATTATTCCTGCTATTAGAAGAGGAAAAAAAGCAGGAATAAAACAATTTATGAGAGGAAGAAAAAGCTATGAGACTAATTATAAAATGTTAAAAAATGAAGAAGACTATGTAGATTGTCGCCTAGCAATAATTGTTAAATATAAAAAAGGAAAAAGAGGAAAAAAAGGAAGAGAATACTATATTTATGTAATAAATAACATTAAGATAAATATAGAGCAAATTCATTCTTGTTACCGAAAAAGATTTGGTATTGAAAGTAGTTATAGAATGAAAAATGTTTGTAGAATTAGAACGACAACAAAAAAACCAGTTTGGAGACTATTATTTGTAGGAATATCATTTTTATTAGTTAATATATGGGTAAAAATATTATGGAAAAAAGTAAGTAAGCCAAGAAAAGGAGGAAGATTAGTCTATAATAAAATATTTTCTTTAAAACAAATGTTATCTTTTCTCAACCACACAATAGAAAGAATTTTTCAGGTAGAAACCAATGTTTATATACCAACAATATCAAACTAAAAATAATATAAGTAAATATTATATCAGTAGGTAAGACACAATGAAATCTAAAATCAGTAAAATTTTTATTTCGATCTACTGACATTGTTCTACGGCTAATTGATGCAAATTGGTAGCAACTTCTACTAACCTCTGTTTTTCCAGAGATTCAAAGTAGCTTTTACTCATTTGTCCCAAATCATCTTTGTTTAGTTTAGCCATAAAATAAAGTTTAAACTATTTTGTCGGGCATCACTTCCTTTTTTCAATCAAATAACGGCCTATCTCTAATAAGTTATCCTATGATAACCGCTAACATTTCCAGCTTTCTCTAATTTGGGCTTGCCGATTTCAGGACTAATTCAGAATGGGGGGGAGTGAACGGTTACCTGTGGGATAGCTGATTAAGTCATTCCAACTCCATCTCTCTTCAGTCAATCCCCCCCTCTGCGCTGCTGTCGTTCCTAACCGACTATTTTCCCAAATCCAATTGAAATAGCTGACCACTAACCTTGCCGTTACTTTCGTTTGCTCCCAGACCTTGGCAAATTTATTTTGTTGCCGATGCCATCTTCCTGTCTGTTGCCGGAGAATTCCATTGGTCCTCTCCAGCTTTTGGTTTCCTTTTTTACTGATCTGGTGCTCTATCTCCTCTGTTAATACCCTTTGATAACCCCTTAAGCCATCAGTATTCCAGTTTTGGCATTGGGTTTTTCCTTCTGTGGTCACGAGCATCTCCTCCAGAAGTTGATCCTTTCGTTTTCCTACACGAGCTGCCAGAATCAAGCCACTATCTTGAGCTAAACTAATTCCTATCCAGCAATCCCCGGCTATTATTTCGTCTGGTTCGCATTGGCACTGTTTTGTCTTGGTGCGCGTTCCCTTGCGTCTTACGCCGACGCGGGGTCGCACCGCTTTTCGACAAATGACCACATTTCATCAGCGCTTACTTGTTCTGTTTCCACTTGTTGAACCTCAGCATTATGTATCATTTGAGCTTTTTGGCTAGCATCCCTAATCAAAGAAACTACTCTCAGTTTTGCCATGTTTGTAAGCTTTATGGTGACCGCAGAGAAGACATTTCATAGAAATAAATGGAATACTACTTTTCTATCATACTCTCATCCCACAGATTTTTGTTTCACGACCGATTCTTTTGTTTAACGTTTGCATCCATAATCAAACTTTAAGTATTGCCATAATTGATATGCTAAAATTATTCACAGTATTACATAAAATATCGAAAAAAACCATTAAATTTTTATCAGAATATCTTCCACTAATAGAAATGAATATATCGATCGCCGATTTAAGAAAAAACTATACCCAAGGAGGATTACAAGAAAAGGAAGCCAGTTTAAACCCCTTTGAGCAATTTAGACATTGGTTTCAAGAAGCGGTTTCAGCAGAAATACTTGAACCCAATGCCATGACTTTAGCCACTATCAGTGAAGAAGGAAAACCTAGTGCAAGAATCGTTTTATTAAAAAAACTAGATGATCGAGGCTTTACTTTTTTTACCAACTATGACAGTCGGAAAGGGAAAAACTTAGAAAAAAATCCTTGGGCATCTTTGGTGTTTTTGTGGGGGGAATTAGAGCGCCAAGTGAGGATAGAAGGGAAAGTCGAGAAAGTTATCCCGGCAGAATCAGATCAATACTTTAGTAGTCGCCCCATCGGTTCACAATTGGGTGCATGGGCTTCAAATCAAAGTGAAGTAATACCCAATCGAGAAGCATTAGATATTAAGCTACAAGAAATCACCAGAAAATATCAAGGACAAACTATACCCCGACCAGAACATTGGGGAGGTTTTAGGGTAGTACCTAATTTAATCGAGTTTTGGCAAGGGAGGGAAAATCGTTTACACGATCGACTCTGTTATAGGCTAGAAGATAATCAAGAATGGATAAGAGAACGTTTAGCACCTTAACAAGGATAATCAAGGCTTTTGTAACCCTAACTTTTTCTCTGTTAAGACTTACAAAAGCCCGACAAGAGAAACAAACTTAAACTTGAAGGTTGTGTCTCCAAGTATCCTGACATAGATAGAAAACAGCAGAGTCAGGATATTTTGAGTATTAGTTGTCTATTATTGTAAAAGTCCTGCGTTAGATAATCCTAAGACAAAACCAGCACCTAAAATATGTCCAAAACTGACAGTTGCTAATAATTCTGCCAGGCCAAATTTTTTCCATAATGCCGGTTTTTCCACAGGTAAATCAGGACCGATTCCGGCTTTTTGAATAGCAAATCGTCCGATAAAAACTGCTAATAAATTCGCTGAAATCATTACCAATGCCACGTTGAAATTCCATTCTACTGTCTGAGGAATATTTGCTAAAAGATTTGATAATGCTAAAAAAATCATGGTTTTAATCTAATTTGATTGATGTTAACTATTTTTGTTATGTTAATAGTTATAGTGCCTTGTCTGTTGGTTTTCTTAAAATTTATTAATTATTTTTCATTATGCGCGTCAAAATATGCGGTATTACTGATTTAGAACAAGGTTTGGCGATCGCCAATTTAGGAGCTGATACCCTAGGATTCATCTGTGTAGAAAAATCACCCCGATATGTGAACAATGAAATAATTAAAAATATTATTCAACAATTACCGAAAGAGATAAGTAAGATTGGAGTATTTGTTAATGAAAATATCGATAATGTTATTAAAACAGTGCAAGAAACGGGATTAACGGGGATACAATTACACGGAGAAGAAAGTCCTGCTATATGTGCCCAATTAAGAGAATTTTTATCTGACATAGAAATTATTAAAGCCTTTCGCTGTCAAAATTCAGAATCATTGACTTTATTAAACAGTTACATTCCCGTCATCAACACTATTTTATTAGACGCTTATCAACAGGGGGTTTACGGGGGTACAGGAAAAACCTTAAATTGGTTACAGTTAGCTGATTTTCGCCCTTCTCGCCCTTGGTTATTAGCTGGAGGTATTAATACTGATAATGTGTTGACGGCCTTGGAAACCGTTGAATGTGATGGAATAGATGTGTCTAGCGGTGTCGAAATCAGTCCGAAAAATAAGGATTTAGAGAAAGTTCGACTTTTATTTCAAAAATTAAATAGGGCTTGCTGAAAAAATTACCTAAAATTTTATTAGTATTTACAAGCTGAAGGAAAGATAATTTTTTCTTTCTCTTGAAAATAATATTGATAACTTATCAGGTCGTGAAACAAAAATCTGTGGGATGAGAGTATGATATAAAAGTAGTATTCCATTTATTTCTATGAAATGTCTTCTCTGCGGTCACCATAAAGCTTACAAACATGGCAAAACTGAGAGTAGTTTCTTTGATTAGGGATGCTAGCCAAAAAGCTCAAATGATACATAATGCTGAGGTTCAACAAGTGGAAACAGAACAGGTAAGCGCTGATGAAATGTGGTCATTTGTCGAAAAAAACAGTGCCAATGCGAACCAGACGAAATAATAGCCGGGGATTGCTGGATAGGAATTAGTTTAGCTCAAGATAGTGGCTTGATTCTGGCAGCTCGTGTAGGAAAACGAAAGGATCAACTTCTGGAGGAGATGCTCGTGACCACAGAAGGAAAAACCCAATGCCAAAACTGGAATACTGATGGCTTAAGGGGTTATCAAAGGGTATTAACAGAGGAGATAGAGCACCAGATCAGTAAAAAAGGAAACCAAAAGCTGGAGAGGACCAATGGAATTCTCCGGCAACAGACAGGAAGATGGCATCGGCAACAAAATAAATTTGCCAAGGTCTGGGAGCAAACGAAAGTAACGGCAAGGTTAGTGGTCAGCTATTCCAATTGGATTTGGGAAAATAGTCGGTTAGGAACGACAGCAGCACAGAGGGGGGGATTGACTGAAGAGAGATGGAGTTGGAATGACTTAATCAGCTATCCCACAGTTATTTGATGCACGACCCTTATAGTTGTTTATGGGGATACGCTGGGTTGGAAGACGAGATTTGGTAAGTTGAGCTAAAATTAAATTCATGGACTTACGATTTGAGTGGAATAAGCAAAAAGCAAGACTTAATGTCAAAAAGCATGGCATTCAATTTGAAGAAGCCAAGGCTGTTTTCCGAGATCCACTTGCCTTCATTTTTGATGATGAATGGCATTCTGTCGGTGAAAAACGAGAAATTATTATCGGACACGATGAGAAAAATCGTCTTTTATTAGTTTGTTTTACTGAAAGAAATCAAATAATTCGTATAATCAGTGCACGTTTAACAACCAAGAAAGAGCGTCAAGACTATGAAGAATACACAAAATTCTGACATCAATCCCAATTCAGAGGATGACCTACTTCCTGAATATAACTTTGATTATAGTAAGGCTCGTCCTAATCGTTTTGCTACTCAGCTAAATGAGAAAACAATCACTGTTACTTTAGAATCAGATGTAGCTAAAGTTTTCCAAACTTCTGAAGAAGTAAATAAAGCACTTCGAGCTATATTATCTGCTATTCCTAAAAAATAAGTCAGCGATCGCTCTTGTCGGTTGGGTTGACCATCGGAAAACTAACATTATCTTAGTGCGATCGCTCTCGTTCTTCAATGTATATTGCGTTGGTTTTGATGTTTCTTGGCTACGATCGCTGTTTGGTTGAATTATTTGCTGTTTGGTTGAATTATTTAATGACGAGCGATCGGGTTAAGGGAGGGGTGAAGGGCAATCAAGTCATGGGATGGGATGTAGGGCGATCGTCATTTAGGATTGGGGTGCGATCGTTTTTTGTGGGATGGAAGGGCGAACTGCTTGCAGCAACGCTTCGCTCCCGTTGTTTGCGAGGTATATTTCGCTCCCGTTGTTTGCGGGGTATATAACGATCATAATTTCTGATTTTCCAGTGCTTCAGTAGAACTTCCACCAAAACGATCGTCAATTTCTCTGACTTCAAGTTAACCAATGCAGACTTCCGAGGTTTGCAGTTCACCAGAGTGGGCGATCGCGCAGCGCCACTTCGTGATCGTGAAACGGCGCTGCGCGATCGCCCTAGGAGTAAAAAGGTTTCAAATGCTTATAATGAAAGAATCATAAATTTTTGGAGATGTCTATTGGTTGGCAAGAGGAATATTGGCATTTTCAAGGTTGGCGCGCTGGGAAGCAGATCCCTGCGGGATCGCATTTCTAATTAATTTTTACCGAATTAAGAATAGTTTTCAGAGGTAATAGCAGGGAAAAAGGAGCATCATATAAGGGAATAAAACCATATTTGAGATAAAACCTCTTTGAATCTTCATCGATGGCATCGACACGAACTGCGAAAATTGCCATTTCTGTGGATACTCGTATAGCTCTTTTTAAAGCATGCATTAACAAAATTTTGCCTAAACCTTGTCCTTGAACCGATTGATCTACAGCTAACTGCCCAATTAATATTACAGGAGCAGGATATCTTGGTAAGCCTTTTTTTAGTGAACCAGGAAGATTGGCAAATTCAATATTAGAAGCACTAACGGAGTAATAGCCTCGGATAACCTTACTTTCAGATTGAGTTGCGACAAAAGTAAGAGAATATTTTTTCTTAAAGTTTTGAGTCGCAAATTTTTTCAGAAAATCATTGAGCTGAATATAGCCACAATCAAAGTTAGATTTATCAAAACTATTATCTAGTTGACTAATCTGCCACTTCATCGTCTTTGTACTCTAACTCAAATTGTTTCATTGCCTTTTTAAGAGCTGGATTAGGTTGAGGAGGATTGACTAATAATTGAAGAAATAAATCTCGATCTCGGTCAGATAAAACTAATTTATGGTGAACTTCTAAATCTGCTTGTGCTGCTTCTAAGGAGTTAGTTAATAAATAGCTACTTAAACTCATTCCTTTAAAATGAGCCGCTCTTTCCAGTAGATCTTTTTGCTCTGGAGTAACTCGTAAATCAATTCGTTTTTGCTTATAGTTAGTACTTTCCATATATCACCTCAAGATTAACTTGAAATAATTAACTTAGTTTAATTATATCTTTTCTTTACGGTAAAAGTACACACAAAATATCTGTCTTAGTTAAGAAGTTTGAGAAACTTTAGGCTCAAGAGAAATTCCTCGCTCTTCTTCAGCTTCTTGATTCAAAAGCTCCTGATGGGTTTGACAGTATTCGATCACTGAAAGTGGCGCTGCGCGATCGTTTTCATGACCGCATCCAATTATAAATCCCATTTCTCGGCTAGCTTTTCTGGGGTGTCTTTCTTTATTATCATATCCATCCAAACATTAAAAGCTTTCAATCTTTTTCTTTTAAAGTAAAGTTGCTGCCGCCAAGAATTGGGGCGTTTTTCTAAATACTGCCATTGAGTGGTGGTCATAAATATTTTTTTTCTTTCTTCTTAATATCTTGTAGTTTTAATTTCCAATCATTAAAACTTTACTTTCCGCTAAATCCGGAATGAGAAAATCAATCCAGACTCTGGTCTGAAGCAAAAACACCTGTTATTTAGTATTTAGTTGACTCAAGAAGCGATCGCCGTAGGCGCACCTTTGGTGAGCGGGGCAACACCAGCGCCAGATAACTGAGAATATTGCCAACTAACATCGCCAGTTCCGGCAGACGCTGGCAACTTTCTGGAGCAAAAACGAACTGACGGTGTAGAGGGGGTCAAAAAAGACCCAGATAGAAAAAGTCTGATGAGATGGGTAGGCGCTCACCTGCCAACTGTCCGACTTCCACCACCAAGGCAAAACCAATACCTTTGAGCATACGATTGGCTATGCCGTTGAAATATTTGCCCATCCATCCTTTCAGACGCAAACGCCAAAAGGCTGTTAAATCCACTGCCAGCGGTCTATAACCTTCATACTCATGGATTTGCCATTCCCCTCGTTCCTGTACATAGTCACCCCATGATTGCAACAAATCATCGATGCACCAGGCACCATAACGCATTGCTTGCTTGCCAACTGCGCCTGATCTCCTCGGGGCAGAAGCCACTTTCTTGCAGAGCGGGAAAAATTGCGCCTCGACTACTCAGAAATGAGCCATTGAGTATACTCCACATCAGGTGTATCAGAGCCAGATTCGTCCCCACTGGTACACTTTGCACAATAATTTGTAAAGCTTGTAAAGCTTGTAAAGCTTGTAGAGTTTGTTCGATGGCAATTAGCATACACTCATCTCTGGCAATTTGTTTAGCTATCTACATATTATGAACTAGAATTCTAATTGCAATTAGAAAAAGAAGAAATAAAGTTATTACCTACATTGGTAATCTGAGCAATTAAGTAATTTTAAAAAAGATAAAATTGAGGCCAAAAACAGCAATTTTTAGCTAAATTTGTGCTGTTTATTGGTTATGAATAATTAGAAAAAAGGGGAAAACAGTTATTATAGCTAGCTTCCAGCATTATTGTTATATCGAACTGAGGTGTTACTGCAAGATGGATGGCTCAAGGTTCTCATTGTGGTTTACCCGCCTTAGAGCCTGGAATGTCTTTAATAAAGAAGCCAAACTGACCCGCCATCAAACGGACGCTTTAATTATTAAAGCCTTTCCCGCAGTAACCTATTCAGAAAATAAACACATCATGATTAAGGGCGATGCGTCCCCATTCAATGGTGACATTATTTACTGGAGCAAAAGAGAATCCAAACACTACGGTGGGATAACAGTCAAAGCTTTAATCAAGCAAAACCATACCTGTGGATATTGTGGACTAGGATTTATCGATGGTGAAGATATAAACCTCCATCACATTGATGGTAACCACAATAACTGGAAACCTCAAAACGTGACGGCAGTACACAAGTCCTGTCACCATTATATTCACCTGAGCAAAAGGGAAACCTGAGATTGTCGGGAGCTGGATACACGGAAACGGGTACGTCCAGTTCTAAGTGGGAGGAGCGGAAGATAATACTTCCCTTCGACCCTACTCTACCCCTATCACCTCCGCCAGAATGCTATTGTAAAAAAACCTACCCCTGTGAGAGGTTGGCGATAGGATTACGTCATTGGAAAAAGGCGATGGTATCTTGAAGGGCGATAATAAAAGCATCAATTTCCGCAAAAGTGTTATAAAAGTATAAACTAGCCCTTGCACTACCGGAAATATTTAAGTAACGGTGTAAAGGTTGGGTACAATGATGACCAGAGCGAATGGCAATACCTTCATGATCTAAAAGTGTGGCTAAATCACTGCCATGAGTGCCTTTAACGTTGAATGCCGCTAAGGCCGCCCTTCCTTTACCGTCTGCTGTTGGTTGATTACCATAGATAGTTAAGTCTGGTATCTCATTCAACCGTTTAAATAAATATGCTGTCAATTCTTCTTCATAACGGTGAATATTATCCATGCCTATGTTATTAAGATAATCCACCGCCGCCCCCAATGCGATCGCCTCACCAATGGCTGGTGTCCCCGCTTCAAATTTATGGGGTAATTCGCCACAGGTAAAATGATCTAAGTACACATCTGCAATCATCTCACCACCACCCATAAAAGGAGGCATCGCGTTTAATAACTCTTCTTTCCCATATAAAAAGCCGATGCCCGTTGTAGCGCACATTTTATGCCCTGAGCCCACTAACCAATCACAATTCATCTGTTGAACATCCATGGGTAAATGAGGTAAACTCTGACAAGCATCAATTAAAACTTTAGCACCGTATTGATGGGCTAAATTAAGAATATCCTCTACAGGATTTATACAACCTAAAGTATTGGAAACATGAACGACCGAAACCAATTTAGTCTTATCCGATAATAAAGACTGATAGTGACTAAAATCAAATTCCTGAGTGGGGGTTAACTGTACAAACTTAATGACTGCACCAGTTTTTTCCGCGATAATCTGCCAGGGAACAATATTACTATGATGTTCCATTACCGTGAGAATAATCTCATCCCCGGATTTTAGGGTATTTAACCCCCAAGTATAGGCAACAATATTAATAGCTTCAGTAGCATTACGACTATAAACAATTTCATTGCGACTTTTAGCATTAATAAATTTAGCTACCTTATCCCTAGCACCCTCATAAGCATCCGTTGCCCTTGAACTTAAGGTATGGGCTCCTCGATGCACGTTAGCGTTATCATACTCATAGTAATGACATAAGGCATCAATCACTGCCTTCGGTTTTTGAGATGTCGCCGCATTGTCAAGATATATTAAGGGTTTATCATGGATTTTCTGGTTAAGAATGGGAAAATCCCCTCTGACTTGGTCGGCGATGGTTTTTACTTGGGCAAGAGTCATGATGAATAATTAATAATTAATAATTGATAATAAACAATTTTTATTCTCCTACACCGAAACTAACAATTATTATACTCACTTTCGGTGAAAGAGTGGATGTTAATACTGCTCGGAAGCACGCTGAAAAGGTTGTCGTTAGAAGGAAGTAATAAGTAATAAGTAATATATAACTTAAGGTTTTGAACCCAAAATCTTACTATGAAAGAAACTCAGAAATATAATTTCCCTGATTTTATTACCCTCTGCCCTCTGCCCTCTGCCTTACCATCGCCGACAATTATATTTTCCAAAACCTTCGCAGTATTAGATTGGATTGGATGTAAAATTACCCTTTAAATCTCTTTTTTATTAATCACTTTAGTACAAAGTTGAGAAAAAGAAATGAAATAAATAAGGGCAAAAAAAGAAGCTAAACTTAATCCTAAACCGAGATGAAAACTCAGAGGTTTAAATTCAAATTTTACAATATGTTTCCCCTTGGGTAAAATTATACCACGCCCTAAATAATTGGTGACAAATACTCTAGTTTTTTTGCCGTCAATTGTGCTTTGCCAACCAGGGTAATAAGTGTCACTTAAAACGAGAAAAGTAGGGGCATTAGAATCAGTTTTTATGTCAACACTTGTCGCCGTTTCTTTGATAATTTTTGCCTTACTTTTAGTATCAAATTTAACCTCCTGAAAATTTATATTTTCCTCAACTAAGGCTACCCCACGGGGGTTATAAATACTATTATCAGGCAAAGAAGAAGTTTTAATGGTATTCATTATTTCTTCTGGCGTTAATGTCATCACTTTTGGCACTAACCAAACTCTAGGTAAGGCAGATTTATTTTCATAAACAGTCGTTTCGTTTATATCTTCTACATAATGCCATCTTGATGAGTTTGAGAGGGAATTTTCTATTTCATTAAAGGGGTAAAACTCTTTTTTTTCTTCATTAACAAAAGTAATTTTTTTGACATTAATACTTCCCTGTGGTGGTAAGTATTCTATTTCGATATTTTTAATGGTTTCTGGTTTATCTAAAGGGATTAAACTTAAATATACATTTCCATCAGGAAAATTATCAAAAATATTCTTGGCTTTCTCATGCTTGACTAAATTATCAAGATTATCATAAGCGTATTCTGCGGTATCCTTTCCTGCTTTTAAAGTTTTTATCTGTGTTTTTCCCTCTGAATCGGTAATAGTGATTTTCAAAATATCAGTATTATTTTGTATATTAATAGAGCAGGATAAATGATTAACTATGGCAATGGTATTGGCTTCTATTTCTTGAGGGAGAGTATAACTCACTTTGAGATTTTTTTCATTGTCGATAACACATTCTTTTCCTAAGTTAAGAGTCATGTCATGATCTATCCATAAAATGCCTTTTTTAGTGGTTAGATTTGAGTATTTTTTTCTCGTCATAAAAACGTAGCGAATTGCCATTAAATTAAAAGTTTGATTGTCATTTTCCGCCCAACTGGCCGTTTTAATTCCGCTGGCATAATCTGCATTAAATAACTCAGCATATCTTCTCAAAAGCAGGGGATTATAAATACTGGCATTGGGAATTTGCCATTTTCTCGATAAATTAGGACGCATATTTTCCATGGCTCCTAATACTCCTTCTAATGATATCATTCTCTGATTTTCAGTGTTAAGAATATCCCTGTATTTCATGGCGGAAGGATGACTTTCAATTAAAGTATATTCATAATAATATGATTCTTTTTGCCAATTCCAAAAATAACTAAAGCTACTTAAATCTAAAATTATTAACAAAATCAATAAAATACCAATAGGTTTAAAGTTAAATTTATTAATAATAAACAAAACTAATTGTATCGTTAAAATACTGACAAGAAAAATAATCAAGGGAACGATTAAAGCAGGATTTTTAAAATTAATAATGTTCTCGCTATCTAAACTTTTATTAGCAATGATCAAAGGTTTAATAAAGAAATCGATATAAAATAATGCTAATAGCAATATTCCAGTAAAAACTCCCATTATTTTCAGCCATAAGCTTTGAGATATTTTGTTATTTTGTAGTGATTGAATACCCAGACTTGCTAAAACACTTATACCTAAAGACATCTCCAAAAAATGACGTGCCAAACAGCGAAATTTGTTGTAAATTGGTACTTGATAACTTAACCATCCTAGGGGAGTTGATTCCCCAAAGGCAATTAAAAGAGATAAAATAACAATTATTAACCAAAATTTAGCGACGGTTTTTTGACCATGAGAAATGAATCCTATAACTGCTAAAATTAAGGTACAAATACCGATATAACCTGTAGTTTCTGTTAAAGTCCAACTACCAAAATAATTTATATTATATAATCGGGAATTGCCTCCCCCAAAAAAATAGGGGAAAATTAGTTTAATTATTTCTGGTGGAGGTAAAGTATATTGCGTATAAAAATTAAAAGTAATTTCATCTCTAACGCTTAAAGTAGATAATTCTAAAGTTGGGATAATTTGAACGGAGGCAAGGGCTATACCAAAAATTAAAATTAACCCAATTATTTGATAATATTTAATAGTTTTTACCGGTGCATTAATTCCTAAAATAAGGCCGTATAAAATTATTAAAATTAAGCTATAAACCGTAATTTGTGGATGCCCTGCGAAAATATTTATCGTAATAGATATAACGGCTATTACAATCCAAACTTTATCTATTTTATGCCTTAATTTTTCCAATGCCCAAAGAGATAATGGTAACCAAATCGCCGCCTGAATCATATTTGTGTGTTCAATATGGGAAATCATAAAGCCACTCATGCCATAAATAAATCCACCACCATAAGCGGCAATAACGGATTGAGTAAGGCTATATATATAACCGTAAGTGAAAAAACTAGCCAATATATAGGCTGAAATTACAAATAAGTTCCATGCTATATCCTCACTGGAAATTAAGGATTTTAGAAGATAAGATATGGGATACCAAATAGCCACTTGGGGATCTGCCATCAGAGGAAAACCTCCTTGTAAATCCGTTGTCCAAAGGGTTTTCGGTGACAGAAAATTGGGCAAGTTTTGCATGATATGATCTGTGCCAACTAAAAAAATCTCGTTTTTTCCAATGACAGGCAGAAAAAAAATTAGATAGAAAATAACATAACAAATTAAGGCAAACAAGTAATGTATTTTCTTATTTTTAGTTAGTATTTTGATCATTTAAGGTGAAAGTAAGGAAAAAAATAGGGAATGATTTTGATCAAATTATTAGAATAAAAAACTATTATTATAGTCACCAGAAAATTTGGTAAAATTTACTTGAAGAAACTGTTTTTCTTCTTTTTTTTACTTTTATTTTTCTCATAGTCGATCTCTTTGATTTTCTTCATAATGCGATCGAAATATTCTTTCAAATAAGCTTCTAAAGTAGTAGTATCTTGGGGATCTAAATTAAATGTTTTATAGACTTCCTCCATCGGTGCATCTAAAGGCTTACCACTGGCTAAAACTTCCGCAAAAGCAAGGCGATCGGATGTATTGAGAGTCCACTTAAACCAACGGGTAAAACCTCGTAAAAATCGCAGTAAACCGATGGGAATACGGGAAATTTTGGCTTTTTTGCCCGATAATCGCTCACAAAGCTGAATAATCTGTTCTCCTGTCCATGCACGGGTACCAACCACAGGATAACTATTATTAGCAGTTTCCGGAATTTCGATGGCTTTAAGGGCAAATTTAGCAATATCTTGGGTATTCATATAAGCAATAGGAGTACTTTCACCACTTACCCACACTGGTTGATTATCAAGGATGGGGATACCATATTGAGCAATCAAACCCTGCATAAATCCCGCTAACTTAAGAATAGTATAATTTACGCCAGACTCTTGTAAAAATAACTCAGTACAATACTTAATCTCCATCAAAGGCACATTTTCAAAATCTTGAGCATTAAGAATGGAGAAAAATACATAACGTTTAATATTAACTTCTTTTGCCGCCCGAATTAAATTAACTTTACCTTGCCAATCCACCTCTTGTATTCTCAATGAATCTGTCGCTCTGGCAGTTGCCGCATCAATGATTACATCTACCCCCTCAAAAGCAGGAATTAAGGTTTTCGGTTGACAAATATCACCTTTGACTAATTCTGCACCCCATTCTTTCAAAAAACTAGCTCTAGCATTATTTCTGACTAAACAACGTACTTGATAATCTT
Source organism: uncultured cyanobacterium (assembly GCA_963749915.1). Lineage (GTDB taxonomy): Bacteria > Cyanobacteriota > Cyanobacteriia > Cyanobacteriales > Cyanobacteriaceae > Geminocystis. The sequence continues at coordinate 25,688 of CAVVOP010000031.1, forward strand.
GATCAATGGCATGACGCACTATCTGTCTTCCTAAAGTGCCTGTCGCCCCAACTACTAATATTTTCATTGATTATTAAGTTTATTTACATATTTTTAAATTTCATTAAGATTTTATCAGAAAAGAGGAGAGGAGAATGAGCAATTAAAAATGGGCAATGAACAATAGACCTCTTGCAAAAATAGATTTCTCGGTTAGGTAATTTTGGATCTCTTGGTCGGCATTCCCTCTCTTGGTGGACGTTCCCTTGCGACTTCCGTCGTCGCGGGCTTCCACCGCTTGCGCCTTTCGGCGGCACGGGGTCCGACCGCTTTTGGATTTTGGATTTTGGATTGGAAAAGCCTTTCTGGACTAGCGGGGGCATTTGCCCAGGAACCTACGGTTTTGAGAAAAGTAGTGTTCAAACCTCTTGATCTATAGCCTGAAACCCGCATTCTACCGCTGAAAATCTGCACTAGACTACCGTACGGATTTCTTGATTACGTACTTTGGCAACAAAAGTAGGGGAAACTTGACACTGTTTGGCTATTACTCGATCGCTCCATTGACTCCATTCAGAATCTTGCAGTAAAGTCATGACAGCCTTACGTTTATCAGTATTACTACGGCGTAAACCATGAGTAGAATTGACACCCAGAGAAAACAATAAAGCCTCTCGATAAGTACCAGGCTTTTCGATAAAGGGTAATTCAGTTATTCCTGCTTGTTTCGCCGCTTCTATCTACTCGGTGAAAGCCATCAACCAAATAATAACAGTCAGTGGGCAGTGGGCAGTGGCCAGTGGTGGTTAATTCAGAATTATGAGAATCAATTATTTGATTATTTTCACTACTCTCTACTCCCTGCTCACTACTCCCTACTTGCTCTCCACTCCCTTCTTCTCTCCAGACGGTTATAGGAGGAAGTTCGACACCTTCAGAGTAAGCATTTTGATAATCATCCACCACAGAATAATTAATCTCTACCCTCTGCTGTAGGTTGACATCAATGGTAAGTAAAGTTAGCTTAATCTTTTCTGATACTTCTCGAATGCTATCTGAAATCGCCATCGGTTTATTAACCTTCTGAAGATTGTTAGCCAGTTCGGGGCTAAGAACATTAGAACTATCCCAATTAACCCAAAACTGCAACATCTTGCCGTTATTAACGTGAATGTCAATTACTTTGCCGACATTCCCCCTGGCAAATACCCAATCGCCGATTTTGACATTATGGGGATTGAGAGAAAAGTCAGGATAATGTTTCGATTTAAGCATAATGACCTCCTCCCATAATTTGCCGGAAAGCATTTATCAAACCCAGTGCTTGAGGATTTTCTGGTATTACTGTTTCTGATTGTTTAACATAATACTGTTCGTACCATCGATAAAATAATATCCTTAAATTTCGGGTATAACCTAAGCTATTATCCTCAGTAAAGGTGTAATCAACACGGCAATTTTTAGCCTTGGCTAACCAGACATCAAAACAAGGTAGTTTACCTTTAAAATCCACCTTCTCCCAGTTAAATTTCTCCCATGCAGGAATTTTTCGATACTCCTCAATTAAATTATCTAAGTACTCCGAGCCTGTAGAATTCGGGTTATTCTTTCCTGTTTTCCATTGTTGATACTCTAACCATAATCTTTCTAAGATGCGATTGCCCGTTGTTTTATCATTAGTGAGGAGGTATCGCTTAATATCTCTCGCTTTTGGCAATTTGCCCTGAGAATATTTGATAAACTCCTCATTTTCTAATCTTTCATCAGAAGCAGGGATTGGGCAGTCGGGGGCAGTATTTTCTCTTAACACGTCTTCTCCGTTCTCCATTCTCCGTTCTCCGTTAATTCACTGATGTTACGCAGCCTTGAGAAACTGTAACTCTGTCATAGCTTCTTGGAGTGCTTTAATGTAAATACGACCCCGAAGAGCAAAATGATTGACCTTATGCTTGATCTTTAGGCATTCTAATTGAAACGCTGCATATATTGACATAAAAATATGATTACACTGAGTTTTAATACACTTTGTTGGTGATTTAGCTAAACCAGTATTCGATTCCATATTCTCTTGGATTGAAAGAACTAATTAGATCCCACATTTGTCAGGATGGCATCTGGCACTTGCGGTGCATGGGATAAAAGCGGGTAACTGGAAGCCTCAATCTGGAACTCCTGCTAGCTCAGTTAGATATGGACAACAATTGTGAACTGATAATAGAAGCGTCGTTAGAGTAAACCAGCTAAAGGGGCTGATAAGCTGGAGCCAAAATGGCAATAGGTTAGAGCCTGAAGTTTTGACCGGATTCAGGAGTGCACTCGACAACCTCGGCGTATAGTCGGGAGCCTAAGTCTAACATCAAACGGAAATTAGGAACGAAGTAAGGGTTTCTGTTTTCTCCTTTTCAAGGAGTGGGTAGCCAACTAAATGGACAGAAATCAGAGGATTCTTCAAAAAGCAAATGCCTTTGGGAAAGCCAAAGGATAGGCAGACGTGAGGACGGTAGTATATAAACTTTCGTGATAATAAACGGTTAACATATTATGAACCAGACATTAATCTAGGTATAAGTGAGAGTTTTTAACTCAAAGCCATGAAAATCAAGAAAGTAAGTCCAATAATTGGGTATTCAAGACAAGAAATATACTACTGAGGAGCCGTGTAAGCTGGAAACTCTTATGCACGGTTTTGAATCAGAGGTGAGGGCAGCGATGCCCCATGGACTGTAACAGGAAAAATAGGAGTAAATAGAAGGTTGTCTACAAACTAACTATGCAATCCTCAAAATTTACTCTGATTCCTCCAGAAATTAAACCAGATGAATTATTGCCAGCTCTCGAAACAATTATTCCTCCAGATGAGATA
>CAVVOP010000032.1:0-181901 GCA_963749915.1 uncultured cyanobacterium
GGTGGAGATATTAAAATTATTCATCATCCAATTATCAAGACTGTTATCAAAGTTACCTAAAGGAATTAAAATCCCTACGGCAATAACTGAACCCGGTATGGCATAACCCATAGAGGAAATTCGCACAGAAATATTAACAATAAAATGGGGTATTAATCTTTGTCCATAAGCCATAATTAAACCGATAATAATAGCAATAATGGCACTAATTGAAGCGAGGATTAAACTATTTCTTGATAATTGCCAAAAAGTCTCGTTTAAAGTCTCTTCACGGTTGCTTAGGGTCAGATTTAAAAGATAAAGACTAGGGATAATAAATCCTAAAAAAACAGGTATAGCACAGGTAATAAAAGCTAAACTACCTCTAAAAAAATTAAGGTTATAACGGGGTAATTTTTGACTGCTATTATTTGTTTGATAGTAACGTGCATGGGAGCGAGATAATCTTTCCATCACGATTAAGATTACAATAAACAGCATCAAACAAGAGGCTAACTGTGCGGCGGCAACTCTTTCTCCCATGCCAAACCATGTACGATAAATTCCTGTAGTAAAAGTACTTACACCAAAATATTGTACTGTGCCAAAATCGTTGAGGGTTTCCATGAGAGCTAATGCTAAACCTGCTACAACAGAGGGACGAGCTAAGGGCAAAGCCACTTTTACAAAACTTTGCCAGGGGTTATAACCTAATGAACGACTGGCTTCTAGGGTACAAACTGATTGCTCTAAGAAGGCGACTCTTGCTAAAAGATAAACGTAGGGATAGAGTACTAATACTAACATGGCCATCGCACCCCAGATATTACGAATAGAAGGAAACCAATAATCATCAACAGTTTCCCAACTAAAAATCCCCCTTAACCAAGTTTGCACAGGACCAAAATACTCTAACATACTGGTATAACTATAAGCGAGAATATAAGCAGGGGCGGCGAGAGGCATTAATAATAACCACTCCAAAATACTAGATCCCACAAATTCGCACATAGTCACAAGCCAAGCACAGCCCACCCCAATAACCAAAACCCCCATAGTGACGCCGAACATTAACCATAAAGTATTAACAATATAATCTTTTAAGACCGTCTTTGTTAGATGTTGCCAAATTTCCTGATGATCACTGAAAACACCCATCAAAATAGTAAAAATTGGTACAGAGATTAATAAAGCAACGACGGTAACGGATAAATACCATAAATAAGTTGGTACCTGATTTAACCACTGTTTAAAGAGAAGATTATTTTTTCTTTCCTTAAGGGAATCTACTTTAAACATAAAATATAGTAAGTCAATATAGATAAATATTTTGCTTATATTATTACAGGAAATAGGAGACGAGAATAGGAACAAATATCAATTATTCGCCCCCTTTGCGATAAGATATATTAAGCATTAAATCACCGGAGTATATAAAAAAATGTTAACCCTGAAAATTGTCGTCAATATTGTTGTGGCTTCTTTCTTATTATTATTTATTTTCGGCTTCCTTTCTGGAGATCCTGCACGTAATCCCGGCAGTAAAGACTCAGAATAATAGGGTTTCGGAGTAATTAACAATTAACAATTAACAATGACGTTTTTGGCACTAACCGAAAAGTATTGCCTGTCTTCCTATGTCTCTATTTAATTAACTCCACTGCGTCTTTACCGTCAACGGATTCTAAATAAACCTTTACTTGTTCTTCTTTCGCCGTGGGCAGAGATTTACCAATAAAATCGGGGTGTATGGGTAATTGTCTATGTCCTCGATCGACTAATGCTAACAATTTAATAATTTCCGGTCTTCCATACTCACTAACGGCATTTAAAGCGGCTCTAATTGTTCTGCCTTTATAAATTACATCATCCACAAGAACAACAATTTTACCCGTTAAATCAAAAGGAATTTCCGTTCTTTCTGGTGTTCTAGTTTTAATTTTATCTAAGTCGTCTCTATAAAAGGTAATATCTATAGCACCTACAGGAACTTTCACCTGTTCAATCATCTCTATTTGATGGGCAATCAGGGAAGCTAAAGGTACACCTCTGGTATAAATTCCCAGTAAAACGACCTGAGATAAATCGGAGGCTTCCTCGACAATTTGGGAGGCTAAACGAGTTAGAGTACGGCGTATTTCGTCAGCCGAGAGTATTTCAATAATTTGGCTTGACATGGTTTTATGGACTAAGGATTCTGGTCATTCAGTGGAATTGACTGCTACTAAAACAACGGTAATGTTATCTGAGCCTCCACCATCTTTAGCATTTTGTACGAGGAGGCTGGCGGCTTCTTCGAGGTTTTCCGATTCCCCTAGGGATTTACGGATCAACTCGTCGGATACTTCTTCCGTTAAACCGTCACTACATAGTAAAAAACGATCCCCCGGTAGAGTTTCTTCTATTTGTTGAATATCAGTGCCGTCATATAAATCTCGTCGGCCTAAACATTGAGATAAAACATGACGCCAAGGATGATATTTAGCCTCTTCGGGGCTAATTTCCCCTGCTCTGATGGCTTGGGAAATCCATGTATGATCTAGAGTTACTTGTTTAAATACTCCATCTCTTAAACGATAAAGCCGAGAGTCCCCAATATGGGCACACCAAGTTTCCCCATTTCTGAAAACGATCATTACTAATGTTGTCCCCATATCTGCCCTTTCAGGGTTAATAGTTTGATCTTCTAAAATACCCTCATTGGCTTGATAAATGGCTTTTTCTATCAAATCATAGGATTCAACAGGGGCATCCCAGTTAGCCAGGAGATATTCCTTCACCACATTGATCGCGATGCTACTGGCTTCTTCTCCCCCAGCATGACCGCCCATCCCGTCGGCTAAGATGAAAAACCGACCTTCGGAATCAATGTAATAATTATCTTGATTATAAGGTCTAACTAATCCTGGATCGGTTAAAGCGGTAAATGCACATTTCATAAGGTTAATCTAATTTTCACTTGCAATAATAAGTTACAGTTTGCGATCGAGTTTGTTCAATTGTCTGAGTAAACGGAACAAGGAAAAGGCGGGAAACAGGCTGATCACGATGGTTGCGATGGCTAATTGCCAAAGTCCGTTAACAACTAGTATAGTACTAGATAAGATTAAAGCACTCATAAATAAACTATAGTTAGTTGCCATTTGCATACTGGTCAGACGACGTAATAAACGTTCCGACTCTAATGATCTTACCCGCAAACGGAGATCTCCCCGCTCTAATTTATCAATTGTATCCTCTAATCGTCTCGGAAGACTCAAAGCTGTGCTACTAACTTGAACTGCTTGACGGCTAAGTTCATCAAAAATAGACTGACCCACATTATTATTGTTGAAATCACTCATTACTTGTAAGGCAAAAGGTTGTGCCACCTCCATAAAGTTAAAATCTGGATCTAATCCTTTACCCACTCCTTCTAAAGTCGAAAAAGCACGCATAACAAAGGTAAATGTTGCGGGAAAACGAAAGGGTTGATCATAGGCGATTTCGTACAAATCTTCGCTGATTTGACTGATGGATTGCTCTTCAAAAGGCTTATCCATAAAGTTATCTAACATAAATTGTACCGAACGACGCACCGGTCCGGGATCGTCCATGACGGCTAAGGCCTCTAAATCAATTAAAGCATTAACTACTCGATCAGCATTTTTTTCTGTAATACCGAATAACATTTCGATGAGTTTTTCTTTAACATTACTCTTGAGTTGCCCCATCATGCCAAAATCATAGAAAATTAAGGCACCATCGGTGGCTACAGCCAAGTTCCCTGGATGAGGATCGGCATGGAAAAAACCATCATTTAGTAACTGTTGCAAATAGGCTTTTGCGCCTAATTTTGCCAAACTTTTGCGATCTAATCCTGCGGCTTCCAAGGCTTCATAGTGACTGATCTTGATACCGGGCATATATTCTAAGGTTAACACCCTCGGAGAAGTATAACGCCAATAAACCCTTGGTACTTTTACCCAATCAGCCGATCGAAAATTGCGGCGGAAAGTATCCCCATTACGTCCTTCCTTTAAGTAATCGGTTTCTTCCCAAAGAATACGACAACATTCCTCATAAATGCCTAACCAATCCCTGCCTTTACCCCAACGAGGATGGTTTTGAAAATAACGGGTAATTTGTTTAAGAATGTCTAAGTCAATGGTAAATAATTGCGGTAATCCGGGGCGTTGAATTTTAACGACCACTTCTTCCCCCGAGTGTAATTGAGCTTTGTGTACTTGCCCTAAACTAGCTGCCGCTAAAGGACTAGGATCAAAACTACGGAATAATTTATTTAAAGGTTTTCCTAAATCCTTCTCAATAATGGCACTCACTTGCTCGAAACTAAAAGCAGGAACTCGATCTTGTAGCTTAGATAACTCGTCAACGTATTCTGAGGGAAAAATATCGGCACGGGTAGAGAATAGTTGACCTACCTTAATAAAAGTAGGACCTAATTCTAGTAGATTTTCCCGAATCCATGCCGCTTGAATCCGACGACGATAGGATCGTTTTTCATCGGTATAACCATTGGCATAAGTCCATTTTTTGCCATTACGCCACAGTTTGAATAGAAGAATTAAGGCGAAAGTCCAAATATCTATACGGCGACGAAGACGAGAGTAGTTTTCTCGATTCCAACGATAGACTTTTTTTCCCGCTTCTGGTTGATTTGTAATTGCCAAAGGGGCAAGATTCGGATTAGGTGGTAAATATTCTTTCGGATTAGAGTACGCTGCTGACACTGATATTTTTTAAAATTTGGTTTACTAAAATAGTTATTTAACAATGAACGAACAATTACCTTTTATTGTTTTTGACGATAATTATTCAATTCTGCCTTTAAACGGGCAATTTCTGCCCTAAGCTCGTCTAATAATTCCTGTAAATCTACAGAGGTATCCGCAGTTACCGTTATAGTGGTAGGATTATCCGATTGTTGTTTCGCAGATTCCGCCCTGGTTTTTACTTCCCTAGCAAATTCCTCTAGTCTTTGTTTGGTTTCCGCATCGAATTTACCAATATCACTAAGAATATTTGTCAAGGTATGTTCTAATTTTTCTGTTACGACCTCGGCGAAGGCTTTACCAAAAATAAATGCTTCTGTTACTGGATTACTCATTTGCAATATTTCTTAACGCTTTTGTTACAAATTATATCTTTTTTTTGATTTTCTTTTTCAATAACTACTTGACGAAATCCCAACACTACAAAAATATTAGATAAAGTCAAGAAAAATTCCGCACTTCCGTGTAACCAATCCACATTCGCCAAGGATGTCTGATAATGAGTTTCGGCGTAAATTCCTGCTGGGATAGTAATAGCAACGAATAGTAATAGTAAATAAAATCCCATTAAGGCCATTTTAGGCACTTTTTGCGATCGCTGTAAAAACCATAAAAATCCGAGATAAGGAAAAAGGGAAACGGCGAATAAGGTTTCTTTGCTGATAAAACTGAGGGTGAATGATTCCATGATGTTAAGATCTTCTTAGTACAAAAATATTGAACACAAACTATCTATTAAATATCTCAATTTATCATAATAAAATGCAAAATTTAATTGATAATCTGCGATCAGGACAACAAAAATTAGCTCAGTGGAAAGGCGGCAAAATGGCAGTTTCAGCAGTGCCAGGAGCAGGAAAATCCCATAGTTTAGCCATAGCGGCGGCGATAACCATTAAAGAAAATAACCTGAATCATAATCGGCAATTACTTCTTGTTACTTATACTCGCTCAGCTAGTGCAAGTCTAAAAAATAGTATCAAAAAAACATTAAAAGAATTAAATTTATCCCCCATTGGTTTCACGGTGCAAACAATTCACGGATTAGCGGTCAATATTGCCAATCGTCATCCATTACTATCACAACTTCATCTTGAAAATAGTATGTTAATTGATGCTACCCCCAGTCATCGCATTATCCGGGCAACGGTGACCGAATGGGCAAAAAATCATGAGGAGTATTATTATTTACTATTGAAGGGCAAAAGTTTTGACGGGGAAGAAAGTGAGCGATTAAGGCGAGATTCGGTGTTATTAACCGAAGTTTTGCCCAATTTTGCCCATAATGTTGTTCGTCAAATTAAAAGTTCTGGCTTGACAGACAATGATCTCCATAGGTTACAAGATGATCCTCATAATCCTTATCCTTTAATGGCCATCGCACGAGGATTATATCAAGAATATCAAACACTAATGCGAAAAGAAAACTTAATCGACTATGATGACTTAATTTTAGGTGCATTGAGGGTGTTAGAAAATGATGACCCGAGAAAAATGTGGCAAGAGGAAGTTTTTGGGGTATTTGAGGACGAAGCCCAGGATTCTAGCCCATTACAAGGAAAATTGCTGGAAATTTTAGCCACTGATACTAATAATGGTGAAGTAAATTTTGTTAGGGTGGGGGATCCTAATCAAGCTATTAACTCTACCTTTACCGCCTCTGATCCTCTTTACTTTAATCTTTTTTGCGATCGCTGTCAGGAAATGGGGCAATTTTTCACCATGAATCAAGCAGGAAGAAGCAGTAAAATAATTATAGACACAGCAAATAAGACTTTAATGTGGGTTAATAACCATATCATTCCCCAAGAATTTGCTAATAAACGCCAAAATAACTTAAATTTAGTTCTTCCTTTTCGAGAACAAAAAATTGAAATAGTAGGGCAAGAGGATAAACAACCCGAGGCAAATCCAGAACCCGAAGGTAACGGGGTAGAAATTTATCAGCCAGAAGATATATATACAACGGTGGAATTAATAGGTAAAAGAATCATTCAATTATTTAATACTAAAAAAGCTAAAGAAGACCATAATTTAGCAATTTTAGTAAGAGAAAATCGACAAGGAATTTTTTTATATAAACACTTAGAATATTTAAAATCAGAATACAATATTAAGGTCAAGTTAATTAATGATATTAATAATTATGCTTATATTCCTCAACAAATTTTATCCATTTTACAATTTATTGATTGTCCTCATTCCCGTGAATATCTCAAAAATACTCTAGAAACTCTCCAAAATAAAGCATTAATTGAGGCTCAAGACTTAAATGCCTTAAGTATTTATCCAGAAAAATTTCTATATCCTAGCACCATTGAGCCACCACAATCTGAGCATACAAAAAAAGCAAGAAATTGTTGTTTAAAGTTATTAAAATCTCGTCTAGAATTACCCCATTATCGATTAATTCCTTTCATTTCTTCGATATTAGAGTATCAAGCCTCAGAATTAGCTACCGCTCAAAAATTAAGCGATAGGATTCATCGACAAATTATCGGCAATAGTTCATTAAAAACCATAATTTCTACTTTACAAGAAATTATCAATTCTGAAAAATTTGAGGGGGTAGAAACAGATAATCAAAACATTTATACTGCTAAAGGACAGGTTACCATCATAACTATGCATAAAGCTAAGGGATTACAATGGGATTATGTCTTTTTACCATTTTTACATGAAAGTGTCATTCCGGGCAGTATTGAGCCTTATGTGCCAAAAAGTGGTAGATTTCTTGGTAACTTTAATTTAGCCGATGTTGCTAGAACGATACTGCGATGTATTAGTCATAAAATAGATTTTCAGAAGGAAAATCCTGGGTTGATGAGTATGGTATCGGCATTCCATGAAAGTCATCAACTCAAACAGGGGGAAGAATACCGTTTATTATATGTAGCAATGACTAGGGCCAAAAGATTACTATGGATGTCATCAGCGAAAAAAGCACCTTGGCGATGGAATTTTTTTGAGGATAACGGCAATAAATCTCAACTTCAAGAGTCAAAACCTTGTCCTGTTATGATGATGTTAAATTCGGAGAATTATTTGTTAATAAACTGAGGGTCGTGCATCAAATAACTGTGGCATAGCTGATTAGGTCATTCCCAGTTCACCTCTTTTTAGTTAGTCCCACTCTCGCTCGCTTTAAGCCATCAGTATTCCAGTTTAGGCATTGGGTTTTTCCTTCTGCGGTCACGAGCATCTCCTCCAGAAGTTGATCATTTCCTTTTCCTACACGAGCTGCTAGAATCAAGCCACTATCTTGAGCTAAACTAATTCCAAACTCCTCCATGCCTGAGTTACTATTTTACTCAACCATTGTCTTTGTACTTGGTCTAATATCGGATCATCCTGCAAAACTTCCGCTACTAAATCATCTAAAGATTGTCCTTCATAACGTGCCATTGTCACCACACTGGCGATGGCCTCAGCAACTAACTCTTCCGAAATTCGACTATCCGTAGAAGAGAAAGGAGAATCAAAGTCAAAACAGAAAGAAGAACTCATGATGGTATAAAAATAAGCACAATGTTAAGATTAGTAAACTTTTCTAAGGATACTCTTTTCAGAATTCTAACGCGAAAAAAATAATAACAGTAAAAATTACTTTTTTTTTTAATATTTTGTCAATTCTGGTGAGCATTTGCCCACCTTCAAAGATTAATGGCCATAGCAAAAACCTCTAATCAGGGAAAAAGCACACATTTCTTTACATTTAAGGGAATTTGAACCGAAGTTAGAGCCTCCGCTTTCATATGAAAATAAAATAATTTGAGTTACAATTACCAATAAAACCATATACCATCAGTCGTTTATGCTCACTCAAAATCGTGCTCATCGCTCAGCGCCACTTCGTGATCGAGTCTTATTATATAATCTGAGTTGGCGACAATTTGAAAACATTCTGGGGGAATTAGGAGAATGTCGTGGTACTCGTGTGGCTTACGATAACGGAACATTAGAAATTATGACCCCTTTACCTGAACATGAATACTATAAAGAAAATATTAGTACAGCGATTCAAGATATAGCGGAAGTCTTAAATAGGGATTATGAGAGTCTGGGTTCGACTACTTGGCGTAAACAGACAAAAATGGCAGGAGTTGAGGCTGATAATTGTTTTTACTTTCAAAATGAACCGAAAATTCGCGGTAAATTAGATTATGATTTAAATCAAGATCCTCCTCCTGATTTGGTCTTAGAAATAGATATTACCAGTAAATCCCTCGATCGCTTTCCCATCTACGTTCGTTTAGAAGTTCCCGAAATCTGGAGTTATGATGATGGAGAATTGAAAATTTATTTACTGGGAGAAGATGAAATATATCGAGAATCAGAATCTAGCTTAGTTTTCCCCAATCTTCCTGTCCAAGAAATACCAACTATTATCAATCAACATCGTAACTCGGGTAGAAGAACAATTCGTCAAAAGATTAGAGAATGGGCAATTTCAACTAGAGGTTGATACTCTTTTAAAAGATGTCTCTTGATTATAAATTTTAGGAGAGGTCTTTTAGATAAAAGGCATTAACTCAATGAATCAAAGGTAAAATTATGACATTCAATCTGGAAAAAACTTTAAATAACCTGGAAATTAACGCTGACTGGGTAGGTTTAAGACAAGTTAGCGATACCACCACTACGAGAATTTTTCGAGATGGTAAACCTCAAAGTAATGGCAGAAATTTTACCAATGGGGTGATGGTGGAAGTAATGGTAAACGGGCAACTTGGCTATTGTGCTACTAATAGACTAGATCAAGCTAGTATTCAAGCCGCCGCCGAAATTGCTCAAAAACAGGCAAAAAGTGTTGATAATTGGGGTATATTTCGTTTTGGCACTGATATTCGCCCTCCAGCATCAGGTAACTATCGATCGCCAGTTAATAATAATTCGTCGAATGTCTTTAACCATCAAGAATTAAACGACTTATTGATACAAACTTGCCATACTTTAAGAGTGTCGGCAAAAATCGTTAAGGCTACAGCAATGGCTCAAATTAGTGAGATTAGACATAATTTTGTCAGTAGTAACGGGGCAAATATTGACCAGGAATTTTTCCTTGTGGGGACGGATTATGAGGCTACGGCGCAAGAGGGGAATATTGTCCAAAAACGTACGGATAACGGCATGACGGCGAGATGTTATCAGGGGGGGGCAGAAATTTTTAATCCTGACATGACTTTATTTCGTGCTAAACAGATAGGAGAAGAAGCTGTCGAACTACTATATGCAGAAGAATGCCCCGATATTACTACAACCCTAGTTTTAGCACCAGATCAGATGATGCTACAAATTCATGAAAGTATCGGACACCCTTTAGAATTAGATCGAATTTTGGGAGATGAGCGTAATTATGCGGGTAGTAGCTTTGTTAAATTGTCAGATTTTGGAACTTTGGCCTACGGATCATCTTTAATGAATATTACCTTTGATCCCACGATACAAGGAGAGTTAGCTAGTTATGGTTTTGATGATGCGGGGTTGAAGGCGCAAAAAGAATATTTGATCAAAGACGGTATTTTATTGAGGGGTTTAGGTGGTTTAGAAAGTCAGGTTAGGGCAAAAGTACCCGGAGTCGCTAATTTTAGATCATCTTCATGGAATCGAGCACCCATCGATCGCATGGCTAATTTAAACTTAGAATCGGGTAATAGTAGTTTTAATGACATTATCAGCTCCATAGAATATGGAGTATATATGCAGTCTAACAGATCATGGTCTATTGATGATTACCGCAACAAATTTCAATTCGGTTGTGAATATGCCCGTTTAATTGAGAATGGGAAACTCACCAGGACTTTACGCAATCCTAATTATCGGGGTGTTACTCAACATTTTTGGCACAATTTAACCCATGTGGGAAATAATTCTACCAGAGAATTTTATGGTACACCCTATTGTGGTAAAGGTGAACCAAATCAGTCTATAAGAGTGGGTCATGCTTCCCCTATATGTACCTTTAAAGATATTCAAGTTTTCGGCGGCGGTTGATTGTAAAAACAATAATTACCAATTATCAAATTGTCAATGGTTTATTTACTATAATAAAAAGCAATTTCTTTCCCTTTTAAAGGGGCAAAATCAGCATCAATTAACATCTGATTTAGCTCCTCTTGGGGTATATGTTTTGCTCCAATCCGAACGATCCTTGATCGCATTGTGTTACTAACGCCACTGCGCTGTCTTTGTCCTTCTAAACCCATTACTTGGTTATATAAATCAAGTTTTGCCCCAGGGATTGCAGTGCCATCGAAATCGATTCCCTTTGCGATCGCGTGATCTACTGCGTCAGCACCAGTAGTGAAATTACTCATAATAAGCCAATAGTAATTATACAAAATCATATTCTATCACTAGGGACTAGATCACACCATTAAGTTTATGTTCTTTGGTTCGATTTATCCTTGGGTCAGTTAAATTGTGCTTAGTGGTCAATCAAACTTATCCATTCTCGGCTAAATAAAATTTAGACCTGTTTGCCCTGTTAACAATTCTGGTATAATAGTGATTCGTGACTAAATATGCTAGCTATAAAAAATTTTCTATTGAATAGAGGCAAACATGGCAAAAAGATTACAACTATTGTTAAATAAAGACGTTAACAAATTGGGTAAAAGAGGCGACTTAGTTGATGTTGCTCCGGGTTACGCTCGTAACTATCTCGTGCCTCAAGGCTTCGGAGTATTAGTAACTGAAGGTATTTTACGTCAAGTTGACCAAAGAAGAGAAAAAGAAAGATTACGTTTATTAGCAATTTTAGAAGAAGCTAAATCTCGTAAAACTGCTTTACAAACTATCAATAACTTTTTGATTCGTAAACAAGTTGGCGAACAAGATGCTATCTTTGGTACTGTAACCACTCAAGAAGTTGTGGATATTATTAAACAAAATGCCGGCTTAGAAGTTGAACGTCAAGCTATCACCCTACCTGAAATCAAGAAAACTGGCAAGTATCCAACAGAGATTAAACTTCACCCTGAAGTAACCGCACAAATTATCGTCGAAGTTGCACCACTTTAAAGAATGAAGAATGAAGTGATATAAACACCTTAATTATTATTATCATTATTATCATCAATAATAGTTTATTCTCTTCAATTCCTAATTCCTAATTAACTTCTGGCAGTTATCGCATTTACCGCAACAAAAATTTGTCGGGGGGAAAAAGCCGAAAGCTGACAGTAAAAAACCCCAACGACAGGTTTTAGTTGTTAAATATTCATGGGTTTGTTGACCTAATTTTTTTTGTCTATTGATCAGTAATTGTATTGACTCATGGGTATTTCTAGGGGTTAACCGATAATGATAAGGGTCAATCCACCGCAATTGTTGGCTAGTATTAAGGATGGATAAATATAATTGATAGTTGGGATGAGTAAATTTTTTTGATAATTCCTCAATATTTCCCTCTGTGGGCATTTCCCTTAAAAATCTTTCGGCTTGTTGATAGAGTTTGATTTGTTGGTTTAAAAAATACTCTCTTCTCTGTTTATCTTCAGGATTTAACCAACCACTAGCTTCACTCATTAAAGTTATGGCTTCTGTCAGTTTTCCATCTCTGCCTCCTCTACCAATTTCTTGGATATATTCTGATAATAATAAGGGTGCTTGATAATGAAAAATCCATCTCAGGTTACTTTTATTTATACCCATACCAAAGGCACAAGTACAAACCACGAATTTTATTTTTTCCTTTAGCCAATCGGATTCTATTTTTCTGCGGATGTTACTACTTAATCCCCCATGATAGGCTTGATTTTGATACCCTTTTTGATTCAGCAAATTCGCTAATTCTTCACTATCTTTTCTCGTGCGCACATAGATTAAACCACTTTCCTTCTTTTTTCTCTCAATATATTTAATTAACTCTTGTTTTTTTCCTCTAGGTGTCCAAATCGTTTTTACTTGTATCTGTAGATTATCACGGTAAGGACTGATTAAAAATTTTTCGGGATTGGATAGGTGTAAGGATTCGATGATGATTTTTTGGGTGTTAATGTCAGCCGTAGCAGTAAAACAAGCCATCGCAATTTTAGGATTCGATGGTTTATAATTAAGCAAGAGTGGGCGAATGCTACCTAAACGTCGATAAGCTGGGCGAAAAGACTCTCCCCATTGCACTAAACAATGAGCTTCATCTAAAATTAAACCGTTAATTTTTATTTCTGGGGTGCTGATTATTTCCCAGATTGGCGGAGAAAGTAAAGTTTCTGGGGATAGGTAAAGTAACCTTAATTGTTGTGATTTTAACGCTGAAATGGTATTTTTGCCATCGAGTCTATTAATTTCGCTGTGTAAAATTCCAGCAGGTAAATTTTTCTCTCGTAATTCTTGTACCTGATTTTCCATCAACGCCACTAAAGGAGAAATCACTAAGGTTAAACCCTCTTGCAATAATGCCGGTAATTGAAAACAAAGGGATTTTCCTCCTCCCGTTGGCATAACAATTAAACAATCTTTTCCTGTCAAAATTGCCTCGATAATTTCTGCTTGTGGTTTCCGAAAATCATCATAACCCCAGTATTGTTTAAGAGTTTTTTTAAACCCTTGTATATCATTTTTCATCTCATCAACAATTACTTTTAAAAAATAATAATAGGTAAAAATGTCACGACCATAGAAATGTCCGAAAATTTTGAAGCCGATTATGTTGGGGATTAGTTAGACGTTTCTTTAATTAAATCTTAGGTGATTTAAGCGTTGCCCATAGTAGTAAAAACCAGGGTACTTTAAGATTCGGTATTAACCATACATATTTTTTCAGTGCAGGCAAAGTAAAAGGAATCAAAAAACGAAGAGAATGTAAAGAAACAGGACATTGACCACTCTCGTCCACAAGATGATATTTTTCAGCAACCTCGGCCACAATCCGCACCTTACCCGTATGAGTCATGATATTTGCGTCCCTAGCAAGAGCTGCAATGGCTCTACCTGTCAATAAAGGAGTTTCCCAATTGTAACCATCACCAAAAGTTGTCTGAGCATTGCTTTGATCCATTTGATTGGCAAAATTAGTAATCTGCTCTGTTCCTACAATCCCTGGCCAAATAGAGATAGAAGCAATCTTATCTGGTTTTAACTCTACCGCCATATCTGCTGCCAAGCGATCGCTTGCCGCCTTGCCCGCACCATAAGCAGGACCAAATATAGACGCACCTAAGTTGCGTTTGTATAACCCACAATCCCTTTTTATGCCTAAATCCAAGGATGTAAATTAAATGCGTCCAAGCTTATCGCTATAGAATAAATTGGATCCAGCATAGCTAATGCCATTTAGCTGAGTACCACCAGTAAAATTAACAGGATTTGGATTTGTGCTTGTAATTGTAACTGCTTGAACAGATGGGGTAAAATTACTTATGAGCATTCTGAAAAAAAATTGGTTACATCCCATTATGGGATGTAACACTCTTATTTATGAATAAATGCAACAAAATTGCTGATTTTCTAGAGTGTTAGTAGGGATAATAGAAATAACATCAGTTAACACAGTAAAGGTATTTTGATTATGCTTAGTTATGCTTATTTTCCAGGTTGTGTGGCTCAAGGAGCTTGTAAAGAGTTACACACTGCCACCATTGCCATTAGTCAAGCCTTGGGTATTGAATTAATTGAACTTAAAAAAGCCGCTTGTTGTGGATCAGGAACTTATAAAGAGGATTCTCAACTATTAGAAGACACCGTTAACGCTCGTAATATTGCCTTAGCCGAATCCCTAAATTTACCTCTTTTAACTCACTGTAGCACCTGTCAAGGAGTAATTGGTCATGTAGATGAAAGATTGAAAGAAGCACAAGAAAATAATCCTGATTATTTAGATAAAGTTAACGGCTTTTTGGTTAAAGAAAATTGCTCACCCTATCAAGGCACAACAGAAGTAAAACATATTTTGTGGGCCTTGGTGGGAGATTATGGATTAGAGGCTTTAAAAACAAAGGTAGTCAAGCCTTTAACGGGTTTAAAATGTGCCTCTTTTTATGGTTGTTACTTATTACGTGCGCAAAAAAACCTCCCCTTCGATAATCCCTTGAATCCTCAATCCTTGGAAAGTGTTTTTACCGCAGTGGATGCAACTCCTATTTATTATGAAGGTAGAAGTAAATGTTGTGGTTGGCCTTTGTCTAGTTATGCCACAAAACAATCTTTTCAAATGGCGGGAAAAAATTTGTCGGATGCGATCAATAGCGGTGCTGACTGCATCGTAACACCTTGCCCCCTTTGTCATCTCAATTTAGATTCTCGACAGCCAGAAGTTGCGAAAGTTATCAATCAGAAGTTAGATATTCCCATCCTACATTTACCACAATTAGTGGGATTATCATTAGGAATTGAGCCGAGAAAACTAGGTTTAAATAACCATGTTGTTTCCACTCAAAAAATCCTTACTAAACTAGGAATTAATTAACCATTAAAAACTAATAATTATCAATTATTTATTTTGCCATGATTTCCTCTGTCATCACTCTACCATTAGAGGGATATTTACTATTATGAAGATCATTTTGCTGTGACCGATTTCCTTGGGCAAAATTTCCTGCATACTGATTATGATTTTGAGGTTGCAATACTTCTAAATTAAAACGATAACCAACATTGCGTACGGTTTGAATTAAGTTAGGTTGACGAGGATCCAATTCTATTTTTTTCCTTAAGGATAACACGTGAGTGTCGATAGTTCTTTGATTTTCGATGGCCTCTGGCCATGCCCTACGCAACAATTCAGGGCGACTTAATGGTGTTCCTTGAGCTTGACTTAACACATATAGTAAACTAAACTCTTGGGGTGTGAGATCGATAAATTCTCCTCGAAATTCCACTCTTCTTTGTACTAAATCAATTTTTAAATCTCCAAAATCCAAGACAAGGGGTGCATTATTAACTCGAAAACGCCGTAATAAAGATTCTACCCTTCCCAAAAATTCTTGCATTCCAAAGGGTTTTTTCAGGTAATCATCTGCACCAGCTTTTAAACCCTTGACCACATCTTTTTCGGTTATTTTTGCTGATAACATTAAAATTAATGCTTGATGTGATTGATATAACCATTGACAAAATTCTATACCGTCACCATCGGGCAAATCTGAGTCTAAAATGACCAAGGTGGGTGGATGAGTGGCTAAACTATTTTTTGCCTGTTGAATAGTACCGTATTGATGGGTGATGTACCCAACTTGCTGCAAATGCCATCCTAATAGCGATCGCAAATTAGAATTACCTTCAATAATAGATATATAAATCACTTTAGCAATACCAATATCTCGTTAATACCTAAGTATAACAAATCAATTGTCAAGAAACTGTTACATTGAATACTTATATCCCATTCCCTAAATTAAAAAAGAAAGGATGCTCCATATTTGTTAAAATTTACCCTTGTGAACTGTTACCTTTCCTCACAAAAAATTCTGAAACAAAACTCAGGTTAATTATTTCTTCTAATTCTTCATCAGATAATGATTGAATCACAAATTCACAGTTAAAATACTCCCTCGCCGCTTCTGTTAATGTTTTGATGATTATATCTAAGGACAGAGATGGTGGAATCATGGTTTTAGGAGGTAGGGTGTTAAAAACTCGCTGAAATAGGTTTATATCTGGCTTTAAGAGCATTGAACCGTGTTGCAGGGTAAATTTGCCCTTTTTTAGTTGTGCACTGCCAATAAACTTATTTCCCTGAGAATCGACTAAATCCGCTTTTGTAGCTATTTTAAAACAATTAGGCGACTGTAAATAGGGCTTTTCAGGTTGTCCAAAATATAGATTAACCCCTAATTTTTGCCATCCTAAAATTAAAAATTGACAAATTTGCCGATAGACTTGATCTAAATTTCCTTCTAAATGGGATGTGATGACGGCATAGGTTAAATCCCCTTGATGCAATACGCCTCTACCACCACTAGGACGCTTCACTAAATCTAAAGATTTTCCCTGATAGGTTAAATTTTGCCAATGACTGGGAAAATGATGTTTTTGACTAATTCCTAAAGAAATTGCTGCCGGATTCCATGTATAAAATCGGAGGACTGGGGGATGATTATTTTTTTGATGTTGCCTTAATAACCATTCATCGATAACCATTTGTAACTGTCCATGTGCGTCAAGTAAAGGTATAAAACGCCAAATTCTAGGTAAATCCATTATATTGAAACTCTAAACACCCAATAAATCCGATGCAACCTTATCAGTCCCAGTCTTTAGGACTATTGTAAAGATTTATGAAAATATACTTGACAAACAGGGTTTCTTCTTAACTTCTCACCAATGGTAATTGCCAAACCGTCTATATTCCGGCGACAATTTGCCATTGGTGCAACTCATATTCAACACAACCATTTTTGACCAGAGGATCATTTTTGACAATCAACTCAGCTTCATCCCTAGAATCAGCCTTAAAGATCATTATTCCTCCCCCCAATTCCGCCCAATAGCCCGTTTTTGCTTCATGACCGTCAGTAATTAATTGATTAACATAGGCAATATGATCGTCAACATACTGATCGAAAATTTCCTTAGAAACAATACCTTTTTCAATTTTCACAAACCAAGCCATGAGATAAAAGAGAGGCAAAAATATAAGACTAGAAGACTGGAAGACCAGGAGACTAAAAAGAAATTGCTAATTGTTAATATGCGTCTTGAAGTTCGTAAAAATCGGGGGAAATGTAATCTTTCCGTAAAGGCCAGCCTACCCAATCTTCAGGCATCAACAAACGTTTTAGGTTTGGGTGTCCTTCATAAAGGATGCCATACATTTCGTAACTTTCTCGCTCTTGCCAGTCGGAGGCTTTCCAAATCCAGTATAAAGAAGGTATTCTGGGATCTTCTCGATGGAGATATACTTTTATTCTCACTTCCTCAGGATTGGTGACATTATCGGCCACTTTGATTAGATGGTAAAAACTAACTAATTGTTTCCCTGCACCCAAATCGTAAGCACCTTGACACTGAAGATAATTAAATCCGTAGGCGTATAAGGCAGTGGCAATGGGAATTAAATATTCAGGTTCAACTTTAATTAATTCTATACCTAAGTGATCTTTTTCCAGGGATTGATGATCAAAACCGTTTTCGGTTAACCATTGAGAAGTAACACCTGCCTGAACTAAGGGTGCATTTTCAGTATTTTCGGGAGTATTATTAACCTCAGTCATTACTATTTATGCCTCCTCTTTGGTGGTGGTGGTTTCTAAAACAGGAGAAACAGGTAATCCCATGGCGGCGGCTAATTCTGCAGGAGGATTATTTCTAGTTTCACTACGCAGATATTTTCCTGTCAAAATTGGTTCAACTACTTTTAAGTTATGGGTTGTGGAATAATACCTATGAGTTTGACTTTGAATGGTACCCCGTTGTTGTATGGATTCGTTAGCGACTTTTTTTCTTAACTTGATAATAGCATCGAAAATGGCTTCAGGACGAGGAGGACAACCCGGAATATAAACATCCACGGGGATTAATTTATCAACCCCACGCACAGCTGTGGTGGAGTCACTGCTAAACATACCTCCAGTAATAGTACAAGCACCCATGGCAATGACATATTTAGGCTCTGGCATTTGCTCATATAAACGCACTAAAGCCGGTGCCATCTTCATGGTAACTGTTCCCGCAGTGATAATTAAATCAGCTTGACGAGGGCTAGAACGAGGAACTAACCCAAATCGATCGAAATCGAACCGAGAGCCAATTAACGCCGCAAATTCAATAAAACAACAAGCTGTACCATAAAGTAACGGCCATAAGCTAGAAAGCCTTGCCCAGTTATGTAAATCATCAACGGTAGTCAGGATCACATTTTCTGATAAATCCTGAGTCACCTGACTTCTGGCCATAGGATTAAGGATTTTATCTCTAGCTTGTTCTTGTAGTGTTGCTAAATCTGGAGTGGAATTATTCATAAATCTATTTTACGAAGATAGCATTGTCTCTATTTTAATAGCAAATAAGCAAAAGGAAGAAGGGGAATTAATAATCAAGGTGTATATTGTTCCGTTTTTTATTGCTTAGGACCATTCTAAAGCACCTTTACGCCAAGCATAAACTAAGGCGATCACGAGAATGGAAATAAAAATCAGAGCTTCGACAAAGGCTAATAAACCTAAAGTATTGAAGGCTACTGCCCAAGGGTAGAGAAACACTGTTTCCACATCGAAAACGACAAACACCAGGGCAAACATATAATAGCGGATATTGAATTGAATCCATGCACCGCCGAAGAGTTCCATGCCAGACTCGTAAGTGGTATGCCTTTCGGGTCCCCCTGTTTTTGGCCGTAGCAATTTAGAGGCCGTCAGAGCTAAAATAGGAACAGAACTACTAATAATCAAAAAACCTAAAAAATATTCGTAACCACTGAGAACAAACATCGTTGGATTATACTCCTTTAATAAATCAATTTATGAATTCCATCGGTTAAATCTTGATTTATTATACGAGCTTTATGCTAGAATCAGGCGCAGTTATTTTTTTTATCAACTATCTTAAGTATCATATCAGTGTGATTCCGATACTAATGTATAATGGTTGAATGTTTAATTACAATCTTATTTCTTTACTCCTTAAACACTGTGCCATCTACCACCATTAAACGAAAAACTAAGAATCAAAAACCTTATACTGCTACAAATTTTGTCACAGGGGTGGCTAAAGTAGCGGGGGGTACATTTCTCGGTTTAACCTTATTGAGCACGTCGGCCATCGCTGGAGGTATTGCGGGTTTAGCCATTAGTTTTCGCAATTTACCGGATGTAAGAGTATTAAATAATTACGTACCTTCCCAAACAAGCTATATATATGATGTTAAGGGTTTGTTATTAGCTACTTTTCACGGGGAAGAACATAGAACCAGTGTGCCTTTAGACGAAATATCGCCACAACTCAAAAGGGCAGTTATGGCCATTGAAGATAGTAGTTTTTTCACCCATAAGGGGGTTAATCCCAACAGTATCGCCAGGGCGTTACTTGTCAATATACAAAGTGGGTCGGTGGTAGAAGGTGCTTCAACCTTAACCATGCAATTAGTGAAAAACGTGTTTCTTTCCCATCAACGAACTTTTTCTAGGAAATTATCGGAAACAGTCTTAGCTTTGAGGATAGAACAAGTGTTCTCCAAAGATGAAATTTTAGAAATGTATCTCAATAATATTTATTGGGGTCATAATAATTATGGAGCAGAAACGGCGGCACAAAGCTATTTCAATAAATCAGCAGCGGATTTAACCTTAGCTGAAGGAGCGATGATGGCAGGAATAATTCAAGCTCCCGAAGTCTATAGTCCTTTTGCCAATTATAAACTGGCGAAGGAAAGACAGGCTATCGTACTTAACCGGATGGCAGATATAGGTTGGATTACTCACCAAGAAGCGGATAAAGCAAAAAAAGAACCTCTGTTAATAGGAAAAAGAAGGGCGTGGCAAAGCAGTAAACTACCTTATGTAACCGATGCTGTCAAACAGGAATTAATAGAACGTTTTGGGAAAGATATCGTCACCAAAGGTGGGATTAACGTTCAAACAACTATCGATTATAAATTACAAACTCAAGCAGAAGAAATCGTCAAAAGAGCCCATCGAAATCTACGGAATTCAGGGGTTAGAGCGGATCAAGTAGCATTAGTGGCCATCGATCCTCGTACCCATTTTGTGAAAGCGGTAGTAGGGGGTATTGACTATGAGAAAAGCCAATTTAATAGAGTCTTAGACTCTCGTCGCCAACCTGGTTCAGCCTTTAAACCCTTTGTTTATTACACAGCCTTTGCCACGGGTAAATATACTCCTTATTCCGTAATTCCTAACTATACAAGAGGTTTTCGAGAAGGAAGGGGGTATTATTATCCCCAAAACTATGGTGGTGGTGGCGGTGGCGGATCTGTCAGTATTAATCATGCTTTAGCCACTTCTCTTAATATTCCTGCCGTAGTATTAGGGCAACAAATAGGTTTAGATAAAGTAATCGAAGTTTGTCGTACTTTAGGTATTGAGAGCCCGTTACAGCCAGTAGTTTCTTTGCCCTTAGGTCCCATTGGGGTAACACCCATGGAAATGGCTAAGGCTTATGCTACTTTTGCAAATAATGGTTGGCAGTCAAATACAACTATGATTATGCAAGTTACCGATAGCTTCGGCAATATGATCTTAGACAATACACCTAAACCCCAATTAGTCCTAAATGAATGGGCTACCGCCTCTTTAACAGGGGTTCTCCAAAATGTCATTAATGGGGGTACTGCTAGCAATGCGAATATTGGAAGACAGGCCGCTGGTAAAACAGGTACAACTTCGGGAGAACGTGATGTCTGGTTTGTTGGTTACGTACCTCAACTTTCTACAGCAGTATGGATTGGAAATGATGATTTTAATCGTACTTTAGGAAAAGGGGTAACAGGGGGAGGTTATGCCGCACCTATTTGGCGACAGTTTATGACTACGGCTTTGAAAAATGAACCGGTTAAATATTTTCCCTCCGTTTCTCAATTTACCCAACCTAAGCCCTAAATAAAAATGCGTACTTTATCATCAAACGTACTTTATCATCAAAATAGAGAAAAAAAATTCTATTATTAGGATATGAGTTTAACAATTTATTTTTTGAGACACGGAGAAACCACTTCTAGTGTTAGTGGTGGCTATTGCGGAATCTTAGATTTAGACTTGACACCCGAAGGCTACTTGATGGCGGAAGATTTTTGTCAAGCTTATAAAGATTTACCTTGGCAAGGTATTTTTTCTAGTCCTTTATCTCGAACTATTGCCACGGCAACCCCTCTGGCTAAAACTCTTCACCTGGGAATTCAACAACGAGATGGATTAAGGGAAATTGCTTATGGTAATTGGGAAGGAAAAACTCCCCAACAGGTTAACGAAGAATATCATGACGAATATGTTCGCTGGTTAGCAGATCCGGGTTGGAATTCACCTACTGGTGGCGAAAAAGGGATTGATATTGCCCGTCGCAGTGGTCAAGTCTTAGAAGAAATTGAAAATAATTATTCCTCTGGTAATGTTCTAATTGTATCTCACAAGGCAACTATTCGTATTATGCTGTGTTCTCTACTCGGTATTGATTTGGGGCGTTATCGCGATCGCATTGCCATGGAGGTGGCCTCTGTCACGGTGGTGAAATTTACCGAAAGAGGACCTTTGTTACAAATTTTAGGTGATCGATCCCATTTAAGACCAAAATTAAGAAACAGAGATGGAACTTAGTGAACCTGATCATGCCTTGATTCCTCTACACATAGAAAACGGTAGAGTTAGAAAAATTTAGGACTAATCAAAAACTGTATGACAGAAAATTTGCAAATTTTACCGGAAAATTTGCCTTCAGATTCTGGGGTTTATTTTATGAAAGATCAAGAAGGTAATATTCTTTATATAGGTAAAGCCAAAAACCTAAAAAAAAGAGTTAAATCTTATTTTATATCTTCCCCAAAACGCACTCCTCGTACCGCCCTAATGGTATCACAAATTCGGGATATTGAATTTATTGTCACCGACACGGAAGCCGAAGCCTTAGCTTTAGAAGCTAATTTAATTAAGCAACATCAACCCCATTTTAATGTTTTACTCAAGGATGATAAAAAATATCCCTATGTTTGCATTACTTGGTCGGATATTTATCCCCGTATTTTTATTACCCGTAAACGGAGGTTAAGTAGTAAATTCGATCACAAAGTGATGCTGCGCGATCGTTATTATGGTCCTTATGTGGATAGCGGCAGATTAAGGGAAACCCTTGATATTATTAAACGGACTTTTCCCCTCAGACAACGATCGAAACCTCTATATAAAGACCGTCCTTGTTTGAATTATGATATAGGAAAATGCCCTGGAGTCTGTCAAAATCTGATCACCCCTCAAGACTATGGCGAAATTGTCAATAAAATTGCTTTCATTTTTCAGGGACGAACTGATGAACTAATTAAGCAATTGCAAACACAAATGGAAACCGCCGCCGAGAATTTAGACTTTGAAAAAGCGGCTAAATATCGTGATCAAATTCGCAGTTTACAGCAATTATTTTCTAGTCAAAAAGTAGCCTTACCCGACGATACCATATCTAGGGATGCGATCGCTTTAGCCCAAGATGATAGTCATAGCTGTATTCAATTATTCCAGATTAGGGCAGGACGTTTAATTGGTAGATTAGGATTTTTTACAGATAATGGTAAAAATGATCATCAAGGGGAAATTTTACAAAGAGTTTTAGAAGAACATTATAACCATACTGATTCCTTAGAAATACCCTCAGAAATTTTAGTTCAATATCCCTTAGCGGAAGAAGAAATGTTGATGAATTGGTTAACAGAAAAAAAAGGGAAAAAAGTTACTATTATCACCCCACAAAAACAACAAAAAGCTGAGTTAATTTCTATGGTTGAAAGGAATGCTCAAATTGAGTTAGAAAGAAGCCAGAAATTTAGTCAAGGGAATTTACAAGCGATGGAAGATTTGGCTAATATTTTAGATTTATCTACCCTACCCAGAAGAATAGAAGGTTATGATATTTCTCATTTACAGGGCTCAAATGCCGTAGCTTCAAGGGTTGTTTTTATTGATGGCCTACCGGCTAAACAACACTATCGCCATTATAAGATACAAAATCCAGATATAAAAACAGGACATTCTGATGATTTTGCCTCTCTTCAAGAAGTAATTAAAAGACGGTTCTCGAAGGAAGAAGAATCTCCAGATTTATTAATGATAGATGGAGGAAAAGGACAACTTTCTTCCGTGTGTAAAGTCTTAGAAGAAATGAATTTATTGTCAAAAATTAATATCATCAGTTTAGCTAAAAAAAGGGAAGAAATTTTCTTACCCAATCAATCGCAACCATTGCCGGCTAATTCCGAACAAACAGGAGTGAAATTATTAAGAAGATTAAGAGACGAAGCACATCGTTTTGCCATTACTTTTCATCGCCAACAAAGATTAAAAGCTAGTCGTAGATCAATTTTAGATGATATTAAGGGGTTAGGATTTGAGCGTCAAAAGTTACTATTAGCTCACTTTAATTCTCTAGATCATATCAGACAAGCCACCGTTAAACAACTGCAGGAAGTATCAGGTATTGGGGAATATTTAGCCCAAACTATCTATGATTATTTTCATCCTTAACTTAATGTCGAAAGAAGTCACACACCGAAAACACAACAAAAGCATAAACCTTTCGGTGTTGGGATCAATTTCGACCAGTGGAGAAAACGTCCCTAGTGGTCTAGCAATTTTGAAATGAGGGATAGCAGGATTCTCCAAAATCTAAAATCCAAAAGCGGTCGGACCCCGCGCCGCCGAAAGGCGCAAGCGGTGGAAGCCCGCGACGACGGAAGTCGCAAGGGAACGTCCACCAAGAGAGGGAATGCCGACCAAGAGATCCAAAATTATCCGTTCCCAGTCCCTCAAAACTATCTTGACAGACCACTAGGGCATCCACTTTATTTTTGACGATAAAATACCCCTATGCCATTATGTACCCTTGCGGCAGTTGCTGGGGAACGATCAACGATTTCGCCACCTAAATACATTTGTGTTGAACTACCCCCATCTAAATTTAAGGCGGATACCGCCCCCATTTTCTGTAATAACTGGGCAAATTCTGATAATGTAGCACCTAAACCACCAACTCGATTATGTACTGCTACTAATAAAATTCTGCCTTGGTTATCCACAGCAATTGCACTACGAGAGGCTTTTTGACTATTAAAAGCTTTACTAAATTTTTCGCCTTCTCCATTTAAAACAACTTGACGATTTAACAATAAAAGAGGTCCAGCACCAATAATATAGGGGTAATCAGCAAAATTAGCCGGAATTATGCCAGTATTTAAGGTAATTTGGTCATTAATAGCCAGTTTTTCTGCTAAAGTATTAGCACTTCTAAATACTAAGAGATAGTTTTTTGGTTGAATGGTAATAGAATCTCCCCCTGCCTTACCCCCAACAATTTTATCCTTAACGAGATTATTTTCCACAATAACAACAATTTCATTATCGCTGAGGGTTTGATAACTAGTGCCCCAACTATCAGTATAACGGGCAACTCCAGCTTGAACATAACCGCTATTGATGTAATTGTTGATAAAGCGATCGCCTTTAGTGTTAGTGATAACTTCTTCTAAGATTATGCGATCAAAATTTACCTCTCCCACATCATTCCATGCCATAATACCACGATTTAAAATGGGACTCGATAACCAATTATCACGGTTTTTTATAGCACCTAAAGGTAACTGATTATTGCGGTTAAAAAATCCAGCGTTAATAGCCGCCATAGCTTCTGAATTTTGGGCCGTAGTTTTTAGCGGTGCAGTGCCAATGACGGTGTTATTATTTGGTAAAACTGGTTGTAAATCTAAGTTAAAACTTTTAAGATTAAAGGTAAGAGACGAAACTAAAAATAAGTCGGAATTATTATTTAAACTAACATATTTTCTACTAAAAAATAAATCGTTGTTCCAACTAATATCTCTGGGGGTAATGGCAGAAGGGTTTATCTCTACTAATAAAAGATTGGGATTAGCCGAAGTAACTTTAGTATTATTACCTGCAGGTAAATTAACATTGATAATAGTTTTGTTATCTTTGCTACTAAGGGTAAATAAAGAACTTTTAGGCTTTTGTTTATCATCTCTAATTTCGTCCCCTTCTTCTTCCTGAAGATCAGAATTATCTAAAGGTTTTAACGGTTTAATCTCATCAAATAGAGCAGAACTAGGTTGAGCATTAATAGTAATTATCGCCTGATCTTTTCCTTGGCTAACTTGAAAAAAGCTAGGTTTATCTAACTCAATAATAATTTTTTTACCCTGATTTGCTTGAATTTCATAGACTTTATTAACTTGACTAATAGGAAGATTCAACTCTAAAATATTACTATTATTATTAATATTAAGAGAGGTAGCTTTAGTTAAATCAGTAATATCTAAATAACGATAGGGATTAATAAATTTAGCTGGCAAAGTATCACGATAATTAAACCAATGAATCGGTTGTTTTTCCGTATTAGTTGTCCCCATTAATTCCATGCCCAAAATAGCTTCGGCACTCATATCAGCAATCCCCGTATAAATCTGATCTCCTTCTCGCCACTGTATCCAAGGAAGATTGACAGTTTTTTGATTAATAAAAACATCTTTACCTTTAGCAATAATATTTAAAGGCACGGATTGAGCAAAAACTGGACTTAGAAATTTACCTGTGATAAACTCAGGAATATTGCCGATAAAATTAACGATAAAAACTGAGAAAAAAACCAGTAATAAAAATTTGGATTTAGAAAGTTGTTTCAACATAATTTCTCTAAATGATAAAATAGTTTATTAAAAATTAGACTCTGATTCAGATCAAAAATTATTCAAAAGGTCTATTGCTGATAACCTTGCAAACTTTCAGGATTAAAACTATTTAAAATTTCTCTAGCTTTGTTTTTAATACTGTCATTTCCTTGCACAATTAACAGATATTTACCAACTTTAAGACGATTAAGAAAAGGTATCATCTCTCCACTATTTTCCATTAAACTACCACTACCACCGACAAAAACACTACCCATTGCACCACCGATCGCCCCTAAAATACCTCCTATAATATGGTTAAAAGGCTCCCCAGCCCAACCAAAAGTATCAATAGAAGTAATCGCATCAAAGGTAAAACCCCCGAAAAAACCGAAGGGAATCAACCAATAAGCCATTCTCACAACATTTTTGCGCCCTTCTTCACTAGGATCAAGAAAACCAAATTCTGAGGCACTTTTATAACCTTTTCCCACAATTGACAATTGATTGAGGGGGACTCCCACTTTTTCTAAGGCAGTGTAGGCTTCTTCTGCTTGAATGCGATCGGATAATACAGCTATTAAATAATTCATATTGAAATTTTGTCTTTATTCTTACTTTATTCTTATTGAGTTTTTTCGGGAAATTTGCCATATAGATATCCTATCTATATGGCAATGACGATGAAGTAATTGTAGCCCACATTCCCCAGTTTAAAAAGAGAAACCAAAGAAAGTCATCAATATTCTGGCTTCTGCCTCAATTATTCAGTACAACCCAAATAGCTAGCTTATCAGAGGGGTAATTATTTAAGCTATTCCTGATACTGGGTAGATGCGAGAACTATCAGTTTCAACCTCACGCTCAATTGCTGTTTGATAAGTATCTACTACATGGTTAGGCATAAAATCTCCCTTTTGAGATAAAAATGACCATTCTTGCCCCACATGAAGGTAAGTGCCGATTGCCTGAGTTGGAGGCATTAAGGGAATAGAATCTGCCAAATTCACAACCCGATAGCTATTAGGCACGTGTTTAGCGTGAACTGTCGCAAAAGTAAGATCGCCAACCCTTGGACTAGCATAGGTATAGAGTTGGATTTGTTCTCTGAGTTGAGCCAGATTCACGGCAATGTCTAAAGCTGCTAAGACGGCTAAAGATGCACCTAAACTATGACCAGTAATGTAGCAAGGAATTCTAGGATTGAGAGCTTGAGCAACTTCTCGAGGCAAAGGCTGGACAATTCGTAAATAATTCTTCATAAATCCTTCGTGTATCTTGCCAAAATACTGTCCTGAGAGGGGGTCAGTATATTCTTTTTGGATGGCGGTAAAGTTGTTGATCCATTCTACCGTGGTTTGAGTCCCACGAAAGACAATGATGTTGTTTTTGGCAGAAGTCAGCACAAATCCCAGATATACGGGAATTTGTCTGGTTATTTTTACCATTTCTTGAATGGCTTGTCCCACTTGCTGTTCGGCTATATCTAAATTAAGCTGAAGGGGATCTGAAAAATTGCCTAGACCATCGTCTTTAGTGGTTGATAAATTGACAGGTACTGTTTCTGAGATGTCAGATTCTTTTCCTTGAAATGAAGCAATTTGAGTATAACTGTTGAGGTTGGAGTTATAAGCGGGAAGTTTTTTGATGGAACCGTCATACTTAGAGATAGTTTTACCTGTCAAATACTGTTGAGTAGCGATCTTACTACACTGAATCAGCAGTTGGGAAATTTCTCTATCATAAGGGATGGTTGGAGGAGTAAGCTTGAAAGAATCGATAAGTTTTTGCCCTTGGTAAATTTTTTCAGCATCGGCTTCAAAAGCTGCTTGTAAGAGACTTTGCTTATTTGTCGACATCTGTTCCTTGGCCAAAGCTGTTAACTTATCTTGCTTTTGCTGATTTTGATAATCGGTTGCTAAATTGGCCGTAATTCCGGCAGCAACTCCACCCAGCAATATTTGTCTCCGTTTAAATTTCATTGTTCCTCTTCCCTCGTTATTAAATTTTTCCCCCCGTTAGCATAAAATTGGTTGATGCTTTGCCCTATCATCCAAGTTAAAGTAAATAAAGCCCCTGCAAGCTTAAAACTACTGACGTAGGGAACAAATAAACCAATAGTTAGCAACGTTGACCAAGCCACCAATGCCATCGCAAAAGCACCTAATAAACCAAAAAGATAACCAGCGATCGCTAAAATGTCTTGTCCCCTAACAAATTTCCACTTGGCAGCAATATCCCAACTCATTTTCAGGATCAAACCCGTGACTAACAATAATTTAACTGTCAGGAACTCGGGAATCGTTATCAGCCCGATAATAGAGACCCCGAGAGCATAATCCAAAGCGAGATTGCGACTTTCCCTTTCTTGACGCAAATAATTGGGAATTTTAGTCATCCATTTTATCTAAAAGATTCTGAAATTATTAGATTTGTTACCGATTAAATATTTGCATTTCTCAACGGTATTGTCAACTTAGACCAATTCTCTAAAAGTTGGCTACAGATATTGCTTCCAATACCAATTTGCGTTCAGAAGCATAACAATTGATACCATCTGGAGTATAATTTTCAGTAGTTAAATTATACTCAATCAATTTTTACACAATCATAATGAAAATTACGAAAATAAAAACCGTGATTATCTTTCTAGTCTTGCTTCCATGGCTAACTCTTGTAGGTTGCCAGCCATCAGTCCAGGAAGCAGAGCAAACAGTTGAGCAAGGCGAAAATGAAACTTGTATGAAACTGGCTGAGCTAGGAAACTCTCTCGCCACCCTAGTAACTGTAACTCCTGATTCTACGGTAGAGGAGGTGAAAAAGGCACAAGAGGAGGTTGGCAAATCAATTGCCGAACTTAAGGCATCCCTTAAAGAAGTGGATAAGGAGAAGTCTCAGGTTCTAGAAGCTGCCAATGCCAAGTTAGAACAGACAATTAAAACACTTCCCGAGAAAGATACCCTTGCGGAAGCGGCTGCTACTATTCAACCTCAAGTGCAAGCTGTAGAAGAGGCAAGAGCTCAATTAAGCTCTGAGGTCGAGTGTCTTCCTACACCTTAACAACAACAGGTTTTGTTGCATGAATAAAAAAAGAGACATTTCTTTCCTTCAATAGGGATCGCCGGAATGTTTGAAAAATTCACAACAGTCGAGTTAGTTAATTGGTTAAAGTTGACTAGAATCTAAACTTTGGGCTTCTTCTATAGTGGTAGGTAAATGTAAACCGCATTCTTCTTTAACACCGTGAAAACGGGTGTCTCTCTCTGTGTCATCATCGGCGGTGAGAGGGCGACTTGAATGCCAATCTCCGACAGATACATAGCCTTGATCAAAATAGGGATGGTAAGGTAAATCATATTTGGTTAAATATTGGTAAATATCCCTTGAGGTCCAGGTTAATATCGGCAAAATTTTATATTGATCACCCTGTTGATTTACATAACTTAATTTTTGGCGAAATAGCGTCTGATTTTGTCTTAAACCTGCTAACCATGCTTTAGCATTTAATTCTTTTAATGCCCTTTGCATTGGCTCTACTTTCCTGATGCGATCGTATAAATTTAAGGAGTCGATATCCTTGTTTTGCCACAGTTTACCATATATAGCTTCCATGCGGGCGGGACTCAAATCTGATTGATATACTTTTAAATTAAGATTGAGTTTGTCTGTTAATGTCTGAGCAAAAATATAAGTTTCTTTGGGTAAGTAACCCGTATCTACCCAAATAACAGGAATATCCGGCACAATCTGGGTAACTAAATGCAACATCACCGCCGCTTGAATGCCAAAACTGGTACTCATTACCAGATGTGTACCAAATTCCTGATTTGCCCATGCTATGATTTCTAAGGCACTAACTGAAGTTAAATTTTCGTTGAGAGTGGTTAAATCCAGAGGAGAATGAGATATTTGAGACACTGGTGTCAATAATGAGTTCTGGTGGGCTGATGTTAAGATAGTTTCTGGCACTGCGATGGCTTTTAATAATAAATGCTGTTGATGTTTCTCTAATCACCATATTATAGAACGAAATTCGTTTATAAAATATAGTTATATTTTTGACATTTTGTAATTACCCAGGTCATCAAATTTCGGGAAAAAACAATAAACTCTGTTTATTGACTATATTATAATCTCTCGTATTTATTCTGTCATAATATGAATAAATAAAATCTATAGATTGTTCTTCTACTAACCTGAATTATTAATGTTTCTCTCATTCGACAAATTTGCGCTTTTTCTAATCTTGTTTGTGATGCGGCTTCCCTAATTTCTAACATTAAAATATAAGCTGCTTGGGATAAGAACAAACGAAACTGATTAGCTATAAATTGATGGCAACTTAACCTATCTCCATGAAGACCCCTTTTTAATTCTTTTATTCTATGTTCTGATGTTGCACCTCTTTGAACATAAAAATTATCATAAAGTTCTTGAGGTTTCATCTCCATATCTTTTTATAATAATTTAATCGGGCTTGATCTAATAAATAATCTATTTTTCTTTTTAAGACTGAATTGCTACTAAAACCAAAAGCGTATTGAACATTTTGACGTTCACAAATGTCCATAATTTCTGGTAAAGAAAAACCTCCATCTCCTCTTAAAATAATCGCCACATTTTTCCATGCCTTTCTTAATCTCCAAAATAACCATCTTAAAATTCCCTTCATTCCTTTCCCCGAATGGGAATAGGACCTCGTTATGAGTATGATTATATTAATTTTGAACAAAGAACTAATAAAGTTATTCCTGCATTGGCGATCGTTCTTTTAGGTAGGGGACTTTCTATCGGAAAAGTACAACTCAACCAGACTTTTGCCATTCTTCCTGCATTAGATGATCTTGATAACTATATTATTAGCTCTGATACTACAGTGTCTATTCCCCTGACGAAAAGATGGTCTTTTAATATAAGTTTATGAAAAATTGGTGGCAGTGGTGGTTAAAGTGGTGGGTTTGGACTGCATTTATTGTTTTTATTTTAATTGTCTGACGTTACGCAAAAAGGGATTAATCAAGTTAAAATGACAAAATGAAACAACAACTCAGAGAACTTTATAGTGATTATCTAATTAGTTCTTTCAATCAGGTGACTGCCACTGGCTTATCATCGGCATTGAAAGGAAATGTCAGTCATGATCAGGTGACAAGATTTTTGTCTGAGGAAGATATGACTTCCAAACAACTCTGGCTGTCAGTCAAACCTGTGTTACGACAACATGAAGAAGATGATGGAGTCATAATTTTTGACGATACAATCGAGGAAAAACCTTACACCAAAGAAAGTGAGTTAGTTTGTTGGCATCATGACCATACCAAAAATCGCTGGAAAGTAGAAGTCTTTCACAAAACGCTAAAATCGAATACGGGTTTAGCCAATTCACCAACAAAGTGCATAAGAACTCAGTGTAATCATATTTTTATGTCAATATATGCGGCGTTTCAATTAGAATGCCTAAAGATAAAGCATAAAGTTAATCATTTTGCTCTTCGGAGTCGTATTTACCTTAAAGCACTCCAAGAAGCGATGAATGAGTTACAGTTACTCAAGACTGCGTAACGTCAGTTAATTGTTTTCAGTGAACCCCCTCGCCTTTGGTTTTGGTTAGTATTATTTGTTGTCTTGCTTCTCTACGGTTATGAGCGATCGCTTAATTCTTAATTAAACCGAGAAAAATGAAATCTTTTTTATCTTTACAACTACAAACAGCTATTAAAGTCAGTTTAGCAATGTGTATTGCTTGGGTTATTTCTAGCTTTCTAGGATTTCCTCTCTCTTTCGTTGCCCCAATGCTAGCTGGTGTAACAACTCTTTCTGGATTGGGTTTAGGCTGGTTTTTATTGACAAGAGGTAGTTTAATGATGGCGATCGCTTTTTGTTTTGGTGCGATATTAAGTATCTTATGGGGAAATAATTACCTTACCGTCTTTATCTTAGTTCTAGGAATGGGATTTTTGTGGAATTATTTACAATTACACGGATTTATTGGCAGTTTTTTAGGTTTAATGATCAAAGTCGGATTTGTAATAATTTATGCAAATAATCCAGATCCTGTAAATGCAAGTTTTATTGCCTTTAGTAATTATTTTATTGGAGTTACCGTCGGAACAATTTTTAATCGTTTATTTTGGGTTAATACAACTGAGGAAATATTAACTAAAAATTTACCAAATTTCGCAAATATTAGCATTAAATTAATTACCGTAATTTTGAATGGTTATTTAGAAAGTAACTTTAATGAAGCCCTTGCCCAAAATTTCTTAACAACTCTTAATAAAACAGTTCAAGGTAGTGAAAACATACTAAAATTAAGCAGTTTTGATCCTACTAATAAATCAGCAAATCAAGCCCAGTGGATGACAATTATTAAGAGTCAAAAAAATATTTTATCTCATTTATCAGCACTGACACTGTTAGTTAAATCTAGTCAACAAATTAATTTACCCTCAGCTATAAACTCTCAAGTAACTAAATTATTTAGCTCTTTCCAATCTTCCCTGACAATTATTCCCTTTGCTATGCTTAACAATAAAAAAATAGATTCATCAGATCTTAATCAAAACCTAATTGATTTACAAAACTTATTAGAAAATAACCAAAAAAATGAAATTATTAATAACCAACCACTATCAGAAATTATCACTTTTTATAGCCTATTTAATCGCTGTAAAAAATTAACTCAAGAAATTAATCAATGGGGTGACTATTCTCGTAATAAGAATAATATGTTAACCACTAAAGTTTAAAATAATAATCTCAAAAAAAATGAAATTTTTAAACAGTTATTTATTTCAATTAGCAGTTATTTCAGCTTTAATATATGCCACAGCAGATTTTTTGGATATTTCTCTTAAACATTACATTTTGTTAGGTTTTTTGGCAGGTTTTAATCCTTCCATTGGTGAGAGTATTCAAGAAGGTAGTAAAAGAATTATGGGAATTTTTGCAGGGGGATTTATTGCTTTTATTGTCTTGATAGCTTTTCCGCAAAATAGTTTTTCTGTGGGAATCGCTATTTTTTTTACAATTCTTTTTTGTTATTTTCTCAATATACCTCAAGCAATACTTAATGCTGTAATTTGTGCTTGTATGGTTAGTATTGGACATTATGCCGATGGATTAAATCAATATTATTGGCAGAGATTTGTATTTAATAGTATTGGGGTTATTTTGGGGGGGATAATAACTTTTTTAATACCACCACCTTCTTCTGTTTTAAAATTAGAAAAAGGCTTAAGACAAACTTTAATTTCTCTGCAAAACTTATATGAAAAAATTATTGCCAAAAACCTTAATTATGATTCTACCGTAGATTTTCAGGAGATAGAAGACCTTAATCAGATAATTAGTCAACAGATAGCCAGTAATAATAAATCATTATCCTTAGCTAAAATAGAGATGTCTCAAGGTTTGAGCGTCACAAATGAATTAGAAAAGATAGAAAAACAAAACAATTTAATCCAAGAAATTGCTTTTACCTTAAAGGATATGTCAATGGAAAAAGTTATTGGCAATCAAGAACATAAATTATATCAAAAGTTATATTTAGAAATAGCTAATTTAACTCAAATAACCTCGGAAACTTTGAATAAAATTAGTAATTTATCCTTTGAAAAAAGTCTTAATAATCAGACAATTTCATTACCAGATTTAACTGTTGCTATGAATACTTTAGGAAATAAAATTAATAGTTTGCGAGAAACAGGAGAAAGTGAGAATTATTCCCTCGATGAAATTATTAAAATTAGTACTTTTCTAGATAATCTCAAATTAATTACTGATCAAGTTAATTCTTTATCTAAATTTACCTGAGATGTTAACGGAAAAACAATCAATAATTTGGGTTGCGTACCTTGACAAATCTACATAATGTTGCGAGTGTATTCTAAGTATTAAGGTAATTTCAATAAAAGTTTGCTAAATTAAACTTTAATAGTTCTTTCTAATTTGATTTTGTGTGGTAAAAATAAATATTGAGGTAGTCTCAAAACTTATGATTAAGAAAAAGCTGTTGAAATTCAGACTGCTTTACATTTTACTGATTATTTTTGTTAGTTTCGCTTCAATTATTCCCGTTAATCTTCCCGCAGTTGCTCAATTTTTTCCCAATTTTAGTAGTTCAGAAGAAAATATTAATAGCTCTTCTAACATTCCTATCTTTGAGCATGGAAACCTTGAATTTGCTCCTGTTTTTCTCGATGGGAAACAAATTGCTGTGGTTGATGCTTTTCGCAGATCTATTCTTCCTGAAAATGAAAATAATAATTCCCGTTTGAGTGACGCATCAGCACGATCGCAAATCATTAATAGTCGCTTACAAAAAATTTTGGCGAATATGGTGCGTTATCAAAAAGAAATCTTACCAAAAGAAGGAATTACAGACTTAAATTCTCAAGAACAAGCCCTGAGAGAACAATTAGTAATAAGTAAAACGCAAATCAAAGGTATTTGGGTGGTAACTGCAACTTTTCCTAAAGATGATGTTGCCGAAATTATCTATTCTGTTACAGAAGCAGACATTAGTAAGCCCAGATTTGGTGGATCTCAACCTGACAAAATAGCCGAAAGAGTTGTTACAAGTGCAAAAGAAATTTTAATAACTGCATGGAAGGAACATCAATCTAACTATTTAATCTCTACTGCCCAACGTGCCTTATTGATTTTAGTCGGTTTAATTATACTAAGTTTTATCTTAAATCGGGTGCAAATCGTTTTGAAAAATAGACGACAACAATTGAATAATCTCATTAATTCTATTGAAGTGCCACAGTTAGATCTCCGTCCAGAAAATGAACCTTCTGATCAACCCCAAGAATTAATAGATAAGCCGAAAAAAAATCCATTAATCTCCATAAAACAACGTATTTGGCTTAATAGTCTCTATAGAACCATTTTATTTTGGACACAATGGCTAATGTGGTTACTGGGAATTGGTTATCTCACTAGCCTTTTTTATTGGAGTCGTCCTTTCAGTAACTGGATGATTGGGGTATCTATAAACAATACTTGGGGGAACGAATATAGTCAGTATAACAATAATTTTAGTTGGCCACCTATAGACTGGGTATTGACTCTGGGGCAAGAGGCAACACTCGGAACACCTTTACTTTTTTTATTGCTGATAATTATTTCTCGCTTAATCTTAAAAATTGGAGATGCAGTTAGTCTTAATGTAGTGCAAATTTGGATACAAAACACATCAAGTCGTCAACAACGCTCTCAACTACGAACTTCTACCCTTGGTCAAATTTTCAGAGGTTGGCTAAGAGTTATTACTTATTTATTACTAGGAGTAGTAATCGCTCATCATTTACACAAATTAGGGGCAATTACGCAAATTGTTGGGATTCTCCTTGGTTTTATCAGCTTTGCTCTCTCTTTAGCTTCTCAAGACTTATTAAAAGATTTAATTGCAGGTTTACTGATTCTCTGGGAAGATCAATACGCCGTAGGAGATGTTATTATCATCAATGATCAGGGTGGATTAGTTGAAAATATTACACTAAGAGTTACTCAATTACGCAATCTTGATGGGGAATTAATTACCGTTCCTAATCGAAGTATAGAAACCGTCAGGAATCTTTCTAGTGAATGGTCACGGGTTAACTATGCGATCGAAGTTAACTACAATACCAATGTTGATCAGGTTTTAGAGGTAATGAACACCGTTGCCCAAGAACTTTATCAAGATGAACATTGGCAAGGGATGATCTTAGAAGCCCCAGAAATATTAGGGGTTGAGCAACTTTCTCACAAAGGAATTTTAATTCGCCTCATCATTAAAACTCTACCTTTGCAACAATGGGCAGTAGCACGAGAATTTCGCCGTCGTCTCAAAAATACTTTTGATGAGCAAGGGATTTCTGTGGGCATTCCTCAACAAAAAATGTACTTTAATAATAATGAATCTTCCCAAAATTACTATCAAGATTTTCCTTTAGCTACAGTAGGAAAATAACTTTTAAGGGTAATTGGGAATTTGGAATTTAGAATTTAGAATGCCCGAATGAGCGAAACAAGATTTGGTTCAAATTATTGCCATGCAGGGAATAAGGCTTTTAATCCGTCAGCCATGAATTGTACCGCAATTGCCATTGTAATTAACCCCATAATTCGGGTAACAATATTCATTCCCGTTTTGCCTAAAGCCCTATTAATTAAGGGAGCAGAACGATACAGAACATAAATAACTACAGCTAAAGCAACAATTACCGAAACTTCTATCATTTTATCAACTAAAGAGGGAGAGTTATGAGCATAAACAATGACAGTACTGATTGTACCCGGTCCTGCTAAGATCGGTATTGCTAAAGGAACGATCGCAATGGAATCGGCTTGTTGTGCTTCTTGATGTTCTTCCTTTGTATGAGTTGCAACACTAGATTTAGCATGAAGCATATTTAATCCCATTAGAAAAATCAAAAACCCCCCCCGCTACTCGAAAAGAGTCAACGGTAATACCAAAAGCATCTAAAATGGCTTCTCCTAAAAATAGTGAAACACAAAGAATTATACTAAAAGCGATCGCTGTTGTGGTAATTGTGCGAGTATTTTCCTTAGCTGTTTTTCCTGCAATTAGTCCTAAGTAAAGTGGTAAATTACCGATAGGGTTAGCTAC
Organism: uncultured cyanobacterium; assembly: GCA_963749915.1. Taxonomy (GTDB): domain Bacteria; phylum Cyanobacteriota; class Cyanobacteriia; order Cyanobacteriales; family Cyanobacteriaceae; genus Geminocystis. The sequence goes on from CAVVOP010000032.1 coordinate 36,650, forward strand.
TTCATTTTTTTGATTTTATTAATATCATTTGACATAGTTTGTTACTCCTAGTTTTAATTTAATTTTTGTTACTATAAATTCCTGTAATCCAACGGAATAAAGGGACTAAATAATTAACAGGCGATCGCTCTTCAACCGTCACCCGTGCTTCACCGATCGCACCTTGAGGAATCGGATTATTTGGTTCTTTACCGCTTTCCCATTGATAACCTGTAACATTATCAGGATTTCGCTCTAAGGCTATTTCTACCTGCACCACAGGCAAATTTTTTGCTTCCCCCGGATCTGGGGCGGAATATGGTACAGGATTACTCATTAAACTTTCGGCTAATTGGGGATTACCCACTAAGCTAGTTACTTCGTTGGTGGTTATGGTTTCAGGTGACACAGTTGTTACTTTGCCTTTAATACCGCCATATCTTTCTCTCACACCGCCAAAACGTCTTTCGGTTAATAAATTGGGGGTAACTTCTACTGTCATGTCAGGATAAATGCGATCGGCATTTTCAGGGGTAAAAAAAGCAAGGGCAATTTCTTCTGAATCACGATCAGAATCAACTTTTAATTTGCCTAATGATGTTCCCGTCGAGATAAATTGACCAATATTAACGCTAATTTCGGTGATTTCTCCTTCATACTCGCTAATAACTTCTGTTTCATCTGTTAACTTAACTTTTAAATTATCAATATCCCTTTTGAGGTTATCAATGTTATTTTGTCTTTGATTATCAGATTGTAAGTCATCGAGAGAAATTTCTGCTTTTTGGGAGGCTAAATTTTCTAACTGTGCCTGTAAATTTTGATTTTGTGCTTGTAAACTCTCGTTTTGGGCGGTTAATTGCTGATCTTTGGCGGTTAAATCGTCTAATTTCGCTTTTAACTGTGTTTTCTCGTTGAGATTCCTTTGCAAAACATCTTCCGCTTGTATTCTACTCGCATCTAAAGGAGCAACAGCCCCTTCTTCCACCAAATTATTATATGCCTCAAAACGTTGCTCGATTAATTTATCAATTTCGTCAATTTGTGCCAATCTTTGTTTATAGGTTTCACGTTGACGGACGATCGCCAATTGTTCTTGTTTATTGGATTCAATTTGTTGTTTATTGGCTTGAATAGAAGTGGGAATTGCTTCTTGCTGACGGGTGATACTGTCAACTTTCAAAAGAGATCTTTGTCTTTCAATTTCAGTAACAGCGATATTTTCCGATTCATATTGAGCTAATTCCTGTTCTTTATTCAAAATCTGCTCTTTTAATTCATTAGACTCTAATATTGCCAAAACTTGCCCTTTTTTCACCTTATCTCCTACCGCCACTTTTAACTCAACTACCCTACCAGTGCCACGAGTTTGAAAGTCAACGGAAGAACGAGGTACTATTAAAATCGAAGATCCGACAACCTTAACAGGGATTCTAGCGGTAAATCCCCATATACCAAAAGCCACAGTTAATAAAATTAAAGGTAAAGTGCGGATAATTGCAGGAGGTTGAGTAGGTAAATTGGGTTGAATCTCAGATTCAGTTTCAGATTGAGAAGATTGATTATTACTCAATGATTGATTTTTTGCTACGTTATTAGTCATACTTTTAATTTTGTCTAGATAATGTAAGATATTCGGAAATAAAAATAAATTTTAGAATAAGTTTATGAAAAATTGGTGGCAGTGGTGGTTCAAGTGGTGGGTTTGGACTGCATTTATTGTTTTTATTCTAATTGTTTTGAGTGAACCCCCTCGGCTCTGGTTTTGGTTAGTATTGTTTATTGTATTACTTCTCTATGGTTATGAGCGATCGCTAAATTCTTGATTAAGTGTCAATTTTAAAAGGGGAAAGGCAAGAATTTAAGAGAAAAAAGCAGTAATAATTGATTAAAAATTAGTTTAAAAAAGATTTTCTTGACTATAAATATAAAGTATTTTTGTTATTCATTCAAGATCTCAGTTATCCCTATTTTGGCTAATAAATTGAGTAACTGCATCGCTAATTCTTTCATAAAAATTATCCTCACCTATTTGATCATTTAAACCCGTTTTACTCATTTGTAAATAAACTTGATCCCTTAATCTTGCCCATGACAAAATAATATTTTGTTTAGCTAATTCTGATTGTAGTTTTTCTAACATTTCCAACGCTGTACTATCAATCATATTAATAGTTTCTGCATCGATTAATACCATTTTTACTGGTGTTTGTGCTTCACGAATTTTTTGTTTTAAAGAAGTGCGAAAATAATTAGCATTGAAAAAAATTAAGGCACTAGCAAAGCGAAAAATTAATAAACCCTCGGTAGTAATCGCTTCAGGATGTATGCTAACATTGCGGTACATTTGTGTATTAGGAATCTGCCCTAACCTGAATTATTCATGAGAAAATTGAAAAAAGACGTAATTTTATTCATATTTTCATGGTTTTAACTTCTGAATTAATAGCTTGATCTAGTTTATCTTTAGTCACTTCTAAATCATATTTTAACTGTAAATTTAACCAAAATTTTTCTGATAAACCAAAATATTTAGACAATCTTAAACCCATTTCTATTGTTACTGGCTGTTCTTCAAAAATAACATCTTTTATGATAATTAAAGGCACATTAATTTCTTCTGCTAATTGTTCTATAGTTAAATGAAAAGGTTTAATAAATTCTTCTAAAAGTATTTCCCCCGGATGTATTGGTGTTAATTTGTCATTCATAATAATTTAACCTCAATGATAATCGATAATTTCAACATTAAATGCGTTTCCTTCATGCCAAATAAAACATAAACGCCATTGTTCATTTATTCTAATACTATATTCTCCTTCTCGATCACCTTTTAATTTTTCTAAACGATTACCCGGAGGTATCCTTAAGTCTTCTACATCTTCAGCCACATCTAAAATACTTAATTTCCTTTGTGCTATTCTCTGAATTTGCAATGGTAGACGAGAGGAAAATTTCCTTAGAAATATTTTTTCCGTCTCTTTACATCTAAAACTTTTGATCATTATTTTTATTATTCAAATATATCTAATTGGCTCATAATGTCCTCTGTATTTTCGTTATTAGAAGGAGTTAATTTTTTAATATTTTTCCTTAAACCAATGGCAATTTTACTGTGTTTTTCAATTTGACTCATTACCTGTTTGGCACGGCTAATTACTACTTTTGGTAAACCTGCCAATCTTCCTGCTTCGATACCGTAGGATTTATCCGCACCCCCTACTTTGACTTCGTGAAGGAAGATAATTTCGTTTTCTAATTCTTTGACCGTTACTTGATAATTAGCAACATTTTCAAGAATAGAGGCTAATTCATTTAATTCATGGTAATGAGTCGCAAAAATAGTACGACATTGTATCTCAATGGCTAAATACTCGGCAACCGCCCAAGCTATGGATAAACCGTCAAAAGTAGCCGTACCTCTACCGATTTCATCAAGTAATACTAAAGATTTATTCGTAGCATGGTTAAGAATATTCGCAGTTTCGTTCATTTCTACCATAAAAGTGGATTGCCCTGTACCGATGTCATCCACAGCACCGACACGAGTGAAGATGCGATCGCATATAGATAATTTTGCACTTTCTGCAGGAATAAAACTCCCTATTTGAGCCATTAATTGAATTAACCCTACCTGGCGCAAATAACAACTTTTACCACTAGCATTCGGTCCTGTTAAGATTATTAAATCAGGAGAATTTTGATCACCTAAATAACTAGAATTAGGCACAAACATTCCGAAACCTAGTAATTTTTCTACCACAGGATGTCTGCCATTTTTTATTTTAATAACTCGATCTTCCGTTATCTCTGGGCGGTTATAATCTTGATATATTGATAATTCCGTTAAACCCAATAAAACATCCATAGCGGCGATCGCCCTAGCTACTTTTCTAATTTCGTCGGTTTTTTCTGCCATTAAAAGGCGTAAATTAACAAAGATTTCATATTCAAATTTAGCAAGATCGTCCTTGGCATTTAAAATACGATTTTCTTTCTCTTTTAACTCAGCAGTAATGTATCTTTCTTCGTTTAATAAAGTTTGTTTTCGTTGATAATTTTCTGGTGCTAAGTCCGCTTTTGATCGAGGCATACTGATATAATAACCAAAGGTTTTGTTATACCCCACCTTCAAATTGGCCACTCCCGTACGTTGCCTTTGTGTCACTTCCAGATTGGCCAACCATTCCCTATCCCCGTCGATGAGGGTACGCATCTGATCTAATTGCTCATTGATACCATCTCGAATTATGCCTCCTTCCTTTACGTGTTGGGGGGGAAACTCAACAATGGAATCCATGACTTTTTTTCCCAATTCTTCCAACTCTGGGGGGATGTGTTGCAACGCCTGAAAATAGGGTGACTTACCCTCTTTCACCAACTCTGACAAATAGGTTAATTTTAGCAAAGAATCCCCTAAATTAAGTAATTCCTTCGGATTTGCTGTACCTGCACTCACTCTCCCCGTTATCCTCTCCAAATCATAGATAGTCTTAAAAACTTGCCGAATTTCTTCTCTTAGTGGCAAATTCTCCATTAACTCTGCAATGGTATCTTGACGGGCAATAATTCCCTTCTTATTGAGTAATGGTTGCAATAACCAACGTCTTAAAGCCCTTGCCCCCATAGCCGTACAAGTTCTATCTAAAGCCCACAATAATGACCCATGAAAGGTATTATCTCGAACTGTTTGGGTGATTTCGAGGTTACGCCGTGAGGTGGCATCTAAGACCAAATAATCGGCAATACTATAAGTACGAATTAGTTGCAATGGAACTTGGTTCGCTTTTTGGGTATCCTGCACATATTCTAATAATCCTCCCGCCGCCCGAATTGCTAGGGGTAAATGTTCACAACCGACACCCTCTAGGGATTTGAGCTTAAATTCAACCAATAATCTTGGCTTAGCTTCGTGGATGTCAAAGGCTTTTTGCGATCGCAATGAGTAACAAAAACAATCAGGCAAAAACTCAGGAACATGATCAGATTTTTGCCCTGGACGTAGTAAACTATTAATATCGGGAGCATTTACGGGAACTAACACTTCAGCTGGCTGTAAACGTAGTAATTCCGTTGACAAGGCCTTTAAATCCTTACTTTGAGTTGTGAAAAATTCTCCCGTGGAGATATCTGCATAAGCCAAACCCCAATGTTCTTTTGCCACCACCACCGCTGCTAAAAAGTTGTTTTGTTTCGAAGGCAACATCTCATTTTCGGTGACTGTACCCGGAGTTAATAACTTGGTAATTGCCCGTTTAACAATCCTTTTCTCCGCCGCCGCCGTTGCCGCATCCTCTACTTGATCACAAATTACCACTGCATAACCCTTCTCTACTAATTGTCGTGCATAGCGATCGAGGGCATGATGAGGGACACCTGTCATTGCTATCCTACCTACATTTTGCCCTGCATCTTTACTGGTTATTACTAATTCCAACTCTTGAGAAATGGTGACGGCATCCTCAAAAAAGCACTCGAAAAAATCACCTACCCGATACAATAATAAAGCGTTAGGATATTGATTTTTAACTTCCACATAATGCTGGTACATGGGAGTTAAATCAGTAAGATTTATGGGGCGATAATCTTCATGGGGAGCACTGCGATCGGCTTTCGGTGGGGTTACGGTCATTATTTTCGTGATGATTGACGGTTTCTGCTTTTATCTTCAAGGGAGATTGATTAACTAATCAATAATAGTCAATATATTGTCTCAAAGGAGTAATGCCATATTTATTTTAAAATAGAAATCTCAATTTTTTTTAAAGTTTTTCTATGAATACCGGAATATCTATCACTCCAGAAATAGCGATCGCCAATTTAAACCAGAAAGAAGACTTAGGATTAAGATACTATGCCGCTTGGTGGTTAGGTAAATTTCGGGTAACAAAGGCGGAAGCAGTAGAGAGTTTAATAAATGCCCTTGAAGACGAAGAAGATAGGGCACCTGATGGGGGTTTTCCCTTACGTAGAAATGCGGCTAAAGCCTTGGGAAAACTCAAAGATTTGAAAGCAGTTGAGCCTTTAATTAAGTGTTGTGGATGCGATGATTATTATGTCAGAGAATCTGCCGCCCAAGCCTTAGAAATGTTAGGAGATTCAAGGGCGATTCCACCTCTTATCAGTCTTTTAGATAATGCTATTGAGAATGATGAATTAACCAGTTATGGGATCAATCCAGTGGTAGGTAAACCTCACCTGAACGAACCTTATGAGGCTATTATCGAGGCCTTGGGCACACTTCAGGCTAAAAATGCCCTAAATTTGGTTAAAGCTTTTATTGAGCATCCTACCCCCAAAATAGCTTATGCAGCGGCAAGGGCAATGTATCAATTAACCAATGAGGATGTTTATGGCGATATTTTGGTAACTGCCTTGGAAGGGAAAGATTTACAGTTAAGGCGATCGGCTTTGATGGACTTAGGTGCGATTGGTTATGTAAAATCGGGGGAGGCGATTAGTCGGGCTTATGCGGAAAATAGTCTAAAATTAATTGCCATGAAGGGTTTGTTAGAATATCAGGTAAAACAAGATCAACATAGTGAATTATCTCCTGATAGTATCAAATTAATGGATTTAATGGACAGGCTTTTATAGTGGATAATCAATAATTAATAATTAATTATTCCCCCACCATTATGATTGAAGTTGAAAATTTGAGTAAAATTTACGGTGCGACCCAGGCGATTAAAGATGTGTCTTTGTCAGTGGAAAAGGGTACTATTTTAGGATTTTTGGGACCTAATGGTGCTGGGAAAACTACAACTATGCGCATTCTTAGCGGTTATATTCCGGCAACAACGGGGAAGGCTAGAATAGCAGGTTTTGAGGTGCATGAGAATCCCATGGCGGTGAGGGAAAGAATCGGTTATTTACCAGAAACCCCCCCTCTTTATACAGATATGACTGTTAGTGATTATCTTAGTTTCGTGACAAAAATTAAGGGAATTTCTAGTGGCGAGCGAACGGACAAGATTCAAAAGGCCTTACAATGCTGTCAACTGGAAGATTGTGCCAATACGATCATCCGGAAATTATCGAAGGGTTATCGTCAAAGAGTCGGCATAGCACAAGCCATTGTTCATGAGCCTCCTGTTATCATTTTAGATGAGCCTACCGTCGGTTTAGATCCTCGTCAAATCATCGAAGTTAGGAATTTAATTAAAAGTTTAGCAGGGGAAAGGACTGTTATTCTCTCTACTCATATTCTCCCAGAGGTGAGTATGACTTGCGATTTTGTGACGATTATTAATAAAGGTGCAGTTGTTGCCACGGGGAAACCGGAAGAACTTTTACAACAATTACACAGTAACGCCGGTTATGAAATAGAAGTAGAAGGAGACACCAGTAATTTACTAGTTAAATTAGAACAAATTTTGGGGGTTAAAAGTGTCAATATTCAGGGAATAATCGAGAGAAAAAATCATTTTCTAATTAACGTTACCCTCGATAATAATTATGATGTGGGAAAAGATATTGCCTCTACTATTGTTTATGAAGGAGTCGGTATTTATGAGATGAAAAGAAGTCACCCTTCCCTTGAAGATGTGTTTTTACAACTTACTACTAATGAGTCATTAGCAAAGTGATTTTAATACTATTGATTCTCCCGACTTACTCTTGAATAGCTCAAGCAGGGGTTTTCCCTAAAAGTTTTACTTGTTCCGAGTTTAAACGGCCAGCTTCATAAAGAGTTTGGGCAATTTCAGTCATGGTTAAAACCGCATAACTCCTATATCCTCCCTGTGCCAACTTTTCTGTAACTCCTTCCTCATGGTCGATCAAGACCACAATATCCTCAACCTTCAAGCCCACCGATTCAAGCTTGGCCGCCCCTTCCATCACACTCTTGCCACTGATGAGAATGTCATCGATAACGACGACAGTTTCTCCTTGGGTAAATTTTCCCTCCACCAGACGTCCTGTTCCATGGGCTTTGACCTCTTTGCGAGGAAAAATCAGGGGATAATTGAGGCGCAGTCCCAACCCTGTGGCCGTGGGCAATGAGCCATAGGGAATGCCGGCAATACGCTCAAAGCTGAGATTTTGCAGAATATCAGCATAGGCACTGAGTACCTTCTCGAAGACTTGAGGATGAGAAATAATTGTGCGCAGATCGATGTAATAGGGAAAGGTTGCCCCTGATGCTTGCACAAATTGACCAAAATGAATGCAGCCAATGTCGTAGAGTTGCAAAATTAAATCCTTGTGGGGATGGGATTGCAACAGGCAAACATCGGGCAGCCATAAAGAACAAGTCGGGCTCTGTTGGACAATCTCAACTCTCACCTGATTGATTTGTGCTCCCAGGGCTTGGATTAGTTTCCTAGGAGACTCCCCAGCCAAGATCTCCGGGGGAACAGGAAGAATCAAGCCCTCACCATTGGCATTCAACTCCACCTCGAGCATCTTTTTTAATTCCTCACTTTCCCTGGGGATGTCACGAGCTAAAATAAGCCGTTCGGGAGCAAGAGAACGGATTCGAGCCCAGACCTCAGCATTTCCCCCCACTTCCAGCCCCACTTGTTCAGGAGTTCCCCAAGTTTTGGCTTCCTTCACCAGTTGCAAATAAAAGGGCGATTCGGCAGTGGGATATTCTTGTAAAACCGCAGCGGAAGGATTAGCCGTGGCACAGAGAATAAAGACTGCCTTGTCAGGATAAAGTAAAAATGGAGCCACTTCATCCTGTCCCGTGTAAGGATTGAGGGTTACAGCATCTACTTGCCAGTCGGCAAAAATCGTCCTAGCCAAAATGGTACTGGTGTCAAGACCACCGTATTTTCCATCGAGAATGATGGGAATGTGAGGGGGGATCGCCTTCAAAGTCTGGCGCAATAACTCTAGTCCGGAAGTCCCTAAAACCTGATAAAATTCTACCGTCAGCTTGTAGGCACAGACTAAATCTGCCGTTTCGGCAATCAGAAATTGCAGCCATTCCTGCAATCCCCACCGGTGAGAGCTAATACTATCCCAAGAACCATAACTTTCGGGCCATGCTTCTGGATCGGGGTCTAGGGCGACACAGAGCAAGCTTTGATTACGCTCCTGGGCTTGATTTAACTTATCGAAAAACTTCACTGTTCTCTTTTTCCTCTCTAGGTCAATCTTCATAAATCCGACATTCATCGGCATCGGGATTGGCCTCACAGTAGGCCTGGAAAGAAGTTTTCCCCTGTTTTTCCACCCGCTGATGTGAGGTTTCCGCTTGCAGTTCTTCGACCACATCCCAAGCCGCCGCACATTCGGGAGAGGTCGGGCCCTTTTCGGAGCAGATCGCTCGTGCTTCTTCTCTAGCAACTTCCAACCGCTCTTCGAGAAACAGCTTTTTCGGCTTTTCGACAAAATCACCCTTGTGCATGATATCACTGACGGAAACAATACCCAGTAATTTTTCCCGGACGACGGGAGCTCGGCGGATGCGGGTGCTAGCAAACAGGCGAGCCACATATTCCACCCCTAAATCGGGAGCAACGGTGATACAAGGTTTGGTCATGATTTGGTACACTCGCATTTTTTTCGGATCCTGTCCATAAGCTGCTACTTTATAAACAATATCTGTCTCACTGACAATGCCGTAAGGGTCATCGTCGTGGCGACGTTCCACTATCAGGGCACGCAATTTTTTATCTTTCATCAGCTTGACAGCTTCAGCTACCGTCGCCGAACCGCGAATGGTAACCACTTCTGAGGTCATGATTTCTTCTGCTTTCATCATAGTTAAGTAATAAGTAGTAATAAGGATAAAAATTACGGTTTTGACCCAAAAATCTGAGTATGAGAAAAATTCAGCCTGAAAATTCCGCTTAAATTCTTCTTTTTTGCTTTTTGCCTCTCAGGCCTGCCCGTTCAGAGCGGAGAGCCCATTGTCTGGGACTGCCATGGCAGGGAAACAATTTCCTGGGCTTTGAGCAGTGAAAGTCCCCGTCCCTGGTGCATAAGCCTCCACAACATTCCCATTTAGGAAACACATCACCATGAGATAGTCACACTGGTCGCATTCGGTTTGGATGACTTGGTTTCCCGAACAGGAACTATGGATAGCTTCGTTGCTGTTAAAATAGCGGCGTTGTGCTTCACTACCGCAGTTAGGACATCGAACTGTTTGTTGATTAGTCAGCAATCTCATAGATAGTCTCCGCTTAATTATCTAAAGATGTTTTTCTAATGTTTCAGAGAAAGTTTCATAGGAAGCTTTTCCTGTCAAATGTTCAACTAACTCACCATCTTTAAAATAGAGTACAGCTGGAATACTTTTAATCTTAAATTTTTTGAGATTTTCTTTATTTTGATCTAAATCAATTTTAAAAACTTGAGCACGACCAGCATACTCTTCTGTCAGTTTGTCAATATAAGGGCTAATAATACGACAAGGACCACACCAAGAGGCGGTATAATCTACGACTACCAGTCCGGATTTGGTTAAAAGCTCGTTTAAGTAACTGTCTTGAATATAAGAGGCTGTCATTTTTTGTTCCTGATTATTGAGTTAAGAAAGAGGAAAAACTGATTAATACAATTGATCTTCTTGATGAGTGAGTATAGTACAGTCAGAGGTAGGGTAAGCTACACAGGTAAGGATAAAACCGGCTTCAATCTGCTCATCTTCTAAGAAGGCTTGGTCTGATTGATCGACTGTGCCCTGAAGGATTTTGCCAGCACAGCTAGAACAAGAACCAGAGCGACAAGAGATCGGCAGCTCGATGTCGTTTTCTTCAGCGGCATCAAAGATATACTGGTCATCAGCTACTTCAATGGTGTGGTCACCTTCTGGGGTTTTCAGGGTAACTTGGTAAGTTGGCATTGTTTATCCTCTGTAAAATTATTGTCTGGAAATCTATTGTGCTTAAGCTGAGACCGGAAACTGGAGGGCTAAGTGCAAGCTATTGGTGACCTCAGCTACGCTGAGATTGCCGTTAATCGAGAGCAGACATTTCCGTCTCTGGTAAAAATCAATTAAGGGAAGAGTTTGGGCCTCGTAAACTTCCAGACGACGACGAATGGTCTCTTCATTATCGTCTTGGCGACCTCGCCCTAATAATCGGTGAACCAACACATTCGGCTCAACGTAAAAATAGACCACTTGGGGATGAGGTTGATGGAGAATTGACAGAAGTTGGTCTAAATCCTGGGCTTGGGAAACAGTCCGGGGAAATCCATCTAAAATCCAGCCTAGTTTAGTATCAGACTGACTCAAACGCTCTCGCATCATCGCCATGATTAGGGGATCTCGCACCAGTTCCCCCGCAGCTACATGAGCTTGGACTTCCCCGCCTAAGGCGGTTTTCTGGGCAATTGCTTCTCTTAAAAGATCACCGGCAGAAATATGGGGAATTGGCCCTTGTTGAGCAAGGATTTTCGCTTGAGTACCTTTACCAGCTCCGGGAGGACCAAGAAAAATTAAGGGCATTGTTAATTTTTATCTCCTGTTAAACTATTAGAGTAAAATCAATTAATTTTTACAGTTATGACTGCTGAGAAAGTAAGCGACCCCTTTTTTTGGGAGAGGCTAGAACAAGGAAGAAAAGCGAAAGCTGCCAGAGGTGGCTATGCTGGTTATGGTTCCCCATCCTTCGGTCAAATGTCCGTGGAAGGTGAGTTGGTCAATAACCCACCAGAACAGGAAATCATCGAACTTATTCGCCGCCATCACAAATCCGGGAAGTCATTACAGCAAATAGCTGATTGGCTCAATTATCATGGTTATAGAACTAAACGGGACTCTGAGTGGCAAAGGATCTCGGTTAAGCGGGTTTTAGATCGACTCTATGGTAAAACTCCGAGAATATCCGGTGTTAGATCTCATAAACCTTAGCCAAACTAGAGAAGGCTTTTCTTCTGTGGGAATTTCCCTCAGTACCACTTTCAACTAGAATCAAGGTAGGGATAAATTTCTCGGGGTAGAATCCAGAGTATTTTTTACAACCTTGATAAGACTATAAGCAATTCTATAAAAGAGTTTTAAAGTTTTTACTGTTACATCTGTTTATGATACACCTTTTTTAGCTTAATGTCTAGTTATATTCTGATTTTCTCATTTTTTTTTGTAACATCCCTTTAGGGGGAGAAGCATCATGACCTCTCAGGACTTAACCATCACCGCACCGGCCCTAGGAGAAGCGATTGATCGCCATCCTCTCATAGTTACTGCCGACACCTTACTCACAGAAACCCTCGGTTTGATGAGTCAAGTTCAAAACCTGAGGTGTTCCCTGCCCAATTTCCCCAGTTCTGCCCCAGAAAATAGCTTCAGCCCCACCGCTGCTAACTGTGTTTTAATCATGAAAGGAGAGGAATTACAGGGGATTTTTACCGAGCGAGATTTGGTGCGGCTGATTGCGTCCAACTTGAATTTCGAGGGAGTAACCATGGGACAAGTGATGACTCAGCCAGTGGTTACCCTCCAAGAAGCCAATTTTCGGGATATCTTTGCAGTGCTGTTTCTCTTCCGTCGCTATCGGATTCGGCATCTGCCGATTGTCGGGGCACAGGGGCAGTTGATGGGGGTAGTTTCTCCGGAAAGTCTCCGTGCTTGTCTGCGGCCGAGTAACTTGCTCAAGTTGCGGCGGGTCTCTGAGGTGATTAATTCCCAGGTGATTCAGGGGGGCTTGAGCGACAAGGTGATCGATTTAGCGAGGTTAATGGCGGAAGCTCAGGTCAGTTGTGTCGTAATTGTGGAAGAGCTTCCCCAAGAGCCCAGCCTCCCGGTGGGGATTATTACGGAGAGGGATCTCTTGCAGTTTCAAGCACTAGGTCTGGATCTGGGGAAAGTTCGAGCTGAGGCGGTAATGAGTACCCCCTTATTTCTCCTCAACCCAGAAGATTCCTTATGGATTGCTCATCAAGAGATGCAGCGACGGCGGGTGCGGCGGCTGGTGGTGTCTTGGAATTGGGGGCAGGGACTAGGTCTCGTGACTCAGACTAGCTTGCTACGGGTCTTTGATCCCATAGAAATGTATGGGGTAATCGAAACTTTACAACACACTGTGCAGCAACTAGAAGCGGAAAAAATCGATAGTTCTGCTCGCCCAGCTAGTGATTTTAACCAAGTCAAATTAGGACTGAGTAATCAATCTGGGCAGCTCATGGAGTCGAAAGGCAAAAGTGATAGTCAGGAAGAGGGGGAAAACCCCCGACACAAAGCCCCCGCTCCCTTTCTCCAGAATCGTTCTTCTCGGCCGCAGCAGCCTGAGATAGAATCTGGGCTCTGTGCTCTGCAAACTAAACTCGCTCTTCTGGCAAATGAACCACAGATGCCCCAGGTAAAAAAAGAGCAATTACTTTCTTTGGCGATCGCCGATGTGGAGGAATTAAAGAAGCTCTGGCAGAAAAATAGCTCTGTAATCTGACAACTCTATCATGAGAACGATCCATACATTAACAGTTTCGGAAAGACTTGCGAAAAGCGGGATCTAACCTTCTACCGAAAAGATAATTTTAAGAATATTCGAAGGTTATTGCTAAGATAAAAATAAAGCATTTTAGGATAAAAATATGAGTCAAATTATCGAAGTTAACTTAATTGATGTCTTAAATAAAATCGATAATAAAATTGACAAACTGGAAAACAAAATTGATAAGCTCGATCATGAAATACAAACTACTCGAAAAGAATTAGGTGATAAGACTAATCAAGTTCAAATTGACATTGAAAAAGTCAAAAGTCAAAATGAACAAGTAGTTAAACGACTGGATATGGTGGATAAAGGTTTTGATGAAGTTAATACTCGCTTAAATACTTTAACTTTGGGCTTTTTAGGTATTGTGGGGGTATTGGTGGCAGGTTTATTGACTATTCTGGGCAAAATCACTTTTTTTCCAAATTTGTAAGGTGCGTTAGGTTTTGCAAACACACCCTAGGAAACTCTTCTTTTTATTTAATTGCTCATGGCAAGATTATCCCATTGATTGGCGGCATCGGTGACGGCTTGTTCAATGGTTTTTTCTTTTAACATCGCACTTTGAATATTTTCATAGATAAATTTTTTCAGTTGATTAATATTTTTTATCGGTGGAATTAATACTTCTGCAGTGTCTAATTGCATGGCACTTATTTTTCTTGCTTCTGTTACGATATCTTTATTTGTATCTTGCTCTAAGTTACTTATATATTTTGCGATCGCATCGTTATGGGAAGGTAACACATTTGCCTGTTGTGCAAAGTTTAATTGATTATCACCATTGGTGACAAATAAGGCATAATTAACCGCTTCCTCCGATTTATCAGTATCTTTGGGAATAACTAAATTCATTACAGAAACACTTCTTTTGTTAGTTTTACCCGTAATTTGGGGGGCGACACCCGATTGTTGATAAATTGTGGGTGCATTATTGGAAATAGTTCTTAAAAATTCTGCCCCTGTCCCTAAAACAGACAATTCCCCTGCTTGGTACAATTCTACGCCATGACGATGACCTTGGGTCATGATTTCTGGTGGTAGTAGGTCTTTTTGGTATAAATCCACCCAGAAACGGAATACTTCCATGCCTTCGGGAGTATTGAAAGCAGCTTTTCCTCGATCATCGACTAAATTAACTCCCATTTGAACAAAAGACTGTAACACCTCATTAGAGTCATTTGCTACAAGTGGCACGAAAAAAGCATATTTTCCCGTTTTACTCTTAATTTTCTCGGCAACTATCCCTAATTCTTCATAGGTAGCAGGAGGTTTTTCGATACCTGCATTTTTGAATAACTCCTGATTATAAACTGTAACGGTAGTTGTTAAATACCAAGGAATGCCAAAAGTAGTAGTCTCACACTGATTAGGTGCTTCACAAAGTTCAATTTTATTGGCTTCCCAAATTTTTGGTAAATATTGGGCTTTAATTTCTGGGGTAATTGCTGTATCTAAATTTAACCATGCTTTACGACTAGCTAATTGTGCCGCAAAATCAGGGTTAAGGTTTACCACATCGGGGGCATTTTTAGCCGATACCGCCGTTAAAATTTTACTTTCCATGGCATTCCAAGGCACATCAACCCAACGAATTTTCCTCTCAGGATTTTTACTTTCAAAAGTTTGATTTAATTCCGTAAAAAACGGGGTAAATTGGGGTTGTAATTGCATAGTCCAAAACTCAATTTCTACGTTAGAAGTCGCTTTTGGAGTGGTGCAACTCACCAGTAAAGTTATTAGTAAACCAGAAACAAACCAAAGGGTATAAGCCACTAAATTATGTTTACCCTTATACCATGACCAAAAAAACATTTATTAATATTCCTCAATAATGTGTAATTAAATTTGTAATTAATTGGCAAATCTCGCCAAACTTAGCGAAACGCCACTGATCTCGACAAAATTCTGAACTTCGAACTGATTAAAAGTAAACGAACTCATGTTAAATATTTTTTGATAACTTGTTAACTATGATTTACACTAAATGATATTAGATTATAGTTTATTTATTATGTCAAAATCGAGGTGATAATCTGTTAAATTATACGATATGATCAGTCCATAAAATTATTTATCTTACGTCCGTAAATATACGTAAAAAGGGTTAAGAAAATGTTGAGTTTTTTAGAAAATTTGACGGGGGGAAAAAGTAGCGGAGTGGGGATAGAAATTAATCCCGACAGAATTGCTTTAGTCCAACTGACCAAAAAAGGGTCACAATATAAACTTTTAAAATACCATGCCATCGATGTTCCCGAAGACATATTCGAGGAAGGGCAAATTGTCGATTCCCCTGGATTGGCGGAATTAATCGATCAATTGTTAAAAGAAGCCAAAGTTAAGCCTAAACAAATCGCTACGGCAGTGCCCATGAGGGAGTCCATTATTCGGATTATCCCCATTCCTGCGGAGTTGAATGATCAAGAATTACGGGATATGGTGTTAAACCACGAGGCTAGTCTTTATCTTCCTTATCCTAGGGAAGAAGTCGATCTCGACTATCGAAAACTAGGTTATTTTGTGGATGATGATGGCATTGAAAAAGTACAGGTTTTATTAGTGGCAACCCGTCGAGAAGTTACTGATTTATACCTAGAGACTTTCCAACAGGCCGGATTAAAGGTTAATGTCCTAGAAATTAATAGTTTTGCCTTAATTAGAACGATCAAAGAACAATTAAAACAGTTTTCTTCTAGTGAGGCAATAGTGTTAGTGGATATTGAATTTGATACTACGGAAATCGCTATTATCGTGGAAGGTGTACCTCAATTTTCTCGTACTATTCCCATTGGTACTTATCAAATGCAAACGGCTTTAGCCCAAGCTATGAATTTACCCACCTCGAAAAATACCGAATTGTTACAAGAGATCACCATTCCCAATAATCCCGAACGAACAACCACTAATACCACTAGCAGTCAAACATGGATTAACCCGGGAATGGATTCTCTTTTAAGGGTTTTAGGCGAATTAGTGGATGAGTTGCGACGATCGATTAATTTCTATTTGGGCCAAAGTGGGGATGTTGAAGTCGTACAATTACTCCTAGCCGGACCTGGTGCAGGATTGTCTCAAATTGACGAGTATTTCACTAAAAAATTGAGTCTTCCCACCACACAAATTGACCCTATTTCTGCTTTATCTTTAACTTTTAAAGAGGAGTTATCTATCATGCAACGGGCGGGATTAGGTACGGTAATTGGTTTGGGTATGAGGATGAGTTAGCTATGTACGATATTGATATTAATTTTTTAAAAGATCGCAAATTAGATACCGTTGGCAGTCCTACAGTATTTAAGAAAACGACTTCTAAGAACGTTGAATTACCTATTCTTATCGGTGCTGGGGTTGCTATTGTTTTTCTTGCCACTACGGGGGGTGCTTTATTATTCTTAAATAATCAAAAAGCTAGCACTAATAAAACGATCGCCCAACTAGATGAAGAAATTCAGCGTTTGCAGGGGAAAAATGTACGAGTAAAGCAAATCCAAACAGAAATTGACGGTATTAGTCAGGAAATTGGCATTCTCGTTAGTGTATTCAATGAGATTAAACCCTGGTCGTCCATGTTAGCCGAAATTGGTACTGTCACCCCCCCTAATGTGCAAATACAGGCGATAACTCAGTCCGATAAAACTTTAACCATCAACGGTTATGGTAATTCCTATGACAACGTCAATGATTTTTTGTTAACCCTGAAAAATTCTCCTTTTCTCGATCCCGAAGCTACTAGCATTGTGACCACCACCATTGCACCAAATCCCGGCAAAGTGGCTTTTAATCGTGCACAATTATCGGGACTGGAAACGACAGAAGAAGGCAAGAATAATTCCGAGAATATAACTTTACCGCCTGTAGTTTTATACACTATCAACACCAAGATTAATGATCAATCAGCACAAGTATTGCTAAATCAACTTAGTCGTAGAGGTGCCATTGGTCTAGTATCGAGGATAACTAATCTACAAAGAAAAGGAGCTTTAAAGTTACAAGAGGTAGCAATAACAGCACAACCAGAAAAACCAACCGAAGGAGGGGCTGAACAATGACAACATCTTTTACCACTACTGACCAATTTGATTCCCAAGAGGAGGATTTTGGTACGGGTGATTATCCAGAAGTCTTTGGTATCGCTTTTACCCCAAAGGTAACAGGCATTGCCATAGGAGTTGGTGGTTTATTGATCGCTGGTTATTTATTTTGGTCTTATGTACTTCCCATATGGAATGAATTATCCCAACTCAATAACCAAAAGCAAGAAAAACAATCCCAACTAGAACAACTCAGTTCCAATGAACTAGATCAGATTATCGCCAATAAAGAAAACGAATTGACACAAATCAAGGATCTGAAAGAAGATGTACTGAAACTCTTTGCTACAGATCAGGCACTAGATACTTTATTGTTGGATGTGAATAGTTTTACGAACTTTAGTAAGATCAAAATGAATTCTTTTGTGCCAACCCCTGAGCGGGAAATCGTCGCCGATGAGTCTTTTGGTAGTCTAGCTACTAATAATTTACAGGTTAAAACTTACAGTCTCGATTTAGAAGGTAATTTTAGTCAGTTACAGCTATTTTTGCAAGATTTAGAAAGATTACAACCCTTGTTAGTCGTCAAAAATCTGAACACTTCGACTATTAACCCACCACAATATTTATTGGAAAATAATCGGTTAGTTACCATTGGGCAACCGAAATTAAAAACCAGTATTACTTTACAAGCAGTATTTCCCCAGTTACAAGCGGCAGAAGCACCGCCTCCGGCTGAGGGAGAAAAACCGGCTCAATAAAGATCGAGTTTTTTATGGTCAAAATAATTTCATAATTCTATGTCTATTCATTAAAATTTAAGTGTGTGTAGGAGTTAAATCAATGATCAAATTTTCTATTAATCAAATCAAGTTTTTGAGTAGTACTGTCGTTGTTCTTCTCAGTTGGCAGTCCTTGGCGATGGCAAATCCCAGTATCAATAAAAAATTGACTTTTAAAAAACAACCCAATTGGATCGCCCAATCTTTTCCTTCTAATGAAGGGGAAGTACTAGTGCCTAATCCCAGTATTAAAATTGACGGTCAACCTGTTGATGCGTCTCAACCGGCACCCCCACCATTTTTGCCGAGGGCGGTTGCCCCCCCAGTGGGAGATATGTCGGTATCTAATGTTAATAATGGTTCTCCTACTATTAACTTAGGTACCAATGTTACAGTTCCCCGTTTAGTGCTAAGAGACGCCCCAGCAACGGAGGTATTAGCATTATTGGGTCGTGCAGCCGGATTTAACATTATTTTTACGGATAAAAATAGCGAAGGAGAGACAAATACCGTCTCCTTAGATTTAGAAAATGAGCCAGTGCAAGATGTGTTTAACAGTGTGTTGATGATTTCGGGTTTAAAAGCCAGTCTTCAAGGTAGAACTATTTTTGTAGGCAGTAAGTTACCGCCTACAGTCAAAAATGCCATTACTCGCAGTGTTCGCTTAAATCAATATGATGCCCTTGATGCACTTTTTTTCCTTCATAGTCAAGGGGCCCAGGGAAATTTTATCGAAGTAGAAATAGAAGAAAAAGATGGTATTCCTAAAAAAACATATACGGTTACACCTCTTCCAGATCAAGAACTAGCAGGAGAACAGTTAGTGCTTCAAGGTTTAACAGTTCATGTGGATCCTGTCCACGATACTGTAACTTTAGTCGGTGAACCTTATTTAGTACAAACAGCAACCTCTTTCTTGACCCAATTAGATGCCCGTCGTCGTCAAGTAGCTGTTAACGTTAAAGTTGTTGATGTGCAATTAAATCAAGCCGACAGTTTTGGTTCTAGTTTCTCTTTTGGTATCGATAACACAGGAGTTGTCCAAGATGGTGGTGTCGGTGTAATTAATTTTGGGACGAATAATCAAAATGTAGATCCTCAACAGTGGCGAACAGATAGCGATGGTAATTTAATTCCCGCTTACGATGAACAAATAGTCGAGAGAGAAACATTTTCCCGAAATTTAAATAACTCTTTACAAGATAGTATCGAACGTTCTTTGGAAGATACGTTAGATCAGCAAACGGCTAATAATCTCGCTGATACTTTAGGACAGAATTTTACTGATACCATTAATCGTACCTTGAGTCAGTTTGGCAATACTAGTACTTTTACACGAGATCAAGTAGAAACAATTACCAGAGATTTACAAAGAGAACTAACAGACAATACAAACAGAACTTTAACTAACTCTCAAATTAGCAATTTAACTCAAGATATTATTAATAATACTATCGATAACGTTGCCCGTACTGTTACCAGAACTTTACAAGGATTACCATTAGCGTCTCCCAATGCTGGACGAATTTCTCCTTTTGGTACCAACGCAGATCCCAGCCAACCCGGAAATCCGGCCCAAATTCGTCCTGGAAGAAATTTTAATGTCCCTCAAGCCTTTTTGGCTCAAATCAGGGCCAATGTCAGTTCCGGTAATGCAAAAATCTTAACAGATCCGACTTTAGTAGTACAAGAAGGACAAGTTGGTACAGTAGAATTAGTCGAAAATGTTGTAACTAGCGTCAATACTTCCATCGATCAATTAAGTGGTGTCAGAACGACAACTCCTGTCATTGAACCTGCGGGGTTAACCTTAAATGTAGCCATTCAAAAAATTGATGATAATGGGTTTGTTAATTTACAAGTAAATCCTTCTATCAGTGCACCAGGTAATCCTCAAATTTTCCGTAGCGGTGTTGGTGCTGATAACGTGATTACTCCTCTGGTGGAGAGAACCGTATCTTCCGGGCTGGTTCGTTTACGAGATGGACAAACTTTGATCTTATCGGGGATTATCTCTGACGTTGAAAGGACACAGATTTCTAAAGTGCCGATTTTAGGTGATTTGCCCATTATTGGTAGTTTATTCCGTTCTACCTTCAAAGATAAAACTCGCTCGGAAGTAATCGTAATGCTCACACCTCAGGTTATCGACGATTCCGAGGGTTATAGCGGTTTTGGTTATAATTACACTCCTTCTCGTGAAACGGGTAAATATCTCCGCGATCGTGGTTTAAATGTGCCGACCAGCCCTTATTAAGGGGGGAAAGAAGATTAGGATACTAGAACACGCCTCCTAAATTCCCTAAGGAGTGAGGAACTTAATATTAGTCTATTATTTTGAAAATATCTCTTTTGTTTCGCTGTAAGCTTCAGAGATATTTTTTTTGTCCCTAAAAGCTGTGGGGGAAATTCAAAATTCGAAATTCAAAATTCAGAACAAAAATTTGGGCTAATTTATTTCCTTCTGCCTTCTGCCCCCTGCCCTCTGCCTCCTGCCCTCTGCCTCCTGCCTTCTGCCTTACCCTCGACCACATTGATATTTTCCAAAACCCTCGCAGTATTGACCCCCGCTGTCGAAAAACTAAAGGGTTGATGGAGTAATAAATAAAGACAGGGGATTAAAAATAACGTCAATAATGTGGCTAAAGATAACCCCCAAAAGACGACTATCCCTAATGGTTGCAAAAATTCTCCTCCTTCTCCTACACCTAAAGCTAAAGGATACATCCCTAATACGGTCGTGATGGTGGTCATTAAAATCGGACGTAATCTTTGGGATGACGCTCGGATAATGGCCGTATAACGACTGGGCTTAAAAATATCAGGGTTTTGTTGTTGTTTTTCATAGATTTGATTAGCCAACTCAACCATGACGATGGCATTATTGACGACAATACCGATTAATAATACTGCCCCAACAATAACCGTTGCACCGATGGGGGTTTCGGTAACGTATAAGCCGATAATTCCTCCTGATAAAGCTAGAGGTAAGGTAAACATGATCACTAAAGGATCTATTAGAGAATTATATTGTACTGCCATGACCACAAATACGAGAAAGGCAGCTAAACTTCCTAAAACGGGTAGAGATGCTTGTAATTGTTTATTACTCTCGGCGGCGATACTTGGCAGGATACGGACACCTTGAGGTAAATCAATAGTATCTAAGATGCCTTGTACTTCGGCTAATGCTGGTCCCAATGAGGCTTCTTCGGCGAGGCTTCCGGTGATGATAAAAACTTGACGTTGATTTATTCGTTGAATTTGTGATGGGGCTTTTCCTGTGGTGATGGTAGCAACATCCCCTAGGCGAATTAAGCGATTATTGTCGGCGAAAAGTGGCACTTCTAATAAAGCACTGGCATCTTTGACTGAATTGGAATCCAATTGTACCCTTATATCTATTAGGCGTGCACCTGCACTATCTCCGTTGGCAAAGTCCCTCTGTAGCTGAGAAATAACTAAACCGCTAACGGTAGTTCGTAAGGAATCAGTAATATCCGCATTTTTGAGGTTTAAATCCGCCAATCTTTCTAAATCGGGCTGAATAAGGACTTCTGGCTGAGAAGGATCAGCATCAGGGCGAAATCTGACTAATGTTGCTTTCTCATCAAGGGTCTTGACTACTTGTCTTCCTGTTTCCTCTAATAAAGTTTGGTTATTGCCTTGTAAAATAATATCAACATCTGCCCTCACCGGAGAGTTGTTGAGAATCAGGCCTCGAACTTTACCCGCATTAAGACTTAAACGAATATCCACTAAGTTTAGTTTGCTTAATTCTTTGTCGAGGTTAGGGATATATTCATCTAAATTTGTCCCGGACTTGACGGTAATATTACTAGAACCTCTCAATACATTTTCACTGGTATTACCACCAAATAAAAAGCCTCCAGAAGTAGTAAACGCATATTCAGTTTCTGGTTGTCGTAAAATCACATCATCAACTAGCTGCATAACTTGGCGATTAGTAGCAAGGGTGGTATTTGGGGGAAATTGGACAAATAAGTTGGCTTGACCTGTGTTGATAGTCGGTAAAATTTCTTGGGGTAATTGTTGGGCTAAATTTAAGCTCGTTAAACCTAAAAGAATGAAGATAACCAGAACAACGATCCAGCGAATTTTAAGCAGAAAGCCTAAAACAAAGCTATAACTATTATTAGCCGCACTAAAAGCCTTGTTAAACCATGAAATAATAAAAAAACGTTTAATTTGACTAGAAAATTGAATAGCTAGCAACCGAGATGTCAACATCGGCACAATGGTTAAAGCAACCACAATGGAAGCCGCTACCGCAAAGCTGATGGTTAAAACCAATTCATTGAATAAAAGAGAGATAAAACCCCCAATCATCAAAAAGGGTAAAACTGCCACTAAGTTGGTGCTGGTGGAGGCAACTAAGGCAGATTCGACTTCCGAGGCACTGTTGATAGATTGTTCGATAATTTGCCGACGATAAACCCCTTTTTCGGGAATGGGATCATGGGTTAGTTTTTCTGTACCTTCGATAATGGTTTCCAACATAACGATGGAGTTATCGACGACAATCCCCACTCCTAAGGCTAATCCCCCTAAACTGAAAACATTTAAGGATAGACCGAAAATTTTCATCACAATGATCGCCGCCAATGTGGCTAGAGGAATAGAAATGACGATGATGATAGTTTGACGAATTGAACCTAAAAACAATAATACTGCCATCGCCGCTAATGCTGTACCAATTAAACCTGAAGTGATGACATTATTAATGGCATTACGAATAAAAATAGATTCATCGAGGGTGGGTAATAAAACTAAATCATCTTCGATAATATTACTTTTTTTCAACTCCTCAATTTTGGTTTTGATGGACTTGACAACCTCAATGGTGTTGGCCTCTGGTTGTTTTTGAAGACTAACTTTAACGGCGGGGGTACCATTGAGATAAACAAAAATACGTTGATCCTCAGCACCATCAATAACATTCGCAAACTCGTTCAAATAGACACGACGGAAAGAATTAGGA
Organism: uncultured cyanobacterium; assembly: GCA_963749915.1. GTDB lineage: Bacteria > Cyanobacteriota > Cyanobacteriia > Cyanobacteriales > Cyanobacteriaceae > Geminocystis. The sequence continues at coordinate 59,841 of CAVVOP010000032.1, forward strand.
ATCGGAAAAGATAAATTATTTAACGCCTCAGCACTTTTAAATCTACCGACAACACGGGTTAAAGGTTCGTTACTTTCCCCTAATAAACGCCCTCCGCCAATATCTTGATTGGAGTCTCTAATTTCGTCTAAAACATCCTTTAAGCCAATTCCCAAAGCCTGTAAACGTTGAAGATCAATTTGTACTCTTACTTCTTCTTCTACTCCCCCAGAAACATCCACTGAAGCAACTCCGGGGACAATACTTAATTCTCTGGCTAATTCTTCCTCTGTGAAAACCCTTAAATCTAAAATATCTCGAACATCGGAGGTAACAGCAAATTCATAAACAGGTAACTGAGAAGGCTCAAACTTGAATAAACGAGGATTCTCAATGTTATCAGGTAATCTGCTTCTGGCACGGTTAAGGGAAGCTGTGGCATCATTTAAGGCTCGATCAATATTACCACCGACTCGGAAGAATAAATCTAAACTAATTCGATTTTCCGAGGTTTGAGAATAAACTAGTTCTACTCCTTCCGTAGCGGAAAAAGCCTCTTCTAAAGGGCGAGTAATTTCTTCGACAGCAATTTCTGGCACAATACCTTCGGTTTGCAGTCTTACACCAATACGAGGATAAGTAATAGAGGGTAATAAATCCACTTGAATGGTAGTAACAAAAAAAATACCCACCACAATGACCGCCAAAGTTAACATTATAGTTGCGATGTGACGACGAATTGATAAACTACTAATGGTAAACTTCGAACTTAAGGGAGTAAAGGAGGATTTCATAATGGTGTTTATTAGACTTCCTAGAGATGCCGGGGAATAGGCAATAATTAGATAAATTAGATAAGATTAGTAATTTACCGCTTATGGTTGATTCTAATTTTAACGTGAGCATCCGACAAATTACTTTGATTATGTCTGAAGAGGGGCAATTTGTTCATTAGGAGTTCGACGGGGACTGATGGCTTCATTCTCCGATCAGCTACAATCCCTATTCTCAATAATTTTTTGAGAATATATTGCTCAATCCCTCTTCAGGCAATGATTATAAGTTAGTTAGCTCTTATTTATATTCAATATTGTATTTTCACGATTTCTTGCGGCGATCAGGCGAAGCCAGGCAGTTCGTGTGCCTTGAAGCGGATCTCTTCGCAATACTGCGAGGGTTTTGGAAAATATCAATGTGGTCGAGGGTAAGGCAGGAGGCAGGAGGCAGGGGGCAGAGGGCAGAAGGCAGGGGGCAGAAGGCAGAAGGAAATAAATTAGCCCAAATTTTTGTTCTGAATTTTGAATTTTGAATTTTGAATTTCCCCGTCAGGAGCTTATTACTTATCACTTCAAAACAAATATTTTTTGATAGTCACCCAAAATTCCTTTCACCTCGATCCCAATGTGAAATAGACTTCTCCGGAAATTATAATTTTTGTACAGTATAATGGCGGTTTCAACTCCCTTTTGGATAATTATTGGAGATGTCTAATGAGTGTTAGAGGTTAACAGGCACCATTTTTCGGATGACCATGGGGATAAATTAACTAAAGAAATTAATTTGTTACTTTTTGCTTTCGTTTAATACCTATACCTAAAGCACCAGCGACCAAAGTACCTAAAATAGTAACTGGTTCGGGAACTGGTTCTAAAACAATATTGTCAAAATGATGATACCCAAGCAGTGTGCTTGGACTTTTCTCCTGTTTCCAAGAAACAGAGGATAATTTCTCAAATCCGGTGAAATCAAAAGTCTCAAACCCTTTTGAGGTGTCTAGTAAAAAATTAGCCTGTATAGTGCCGCCGTTAGCGTAGGTTCCCGTAAAATTAACAGGGACGTTCCCAGAACCAGGTCCATTGAGCCAATCTAAATCAATGGATTTTAAATTAAAAGAACCTCCCCCGTTTTTCGTTAGTACTATATCTGTATTGCCATTGACCACATCACTGGCGAAAGATGTAGAGCCATTGTATGGATCATATGGGGGGTTATATTTGCTGTAATCTCCTGAATTAATGGGGTACAGTTGAGCAATTGAGCCGCCTTGACTAATAGTAAAACCTTTTTCGCTATAAAAAGGGTCGTTAAGGTAGTATGAAAAATCAGTTCCGGGAGTCGTTAAAGGATCGAAATTAATGGTGACCGCTTCTGCTGAACCTATTGAACTAAGTGCGATGGCAGAAATGCCAACAAGAGTTAAAGATAATTTTTTTAACATGAGCTTTGCTCCTTTCGTATTTTCTATTTTAACTATACACTCATTTTTAGGAAAATTGTATAGTCATTTGTACTTGATTTAACGCTTAAATATTTATACTTAAGCGTTTTTAAAACTACTATGTAAGTTCATAGGGATACTTCTTGTTAAATTATTTCCTCAGTCCAAAACTATAATTAAAATTACTGATAAGGCATAGTTCCTTAGGGTGAGAAATTCTCACCCCGAAATCATTGTCAAAAATTACCCGCCAATGCTTGCTTACACCTGTCGCAAATTAAAGGTTCATTGGCAAAACTACCTACACTCAGAGAATAATTCCAACAACGATCGCATTTATGACCATCAGCCGGTAAAATGGCAACTTTAAGATTAGTATCATTAAGCTGAATTTCTCCTTGATATTTACTTGTACTTAATGCCGATTCATCGGTTACTAATTCTACTTGTGATACTAAAAGCAGATATCGCAATTCATCAACTTTATTACCGTCATTAATGCTCTCAGCAGGATTCAAGTTCGTCAACATTTCCTTTAATTTGCCTTGAGTGTCATACATCACGACTTTAGCTTCTAAGGATGCACCGATAAGTTTTTGATTACGAGCATCATCTAAAATTTTATTAACCCCTGTGCGAATCTTTCGTAATTCTGCCCATTTTGATAGTAAATCAGGGTTTTGCACCCACTCAGGGTTTAATTTGACCCAACCTGCCTCAAACACCGATTTAAAGGGCTTTTCATAGGGCAGATTTTGCCAAATATCCTCTGCCATATGACACAAAACAGGTGCGATCGCCCTTACTAAATTTTCTAAGATAATAGCCATAACAGTTTGACAACTGCGACGACGGGGAGAATTGAGATCGGAAATATAAAGGCGATCTTTAGCAATATCTAGATAAAAATTAGATAAATCAACTACGCAGAAATTTTGTATTTTTTGAAAAAATTTAAAAAATTGAAAGTGTTCAAATGCTTCCGTAATTTCACTAAAAACTAGGTGAGTTTCTTGTAAAATATACTTATCTAATTCAGGTAAATTTTCATAAATAACTACATTTTCAGTAGGGTTAAAATCATGTAAATTACCAATTAAAAAACGAGCAGTATTGCGAATTTTACGGTAGACATCTGCTAATTGTTTGATAATACTTTCACCAACGCGGACATCACCAGTATAGTCGGTAGAAGACACCCACAATCTCAATACATCAGCACCGTAAGCAGGTTGTTGTTTTTGATTTTTACCACCATTGATAATGAGATTCGGATCAAAAACATTACCAAGAGACTTACTCATCTTCATGCCCTTCTCATCTAAGACAAAACCATGAGTTAAGACAGTTTTATAAGGAGCAATACCGTTCACTGCTACACTAGTTAAGAGACTCGATTGAAACCAACCCCGATGTTGATCCGAACCTTCTAAATATAAATCAACCGGATATTTCAACTCCTCTCTCTGCTTGGCAACCGCCGCCCAAGATGAACCAGAATCGAACCATACGTCCATAGTATCCATGCCTTTGCGATAGACTTTGCCGTTGTTGCCGTAACTTTCGGGCAATAATTCCTCCACGGACAATTCCCACCAGGCATCAGAGCCTTTTTCCCTGATAATATCTTTAACGTGATTGATGGTTTCTTCATTTAATAAAGGTTCGTTTGTTTCCTCATCATAAAACACCGGAATCGGTAAACCCCAACTGCGTTGACGAGAAATACACCAGTCACTGCGATCGCTAACCATTGGCGTAATACGGTTTTCGCCCTGGGGAGGAATCCAAGTTACATCTTTTATGGCTTTCAATGCCGCCTCACGAAAACCATCCACCGAAGCGAACCATTGTTCAGTTGCACGGAAAATTGTCGGTTTTTTAGTACGCCAATCGTAGGGATATTTATGGACGTAGGCTTCTTCCCCCAGTAAGCTATTTTTAGCGATTAAAGCGTCAATAATTGCCTGATTAGCGTCTTTTAAAACATTTAAACCCTTAAATTCTCCTGCTTCCTCCGTAAAATTTCCTCTATCATCGACAGGGGATAAAATAGGTAAATGATATTTTTGTCCTGTAATATAGTCTTCTTGACCATGCCCGGGGGCAGTATGTACTAAACCTGTACCCGATTCCGTTGTAATATAATCACCGCCGATCACTACGGGACTTTCTCTGTCAAATAAAGGGTGACCATAGGTAGATAATTCCAAATCTGCACCCTTGATGGTGGTTTTCACGGTCAAATTCAGGCCCAAAGTATTGCTCAAACTTTCCACTAAATCCTGTGCCACGATAAGATATCTCATCAGTTCCTGCCCTTTTCCCACTGGCAGAGAAGATGATTTAGTAGAAGTATTACCGCTATCTAAATCTAGTTTGGACTGTTTAGTACTTTGTTCCAGTTCTTTTATGGTTAAACTTTGTTGTATTAAGAATTCTTTGATCTTAATAGGGGTAGCATTCCATTCTTCCGCAGAAAGATCGAAAGGCATAATCTCAACCACTGCATAGGTTAAGTTCCCATTAACTGCCACAGCTAAATTACCCGGAATTGTCCAGGGAGTTGTCGTCCAGATAGCAACGGCCAAATTAGGCATAAATTCTGCTAATTTTTCGGCTTTTTTGCCTAATTTAGTAATGGTAAAAGCGGCGTAAATACTTTGGGACGTATGCCCTTCCGGGTATTCTAACTCAGCCTCCGCCAAAGCAGTTTGTGAACTGGGACTCCAATGGACAGGTTTTAAACCTCGATAGATATAACCTTTCAGTGCCATTTGTCCGAAAACTTCAATCTGTGCGGCTTCATATTCAGGATTGAGGGTTAAATAGGGGTTTTCCCAGTCTCCCCAGATACCATAACGTTTAAAGCCTTTTGCTTGTTCTTGTTGGGCTTTGAGGGCGAAATCACGGGCTTTGTGACGCAATGTGATGGGAGTTAAACCTTCTCTTTCTTTCGACTTCAAACTTTGTAATACTTTAAGCTCGATGGGCAACCCGTGACAATCCCACCCCGGAACATAACGCACCTTATGACCTTGTAATGATTTATATTTATTAATAATATCTTTAAGAACTTTATTGAGGGCATGACCCATATGTAAGCTACCATTGGCGTAAGGAGGCCCATCGTGGAGAATAAACAAGTCTTGAGGATTATTTTCAGCTAATTGCTCATAAATCTGAGTTTCTTGCCAAAATTTCTGCAATTCAGGCTCTCTTTTCACCGCATTAGCTCTCATATCAAAGGTAGTTTGCGGTAAATTAACGGTATCTTTATAACTTTTGTGTTCAGTCACCATCGCACTCTTCTTTTACTCTAGAATTTTCTCTTTATGTGATTGATTGTATCGTTAATAGGGTTTATTGCCGAATTATAGTTAGTGCATGAGATTTATAAAGTTCCTTGAAGACTTTTTGTCGTAGTCTTTATTATTTTTGTGAGAATTAATGGTAATTTTCCTTTTTTAAGATTACCATTTTTATAAAATACATCCTAAAAAAAGGGGCTTGCATTATGCTTAAAAAATTATCTCTAGGGTCATCTATGCTCCTGTCACTTGCAGTAATAAACGGAGGTGTAAGTCATGCCGTAAGTATAATTGATACAACTACAGATTGGAATGGGTTGGAGTCTATTTCCCCATTTGGTGAAACCGATACGGCAACATATGGTCAAACTTTTACTGTAGGAACTGAGACGACTCTTTATAACTTTTCCTTTTTCCTTGACGGTGAGAATGATCCCGGTGTCGTAGATTTTGCTGGTTATGTAATGGAGTGGAATGGAAGTGAGAGTAAAGCAACGGGTAGTATTCTTTATCAAAGTGGGCCACTCTCCACCAATGCCAATGATGTGGGCTTTGAGGAGTTCCAGTTTGACACTGGGGGAATTAACTTAACCCAAGGGAAGCAATACGTCGCTTTTTTAAGTGCTTCTGATTTTTTTGATGGTACAGCAGGAACATCTAAGGTGGGGGCCAGATTAACTGACGTATATGATGGGGGAGGATTCTTTTATTCTAACAATGAAAATGATTTTAGTCTCTTAACTACGAACTCTTGGGACTTTGGCGGAGAAAACGTGGTTGGTTTTTCTGATCTAGCTTTTAAAGCCTCTTTTTCTCCTTCTGTTGAACCTGTCCCCGAACCCGTTACCATTTTAGGAACTTTTGTGGCGGGGGCGTTGGGAATAGCATTTAAACGAAAATCCGCTTAATTTTACTCCTGTTTTATTACCCACAGTTCAAGACACGAAACCCAATATTCTCAAGATATTTCCTATCTTTGTTTTTGGGTTTTAACTACTTTTAAAATTAAGAATTAAGAAACAGTTTAATTCTACATTTTAAATTCTAAATTCTAAATTCTAAATTCTAAATTACCCTCATCAAATTGTTTTCGGGCTTAACCGAGAAGTATTGAACAAAATCGTTGAGCGCACGCATCCTTATTCTGGCTTTTCTTGGTTCTGTACATATCCTATAAGTCGTTCTAAAGGAGCTTGTGCGCCCACGCTAATAATAGCATAACTACCCGACCAGAATTGAGGTTTAGACCCCCAATAAAACTGAGATAAATGTTCAGAATACTCAGAACGTAAACGACGAGAAGTAACAGTTTTTATATTATTGACTAATTTAGAAAGCTCTACAGAAGGATGAGTTTCAAACAATAAGTGAATATGGTATGATCAAGTCAATAAGCTTCGAGCCAGTCATGGGTAAGTCTAAAGCCAAGGGTAAAACTAAAAAGAAAAAGCCAGACTCTATGATTCGTACAGATGTGTGGAATCTCAAAGTAACATCTGTAGAAAAAAAGCTATTATTGTTGACAGTTACACAATACAGGAAATTCCTAAAGACTTTAGTTTTCATGGCTAATGCTGAATGGACAATAATTGGTAATCTTAGCGATCAAGAGAAAGTTAATTATCTAGAAAAATCTATTCATGTAACTAGCAAAAATACAAATACTAAATATTCATATTATCGAAAAGTTGTTAATAAATATCCATCATTTCGTAAGTTTCCTAGTTACTTAAGAAGAGCAGCCATAGCTGATGCTATCGGCATCGTTTCAAGTTTTCAGACTCGTTATAGACAATGGCAATCAGGGATAAGAAAATATAAAAAAGTTAGACCGCCTCGATTAACAGCAATGTGTCAATCTTATCCTGCCTTATATAAAGGCCAACAAGTTAAATATCATAATGATTATCAAAATGTTGACCTCAAAGTTTGGAACGGTTCAGATTGGGTATGGTTAGAAGAAATCCCAGTAAAGGGCCATGGACTTAACCGACATAAAGTGATAGGAAATCAAATTAAATCACCTGCTTTAGTGGTTAATTCTAAGACTTGTCAGCTTTCAATGCCAGTTAAAGTTAAACCGATAAAAAAGGAGGATTCTGATTATGTTTGTTCTGTAGATTTAGGCATTAATAATGCGGCAACTTGTTCGATTGTGGGCGATAACGGTACTGTAAAGGCTCGGAAATTTATCAATCCGGCTAGAGACATAGACCGTCGAAATAAGCGAAGAATGATGATTACTAAAAAGTCACAGCAAACTCATCACAAAACTGGAAAAAAGTTGGTTAAAGGCTTTTGCCAAGGGCTTTATCGCAAATCAAGTAATATTAATTTAGAGATTTCTCGTAAAGTTTCTAGAGAAATTATTGAGTTTGCTAAACTTCATAACGTTAAAGTAATTGTCCTTGAGAACTTAGCTCGATGGAAAGCTAAGGGAGGAAAGAAAGGCACTTTGATGAGACAAAAGTTTCATTTATGGTGTCATCAAAAAATAGTAGAGATTTTAAGTGACCGATGGGCAGAACTAGGGGGAGATGTGCAAACAGTTAACCCTAAATATACCAGTGCTTATGCCTTTGATGGTAGTGGGAAAGTTAAACGGAATAAAAATAATTATTCTTTGTGTGTTTTTCCATCTGGTAAACAATATAATGCTGATTTATCCGCTTCATATAATATCGGAGCAAGATATTGGTATTCTGTCTTAATTGGTGATCAGTATTTCTCTAGGGTATTTGTTAGCGAAAGTCCTACAAATACATTGCGAACACCAATAACCTTAGGGACACTTAGGAGTCTAGAACCTTCCGGGTGCAAGTGAATCCCCAACTATAATTTTTAATTTAGTTGGGGTGTGTTCAAATACGTCTTAGCTTACAATCATTTTCCTTTTATTTTCAACCATTAACTAAATTTTTATGGATAATATTCAAGCTATTAGAGGTACTAAAGATATTTTGCCGTCGGAGGTGATATACTGGCAATATCTCGAAAAAATCGCTTCGGAAATTTTAGCTAAGGCTAGTTATCAAGAAATTAGAACTCCTATTTTTGAGCAAACTCCCCTATTTGAAAGGGGTATCGGGGAAGCCACCGACGTAGTAGGCAAAGAAATGTACACATTTATAGATCGAGGCGATCGCTCTATAACATTACGTCCTGAAGGTACGGCAGGAGTAGTGCGTTCTTATATTCAAAATAAATTATTTGCTGGTGGTGGAATTGATAGATTATGGTATTGTGGAGCCATGTTTCGTTATGAACGTCCCCAAGCAGGAAGACAACGACAGTTTCATCAAATTGGTTTGGAATTGTTAGGTAGTAGGGCGGCAAGGGCAGATGTTGAAGTAATTGCCATCGCCTCCGATATATTAAAGGCATTGGGGTTAAAAAACCTCAGTTTGCAGATTAACTCTGTGGGTAGTAAAGAAGACAGACTAAACTATCGACAAGCCCTCATAGATTATCTCATCCCCTACAAAAACGACTTAGATAGTGATTCACAGGATAGATTAACCCGTAATCCGTTACGCATTTTAGACAGTAAAGATAAAACAACTCAAAAAATCGCTAAAAATGCTCCTAGTATCCTTGATTATCTCAGTGATGATTCCCGAAGCCATTTTGAGCAAGTATGCTGCTTATTGACAGATTTAAGTATCCCCTACGAATTAAATCCTCGTCTTGTTAGGGGCTTGGATTATTATACTCACACTGCTTTTGAAATACAATCCGCAGATTTAGGTGCACAGGCTACAGTCTGCGGTGGAGGAAGGTATGATGGTTTGGTGTCTCAATTGGGAGGTGTGGAAACTCCTGCTGTGGGTTGGGCCATCGGCATGGAAAGGTTAATCTTATTGTTAGAACAATTGCAACCTCTTAAACCTCAAACTCCCGATATTTATTTTGTTTCTCGTGGGGAAAAAGCAGAAAATCAAGCCCTTGTCATTGCCCAAAATTTACGTCAAGCCGGTTTTAAGGTAGAATTGGACCTCAGTGGTAGTAATTTCGCTAAACAGTTTAAACGTGGCGATCGCAGTGGTGCTAAAATCTGTTTAGTTTTGGGAGATAGCGAAGTAGAACAAGGTATAATTCAAGTTAAAAACTTAGCAACCTCAGAACAAAAAACTGTATCTCAAGGAGAGTTATTGCAGGTTTTATAGCATCCGCGCAGGAGGTAGAAGGAAAATAGCTAATATTAAAGGGTTTCAGAATTTAGGAATGTCCTAATCATCTCGTTTGTTGCTATATAATCGTAAAGTAAGGTGGTTTATGAAATATAAAGATATCCTACTAATTTCTAATTTCAGAGTGACATTATTTATTACAAATTTATCAGAAAATTATGGATAATAACAACGATTGGCTCAAACAGTTACTAATGATTGGGGTTGGTACTACTTCCCTCGCCGCCGAAAAAATTAAGGAAGTAAGCGAGCAATGGGTGAAAGAGGGTAAAATAAATCCTGATCAGGCTAAAGGTATTGTGGATGATTTGATGCAACAAATTCAATCAGATCAAGGTTATATTCAAGCCCAAATTGAGCGACAAATACGCAATATTTTACAAGATTTGGGAGTTCCTAAACAGTCAGAAATGGATGAATTAAGGGGTAGAATTGATCGCTTAGAGCGTCAAATTAGAGATTTAGAAAACAAATTATGGAGATAAATAATTAATAATTAATAATTAATAATTTCATATTTCTTAATTATTAATTTTTAGATATTTCTCTAAACTTAAAAATTATATCTTCTAATTCATATTGATGTAAAATAAACGCCTCATAATAGATAGTAGAAAGACATTTTCTAAATTGATTAGCAAGTAAAGATTCGTCTAACAATTTATTAAAAAGTTTTGGAAATCAGACTTTGCCGCTTTAACGGTTTTTTCTGTGTCAGGGAATTTTAAAATCATCCCTTGTGCATTTAAACCTTTAATCAAACTTTCCCATTTTTCAAAAGTGAGATTATCGGTGTTAAAATGGCGATCGCATTTTTAAATCACAACAGTCGAGTTAAAAGTTCTCCGGGTTGTAAGTTAAATGATTCAATGATGATAGTAAATAATAATTAATAATTGCTGATCATAGACAAATGAGAGTTTGTGATAGACAATTAATAATTGACCTTAATTAAAACAAAATACTTTATCTAAAATGAAGCCGATTATATTCAGCATGGGAATTGTCATCATCTGTGCCGGATTTTTGATAATTTCCCTTATTTTTAATAATAGTAAACCAGAGGCGATCGCTGGGGAAATAGGGACAAACAATGTTACACTAACTCAGAATATATCTGAAAAATCATCTTTGATAGCAGATGCTAGTCAACTTAAACCTAAAGGAAATATGGACATAGATTTATCAACTGCACAAACTTCTTCCACTGGATTAATGTATATTGAAACCGTCGCCGGAGAAGGAGAAAATCCTCAAAGGGGGCAAAAAGTTACCGTACATTACACAGGTTACTTAGCTGAAGAAGGGTTTAAAAGAGGCGAAAAGTTTGATAGTTCCCTCGATCGCAATCAACCTTTCACCTTTACCCTAGGTGTAGGGCAAGTTATCAAAGGATGGGATGAAGGGGTAGCAAATATGAAAGTAGGTACAAAAAGTACTTTAATCATTCCCCCTGACTTAGGTTATGGTACAAGAGGTGCCGGTGGTGCAATTCCCCCTAACGCCACCCTTATCTTTGACGTGGAATTGTTGGGGATTAAATAATTAGGAATTAGGGATTAGGGATTAGAGATTAGAAATTAACAAATTTTCTCCTCTTGTCCGTGTCTGATTGTCTCCAAATATTTTCTCCCATCATGGCAAGTAAAAAAAAAGAGCAAAATTGGGGTTATTGGTTTTTATTACCTCTTTATCCTTATCAACAACGCCCCACGTTAAGACAAGAAGTTGTTAAGGATACTGTTTGGACATTTGAGCAACCTCACGGGTTATTATATGCTGTTGTGCCAATTCGGATGACGGTGATCAAACTCCTCCAGGGTGGCTTATTAGTATATTGTCCGATCGCCCCAACTCAAGAATGTGTTAATCTTGTCAGAGAATTGGAAAATAATCACGGAAAAGTGAAGTATATTATCCACTCTACCAGTTCAGGGTTAGAGCATAAAATTTTTGTGGGTCCTTTTGCTCGTCGTTTCCCTACCGCCGAAGTTTGGAGTGCTCCTAGTCAGTGGAGTTTTCCCCTTAATTTACCTATCACATGGCTTGGGTTTCCCCCTCGACGCACGAAAATTTTACCCTTCGATTACCGAGAATCTCCCTTCGCTGATGAATTTCAATATCAGATTTTAGACATCGATTTAAGTAAAGGCTCTTTTGTTGAAGTAGCTTTATTACATAAACAATCTAAAACTCTTTTAGTCACCGATACCGTCATCAAAATTCCCCGACAACCACCAGCTATTCTTGAATTAAATCCTTTTCCTTTGCTTTTTCATGCCAGAGAAACCGCCTTAGATAATCTCGAAAATACCAGGGAAAATCGTCTTAAGGGTTGGCAGAGAATTTGTTTATTTGCCCTTTATTTTCGTCCTAGTGTGATAGAAACCACTACCATCAAACAATTAATTCAAGAAGCCATAAATGCCCCGAATCGTTCTCGTGCTAATTATTTCGGTTTATTTCCTTTTCGGTGGCAAAAAAATTGGCAAAAATCCTTTGAGGCGATCGCTAATCGAGAAATACCTTTTGTTGCACCGATACTCGAAACTTTAATTTTACCCCAAGCACCCCAAGAAGTGATTAATTGGGCGAGTATAATATCAACATGGGATTTTAAGCAAATTATTCCCGCTCATTTTACCGCACCGATAGAAACAAAACCGTCACAATTTCGTCAAGCATTTTCCTTTTTAGAAAACAACCCCAATGTGCCCGAAAAAATCTACCTCAGCGGCAATGAGCAAATTTACCGCCGGGATGGTAATTTTATTAAACAACTAGAAGCTACATTAGTTAAATTCAAAATAGCAAAACCACCGAAGATATAACCTGTGGCTTTGCCATGGGTACAATTTGAAAATTACCGACATCGGAGTTATTTATTTACTCAACATGGGTTGTTTTTTGGAAAAATCGGCAACAATTTGACGAAAAACATTGCCATCAATAGATTCTTTCTCGATTAACTGATCTACTAAATTATCAATTAAAGCCCGATTATCACTAATAATTTTTTTGGCATTTTCATAACACTGGGAGACAATTCCCTGAATTTGTAAATCGATTTTTTCCGCAATTTCTTGGGAATACTCAGATCGATTAATGGTATCATTGCCTAGGAATATGGGTTGTTCTTCTCCTTCTAAAGCGATGGGGCCTAATTCCGACATTCCGAATTTAGTTACGATTTGACGGGTTAAAGATGTAACTCTTTCAATGTCATTTCCTGCCCCTGTGGTTATTTCACCATCACCGAAAATAACCTCTTCGGCTGCCCTTCCCCCTAGTAAACCTGTAATACGGGCAAACAGTTGGGTTTTAGAAATCAAACCCTGTTCTTCATCGGGAGTAAACCATGTTAAACCCCTTGCCTGTCCTCTAGGAATAAGGGTGACTTTTTCCACGGGATCGTGACCTTTAGTAAAAGTACCTACAATTGCGTGACCAATTTCGTGATAGGCGATTAACCTTTTACTCTTACTATCCACTAAAGGAGTGCCTTCCATTCCCGCAATAACTCGATCGATTGCCGCATCTATTTCCGCCATTGTCACCGCTTCTTTTCTTCTTCTGACCGTTAAAATAGCGGCTTCATTAAGTAAATTGGCTAAATCTGCTCCCGAAAATCCTGGAGTCCTTTGGGCGATGGTGTCTAAGCAGACTTCAGGATCTATTTTTTTGGTGGCGGCATGAACATTTAAAATCCCTAAACGTCCGTTTAAATCGGGATAATCGACAATAACTTGGCGATCGAACCTTCCGGGGCGTAATAAGGCACTATCCAACACATCTGGGCGATTAGTGGCGGCAATGACAATAATCCCCGTATTACCCTCAAATCCGTCCATTTCCGTCAATAATTGGTTTAAGGTTTGTTCCCTCTCATCGTTACCGCCGCCGATGCCTGTACCCCTTTGTCGTCCTACTGCATCAATTTCATCAATAAACACCAAGCAGGGGGCAATTTCTTTGGCTTTTTTGAATAAGTCACGGACTCGAGAAGCACCAACTCCTACAAACATCTCGACAAATTCGGAGCCAGAAATGCTGAAAAAAGGAACTTGAGCTTCTCCGGCGATGGCTTTAGCTAAAAGAGTTTTACCTGTACCCGGAGGACCTATTAATAAAACACCTCTAGGAATTTTAGCTCCAACGGCGGTAAATTTATCAGGGGTTTTTAAAAATACCACGACTTCCCCTAATTCTTCCTTAGCTTCCTCAATTCCTGCTACATCCTTAAATTCAACTCCCGTAGTGGCTTCCATTTGAAATCTTGCCCTTGATTTACCGAAATTCATTGCCCCGACAGCACTATTAGCAGATTTTTTGATCAACAGGAATAAACCAATAATCAAGATAAGCAATATTCCTAGTTGCATCGTGTTAAGTAAAGCGGCGGTGTTAGCGGCAGAAGATTCCACCACAAAATCAACCCCTTTTTCTCGAATTTTGGCAATCAATTCAGGATTTTGATTAAATAACTTGACTTTTTCTGGTTGATTCTGATTTTCTCCTTTCAAATAAACATAGGCGATATTAGTAGAAGGGTCAATGGAAACTTTCTTTACTTCCCCTGTTTCCAAGCTTTTGAGTAAATCACTGAAATTAAATTGCTCTTTTTTGTCTTGTGCCAAAACACCATTGCCAGTAAAAAACGTTTGTAATAGCAATAAACTTCCAGCCACTAAACTGATAATTTTTTTGTTTTTAGATACTTTATTTTTGTTTAATTTTTGATGATGACTGTGCATTTGATGATTCTCTAAAATAATTGATAAATTATTCAACTAAATGAAATTTACTTGCCTGTGTTTATTATCCTCAATTTTTTATTCTATTACCTATCCCCTGTAAAATACCTTTACCAATTAACCCGATGCCTTTACCAAGGACTTCCGTCAGTAAATAAACAACAACTTTACCCAAAGTATCACCGAGGGATTTTATGCCTTTGGATAGACTATCCCTCAATTCAATCAAAATTGTCACCCATAAGGGTATTCCCCGTATAGTGTTTAATTCTCCATCACGAGGGTGAGTTATCCTACAGGTTTCGATGCCTTGATAGGTTAATTTTAACATTTCATATTGATCTTCAAAGATATTTCTCGGATTCTGCCAATATTTTTCTTGACGATATGCCCAAACTAAATTATTCCGAAACATAGCTACTTTGCGAGAAGATTTTAAATCTAAGGCAAATAGATTATGCTTAATATTTAGGTTGTCAGCAAATTCATTAAGGGTAAAGTCCATGACGTCGTTGGCGATATTAATAACTATATTCTGAAAAATAATTTCTTCTATATCTTTAGCTGATTGACTGTCATATTGATAAACTCGATTATCGACTACTAAATCTTTTTGATAAACTTGGTAACTGAGAATATCCGCTAGAAAAGGTATTTTGGATAAAGTTTCTGATAAAAAAAAATCAGCATTTTGTAAAACTGATTCTACCAAATCATAAGAATTTTCATTGTTGTAGCCAATTTTATAATATCTACTAAGAAATTTAATAGTCGAATTTTGCCATAAATCTTTAACAAAAATATTGACCTTTTCCCATAACTCTTCTTCCCTTAAATTATTGTTCTCTAAATCTTTAATCAAATTAATCCATTCTTGAATAATTATAATTAATAATTCTTGTTTTTTTGACTGTTGCAAGATATCAATTGATAGTAATTTTTCTGTAGAATTTTTTACAGATCCTTTGATTTTAGCTAAGGTTAAATCGTATAAATTTTGGGAATTTCTACTTACGAGAATCTGACTGTTAAGATTGTCGGGTAAATCATTGTTTTGACTATTATCTGATGCCCCAGATTCCAAAGTAAAATTGGAGATAACCCCAGGATAATTAGGCATTAACTGATTTACAAGCCATTTAGCCAGTTTTAATTCTCTTTTTCTTCCCTGCCAATATAAAACATTCCCCAGGGATAATTTTTTCCCTTGAATGTAATCATCAATGCTGATTATTTCCCGTTGAATTTGTTCTAAGCCAAATCTACATTGATCATGTAACCAATTATAAATATTTTTAGATTTAACTAAAGAATTGCTATTAATGAAACAAGTTTTTCCTGAACCACAAAGTCTAAAAGTTTTGACTAATTCATTAATATCGCTATCTTTATAACAACATCCTTTAATCATAGGAATTAGAGAAAAATCACCAATAAAACCCCATGAAAGTAAAATGATTATTGATAAGTTACCAAACTCATCATTTAATTTTTCGAGGGCATTTAGGAATTTTTTTGCTTTATCAGGATATTTATTAAAATCTAAGGATACAATCCATAAATCTGTTTGATATTGTGTTAATAAAGCGGAAAAATCTGATATTTTACCCGTAGCAATTATATTTATATCCTTAAATTCTTCCCCACTCAAAATTTCTCTTAATCCTAAAAGAAATATGGGGTCATCATCTAATAAGATTAAATTAATTTTGGTTTTATTGGTGTTAGTAAAGGACATTATTTTATCACAGGCAATAAATAATTAATAATGAGCTATAAACAGTCAATTTACAATTTCTGATGGTTCGTTTTTATAACCATAAAAATCAATACGATAATGGGCTACTTTCACCCCTGTTTTTTGTTCAATGGTTTTAATTAATTCTGAGGGTAATTCTACCTGTATATCCATAATTTGATTGGTGTCCAAGACATTAACATGACTATGATCTTCGCAAAAGTTGCCGTATAGTCTTCCTTCATGTCTTTCGACACATTCAATAATTCCTTGACTCGACAATGCCTCCAAATTTTGATAAACAGATGTGTGTCCAATGTCTTTCCCTTGCTGACTTAGAAGATCATAAATTTCTTTTGCCGATAAGTGTTCCCGTTGTGACCACAACAATTCAAGAATAAAACGTCTTTGGCGAGAGAGTCTCATGCCTAATTCTTGACAACGATTGAGGGCATCTTTTAAGGAGCGAATTTTTTTTGCTGTTGCTCCTGATTTTTTCATGTTCTCCTATAGTATCTTTTTGCTAAAATAAACTTACTACTACTTTAACCTAAGTAACACAAGTTTGAACATTGACCCTAAAAAAATATACTTCTTGTAATTATAAAAAATGTGAGTTTGGTCAAAAAAAATATTCCCAAATTAAGTTTAAGAGTAGAGCCTAACTACTACTAATCAAGACCATAAATATACTATTGATTTTTATTTTTTGGAGATGTCTAATAATTCCGTTAAAGGTAAATTAAAATATGGATATTTTTTAAAAATTTTGTGCCCTTAGGAAAATGATGATTTGGCTTATTGGTGGAACATCAGAAAGTGTAGCGATCGCAAAATTATTAACAACCCATAACAGCAATTTGATTATTTCCGTGACCACTGCCGCCGCCTCGCAACTTTATCAATCAGTAGAAAAACGACAGATTTTCGTAGGGAAACTGTCAGTAACGGCAATGGTTGAGTTTATTAAACAACATCGAATCAGTAAGGTGATAGATGCGAGTCATCCTTTTGCCGTTGACATTTCTCAGGGGGTGATTAAGGTTTGTCAGAATTTGGGATTACCCTATCTGAGATATGAGCGCCCTTGTATTGATTTTCCCGATCAAACTTCATCTATTACGGTGATTTCTTCTCTCTCCTCTTTACTAGCAGAAGATTCGCCTTTGAAAAATAAACGGGTATTATTAACCATAGGAGCGAAATTTTTAGCTTTATTCGCCGAATTTCATCACCAAGCTGAACTTTACGCTAGAATACTTCCCTATGAGGATTCTATCGCTCAAGCCTATCAATCAGGATTTGAATGCCATCGTATTATAGCCATCCGCCCTCCTTTTAACTTTACCTTTGAAAAAGCCTTATGGGAATTATGGAATATTGAGATAGTGGTGACAAAAGCCGGGGGTAAACCTGGGGGGGAAGACATTAAATATCAGGTAGCAAAGGCTTTGGGAATTTCCTTAATAGTAATTGAAAGACCAACTTTAGATTATCCTCTAATTACTGATCGATTAGAAGATATTTCTCAGTTTATCAATTAATGTCGGTTTGGAGATACCTATGCCCTGCCCTTTCTGGGGACATGAAAAAGTAAGTACACAAACACAGCAAAACGGGTAGCTGAACTCCGAACTAAGTTATCATCAGTGATAGCAGTAAATTTGTTGTCCATGACTATGGAAATCTTAATAGTAGAAGACGAGAAAGAAATCGCCCAACTCATCAACACCTGTTTAACTAGGGAAGGATTCCAATGTCATATCGCCTATGACGGATTATCTGCCCTCGACAATGCCAAAACAATACAACCAGATTTAATTATTCTCGATCTCATGTTACCCAAACTTGACGGTTTGGAAGTCTGTAACCGAGTTAGAAATCAAGGAATGACAAAAGACCCCTATATCTTAATGTTAACAGCAAAAGGGGAGGAGATTGATCGAGTTATCGGTTTATCCACTGGGGCGGATGATTACCTCGTAAAGCCTTTCAGCCCAAGGGAATTGGTTGCCAGAGTTAGAGCCTTATTGCGGCGTACTATGCGTCATGGTGGTCAAGGACAAATTTATGAAACTCCCCACTTTACATTGAATTTAGACGAACATACTGCCACTCGCCAACTAGAAAATGGGCGGGAGGAGGAATTAGATTTAACAGCCTTAGAATTTAATTTATTAGCGGCTTTTGTCAATTATCCGAGTAAAGTATGGAGTCGCACTCAATTAATCGATAAACTTTGGGGGGCGGATTTTTTTGGCGACGAAAGAGTCGTTGATACCCATATTCGCCGTTTACGCAAAAAAATTGAGCCAAATCCTGCACAACCTTCTTTTATAAAAACCGTTGTTGGTGTTGGCTATAAATTTGAAGACGATTAGGAATGAGAATTAAACAAAATATCGCTGAAAAATGCTATTATCTTACCAAAAGCTATCCCCAAGATGAATTGTCTGGAATGACGCAATGAATACGTAGAGCAGCTTCTTCTATATTAATCTGTCAATGAAAATCGCCACGTGGAATGTTAACTCAATTCGTATCCGTAAACAACAAGTAAAACAATGGTTAATTGATAATAATGTTGATCTAATTTGTTTACAAGAAACCAAAGTTATTGACGCTGATTTTCCTGTAGATTTTTTTAGTGATGTTGGTTATCATGCCTATATTTATGGACAAAAAGCCTATAATGGCGTTGCGATTTTTAGTCGTCAACCTTTAGAAGATATTAAATATGGCTTTTCTGAAGTTTTATCAGAAAATATTGTTAATAATTTTGATGAACAAAAAAGGGTAATTAGCGGAGTTATTAATAATATGAGAATAGTCAATCTTTATGTGCCAAATGGAAATTCTTTAGGTTCAGAAAAGTATGAGTATAAATTAGGATGGTTAGAGATCTTAAAAGAATATTTGACTACTTTGAAAAATGAAAATTCAGAAGAATTATTAGTCTGCGGAGATTTTAATATTGCCCTGGAGGATAAAGATATTTATAAGCCTGAGGGTAAGGAAAATCATATTATGGCTTCAACAGTAGAAAGAAATGCTTTAAAGACAATTTTAAATTTAGGATTGACGGATGTTTTTCGTAAATTTACTTCCGAGGGTGATTATTATAGTTGGTGGGACTACCGTCAAGGTGGTTTTAATAAAAATAGAGGTTGGCGAATTGATCATATTTATTTAACGGATAAATTATATCACGAAGCTATTAATTGTTATATTGATATTATTCCTAGGAAATCAACTCAACCTAGCGATCATGCTCCTGTTATTTGTGAGTTTTAAAATTATTATTCCTCAGGAAAATAAAACAAGATTTTAATAGTTTTAGTCATCAGTGACAAATTCTCGATTTTCTTAACTTGTCAGCAATGGGCACTCAGTGATATAATCGTTAGTGTCAGGAAAAGCAATCAAGATTCCTCGTCAACCTGAAAGTGAATTTGGCAATAAATAATGAGCGAATTTCTGGAAATTAGGACGAATCTCTCGGAGGAGGGAAACCTATAACTAAACCTAAATCGAATTGAGACGAGAGTTCACCTCAGCAAACCATAGCCCAACTCAGTTACAACTGGATACTTTGATGACTGGAGGTATCGATGGCTGGAAGCGAATTTAAAGACTATTATGCAATTTTAGGAGTAAGTAAAACTGCCACCCAGGAGGAAATCAAGAAAGCCTACCGTAAGTTGGCACGGAAATGTCACCCTGATCTTAATCCTGACAATAAGGGGGCGGAGGCACGCTTTAAGGAAATCAACGAAGCGCAAGAAGTCCTGTCTGACCCTGAAAAACGTCAAAAATATGACCAATTTGGTCAGTATTGGCAACAAGCGTCTGCCGGTGTGCCACCGCCAGGTGGTGCTGGGATGGATTTTGGGCAGTATGGTAGTTTTGATGACTTCATTAATGAATTACTGGGACGTTTTGGTCGAGGTGGTAATGCACCTGGACGAAGGGTCTATAGCTATCGCACCAAGACTGGACCGGAAGGTTTTCGGGAATATGTGGATCTTGACGGCGGTGCCGATCCCTTTAGTCATTTTACCGATATTCCAGCACAAGATACCGTCGCGGCCATTGCCCTCACTTTTTCAGAAGCTTTTCGCGGCACCCAAAAACGCCTACAAATTGGAGAGGAAACGGTTACGGTTCGTATTCCCGCGGGGGCAAAATCGGGCAGTCGCCTTAGATTGAAGGGCAAGGGGCAGATTAGTCCCTTAAGTCAGCAAAGGGGAGATCTCTATCTGACCATCGAACTATTACCTCATCACGTCTTTAAATTTGAGGGAGATAATATTGCCTGCGACATTTCCATTAGTCCAGAAGAGGCAGTACTGGGGGCGCAGATTGATGTGCCTACTCCCGATGGTAAGGTGACAATGACGATTCCCTCCGGTGTGGACTCTGGACAGGCATTACGCTTACGGGGTAAGGGCTGGCGCAATCCCAAGGGTGAGCGTACGGATTTAATCGCACGGCTCAAAATTGTCACCCCGAAAGATTTAACCCCGAAGGAAAAAGAATATTACGAAAAATTGCGGCAAATCAGTCATTTTAATCCCCGTCGAACCTTAGCGGAGGTGAGCTTATGAGTTCCCATTTTAGTCTGTCTCCCATCGTCTGGTCTGAAGGAGGAGATCGCCTTTACAATTTTGAGCAAGCGGCTTACTTTACCCAAACTTCTGTTTCCGTACTCGAAAGATTTGCTAGCCTAGGACTGATTGAACCCGTTGGCTCAATGTTGCATTGCCAGGATTTAATTCGAGTGGTAAAGTTGCAAAGATTGCGTCGCGATTTAGGTTTAAATCTGGTAGGTGCCGCAATGGTGCTAGATATGGCGGCAGAAATTGCCCAACTCAGGGCCCAATTAAATGCCTATCGTACAGCACAAAAATAGACTAATTGTTTTAACCCATGGAACCAAATTTTTAAAATCAGGAATTAAATCATGAACGAAATAAATCAAAACACCTCGTCCGACATCGTTATCAGTTCCCAAACTGATGCGCTTGTTGAACAAGAAATGGCGGGCGAAAATGCCGACTTAAAGGAAGAAACTAAAGCATTGATTGAAGCGATCAAAAAACGTGCCCAGTCTGAAATCCAGACGGCTCAAGACCTTACCCGTGAAGGCTACCTAAATGCAGTCCGTCAAGCCAGAGAGGCCATCGAACAAACTCAACTCATAAATCCTGATCGCGTTGAACAGTCAGTGCAACTGATTCAACAAGAAGCCCAAAAAAACTGGCAGTCAATTACCGATGAAATTCAAAGTCTCGGCGATCGCCTTTCAGAAGCGGCCAAAGCGGCTTGGAACGCCCTCACTCAACCCAAATCTTCTGATTCCTAGAGATAAAATTATGATTAGACCTCTTGCAAAAATAGATTTCTCGGTTAGGTAATTTTGGATTTTGGATTGGAAAAGTCTTTCTAACTTGAAAGTACACACTTTCATGGTTGGGGGTGAAATTTTTTTCATGACGACTGAATCCTGACTCCTCTGACGGCCGGATTTTTTAACTTTTGCAAGAGGTCTATTGCAGAAGCTAAAAGGTGACAACACTGCGGATAGATTCCCCTTGGTGCATTAAATCAAAAGCTGTGTTAATTTGCTCTAAAGGCATCACATGAGTAATTAAATCATCAATGTTGATTCTGCCTTCCATATACCAATCCACAATTTTAGGCACATCAGTTCTTCCTCTTGCACCACCAAAAGCACTACCTTTCCAAACTCTGCCTGTAACTAATTGGAAAGGTCTTGTGCTGATTTCTTCCCCTGCACCGGCCACCCCTATAATAGTACAGACACCCCAGCCTTTATGACAACATTCGAGGGCTTGGCGCATAACTTTAGTGTTGCCTATACATTCAAAACTATAATCAGCACCCCCTTTAGTTAAGTCAACCAGATAAGGGACTAAATCCCCTTCTATGTCTTGGGGGTTAACAAAATGGCTCATGCCAAACTTTTCGGCCATCGCTTTTTTGCTAGAGTTAATATCCACACCGATAATCATGTTGGCACCCACCATTTTCGAGGCTTGGATAACATTTAAACCGATACCCCCTAAGCCGAAAACAATCACATTAGCACCAACCTCCACTTTAGCTGTATTAATCACAGCACCAATGCCAGTGGTAACGCCACAACCAATATAACAAACTTTTTCAAAAGGGGCATCCTTGCGAATTTTAGCGAGGGCAATTTCCGGCACGACGGTATAATTAGAAAAAGTGGAAGTACCCATATAATGATATAAAGGTTTGCCATCCAGAAAAAAACGGCTACTACCATTCGGCATTAAACCTTTACCCTGAGTAACTCGGATCGCCTGACAAAGATTAGTCTTGAAACTGAGACAATATTCACACTCTCGGCATTCTGGTATATATAAAGGGATCACATGATCCCCTGGTTTGAGACTTTTAATATCTTTACCTACCTCTAAAACAACTCCTGCCCCTTCATGACCTAAAATGCTGGGAAATAACCCCTCTGGATCTTTCCCCGATAAAGTATAGGCATCAGTATGACAAATTCCGCTGGCTTTAATTTCCACTAACACTTCTCCTGGTTGAGGGGGTTGTAAGTCAACGATTTCGACAGTAAGGGGTTTTCCTGCTTCTAAAGCAACGGCGGCTTTAACTTTCATATTAAATACTGAATAAGAGTTGATAAACTTAAATTACATCTACAACCATCTAATTTGGTGCTATCCAAAGTAAGGTTTGTCCGTACTCCACTGGTTCGCCATTTTCCACGACAATCTCCATTACTTGTCCTGAAACTTCGGCTTCAATTTCGTTCATCAGTTTCATAGCTTCAATAATACAGACAATTTGTCCGTTGGAAATACGATCGCCAACTTCAACAAAAGGGGCTTCTCCGGGAGTTGGTGCACTGTAAAATGTTCCTACCATCGGCGATGTAATTTCTAACCAATTATCAGTTTTTTTCACTAGGGAGGCTTTTTCTGTGGCTATAGTTGGTTTGGCCTCTATTTCTGTGAGTTTAGGTGCTTCTAAGGAAGGTGTTGCCACTGATAAGGGCTGAGGTATAGTATAAGTGGTATTACTGGTGTGAGGACTCGTTTTTTGAAGTGTGAGTTCAAAATCTCCTTCCTTAATCGCTAATTCAGTTATATCTGTTTTGGCGATCGCCTCGATAAATTCTTGTAGTTGATTAAAATCTATTGGCACTTTTTAATAATATCTATCAATGAGTTAATTAGAATCTGGGATGGCGAAAATAAATAGTTAGTTTAATGATACTCAATAAAAGTTATTCTCTACCTAAATAACTACCATTTCTGGTATCAACTTTAATTTTTTCGCCGATAGAGACGAATAAAGGCACCATGATTTGAGCCCCTGTTTCCAAAATGGCTGGTTTTGTGCCTCCAGTGGCAGTATCACCTTTAACACCGGGATCTGTTTCTATTATTTCTAATGTTACAGAAGTAGGAAGTTCAATATCTAATACTGTTGTATTCCAAAATAAAATATTAACTTCCATTTCCTCTTTTAAGTATTTAGAGCGATCCCCAACCTGATCTTCACTTAAACGCACTTCCTCAAAGGTTCCCATATCCATAAAGACAAATTGATCCCCATCTTTATAGGTATGTTGCATGGTAATTTTTTCAAGGTTCGCTTGAGGTACAGTTTCCCCCGCACGGAAAGTTTTTTCCATAACGTTACCACTTTGGGCATTTTTTAATTTTGTGCGTACAAAAGCTGATCCCTTACCTGGTTTTACGTGCAAAAATTCTACTACTCGCCAAACACTACCATCTAATTCAATACTGACACCGGGGCGAAAATCATTACTGGAAATCATATAAGTTGATACTCTTAAATCTTTTTTACTAATTCAAATACGAACTGCAATAAAATACCAAACCTATATTCTCTTAAAATGGCACTAATGGCAAGTGGCAATGGACAATAGGCGATGAACAATGGACAATAGATAATTAATCACTCATAATTGGTAGATTTATGAAAATTCGTCGTCAACAACCCTCTACTCCTATAGCTATCGAGAGTCTGCGTTATCAGGTAACATTACCCAATAGTGAGCCCCAAAATATTTTAGAAAAAATTGTCTGGCATAAGGAAAAAGAGGTAGAAAAAATGCGGCATCGTCTTTCTCTTTTAGATTTGCGTAAAAAAGTAGCAGAATTATCTTCTCCTCCCCTTGATTTCCTGTCTGCTTTAACTAAAAGTGAAAAACAACCAGCTTTAATAGCTGAGATTAAAAAAGCGTCTCCTAGTAAAGGGGTTATTAAAGAATATTTTGATCCCGTTGCCATTGCTAAATCTTACGAAAAAGGAGGTGCCGCTTGTTTATCAGTATTAACAGATGAAGAGTTTTTTCAAGGTAGTTTTGAAAATTTAGCCCAAGTTAGATCTGCCGTAAAAATACCTTTATTATGTAAAGAATTTATTATTTATCCCTATCAAATTTATTTAGCAAGATTCAATGGTGCTGATGCGGTTCTATTAATTGCGACAGTGTTAAAAGATACTGATTTACGATATTTTTTAAAAATTATCCATAGTTTAGGAATGACAGCTTTAATCGAAGTCCATACCTTAGAAGAATTGGATAGAGTTTTAACTATTGACGAGGTAAAATTAATCGGTATTAATAACCGAAACTTAGAGAATTTTATCGTTAGTTTAGAAACTACTAAAGAGATTTTATCGGCTAGAAAAGATGCCTTATTAAACAGGAATATTGCTATAGTTAGTGAGTCAGGGTTATATACTAATAATGATTTACATTTTGTTGCCAATGCTGGTGCAAATGCAGTTTTAATTGGAGAATCTTTAATCAAACAAGATGACTTAGAATTAGCCATTAATAGTCTTTATAGTGACTAAATAAATCTAATCTAAATATGATATGGGCAAGATGCCCATCATATTTTATCAATAAAAAATGTCATAAATTTATGATTATTGATTATGAAGTTAGTGTTATTATTCCTGTTATTAATGAAGAAAAAAAACTCATAAAAATATTACCCAATCTACAAATAAAGCCAAAAGTGGAAATAATTTTTGTGGATGGAGGCAGTAACGATAATACTGTTAATATAATTAAAAAAGCTGGTTTTAAAGTAATTTTATCGCCTATTTTACGCCGTAGTTATCAGATGAATTTAGGGGCAGAACAAGCCCGAGGTAAAATATTATTATTTCTTCATGGGGATACAATTTTACCTGATAATTACCATAAAATTATTCTTAATACTATAAAAAATAGTAATTTTATTGCAGGTGCTTTTCAATTAAAAATTGACAGTCAAAGGCCTATTTTCCGAGTCATTGAAATTTTGGTAAATTGGCGATCGCAATATTTATCATTACCTTATGGAGATCAAGCAATATTCATCAAAAAAAAAGTTTTTGAGAGTATAAAAGGCTACCAAGATTTAGCCATAATGGAAGATTTTGAGTTAATTAAAAGGGTAAACAAAATCGGTAAAATTTACATTGCGAATGCCCCAGTCATAACATCTGCTAGACGATGGGAAAAAGTCGGAATTTTTAAAACCACGTTAATTAATCAATTAATCATTATGGGTTATTATCTAAAAATAAAGCCCGAAAAATTAGCCTTTTTTTATCGTAAAATTAAGTAATCAACTTTCGACAATTATATTTTCCAAAACCCTCCTAGTGGTCTAGCAATTTTGAAATGAGGGATAGCAGGATTCTCCAAAATCTAAAATCCAAAATCCAAAATTATCCGTTCCCAGTCCCTCAAAACTATCTTGACAGACCACTAGTATTGATAGGCAGCCTAATTAACTGGCTTCCTTTCCCATGATTTGATGGGGTGAATCTGGTTTTCACCACCGGCATCACAAAAACCACTGGGGAGATTAGAACAATCGACAGTACCAGCACTACCAATTATATCGGAGCCCCCCGTAGCACTGTAAGATCTAGCCCAAACTGCTCCTCTTATGGCACTTGCCCCAGTCATGGAAACTTGTGCTAGAGGGGCAAAGATAAACGCATTTGTACCTGAACCTCCAGTTAACCGCAAATCGTCGCTAACATATTGATAAATTTGGATTTGATCAGGAGTGCCGGGATTGCTTAGAGGACCGCCAATGCCCGAGCCCCCGTTAAGTGTTATTGCCCCGTGGGCGTAGATGATTAGTGTTGTCCCCGGCGTAACGACAATGCCAGCACCAGAGTGGGTAACTTTTAATTCGCCGTTCAAATATAATTTGACAGTCTGGCCGGGAGCATCGATGGTGAGGATATCTCCACCGCCAGTAAAATTAATGCCTGTCGAACCAGTGAGGTGATAAGTATTGTAAATGTTACTGACAGTGCCACCGATTTCTGGGTGGTTGCAGGGGGCAGGAAGGGTGACGGCATTTCCGATTGCGTTTGAGGTGGTGCAGACTCCGGTTCCCGGGACGTTGGTGAGTAGCCCCTCCATCGGCAGGGTAGGAAATTTTTCGCTGCTGATGTCATAGGTAAAAGGGGGGGTTGGGATAACGCCGTTTACCTTTTGCTGTAATTTCAGAGCATCTATTTTACTAGTACTGCTGGTACAGGCAGCAGTGCCGGAACCGGGAGGATTATCAGCAGATACGGATGTAGAATCCTTAACATTTGTCTGGATTTCACTATCCGAATGGCTGGTGCTCGAATCATTATTGCAAGTTATCCACAGTCCCTCTCCATTGAGATCACCACTGCCAGCACCAGGGGTTACGTCGAAGGAAACTTCCACACGAGTCGTTGATATTGCGGCACTAGCCGCGGTTTGATTAACTCGTCCTTCCACAATTAAAGTTCCTGTGCCCGCCGCCGTGGGATCTGGTGCAGTGGCGGGGTTACCGTCGTCATCAAAGCTGTAACTAATCAGTCTAAATTGTCCTTTACTGGGATCGCTAGGATCTGCATCTTGCCAACTTGTCTGTGCCGCATTCGTGATCTGTGTAGAATTAGTTACGTCTGGAATACTGCCTGCATTGGACCAACTGGCCGTAGAGGCGGTGTCGGGGCAAACCCCACTGGAATTGCGAGTGCCTTCACAATCGGGATAGACAGCAAGCTTGGGGTGGCTAACAAGAAAGGATTGATAACGGCTAATACCTGATTCCCCCAGGGCTTGAGCTTGTTTAGCATCTTCATCTATAGCGACTTGTAGCTTCCGTGATGCTGCACTCGTGAGTGAAGATAGCAATATTGTAAAAAACATCAAACCCAAACCAAGGGACATAAAAAATCCGAATCCATTCTCTTTGCCCTGATTAGGGAAGAGTATGAACCGAAATAAACTAATATTTTTATATCTCATTTTTTTTGCACCTTCATATTTAAATCAAAAATATTCGATATAAATTAGCTACTAACACTTCCCTAGGCTGAGTTTGATTTGGGTTAAATAACCAATGTCTTTTTAGGAAGAAATACACTTCAGTTGAGAGTTACATGCTTTAACTAATCAATCATTTCATACATCTATTTAACCCCCTTTTTTACCTTTAAAAAACCGTATAAATACCGTTTTTTAAGACAAATAATTATAAATTTATGATGAAGTTATATTTTTTATTCGTATAAATACTGTTTTTTAAAATTCTCTCCTTTATCTAATAGTTTATTTAACATAACTGTATTAATTAAGAAGTATAAATTTAACAAATCTTTGCAAATTAAATCAAAAATAGTTGGGTATAGTTTGATAATATAAACACTTAAGTGCAATTTCAATGGTACTTAAACAAAAATAACTAATAACTAATAACTAGTTACTTTAATTAGGAGATACTTAAAGAATGGCTATTTTGAACTTTGGAGCAGAAGGAGCACGTGAGGAACGTGGTGCGGAAAGCTTTCAATTTCCTCAACCTTTACCTTCCCTCATCAACGATCTAGATGGGCTGACAGTAGTTATAACTGCAACCTATGACGACCCTACAACCCCTGAAGAAGATGCTGTAACTGCTTTTCCTTACCTAGATGGATTATTTGTTGGTCGGCCGGGAGGGCTTGGTGTCGCTAGAGCTCTTACCAACCAGAATCAAGCTAACCCTGGAGGTGACGATAACCTTACCGAAGGAGAAACGGTCAAACTCGCGTTCAGCGAGGAAGTAACATTTAGTGAATTATTATTCAGAGATGAATTTCACCGTTCCTACATTGGACAAACGGCATTATTTCTAGACTATGCGTTAGTTGAGGTTGATGAAGAGAGGACATACTTTATACAACTTATTGATCCTACTGCTGCCTGGGAGGATGCTAATAGCAATGGCATCTTCGATCCAGGTCTCGACACTCGAATTCCGCTTCTCCCTGAGGATGGCACACCTCCACCACTGACAGGTACCACGTTCGAGTTTTCCTATGGCGATGTGGAAGATGACGATGACCAGTATTATATAGACACCGCTACAATCTTCCGACTAGCTAAACTAGGGGATTTTGTCTGGAACGACCTCAACGCCAACGGCCTGCAAGAAGCGGATGAACCTGGCATTAATGGCGTCACGGTCAAACTGCTCAGCGCCACCGGTGCAGTCCTCCA
The DNA here is from genome assembly GCA_963749915.1 of uncultured cyanobacterium. Taxonomy (GTDB): domain Bacteria; phylum Cyanobacteriota; class Cyanobacteriia; order Cyanobacteriales; family Cyanobacteriaceae; genus Geminocystis. The sequence goes on from CAVVOP010000032.1 coordinate 88,617, forward strand.
GACCACCACAACTGGTGCCGGCACCGATGACCCCGACACCCCGGGTGACGAAAGCAATGGCTATTACGAGTTCGCCGGCCTGACTCCCGGTGTGGACTACAAGGTGATGTTCACCCAGCCCACCGGCTTCAATTCGGTCAGCCCCTTCCAGGCGGGGAATAATCCCGCCATCGATTCCGATGCCAATCCAGGTAATGGCCTGATGTCGGATGTAGTGGTGCTCGAATCAGGGAAATTCAACCGCACCATCGATGCGGGCTTCTACAACACTGCCAAACTAGGGGATTTCGTCTGGGAAGACCTCAACGCCAACGGCATCCAAGAAGCGGGTGAACCCGGCATCAACGACGTCACGGTCAAACTGCTCGACGCCACTGGTGCAACCCTCCAGACCACCACCACAGGCACCGGAACGGACGACCCCGACACCCCTGGTGACGAAAGCAATGGCTATTACGAATTCAGCGGTTTGACCCCTGGTGTGGGCTACACCGTGATGTTCGTCAATCCAGACGACGATGCCTACATGTTCAGCAAGCCCTTCGCTCCCGATGGTATGACACCGGCTGAGAACCCAACGACTGACAGCAACGTCATCGATCCGATCAATGGTACCACCACTCCGGTGTCCCTCACTTCGGGCGATTTCGACCGCACCATCGATGCCGGTCTGTTCCGCAAGGGCTCGATCGGGGATTTCGTCTGGAACGACCTCAACGCCAACGGCATCCAGGAAGCGGATGAACCCGGCATAGCTAATGCGGAAGTAAAATTACAAGATTCAGCTGGAAACGTCTTAGATACTACTAGTACCGATGGGAATGGATTCTATTCCTTCACCAGCTTAATTCCTGGAGACTACAAAGTCATGTTTGTCCAGCCGGATGGTTTTGATAGCGTTAGTCCCTTCCAGGCGGGGAATAATCCTGCAGTCGATTCTGATGCCGATCCAGGTAATGGCCTGATGTCGGATGTGTTCACCTTAGTTTCAGGAGAAGATAATCCTACTATTGATGCGGGCTTCTACAACACTGCCACACTAGGGGATTTCGTCTGGAACGACCTCAACGCCAACGGCATCCAAGAAGCGGATGAACCCGGCATAGCTAATACGGAAGTAAAATTACAAGATGCAGCTGGAAACGTCTTAGATACTACTAGTACCGATGGGAATGGATTCTATTCCTTCACCAGCTTAATTCCTGGGGACTACAAAGTCATGTTTGTCCAGCCGGATGGTTTTGATAGCGTTAGTCCCTTCCAGGCGGGGAATAATCCTGCCATCGATTCCGATGCCAATCCAGGTAATGGCCTGATGTCCGATGTGTTCACCTTAGTTTCAGGAGAAGATAATCCTACTATTGATGCGGGCTTCTACAACACTGCCACACTAGGGGATTTCGTCTGGAACGACCTCAACGCCAACGGCATCCAAGAAGCGGATGAACCCGGCATAGCTAATACGGAAGTAAAATTACAAGATTCAGCTGGAAACGTCTTAGATACTACTAGTACCGATGGGAATGGATTCTATTCCTTCACCAGCTTAATTCCTGGGGACTACAAAGTCATGTTTGTCCAGCCGGATGGTTTTGATAGCGTTAGTCCCTTCCAGGCGGGGAATAATCCTGCCATCGATTCCGATGCCAATCCAGGTAATGGCCTGATGTCCGATGTGTTCACCTTAGTTTCAGGAGAAGATAATCCTACTATTGATGCGGGCTTCTACAACACTGCCACACTAGGGGATTTCGTCTGGAACGACCTCAACGCCAACGGCATCCAAGAAGCGGATGAACCCGGCATAGCTAATACGGAAGTAAAATTACAAGATGCAGCTGGAAACGTCTTAGATACTACTAGTACCGATGGGAATGGATTCTATTCCTTCACCAGCTTAATTCCTGGGGACTACAAAGTCATGTTTGTCCAGCCGGATGGTTTTGATAGCGTTAGTCCCTTCCAGGCGGGGAATAATCCTGCCATCGATTCCGATGCCAATCCAGGTAATGGCCTGATGTCCGATGTGTTCACCTTAGTTTCAGGAGAAGATAATCCTACTATTGATGCGGGCTTCTACAACACTGCCACACTAGGGGATTTCGTCTGGAACGACCTCAACGCCAACGGCATCCAAGAAGCGGATGAACCCGGCATAGCTAATGCGGAAGTAAAATTACAAGATGCAGCTGGAAACGTCTTAGATACTACTAGTACCGATGGGAATGGATTCTATTCCTTCACCAGCTTAATTCCTGGGGACTACAAAGTCATGTTTGTCCAGCCGGATGGTTTTGATAGCGTTAGTCCCTTCCAGGCGGGGAATAATCCTGCCATTGATTCCGATGCCAATCCAGATAATGGCCTGATGTCGGATGTAGTGGTGCTCAAATCGGGGGAATTCAACCGCACCATCGATGCGGGCTTCTTCACTGAGCCTCTTCTTCCTGATTTAGTCATTAAGAAAGAAGATGATGTAGATTGTGACATCAAGGATTTTTGTCCCACTGACTGTGATGGTGACGATCATCCTGGTGGTGGCACTGGCGGATCTAAAGGTACTAGTGGCACTGGCGGATCTAAAGGTACTAGTGGTACTGGCGGATCTAAAGGTACTAAAGGTACTAGCGGTTCTGGGGATAAAGGCACCAGCGGTAATAAAGGCACTCTTGGCACTAGTGGTTCTGGTGACAAAAGTACTGGTGGTTCCAAAGGTTCTGGTGGCCCCATTGATGGAGACTGTGGTTGTGATGATGCTCCCACTATCGGCGAAAAGATTAAATACACTATTACTGTCAGCAATGATGGTGAAGGAATTGCTAAAGAGTTTAAGGTTCAAGACCATCTTCCTCAAGGGCTAAAATACGTAGATGGATCAATCTCTGATGACTTAATTGTAGCTCCAGCTAATGCTCCTACTGATCCAGAAGGCAATGATATCATCATCTCTGGCTTTAAGCCTCTCGCGTCCGGAGACAGCGTATCCTTTATGTTCGAGGCTAAGATTACCGAAGATATTGGTGGCCATGACGGCGATGATGACTTATTATTCTGTCCTGGTGGTTCTAAAGGTACTGGTGGTTCTAAAGGTACTGGTGGTTCTAAAGGTACTGGTGGTTCTAAAGGTACTGGTGGTTCTAAAGGTACTGGCGGTTCTAAAGGTACTGGTGGTTCTAAAGGTACTGGCGGTGATAAAGGCACTAGCGGTACTGGCGGTTCCGGTGGTGACGATGATTCTCATGGTGACGATGTCTTCAAGAAAATCACCAATAAAGTGCGCGTTACTTTAACTGATGGAGACGAATCTGACGTCAGTAATAACGAGGCTGAAGAACATACCCCCGTTAAAGTTGGCGGCCCTAAACTTAAGGGAGATGTCTGCGATATCCTCGGTAAGCCACGGGAGCTAACTTTTGAGTACAACCCCGGTACTGATGTGCTAACGGGACAGAAAGAAGGAAAAGCCTTCGCAAACGGCACACCAGACGATGATGGTGAGTCCTATATCGTTGTGTCTAAGGAGGACAAACTGAAAGATGTCTTGAAATTAGAAGACAAAGATACGTTCTTTGAAGGTACCGTGTTTGAAGGCGACGACTTCACCGCGATCGCTGAAAAATTTGGTTCTGAAACCAACTTCTTTATCTTCGATGACGAGGCTGCCTTTAAAAGTGGTAGTGACCCATTACAAACCCTTGGCTATCATACTTCTTGCTCGCAGCCCATTCAGCTAGGCGATATAATCGGCAGCGTAGAGTTGGTCGGTTATGTAGGTGAAGATGGCTCAGCTTTCGTGTAAGAATTCAGTTCCCTCTAAATCTCTGAAGCTGGTACTGTCCTAGTGGTCTGCCAATTTTGAAATGAGGGATAAAACAATCCTCCAAAATCCAAAATCCAAAATTATCCGTTCCCAGTCCCTCAAAACTATCTTGACAGACCACTAGACTGATATAACCCCTGTTAGACATAACGTTTAGCGGGGGTTTTTGATTACTAGAAAAAACGAAATTGTAATTGAAAATCCACTATTGTAATTAATATTAATACAAATTAATTCAAATCTCTTGGCAAAGCTTCGAGATCGAAGTACAATTAAGGTCGAATAAGAAGTTGAATGCCCCTATAAGTAGAAAAAAAGAAGAATAGATGAACGAAAAAATTGTTTATTTAATGCGAGGATTGCCCTGTTGTGGCAAAAGCTATACATCTCTTAGGTTAGCGGGAGTAAATGGGGTAGTCTGTGAAGCTGATGAATATTTTTACTTTCAAGTAGGAGATGACCCCTTTGAATATGATTGGGATGATGATTTAAGTGATGAAGCAGATCAATGGAGCTTTGAAAAGTTTATGGATGCTATTGATGACGAGAAGTCCCCTATTGTGGTTGATTGGGGGCACGCTTTATCTAGGACGACTCAAATCTATGCCCAATATGCCGTAGAACATGGATATAAAGTTGAATTAAAAGAGCCAGATTCTTGGTGGTGGCAAGAAATTAGCGTTTTGCTCAAATATAAAGAACATACTTGGCCGGTTTTAGAGGATTGGGCCTACAAACTGGTAAAAAAGAGTCGCTCTACAGGTCATCGTGTCCCATTATCTGTATTTCTTGAACGGATGAAATATTGGAAGTGGGATCTTACAGTGGAGGAGATACTTAATTATAAAAATTGGAAAAAGCGTTAGAATACTCTGGTAATCTGAAAGAAAATAGCTGAATAGCAATGGATTTCGCTGAAAATGTCCTAGTTCATCAGTTAAAGATTATTAATCGTTACTATTCCTAAATTAATTATGATAACTGTACCCAAAAATAGAAAATTGGTTTATTTAATGAGGGGATTACCTAGTTCCGGTAAAAGCTACACAGCTTCTCAATTAGTCAGAAAAAGAGGAGTAATCTGCGAAACTGAACAATACTTTTATACTGAAGTGGGAAATGACCCAACTAAGTTTGACTATAAACCAGAGTTGATGGAAATAGCCCGTGAATGGAATTTTGGGAAATTTAAACAGGCGATCGCCGAAGAAATCTCTCCGATCGTCGTTGATCGGGGTAATGGACTCAATCAGGAAACTAAACGCTATGCCCAATATGCCGTAGAACATAGCTATAAAGTTGAATTAAAAGAGCCAGATTCTTTATGGTGGCAAGAAATTAGAGTATTACTCAAACATAAAGAATATACTTGGCCTATTTTAGAAGTGTGGGCGAAAGAACTAGAAAAAATGAGTCGTTCTACTCATAGGGTGCCATCATCTGTATTTTTGAGTCGCATGAAATCTTGGAAATGGGATCTTACTGTCGAAGATATTCTCAATTGGGAGGAAATTCCGCCAACAAGCTGAATAAAGACCATTTTTCGTTTGTACTATCTCCCTTGTCTGCTGTCCTTCGTTCCTTAGTTAGTTATTAAAAATTTACCTTTTTTAACTAGACATGGTTAGTATTTCTCAGTTATACTTAAGGGTATATTAAAAAAATACTTAAGGAATTATTTTTAAGTAGCGAGCAAATAAATAGAACGAAAACAAGCTAAATCTTATTTTATTACTGACGAAACAGCAGTCTTAAAATTATGGCTACAGCAGTTAAATATTTAAGCAGTAAGAGCTTAATCGGTCTGTTAACCATCAATAAACTATCATTACAAACACCTACATACGGTGGAAAAGATATCAATACTCCTACTGGTCTATCAATTTTGAAATGAGGGATAGGGAAATTCTCCAAAATCCAAAAGCGGTCAGACCCCAGCACGCGGTCAACGCGCAGGCGATGCGACCCTGGGGATTTTTGCAATCCGCCAACGTCCGGTACAAGCGTCTGGGGAAACCCCAGATGACACGGACTCAGGAATGCGCACTACGAGAGGGAATGCTGACCAAGAGAGCCAAAATCCAAAATTATCCGTTCCCAGTTTCTCAAAACTATCTTGACAGACCACTACCGTAAGCCCTATTTAATCTATTAAGCCCCTATGTTTTCTCTGTATGAACCCCAAAATACCTCGATTCTTGAAGCACCTATAGAAAATTCATATGTCTACCCCTTTGACGGCGGCTATAATAATTTGGCTTACGTCGACTGGGGAATCGCCAACAGTCCACTCTTAAATATGGCCCCTTTGGCTTATGAAGATGAATATTCAACCCCGACCGGGAGCGATCGCCCTAATCCTCGAGTAATCAGCAATGCCCTCGCCCAACAAAATGAAAGTATCCCTGATCCACGGGGACTGACTAATTTTATTTGGGCTTGGGGACAATTTCTTGATCATGATTTAGACCTAACTCCAGAACTATCTTACGAGGAAGCCTCTAGCCAAGACCGATTCATTAACATTCCCGTACCCGCTGGCGATCCTTACCTTGATCCATCAGGAACAGGCACCATGACCATCGAGATGCGGGATACTGTGTACATGGAAGGCACTGGCACTGATACGGAAAATCCTCGCCAATTGCCTAACATCGTCACCAGTTGGCTGGACGGCTCTCAAATCTACGGCTCCAGTGAGGAACGGGCTAAGGCTTTGCGTACTCTTTCAGGGGGACAAATGCGGGTAAGCGATGGTAATTTGTTGCCTCTGAATACAACAGGTATGGAAAACGACAATCCCAGCCAACGCCCAGCTGAATCTTTGTTTGCGGCTGGGGATGTCAGGGCCAATGAAAATGTGGTGCTCAGCTCCATGCATACCCTGTTTATGCGGGAACATAATCGCTTAGCTGAGGAACTTGCGGCAGTCCACCCTGACTGGACAGATGAGCAACTTTATCAGCGGGCAAGGCAAATCAACATCGCCCAAATACAGAGCATTACTTACAAAGAATATTTACCAACCCTTCTAGGGGTAGATACACTACCAGACTACAACGGCTATGAACCAACTGTGAATCCTGGTATTAGTCGCACCTTTTCGACGGCGGCTTTTCGGCTAGGGCACACCCAACTCAGCACTGAAATTGTGCGGTTAGATAACGACGGCAATGTCATTCCTTCTGGAAATCTCACCCTAGCAGAGTCGTTTTTTCCTGGCAGTGGAGCCTTGCAGGAAGCCGGAATAGATCCGATCCTGCGGGGATTGGCGGCGTCCGCTAGTCAGCGAGTCGATACCGAAACCATTAATGATGTGCGGAACTTGCTGTTTGGTTTTGGTCCCGCTGCCAGTGCCCGCGATCTCTTTGCCATCAATATTCAACGGGGGCGGGCGAATGGTCTATGTGATTACAACACTTTGCGGACAGCCTTTGGGCTGAAACGGGTACAGAGCTTTGCTGAAATTACCAGTGATCTCGGTAAACAAGCTGCTCTCGAATCCCTGTATAGCTCGGTTGATAACATCGACGCTTTTGTCGGTATGCTAGCGGAGGATTTGCACCCTGGTGCCAGTGTGGGAGAAACGGTTGCGGCAGTCCTGGTCGATCAGTTCAGTCGCTTACGGGCAGGCGATCGCTTCTACTACGAAAATCACTTCTCTCCCAATGAAATCGCCGCCCTAGAAACCATCAAACTCTCAGACATTATCTTAAGGAACACCGATACTCAGGATATTCAAGGCAATGTCTTCCATTCTGGCGATATTGAATTGGAGACATTCATCACTCTGCTACCACCTCGTTCCACCTTGGATCTGACCGAGACTATGGATAAGCCTCAGACTTTGACTTTTACCTATACCGGGGGGAATCTTCTCCTCACTTCCCAGAAAGAAGACAAAGCCAACCTTTGGGGTACTCCAGATGATGATCCTTTCGCCTACGTCATTGTGGCAGATAAGGGGAAACCTGAGAAAATCCTAGAGGGTAAGGCTAGCACATACTTTTCTGGGGAGGTAGCTTGGGGAGAACAATTAATTGCCGATGCAGCGATGGCGGAAAAGAAAAAGTTTAAGTCTGAGACGTTCCTTTTGCTATACGAGGATGAAGCTGCCTATTTGCGGGGGGACAAACCCTTGCAGGTTGCCGAGTATCACACTTCAGGTTCTCAGCCCATGAGTTTGGGTGATGTTGTGGGCGGCTTTACCCTATCAGGTTATGGTGACAAAAACGGAAAAGAAATAGGCTTACCTGCACCTGTAACAGCTACAGCCAATACCGAGGACGACCTTGAGCTTATGGCTGAAAGTCCTCTGCTAGTAACTTATCAGGTGACCAACCCTGGTCAACTTGTCCTAAAAGCAATTGAGTTATATCCTCAATGGGGAAGCATTCCCCATTGGCTGGGGGGCGATGTCAATGGTAATAATTTACTTGATTCTGGCGAGACTTGGGAATACATGGCTCTGGCAACGGCATTGCCAGGACAACAGGAAATCAAGATGGAGGTACAGGCGATCGCTACTAATGATACTGGTATTCCTTTGGGGTTACCCAGCCTCAAAACCAGTGACTCACTCCATTATACGGGTATGCAGGTGGCTCCTACAGGGGAGATGAGTCAAGTCTTGGGAGAGCTCAAAGCTCTTACCTTTCAATATGTGGCAACTGATACGGTATTAACAGGAGGAAAGGATAATAACCAAGACGGCAAAGCTAAGATTGAAAGCGGTGAACCTGATGACGATTCCAGTGCCTACATTGTGGTTTCCCAGAGCAATAATGTGGAGGACATTAAGAAAGGGGACAAGCCATTGTACTTTGCTGGTACCGTGGAGGTTGGTCAATCTTTCACCGCTAGTTTAGACTTTGCCAATGAAGACAAGTTCGAGAAAGATACACGGATCTTAGTCTTCGAGGATGAAGCAGCCTTCATTGCTGGTGCTGAGCCACTCCAAGTATCTAAATATAAGACCGATGGCTCTCAACCGATGACTATCGGTGATGTCATCGGTGCAGTTCAACTAAGGGAATACCAAGGCACGAATGGGGGATACGATGATCCTGAACTTGATCCCCTCACTGGTCAAATTGGCACTGGTTTCTCCGTAATTGGTCTTTGACACTCTCACCGTTAACCCTACGGGTGTAACGGGAGATTCTTGGCTCACAGACTCTTAACTAGATTAAACAAGTTTAGTTGCTTAACCCCCGTCAGACCGTCTCCACACACGGTTTGGAAAGTTATGAAAATTTCTGGTGGGAAGGCAGAGGGCAGAAGGTAATAAATTCGTGAAAATTTTCCTTCTGAATTCTAAATTCTAAATTCTAAATTCTAAATTTCCCTAACAATGCCGTTTTCGGCACTAACCGAGCAGTATTGGTAAGGGTTTCTGTTTTCGTTTTCTCCTTTAAAAGGAGCGGTTAGCCAACTAAATGGACAGAAATCAGAGGATTCCTCCTTTGTGAAACAATATTGCCTGGGAAGTTTTTCACGGTTTCTAAGGAAAACTTGAACATCGAGTATAAAGTTTCTGTAAAGACTTTATATAAAGATTGTGTAAAATTCTAGCATTTTTAAAGATTCCGTAAAATACCGGAAAAAACTAGATGTTAAAAAAAAAAGCCTTATACTCAAAAACGAAAATAGGAATTACTTAGAAAAACTACTTAGGCAGATTACTTACGACAGATCCAAATAAAATTTTTATTTGTGCCATTTGAATGCGATCGCAGCTAATAGTTCAGGTCCTGCGTTGTAGGCTAATAATGTTGGCTGGAACCTTGTTCAAAGCTTCTAGGGAAACTTGAACATCGAGACAGTCAAGAAAAATGTGTACTCATAACGTATAGTTAACTTTAAGTAAGTACACTTAACTTTAAGTACGTAAAAAAATTTACTGAATAAGGAATGAAATAGAAGATGGTAAAGATTGGAGGTATTAACCTCGGCAAACTCACGGAATTTTCGATTTTCGTCTCTGACGGTAGCTCCAAAGCCAAAATTCAATCTTCTTCGCCGGGTTACTCTGGTGATTGGGCGGTCAACGGACTCGTCGCTGAAGAGGACACTTCTGGCAACTTGGCCTATGGCGGAAACATCTACACGAATGCGACTGGGCCTTCAGCATTCGGGAAATGGCAAGACATCCTGGATAATAATGTTGGCCAAGCCTTTGGTGTAACGGGTCAGACAGACCTGATCAATGGCCTCAAATCAACCCTCAATCAGGCGTTCCTGGATATCAATGCGCTACCCGTATCTGCTGGATTCAACGGAGTATCAGCTAATTCCCTTAATGGGCTAAATACTACCAATAAGATATCCGAAACTTTTGTTGTTAACATAACCAACTTCAGTGTCAGTAGTCCGATCAGGATTACGGGCGATCCTGACGATGTCTTCATCTTTCGTTGGGATACGGATGCCAATTTCAGCAATGGTTACGATGGTGAGGTTAAATTTTCAGGGGGCAACGGTTTCGTCCCCTTAGGTGGTTTATCTCCCGCTAATTTCATCCACGTTGCCGGGGATATTAACACCTCCGGTGGTGGCAAGCCCCCCACCGACTTCAATTTTCCCCAGGGTCCCCGCCTCGGCAATGGGCAGGGTGATCTGGTAAGCGGTTCTGAAGATTGGCCTGACAGCCAGGGTGGAGGTTTCTTTACTGGCTACTGGCTGACCACCGGCAAACCGGACAACGCTCCCGATGCCAACCACTCGGTTTACTGGGGAAAGACTTCAAGCCAGAGCAACGGTCGAATCGTCGGCGGCTGGTATACCATCACCAATGATTTCACCCTAACATCCGGCACCGCAGCAGTGTATGTTGGTCCCGTCGATTATGGTGATTTACCTCAACCCAAGTACAAAACCACTCGGAGCAATAATGGACCAGGCCACGTCATCACCGATACCTTATTCCTGGGCACTAACTTTGACATGGATATTGACCCAGAAGGGGACGGACAGCCCAATGCTACCGCTACGGGGGATAATCTCGCCAATCTCGACGACGAGACGGCCGTAACCATTCCCACCCTGCTTGCCGGACAGAATGCAACCTTCAACGTTGAAGTCACGAACAAGACTGGGAAAAATGCCACCCTCTATGGGTTCATTGATTGGAACATGGATGGGGATTTCGCTGACACGGGCGAGACGGCAACGAAGATCGTGGCCAATAACACGATGGGGAACGTCACCCTCCCATTCAATGTGCCTGCGAATGCCGTTCTGGGCATGGACTTAGGTGCTCGCTTCCGCCTCAGTACGGCTACTGGACTGGGACCCACCGATCCGCAAGGAGCCAACGGACCCATCCCCGCACCAGATGGGGAAGTGGAAGACTACCTCGTAAAGGTACAACAACCTACCGCCAAACTGGGCGACTTCGTCTGGGAAGACCTCAACGCCAACGGCCTGCAAGAAGCGGATGAACCCGGCATCAACGGCGTCACGGTCAAACTGCTCGACGCCAGCGGTGCAACCCTCCAGACCACCACAACTGGTGCCGGCACCAATGACCCCAACACCCCGGGTGACGAAAGCAACGGCTATTACGAATTCAGCGGTCTGACTCCTGGTGTGGGCTACACCGTGATGTTCGTCAATCCAGACGACGAGGGCCCTGATGCCTACATGTTCAGCGAGCCCTTCGCTCCCACTGGTATGACACCGGCTCAGAACCCAACGACTGACAGCAACGTCATCGATACGATCAATGGCACCACCACTCCGGTGTTCCTCATTCCGGACGAGTTCGACCGCACCATCGATGCCGGTCTGTTCCGCAAGGGCTCGATCGGGGATTTCGTCTGGAACGACCTCAACGCCAACGGTATCCAGAATGCAGGGGAACCCGGCATCAACGGCGTCACGGTCAAACTGCTCGACGCCACCACCGGTGCAACCCTCCAGACCACCACAACTGGTGCCGGCACCAATGACCCCAACACCCCGGGCGACGAACGCAACGGCTATTACGAATTCACCGGCCTGACTCCCGGTGTGAACTACAAGGTGATGTTCACCCAGCCCGCCGGCTTCAATTCAGTCAGTCCCTTCCAGGCGGGGAATAATCCCGCCATCGATTCCGATGCCAATCCAGATGATGGCCTGATGTCGGATGTAGTGGTGCTCGAATCGGGGGAATTCAACCGCACCATCGATGCGGGCTTCTACAACACTGCCAAACTAGGGGATTTCATCTGGGAAGACCTCAACGCCAACGGCCTGCAAGAAGCGGGTGAACCCGGCATTAACGGCGTCACGGTCAAACTGCTCGACGCCACCACCGGTGCAATCCTCCAGACCACCACAACTGGTGCCGGCACCAATGACCCCACCACCCCGGGTGACGAACGCAACGGCTATTACGAATTCACCGGTCTGACTCCCGGTGTGGGCTACACCGTGATGTTCGTCAATCCAGACGACGAGGGCCCTGATGCCTACATGTTCAGCAAGCCCTTCGCTCCCACTGGTATGACACCGGCTCAGAACCCAACGACTGACAGCAACGTCATCGATCCGATCAATGGTACCACCACTCCGGTGTTCCTCACTTCGGGCGAGTTCGACCGCACCATCGATGCCGGTCTGTTCCGCAAGGGCTCGATCGGGGATTTCGTCTGGAACGACCTCAACGCCAACGGCCTGCAAGAAGCGGATGAACCCGGCATTAACGGCGTCACAGTCAAACTGCTCGACGCCACCACCGGTGCAACCCTCCAGACCACCACAACTGGTGCCGGCACCAATGACCCCACCACCCCGGGTGACGAACGCAACGGCTATTACCAATTCACCGGCCTGACTCCCGGTGTGAACTACAAGGTGATGTTCACCCAGCCCGCCGGCTTCAATTCAGTCAGTCCCTTCCAGGCGGGGAATAATCCCGCCATCGATTCCGATGCCAATCCAGATGATGGCCTGATGTCGGATGTAGTGGTGCTCGAATCGGGGGAATTCAACCGCACCATCGATGCGGGCTTCTACAACACTGCCAAACTGGGGGATTTCGTCTGGCTGGATAAGAACGCCAACGGTATCCAGAATGCAGGGGAACCCGGCATCAACGGCGTCACGGTCAAACTGCTCGACGCCACCACCGGTGCAATCCTCCAGACCACCACAACTGGTGCCGGCACCAATGACCCCACCACCCCGGGTGACGAACGCAACGGCTATTACGAATTCACCGGTCTGACTCCCGGTGTGGAGTACAAGGTGATGTTCGTCAATCCAGACGATGAGGGCCCTGATGCCTATATGTTCAGTCCCCAGTATGCACCCACTGGTGTCGCACCGGGTCAAAACCCAACCATCGACAGCAACGCCGATCCCGAAAATGGCATGACAGACATCGTCACCCTTACTTCTGGGGAATTCAACCGCACCATCGATGCCGGTCTGTTCCGCAAGGGTTCGATCCACGCCTTCGGCTTCCTCGATGAGAACGGCGACGGCAAATTGAATCACAACGAAGGTGCTTTCCCCGATGATCCGGGCAAGACCCTGGTCCTCCAAGGAGACGTGAACGGCGACGGCATCTCCGAGACAGTCACCCAAAAGACTGTGGATGGCATGGCCTCATTCGAAGGGCTGACCCCCGGAACCTATACCCTGAGGGAGTTCCCCATTCCCAACGGCTACACACTGACGACGACACCCAACAGACGCACCTTCACCGTGCTCAGCGGCCAGGAACTCGTCTACGCTAATGGAGCGGCGAACCTGCCACCAGGAGATCAGCGCACGGAAATCAATATAGGCCGCCGACTACAGTGGGGTAACGCCCCAGAAACAGGGGACCTGGAGATTATCAAGACGGCTAATCGCTACCAAATATCTCCTGGAGAAAACATAACCTATACTATCACAGTTAGTAACACTGGACAACTCACCGCCACCAATGCTCAGGTGGTAGATATGTTCTCCACCGCCCTGACCAACGTAACCTGGACTAGCGAAGCTTTTGACGGAGCCACAAATAATGAGGCCAATGGAAGTGGCGATATTGACGACTTGGTGACCCTGCCATCGGGCAGCCGCATCACCTATACAGTCGTGGGTACGTTAGCTCCAGTCAACGAGCTATCTGAATTTAGCCTGTTCGACACAGGGGTTAACGGTACCAACCTAGGTCAGAGCATTACTACTCTTAACGGCGTTACAGCTGACGCTTTCTACTACAATGGCCCTGCTGATTATCAGGCCACCAACAATGTCACAGACACTGTCCTCTGGCAACGGAATCAAAGAAACGATCGCGGACTTGGGGTTATTTCTGATGGCGAGACCTTACCTACAAATAACGGCGATGTCAACGAGATCAGCAACCAGCTAAACAAAGACGTTCTCCGACTGGCTAAAGCCGATGAAGACCAATGGCGTGCCCTTTGGGTCTCTTCTCTCGATCAAAACGGTACTGGAGGCGCTGAAAAAGGAAGGGTTTACTGGTCTAACGATCCTACTCCCAACCTAGATACACTAATAAATGGCGGACAATCATTTGCCTTTGAGTATGGCGACTTCGGCACTAGCGTAGAAGGCAATATCCTTACCCTAACCCAGGCATCGGGATTTGATTTGGACGCTGAGTATGTATTCTTCACTGCTGGATTGGGCACAACCGATACTGGTACTAATAACGATTACCTTGTCTGGCAAGCAACAACAACATTGACTAACACGGCAATGGTAACACCACCCCCTGGTTTCACCGACAATAACCCTAACAATAACATGAGTACAGTTATGACTGAGATTGTCTTCTAACAATCATTTAGTTTGTTATTGGCAATATCTTAGGGAGTCTTTTAAAGGCCAGCTGCCATAGCTGGCTTTTGATAATCGGTGGTGCAATACTGCTCAGTTAAGGCTAGAATTTATGTTGCGAGGCAATTTTAGAATTTAGCCCCTCAGGGAATCTCTCTGCCTTTCAACTCCTGCCTTCTTTAACTTGCCCGTTTATAGGCCTCGTCTAATACTTCCGAGAGGGTGGGATGAGCGTGAATATTAAAGGCTAGGTTATGCACAGATTCACGGTTGGCGATCGCATTTGCCGCTTCTTGAATTAAATCTGAAGCATGAATCCCGATAATATGGACACCTAGTAACTCTCCTGTCTCTTTACGGTAAATAATCTTAGCCATTCCGTCGGTTTCTCCTTCGGCTAAGGCCTTAGAATTGCCTTTAAAATAAGTTTTAGCCGTTGCCACCTCAAATTTTTCATTTTTACCTAATTCTTTAGCTTGAGGCTCATTTAAACCGACATAGCTAATTTCAGGATGAGTGAATGCCGCCGCAGGAATACTGCGATAATCAATGGTTTTTTTGTTACCGCACATATTCTCCACAGCCACGATACCTTGCCCTGAAGCCGCATGGGCCAACATCATTTTACCGTTAGCATCCCCCACCGCCCAAAGATGAGGAACGACTTCACCGTCCTTTAATACCTGCATTTTATCGTTAACGGGAATAAAGCCTCTTTCTGTTTCCACTCCCACGTTTTCTAAACCTAGATTTTTTGTTGCTGGAATGCGCCCGGTAGCCACTAAACAAGCATCGACTTCTAATACTTCTACTACTTCCTTAGTTTTGGCGTCGGTTAACTCGATGGTAACGGGAGTGCCGGGGGTGATTTTTGTGGCAAAGACTCCAGTATAGGTTTCGATGTCACGACTATTGATTAAAACTCGCTCTGCAATTTTAGCAATATCGGGGTCAAAAGTGGGCATTAATTGATCTAAGGCTTCAATCATGGTAATTTCACAACCCAAAGCGGTATAAACATCAGCAAATTCTAGGCCAATGTAACCACTACCGATAATTGCCACCCACGGAGGTAAAGATTCCAATTTCACCGCTTGATCGCTAGTATAAACGGTCTTACCGTCAATTTCGACACCCCTAGGCACGAAAGGAGTCGACCCTGGACATAACATAATCTCTTTAGCGGTAATTACTTTTTCACCGGTGTCGGTAATTACGCCGACTTTTTGCGATGCCAAAATTTTACCCCAACCTCTAATAATATCTACCTTTAAACGAGTTAAACTGTTGGTTAAATCTGATTGAATTTTGCTCACTAAATTATTAGCATGATCTGCAATGACTTGGCGATCGAAACTAACACCCCCAACATTCACCCCCATAGTCTGTAAATGCTCATTATGGGACAATTCTCTAACTTTACCCGATGCAGCTAATAAGGCTTTAGAAGGGATACAACCACGATTAACACAGGTGCCGCCCATATCTCCAGCCTCGATGATAGCAGTTTGCAAACCCATTTTAACAGCATGAAGTGCTGCACCATGACCACCAACACCAGCACCGATAATAATTAAATCATAATCAAACTTTTTACTCATAACACTGAATACTTTAAAATTTTTTGATCAATCAATATAACCTTTCTATTTTAAAGTCGATGTGATGTTTCAGGCAAAATAATTAGACTTTGTTTTCAGGTTGAGTAAACAGAGTTACGATTATAAGTAACAGGAATTTTTCAAATCCCCCGCAGTATTGAGAGAGAGGGCAGAAGGTAATAAATTCGTGTCACTTACCTGTTTTTTTTGTCGTGTTTACGGCGTGGGGCTTCTTTTGACATTTAAGCTAAATTTTGCCGAAATTTTTGAGTTAAACAACAAAATTGTTGCTAAAGTAGCCTAAAATAGATCCTACAGAAAATAAATTTTAATGTAACTTCTATATCCGTTAGTAAAAAAACTGACACTATATTTATTATGAATCAAACTATATTATCAGTGCGTAACTTAACCGCCAGTGTCGATGGCACTCCCATTCTTACAGGGGTAAACTTAGAAATAAAAGCAGGTGAAATACACGCTATTATGGGGCGTAACGGTTCAGGAAAAAGCACTTTTTCTAAAGTATTAAGTGGACATCCTGAGTATGAAGTAACCGGAGGTGAGATAATCTATCTAGGTGAAAATTTGCTAGAAAAAGAGCCTGAAGAAAGGGCATTAGCAGGTATTTTCTTAGCGTTTCAATATCCTTTAGAAATACCGGGAGTTAGTAACCTCGACTTTTTAAGAGTGGCATATAACGCCCGTTGCAGACATTTAGGATTAGAAGAATTAGACGCTTTCGACTTTGAAGATTTAGTGGAGCAAAAGTTAGAAGTAGTAAGAATGAACTCGGCTTTCTTGGCTAGAAGTCTAAATGAAGGGTTTTCCGGCGGCGAAAAAAAACGTAACGAAATTCTGCAAATGGCTTTACTTGAACCAACTTTAGGCATTTTAGACGAGATAGATTCAGGTTTAGATATTGATGCTTTGCGCATTGTGTCGGAAGGAGTTAATCAATTACGCACCCCCGATAATGCCTTTTTATTAATTACTCATTATCAACGATTACTTGATTATATTACCCCTGATTTTGTTCATGTAATGTATGGGGGCAAAATTGTCATGAGTGGTGATAAAAATTTGGCTTTAGAGTTAGAGGCAAAAGGTTACGATTTCTTGGAAGAAGAACAATTAGCCCTAAGCAATTAATAATTAAATAACATAAACTATTGCCTATTCCCTATTCCCTTACTTATTACTTAAATTATGACTGATGCTATTGCAATGTTAAAACCAGATACCTTTAAGGTTATGGAAGATGCTTACTTGGGAAGTTTATTACAACTTAGTGAAAATCAACCTCTCAATTTTAATGGTGATTTGGCTAATTTTGTTCGAGAAACTCGTCAACAAGGTGCGAATAAAGTTGTTAAATTACATATTCCCACAGACAAAGATGAAGATTGGCGTTTTACTGATTTATCGGATTTACAAAAGCAAGACTGGCGTTTAGCCACTAAAAATGAGTTGAATTCTTCTGTGATGGAGGGATTTATTTTACAAGAAGCCTCTCATTCTTGTTTAGTTTTTGTTAACGGTTTTTATGCTCCTCATTTATCAGATATTTCGGCGTTATCTGATGATAATATTTATGTGGGAAATTTAAGTAATTTAGATAGTAATAAAATCGCTAAAATTAGTGAATATTTAAGTAAAAATGAGCCTGAAAATGAAGTTTTTACTGCTTTAAATTCCGCGGGAATTACCGATGCTTTTGTGATTTGGGTAAAGGCTAACACGAAAATTACTACCCCTATTCATCTTCTGCACCTCACCGCTAGAGGTAATTTTCCTAGTTTTACCCAACCTCGTATTTTGGTTGTAGCCGAGGCAAATTCTAACTTTAATTTTATCGAGTATTATGGTGCAATTGCTTCTGGATGTTCTGATTCGGCAAAACAACAATATTATTTGACCAATGTGGTCACAGAAATTCATCTCCAAGATAACGCCCAAGTTGGTCATACTCGCATTCAGCGTGAATCAGGAGATGGTTTTCATATCGCCAAAACTAATGTATTTCAAGCTCAAAATAGCCGTTACAACATCAATGAAGTGAGTTTAGGTGGTAAATTATATCGTCATAATCTTCATATACAACAAGAAGGAGAACAAACAGAGACCTATCTTAACGGTTTAACTATGTTACAGGGTAAGCAAATAGGCGATACCCATAGCGAAGTTAGTCTAAGTAAACCCCATGGCATTATTAACCAACTTCATAAATTCATTATTGACGATTCCGGGCGCGGTGTTTTTAACGGTAAAATTCACGTACCCAAATTAGCACAATTAACCAATGCAGTTCAACTCAATCGTAATTTATTATTGTCATCAAAGGCACGGATTAACACCAAACCAGAGTTACAAATCACCGCCGATAATGTTAAATGTGCACATGGTGCAACAGTAAGCCAATTAGAAGCCGATGAGATTTTTTATCTGCGCAGTCGTGGGTTAAATGAATATGATGCCAGACATTTATTAATGGATGCTTTTGCCGCAGAAATTATCGATAAAATCCCTTTCAATTCCCTCAAACAAAGATTAACTCAATGTGTCGCTTGTCGCACTTTCGATTAGATTGGATTAGTGGGGAAAAAAATCGCAAAAAGTCGCAAAAATTGGGGATTTAGGAGCATAATCAATGAAAAATCCCCATAATCGACAGAAGGAATAATATAAGGAATAATATAAGGAAATGTGTACATTTGCCCTGCCTTGTCCTCCTTACCTTATCCACCTCCGCCAGAATCTAATTGTAAAAAACCTACCCCTGTGAGGGACTTCTCCCTGCATTAAATTATTTCCTCCTCTTCTTGCCAATCTTCTTCACTCCAATCAATGGCTTGAGGTTCATGTTCTCCATTATTATTAGATGAATTATCTTCTTCTAACCATTCTTGCCAATCGTCACTCACTTCTAAACTAGGAGAATCATCTTCGCCGTCAGAATTTATCACCACTTCTTCTTTTGTGACTATTTCTTCTTTTTCTGGCATTTCATCCATAAAATCATCCCAGTTTTCTTCCTTATCTTCAATGTCTTCTTTATTTTCATCGGTGAAGATTTCTTCTTCTGACACCATTTCTAAATCTAATGATGTATCCTCAAAATTTTCTGATTTTGGACTTTGATTCTCGGATTCCGGTGTTTCGTTTTCTATGTCATCAATCCAATTTTCCTCATCATCATCTCGTATCGTTTCTTCATATTCTTGATTTTCCTTATAGTTTAATCTATTTTGCGGGGAGGAATTTAATTCAAAATCAGTGAAATCATCCTCAGAATTTCCGGCAATTATTTGTAAAACTTTAACCAAAGTTTCTCTATTTTTCTCCCAAATTTCATACACATTTGCTACTTGTTTTTGATGAAATTTTAGGACATTATTATTAGAAAGTAAACTTTGATCACTTATTTTAGTGGTTAATCCCTTTAATAAGTTAATTTCAGTCTCGATATTAGATATTTTATCTTTCCCTTTATAAGTACTAGTTAACGTAAGTTTTAAACTGTTACTTAAGGCAATAAAAAAAATCTGTTGTAACTTTTTTTTCTCTAATAATTCTTTAATATCTTCATTATTAACCATTATTTTTACTCCATAATTAAATATATATCTTAGACGTTTTAGAATTTTAAATAATTAAAATATTTAACTAAATTCGTCTAAATTTTGTTGTAAAATATTAAATATTTTTTGTAAGCTTTGAGCATTTTGTAAAATTTTCTCGTGAGCTTTTTCTACTTCTTGAAAGTGTAAATTTTCAATGTGAGGATCCCCTAGCTCGTGATCGATTTCATTCTGTAATAAGTCTATAAAAGTACGAGAAGACGTAGAAGGGGAGTTATCTTGATCACTAGTAGTGGTGACTATTTCTATTTTCATGGCCTCCGACATTGCGATCGCCATAGCTTCTTCGATTTCTCCGTTTCTAATTTTCGCTTTTACTTCTTCAATTTTGCTCATGATTTAGATTACCTTAAATTTCTTCTTTCAATTAGCTTAACTCAAATTGTCTGTAACAACTTACCAAAAATCTGTTACCCGAAAGCTTAAATTTGCTAACATTATGCGTAATAACGGCAGGCTTAAGCCAATTACATTACTATGACAGCCGATAATTTTATCAATAAAAACTCCTCCTTTACCCTCTAAAGCAAAACTACCAGCGCATTTCAATGGTTCTTCTGTGGCTACATAAGCTTTAATAACAGAATCATCAATATCAGCAAAATATACCTCTGTGATGCCACACTGAATCGTTTTTTCTTGGGTGTCAGTGTTAATTAAAGCATGGCCTGTATATAATTTGCCTATTTTTCCCCTCATTTTTTGCCAACGTGCGATGGCAATTTCGGCATTGTCAGGCTTACCATAAATTTCCCCCTCCATTTGTAACACAGAATCGCAACCTAAAACTAAGGCAGAAGGGAAAAAACTAGCGACGGTTTTAGCTTTTTTCCATGCCAAAGTATTGACTAAATCTGTGACGTCGGTTAAATTAAGTTGAGATTCGTCGTAATTGCTACTATGAACAATGGGTTCAATGCCAATCATTTTCAGCAGTTTTAAACGGGCGGGAGAAGCAGAAGCAAGAACAAATTTAGGCATAAAATCAGTTGGTAAGCAATTTTTTTGTTTTGGATCAGGTAAGGAAGGTTAATGATTATAGAGGTTTTCTCTGGCAAAGGCACAAACAAGAATCTCAAAGGAAATTTAAGTGTTGTTTAAGAGAGGCTAAAAGATTTAGCTACGGTTTTAAACAAGTCCTCTACATTTTGCCAACGAGATTCTGTGGTAGAGATGTTAAAAGTGTACAATTTACCGTTTTTAGTGGCAACACTGGCTAAGTTATGACGATATTGATTATTGGATAATTTGACTTTATATTCTAGTAAATAATAATCTTGAAGATTTTGTTCTCTTTTTTCGGCAGAGATTAATTCGGCTTCCCTTTCATTGCTAGTATTTTGATTAACCATTTGCATAAAGCGATAACCGACCTCTGCGGGGGTACCTAAATCTGCTAAATTTTTTTTTCGATCAACTTCACTGACAATAACACTTAAATTTTCACTAGGTTCAAGAAAATCTTTATAAACCACATCCACCCCTTCACTTGCATTTTTTACATCCACCGACATCCAACCATTAGGATATAAAAATTGATAAGCTTCCGTAGGATCAACGTATCCTTGTAAACCACTAAGTGCAGATGAACAAGAAGTCAAAGTAATGGTAAAAAGAATAAGTATCACCGAGATCAAAGATTTTAACATAATAAATAGTTTAAAAGTAGTTTACCGACTCATTATCTCATGAACTGAGATTTTGTACTCTTTCCCACACACTTTTAAAATTTAGCCCTTATCATTAAGACAATTTGATAAAGACAACAATTACCCCCCTTTGCGTCTTTGCAAGAGATATGGTAATTCTTTGATTAAGCATCAATACACAAGGAATAAAAAATAAAATTTTGACTGATAAATAAATAAAGCAAACAATTAAATTAAATTATGAACAGTTAACAATTAACTTTTATTTATAATCTTACTTATGGTATCTTGTTTGTATCTTTCACTTTTGATAATATCCTATAATCACTTATTTAAAATTAACTAATAAATTAATGAACAATAAATACTCTCTCATTATTAGTAATGGTTTAAGAAAGAAAATAAACTTACTTAATTCTTCAAATCAAGAGATAATTTTAACAAATTTAGAAAGCATTATTCATCATCATTTATTAACTTCAGAAGTCAAAAAAAGAGAACAAGGCAAGGTTATTTATCGCCTTAACTATAACTATAAATTAGAGATATTTATTACCAATATTCCTGTAAATAAAGAAAATAGAGTTAAAATTTTAAATATTTTTGATAAAAATAAGCTTAAAAGAGTCATTGTATTTAAGGAAGGGATTTCAGCAAAAGTAGTTGACATTGATATTAATATTAATCGGGAAGATAACTCTATTAGTAGCCAAATTATTAATAACTTTAAAAGCAAAGAAAATTTAAAAATACAAAGCGAAGACTTTGAAAGTAACTTTAATGATTTCTTTTATTATACTTTACAAGATTTAAAAATATCCCATATCAACGACCATAAATGTCTCATCTCCTTAGAAGAAATTAATAATATTAAACAACCTTTACCGTTACTTTTACAGGGATTTAACAACACAGGAAAAACAACGGTATCTTTGATAAAGGCTATTCAAACAAGTAAAAGAAATCAGGAAGAAAAAATTCTTTATCTTAGCGATAGTTTAAGCAATAAACATCACACAAAATATCTGTTTCAAGAATTATCGAAAGGAGAAAAAGTTGATAACTTAATTATAGATGAATACATCAGTTTTTGTTGTAAATTTGCTCAAGATAACCATATTTTACCAAGCAATAGTTTTCTTAGAAGCCAAGAAATTAACTATGACAAATTTAAGCACAAGTTTTTAAATAATCAAGAAATAGAAGAGCTAGAATCATGGTATCTTTGGCAAGAAATCTATTATTTAATTAAAGGAAATAGTATTTGTCCCAAGAATGATTATAACTTAATTTCGGTAGAAGATTATCAACAACAAACTCAAAAATACAGTTTTTTACCTCAAGATGTTAACCCGAAGCAAATTTATCAATTAGCTGTTCAATATCAACAATGGTTAACTAAGAATAACTATTGGGATGAGATCGATTTAAGCAATTATATTTTACAACATCTTTCTGAACCTTTTATCGGTATTTATTCTCAAGTTTACTGCGATAACGTTCATAAATTAAATGATATAGCTTTAAAATTAATTATAACTCTGACGAAAAAAGATCCCGATAAAAATTTAGCTCCTAACTTTTGTTTTACCTATGATAGTGAAAAATCTATTTATGACTCAGAAACTTTTATCAATAAAATTGAAAAATTTGTTTCCCCCCAAGAAAATGAGCTGACGATTAACCAGGGAAAATTAACCTTTAACTTGATTGCCAATGAAGACTTAATCAATTTTAGTCAAGGATTATTAAATTTAGAGTCAACGAAAAAATCTCCCAGCAAGGATATTCTCAAAAATAACCGTATTCTCCAAGAAAATAGTAATTGTTTATGGATTATTGCCCCAGAATCGAAACTATTGAGTTTGGGAAAAAACTTTGCCTTGGATAAATGTATCGTAGTTACTAACAATCAAGAAAAAGAAAAATTACTTACTATTTTTAAAACCAGTCAAGAGGTTTCTTGCAGTCGGATTCTCACTATTAATGAAATAGACGGTTTAAAATTCGACGAAATTATCCTTTGGAACTTTTTTAGCTACTTTAACAAAATTAAATACAATAGTTTGACAACAGATTTATTGAAAAAATATTTATACCTTTGTTTGGGGTGTGTGAAAGAGAAAATTTACTGTTATGAAAGTAATTTTAACCTTGGGGACAACTATCCTAATTTAGAAGGTTACTTGACTAAAGGGAATACTGAAAATTTAGAAGACTTTTTTACCATTTCCCTTGAGGATAATGTTGAAAATATTGCTCAAGTTTATCATCATCAAGGTGCATGGAAACAGGCTTATGAATGTTATTGGCAGATAAAAAAGTATAAAAATGCAAAACTGATTCAACCTTATATCGCCGAAAATGAAGGTAACTGGGGAAAAGCGGGAGATTTGTGGAATATTTTAGGAAAATGGCAACAAGCCGTTAACTGTTGGCAGGAAATTGATGAAAATTTATGGTTAAAAAAATGGGAAAACTTAACACCTTTACAGTGGCAGGAAAAAGGCAGATATTTTCAAAAAAATCATCATTATAATTTGGCTATTATTTGTTTTGAAAAAGCCAATGATAGTGAAAATTATTTACGGTGTTTAAAACTTAGTCAACAATGGGAAAAAACAGGAGATGAATATAAAAAACAAGGTAATGAAGAAGAAGCGAAAAAATGTTATTTAACAGCAGAAAAAGTTTATCGTCAAAGGAGTGATTTATCCCGCTGTGCTTTGATGTGGGAAAAACAAGAAGCATGGGAAAAAACTGCCTTAATTAGAGAGGAGGAAAATCAATGGGAAAAAGCCGCCTTACAGTGGGAAAAAATTGAAAAATGGGAAAAAGCCGCTATTTGTTACCAAAAAAATTCTCAGTGGGAAAAAGCCGAAATTTGTTGGCGAAAATTAAAGGATTGGCACAAAATAGCCTTATGTTGTGAAGCACAAGAAAAATGGCAAGAATCAGCAAAGATTTGGGAAAAATTACAACAATGGCAAAAAGCGGCGGAAAACTACCTAAAAATTCCGCAACTTCGCCAAGCCGCGGAAAGTTATCAACGGGGAATGTATTGGCAAGAAGCAGAAAACTGTTGGCGCAAACTTAACCATCAACCGAATATCGCTTTGTGTTGCGAGTCTCAACATAAATGGCAGTCTGCCGCACAAATTTGGCAACAATTAGAAAATTGGCAAAAGGCAGGTTACGCATGGGAAATGGTAAAAGACCCCAAAAAAGCAGGTTTATGTTATGAAAAAGCCCAACTTTGGTCAAACGCTGAGACTTGTTGGCTAAAATTAAGAAATTGGGGAAAACTTGCCCTTATTTATCAGAAACAAGGAGAATGGCAAAAAGCCGCCGAGGCATGGTTACAAATTGGTGAAAAAAAATCCGCCGCTAAATGTTACTCTCAGGGAAAGTTATGGAATTTAGCCGAAAATTTATGGCGGGAATTGGAAAATTGGCAAGAAGTCGCTTTTTGTTGTTATCACCAGAAGGATTATCAATCTGCCGCTAATCTCTGGCAAAAATTACAACGGTTTTCCGAAGCCGGAAAGGCATGGCAACAATTAGAAGAATATTCTCAAGCGGCTTGGTGTTATGAAAAAGTCAAGGCATGGAAAGAAGCAGAATTTTGTTGGCGTCAACTCGAGGACTGGGAAAAAGTAGCCACAGTTTGTCAAAAACAACATCATTGGCAAAAGTCAGCGGATATTTGGTTACAGTTAGGGGAGTTATCTCAGGCTTCCCTTGATTATGAGTTGGCTAAAAATTGGCCAAAAGCTGAAGACTGTTGGCGACAACTGCAACAATGGGTTAACGTAGCGGTGATGTGTGAAAGACAGGAAAAATGGTTAGAAGCGGCACAAACATGGCAAAAAGTTAAACCAGAGGAAAAAGCCGCCTTTTGTTATGAAAAAGTAGAGGCATGGCAATCAGCAGAAGAATGTTGGCGTAAACTAGAAAATTGGCAAAAAGTCGCTATTCTTTGCGAAAAACAAGAAAAATGGCAAGATTCCGCTACTATCTGGCAACAATTAGCAAAATGGAAAAAAGCCGCTACCTCGTGGGAAAAAATTAATCACCTAGACTCGGCGGGTATTTGTTATGAAAATGCAGAAAATTGGCAAAAGGCCGAAGAGTGTTGGCTTAAACTTGAAAATTGGCCGAAATTAGCAGAAATTTACGAAAAACAACATAAGTGGCAATCTGCCTCCGAGTTATGGGAAAAACAACAGGGGTGGGAAAAAGCCGCTGCTTCTTGGTTAAAAATAGAGGAAATCGAAAAAGCCGGTAATTGTTACGAAAAAGGAGAAAATTGGCCAAAAGCAGAAGAATGTTGGCGTCAACTGCAAAATTGGCAAAAAGTCGCCATAGTTTGTGAAAAACAACAGGCATGGGAAAAAGCCGCCACTTCTTGGTTAAACATAGAGGAAACCGAAAAAGCTGGTAATTGTTACGAAAAAGAAGAAAATTGGCCAAAAGCAGAAGAATGTTGGCTTAAACTTGAAAATTGGCCAAAAGTGGCCATCACTTGTGAAAAACAACAGAAGTGGGAAAAAGCCGCTACTTCTTGGCTAAAAATAGGGGAAATCGAAAAAGCAGGTAATTGTTATGAAAAAGGAGAAAATTGGCCAAAAGTCGAAGAATGTTGGCGTCAACTGCAAAATTGGCAAAAAGTCGCCATCACTTGTGAAAAACAACGGGCATGGGAAAAGGCCGCCGAGGCATGGTTGGCAGTGGATAACATGGAAAATGCCGCTAGATGTTATGCAGTTATGGAAAACTGGGGAAAAGCAGAATCTTGTTGGTTAGTTATCGGTAATTGGGAAAAAGCCGCTGTGATGGCTGAAAAACAATCCAAGTGGGAAACCGCCGCCGATATTTGGCAAACACAACAACAGTGGGGAAAAGCTGCCTCTGCATGGTTACAAATTTCTCAATTAGCCAAGGCCGCTGTTTGCTATCAACAAGGAGAATTTTGGGATTTAGCACAAAACCTCTGGCGTCAACTCGAAGACTGGGAAAAAGTCGCCTTCACCTGTGAAAAACAAAACCAGTGGGATCAAGCCGCTTTTGCCTACATTCTTGCCAATAACTATAAATTAGGGGCAGAAATTTATGAAAAGATTCAACAATACTCTGAAGCCGAAAACTGTTGGCGACAACTAGAGAATTGGCAACAAGTCGCTCTGGTTTGTGAAAAACAATCTAAATGGCAATGTGCAGGAGAAGCATGGGAACTGATTTCTGAGTGGGAAAAAGCCGCTTTAGCCTATCAAAATGCCCAATTATGGCAGAAAAACGCTGATTGTTGGCAAAATTTATCTCGGTACGATATGGTAGCGATGGCCTATCAACAACAAAAACAATGGCAAAAAGCAGCAGAAACATGGTTACAAAGCGATGTTGAAGACAAAATTATCAAAGCCGCCCTTTGTTATGAACAAGGACGATACTGGCAATTAGCGGAAGAATGTTGGCGTCAAATAACTCAATGGGAAAAAGTCGCCTATACTTGTGAACAACAGGGAGAAGGGAAATGGGATTTAGCTGTAGAAGCGTGGAACTTGGCAGGAAATAAACTCAAAGCCGCCAATTTACTCAGAAAAATGGGCAAATGGAAACAGGCAGCCTTAATGTTAGCTAATCGAATTTAATCTCAGAAATGAGTATGGGTTTACCTTGACTTTCGTCAGGGATTCTTGGCAACAGGATTCTTTTTTTTGTTATAATCTGAAATGCTTGTTATCTGGAGAGGTGGCAGAGTGGTCGATCGCGCTCGACTTGAAATCGAGTGACTAGGAATAGTCCGTGGGTTCAAATCCCACCCTCTCCGTACTCTAATGAAGACTCAAGAAAATCTTTTTATTTTGATTCATGAAAAGTTTGTATATTACCGTTGGGACTTAAAATTAGTCTTATGGTGACTTGATCGACATCGGTAAATGGAGATGTAACTTTTTCCCCTAATAACGGCATTTTTGTACGATCAAGAAAAATAATTGCTACTTGTCCTATAGGAGTAATTTTAGTTACAGAACCATTCTGATTAAAATTTAGGCGATATTCAATACTTTGTTTGAGGTTTTCTGGTGGTTGCCACTTATTTTGAAAATATTGTTTCACTTCACCAGAAACGACTTCGGCGGATTTTGTCTCATTAGAAGATGAGTTTAATCTGCTTATCTGTTCCCTAAAATCAGGCATATTTTCAATAACAGAGGGAGAAATACTGTTTAAAGTATTAATACCAGGTTGAGTCACATTGGAGATATTCTTTGACGGCCTAGGTAAGGGATTTTGCAGTTTCTCGGAATTACTAGATTGTAATACAGGTAAACTCGAAAGATATGAGGGATATTCGGGGGTTGACGTTCCTGGAGATTGACCAGCTTGAAAAGAAGGTGTTGCAACAGGGATAGATGGTTTAAGACTAATGATATTTGCGGGATTTGTATCTTCTATCACCACTGGCGGTGGTGGTAAATTGGATATGGGTGGTGCTAGGGGTGGTGGTGCAATGATAACTTCCGTCCTTTGACTCTTTCCTTTATTATTATTGACCATATCGTTATTTGCTGTATTTGTTTCCCCAACTTGTGGTGGTGGGGTAATGGTGGGAGGTGGTGAGAGAGGATTTCTGTTTTTGAGATTTTCTGGCACTTCTGGGGTGATAATCGGCGGTAAGGTTTTAGGATCCAATGATGAAGGTGGAATTACAGGCTCTATATTAGGTTTAATGGCTTCTTGGTTCAATTCCTCTCCAGTGGGATTGCTGACAGTTTGTTGTTCATAACGCCACAAAATACTGCCGCCGATTAAACAGACTAAAGCAGTTATGGTTATCGTTAACCCTAAGTTACTAGAAATAGAATCATCTGGATCTACAGTGACTTTTATGGCATCTAAATGATAAGCCCATAAAGCGTTAACAAAATCTAATAATTGAGTGTTCGTTAAAATTACTTCCACAATCTCCCCTTTCGGGAAAAAAGAATGAAAAAAAAGGCGATGACGATAAGCTGAATCCCTGGTTATGGAGATAAATTCTTCTTGATTTTCTGACGGTAACTCACAGGCTAAACATTCATCCAAAATACTATTAATTTGTAAATAGTTATTCAGATACTCATCTACTTTTTCTCTTAATTTTTCTAGTAAATTGCGATCGCCAACAATACTACTCCTATCATCTTGAGGTAAACGAGGATCATCAAAATGTAACTGGAAACTAAAATGTTGCGGAAAGGGTTTCGAACCGAAATTACCCCAAAAGGAATGAGGGTGGTAGATTTCTAAAGTACAAGTAGGAGGAGTATAACGTCGAAATGAACTAGAAGTATTAATTACCATACTGGATGTCAAAATACCGTTTCTAAGTTTAAAAATTATAGATTATTTTCAAATAATAAAGCATAAACATTCATTATTGCACGGGAATTTCAAATATTGACCGATCATCTCGCTGCATTTTTTGTGATAATTCCTTAATATTAGTATAGAAAACTTAATACTTTAAGAGGGATAAAGCAAAATGCCGACAATCACGTTTATCAATGAAAATCAGGACGTTGTCGCCGCAGATGGTGCAAATTTGAGAGAAAAAGCCTTACAAAATGGCATAGATATTTATAAACTTCGGGGTAAACTCATGAATTGTGGCGGTTATGGGCAATGTGCGACTTGTATTGTGGAAATTGTCTCTGGCATGGAAAACTTATCCCCTAAAACTGACTTTGAAGAACGAAAATTACGCAAAAAACCCAAAAATTATCGTTTAGCCTGTCAAACCCTCACTAATGGTGACGTCACCGTTAAAACTAAACCTTGACACTCCCACCGACATAATCAAAGATTATGTCGGTGGATTCTTACCTCATCGTGTCATTGCCAGTGCCACCCACGATCAAGTTATTACCGAGGCCACCCCTTAGGAGATCATTGCCAGCTTGCCCATAAAGGACATCATTGCCATTCCCTCCAAAAAGCACATCATTACCGGCTTCACCGTAGAGACGATCATTTTATATTTTCCAAAGAACCCCAAATTTACAGTCATTTTATTTACAATCATTAAGGATAGTTAAATTTTGTTAAAGTTTGGAAAAGTTAAACCTGAGTTTGTTTATTATAATTATATGCTTTAGAAAAATATCTAGTTAAGATTTATTGCCAGAAAAATTTATCAACAATCACAGACAAAATAAAAAAGAAAAACGGTTAAAAAGATTACTCAATTTGTCAGAATAAAAAAAACAAAATATTACTACGGTTAACTATATCTTCCAGCATATTTCTACATTTAACTACGTTTTTTGGTCTGTATTAGTCGGTTAATTATTCAGTCTTCTTTATATTTTGATCAGTTAAATCTGTTAAAATTGAGTATGTTTTCAGTTGCTATCCATCAAGACTACTTGTTTACGTTTTAATAGATCTCTCCAAAAACCCTTATTTTTTGGGTGATGTAATAAGGCTTTTAGCATAATTGTGGGAGATGTCTAATATACAAAATCGCAATAATTGACTATTGCTCATCGACTACATCATGGGTGGGTGGTGGCTTGGATCCGAAGTTTTATTCATAAAAATTGATACCTTTAAGGAGTTAAACCAATGGCTATATCCTCTTTACCTTTTCCCGAAATGGCTGAACAAAAATCCCATATATCTCATCTTATTGATAAACGTTTGATGACCCAGGAAACATCCCTTCCCCATGATACGAGTAATTATCCCCCTCATCTCTCTCTTTATGGTTTGGATAAGTTAGGGATTAAAAATCCTACTCATGTTTACCGTAATTTGTCCGTGCCTAAATTAATTGAACATTCTTTGGCTAAAGGAGAGGGAATTCTAGCTGACAATGGAGCTTTATGTGTGAAAACGGGGAAATATACAGGGCGATCGCCTAAAGATAAGTTTATTGTAGATGAACCAACCTCAAGGGAAGAAATTCACTGGAATGAGTTAAATGTGGCGATTTCCGAGGAAAATTTTAATTTGTTATACCGCAGAGTTATTTCTTATTGTCAAAAACGAGATCTCTATATTTTTGACGGTTATGTAGGTGCAGATCCCCGTTATCGCATGAGTGTGAGAATCATTAACGAGTTGGCATGGCAGAATTTATTTGCACATCAGATGTTTATTCGTCCTACCTCAGAAGAATTAGCCACTCACCAAGCAGATTTTACTGTAATTTGTGTTCCCGGATTACATAGTGATCCTGACTTTGATGACGGTGTTAACTCGGAAGCATTTATCGTAGCGAACTTTGCCAAAAAATTAATTATCATCGGCGGCTCAAAATATGCCGGAGAAGCGAAAAAAGCGGTTTTTTCTTTGATGAATTATTTTATGACCTTAAAAGATGTTCTACCGATGCACTGTTCTGCTAATATTGGTCACGACGGGAATACAGCCCTCTTTTTTGGTTTGTCGGGTACTGGTAAGACTACTCTTAGTGCTGACCCTCAAAGATTTTTAATCGGTGATGATGAGCATGGTTGGTCTCAAGATGGTATCTTTAATTTTGAAGGAGGTTGCTATGCAAAAACTATCAGTCTATCCTATGACAATGAGCCTCAAATTTGGTCTGCGATTCGTTTTGGTGCCATCGCCGAAAATGTAGTCTTAGACCCCTTTAATCGTCATCCTGACTATGATGATGCCCGTTGGACAGAAAACACCAGAGTCGCCTATCCCATTAGTCATATCCCTGACTGTGTTATCCCCGGTATAGGGGGTCATCCAAAAACCGTAATTTTCCTCACCGCCGATGCTTTTGGAGTGCTACCGCCTATCTCCCTCTTAACCAAAGAACAAGCCATGTACCATTTTATGTCAGGTTACACCAGTAAGGTAGCGGGGACGGAAAGAGGCATAACTGAACCACAAGCCACATTTTCAGCCTGTTTTGGTAAACCCTTCTTACCTCTGTCGGCGGTAGTCTATGGCAAGATGTTAGGGGAAAGACTGGAAAAATATAATTCTAAAGTATATCTCATTAACACAGGATGGACTGGGGGAAGTTATGGTGTCGGTAGTCGTATCTCCATCAAAGATACACGGGCAATGGTTTCCGCCGCCTTAAACGGTGATTTAGATAATGTCAAATTCTCTCCTCATCCTATTTTTAAGGTATTAGTGCCTGAAAGTGTCCCTAACGTCTCCCCTAATATTTTAAACCCGGAACATACATGGAGTAATCCAAATGCTTACTATAAGCAAGCCAATAAATTAGCACAATTATTCCAAGAAAACTTCTGTCGATACCACATCCAAGACGAGGAGATGTTAAAAGCACAACCGCAACCGATAAATTAATTCTTCGTGTTGGCATTGCTTGCTTTTCCCATGGGCAATTAACGCTCTTTCTTCTGGAACTTTCGGAAAACTTTTGCTAAATCTAGATTCTGCAACCTTTATTTTATCAGTGCTGCCGTAGGCAATCGCTCTGCGAGACCGCTTTCTGTTAGTTAGCGATCCCGCAATAGTTCAAGGTTTTATTACTTACCCTCGGAAGACGCCCCTTGAAACGGCATAATATTTCCCATGAAATTGTCCCAATCGCATTCGCCCAATCATCAGCAGTAATTTCCAAATCTTCTTCTCGACCTAATAAAGTTACAATTTCTCCTACTTCTAAGTCAGGAAAATCTGTGATATTTAACATTAATTGATCCATGGTAATATTACCAATTTGAGGTGCAAATCTACCCTGAATTATTACCTTCATTTTATTTGATAATAAACGAGGAATCCCGTCAGCGTAACCAATTCCCACTACGGCCATCTTGATAGGGCGATCGCATTTAAAGGTATGACTATAGCTGACACCTGTATGAGGCGGTAAAGTTTTAATTTGCGTAATACGAGCTTTAACTTCTAATGCTGGTTGTAGTTTAACCTTATCTTTTAAGTGAGGTGCAGGATAAATACCATATAAACTTAAACCGACTCTTACCATATCATAATGTAAATTGCGATCCCTTAAAGTACCGGCAGAATTGGCTAAATGTAAACGAGGGATATTGATACCACTGGCTTTTAATGCCGAAATCGCCTCTTCAAAACGAGAATGTTGTACTTTCATCATAGTTGAGTCAACATCATCGGCAGTGGCTAAATGGGAATAAATACTCGATAGATGTAACTGAGGGAATTGTTGGATATATTCAACGAAATCTACCGCAAGATGCCAATGAGTACCAAGTCTTGACATTCCCGTGTCTAACTTGAGATGTACGGGTAAAGTTGCCTTAAGACACTCTAAAGTTTCCGCAAAAATCAAAGCCTGTGAAGGGGTGCATAAAGTGGGCTCTAAGTCATATTTTACAATGTCTTTGACCTCATCTGCCGTGTTAATCGCTCCTAAAATGAGTATTGGTGCTGTAATACCTGCTTCCCTTAACTCCATGCCTTCAGATAAGGTAGCAATGGCTAAAGAATCCACCCCTGATTGCAAGATAGTTTCGGCTACTTTTACCGCACCATGACCATAAGCATCGGCTTTGATGACTGCCATTAACTGAGTGTGAGGGTTTAAAAATTTCTTGAGTTCTTGTACATTGTTAGTCAAGGCTTGATGGTTAATATTAATCCATGCCCTTTGTTGTTGATATTGATGTTCAGAATAAGAATGATTCACGGTGACAATTGTCATTGAGTGCTTAAATATCAAATTAATATTTATGTTAAGGTAACAGGTAAGTTTTTCGAGACAAAATTTTAATATTTATGATTGCCGGTAACCCTATTAAAAAAAAGTTAAGTTTAGAGGATTTTCTGAAGTTCCCTGATACTAAACCCGCATCAGAATTTATTAACGGTGAAATTATACAAAAACCGATGCCTCAAGGAAAACATAGTTTAATACAAGGAGAATTAAGCTCTTTTATTAATCAGATTGCTCGAAAAGACAAAATTGCCTATGCTTTACCTGAAATTCGTTGCATAGTTAATAACCGTGTCATTGTGCCTGATATTGGGGTTTTCCTATGGAAAAACTTACCGAAAACAGACACTGGAGAAATTGCTAATAAATTTACTATTACCCCTGATTGGATTATCGAAATTTTATCACCTGAGCAATCAACAAATAAAGTTATTGACAAAATATTATTCTGTTTAAATCATGGCTCAAAATTAGGTTGGTTAATCGATTGTGACGATCAATCTGTGATGATTTTACAACCTAATCAATTACCAGAAATTAAATCTCAAGAAGAAATTTTAACGACATTAGATATATTTCTAAACTGGCAATTAACAGCAAAAATGATGTTTGATTGGCTCAAAATTTAGTTTTTCAATTATTTTCCTAATAAAATACTCAAAGAGAAACAAGAAAAATTTCTCACTCTCTGAGCATTTATTTTAAAATTGTACTACTTTATATACTGTTGAACCGTTTTGGTAGAAAGTTTCATAATAAATACCTGCACAGTCATAGTATTGAACACCACCTTGTTGAACTACATTACATCCGTCGGGAAGATAGTTAACGACAACACCAACGGGAGGAGAAGTGATTATATAAGAGCCGTCGCTAGGTTGCATATAAACTCCATCAGAATATATATAAGAACTTGAACCAACGTAAACAGTATCGTAATAAGGTGGTGGTGTGGCAACAGTAGCTCCAAGTACAAGTCCTGCTGTTAATCCTGCTGCCGCAGCCCAAGCACCCCATCCCGGTGGTGCATAATAACCGCCACCATACCAACCGCCACCATTCCAATTATCATTAACAAAGTCTTGGCGGTTATTCTGACGATTACCAGCATTTTCCTGACGGTTATCTTGGCGATTACCGGTATTTTCTTGACGATTACTCTGATTAGTTTGACGGTTATCTTGACGATTAGTTTGAGCATCACTGCGGTTAGTTTGTCGATTACTTTGAGACTCGCTTCGATTAGTTTGACGAGCTCCTTGATTTTGTTGACGACTACCTTGAGCTTCGCTTCTAGTATTTTGGCGACTTCCTTGACGACTTTGAGATGAATTACTGAAATTACCTCGATTTTGTAAACTGGAACTACTACCTATTCGTTGAGATGCTCCACCACCTCTATTCGCAGATCTTGAACCACTAGATCTAGCACCGCCTGATCTTTGTACACTGCTAGTTCTAGCACCACCTCCTCTGCCGCCACCACCTCGCCCGGCATAGACAGCATCAGAAAAGATAATAAGAGTTGTTAACAAAAGGGTAAAGGTAAAAATAAAAGGTTTATGGGATAAATTTTTCATGGGATTAACTCCTTAACAATACTGATGTAAAAATTATTTATTTTGAAATACAAGTTATTTAGGGGGATGGAGGTAACATTTCAATTTGAACATCATCTTCAGAAGGTTTAAATTCAAAAATATCTGGAGAAATTGAAGGGTTAAAATTCCAATTAGAAAATAACACTGTATATTGGGGAAAATTAGGTAGTTTTTTGTAGGTGAGAATTACCTTTTTAATTAAAGGAGGTGTTTCTTGACTTATCCACAATTGCCCATCCCAATCATCGGTGACAATGAGTAAATGATCCGTTTCGACTCGATTAACGAAATCACTACCAATATATAATGGTTCTTCTGTGGCTTTCTCAATTGCACTACAAGGATTATTAACAAATAAATTAGACATGGGAATTGTAAAACCATACTTTTCCTCAATGACATTAACCAATTCATCAAGAGTTGCCGGTGCTTCTTTCGTAGAAAAAACATTACGATCAGGAGAAGATAAAGTAAAAAATTTGCCGTTATAATAAAAACTCCTTTCCGCTTCGTCTCCCACAAAATTAGTTCTTAACATATTCGGTTTTTGTACCGAAACCTGATTATAAGCACTATATTGAACCTTTGAGCCTGATTCTAGTGTATTGTCATATGTAATATCCATATCCACGGTAAAGGATTGTTTACTTTTGAGAAAATCACATACTTGGTTTAGCAATTCATCGGTAGTCAGGGATGGCGTTTCGGCGGCAGTAGCAGGATTAGCGTTATTTTGAGCCTGTATTTTTTCTACTAGGGTAAAAGTAGTAGTTAGGCTAAAGATAAACGCAAACAAGATACGAAAATGAATCATAAATGTATTGATAAATTTAATTTTATTATTAATTTAATTATCAGCCATACTTAAAGATTATATATAACTAAATTTGTCGGTTAGTTGCTCAAATTATTTTGTCTGCCCCCTAAATCCCCCAATCCTGGTGGACTTTCACGAATTTAGCTACCCCAAAGTTGGAGTAGCGGGGGACTTAAACAAGCAGTATTGTAATCCAACCTACTTTCCCATCGGCTAAGAAAGTGTCACAATAAAAGTTAATAATTCTTAATATTTTTTAGCAATCCGAATGTCAGATAAAAGGAAAATCGTTGTAATTGGTGCGGGATGGGCAGGTTTAGGTGCTACTCATCACCTGGTGAAGCAAGGTTATGATGTTACCCTATTAGAAGCCTCACCCCATGCTGGGGGACTGGTGGCAGGATGGAAAACCCCTCAAGGAAGAAGTGTGGAAGCGGGAATACACGGTTTTTGGTATCCTTATCAAAATATTTTCCGTCTAGTCAGGGAATTAAAGTTGCATCCCTTTACCCCGTTTACACGCTCAAATCAGTACTCTCCTTTTGGCTTAGAAACTCAATCCCCCCTTTTCCAAGAAAAACCCCCCTTACCCTCTCCTTTAGGCACTTTTATCTACCCCGAATTTTACCGTTTGCCTTTGCTCGATCGCCTTTCTGCCTTACCATTAATGTATGCTTTGGTGGATTTTGACAACTCTCACGAAGCATGGCAAAGGTACGATAAAGTAACGGCAAGGGAATTGTTCAGACAATACGGGGTATCAGAAAGACTATATCGAGAATCCTTTGAGCCGATGTTATTAGTAGGTTTATTTGCCCCCGGAGAACAATGCAGTGCCGCCGCCGCATTAGGGATGTTATACTATTTTATTCTCGCCCATCAACCGAATTTCGATGTGGTCTGGTGTCGTGGTACGGTCGGAGAAAAAATATTTCAGCCTTGGATTGACAAAATTACCGAATTAGGAGGCAAAGTTTTAACCAATAAAAGAGTGACTGATATTCTCATCGACCAGAAAGGAAAAGCCACTGGGGTTGTTTGCGGCGAGGAAACTTTCGAGACTGAAGCGGTGATTTCGGGAGTAAGCGTTACAGGAATCAAAAAAATCATCAATAATAGCCAAAATTTGAGCAGATATCGAGAATTTCGCCACTTAAATAATTTAGGGGCGATCGATATTTTAGCGGTAAGATTATGGTTTGATAGACTGGTCAATATTCCCTTACCTTCTAACGCCTGTTTTGGATTTGATGCAACGACGGGATGGACATTTTTCGATCTTAATACCCTTCATGATCAATATGAGGGGGAAAAAGGAAGCGTTGTCGAAGTTGACTTTTACCATGCCAATCAACTATTACCCATGAGTGATGAAGCGATTGTCAAAAAAGTGCATCAAGATTTGACTACTTGTATTGCCGATTTTGCCAATGCCGAGATTATTGATTATAGCGTGGTGCGAGTGCCTCAAGGCGTAACTCATTTTGCCCCCGGCAGTTATCAGCATTTATTAAGGGTAAATACTAGTATTCCTAACTTATTCATGAGTGGTGATTGGATTATAACAAATCATGGTTCATGGTCTCAAGAAAAAGCTTATGTCACGGGTTTAGAGGCGGCAAATCAGACCATTAATTACTTTAAGGAAGGTAAAAGTGCTAATATTATTCCCGTAGAAAAAGATGAACCCCATATCGAAATTGCTCGAATAATTAATCAAAATATCCGTACTTTTACTAACGGCCTATCAATTTTGAAATGAGGGAGAGGACAATTCTCGAAAATCTAAAACTTGTAATGCTTATCCAGAGGGAAGTCGAAGGGCGACTGAAGCATCTAAAATTACCTCAGTAGTTCCCCAAAATTCTCTTGACAGACCACTAAAGGTTTTTTATCAGATTCTTAGGTAATATTATAATTATTGAAAAATTTAATTGAATTATGTTTAGTAAAAATAACCCAGATAAACAAACAAATAATCCCAAAGTTGAAGATTTAATTATTAATAATAGTTCCGAATCTTTAACATCAGAATCAGCCGAAATTGGTCAACAGCCTACGGTAAAATTGGTAGAGAAAATTAGCGGTATTTTATCCCCTTATTTTATCGTCATTGTCGGCCTATATTTATATGATGATAACTTTTTCTTTGGCACAATTTTAATATTAGTAGGTATTCTTTCTCTACTAAAAATTTCCTATGAAGATATTTGGCAATGGATAGAAAAAATTAAGCACCTTTTTAATCAAGATAATAAAATCGGATAAATCCTGTTGGGGAACCTCCACATTGTTTATCATATATATACTCCCAATGGAGTAAAATAGTAACTGACACCGTAGCAGAATAGAAAAAAACAACTAACTATGACTGAAGTCAGCAATAATAAAACCCTCGAGGCAATGAAAAACTTTGCGGAGCAATACGCTAAGCGTACAGATACTTACTTCTGTGTAGATCCCTCCGTTACGGCGGTAGTGATTCAAGGTTTAGCCAGTCATAAAGAGCAATTAGGCTCTCCTCTTTGCCCCTGCCGGCACTACGAGGATAAAGAAGCCGAAGTAAAAAATACTTTTTGGAATTGTCCTTGTGTGCCGATGAGAGAAAGAAAAGAATGTCATTGTATGTTATTTATTACCCCAGATAATGAATTTTCAGGGAAAGAACAACAAATTTCTTGGGAAGACTTACAGGCTGTCGAATTTTAGATTTTTTTAGTTTAATTAACCATTATTGACAATTATTGTGTTTTAAATTGTGGGCTGAGAATAAAATTAATTGCCAATTGCTAATTGGTATTTAGTCTTCGTGATCCTCAAAAGGATCGCTTAATTCCGTAGAAGGAGGCCCAAAAGCGGTATAGATAGCGAATCCTGTAAAAGCGATTAACACAGCGCCAATACTAAATCCAATAATTGTTGCAGTTTCCATAAGTGCTATTTGTTTGTTAAATAAGAGTCTTCTTACTCTATAATATTACGACAGATAAGAAAAATAATTGTAATATCTAAGGTTAAATATGTCACAACGCACTCGTTTAGGCGATATTCTCAAGCCTCTTAATTCAGAATATGGTAAAGTCGCTCCCGGATGGAGTACTACTCCTTTAATGGGAGTATTTATGCTCTTATTTTTGGTTTTTTTATTGATCATTTTACAAATTTATAACTCCTCTCTCTTACTTGAAGGGGTAAATGTTGACTGGAGTAGTCTTGGTCAATAAACGGAGAACTGTTGATTGTTGATCGTTAATTTTTTATTAGAATTTAATTATAATGAATGTTTTTGGTATCGGACTTCCAGAAATGATTTTGATTTTCGTGGTAGCTTTATTGATTTTTGGTCCTAAAAAATTACCCGAAATCGGCAAAAGTTTAGGTAAAACTATCAAGGGTTTTCAAGAGGCTTCGAGAGAGTTTCAAGAGGAGTTTAAAAAAGAAGCTCAACAAATGGAAGAGACTGTCTCTATGAATGCCAAATTAGAACCAAGTAATGAAACAGAAAAAAATGTATCTACTTCAGGGGAAAAAGTTAATTAAATTGATTAACTGTCAACTTTCAACTTTCAACTGTTAAAATTATGTTGATTTCCCGCGCACCCGTTAGGATTAGCTTTTTTGGGGGAGGCACTGATTATCCTGAGCATTTTTTACGTCATGGTGGTGCGGTTTTAGCCACTGCCATTGATAAATTCTGTTATCTTACCGCTAGTCCATTTCCTAGTCATTTATTCGACTATACTATGCGTTTGTCTTATCGTCAGGTAGAATTAGTCAAAAACCTAGCAGATATTGAACACAATGTCTATCGCGAATGTTTAAAGTTTTGTGGTTTGGAGCGAGATATTGAGTTACATAATGTAGCTGATTTACCAGCTTTTACGGGATTGGGATCTTCTTCGACTTTTACCGTTGCACTACTTCACGCCCTCCACAGTTTTAAAGGGGAGTTTGTGCGCCCGTTAGATTTGGCTTATGAGGCGATTTATGTTGAAAGACAGTTATTACAAGATCAAGTTGGTTGTCAGGATCAATTAATGGCGGCGGTGGGCGGTTTTAATTTGGTAGAATTTCGTACAGAAACTGATATTATTATCCATCGTCTGCCGATTTCCTCCCAAAGGTTAGCCGAGTTTGAGCAACATCTTTTCGTGCTATTTACAGGCATTAAAAGACGTGCGGCACAAGTAGTAGCCCATCAGTTAGAAAAAGTAGTTGATAATACAAACACTTTAAAAGATATGCGGACAATGGTTGATGATGGTTGGAATATTCTTACTAGCAATCATCAGTGTTTTTCGGCTTTCGGGAACCTGTTACATCAGGCATGGATGGCGAAACGCAGTTTATCTTCGGTGATTTCTAGTCCTGAAATTGATCAACTTTATCAACAAGGCATGGATGCTGGTGCATGGGGGGGAAAGTTGTTGGGTGCTGGTGCTGGGGGTTTTATTCTCTTTTTTGCACCTCCAGAGGCGCATCCTCGTTTAAAATCGGTTTTTAGGGATCGTCAAGTCTTGCAAGTGAAAGTTAACGCACCGGGTTCGGAAATAATTTTCTCATAATTATTAAATAAATACCAATAAATTAAAATGTAACTATAAAAAAAGGGGCTATACTTAACCCCAATTTTTGTTTTCCCAGTGGAGGCTTTAGCCCTCATTTATAAACCTTAAAGGGCTAACTAAGAACTTAATTTAGCTAGCGACAATATATTCCTTAACAGTACTACGTTTTTTCCGTAGATGTGCTAAGGCTTGTTGTTCTAATTGGCGCACTCTTTCTCGGCTAATGCACATTCTCTGGCCAATTTTGGCCAAAGATAATTCTTTACCGTCCTCCAAGCCGAATCTTAGTTTAACGACCTGTTGTTGTTGAGGTGTTAATTCTCCCAACAATTTTTGTAAGTCTT
Source organism: uncultured cyanobacterium (assembly GCA_963749915.1). Taxonomy (GTDB): domain Bacteria; phylum Cyanobacteriota; class Cyanobacteriia; order Cyanobacteriales; family Cyanobacteriaceae; genus Geminocystis. The sequence continues at coordinate 129,117 of CAVVOP010000032.1, forward strand.
GACGCATTAACTCTTGAGTAATATAGTTTTCAGGGGAAATACCGTTATCCTCCAATAATTCTGATAATTCGGTATCTTGATTATCCCCTACTTTCACATCTAGAGAGATGGGTTGACGGGCGATACTGAAATATTCGCGAATTTGAGCAGGTTCTAATTCTAAGGCTAGGGCAATTTCATTAGGAGAAGGACTTCTACCCAGTTTTTGAGACAATTCCCTCTGGGTTTTTTTGATTTTATTTAGTTTTTCTGTTATGTGAATGGGTAGGCGGATAGTTCTAGCTTGTTGGGCGATCGCTCTTGTAATAGCTTGACGAATCCACCAGTAAGCATAGGTGGAAAACTTAAAGCCTTTGGTCGGATCAAACTTTTCGACTCCTCTTTCTAAACCCAAACTTCCTTCTTGAATTAAATCCAAAAACTCCATGTTTCTCTTTTGATATTTTTTGGCGATGGCCACCACCAGACGTAAATTCGCCTCAATCATTTTTTGTTTGGCACGTTTACCTTGATGAACAATTTTTTTAATTTCATTAGGACTTTTATCTAAGGCATTAGCCCATTCTTCCACAGTGGGTTCACGATCTAATTGTTCCGCTAATTTTTCCTGTACATGGTACAAAGCCATCATTTGTTGTACTTGCTTTCCAAAAATAATTTCCTGTTCATGACTCAACAAGGGAACCTTGCCGATTTCTTGCAGATAGGTACGCACCATATCTACTGTGCTGACTTTGCGTTTATCAATGTCATTTATTTTGGCGGTAACTTTGGCAGTGGACATAGGGCTTATATTCTCCTAACTTCAAGATCGATATTATTTTCAGAAACAAGATTGTTTGTACAAGCAACCTTGGTATTGATTCCATAGAAGTCGTAAATGACTTGTACTAAGTGTTACTAGTTATTTTATTCCTTCTTTAGACGTTAATTTGTTAATAAAAGTTCATTTTTGAGATTTTTTTTGTGGTAGCCTATTAATTTGAGTCAATGATAAACTAAGCGTTTTGTAAATTTTCGTTACAACCTACTTATATGATGACGAATTTAAAATATAATTGTTACCCTAGTTAGTGAGTGATCACCGAACCTGACATGAAATTGGACTAAGGAACATCCGAAGAATTTGGAGATCCCCATAGTGTTAGCATACCCAAAAATTCCTCGATAACTATCTTTCTTAAGGGAAATATCAGTAATTTTTAAACAATATTTACATTACATTTTTCACCAAAACCAAAACTGGTCGTTTTTTTTGTTTTCAATTGGTCGCCGATCTCCACAATTCCATCATCTATAGCAATGAGATTTTGTCCAAACATAATTCCTTCGGATGTATTGCGAAAACTACTTAAAGTTAATAACGGTTCTTTTAGAGGGTTAATCTTGCCGGTTTTTTGATCAGTGGTAATTACTATACAACGACTGCAAGGTTTAACGACCTCAAATTTAACTTTACCTATTTTAATCATCTTCCATGTATCTTCGATAAAAGGCTCTGAGGTTTCAACAACTATATTAGGACGAAAACGATCCATCGTAATCTGCAATTTTTCTTGGGGATATTTGTTCTCTAAACGTTGGTTTAATTCCTGCAAAGAAGCCGTATTTGTCAACAAAAAAGGAAAACCATCGGCAAAACTTACGGATTGGTTTTCTTGAGTACTATAGTTTGGATTAATTGCTCTGATATGATGGTCTGATTGTTGTACTAAACGACAAAAAATATCTATTTTTAAAGTATTTTTAAACCAATTTGCCACTTCATCTCCCTGATCAATAGCTATAGTATGATCATGCCAAACATTAACTTTCATGGAGTTTTTATGGGTAGAAGGGATTAATTCAAAGGGTGATATACCACCATTTTTACTGCTTAAATATAGCTTAGATCCTTCTATTTTTACTCTAATAGTTGCCAGTTGTGGATATTGCCTTTGAGTTAAAAATTTGCCCTTTTCATCTACTAGCATAAATTGGCGATCATAAAAAGTAGGTTGAAAAATATCTCGTAAACCTTTAGGGGTAATTTCTGCTTTAGTTAAACTAATTGCTTGGCAAGATTTAATGGGATAAAGAAAAATACTGATGACCTTCATAAGCTATTGTTTTTCTTTTATAATTAGCGTAAATAATAAGCTAACCTTGTTGTTTTTGTCCAAAGTCCAGTCCAATACGAGGTTCTGTCCCTGCCATAATTCGCTCAATATTACTACGATGTCTGATAATTACATATATGGCGGCAACGATCACAAAACTGATATAAGGTGTTGAAGGATTAAAAATCCACATTAATATATTAACAGCGATGGCGGCACTGATGGAACTAAGGGAGACAATCTTGGAGACACCTAAAACCATTAAAAATACAGCCAGAGTGCCTAACCCCACAAAAGGATTCATCATCAGCAAAATACCTAAACTAATGGCGGCGGATTTACCTCCAGAAAAGTTTAACCAAACAGATTTACTATGACCGATAACCGCTAATAATGCACAAATAGCTACTAACCATCCCTGCCACTGAGAAGGTAATAAATTTGAGTAGTTGTACAATAATTTAACTAAAAATACGGCTAATGCTCCTTTCAACATATCGATCAATAATACTGCGATGGCCGCCCCTTTGCCAACGGTTCTCAGTACATTAGTCGCCCCCGTAGAACCTGAGCCATGTTGACGAATATCAATACCTTTTAGCATACGTGCCAACATATAACCCGTAGGAATAGAACCGAGTAGATAAGCTAATAAAATTAAGCTGAAACTAATTAAAATAGGAGAAGTCATCATAAAGCCAAATACGATCTCAATCTATTGTTAAGAATAATTGTAACTGCCTAGGTCATTAAATTTTTTGTGTTCCCCTCGGCAGTTAGGAGATGAGGAGAAAATAAAATATATCTTCTTTCATGACAAGTTATTTAACTAGATCAACAAGGGGTGAACTAGCTGAAGCATAAGTTTTTACAGGGATACGTCCGGCTTCATAGGCGAGTCTTCCTGCTTGGGTGGCTAATCCGATGGCTTTTGCCATTTTAACAGGATTGCCCGCTAAGGCGATGGCACTATTAATTAATAAGGCATCTGCACCCAATTCCATGCCCAAAGCTGCTTCGCTAGGTGTGCCAATTCCCGCATCAATTACCACAGGAATTGTGCTTTGTTCGATAATAATTTTAATATTAGCTAAATTTTGAATACCCTGTCCTGAACCGATGGGCGATCCTAAAGGCATAACGGTAGCACAGCCAACCTCTTCTAATCTTTTGCAAAGGAGAGGATCTGCATTTATATAGGGTAACACCGCAAAACCTTCTTTTACCAACTGTTCTGCCGCTTGTAGCGTACCGACGGGATCTGGTAGTAAATATTTAGCATCGGGAATAACCTCCAATTTGATGAAATTATTGTCTTCCTGCCCCAGTAATTTCGCCATTTCTCTACCTAAACGAGCTACCCTCATTGCCTCTTCGGCATTGGTGCATCCTGCTGTATTGGGCAACATCCAGATTTTATTCCAATCGAGGGCTTCTGCTAACCCTTCATGACCCGGGGCGTTGGTTTGTACTCTACGCACGGCAACGGTTACGATTTCGCAACCACTGGCGATAACGCTTTGTTGCATAGATTCGATACTGGGATATTTTCCTGTACCTGTCATCAAGCGAGACTTAAATTTACGTCCGGCAATGATTAAACTATCATCATCAGTATTACCGTTAAATATTTCCGCAGAATTAGAGGTTAGGAGATTATTATTTGCATTTTTAGGGGAAAAATAATCTGAATCGGCTTTGGTTGGGCTTAAATTGCTTCCATTATTGCTCAACTTGCCATTTGGGGGATTACTGGCAGTAGGATAAGTCATAATTTGTGGCTGAGATTTGTTGAATCGTTGATAACTAAAATGTTTTAATAAAGGATCACTATGTTGATCAACTACTAAGTTACTTATTAATTTAGCGGTAATGGGTGCAAGTAGGATACCATTACGATGATGTCCTGTGGCGAAAACCAAGTTATCAGCGTCACCATGGCCTAAAATGGGCATTTCATCGGCTGTAGCGGGGCGAAAACCATACCAAATTTCGTCTAATTGCCATTGGGAAACAGGAGGATATAAACGAATGGCCCGATTTAGCAGTGTGCTTATGCCTTCAGCAGTGTTGCCTTCCATCCAACCTATATCTTCAGAAGTTGCACCCACAATTAAACGCCCGTCTTTTTTTGGCACTAAGTAAGTGTTTTCGCCAAAAATGACTCTTTCTAAGGGGTTTTCTGAGGCTATCTTTAAACTTAGCATTTGCCCTTTTAAGGGTCGCACAGGGAGAGGAAATAGTTTACTTGACCATGCCCCACTAGCCAATATATAGGTATCGGCGGAAAATATACCAGACTTAGTGAGAATATTCTTGATTCTACATTGATGACGAGTAAAAGCGATGGCCTCTACACCTTCTTTGATATCGACTCCCAATGATTGGGCTACATTTAATAATACCCTACCCACACGACGAGGATCGACTTGTCCTTCTTCGGGGTACCAGTAACCCCCCAAAACCTCTTCTCCGAGGTGAGGTTGATATAGTTGAATGGTGTCTTTATCTAACCAGTTATCATTAATAGTTGAGGGTTCCTGGTAAACGGGGGCGATGATACCACAAGGATTATAGTCTATATCTTCTCCGCTTAACTGCTCTAATTTTCCTGCCCATTCGGGATACAGGGCAAGGGATAAATCAGCTAAATCTACCATAGCACCTTGGGGTAACTGTTCGGCTCTTGGTGCTAACATTCCTGCGGCGGCGTTGGTGGCGGCTTGGGGGAAATTTTTACTTAAGACTGTCACCCCTAATCCTTTTAATTTTAACTCGAGGGCGATGGCAAGTCCAATAATACCGCCGCCAATAATAATAATTTCGTTGCTAGTTTTCATAATCGATAATTAACATATACTCGATATCTTAACATTGCCCCCGCACTGTATTAAAGTAGGAGAGGAAGAGTAAATATCTTGATCAATGTGAGTTAAATGCGTCTTAGCTTAATAATTTCTAGTCCCAATCAAACAGAGGATCTTTTTCTTCATCAAAATCCCTATTAAGCTGTTTATTTTTTCTCTTATTTTGATTATATTTGGGAGTTTTTTTCTGATATTTATTTCCACCAAACAATAAAGGAATAATTGCCCCAATTATAAAGCCTAAAGTTAAAGCAAAAGCAAATAAAACACCTATAGGAATTTTAATAGATTCTAACCAGAAAAATTTTAGACTAACTAATGTTATATTCTGAATAGAAAATACAGCTATTAAATTAATCCAAAATCCCACTATCAAGCTAATAATAATTTGTTTTATTCTATTCATTGTCTCTAGCTTAATTCTTTTTGTAAAAAAAGGTTGGGTTCGCGACAGTGTAACCCAACCTAAGGTTAACTGCGTGTTACTCGCAAACTATTGGGTAAAGTACGATCGCCTGTTAGAATAATTCCTCGATCATTTGCTGATAAATGTCGTAAAATCTTGTAAATTGACTCTATATCTTCTAATTTACCTAAATTTATGGCAATATCCCTGATAGTAACAGCATTAGTGGTGTTTTTGACTAAATTTAATATCTCCGTTTGTAAACTTAAAATCGAGGCAGCGGCTTTTTTCCCTGCCTCCACACCTGGTTGATGATAGGCATTAATGTTAACAAGATAAGCATAAATACCTACTGCTCTTTCATAAAGGGCAATCAACGCACCCACAATGCGAGGGGTTACTTGATTAACTGTGACGGTAATGGAATCCCTACCGTTATCATATAAGGCTTTGCGGGTGCCTTGCAATAAACCAGAGAGATAGTCACCGCTAGTAATATGCGTTTCTAATTCGAAGGATTTTCCGTCTCTATCCTTTAATACTTCAATAAAGGTGACAAAAAAGTTAGCTATGCCTTCCCGTAATTGTTGAACATAGGCGTGTTGATCTGTTGATCCTTTGTTACCATAAACAGCGAGACCTTGAAAAACTGTGTTACCGTCTAAGTCTTTTTCTTTGCCGAGGGATTCCATGACCAATTGTTGTAAATAACGGCTAAACAGCAAGAGACTGTCCTTATAAGGCAATATTACCATGTCTTTTTCTCCCTTGCCTTTTCCAGCATAATACCAAGCCAAAGCGAGTAAGGCGGCAGGATTTTTTTTGACATCTGTTTCCCTGGTGGCAATATCCATTTCTTTTGCACCTTCTAACATCTCGTCAATGTCAATGCCTTCTAACACTGCAGGTAATAAACCAACGGCGGATAATTCAGAAGTGCGCCCTCCTACCCAGTCAAACATGGGGATGCAAGCCAACCAATTTTCCTCTTTGACAACGTGATAAAGTTTGCTACTGTTGTCCATCATGGTGATGGCTACGGCATGACGAGAAAAGTCTAATCCCTTTTGAGAGTAGGCATTTTTCACCTCTAACATTCCGTTGCGGGTTTCGGGTGTGCCTCCGGATTTGCTAATGACTAATACTAAGGTACTTTTTAATTTATTTCCTAATTTAGCTAAAACTCGATCGATTCCCGTCGGATCTGTGTTATCTATAAAATGGATGTTTAAACTGGGGTTAATGGGTGCTAAAGCCTGAGAAACGAATTGGGGACCTAAAGCCGAACCTCCGATACCTATGGAGAGTAAATCGGTGAATTTTTCTCCTTGAGGCGTGGTTATCGTGCCTGAATGGATTTTTTTTGCAAATTGCTTGATTTCTACCAAACCGTTAATGATTTCTTCCTTAATTTTTTGAGTAGGGGCAATGTCAGGATTTCTTAACCAATAATGCCCTACCATGCGTTTTTCATCAGGATTGGCGATCGCACCCTGTTCTAGTTTAGCCATAGAATCAAAGGCGAAGGCTAATTTGGGTTTCATAGAACTATAAAAATCATCATCAAAACCCATGCGACTGATATCAACATAAATTTCTAAACCTTGATGATAATAAAGCCAATCTAGATAGCGTTGCCAAAGTTGTAAATTATCCATAAATAACAGTCATAATATGTTCTCATTCTTTCATTATCATAGACTTTGAATCGTCAACCATGAACAATTAATAATTAATTAATGTGTATAGTTTAAAAAAAAATAATAGTGTTCTAGGGGAAAGATAAATTAATTGTCATACTTGTCTATTAGTAAATGTATTATGATCAGACTCCCCATTAAACTCAACTAAACTAGACTCCCATTTGACTAAAGTGTTGGCAAATATTTCTTTTAAACGCTTTAATATTTCTGGGGAGATTGCTTTTCTACGATATTTAGTCCCCAAAACAACATGAGCAGTAAGTTTATAGACAGATCTAAAACCTTTATGATAAGCGAAAGGTAACGGCTTTCCCAGATTTAAAAAGAAGATGAGAAGCTTTGTTTTTCCCGCCATGGTTAAAAATTGTTTGGGTCAAGGAAAGGTAAAGCTACCACAATTAGGATGGCTATAATAGAAAGCTAAAAATATTTAAAATCTTGTCAGAACGTTATCGAAATAGAAGAAAAAGGTTTGGTTTAAGATTTAATTGCTGACATTTATAATTATGAACTCCAAACAAAATCTATTTAACTATCTGAAAGTTTCCGATAATTATTATGGTTAATTTCTGATTTTTTTTCTATTAATAATTATTTTTTCTTGATTTTTGAGAATAACATAAGTATTTTTTATGCCTTAAGTCCTGATTCAACTAATTTTGACGATTTTTGTTTTTGGCGATCGCTATAAGTCTTGAAAAATAACCATTTAACTAAACCTTCCCAGTCTGGTTTTTCCTTTTGCCCATTGATTTCATCCTGATTTCATATTTGCCAATTATACTAAGGTGTCATTAACCAAAAAATCAGATCCAAACTTGAAATAGAGAATCATGCGTTTGTTACTGAAAAATATAGGACGAGTTCTTTTTAACCAAAAAACTTTGGGGTTAGGAGTTTTCACTGTCTTGACAGGAGGAATTCTTCTTGTTAGCGATCAATTCAAGTCGGTATCTTCCACAATGGATCACAGTGGACATAATATGTCTCATGATGAAATGATGGCAGTAGATGGTTCTTTTAATCCCACTCCTGTTACCGTTGAAGTTGTTAAACCTAAATTATTACAAGCTAGTGTACAGTACACAGGAACTATTGAACCCTATCAAGTGGTTACGGTTTATCCAAGAGTAGCGGGACAATTAACCGATTATTCTATTTATGTGGGCGATCGCATCACAGCAGGTCAAACCATAGCTAATCTGAGTGCCAATGAATTATTAACCGAAGTCTCCGAAGCTCAAGCGGAAACCGAGACTATGGGAACTGCTTTAGAAGTAAGTCGGATGGAAGTTTTAGAACAGAAAAATGCGATTAAACAAATTGAAGCAGATCTAGCTTATTTAGGGAAAAAATTAGACCGATTTGCCCTGTTAGTTGCAGAAGGGGCGATAGCCCAAGATGATTATGATCTGGTGGAAAGTGAAGTTCAATCCAAAAAGGCTAATTTGGCGGAAGCCAAGGTTAAACTCTCCCGTTTAGAAGCAAAAGTGGTGAATGATCAAGCTAAAATTCAACAAGCTCAGACTAAGGTTGCCACAGCTTCAACCATGTCAAATTACACAGAAATTAAATCTCCCATCACTGGTATTGTCCAGGAAAGAATTATGGATCCGGGGATGGTAGTACAACCGGGAATGGGAATTTTGCAGATTGGCGATTATAGTCGTATTCGTTTGCAAGCTAATGTAGCTCAACAAGATGCAGTAAATATTCGTCTGGGTTCTCCCATTACAGCGAAAATTTTCGGTACTGACCTTACCATCAAAGGGCAAGTTAGTAGTATTTTTCCGCAAACCAATAGTGAAACTCGTACCGTTACGGTAGAATCAATCGTTAATAATCCTAGTGGAAAGTTACTTTCAGGGCAATTTATTGACATGGAGATTATTACTCAAAGTCAGCCCTATGCTATAACAGTACCTCAGTCGGCAGTAATCACCTTTGAAGATAGCCCTGCGGTTTGGGTAGTAGTAGAAGATACTGCCCGTCGGCAGAAAGTAAAGTTAGGCATGATTAGTGGCAATCGCATTCAAGTCACTCAAGGTTTACAACGGGGAGATGTCGTAATTACTACAGGACATCATAAATTAATTGAAAACTCCTTGGTGAAAGTAGTCAATGAAGGGCAAGATGATTTAATTTCCCTGAGGACAAAGGAAAATAAAGATAGTGTTGCTATCAAATTGGTTAGCCCGGCAGAAGTAAAAATTGGGGATGCAGAGTTTATGTTTAAAATTGTCGATAGCAAAACCCAAAAACCCTTAAAGATTGAAAATCTGGACATAAAAGCAACGATGCCAATGAAAAATATGGCTCCAATGACAGCCAAAGTAGAAGTTAAACCTGAATCAGAAACAGGGCAATTTCTCGCTGAAACCTTTTTAGGTATGAAAGGAAAGTGGATAATTTCTGTAGCCATAAAAGATTCTGATTATCAAGGAAAACAAGATTTTGACATCGAAGTTCGTTAAGTTGAAATAATTGTCAATTGTAATTATTAAAAATAGTAAATTATGAAAAAATTAATTAGTTTAATCCTACCCCTCAGTTTATTAATGTTCGCTTGCAGTTCACCTTCTAACCAAGCTGAAACCCAGTCACAAGTCACCTCTGAAGTTGAAACAACAGAAGAAAAAACTGTCAAAGTTGCTTTAGTCAGTCCTCAAGGAGAAATTCCCATGGGAGATGTGGAATTAATTTTAGAAGTTCAAGATAGCACTTCAGGAGAAGTTATCGCTGTGGAAAATATTGAGGTGAGTTCAACTATGCCGATGGAAGGAGAAGATGATATGATTTCCAAGGTTGAAATAGAACCCGCTGACAATCCTGGACAATTTAAAATCAAGACTAATTTTGGCATGGCAGGCACTTGGTACTTAGACAGTAAGATTCAAGATCCCCAATATCAAGGAGAAAGCAAAATCACTTTAGAAGTTAAGTAAGTTTAGCATCGCCTATCTCTAAGTTTTTGATTGTTTCAATAAATACGTTAAAACTATGAGATTTATTCTTATTTATATCTAAGTTTTTTCCAATTTTACCTGCTTTACTATTTGGTTGATAAGTGGGTACAATTTTCTTTAATTCTTGCTTAGCAGAATTTAGCTGATCTGGATTTCTGTACTTTTGCTTAGTTTGTAATTTACTCAATTTATTTTGTTTTAAACCTGGAGCTATTTCTACTAAAATAAGGTAATATTGATAACTCATTTTAAGGATTAACCCCTCCAAAAAGCCCCTGTTTCCATAAAGCCCCCGGTAAATCACCTTCTTGATATAATTTCTTCAGAATCTCGTTGTCATTGGCTCTATAAATATTAGTAATACCCTCTTTTTTTTCTAGCCAAAATATATTTTCTAAATCAACGCCATTGAGAAAATCAGGAGAATGAGTAGAAACTAGAACCTGTCCACCTAACTCATTATTTTGTAAAGAATAGGCTTTAAATTCCTCTGCTAATTCCATCAAAAGTGAAGGATAAAGTTGATTTTCTGGTTCTTCTATACACAATAAAGGATGAGGTTTAGGATCATATAATAAAACTAAATAAGCAAACATTTTTATTGTTCCATCAGAAACATATCTGGCAATAAAAGGGTCTTTAAAAGCCTCATCTTGAAATTTTAAAATAAGTCTTCCATCTTCGGTAGTCTTTGCTTCTACTTGAGAAATACCCGGCACTCTTTGCTTCATAATTTCTAATATTTTTTGAAAAATATCAGAATAATTCTCAGAGATATATTGGGCAACTAATGGTAAATTATCTCCCGTTGTTGATAAATGTTCTGCATATCCTACATCTTTACTTCCTCTCGCCGCATTAATATGGAAATCAGAAACGTGCCAATTTTCTATTAACAGTCGAAAAGCACTCGCTGCTTTAAATCGCTGAAATTGTCCTAATCCTTTGATTGCGAGAATATCTGCACTATCTAAAGTTTGCTCTTCTCTTTTTAGTTCTTCATTGGCTTTGTCGAAATCTTCCTCATTAATAATCGCATAACCTTGACCATTACTAAACTCTAAAAAATGAAAAGGTTTACCACGATTACCCCTTCTATAACGTAAAATTTCCTTTTTAATTATAGGTGAAAATTTGTCTTGACTAATAACCAATATATAAGTAACCGTTCTTTCTTTTTCTAAAATCTTTATTTTGAATTTAATCTCAAATTCTATATCTTCGTTTTCATGTCCTCTAGTAATAACTTCTTGAAAACCACCTCTAATTTGTAATGCCTGACGGATATTATTTTTTAAAGCATCTCTTAAGAAACCAAAAACATCAAATAAATTACTCTTTCCTGTACCATTCGCCCCGACAAAAACACAAAAAGCAGGTAAGTTTTTAAGTTCTATATTCTGTAAACTTCGATAATTTTTAATCTTAATTCCAATAATTTGCATTTTTATTTAATGAGAATTATGTTTATTATCTATCTTAAGGAGACCTCGAAAAAGAGGTTAGTCCTTAAAAATTGCTCGCTAAAACCTTTAAAATATCCTTGATTATTCTCAATAATACTGCTTCATTCTAAATAATATTGAATTAATCGAGGTGCCCTTAAATCTAACAACTGTGATTATTATCTCAAAAGTAAGCTATTTGTTACAAGACAGAGGAAAAGCTGAACCAAGAAATAATACATAAAAAAATTTTTTATTGTCGTTTCATCCTAATTTCATATTCATGTGTCACCCTAATGATTTAGCACCCAATCTTATTTTAATATCTGTTTATCGATGAAAACTTTTCTTACTTGGTGGTCAATTAAAAATCCCGTTGTCACGATCGCCTTGTATCTTGGAGTAGTGGTACTTTCTCTACTAACCCTCATTCTCATTCCCGTGAGAATGATGCCCTATGTACAGAGTCCCTTAGTAGCAGTAATTACTATGGCTCCAGGGCAGTCTCCCACTGAGGTGGAAACCGATATTAGTAAACCTATTGAACAAAGATTGACGGTGCTTGATGGAGTGCGATTTATTAGATCGAGTTCTCAACAGGATATGTCTTTGGTGACAGTGCAATTTGCTTGGGGCGGAAATATTGATAACGCCGTCCAGGAAGTACAAAGCGTAATGAAGGCAGCGGAAGGAGATTTACCCCTAGACGGTATTAATACTCGTTCTTACTGGGTTTTGCCCATCGATCCTTTAAATCGACCTGTGTTAACCCTTGCCCTGACAGGAGAAGGCTGGGAACATTTGCAGTTAAGGGAATTTGCGGATAATACTTTAGTCGATCGCTTAACGCAAGTTACAGATGTACAATCAGTGTCAATCTTTGGGGGCTATCGGCGACAATTACAAGTGATTGTCGAGCGTCAAAAACTAGCTGCTTACGGACTTTCTATTTTAGATGTCCGAGATGCCATCGATAAAAATAATGTGAGTCAGGGAGCAGGAATACTAACCCAAGGAGAGAGGGAAATTTTAGTCAGAACAGATGATCGTGCTTTAAACCCTCAAATGGTGCTCGATTATCCCCTTTATGAGATGGATGGTAGAATTGTCTATGTTCGTGATGTGGCTCAAGTCAAGGATACTTATGAAGAGAGACGGAGTAGCTACCGTTATAATGGACAGTCGGCACTAGCTGTTAATATTATTCAAAAACCCGATTCTAGTTCCCCGCAAGTCATTGAACAGGTACGCCAAGAATTAGAGAAAATTAAAGCCCAATATCCTGGTCTGGAATTCCAAGAAGCTTACGATAATGCTTTCTTAGTGGAATTAATTAAGGATAGTACCACAGGAGAACTGTTAATCAGTGTGATTTTGGCGGGAATCGTCATCCTCGTTTTTTTAGAGGATTTTCGTGCCACAGCCATTGTGATGATCTCTATTCCCATGTCTTTGGCTTTATCGCTCTTGCCCTTTATCCCCATTTCCATGTCCTTAAATTCTTCCACCTTAGTGGGGATGATGATGGCCATTGGGAAGTTAGTGGATGATTCAATTATTGTGATTGATTCCATTGATCGGCAATTAAAAGCAGGAAAGACACCCCGACAAGCAGCGATACAAGGTACAGGGGAAGTATTTTTAGCCAGTGCCGCCGCCAGTTGTGTCATGATTGCTGCCTTATTACCCACAATTTTAGCCGGAGGATTAACGGGGTTAATGTTTGTGGGCTTAGTCTATCCGATGGTATTTGCTTTTGTTGCTTCCCTTTTAGTTTCAATTACTCTCATTCCCCTGTTAGCTGCCTTTTTTCTCCAGCCGATTGGTACAACTAAAGGGAAACGTAAAACTTGGTTACAATGGTTGCTCAGTCCCTTTCATTATGGTTTTATCGCCTTAGAAAAGGGCTATGGTTGGTTATTAGATGTTAGTTTAAAAAATCGAGAAATTACCCTCGCTATAGCGGGAGCATCGATTGTTTTAGCTTTTGCTTTATATCCCTTTATTCCCCAGGAAATGATGCCTTTGGGAGATTCGGGACAGTTTATGGCTACCTTGGAATTAGAACCGGGAGCATCCTTTGAACGCACCGATAAAGCTTCTGCCCAATTTGAGCAGATTTTGTGGGCACAGCCTGAAATTGAAAAGGTATCCGCCGAAATTGGTTTTGAGTTCACCCGCAACAGTACTTATTTTAGTGCTTACAGTATGGGTGGAGTTAATAGTTCCTCGATGATGGTGACTCTTAAACCTTTAGGAGAGCGTCAACGAGATATTTGGCAAATAATGGATGGTGTGGAAACCGAAGCCAAGCGGACAATTCCCGGGTTAAGACGGATTGCCATGAAAGAAATGGGGGTAGATGTGATGGCTACTTCCGCCGCTCCCATTCAGCTGGCAGTTTATGGTGAAGATTTAGGAGTTTTACATGGTTTAGCGAATCAAGTCTTAGGAATTGCCGAAAAGAATCCCGATTTATATCTGACTCATACTAGCTCTAGTTTGACTCAACCCGAATATCAATTGAAAATAGATCGCCGTCGAGCACAGGAATTAGGATTAACAGTTGAACAAATAACACAACAAGCAAAATACGCTCTTAGTGGCGGATTTACCCGTAAATTTTACAATCGTCCTAATTTACGACCAAACACTATCTTAGTACGTTATGACCAGAGCGATCGAGGCAATTTTCAAGATTTAGCCTCAACCTACATTACCACAACCAGTGGCCAACAAGTTCCTTTAGCAATGGTAGCTAGTTTAGAATCCTCTAGGGGACCAACAATTATTGAAAGGGTCAATGGGCGCAGAGTCGTCTATGTGAATGGTTTTTATCGAAAAAGTAATCCTGCTTCCATGAATTTGTCCATGGCGATTGCGATGGAAGCGGGAGTAAAATTAGAGTTTCCCCCTGGTTACGGATTGGATTCCATGGGCGATATGACAGACATGATGATTGAATTCGATCGCCTTCTCAAAGGTTTAATCGTCTCTCTGGTATTGATTTATTTGATTTTAGTAATTCAATTTGGTTCTTTTATTCAACCGCTAGTGATGATGTTATCAATTCCTTTAGAATTAGTGGGGGTATTTGGAGGGTTGTTATTAGCCAAACAAACCTTATCCACTGTATCTATTTTAGGAATTATCATCCTCTCAGGAATTGCCGTTTCTTCAGCGATTCTATTGTTAGAATTGATTTTAACTAAACGTCAACAAGGTGTCCCCAGAACTCAAGCTATCCGAGAAGCTGGACCTGTTCGTTTAAAAGCAATTTTTATGACGACTTTAACTACAATGATTGTAGTAGTTAGACTAGCTTTTTATCCGGAAACAGGAATGGATGCTTATTCACCTATTGCTACAGTAATTTTAGGTGGCTTAACCGTGTCAACTTTATTAACTTTAATTGTCATTCCTGTAGTTTATACTTTTGTCGATGACATTATGACAGGATTAAAAAAATTAGGGAAACCATCAAGATATAAAGGCAAGCAGATTTTTGAACATCCCTATAGTAGTAAAAAATAAGCTCAAATTTGCTTAAGATAAATTTTTTGACCGTGCCCCAGATGTAATACCAATTCGCGTTCATAAATGTAACTTTGAAACTAACAGACGAAAGTTACTTTTAAATCTCATTTTGCAGTGCGGCTTTTGTGATTTCAATCTCGCACTTTAAAACCATACTGCCATAACCAGTTCCTTGAAAAGCTATTGAATTGATGTAAAGACAATAAGCACGACGTGCCTTTTGAAAATCTATCAATTGGCTAACATTACTACGATTAAGACCTTCTCGTTCTAAGTGTTCCATCCACAAGTCTCTAAACTCTTGAGAAGGTACATCTGCTGCAGTTGCAGGAACGCGATGAAGTAGTGTTTTAAGTTGATCATCAAATTTTTTTAACTCATTTTGGTAACATTCATAGGTCTTCCCTGTTGAACCAGCATCTTCACAGCGAACTGATGATGAAACTGGATTAGCCAAGATGGGGAGACTAGTCCAAGTAACAAATGCAATAAGAGATAGAAGAGGTGAAAATTTCATTATCATTGGAAACTTAGTTAAGCCAGAAAATAATACCTTTTCATTATACTGCAAACGGTTTAAAACTGGAGTTTTTAAGATCCCTTCAGATACTTCCGATTTTTTTGTTGTTTGGGTCGCACTCACTAGTCATATTTCTCCTGCTAAATCTCTGAGTAGGAGAGGAATTTTTTCTCAGATTGGCAAGAAGTATGAGTTCGACCAATAGCTAGACTAATTTTTAATTTAACATTGTCAAGATACAATAACGAGAAATATTTACCCTGGCGATTAATGATACAAATGCATTATCTGCATAACACATTTGTTAACAGTATTCTTAACTCATCGTTCGCTTAAATAAAATCAGATAACTGACAAAAAAAGGTTAAAATCTGGACTGGATAAAGCATTAAGCAACATGGAGTCAAAAGATTATTCCACAAATCCAGTCAGAACGAGTAGATGATTTACCATTAATTATCTATTGGCTAACACAAATGAATATTGCCGCAATCATCGATGAAAATTTATTGACACCTCATGGTAATCGCAAAGGATTAAGTTATGGTCAACTAGCTGTATTATTACTCACGTATATTATCAGTGAAGCAGACCATCGCCTTTGTTGTCTAGAAAAATGGGTTAATGACCATCATCACAGTCTTTCAGCAATAACAGGATGGAAGATAGGGAAAAAGGATGCTACAGATGATCGTTTGGGTACATTAGATCCCTGTGGAATGCCATTAGTGGGTGCGACTTTAGCTGGTAATGGCACAGACGAGGCTGATTATGTTTCCACTTGGAGACAAATGAAGGAAATTATCGGTAATCCAGATTTCTTATATTTAGCTGATTCCAAAGCATCAACATGGCACAATCGGGCAAAAATCAATGAAGAGGGAGGAATCTATTGTTTCCCGTTGGCAATGAGTCAACCACGTCCAAAACTACTGTCAGATTGGGTAAATAATCCAGTTACAGAAATAATTAAATTTTGGCAACAAGAGGAGAAAGAATCAGAACCAAAAGAAATAGGACTTGGTTTTGAAGTACCCCTTGGGAGTATATGGGTGGAACCAGAAACGAAAAAAAGCCATCAATGGGAAGAAAGATGGTTAGTAGTAAAATCAAATGCCTTAGCATCTCGTCAAATTAAGGGTTTACACAGTCGTTTACTCAAAGGGGAAAAAGCTTTAGCTACCTTAGCACAGCGACCTGGAAATGAGGAGCAAGTATTATGTAGGAAAGTAGAAGAGATACTAAAAAGCAATCGGATCTCAAAATACATTGAATATTCAATCGAAAAAAAGATGAGTTTGGCTAAAATCCTTATCTATTAAACATTTGAAGTTATTTTTCAAATTTTTACTTTTTCAAATAAGCGAACAATGAGTCTAAACATATCTCTCACACTCATTGCAGCTTCAGGAGCGATGCCAGAGAGTTTGTCCAATACTTGATTTTTATTAACATGGTGCGTTCCTGGAAATTTATCGGTGGAGTAGTAGGAGTTGCATTGGGGAACGCACCCTATAGCGATGGCGATCGCACTGAAATCGTCGGTAATCCCCTATCCTGAAACTTTTTAACTTTGTCATTTATGTATTCAAACTGGGCATTTCTGTGGGGATGATTTCCTCCCTCTTGAGTTTTTCTATTTGATTGCAAACTATACCCTAACTCCCATAATAAATCACAGATTTTTCGTTGGCTGATCTCATAGCCCTTGGACATCAATTCATCCCTTAACTTATATGTACTTTTGCAAGTCCACCGAAGTGGCGACTCTGGATCACCTCTGGTTAATGGCTCAATCAAACTTTCCAAATCTGCTAATATATTTGGGGCTTTCTCCGTTATCTTTTGACGTCCGCCCCCTTTCTTTCTAATCTGTTTTTTATCTAATTTTTCTTCGTTTTCTAGCTCTTTTAATCCTGCATAAATTGTGGGTCGGGAAATATTCGTCGCTTTATGTACAACCATAACACCTCCTTTTCCATAAATTCTATTATAAGCCTTAGCTCTTGCCGCACACCATAAACGAATTCTGCGTTCGTCTAGTGAATATGAAATATCATTAAATTCATCTTTGAGTGCGTTTATTATATTTGGCGATTTTTTTATGATGATTTTCATTCTATATTAGTACCAGAAATCCTTTCATCTGTAAAATTTATTTATTCTTAATGCCTTAAACATTGTCATTGGATGAGCAAAGCTTTAGAAATTGCCGAAGAAGCCGGTAAAGTAGGAGATGTAACCGTAGGAGCGATTATAACTGATCAAATGTGTAGGGGGGCAATAATTCAAGCTAGAATTGGTTTATTGGTATATGGGGCAGATGATCCTAAAACTGGGACGATCCGTACGGTGGCTAATTTACCTGATAGTGCTTGTTCTAATCATCGCCTTGAGGTAATTGCTGGAATTAGGGAATCTGCTTGTAGAGAGCAATTACAGTCTTGGTTTCAAAACAAAAGACAAGCAGACCAATTATCGTAATTAAAGTGATAAAGACTAAGTAATTTATAATTTCATCCTAATTTCATTTTCTTTAGTTATTCTGATAACATCTTAAATTTATAGGAATGTAAAAACAAATCTTCTTTGTTCAATTTTGATTATGACTCAAACTACAAGACGCCATTTTTTACAATTGACAGGAGGGATTGCAACTAGCCTTGCCCTACATCAAATTCTACCTGCTTCAGCGAAAAGCAAACCTCCTAAGACTTACCTTGACGGAGATGTCATTGACTTAAAAGTCGAAAAAATGAAAGTAATGATAGGCGATCGCCAAGGAAAAGGAACTATACTGAATAATAGTTTACCTGCCCCCACTCTTCGATTTAAAGAAGGGCAAACTGTAACTATCAATGTAACGAATAATCTGAAACAAGATACATCTATTCATTGGCACGGTATCATTTTGCCTCAAAATATGGATGGAGTACCGGGAGTTAGCTTTAGAGGCATAAAACCGGGAGAAACTTTCACTTATAAATTCCCTATCAATCAAAGTGGTACTTATTGGTATCATAGTCACAGCAATATGCAAGAACCAATGGGAATGTATGGTGCGATTATTATTGATCCCATTCAACCTGAACCCTTTGAATATGAGCGAGATTATGTAGTTTTACTCTCAGATTGGAGTTTTGAACATCCTCATGATATTCTTAGCAATCTCAAGAAAATGCCCACCTACTATAACTATCAAAGACGCACGGTGGCAAACTTAGGGGAAGATTGGGATTGGAAACAAATGCGGATGGATTCATCTGATATTGCCGATGTCACTAGTGCAACTTACACATACTTAATGAATGGTAAGACTAGTGATAAAAATTGGACAGGTATATTTAACTCTGGGGAGAAAGTTCGACTACGTTTTATTAATGGCTCGGCTATGACATTTTTTGATGTCAGGATTCCGGGCTTAAAAATGACTGTAGTACAAGCTGATGGACAAAATGTACAGCCAGTACCAGTAGATGAATTTAGAATTGGGGTAGCGGAAACCTATGATGTGATTGTTGAACCTACAACTGAACAAGCCTATACTATTTTTGCCGAAACTATGGATCGTAGTGGTTATGCTCGTGGTACATTAGCAGTAAAAGAAGGCTTACAAGCGGCAATTCCACCTCGTAGAGAACGCCCTTTACGTACTATGGCAGATATGGGAATGGATCACGGTAGTCATGGTAGTCATGGTAATCATACTAAATCATCAGAGAAAAATAATCACGACAATCATAATATGTCGGAGATGAATCAGAACAATTCCCATGACGGTCATAATGTGCAGGATATGAATCAGAATAATCCTCATGACGGTCATAATGTGCAGGATATGAATCAGAATAATCCTCATGACAATCATGATATGTCGGACATGAACCAGAATGAATTAGACTTTGCTTGGCAACCTCATGGTGATAAAAATCATGGTTTAGGAAATGCGGCAACGCCAACGATGGTCAAAAATCGCTTAAATGAACCGGGAATAGGTTTAGAAGATGTGGATCATCGAGTCTTAGTTTATACAGATCTCAAAGGTATAAAACCAATGAATAGACGAAAAGTTGATCGAGAAATTGAGCTACATTTAACAGGTAATATGGAACGTTATATGTGGTCATTTGACGGGAAAAAATATTCCGAAGATAAAGAAATTAAATTTTATTACGGAGAGAGATTAAAGCTCACATTTGTCAATGATACGATGATGGAACATCCGATACATCTTCATGGTATGTGGATGGAATTGGTTAACGGTAACGGTGAGTATCAACCTCGTAAACACACTATTATTGTGAAACCTGCCGAGAAACTCTCTACTGAAATTGATGTGGATGCTAAAGGAAAATGGGCTTTTCACTGCCATTTAATGTATCACATGGATGTGGGTATGTTTCGGACAATTAATGTGGTAAATGCCTGAGATATTCATGAAGTAGTGAGTAGGATGGGCATTGTTCACAAGCAGCATCAATTTGTCTGAGTTATTCATTTTTTTACTCGCTAAAATAACATCAATGTTAGGATCAAAAACCTTAAAAAACTTAGAGATTTTCTGTTTAATTTGCACTTTCAGTTTTATTCCTTTTATTAGTCAGAGTAAGGCAGAAGAAGTTGAGAAGTTTACTCTAAAAAATCCTGATAATCTTAACTCTTTTAAACTAGACAATAATTCGGAAGCAAAAGAGCTCTTTTTCCAACAATTTGTTGAACAAAAATCTTTGAGTCAAGAAGAAACTTTTACTTTTGCTCAGTCTAATTCTACCGAACAAGAAGAAGATTTTGGAGAACCGATCGATGATAGTCAAATTTTCTGGTTTTTATTATTTGATCAACTAGAATATCAAGTTAATGAAAACGAAAATATCTTTAACTGGGATATTACTGGTTGGGTTGGTGGTGATTATCAAAAACTATGGATAAAAAGTGAAGGAGATGTAAGTCTTGATGATGGTAACGGTAAAGCAGAATTACAACTTTTATACGGCAAACAAATTTCTCCCTACTTTGATTTCCAAGCTGGATTAAGATATGACCAATTATACGGTGATGAAGGTAATAGTAGAGGTTTTGCTGTTATCGGAATTCAAGGATTAGCACCCTATTTTTTTGAAATAGACGGTTCACTATTTATCAGTCACAAAGGAGATGTTTCTGCTCGTTTCAAAGCTGAATATGAACTTTTCTTATCACAAAGAGTCGTTTTACAGCCTAGAGTTGAGACAAATTTAGCTATTCAAGAAGTGGAAGAGTTTGGTGTTGGTAGTGGCTTTAACGATTTAGAGTTAGGTTTGCGATTACGCTATGAAATTAGTCGAGAATTTGCTCCTTATATCGGCATAAGTTGGGAGAAATTATTTGGGAAAACCGCTGAATTTGCTGAAGAAGAAGGAGAAAGTAGCGATGAGGTGAAATTTGTCACTGGTTTGAGATTATTGTTTTAAATGGACACAAAAATTAACTATTTGGCGTTGATTATTTGAGCGATGATTTCTTCTTTTCTAATTTAATTGATTATGCGAATTTTGCTAGTAGAAGATGAACCAGATTTAGGAGTTGCCATTAAACGAACTCTAAATCAACATAACTATATTGTCGATTGGGTTTTTAATGGTGATCAAGCATGGAATTATTTAGAAGACTCTCATTTAGAATACAGTTTAGCAATCTTCGACTGGTTGTTACCAGGGATATCGGGGATTGAATTACTCCAGCGTTTGAGAAGTCAAAACAATCCTTTACCTGTACTCATGCTGACGGCAAAAGATAGCATGGAAGACAAGGTAATAGGTTTAAATGCTGGTGCAGATGACTATTTAGTTAAACCTTTTGGTATGGCTGAATTGTTAGCTCGACTTCGTGCCTTACAAAGACGATCTCCTCAACTACAATCCCAACAACTTACAGTGGGTAATCTTGAGCTAGATTATGGTACTAATACCGTTAAATGCACAGAGACATCGGGTGAAACAAAAGTTATTCCCCTCACAAGTAAAGAATTTCAATTGTTAGAGTATTTTATGCGACATCCCCACCAAATTTTAACCAGAGATCAACTTAAGGAGCGATTATGGGAATTAGGTTCAGAACCGATAAGTAATGTAGTAGCAGCACAAATGCGATTATTACGCAAGAAATTATCACAGTATGGTTGTGAGCATTTAATTGAAACTGTTTATGGATTAGGTTATCGTTTATTAATCAATGAATCAAAATAGACTATTTGAGCAAACACGTTGGCGATTGGCAAGATGGTATGCGGGTATTTTAAGTTTGATTTTAGGTGTATCGGCATTAGCTGTTTATGAAGCGATCGCTCATGCTCATCGAATTACCATTAACCAAGAACTAGAAACAGTTGCAGGTACTATTCATGATAGTCTCGAACCTATCTTACAACACCCTGGAAAAATAGAAGAAAGCGTCACTAATCTTTTACCAGATTTATGTCTAGTGGCAAGGAATTGCACCAAAAATAATCATCACAATCGCCACTTAGACGGAGCAATTCAACAAGATAACTACTATTTACAGTTTTTTGATTTATCTGGGCGTTTAGTTGCACTAGCAGGAATACAACCAAAAGGTTTATCTATAAGTTATAGTCAGCAACAATGGCAAAATCTAAGGGATAATAAGGGCATTCGTTATCGCCAAATTTATCTGGAATTGGATACCCAAGATAATCAACCTTGGGGCTATCTTCAGATAGGCAGAAATCTACAAGCATTTGATAATTATGTCGCCAATGTCAAATGGATTCTCTTGTTAGGATTGCCAATTCTTATTGTCTTGGTCATGTTGGCGAGTTGGTGGTTAGCAGGAAAAGCTATGGAACCGATTTACCAATCCTACCAACAAATTCAACAATTTACTGCTGATGCAGCCCATGAATTAAGGACTCCTTTAGCCGCTATCCGAGCAACTATTGAATCTTATTTGATGTTGCCAAATTTAACTCCAAAAGATAGCCAAGATGTTTTAAGCACCATTCAAAGGCAGAATCAACGTCTTTCTTCTTTAGTTGCAGATTTATTAATGCTTTCTCGAATGGAGCGAAAACTTAGTACAAATCATCAGTTATTAGGTAAACCAGTCAATATCAATGATTTAATCACTGATATTGCTGAGGAATTTGCTGCTTTAGCCAAGAGAGAGGAAATTAGTCTGATTCCTAAAATAGAGGTTACTCAACCGTTAAAAGTGATGGGAGATGAAGAACAATTGTATCGTTTAGTGGCTAATTTAGTGATTAATGCCATTCAACATACCTTAAAGGGAGGGCAAGTAACTTTAGTTTTAAGGCAAGAAAATAATAAAGCTTTAATTGAGGTTATTGATGCGGGAATTGGTATTCCCGAAAATGAACAAAAACTTATATTCGATCGCTTTTATCGAGTTAATAAAGCACGTTCAAGGGATAGAGGTGGTTCTGGTTTGGGTTTAGCCATTGCGAAGGCGATCGCTCTTGCTCATCAAGGTAATATAAAAGTAAAAAGTGAATTAGGAAAGGGAAGTACCTTTACTATTTGTTTCCCGATTATGTAGATACAGTTGAAAATCATTCCTTCAAGACTAAAGGATTGACGGTGTTGAGTGTCTGAAAGCGATTAAAATCCCGATCCGCGGTCCATAGTTCCGTCACACCGTGTTGTTTGCATAATAATTTTTCTAGCCTAGTTAAGTAAAACAAGCAACTTGAGCAAGACAGTCCTAGGGGTAGTTAGATCTCAACCTTGTTGGCGATAATTTTTGGCTAATCTCTCCTTTTTGGGCCGCTTAATTTACCTGCTCATTCAGAAGCGAGCAGAAGAAAAATGATTTTTTCAAAAATATTAATTAGCGAATATTATTCGCTAACCTGAGTTCGATGTAAGAAAATAGTCTCAAACTTTTAACTTATATGAGTTTTGGGTTTATACTATTTTCGCTATTTTACAATTCTTAATGTATTAAAAGTTCTACCCAGATTAATAAGTTAATTTTTCTGAATATTTATTAAATTTCATTGTTAATATCTCCCTTTTTTAAAAAATTAATTTCATAATCAATATGTTATTTTTTAAAAATTAATTTTTATGGAATTAGAAACACTTTTCGATGATGTAGATGATTTCTGTTTAATTTTTGAACCATCTTTTAATCGTCAAATTTTATCATCTAAACAGAAAAAAAGAATCAAAAATAGTCGATTATCCTTGAGTGAAATTATGACTATTATTATTTATTTTCATCATTCTAGTTATCGAAACTTTAAACATTATTATCAAAATCATATTCAGGTTTATCATTTTCAAGATTTTCCTAATTTGGTCAGTTATAATCGTTACAATGGGTATTCCTATTTGCCACAATAAAAGAGCCAAAAGAAATAAAGTTTTTGATAACTTGGCTCATTGGGGGAAAAGCTCTATAGACTGGTACTTCGGCTTTAAACTACATTTAATTATTAATGAATTGGGAGAAATATTGGCATTTCAAATAACAAAAGGTAATGTGGACGATAGAAAAACAGTACCTTATTTAACTTGGGAAAAATTAATGTTAAGAAAAAGGTCATTAATTGAAACGGTAACAGAGATTGACATTCTTATGCTAAACTAAACAGCCCTAAGGCTGTTTAACGTCTTACTATTTTAATTGGATATTTTTGGGTTTATCCCACATATGAACAGTATCAACGAAACGAGCAGTGCTAGACTGACTAGAGATTACCAAACTTTGGGTTCTTGCACCACCATGGAAAAAACGTACACCTTCCATTAAAGTACCCGGAGTGATGCCACAGGCCGCAAATAGCACGGTTTCACCTGATGCTAATTCTTCAGCGTTGTAAACCTTATCAGGATCTGTAATACCCATACTGCGTAAACGCTCAAGATTACTTTCTTTACTTTCACCGATTAAACCGGTTTTTACGATTTCAGGATCATAAATTAATTGTCCTTGGAAGTGACCACCTAAGCAACGCATCGCTGCCGCAGAAATAACACCTTCAGGTGCAGCCCCAATACCCATTAAAGCATGAATATTACTACCAGAAAAGGCACAGGAAATCGCCGCAGAAACGTCACCATCAGTTATTAAACGTACTCTTGCACCAGCGTCACGGATTTCTTTAACTAAGTCATTATGACGTGAACGATCCATGACGACAACGACTAACTCCTCAACACTGCGGTTCATACACTCAGCGATAATTTTGAGGTTTTCTGTCGCCGATTTGCGGATGTCAACATGACCTTGTGCCGCAGGAGGTGCCGCTAATTTCTTCATGTAGAAGTCAGGGGCAGCAAATAATCCGCCTTTTTCAGAGATTGCTAATACTGCCATCGAACCATTTTGACCGTATGCTACAAGGTTAGTACCTTCACAGGGATCTACGGCAATGTCAATCTCGATTAATTCTTCAAGATTACAAAAATTACCAGCATCAGGGCGAGTACAAATACCTACTTCTTCTCCGATATAAAGCATAGGTGCATCATCTCTTTCGCCTTCACCGATAACGATTCTGCCACGCATTTTAATTTTATTCATTCTTTCCCGCATGGCTTCCACTGCTACTTCATCAGCAATGTCTTTTTCGCCTTTTCCCATCCATTTTGAGGATGCGATCGCAGCTTGTTCCACTACTTCAATAATCTCTAATCCTAGTGTAGTCTCTAACATTTATATCCTCCAAAGATATGTAATTAAATTTATTAGTATTTGATTTAATAAAAAGTCGTCAACAAAAAGTGTATCAGAGACAGGGATCATTTTTTCAGGTGACTCCTGATTGCAAACTTGAGCAATGGTTTCAAAGTTATCAATAATTTGTTGCGGTAGGCTCGGATTTTGCCCCTCCAAGGCTGGTTGCGTCAAGATCTTCTGAATGCATTTGAAGTTCATCCATTTTGTGTCAAGATGGAACCGGTTTGACCAAAAAATAATTCTATTTGTAATTAAACATGAGAAAAATAGCTAAATTTTTAAAATATATCGGACTTTCATTTATCTGTTTAGGTTTAATTGTAGCGTGCAATACTAACTCAAGGGAACAAACTACCCCTCCCTCTACAGTCAATGATAACGGTAGAATAACCATTGGAACTACTCTTAAGGCGAGAACATTAGATCCAGCGGACAGCTATGAAATAGCCGGTTTAAATTTAATTTATAATATAGGTGAAAGTCTTTATACTTATAAATTGGGGACAACAGAATTAATACCTTTATTAGCAACGGCGATGCCAACGGTCAGCGATGATGGTTTGATCTATAGGATACCTTTACGAGAAGGGGTAAAATTTCATGATGACACGGTTTTTAATGCTGAGGCCATGAAGTTTTCTTTGGATAGGTTTATGAAAAATGGTGGGAAGCCTTCCTTTTTGTTGAGTGATACGGTGAAAGAAATTCAGGCAACGGGAGAGTACGAGTTAACTGTCATTCTTGATAAACCTTTTGCAGCTTTTCCTGCCTTACTGGCATTTCCGGGAGTTTGCGCTGTTTCCCCTCAAGGTTATACTATCGGTGAAGGGCAATTTAAACCGAATGAGTTAGTCGCTACAGGTCCTTATAAGTTAACTTCTTTTAACACTGATTCCGTCAGTTTAGACGTTTTTGATGGTTATTGGGGGAAAAAACCGAGTAATAAAGGCATTGATTTGCAAATTTATGGTGGTAACTCCGCCAATCTTTATAATAGTTTCTTAACTGGTGCTGTGGCTGTCGCTTATCAAACTTTTGCCCCAGAACAAATAACAACTTTATTACAAGATGCTACGGCGGGAAAATTTCAAATGACCCAGGGATCTGGTACGGTTGTTAGTTATATGGTGTTAAATCGGAATCAAAAACCTTTGGATCAAATTGAAGTGCGACAGGCGATCGCCGCTTTAGTTGATCGTAAGTTAATCGTAGATAGAGTATTACAGGGACAGTCCGAGCCATTATATAGTTTAATTCCCAATGTTTTTGAGGTTTCCCAACCAGTTTTTCAAACGAAATATGAAGATAGTAATATTGCATTAGCCAAAGAATTATTAACCAAAGCAGGTTTTTCTGCAACTAATCCCGCCATTGTTGAGATTTGGTATCCTTCCGCCTCGAAAACTCGTAGTGGTGTTGCCAGTACTTTAAAAGCAATCGCTGATCAACAATTAGAGGGTATAATCCAATTTATCCCCAATGGGGTGGAAAGTGCCACTGCTTTTAGTAACTTAGGCAAGGGAATTTATGCAAGTTTTTTAGGTGACTGGTATCCCGATTTTCTCGATGCCGATAACTACATACAGCCTTTTTTACAATGCATAAAAGGTAGTGAAGTTCAAGGGTGTATCGAAGGAGGGGCGCAAACTCAAGGCTCATTCTTTTATAATGCGAAAGTCAATGAATTGATAGATAAACAACGTCGAGAATTGGACACAGAACTGCGTAAAACTACCCTTGCCGATATTCAGTCTATTATGGCAGAAGAAGTACCTTATATCCCTCTGTGGCAAAATAAAGACTATGCTTTTGCTCAAAATGGAATCACCGGGGTTACCATTAATCCTAGTCAAAATTTCCCTTTTTGGACAATAAAATAATAAATAATTAACCCCACTTTTCCCGCATCAAAAGTTAGTGCTATAAAGCGAATTGCAGAAACTGGGGGATAAGGTTTTATTTGTTTTAGGAAAAAGAGAGTAGAGGCAACAGAAGAGTCACGAAATAATAAACCAAGGGTGCAGTGAAAACATAACTATCAGTCCGATCTAATATACCACCATGACCGGGTATTAACTCTCCTGAATCTTTAACCCCAGCATCTCGCTTCATCATTGATTCCAATAAGTCACCGAATAAACTGACAACACCGATAAGTAAGCCTAATAATAAACCTGTTACTTGCCAATAGGGCCAATCCAAAAACCACGCACCGTATAAACCCACTAGCATACTGCTACTAATGCCAAACAAGGAACCCTCGACAGTTTTTTTGGGGCTAATATGGGATAATTTTGTTTTGCCGAAATTTTTGCCGATTAAATAAGCACCAATATCTGCCGCCCAAATACAAGCCATGGCAATAAAAGTAATTTTCAGGGCATCGGGAAAACTGTGTAAGTCGAAAATATTTGCCGGGAAATAACCATCTAAAGGTAAATTATGAATGTTAGGAATAGTTTGTGCATAGGCTTGATCTTGTCCTAAACTTACTCTTAAGCGAATCCAATAACTGGGTAAATATCCAGCATAAAATAATCCTAAAATTGATGTAGATATATCGGCGATGGTGGCTAATTTCGGTAAAAATAATAAATAAAAACAAATTAATGCACCTGCTAAAGCGAAAGTAGCATCAGTTAAACTGGGAACAAATGTGGCGGTAATTAACAAAAATTGTGACACTACCATTGTAGTTTTAACGGCTGGTTCGATTCCCTTGGCTTTCACAAGACGAAAATACTCCACTTGGGCAAGAAATACTATTACCCCAAAGCTGATAGTAAAATATAAACCACCTAAGATAATCATTATCAATGCTAAGGCGATCGCAACTATCGTGCTAATGATCCGAGTATAAGGCATATTTTAACAATGAGCAAAATGTTGGAAACTAATCTCCCATTTTATCTTAAAATTTAGGATAAGTAAGCAGTCGTCGATTAACCTTTAGCTCATACTCTAAGCCAAACAAGATTATATTATAAGAATTATTATTTTCTAATAGCTTATATGATAAATAATTTTGGACAAATTTGTAATATTGCTCGTCAGAGTTTCGTCGGAAAAAATCTTCCGAATAATCTTTATGTGCATATTTCTGCACTTATTTGTATGGATAAAATTTTACAAAAATATGAGCAAGAAGCAAGAAGAATAATTGATAATATTAATGACTTTACGTTAGTTAAGTTTAACCTGGAAGAAGCAAAAATATCTTATCTTTATTATCCTGATTTTGACAACAATCCCCATCCTACACTCAACAAAAGTATTGTCGTTAATATAGTAGATAAAACTAGTAAAATAATTAGTTATAAAAACTCTAACAACCCACCTATTTTACATCGAAAAGAAACTTTTGTTAACGTTGACTATGTTCATTATGATAAGTTTAAACACCTAACAAATGTAGAAGAAAAATTGAGCCTGTTAGATAATGTTCGTTATATTGGTACACAAAAAGAATGGCAACAATTGTTAACTGATAATTTCTTAATTTTTATCGATCATAATTTGGCTTGTTATATTAATAGAAATAATCATCATCAAGAATTTATTAAAATTGAGCGTCACAGAGCCGCAATTCATCGTAATAGACTTTCTCGCCCTGTTAAATTAGCCTTAGAAGCTGGTTTGTTTTCTGAAAAAACTACCTTTTTTGATTATGGTTGTGGTCATGGTTTGGATGTGAAAATAATGGCAGAAAATGGTTATAACAGTAGTGGTTGGGATCTTTATTATCAACCTAATAATCCTTTAATCAATGCCGATATTGTTAATTTGGGTTATGTTATTAATGTCATTGAAAATGTCGCGGAAAGGCGAGAATCCTTAGTGAAATCATGGTCATTAACTCAACAAGTTTTAATTGTAGCGGCACAGGTATTAGTTGACGATCGCAAAAAGGGTTTTATGGCGTATGGTGATGGTATAGTAACAGAAAGAAACACTTTTCAAAAATACTATGAACAAGAGGAGTTAAAAACTTATATTGAACAGGTATTAAATCAAGAAGCAATTCCAGCAGGACTAGGAATTTATTTTGTTTTTAGAGATGAAGAAAAAGCGAATAATTTTCGTGCCTCTCGTTTTCATTCCCGAGTAAAAGCCCCTCGGATTTTATTGCCTGTCAAAAAATTTGCTGATTATCAAGAATTGTTAAATCCTTTGATGAATTTTTATACGGAAAGAGGAAGATTACCCCAAAAAGGAGAATTATCTCAGGAGGCGGAAATAAAAACAGAATTTCGCTCTTTGAGACAAGCATTTAAGGTAATTTTACAGGTAACAAATGAAGCGGAATGGGAGCACATTGCGGATCAACGTCGTCAAGATATATTGTTATATTTAGCCTTGAGTCGTTTTGAGCAAAGACCAAGTATTCGTCAATTATCTCCCGTTTTAAAAGCGGATATAAAAAATTTATTTGGTAATTATCAAGCCGCTTGTTTTTTAGCAGATGAAATGTTAATTACCCTCAGAAATTTAGATATAATTAAGCAAATTTGTCAAAATGTTAAGGTAGGAAAAATATTTGAAAAAAGTTTTTTAGTTCATCTTAATACTCTAGATTATTTGCCTACTTTGTTGCGCTTATATGAGGGGTGCGCTAGTCGTACCATTGGTAGAATGGAGGAGGCAAATTTAATTAGATTTTACTTTAATATTCCTCGGATTAGTTATTTATATGTTCCTAATTTTTCTAGAAAAAAATACCCTATTTTGCGTGCAATTATGACTATCGATTTGCAAGATTTAAGAGTACAATATCGCAATTTTACTGAGGATAAAGATGCTCCTATTATTAAAGATAAACACTTATTAATTTTCCCTGATAATAGTTGACAATGAATAATAAACAATTGACAATAAATAATTAATCAAGTTTATAGTATTATTATGAAAGTTATTGTTGGTGATATTGGTGGTACAAAAACTTTATTATGTTTATTAGAAGTAATTAATAATGAACATTATCAGATATTAAAACAATCAAGATATTCTAGTCTTATTTATGATAATTTTGAGTCTATGGTTAAAGACTTTTTACAGAAAGATTCCGCAGATCAAGGTTGTTTTGCGATCGCAGGTCCAGTAGTTAATAATAGTTGTCATTTAACGAACTTGAATTGGTATTTGGAAGGAGAAAATTTAGCTAATCAATTAAAAGTAAAAAAAGTAACTTTATTAAATGATTTTGCTGCCGTTAGCTATGGAATTTTAACGTTAAAAGAAGAAGAATTATATACTTTACAAATGGGCGAAGACCATAGTAACTCAACCATAGGAGTAATTGGTGCCGGTACGGGATTAGGAGAAAGCTTTTTAGTTAATCATGATGGTAAATATCAAGTAATTTCCACAGAAGGAGGGCATACAGATTTTAGTGCTAAAAATGAATTAGAATGGCAACTATTAAATTATTTAAAGAGTAAGAATAAATGGGATCGAGTTTCGGTTGAAAGGATAGTTTCTGGACAAGGAATAGTAGCGATATATCAATTTTTAAGACATATAAATTTTGCTCAAGAATCTGCTGAAATTAGCCAACAAATTAAACAATGGGAATCAGGAGATAATTCTATCGATCCCGGTGCTATAATTGGCTTATCGGCCATGAGAAAAGATAATATTTTAACCAGTAAAACTATGTCTCTTTTTATCGAAACTTATGCCTCAGAAGTTGGTAACTTTGCGTTAAAAATTCTCCCTTATGGAGGTATTTATATTGCGGGAGGTATAGCAGGAAAAATAGTTAATTTGCTCAGAGAAAATAATTTTGTGGAGACTTTTTTAGCTAAGGGCAGGATGAGAACTTTATTAGAAAAGATGCCCTTATATATTGTCAAAAACCCAGAAGTAGGGTTAAAGGGTTGCATTTATTATTTACTTAATTACCAATAGGAAAAAATAGTTAATAATTGATATATCTTAAAATATTAATCATGAATTATTATGGAATATCGCCGATTTGGTAAAACAAAATTATCAATGCCCGTGTTTTCCTGCGGAGGAATGCGTTATCAATACAAATGGCAAGATTTACAAAGGAGTGAAATTCCGGAAGATAATCAACGGAATTTAGAGGCAACTATCAAAAAAAGCCTAGAAATTGGCATAAATCACCTTGAAACTGCGAGATTTTACGGCTCATCAGAGATACAATTAGGGCAAATTCTGCCAAAATTATCGAGAGAAAAACTCATTATTCAAACGAAAATTTTTCCTGAAGAAGACAGTAAGGTATTTAGGGCTAATTTTGAAAAATCTCTCCGTTATTTGAACATTGACTATGTAGATTTACTGGGTTTTCACGGCATTAACACTCCCCAACTGCTTGATTACACGATGAGATCCGGTGGTTGTTTAGAAGAGGTGAGAAAATTACAGGTAGAGGGCAGGGTCAGATTTATCGGCTTTTCTACTCATGGGCCAACGGATTTAATTATTAAAACCATTCAAACTAATCAATTCGATTACGTAAATTTACATTGGTATTGGATATATCAAAATAATTGGGAGGCAATATTAGAGGCACATCGTCATGATATGGGGGTTTTCATCATTAGCCCTTCAAATAAAGGAGGAATGTTGTATCAATCACCGCCAAAGTTAATTAATCTCACTCAACCTCTTTCGCCAATAGTTTTTAATAATTTATTTTGTTTATCCCATCCCCAAGTCCATACTTTAAGTATTGGTGCAGAAAAACCATCAGATTTTGATGAACATTTAACTACTTTATCGTTACTTTCTCAAGCTAAGGAATTATTACCGCCGATTATTGAAAGGTTAGAAAATCATGCCAAAGAAACCTTAGGGGAAGAATGGCTAAAAACATGGCCTATTGGCTTGCCCAGTCATGAAGAAACACCAGGTAATATCAATATACCGATGATTTTATGGTTACGAAACTTAGTCTTAGCCTACGATTTAGTGGAATATGGCAAAATGCGCTATAACTTGTTAGGAAATGGAGGACATTGGTTTCCCGGAAAAAAAGCGGATAAATTAAAAGAATTTGACTTAACTAAATGTTTAATTAATAGTCCTTATAAAGATAAGATACCCCAATTTTTAGCAGATGCTGAGAAAATTTTAGGAGGGGAAGAAGTTAAGCGTTTATCTCAAAGCTAGTGGTCTGCCAATTTTGAAATGAGGGATAAAACAATCCTCCAAAATCCAAAATCCAAAAGCGGTCGGCCCCCGCGACGACGGAAGTCGCAAGGGAACGTCCACCAAGAGAGGGAATGCCGACCAAGAGATCCAAAATTATCCGTTCCCAGTCCCTCAAAACTATCTTGACAGACCACTAGTTTAGCCAATGAGAGGGAACCAATAGAAACCTCTACCCAAGAAAAGTTCGGAAACCCGTACAGTTTAGGTAGTTGCTATGGTAGTAAATTTTCGGTTAAATTAGCACTCGGAAGGTGAGAGTGCTAATTTAACCGAAAAATCACACTTCATAAACCATAGTTAACCTAAAAAAGGAGTTAGAAATCAATGGCTGCAATTACCATTAATGTATCAACTGTCAAGCCTCTAGGCGATCGTGTATTCGTTAAAGTCAGTGAAGCAGAAGAAAAAACCGCTGGTGGTATCTACTTACCCGACAACGCTAAAGAAAAACCTCAAATTGGTGAAGTTGTCACCGTTGGCGATGGCAAAGTTAACGATAAGGGGGAACGTACTCCTGTTGAGGTTAAAGTTGGTGACAAAGTACTTTACTCCAAATATGCGGGTACAGATATTAAACTCGGTAGTGATGAGTATGTTTTACTCTCTGAAAAAGATATCCTTGCTGTAGTTTCCTAAAATAAGGGAAATCAATAATCTTCTGCTCAACAAATTTATTTCAAATCTTACAAAAAATACAAAGAACTAATTATGGCAAAATCCATTATTTACAACGAAGAAGCCCGTCGTGCACTCGAAAAAGGTATTGATCTTTTAGCTGAAGCAGTAGCAGTAACCCTTGGTCCTAAAGGACGTAACGTAGTATTGGAGAAAAAATTTGGTGCTCCTCAAATCGTTAACGACGGTGTAACCATTGCTAAAGAAATTGAATTGGAAGATCACATCGAAAACACTGGGGTTGCTTTGATTCGCCAAGCGGCTTCTAAAACTAATGATGTTGCCGGAGACGGTACTACTACTGCAACTGTACTAGCCCATGCCATCATTAAAGAAGGTTTGCGCAACGTTGCCGCCGGTGCTAACCCCATCGCCCTCAAACGTGGTATTGATAAGGCTACTGAGCATTTAGTCGAAAAAATTGCCGCCCATGCCAGAAAAGTGAAAGATAGCAAAGCCATCGCCCAAGTAGGGACTATTTCTGCGGGTAATGACGCCGAAGTTGGCGACATGATTGCTAAAGCTATGGATAAAGTCGGACAAGAGGGCGTCATCTCCCTGGAAGAAGGTAAATCCATGGAAACCGAACTCGAAATCACCGAGGGTATGCGTTTTGACAAAGGTTACATCTCTCCTTACTTCGTAACCGACACTGAGCGTATGGAAGCAGTTTGTGAAGATCCTTTCATCTTAATTACTGACAAAAAAATTACCTTAGTTCAAGACTTAGTACCTGTTTTAGAACAAGTTGCTCGTCAAGGCAAACCCTTAATCATCATCGCTGAAGACATCGAAAAAGAAGCCCTTGCGACCTTAGTTGTTAATCGTCTTCGTGGTGTCTTAAATGTTGCTGCGGTTAAATCTCCCGGATTTGGCGATCGCCGTAAACAAATGTTAGAAGATTTAGCCATCTTAACCGGTGGACAAATGATTAGCGAAGAAGCGGGATTAAGACTTGACACTACTACAGTAGATCAGTTAGGTACTGCTCGTCGTGTCACTATTACCAAAGACAGCACCACCATCGTCGCTGAAGGCAACGAAAAAGATGTTAAAACCCGTTGTGATCAAATTCGTCGTCAAATTGACGAGTCTGATTCCTCCTACGATAAGGAAAAATTACAAGAGCGTCTCGCTAAACTTTCTGGCGGTGTAGCGGTAATCAAAGTGGGCGCGGCTACTGAAACTGAAATGAAAGATCGTAAGCTACGTTTAGAAGATGCTATCAATGCAACTAAGGCGGCGGTAGAAGAAGGTATCGTTCCCGGTGGTGGCACAACCTACGCTCATTTAGCTCCTCAATTAGAAGAATGGGCTAAGGGTAATCTTGCTACTGAACAGTTAACTGGTGCTTTAATCGTTGCTCGTGCCTTGAATGCGCCCCTAAAACGTATTGCTGAAAATGCTGGTCAAAATGGTGCAGTTGTAGCTGAAAGAGTTAAAGAAAAAGACTTCGACACTGGCTATGATGCTTCTAATAACGTCTATGTAGATATGTTTGAAGCGGGTATTGTTGATCCGGCTAAAGTGACTCGTTCTGCCATTCAAAATGCGGCTTCCATCGCCGGTATGGTATTAACTACCGAGTGTATCATCGTTGATAAACCTGAAAAAGATAAACCGGCCGCACCTGCTGGTGGTGGTGACTTCGACTACTAAAATCTCTCTTTCCATAGATTATAAAAATAATTTAAAGGGTGGGTCATTTTTGGCTCACCTTTTTTATCTACCTACTTATGGAGTCTGCGATATAATACTTTAATTAATCAAAAATGTGCAAAATTAGAGTTTTCATTCGACCTTCTCCATTATTAATTATGACCGAAGATTCTCAAACTATTGCCTTACCAAGTGTTGCCAGTGCCATAGCTTTAGCCGGCACTCACGAAGAAAATTTAAAATATATTGCTCGTCATACTGGTGCTAATTTAATGTTACGAGGTCAAGATTTGGTGATTTACGGTAAGGCGAAACCAGTGCAAAGAAGTCTTGATGTCATTTATTGCCTTAAACCCTATTGGACTGAAGCCCAGCCTTTAACCCAACCCGATATTATGACGGCTTTTCAGGCTTTAGATACGGGCAAAACCGAAGAATACCAAAATATTCAACAGGAAGTCTTAGCGAAAACTCGTAATGGTGATTTTATTCGCGCTAAAACTTTTCGCCAACAACAATATATTAAGGCTATTCAACAATATGATATTACTTTTGGCATCGGTCCAGCGGGTACGGGTAAAACTTTTTTAGCGGCAGTGTTGGCAGTCCAAGCCTTACTGAAAGATAAATGCGATCGCCTAATTTTAACTCGTCCTGCGGTAGAAGCGGGAGAAAGATTAGGATTTTTACCCGGAGACTTGCAGCAGAAAGTAAACCCCTTTTTACGTCCTCTTTATGATGCCTTATATGAGTTCATCGAGCCGATGAAAATTCCCGAATTGATGGAAAAAGGTAAAATTGAAGTCGCACCATTGGCCTATATGAGGGGAAGAACTTTGAGCAATGCCTTTGTAATTGTAGATGAAGCCCAAAATACGACCCCAGCACAATTGAAGATGGTGTTAACCCGTCTCGGTTTCGGTTCAAAAATGATCGTCACAGGGGACATAACTCAAACAGATTTACCCTCCCATCAACAATCGGGCTTAGTAGTGGCCACCAAAATTCTCAGAAATGTGGAGGGCATCGGCTTTTGTTATCTAACTCAAGCAGATGTGGTACGGCATCCCCTTGTACAGAAAATTGTCGCCGCCTATGAATTGGCCTGAGAGCTTGTGAGTCAATCCTCATGCATGATCGTGTTTCAGTCTCTGACTTTTAAATCAGCAAAACTTTTGGACAGTGCTTTTGGAGATTTTCTTTGATCTTCATGAATAATCCAGGCTAGATAATGCTTCAATTTGACTACTACGACTGATTTGCATTAAGACTTCAATGTGTGCATTACTTCCTCCTTTTCCCGCCCACTGAGATATTCCTATTTTATTTGGGCGAAGGTATTGGGTTAAATATTTAAATTCAAATCAAGAAGGGAAATGCTAGCATATTTAATATGAACATTTCAACATTACTTTTCAGTTATGACCGTCTCCCTCAAACCTGAAATTATTTATGCCGACAGTGATGGACAACCGATGGCAGACAACACGAAGCAATTTCGTTGGATTGTACTAATCAAAGAAAATTTAGAGTGTTTATTTGCTCATAATTCTGAAGTGTTTGTTGCGGGAGATTTACTCTGGTATCCTGTAGAAGGAAAGCCCGATGTGCGAGTTGCCCCTGATGTATTAGTGGTGTTTGGTAGGAAAAAAGGCGATCGCGGTTCTTATCGTCAATGGTTGGAAGATAACATTCCCCCTCAAGTAGTGTTTGAGATTCTTTCTCCAGGCAATAGTCTCAAAGAAATGCTCAAAAAACAACAATTTTACGACCGCTATGGGGTAGAAGAATATTATGTTTATGATCCTGACAACAATGAATTAACAGGTTTACAAAGATCACAAGGGAATCTAACCGTGATTGAAGAGATCAACGGTTGGACAAGTCCTCGATTAGGAATTAGCTTTGTGGTCACTTCGGAAACCCTGGAAGTTTATTACCCAGATGGTACTCCATTTTTAACTACCGTTGAATTAAAACAACGAGCAGATTCCGCCGAGTCAGAATTAAAAAAGTTAAAACAGTTTTTAAAACAACAGGGCATAGAAATTCCCGAATCAGAATATAATTGATCATTGATCTGTCAATAATTGTTAATTAATCTAAAGTCCAGCTTCAAAAGCGATGCCTTCTTCGGTAAAGCTAGGGAAATTTTGATTAATATTTAATCTTTCTGCTGCACCTACAAATAAATATGTACCCGGAAGTTCAGTATTTTGAAAACGATAAAAACTTTGACCTTGACCTGATTCTGCACCAAAAACATAAAAAGCTAGACCTTCTTCGATAAAATTGGGATTATTTTGCTTAATACTTTGTCTTTCTCCTTCCCCTACATAAAGATAAGTACCCGCAACGGAAGCGTTTTGAAAGCGATAAATAGGGATTAAATCATCCCCGGGTTGTACTGCGACACTAAAAGCAAAACCTTCCTCGACAAAATTAGGATTATTTTGTTGAATACTTTGTCTTTCTTCTTCCCCCGCAAATAAATAAGTACCAGGTAGGGAAGTATTTTGAAAGCGATAAATGGGAGTGTTTAATAAAGGGTTATTCTGGTAAAACTCATAACTACCAATATCGACAACTCCATTGATAACACGATCTAACCCTCTTTGATCTACGGTTAAAGGACTTAAATTGAGCTCAGATCCATTAGCGATGTCGTTGCTGCCGGCATTAATGGCAGGACTACCTTCTAATAAAGCATGGGTGGGAGTTAAACCACCGTTATTTTGTAGAGGGCCTAATATTGGGTCAATAGAACTTGTTATATCTCCAACAATGTTGTTATTGAAACCATCTAAAATTACTCCATTACCGTCGCCGATGACATTAAAAGAACTATTGGGGGTAAAATAACCTTCAATATCTGCAGTTCCCTCATTTCCTGCAACAATACTATTTTGTAATAGTACGGGATTATTTACTCCTAGGGCGGTTATTCCTGAACCTATTTGAGCCGAGTTCTCCGTAATAGTGGAATTAATGACAACAGTAGTAGCGTTTTCTGCAAGGATTCCCCCACCCGCATCCCCGGTAATATTGCCAGATATAGTACTATTAATTAACTGTAATGTGCCACCTAATGTATTATAAATTCCTCCTCCTCCTGCTTCAATAACTTCTACTGCGGCGGCGTTGGCGAAGTTTGCGGCAATGGTACTACTGCTAATATTTAATGTTCCCGTATTATATATACCTCCTGCATCATCTCCTGATAAGTTGCCTGAAATTATGCTGTTGGTTATCTCTGTATCCCCTAAGTTAGCAACACCTCCCCCGTTATTGTTATCTGTACCATTAATGGCTGTGGAGTTATTTCTAATAATACTATTATTAATAATTGCTGTGCCATTTTCATTAATTCTAATACCACCACCACTACTTCCATTTTCATCTAGGGTGTTATTGGCTATGCCGTCTTCAATGGTTATATTGTCGAGAATTAATAAACCTCCGTCCCTAACATCAAAGATGCGATCGCCTAGTGCACTGGCAGAAAGAATAGTTTGTCCCGCACCCGCACCAACAATTCTAACTCTGGTTTGAACATCTAAATCTCCTGTTCTGGCTACTATATCATCCACATCCCCAGGTAAATTAGGATTATCAGAGGGAAACAAAGAATCTTCATTCCCCTGAATAGTGAGATTATAAACTCCCGCGGCTAATTGGATTACATACTCTTTATTGGGATCGGCTTTTGCCCTTAAAATAGCATCTCTTAAAGATAAACCATTGCGATCGCCACCATCATTTTGATCATCAAAAGTCGTTACCGTTAAGAAAACTTTTTCAATACTACCACTGCCATTAATCTCTTGTAGGATAATAGAATTCTCGTCAATAAATCCATCACTCACGAATGATCCCGATGATGTGCCAAAAGTACTAACAATTCTGTCAAATTCTGCCTGTATTGCTTCGATATCAATAGGGTTCATATTTTTGGTAAGTTATTATGGTGAAATTTAAAGTCAATAAAAGATAATAATTTTAGGTTATTCTAACAAAAAACATTTTCCGAGATTATCCGTAAATATAACTATTTATAATTTGATAATTTGCTGATTTTTATAAGATTTGAGTGTTGCTTCCGCTACTTTCAAACTGTAAGCACTAGCTGTATTCTCAATATAGAGTGGTTTTTCCGCGGTTAAATGTTGCAAAACTATTTCGGTATCTTGGGCGAATAATCCCCGACGACTAGCCACTGGTATTTTTACTTCTTCTTTTCCTCTGATAATTTTGCCTTTTTCTGCGGCAAATAAAATTGTACCCTCATCGCCATAAATTTCTAAGGTGCGATCACTAGTTTTAAATTTTTCTCCTTTGCCATAGGTTAGACTCACCATCATCTCATTTTTAAATAATAATTGTGCCTGACACCAACAAGAAGAAAAATAACCACTTTCAGGTGCATCCCAAAAACGAGCGTTACAATTAACAGAATCTAACTCTCCGAATAAATCCGTAAAGCGATTGATGCGCGAAACTGCCGCTATCAAGGGAAAACCGTACAAATCATAGCTATAAGTCCAATGGGGTGGAACTTTTGCTTTAGATAAAATAGTGCTGTAACGAGCTAAAAAAGGTGTCCCGATTTCCGGTAAATGTTTTTTCAGGGCCTGATGTACCCCTCCTAAAATTTCGATGTGTTCTACATGCAGTAACTTTTGTTTTTGTCGTGCTAAATTAATTAAATCTCCGGCTTCTGGGGGATTAAGAGTTAAAGGATACTCCACGATAACGTGTTTATTGGCGGATAATGCACCCCTGACAATCAAACCATGATCTCTATTAACATTACAGATACAGATTAAATCAAGGGTTGAATCATTAACTAACTCTTGCCAACTGCCCACAGAATTAATGCTGTAGGTCTTACAAAAACCCTGAGTATTTTCGACACTATTACCCACCACTGCTATTAACTCACTCAAAGGAGAATCTTGAAAAGCCTCAGCCCTTCTTTGGGCGGCGTATCCTGTACCAACTAACCCTACTCTGATAATTCTTCCTTCCAAAGGGCTGTTTATCATTAATTGTCTTCCTTTTTAACTAATTTAATCTTAATCATATAATACCTCAATCATAAGTAAATTTAATCAGTATAATCAAGGGTTTTTTGCTCAGAAATACCCAGTAGTAAGAGCAAAATCCCTTGGAAATCAATAGATATAAAAAATACAAATATTTACTATGAACTGATTTGGAACCTTCTTATAATATAAGATTAAATTATCATAATAAGGGAAAACAATTTCATTTCTAATGTGTAGAGAATAATTGCCACTTATACTTTAATATTCATATTAGATTTGCTTAAATAGTAAGCAATAGTTTTTTTGTACATTACTAATTAAAGGAAACAAAACATGGCAACCTATAACGTAACTTTAGTAACTGAAGATGGCGAACAAACCATCGAA
This sequence comes from uncultured cyanobacterium, assembly GCA_963749915.1. Lineage (GTDB taxonomy): Bacteria > Cyanobacteriota > Cyanobacteriia > Cyanobacteriales > Cyanobacteriaceae > Geminocystis. The sequence continues at coordinate 169,313 of CAVVOP010000032.1, forward strand.
GTACCCGATGATGAGTATATCCTTGACGTTGCCGAAGAACAAGGTATTGACTTACCTTATTCCTGTCGTGCTGGTGCTTGTTCTACCTGTGCAGGTAAAATCGTGTCTGGTACTGTAGATCAGTCAGATCAATCTTTCTTAGATGACGATCAAATTGAAGCTGGATATGTATTAACTTGTGTCGCTTATCCTACTTCTGATTGTAAAATCGAAACCCACAAAGAAGAAGAGTTATATTAATTAACCTTTTTTTTATATCCGGTGTTCAAATGTTTTTGGTGTGAGGTTGTTAGAATGACAGTCTTGCACCATTAATCATGAGTAATTAAACTCAATAAGAATTTATTCAGAAAAAAAGAGAGTCCAAACTATTATCAAAGCGTTTTTTGCCCATAAAAAGCTTATTTATTTTGTTTTTAAGGGATTATTTCTTAATTTAACTTTCTGGATTCCGGGTTCCGTCTCCTGTCTTCTGGCCATAACCCATTTATTAAGTTCGCCAACAGAATCATGTCTACGGTTCATTGCAACTAACTGTGCATTTCTCATAATTTGTGTTAGCATCGGCAATAAATCGTTGAAAATAAAACGTTTATGGGTAAGGTTTTAGTCTTGAATGCCTCCTATGAACCGCTCAATATTACTAACTGGAGGAGAGCGGTAGTATTGCTAATAAAAGGCAAAGCCGAACAGTTAGAACATAATGATACATTTATCTATCCTACTTTTCCATTGCCGTCAGTTATTAGGTTACGCCATTATGTAAAAGTGCCTTATAAAGATATTCCCCTCACTCGCAGAAATGTTCTCGAAAGAGATAAAAATACTTGTCAATATTGCAGTTATAAAGGAGATCAACTTACTCTCGATCATGTTACCCCTCGATCCCGCGGCGGTGGCGATAGTTGGGAAAACTTGGTGGCGGCTTGTGTACGTTGTAATATAAAAAAAGGTAATCGAACTCCGAAAGAAGCTCAAATGCCTTTACATAAACAACCGAGAAAACCTTATAGTAGTCTTCATTTTGAAATTGCTAAATGTACTAGGGATAATATTAATCATGAATGGCGTAAATATGTTATTGGCATTTAGTTGGGGGTTGCTGACAAAAACCCCATTTAAACTGAGATCTTTCTTCATAATTCATAATTGCCCTCAACAGGTGCTTTTGGGAAAGGTGCAAGATCTGAGCTAAACCTGTTATTCGATGATCACAAAACCAAGAAAATTGAGATTATAGGCTTGTATTCTTTTCATTGCTTCCCTTAATAAACTATGGGATGTTTCTTTTAGTTTTACAACAAAGACAATGCCTTGAGTTTTTTCTGCTAGTAAGCTAAGGTCATAGGATTCTAGGAAGAAAGAGCTGTTATATATTATTAAAGTATAATCTTCACTGATAGTCTGAATTAAAGATTGGGCTTCTTCTGCACCCATGCTAAGGGGTAAATCAGCATCATTGGTGCCTGCGGTGAGGATTGATACATTTTGTTGACGATCAATCTCCGCGATGAGGGGGAGACTAGAATCTTCAGTAATGGGAAACTGCAATAAATCCGTTAATCCTTTCCGTATAGGTTGATCAAAATATTCTTGAATTTCTGGCTGTATAGTATTGGCATCAATCAACAATACTTTTTCGTCAATCTTCGCGGCAGTTTTTGCTAAATTAGCGGCAACATAGGCTTGACCATCGTTAGGATTTAAGGAAGAAATAAGTAAATAATTTTTATGATTGGGGGATAATCGAAAATAGATATTAGTATAAATTTCTGATAGAGAAACTGGAGACGGTGGTATGATTTGATCAATACTAGAAGATTCCTCAAAAAAGTTCCCTTCATCTAAACTTGATTTCTTTTTACCCTCGGTATCGAGGAGTATTTTACCTAGAATTGGCAATCCAAAACGGTATTCTAAATCGCTTAGTTCATAAAAAACATCTCTCTTCTTCTCAATAGCGATGGATGCGATGATTCCCAGAATAAAACCTCCCATAATACCTGCACCAATTTTCTTGGTAGGATTTGGTGGAAGGCCTTTTATCTCGCCATTTTGATTTAAGGGAATTTGTGGTTGTGAAAGTAACTCCCAAGGAATTTGTTTTTGAGCCATTTCAACACCTAAAGTTTCCCGTTGGGCGGTAAGTCTATTAAGAATATCAGTATCAAGGGTAATTTGTCGATTTAATTCATTATATTCTTTAATGACACTGGGTATTATTTTTAAATCGTTACCGGTATCAATTTGATTTTGACTTAGGGACTGATAACGGGAAGAAAGGGTATCAATTTGATTTTGAGTTTCAATTAATTGTCGAATTAAATTAAGACGGTTACTGTCTTGAAAAGCAAATACTCGAGGATTAATGTTGGGGTTAATATTATTATCTTCCAAAATTTTTGCTGTTGTTTTATTCAGTAAATTTAGGATATTATCTCGTTGTTCTTTTAGGTTTAAAATAACGGGATGATTGGAAGTTAATTTAGCAGATTCTAAACCAATTTGATATTCTAGTTCCTGTAACTGCAATAATAATTGCTGTCTTTTTGGTTCTTGACCCAAAGTTGAGGCAATAAAAGATTCCTCCACCGATAATCCCAGATCTTTTTGTAGATTATTAGATAATATATTTAACTCTTTTAACTGAGCCTCCAGAGCTAATAATTGTTGATTATATTCAGTGTTAACTAGAAATAAACTATCCCCTTTTACTGCGGGATTAACAAGTTGATTCTCTAATTGTATTTTTTGTTGTTGATTCTGTAGTTTATTAATTCTATCTTTTATTTGCGGTAATTGTTCATTGATAAATTTTACCCCAGAACCTAAACTTTTTTCTCGCTCTTTTTCACCATATTCTAAATATTTATCGGCAACTTCATTGAGGACTAAAAGTACAAAATCAGGATTTAATCCCTTATAGCTAACCTGAACAACTTTAGTCACATCAAATCTACTCTTACCTGCCTGTACTTGTTGTATTGACAAATCTTTCTGCAAACTATCCAGCAAAAAATATTGAGGAACATCCGGATATTTTTGATTAATTTTTTTGGCAATATCCTCTAAAATGTCTCTGCTTTTTAACATTGTTATAATAGTAGGATAATCAACGGTGAAAAGTCTTTCATCAACGTTTCCACCTGTTCTGGCTAAAGTGGTGGCATCGGTTAATTTGTCCGCAGAAGTACCCGGTTCAAGTAGCATTTGAAAACTGCCGGAATAAGTTACCGGATCTCGACTGGCTATAGCCAATGCGGGAATAAAACCTAGTATAGTAAAACCCAGAATAACTAACCATTTACGTTTGAAAGTATTGAGATAAAGTTTCCACTTATTTCCTTTATTTTTTTGCCTCTTTGTTGTGGAAGTCCGAGAAATATCTGCCAAATCTTCCAAATCTTTCACTGGGAATTCATCAGTTTCATACACCATAATTTTAGCTGAAATTACTATAAATTTTAAATAAAGATGAGTGTTTTCTGAAAATTATTATAACCTTAACTATTTAAAGTGGTGAAAAATTAGGAGAGAAAAAACGATGCAACATATAAGTTAATAGTAATCATTGCCAAAATCAACGACTTAACTAACTCTCTACCACAGCAGCAAATCGGATTTTATAACAAGCTCACCATTCTGCTTGTTGTCAAAAACCTGAACATCGAGTGATTGCTATAGTAAAGTAAAATTACTATATGACAAATACAATAGATTAGGTGGAAAAAATGTTATTTCGTCAACTGTTCGATCGAGAAACATGGACTTATACTTATCTCCTCGCTGATAAAGGAACAAAAGAAGCGGTGTTGGTTGATCCGGTGCTAGAACAAGTAGAAAGGGATTTACAGTTAATCCGTGAATTAAGTTTAAATCTTAAATATTCTATTGAAACTCATGTCCACGCCGATCATATTACTGGAACAGGAAAATTACGACAGTTAACCCATTGTCTTGGCATTGTCCCCGAAAAAGCTCAAGTAAATTGTGCCGATCGCCACATATCCGATGGTGAAATTTTAAAAGTAGGAAATATTGAGATTAAGGCCATGGCATCTCCGGGACATACAGACTGTCATTTTGCTTATTTGGTTAATGGCACTCATTTATTAACAGGGGATGCTTTATTTATTCGAGGTTGTGGCAGGACAGATTTTCAGAGTGGGAATGCTGGAGATTTGTATGATTCTATTACGCAAAAATTCTTTACTTTAGCTGATGAAACCTTAGTATATCCGGGTCATGATTATCGTGGTAATATGGTATCAACTATTGGAGAAGAAAAACAATTTAATCCTCGTATTGCCCATAAAAACCGTGCCGAATTTATAGAAATAATGGCTAATCTTAATTTACCTAATCCTACCAAAATTATGGAGGCAGTTCCCGCTAATCAACTATGCGGAAAAGTTCAATAATTAAAAAATATTCAAAAATGTCAAATTGTGACTATTTAACTGGTTTAATAATTTTAAAAATGTCATGGTTACAACTGCTGTGAAACCTAAAATAAAATTAATTAATGCTCAAGATTTAATGATAAAATTAATTCAAGTAATTCAAGAAAAAGATAATATTATCCTTTATTCTCGATCAGGGAAACGTTCCCATCAAGTAGCCGAGAAGTTAATTGACTGGGGTATCACCCCTGTTAGCGAACTTAAAGGGAGTATTATGGCATGGCAAGACTGAAAATGTAACAGAAAAGATATCATGCACCTAACTTTTGGTTTATTTTTAGCAGTTTTTGTCGGCTTAACTCTCGGCTTAATCGGCGGTGGTGGTTCAATTTTAGCTGTTCCTATTCTTAAATATGTCATAGGTGTTTCTACTAAAGAGGCGATCGCCATGAGTTTATTTATAGTAGGAATAGTAAGTATTATGGGTTTAATACCTCATTGGCGACAGGGAAACGTGAATTTTTCTATTGCTTTAATCTTTATTCCCCCGGCGATGGTGGGCAGTTTTTTAGGGGCAAAAATCAGCGATTTACCCATGATAAACGATATAATTCAACTGGTCAGTTTTGGGATCGTTATGTTATTAGCTAGTGTCCTAATGATCCTCAAAAGAAACAGTAAATCTAAGAAAAAAGAGGATAATTTTACAGAAAAAAAAGAGATTATTAAGAATAAAAAAATTAACCTTTTTTTGACAATTATAGAGGGTTTTGGAGTAGGAATTTTAACCGGATTTGTTGGCGTTGGCGGGGGTTTTTTAATTATTCCCGCTTTGGTTTTGCTGGGAGGAATACCCATGAAAGAAGCAGTGGGAACCTCATTAATTATCATTGCTTTTAATTCCGTCAGTGGATTTTATGGGTACTTAAATCAGGTAGATTTAAACTGGTTAATTATGATTAATTTTACTATCGCTGCTAGTGTAGGAATTATTATGGGGGGATTTTTCTCCCAAAAAATTAACGCTCAATATTTACAAAAAGGTTTTGGTTATTTTGTGTTGACCGTTGCTATCTTTGTTCTTATGGTTCGATAATATTCGGACATTGTACCTACGTAATCAATCCTCAGTGGGTCTAAAAGGATTTGTCCCAAACGGATAAATCCCTGAAGGTTGTTATAATAGTAGAGTTTAACTATGATTTTGCATTGCAGTAATTTTCAGAAACTGATTTTCTCGGTTTTTGACAGGTTAATTATCGTTTATCTCTCAATCAAGTTAAATACGACTATTACTTATAAATATTTATTATCTTAAATTTATCATGGCTGAATCATATCTATTAGAAAAACTAGCCTCTGTAGAAACAACTTTTACAGAATTAACTCGGCGATTAGGGGATCCTGATATTGCCACTAATCCTGATGAATTACAGACAGTTGCAAAAATGCGTTCTTCTCTGGAGGAGACAGTCCTCACTTACCAAGAATGGCAAAAAGCAGAAGAGGATTTAAAGGGTGCTAAAGAAATCTATAAAGAATCTAACGCTGATCCCGAAATGAAGGAATTGGCGGCTATAGAAATCGAAGAATTGGAAGCTCAAATGGATCGCTTAGAAAAGCGTCTCAAGGTTCTATTATTACCCCGTGACCCCAATGATGATAAAAATATTATGTTGGAAATACGAGCAGGTACTGGCGGTGATGAAGCTAGTATTTGGGCCGGGGATTTAGTACGGATGTATTCTCGTTATGCAGAAACCCTAAATTGGAATGTCAAACTTTTAAGTGAGTCTCCGGCGGAAATGGGGGGTTTTAAGGAGGCAATTCTCGAAATTACGGGGGAAAGTGTCTACAGTAAGCTCAAGTTCGAAGCAGGGGTACATCGGGTGCAAAGAGTGCCTTTGACTGAAGCCGGCGGTAGAGTTCATACTTCTACGGCAACGGTGGCAATTATGCCCGAAGTTGATGATGTTGAGATACATATTGATCCAAAAGACATTGAGTTAACTACGGCTCGATCTGGTGGTGCTGGCGGACAAAATGTTAATAAGGTGGAAACTGCGGTGGATTTAATTCACAAACCGACGGGTATTCGCGTTTTTTGTACGGAAGAGCGATCGCAACTTAAAAACCGTGAACGTGCCATGCAAATTTTACGAGCGAAACTTTATGAAATCAAACTTAAAGAGCAACAGGATGAGGTTACTTCTATGCGGCGATCGCAAGTAGGTACAGGAGCAAGATCTGAAAAAATTCGCACCTATAACTACAAAGATAATCGAGCAACGGATCACCGACTAGGCAGAAACTTTGACTTAACCAGTGTCCTAGAAGGAAAAATAGACGATGTGATACAGGCTTGTATTGCTCAAGATCAACAGGAAAGATTAGAACAAATGGCTTCTTCTCCCACCACGGCAGGAGCGTTAATTTAAGATAAACTCTCAAGGATTCCAATACTGCGAGGGTATTGGAAAATATAATTGTCTGAGCTTACTAATCATTAATAAGACATTGTTCTAATTGTTGTTTAATTTTTTCAGCATCAATATTTTGACCAATAAAAACTAATTTATTTTCCCTTTTTTGATCTTTTTTCCATACATCATCCTCAATAGTAAAACGTTTACCACTTAAGTGAAAAATATGACGATCGGCACTTTCTTGAAACCATAAAATACCTTTAGCTCGAAAAACATTAGTGGATAATTCATTGTCCAAAAAACTCTGCAATTTACGAATATAAAAGGGCTTATCACTAACAAAAGAAACGGAAATAAAACCATCATTTTCTAGGTGATTTGAGTGGTGATGATGCTCGTGATCATGGTGATCATGTTCACAGTTGTGGTCGTGTTCGTGGTCTTCTGTACAATGGTGATCGTGGTCATGTTGATCGTGAGAATCAGTAGTATTAAAATATTTATCAGATTCAAACAATCCTACGCTGAGAATTAACGGTAAAGGCACTTGAGATTTAGTGGTGCGTAAAATTCTCGCATCGGCTTTTATGTCTCTCAATCTCACTTCCAATAAATCAACATCAGCCTCATCAACTAAATCAGTTTTGTTAAGCAAAATGATATCACCGTAAGCAATTTGATTATAGGCAGCATCACTGTTAAATAAATCGATGCTGAAATTCTCACAATCAACTAAAGTAACAATGGAATCTAACCTTGTTAAATCTCTTAATTCAGTACCTAAAAAAGTTAATGCTACCGGTAAAGGATCGGCAACTCCCGTTGTTTCCACCACTAAATAATCTATTTTTTCTTCCCTTTCTAAAACATTATAAATAGCATCAACCAAATCGTTATTAATAGTGCAACAAATGCAGCCATTACTTAATTCCACCATCGTTTCATCAGCAGAAATAATTAAATCATTATCAATCCCAATTTCGCCAAATTCATTTACTAAAACTGCGGTTTTTATACCTTGTTGATTTTGCAAAATATGGTTAAGTAAAGTAGTTTTTCCACTGCCTAAAAATCCCGTAATAATTGTTACAGGTAAACCATGTTTAGGAGCATCCAGAAGATTACTGGGAGTATTTACTGATACTTGAGTCATAAGGATAACTATAATTTTTGATTCTATATCTTTTACTATCTATATATCTAATATACACTTTTCCCATTCTTGAGATCCGAAGTTTTACCATTGCCAATTTTTCATTACTAAATAATGTTAATATTTTGTAACAGTCAGTTATTGTAGTTTTTCATTGAACAGTAGAAAAATATGTATTATATTCCCGAACCACCTTTAGGTTTATTATTTTTCGGTCTTTTTATCGGTATTACTTGTGGGTTAGCTTTTGAATCTTCTTTGAAACAACAGGTTAATAAATGGGGTGAACAAGGGAAAAAAGGCATAAAACCTAATATGTCCGCAATTTCTGTTCTAAAATTACCGTTTTTGGGCATTTGTTTCGGAATCTGTGTTTTTCTTGCCGCAGGATTAGAAATTTTCACCTATAATCGTGTGTTATCCTATGCCGTATCAGGCTCATTAACCGTCTTCATCGGCTTATTAATTTGGATACAGTTGAAAAAACTAATTGTACTATTGTTAGAGGGCGGATCTCAAGCCCTCGATTTGGACGCATTTTATTAATAATTAGCTATTAACAATTGACAATTAATTTCCCACTAATGGACTGTTGACCTTATCCTATCTATGAACAAGTTATGAAACGCCTCGTTCTAACGGATTTTGTGGGTAGGGGATTTTAGCAGTGATCGCCTACTAATTAATGACAGAGTGTTACTTCTTCGGTTAAGGTAGTCAAGCCGTTGATCATTTAAAAGCTTAATTCTTAAGATGACACACTCTACTAAAGGAGACAAAAGCATCTCCTTACCTGTTGCCAGCGAAGCTGAATATAAAATAATTATTAACAATAATAACACTTTTAGAGAATATATTCTTCAAGTCTTAGAAAAATATCCAGAAATCTTTCCCATTGAGATGAAACGAGGCTTTTCCTTCCACGATTGGGTCACTTCCTCCAAACAACAACTGCCCATGCGTCGTATTAAGCTTAAGGAGAACGGAGAAGTTTATCAACTACGCCCTGAGTTTATAATGCCCTATATGATAGGAAAAACCGACGAAATGGAGAAGGCTTTGTATTTATGTCAGTTTGGCGTTCCGTTTGAAGCAATTGCTTACGTTTTTGGTCGTAATGCCATGTATTGGTATCGGGCTTGCTGTGCTTTAAGTCGAGCTTCCCTAGTGGGGACAACGGTTAAAAATGCTGAAAAACTGCCCCAACACTTATTAGCTGATGAAAAACATACATGGCTGAGAGGAGAAAGAGTTTTTGTCCCGACCACTGTGGCCAGCGACTGCATTCTAGGAGTTAGTTTAACAGACTCAGCTAGTCCAACGGCTTTGACTGAAGGCTACAGGGAGTTTAAGGAAGAGTTTCAGCTCATATATCCTGATTATCAGCCAATTACTGTGAACACAGATGGTTGGGAGGCAACCAGAGACGCTTGGCAAACCCTTTTTCCGAATATCATCCTCATATTGTGCTTTCTTCATGATGTTCTCAAAGTTGAGAAAGGATACCCCACACAGCATAATTATCGAAAAATCTTGTTAGGTAAACTCTGGAAGGCTTTTCAAGGTAAAACCTCGGTTAAATTCCTAGCTGGTTTACGAAAAACCTTGATTTGGGCCAAAAAGCGTATTAAAAAGAAAAAGACACTGAACCGACTGAGAAAATTGTGTCGTCGTGGATGGAGTTATCACGACAACTGGCTACAGAATCTATTGATTGCCAGTTCCCTAAATGGCCGCCGACCTGCTGAAAAATTAGCCACCCACAAAATCCGTTAGAACCAGTTTTTAATTGTTAGGTATTGGTAAGATTAAGAATGGGAACATTAATAATTAAACACCAAAAAACGAGTGAAACAGGAACAAATATCTAATTTTTTTTCAGTGGATAGTGCGTAAAATCCTAGAGAAATAGAGACATATTATTTACTAATATAAAATTAATCGTACATTTTAAGATAGTATCTTAGTAGGCTTTTCTCTATATTTTCTTTTCTAATAATGATTCATGCGTATTTATTTATACTTAATAGCGGGAATAACTTCGGCTTTAATCGGTTGGAATCTTGGTCAATTTTTGCTGACAGATTTGGGTTTAATTTTCTCTTTGCCTGAGTTAATTCTATATCCCTGTATCGCCATTTCTTTAGCGGTTGGCATGGTGTTAAATGAAATTTTTATCTCTAGCCCCACTCGTCCAAAATTGTGTTTGAGAAAGGCAAAAATTCCCCTTTTAATTGCTTTGGGATTAGGGTTAATTATTGGTTTATTTTCAGGTGCGATCGCGCTTCTTTTATTTTTACCTTTTTTTGCCATTCCTGCGGTAATAGTTAGGGTTGTGGGATGGTTATTAATTGGCGTAGCAGTCGGTTTAGCTGAGGGGTTAACATGGCGTTGGGAAACGGTGGAAGCGGGGGATAAAAAGCGATTCCGTAACCGTTTAATTGCTAGTATTGGCGGTGCGATGGGGGCGAGTTTTCTGGCGGCGATTTTATTTGAGGTGGTGCGGTTATTATTGGAAGAAATGCCGAAAAATTTCCGTTTAGCAGAAGATCCCATCGGTTTTAGCGTTTTAGGCTTGTTTTTGGGCTTAACCTTCAGTTTAACTGGCTCTCCTAGCTATTTAGTCGCTCTTCGGGCTGGTAGTGGCTTTGAATATGTTAGTCAGGGTTTCGCTCAACTTCCCTCTCCCTCCGTTAATCTCAGTAAGGATTATCCTCAAATTGATCAATCTGTGTTAACTTTTGTGAGTAATAGTATTAACGAGCGCATCGAGGAGGGGTTATCCATTAAACTACCATCAAAGGGAAGTTTTAAAATAGGTTCATCAAAAGACTGTCATATTTGCATCCCCAGTTTACCTGATCATGTGGCGACTCTGGAAATCAAGGCAAGGGAGGCGGTGTTAATCCCCCATGTTTTATATTTTAATCATGTTGCCGTTAATGGTGAGGAGTTAACAACGAAAAAAAACATTATTTTAAAACATAATTATTTAGTCACTTTTTACCCAATTTTAGAAAGTGAAAATCCCGAAAAATCTTTATTTGTTAATTATGAAAAAATCTTTCGTTTTGTCTATTATAACCGCTTTTTCGATCCCCAAGGTTAGTTTTATTGTCTTCTTTTTCTTGACTCTTATTAACCCTATTTCGGCACAAGAAAAGAATCCGCAAAAAGTTGATATTGTTCGCACTACCGTTAATGATGACCAAGTTACCCTACGGGTGACGGTGACGGGAGAGGGCGATCGACCTGTGATGGGTTTGTCACATAAAGATTTTGCTTTACAAGTGCAGGGGAATAAGGTAGAGTTCGATCGCCGAGACTGGAAATCCCCTGAAGAATCAGAGCCTCCTCCAGCGTGGATTATCGTCTTAATGGATATGTCTGGGAGTATGTTAACCCCTGATAGTAGCGGTAAAACTAAGTTAGAAGGGGCGATGGAAGCTACTACCCAATTCCTCTCCATGTTAGCAGAAAGGGGCGGAAATACCCAAGTGGCGATCGTGCCTTTTGGGGAAGGTAATGAAAAATGCGAAGGGTATAAAGTTACTGAGCAAGAATTAGGTAATTTTTTTAGTCCGAATGATGTCAAATTAACTAACTTTTTAAGCTATTTAGCAAGTACAAAACCCTGTGCTTCGACTAATCTTTATAAACCTTTAAAAGAAGCCATAAAATTCTTAGGAATGAGAAGAAATTCACGATTTTATCTCGCGAAAAACAAAAAATCAGGGGAGAATTAGAGCCTAGATTATCAATAATTTTAGTCTCAGACGGTTATCATAATTTCCCCAATGAAGCCGGAGATTTTGCTAAATTATTAGAGCAATTAGAAGACTATAATAACATCATAGTTCATACTTTAGGCTATGGTTTAACTCCTCAACAATTAGCAAAAAAATATCAATTACCTAAACCTGCTACCCGTGCAGATATTAATAAGGGAAAAGTACCAGAGGAGGAATTTGTCGATGAAAAAAGATTGGCAGAAATTGCTCAAAAAACAGGAGGAATTGCCGAGTTTTCGGGGAATGCGGAAGATATTGCGGGAAATCTCCAATTATTTCTTAATGCCTTGTTAGGAGAGTATGAAATCACTTATACTGATCCTAATCCAGAAAGAGGCGCTACGAATAAAGTTATAGTGGAAGTTATGGATATAAAATCGGAGGAAAAACCCTATACCATACCAGTTTTTGGGCGCACATTACCCTTAAATATTCGCCTATCAATCTTTATTTCTACTTTAATTAGTTTAGGTTTATTTGGGGTTTTACCCCTTTATTTTTGGGGTAAAATGTTGAAACAAAAAACCCTAGAAGAATAAGAAATTAAAAATTAAGAATTAAATTCTAGGTTGTATATTATCATTCACTAACTAATAAATAAATGAGTCCGTTGGGGAAATAACACTTAACATAAAACTTGACAAAAATCTTAGTTTGTAAATGTATGAATTTTTGTCTAAGTACCGTTAATCAGTAAAATTGTATCGTAAACCGCCTCGCAATAAATTGACGAGGAGCTAATAGCTAAAATCTGCTAAAGCGATTTCATTGTTTTTGATTAAAACACGCCATAAATGCGTTATCATACAATAAATT
>CAVVOP010000033.1:0-13937 GCA_963749915.1 uncultured cyanobacterium
GTTGTATCGTCAATTTGAAAAGTGAGGCAAGTTAATAATGCTAAAATGTCTGGCATGGACTTTTGTGGAAACTGATACTTGGTTTTTAATCTAGTGGTCTGTCAAGATAGTTTTGAGGGACTGGGAACGGATAATTTTGGATTTTGGAGAATAGTTTTATCCCTCATTTCAAAATGGCCGGACCACTAGTTTCTTACAAAAGTTCTCTTGACTTCAAGTTTTATTTTCTTTCTTAATTTTGGCGAAGGTATTGAATAAAGAGAATTTTTCTGTCAAAAGAGATTAGCATAATTTTTTCTAGATTACTTTGCTGAATAGATTTTTAAGCATTTTTAAGAAGTTAATTGAGAAGTTGCGTTTGTGCTGTTTATTTTCCCAACAATAAATACTATAATAAATAATAAATAATAAATATAGAAAATCTTTTTTTTGATTATTTTTTACTAATTTTTATTTGCCCGAATTTCTTCCCTTTTGCCTTACCCCCTCCAATCAATTATATTTCCTGAACTTGCATTATTCACGAAGATTTGAGAAAATCCTCGAAACCCTTTCCAGAGAATGGTCTCGGCGTGCAACTTCGCTGTGCCTTTGGCATCGCACTTCTAACCAGAGGCTTTTTATCCCCTGCTAATAACCATAAATCTCAACAAATTGATAATTTTGGTAGATTAATTTTTCTGCTGTAACTGCTTAATAAAAGTTAGATGTTTTTCTGTGTTCAAATGTTCTCCTAATTCCGATAAAACTTCTGCCAAATTATAGTTAAGAAGAGAAGTCATCGACAGAACTAACCCCGGAAATATTTGACTTTCAATAAATCCGGAAGAATCTGGTTGTAATGCAAGATATTTACCTTGATCCAGATAAAACCAATCGATACAATAAAACTAAAACGAATAGTCAAATAATTCTAACTCTTTGTTGTGAAGTTTTTCGACAAGTTTTTTGCTATGAGAATTATAGAATTCCTGATAGCTACAAGATTCTTGTTTTGAGTTTAATTTAGGGATGTTTTCTAATTCTAGATTAATGAGTTTTGATAGTTTTTTTAGATCTTGGTCAATACTTTCTACCTTACCAATAAAGTTCATGAGTAAATTATTATTGCTATCAGCTATAAAACTAAGCTGTGGAGATTTAAGATTACCATTTTGGATTTTCCACTCCAAGTATTGTTCTAATGATAAAGACTGAGAGTGAATAAATGAATAAAGTGGATGGTATTTTGTGCGTTTAATATACTCATAATCAGAAACTTCTTTTGCCCAAGGATTTCTAACAAAAGCAAATTTGAACAAACTATTATATAGTTGTTTGCCTAAAATTCTTTGGACATCAATGGCTTTTGCATGGCTCAAATTATCAGAGTTAATCACACCTGCTTTAATTCCTAGAGGACTATTAATGTATAAAATTCTTTTATGAACATGAAGTTTAAAGAACCGTTGACCGTAATGTAAAGGTAGATTTAGTAGTTTATTAATATTTGAGTTATTAGGATTCTCCAAACCCAATGGAATAAAAAGACTTCTTATTGATGTCCCTGCATTCTTAGGAATATGAATAAAGAGAATTTTTCTGTCAAAAGAGATTAGCATAATTTTTTCTAGATTACTTTGCTGAATAGATTTTTAAGCATTTTTAAGAAGTTAATTGAGAAGTTGCGTTTGTGCTGTTTATTTCCCCAACAATACTATAATAAATAATAAATAATAAATATAGAAAATCTTTTTTTTGATTATTTTTTACTAATTTTTATTTGCCCGAATTTCTTCCCTTTTGTCTTAGCCCCTCCAATCAATTATATTTCCTGAACTTGCATTATTCACGAAGGTTTGAGAAAATCCTCGAAACCCTTACCTGAAAGGTTATCTAGCGTGCAGCTTCGCTGATGCCCTTGGCATCGCCCTGAAAAACAGTCTGTTTTTTGATGTTTGCTCATAATCAGGGTTTTGGCGTTTGATGAATAATTCAGGTTAGGACATTCCTGATCATATTTGTTCCAATGTTCATGAACATCTCCTATTACTGCAATTTTAATGATTGTTTTGGTCATGGAAATATTAGCTTAATAAATAGTTACGTTTTTTAAGATTGTTGCGTAAAATTAGAACGAGTTAAAGGTGATTTTATGTTGAGGGAAAAAGGACTAAATATGGTAAAATGTCAAATTAATAATAAAAAATATAGAAAAAAAAGTTAACTTATGAATGAGAATCTACCAGTAGTTTATATTTCTATTTTATTGGGTTTACTAGCTATAGTTGCCCTTATTTTACTTAGACAAATTATCAAAACAAGAAAAGTAGAAGGCCGTTTTTCTCAATTGCAAAATAAACTAAAAAATCAAAAAGGTAGTGCTCAAGAATATTACGAATTAGCCAGTATTTATTTAGATAAAAAACTCTTTGTTCAAGCAGTACAATTATTACAAAGAGCTCTAAAATTTGAAGCTGAACTTGAGCCAGAAAATAAGGCGTTAATATATAATGCCCTTGGTTTTGCCTACTTTTCTCAAGAACAATATGACATCGCTATTCGTAACTATAAAGAGGCTATTAAACTCTATCCCGAATATACTATTGCCCTCAATAATTTAGGTAATGTCTATGAGAAAAAACAATTAGTTTCTCAAGCCTTGGATTGCTATAAACAAACTTTACAATCCGATTCTAAAAATACCATCGCCCTTAAACGAGTGCAATCTTTGGAAAAACGTCTAGTAATCAATTAACAATTAATTTCTTTTTGTCCACCTGTCTCCCGGTCTTTCCCCAAACTCAGTGCTTATAATTCTTCGTCTTTCCAGCGTTTTAAGGGTACACAATCAACACCAAGTTGATCCAAGGTGCGGGCGATGACAAAATCTACTAAATCTTCGATGGTTTGGGGTTTATGATACCATGCCGGGATGGCAGGAACGATTTTGGCTCCGGCTTCGGCTAAGTTGGTTAAATTTCTCAGGTGAATTAAGCTCAAAGGAGTTTCACGGGGTACAACTACTAAAGGCTTATTTTCTTTTAATTGCACATCCGCCGCCCTTTCTAGTAAATCCGAACTTAAACCGTTGCTGATTTTCGCCACGGTACTCATGCTACAAGGAATAACCACCATCCCTAATGTCCGAAATGAACCACTAGCAATACTTGCACCGACATCCCCCCAACGGTGACAAATCAATTTTCCCTGGGTTGGTAAGTTCAAGTGCGATCGCCAAAATTTTTCTTGAGTATCGGGATCTTGAGGTACTTTTATATTATCTTCTTCCTGCCATACCATATAACTTGCTTTGGAGGCCACAACATTTATCGTAAAATTGGCTTCTAAGAGATATTTAATCGTCCTGACAGCGTAAATCATCCCTGAGGCACCACTAATACCGATAATTATTGGTTTATTCATTATTTAAGGATTCGGCCAAAATATTTTGCCGGGGATGAAATGTCAAGTCTAGTAAATAATTGTTCATTGCTAAATAATCCCTTCAAATTCCAATTCTTCGATCATTTGTAGTCCACGGGGATCACCTAACTTCAATAAAGCGGCTTTAGCATCTTCTTGTACCCCTAAATCTTCATCTTCCACTAAAGCTTCGATTAAGGCATCAATGGCAGTAGCATATACCACATTATAGGGCAATTCTCGACACAATTTGCCGATGGTCCAGGCAGAATTACTCCGGACTGCGGCAATACTATCTTGTCTCAAGGATTTGAGGACGAAGGGAATCGCTGTAATCGTATCTTCGTAATTCAATTTGGCAATATTCGCAATACTACTAGAAGCCCACAATCTCACTGCACCAATATCATTTTTTAAGGCCTTGAGAAGAGGTTCAAAAGCACGGCGATCGCCGCTATTTCCTAAGGCCCAAACAACCCCTTTACGAACATAACCGTTGAAATCGTGATTGAGGGTATGAATTAAAGGTTCAACGGCGGCAACGCTAGTATTACGTCCTAAAGCATAAGCAGCACTAACTCGAATCAGAGGACAATTACTGGTTAATTGTTGTATTAAGCTAGGTATAGCACGGGTATCGGTAATTTCACAAAAAGCCCGGACAGCCTGAATTAACTCCTGTTTATCTTTACTATGAAGCAACTGCAACATTACCTCAGGATCGGGAGCAGGGGTAGTTTCCTCCTCAATCATGTCTAAAGGATCGAGAGAAGAATCAAAATCAATGGCGGTTTGACTTAAACTTGGATCATTCATATAAAATAATGATACATGAGCAATTAACAATTAACAATTAACACTTAACAATTTATGGTGGTCTTTTCAGGTTATGGATCAAGATCAAGTAAAATTAAAGATCGAGAATGGGAATTGTGCCATCGCCTTAGGAAGCAACTTAGGAGATACTTTAACTATTCTTAATAATGCCGTTAATAAAATCGCCAATATTGCCGAAATTGTCCTGATTTCTCGTTCCACATGGCATCAAACTAAACCCATAGGGCCTCCCCAACCTGACTATTTAAACGGCTGTATCACCATCAAAACTACCCTTTTGCCAGAAGATTTATTACAGTGTTTATTCGACATTGAACAGGAATTTGGACGAGAAAGAAAGGAAAGATGGGGAGCGAGGACTTTGGATTTAGATATAATTCTCTATGATGATCTAATAATTGATACCCCTAACTTACAGATCCCTCATCCGAGAATGAAAGAAAGGCTTTTTGTGTTGATGCCTTTAACAGAAATTGCTTGTAATTGGGTTGATCCCCTCACGAAATTAACCATTAGTCAACTTTTAGATTCCTATCTTCAGGGCAAACCCACACACCGATTCTGACTAGGTCTTCCGCCATACTGCTCGGAAGCGTGCTGAAAACGTTGTCGTTGGGACGAAGTAATGGGACAGGCTCTTTGCATTGCCTTCAATTTGAAGCTTCTTTGCACCCTGGTGATCAATTATAAATACTAATTTCGGCTAAATCTCTCAATGTTTGTTGGGCTTCTTCTTCATCGATTATACTTAAAGCAAAGCCCACATGAACAATTACATAATTCCCGATTTTCACCTCTGGGGTATAGGCAAGACTAACTTCTTTGAGAATACCACCAAAACTGACCTTCCCCTTTTTTTCTAAGGGATTTACCCCTTCAATACTGATAACTTTTCCCGGTATCGCTAAACACATAACATTAATTGATAATGAATAATTAATAATAGATAATTAAATTATTTCGAGATTTTTTACCCTATGATAATTGTGATGATATAAGAGTCTCTAAAGATTTTAATATGAATTAAAGTAACTAATTATTATTATATGTTAAGTTTGTGATTTCCCCTAGGATTATTCTTATAAAATAAGAAGGAATAAAAGACAAGATTAACTATTTGAGGGGTTATTTTCCTGATAATAAAGGAAGATAAATATGCAGAAAATGCTTAATACTATGTTAAAATCTCCACCAAAAAAAGCCAACATGGCGGATAAACGTTTCAAAGTATTAGATATAACCATTAAACGCAATCAAAATCGTCAGGATGCACTTATTGAAATTTTACATAAAGCTCAATCTTCTTTCGGTTATTTAGAAGAGGATGTCCTAACTTACATTGCCCATCAACTGAAGTTACCGTTAAGTCAGGTTTTTGGGGTAGCTACTTTTTATCATCTTTTTTCCCTGAAGCCTCCAGGGGCCCATAGCTGTGTAGTTTGTCTCGGTACCGCTTGTTATGTCAAAGGTTCATCAGACTTGCTGGATAAATTGGCACAGGAAACAAATTTACATCCGGGAGAAACTTCTACGGATGGTCGGGTATCGTTAATGACTGCCCGTTGTATTGGTGCTTGTGGTTTAGCCCCTGCGGCGGTTTTCGATGGCAAAGTTTGCGGGAAACAAACCGGTGAGTTGGTTTTGGCACAAGTCAAAGAATGGCTTGATGGCTAATGGCAGTTCAAAGTAGTTCATAAAGATTAATTATCAGTTATTGGGAGAGTTATTTTATGGAGTTAAGTCGGTTACAGCTTATTGCTGAGGAGGAGATTGCTCGTCGTAAGTCCATCCGCATTTTATGCTGTGGAGCGGCTAGTTGTAAGTCTTCTGGCTCAGAATCTATTGTTGCTGAGTTGAAAAGTGCCATCGCCCATCAGGGTTTAGGAGATGAGGTGGAGGTTTGCCCTGTAGGTTGTATGAAGTTTTGCGGTAGGGGTCCATTGGTAGAAATTGCCCCCCTTAATTTACTATATGAAAATGTCCGTCCTGAAGATGCCCCTTCTATTGTTGCTGCATTGAAAGGAGAGGAAACCACTGCACCCTTGGGAGACTATAATCATCCCTTTTTCGCTCTGCAAATGCCCATTGTCCTTGAAAATAGTGGCAAAATTAACCCTGAAAGCATTGAACAATATATTGCCGTTGGCGGTTATCAGCAATTATATCGAGTTTTGCATGAAATGAACCCTGAAGAGGTGCTTAAGGAAGTCATTGCCAGTGGTTTACGGGGACGTGGTGGCGGTGGTTATCCCACGGGCTTGAAATGGGCCACGGTGGCGAAAATGCCTCAACAGCAAAAATATATCATTTGTAACGCTGATGAAGGCGATCCCGGAGCATTCATGGATCGCAGTGTGTTAGAAAGTGATCCCCATCGTATTGTCGAAGGAATGGCGATCGCAGGTTATGCAGTAGGAGCAAATCACGGGTATATCTATGTTAGAGCCGAATATCCTTTGGCGATCGCACGATTACAAAAAGCCATTCAACAGGCAAAACGACAAGATTTAATCGGCACACAGATTTTTAACAGCCTATTCGATTTCAAAATTGATATCAGAGTTGGTGCAGGGGCGTTTGTGTGTGGAGAGGAAACCGCTTTAATCGCCTCCATTGAAGGGGAAAGAGGCAACCCCCGCCCTCGCCCTCCCTACCCTGCCGAATCCGGGTTATGGGGATACCCCACTTTAATCAATAATGTGGAAACCTACGCTAATATCGTGCCAATTATTCGAGAAGGGGGGCAATGGTATGCGAGTATAGGTACTGAAAAAAGTAAGGGTACAAAGGTATTTGCCTTGACGGGTAACGTTAACAATACAGGGTTAATTGAAGTGGCGATGGGAACGAGTATTCGGCAAATTGTCGAAGAAATGGGGGGGGGAGTCCCAGGAAATAATCAAATTAAAGCAGTACAAACAGGAGGTCCTTCGGGGGGGTGTATTCCTTATAAATACTTTGATACTCTTATAGATTATGAATCCCTCAAAGAATTAGGTACCATGATGGGATCAGGTGGCATGATAGTCATAGACGAGGAGACCAATATGGTAGCCCTTGCCAGATTTTACATGGAATTTTGTCGCGGGGAAACCTGTGGGAAATGTGTTCCCTGCCGCACTGGTACAGTGCAATTGTACCAAATGTTAACCAAAATCCTCAACGGAGAAGCGACAGAAAAGGATTTAGGCAAGTTAGAGCATCTTTCTCACATGGTAAAAGCTACCAGCTTATGTGGTTTAGGGCAGACTGCACCGAATCCTGTTTTAAGTACCTTGCGGTATTTTGAAGACGAGTATATGAAGTTATTAAAGCCTTAGATTGATTCCTTAATCCTCAACTCAAAATTGTCGGAGTACCAGTGGTCTGTCAAGATAGTTTTGAGGGACTGGGAACGGATAATTTTGGATTTTGGATTTTGGAGGATTGTTTTATCCCTCATTTCAAAATTGGCAGACCACTAGTAGATTTTTCTGAAACTGTTCTTCTTACGAGGGTTGAGCTTTCCCTAAATCTTAGATTATTGAACAACGCCCGTAATTTCTTCTTGAGCATTATCGATATTTGACTCTGATTTTATCTCCAGTTCTTGAGTTTCAACATTAGGAGTTTCTTCCTTGATAATTTCTGATTCTTCTTGTTCCATAATTGTTTCATTTTCCTCGGAATTCAAAGCGGGTAAGGATTCTTCTACATTTTCTGTAACTTCCTCCTCCGGAGTAACTTCCTCTTTCTTCTCTGGAGTAATTTCTTCTTCCTCCTCTGAAGTAACTTCTTCTTCGGGGATAACTTCTTCTTCTGCCATTTGATAGTCAGGAATAGTGATAGCTTGGGCTTTATTCAAACTAATTTTACCGGTGACTAATTTCGCTAAAGTATCCTTAATTTTTGGATCGTAATTGATCGCTCTTACGGTACTGTTAAAAGCATTTTTAATCACATCGCCATTTTCATCAATAAATTCCAACTTAACCCAATTTTGACCTTTATTAAAACCTTTTAAATAAATTGGTTGCCATGTATCCAATAAAAAAGACTCTCCATTGACAGTAACCCGAATACGCCAGTCAGCAATATCATCATCGGGATTTTCTTTTGCCACTAGATGAAGGGGGGCGTTAGTTAAATAAAAGTCCAACATAATCGGTTGTGCACCATAGACTCCTTGGGGGCGACTATAGGTAAGTAATGGTTGACTCTCCGAGGGATTATTGTCTTCTGTCGGCGTAAAAATGTGAAAAGTAGTTTGAGCGTAAGCCCCCTCATTTTTGAAACTTTCATGCCAAGGACGAGAAGCAAAAACTCTGATAGTATGAGTACCGGGGGCTAAATCCGATAAAACAATGGGCTTTTCTGTGCTATAAATAGCTTGATAGGGTTGATCATCGACAAAGAAATGTAAATGAGGTCCCATTTGTAATTCTTCTTCTTTAAAAATATTTAATCCCTTTACTTCTAAACTCACGGATATATTTTTAGTGTTGAAAACTTGATCATTATTCGGGCTAACAATTTTCACCTGTGGTTGAGTTTGCACAAAATTTTGATTAAGTTGTTGAATCAATGCTGGAGGTGCGACCTCGGCGATATTTTCGACATTGGGAATCGGTGGCTTCGAGTCGCTATTAAATGCTTGTATACTGTTGATCGTATCATTGCAGGCAGTTAAAGTACAGCCAAAAATTATGATAGCCAGCCAAGAGAATATTTTTCTAAACATAAGATTTTTTATAGGTAACAAATTTTACTAATTTAATCATATTAGCTCCTAAATCCCCAAGATTGGCTACTTTTTAATCTTCTCTCCCCAAAAATGGGAAGAAGAAAGAACCGTTATTTTCTCTAATAAATCATAAAAAGGTTGCCAATTATCTTCTGTGGTTATGGGATGCCAAATTTCTTCAATAGTATTTCTAGTCGGTACAATTTGCGGGTTATATTGGTTGAGAGTATCTTTAATCAGATCTAATTCTTCTCTAACAAAATTTTCTAAGGCTTGATGATAAAGTTTTTTCCATATATCTAAATTCGATGAATTAAGATCACTATTTTCTAAAATTAAACTATGCTTTTCGTGCCAACCGTAATTAAATTGAGAGGCTAAATCAGCAAAAAATCGATGATAACTAACTTGACTTTCTTTTAATAAATTCACAGTTTCTTCTACTAACTTTTTACCTAAATTATCAGATAAATTATTAAAGCCTAATTTTTTAAGCATTAAACTTTGATAATACTGCTCATAATATTGCTCATAATTGATCAATTGTGCCTGTAAATCTTGATAAGGAATTACTAAAGCAAGGGGTTTTTGTAATAACTCTAAATTCCATCGACAGACAAAAGGTTGATTGCCATAGCTATATCTACCGCCATAATCGAAGTAAGCCGCCGTGAAAAGGGGATCGTAAGTATTAATAAAAGCATAAGGACCATAATCAAAACTTTCCCCTGTAATGGACATATTATCAGTATTTAACACCCCATGACAAAAACCAGCCGCCATCCATTGTGCCGTTAATAATGCTACTCTTTGCACTAATTCCCCATAAAACTCGACGTAAGGATTCTTGGAAGTAGTTAAATGGGAATAATAATAATAAATTACATGATCTAACAAATTTTTGATCAAATCCGGGCGTTGTAAGTAATTTAACCTTTCAAAACTACCGAAGCGAATATGAGATTTACTAAATCTAACCATTACAGCACTACGAGTCGGTGACGGTTCATCTCCACGCCACAAAGATTCCCCCGTTTCAATTAGGGAAAAACAGCGAGAGGTGTTTACCCCTAAGCGATTTAAGGCTTCTCCAGCGACTACTTCTCTCACACCGCCTTTAAGGGTTAATCTGCCATCGGCATTCCGAGAATAGGGTGTTCTTCCTGATCCTTTTGTGCCAAAATCGTATAGTGTGCCATCAGTACCTCTAATTTGCCCATATAAAAACCCTCTACCATCTCCTAATTGAGGATTATAGGCACCAAATTGATAACCATGATATTTCAGGGCTAAAAATGGACGTATCCCCTGAAATTTGCCAAAGGCTTCTATCCAATGATTTTCGGTGACGGAATTTGCATCTAAATCGATGACAGGTAATAAGGAATGGTTGGTGAATCTGAGTATATGTTGCGGAAATTCTGCGGGGGTAACTTCTTCATAATAATGATCCCCTAAATTTTCCATCGCTGTTTCGTATTCAAGATTGAGAAAAGGATTTGTCATGACGGATTTAAAAACTTACATTATAGCAATCCACAATGGATAATCAATAATTAATAATTAATTAAATTTCTGCGGGTAAATATTTATTAAATTGAATATAAAAAAGGTTTTGATAATAATGTAAACTGATGGCGATTAATCCTAACCTAGTTTGGGATATTGCTAAATTTTCAACTCTGGTTTCTCCCCAAATTCGACAATAACATTCTACATCTAATATGGCCTTAGTTAATCTATTTAAAAATGTTTGATAGCTAAGTTTATTATTTGCAATTTTTTCAGTAATAATTATTAATTCTTTAATCAACTTTTGTTCATAACTTCCCGAAATATTTATCATCTCGTAGTCAATAATATTAGGTTTTTCGATATGCCATTGATTGATAGTAAATTCTAAGTTATTAAAAGTAATTATATGATCTTGATGAGCAGATTTTAAGATTGAACAACAACGAGCATAGGTATAATAATTAATAAAATTTTCTTGATTTTCATTTTTTCTCATGAGACTTTTATCAAAGTCCAAAAACCTAATTTTATTTACTTTATTTAACCATTGACTCAAGAGGCGATCGCCAATAATAAATTCTAACCAACCATTCCCAGAAACTTTGACTGATATATCTTGTTTCAGACTATTTTGATTGAAAATATTAGCTATATATTGACCTAAAGATAAAGAGGATTCTTGAGAAGATTTAGCCAATTGTAAACAAAGAGAACTTTTATAAACAATTTTATTCTGGTTATTACTTAAATCAATGGAAAAGTCAATATTAGATAGATCATAAATAGAAGTTAATTGTTTTTTAATTAAAGTAGCAAGAGAAAATGATTTATTAAAAGTTAATGGGTTATTCATTCAAATCTTCCACTATTGTAAGATTATCTATTCCCCATTCTCAGTCCTCACCAGCAACTTAAATGGGTCTGAACTTATCAAAGGCATAGTAATTTTTCTATAGGTTTTAATACCATAAAATTGTCAATTGTTAATTGTTAATTCTTACGGTACAATCATCGAACCAATACCATCATCGGTAAAAATTTCAAGTAATAGAGCATGGGGAAGTCTTCCATCAATGATGTGGGCAGCTTTAACTCCCTGGGCTAAGGATCGCACACAACAATTTACTTTCGGGATCATGCCACCGCCGACAACTCCTCGATCAATTAAATCTCTTGCGTCTTGGATGGAGAGTTTATAAAGTAAGGTAGAAGGATTTTTAAAATCTTGTAAAATGCCCGGTGTATCGGTAAGTAAGATTAATTTTTCTGCTCCCAAAGCGGCGGCGATTTCTCCAGCGATGGTGTCAGCATTAATATTATGAGCTTGACCTGTATTGTCGGCGGCAACACTGGAAATAATAGGAACATAACCACTTTCCACTAAAGACTCAACTAAGCGACTATCAACACTCATCACCTCTCCCACAAAACCAACCTTTTCTCGATTAACCGATCGAGCTTGTACTAAATTACCATCTTTTCCGCAAATACCAACAGCTTTTCCTCCGGCATTATTTACCATTGTGACTAATTCTTTATTAACACGACCGACTAACACCATTTCAACGATATCCATCGTAGCGGCATCTGTCACCCTCAAACCATCTTTAAATTGAGGTTCAATACCTAATTTGCTTAACCAAGTATTAATTTCAGGTCCCCCACCATGTACTACTACAGGACGAACTCCCACAGAAGCCAAAAAGACAATGTCTCGGATAACATATTGCTTAAGATTATCATCTTTCATTGCCGCCCCACCATATTTAACCACGATGGTACGTCCGGCAAACTTTTGTATATAGGGGAGTGCTTCACTTAAAACCCTGACTCTCGTGGCTTCTTTTTCTAAAAAATACTCGCTTTCTTGTCTATCTTTGGACATACTTTTTTATTAATTTTTTTATTTCTCAAAAAATCACATTACTAAATAAGGTGACACAAAAATTGTTCATGGATAGCTTTTTTATAATCAGCAATTAGCAATGGGGATTTAATTGTTGAGTGGACTGACATTTCCTTAAGGCCTGCTTCCTAACACCAGTTAAAATTTTAAAATATTTTTCTCGACAAAGTTTGTATAAACATTTCCTGCCAAAAATTCGGGGTTTTCTAAGATTTGACGATGAAAGTTGATAGTTGTCGGAACTCCCGTTATAGCACATTCTCTTAAAGCCCGTTTCATGCGTCTTATAGCCGTGTCCCGATCTTTTCCCCAAACAATCAATTTTCCGATTAAAGAGTCATAATAGGGGGGAATAACATAGTCTGGATAAACAAATGAATCCATCCTGACCCCAAGGCCTCCCGGCGGTAGATAAGCGATAATTTTACCCGGGTGGGGTCGAAAATCATGATCGGGATCTTCTGCATTGATTCTACATTCGATGGCATGACCTCTAAATTCTATATCTTGTTGGCGAAAAGATAATTTTTCCCCTTGGGCGATCACAATTTGTTCTCTAATCAAATCTAACCCTGTAATCATTTCTGTGACTGGGTGTTCTACTTGTATGCGGGTATTCATTTCCATAAAGTAGAAATTACCGTATTTATCCAATAAAAATTCTACTGTACCAGCACCCACGTAATTGATGGATTTTGCCGCCTTTACCGCCGCTTGACCCATCTTTTGGCGAATTTTGGGATTTAATGCCGACGATGGTGCTTCTTCTAATAATTTCTGATGTCTTCTTTGAATAGAACAATCACGCTCACCCAAATGCACTACATTTCCGTAACTATCTGCTAAAATCTGAAACTCAATATGACGGGGTAATTCGATAAATTTCTCTATATATACTCCTGCATTACCAAAAGCCGCCTCTGCTTCCCCTTGTGCTGCCGTCAATAACCGACTTAAATCAGATTCTTCTTTTACTAAGCGCATCCCTCTACCACCACCCCCCGCAGTAGCTTTGATAATCACGGGATAGCCTATTTCTGCGGCGACTCTTGCCGCTTCTTGTTCGTCCGTTATTAAGCCCTTACTGCCTGGAATTATTGGCACACCAGCATTTTGCATGGTTTTTTTAGCAGTAGATTTATCCCCCATGGCAATTATAGCCTCTGGACTAGGACCAATGAACTGTAATTGATGATCCGCACAAATTTGGGCAAAACGGGCATTTTCTGATAAAAATCCATATCCAGGGTGAACTGCTTCTGCACCTCTTGTCAAAGCCGCCGAGATAATATTAGGCATGTTTAAATAACTTTTGTTGCTAGGAGGAGGACCTATACATACACTTTCATCTGCTAATTTTACATGGAGGGCATTACGATCGATGGTGGAATGAACAGCAACTGTAGCAATACCCATTTCTTCACAACTATGGATGATGCGCAGGGCAATTTCTCCTCGATTAGCAATTAAAATCTTAGCAAAGGGCATTTTTAAACATTAAATCTAATATTCCTCGTATCATATTTGGTTTTGGCACTTCTGGCAATTGTT
>CAVVOP010000034.1:0-40367 GCA_963749915.1 uncultured cyanobacterium
CTCATTGTCAATAACTTCACCTTTAATGAGAATAAATAAACAGAGCAAATCTATCAGTTTTCTCTTCTTTATTTATGGTATTATAATTGAGAATATTTAGACTCTTAAATCCCATAAGTTATCCAGATAAAATATAATAATTATGACAAGAAATTGGGAAAAAACTTAAAATTAGTTTTCGTTCATTTGTTAGATTTACTATCTGTTCTTTTCCTCTATTTATTACTAAATGAATCCCCTGAAAACATTGAAATATCCATCTTAACGTTGGACGTTCCGTTAGTTTTCCCAGCTGATTTTTTATCCCCGTTTTTCTCTCCTTTAATAAGCGACGCACTTCTCTTTGCCCCAAAGAATATACCAACAGACATAACCCCATCAACATTGCCATTGTTTCGATTCTTTTTGGGGTTTTTAAAAACACACTATCGGCAAAAAATAATGGATCTTTCAAAAAACTAAAACCTCTTTCTGCGGCTTGTTGCTCTTTATACTTAATTAAAATTTCATCAGAATTAAATTTACTTTTATCCAATCTATTTGTCGCTAACACAAATCTTCCTGCTCTTTTTTTTGATTCGTTTATTTTCGTTAAATCTGATTTCAAAATAGCCGTAACTTGATAAGTTTTTCCCGATTTTTCTTCTTTCTTTTTCGATTTTTTCTTGTGATTATTTAACTCACTTTCTGTCATTTTTAGCTCGGTTATTTGATGATATTTTAAAGTCTTATTTAGTCTCAAAACTGTTTCATTAGCTCCCTCTGATGAGCTAAATTCTTCTTTCATCAATTTCTTTAATATTTCTTCGGTTTTTTCTTTTTCTTTCTCTATTTTTTTAGTTAGTTTTTCTAAATCTGATGCCTTTCTTTTTTCACTTTCTACTATTAACCATCTCTGCTCAATTTCTGCATAATTATTCCTTACTTCATACCATAAATATCCCTCTAAACTACTTGGAGTCAAATCAGATTCTGATAGTTCTGAAACTAAATTTTTTGCCTCTTTTATTGATAGTGGCACTCTCGATAACCATTCTATTCCACTCATTAATTTCAGGTTATTTTCTGTATATAAGGCACTATCACCTACTATCATCGTCTCAAAATCAATCATTGATTTGTATTCTTTCGCTATTTTGCCGAAAACTGCTCTATCATTTTCATTGCCATCTGCTACTCTTAAAAATAGTGGAATATCACCATCACTACTCACAATTAAATCCAAAATAAATTGTTTTAAATCTGGTCTATGGTCACGGGAATAACCTTTAATTATCTTAATTGGAATTTGATTAATTAACTCTGATTCTGCATTTTCTTTCACCAAGTTTTTGGTGATTTTTTCTTGATTATATTTCCCCTCTACTGCAAAAGAAGTTGAATCTAAATGGGAAAAATCTATATTGATATTATATTTTTTTACTATGGCTAAAGCAATAATTAAAAATAATGGAGATAATCCTTTTTCATAAAGTTTATCCATTATTCTTCCAATTCTATCATCGTTCAAATGCTCAGGTAGTATTCCTTTTCCGATTAAATGTTCGGTTGCTTTATCTTGAAAAAACTGTGGAAATAGATAAAGAGGACGGGAAATAAATCCTAATCCGTTCAGAATAATTGCTTTGACTATTTGACCTGCTGTCACGATTTCCCTCTCGTCAATACCGAGGGCATCATTAATAATTTCTTCAATGCCAATTTCATCTATAACTCCAGCAATTAATCCTAAATGATTAATGGTTTGAACTTGTATATCTTCTGAAAACATCATTTCCAAAATTAAATTAAAAACTGAATTTAATTATCCCTTAAACGTTGCTCATTTTTCTACTAATTTATCTGAGTTCTCTTGATAAGCTAGAGAACTAATCACCGAGTATTTCTTGTCGTAGTCAATCACTGTTCAACCTCTAACCTCGTAATCTGAATTTATACAGTTTGACGTGCGGAATGTGGGTTTAAATTTAAGATCTTTTTTTGTGTAATTCTGAGAAAAAGGCGGATTACTCAAAACTCGATCAAACCGCATTAATTCATTACCATCTAAATGTAGAGGATTAGCGAGAGTATCATCATTGTGAATATTAGCATCCCTAATTCCATGTAAAAGCATATTAATTTTACAGATAGCCCACACACCCCCATTGTTAAGCTAAGACGCATCAATCTAGGATATAATTTAAGTCAGAAAATATTAAGATGAAAATCCATGCCTATTAAAAACTTTTTGTCGGATGAAGAAAAAAAATATCTCCAAAATTCCTTAAAAACGGAAAATAGATCAGAAGTTAGGCAAAGGATTTTGATATTTTTATTAGAAAATGATGGCAAAAATTATCAACAAATAGCAGATTTTTTAGGTTGTTCCACAAAAACAGTAGCGTATTGGGCAGTGCATGGTAATCCTAATAATGTAGATTCATTACAAGATAAAAGAAGAAAAGGAAATCAGATAAAAGCAACGGATAAATATATCGAAATATTGTTAGAAGTGGTGGACACGACCCCCGAAGATTTAGGATATGAATTTGGGCGATGGACAGGGAAAAGATTGTCAGAACATCTCGAAAAAGAAACAGGAATTAAATTAAGTAAATCACAAATAGCGAGAATATTAAAAAGAAAAAAGTATAGTTATATTTGGGGAAAATATAGTTTGGAAGATAAGCAAAATAAAGAAGAAAGAAAGGCATTTAAAGAAAAATTAGAAGATTATATAAAAATAAGTAAAGAAAATCAGGAATTACTCCAGATATGGTTTTGGGATGAGTGTGGTTTTAGTTTAAGGGTAATAAGAAGAAAAACATGGACAAAAAAAGGAAAGAGAAAAAAAATCAAGGGACAAAGAAGAAGAGGAAGAGTAAATATCATGGGAGGCTTAAGATATTCAGATAAAAAAAGACTGTGCTTTATGATAGAGAAAGGGAACTCAGAAACATTTTATGAGAAAATAGAAAAGTTAAAAGAAGAAGTAAAAAAAGAATGGATAAGTAAGGGAAATAATGAAAAAGATTTTGAAAAAAAAGGACCAAAAATAATAATAATTTTAGATAATGCGAGTTTCCATAAAAAGAAAGAAATAATAGAAAGAATAGAAACAAATTTATCAAATATAAGATTAGAGTATTTACCAGTATATAGTCCAGATTATAACTTAAGAGAATTAGTATGGCATTCGGCTAAAGAATTTATAGCTCATCGAGATTTTGAAAATAAAGAACAATTAGCAAAAACAGTGAATCAATTATTAAATGAAGGAGGTTTAGTGATTAATTGGAGCAAAAAAATCAAGAATAAGGGTGAATTAATAAATGTAAGTTAAATGCGTCTTAGCTTATCTGACATTCGATTACTACCTACTTGACGGTTAAAATCGATATGCCCCAATACACCCTCTAAAGCAGGATTACTGTCTTCTAGGGTATCCAATGCTTTATTTAAACCGTTAGCAACATCTTTATGTAGCTCATCTCGAATATATTGCCACCGTGCCTCTTTTGGGATAAAAAAAGTTTCTCTGTAATGATTAGGAGATTCTGCCCGTTGTTTTGCTTCTTCTTCACTGCGTCCTTTAGTAATATTTTCTCTAATAATATCTTGATACCTTTGCTCAAATGTATCTGAAGCCCTCTTTAAAAAAAGCATCCCAAAAATATATTCTTTAAATTCCGAAGCATCCATTTTGCCCCGTAAAATATCTGCGGCACTAAATAAATGTCTTTCTAGTTGAGGTAAAGTTAATTTCGCCATTCTTAATTGTTTCTTGATTACTAATTACATTAAGGTAACTCTTTCTTGGTTTATCCTTTTGCAAAATTTCTTGAACTGCTTTCTCTACCTGAGTTTTTACTTCCTGATCTCTTTTACCCCAATCTACTCTCTTATTCACCGATACAGATGATTTTTGTAAATAGGGTGAATTGTTATTTAACCAGATGCGATCGCACCTATACAATCTAGCATATAGAGCAGGAGATAACTTTCTCAGTTCAGTTTTTGTTGCATCAGGATACTGTTTTTGTAATTCTAACCATTCCCGCCTATTTTGCTCCTTATCATCAACCTCTTTAGTATCATGGACTGGGGAAAACTTAGTTGTTTCTGATTGCCATGAAGCATTTAAGCCCAACTTATCCACATAGCGATTAATAGTTCTTGTATTTACCTTTAATTCTCTAGCAACCGCCCTTAATCCTAGATTTTTATTCTCTACTAAATCTTGTAATTTTTGATGCCACTTGTCCCCATAAGTGATGATTCGATTCGGTTTATAACCATCGGATTGATCTGATTCCAATAGAGTTCGACTGTAAACCATTCCACAACTGCAAGTAAACTTTCCCAAAGGTTTCTTATTTTCTAAGCAGTGACTTAACTCAACATCTTCAATCACAGGTTGTAAGTAATGATCAACTGCCCCATTAAAACAAATCCAAGGAGGATTGCCAAAGGGTTTATATTCCGATGATGTTCGTTCAAAAAATTCTCGCACCGAACCACAAAGAAATCTCATCATCAATATATGACGGATTGGGTGAAAGGACTTGCGGTGTTTTCTGACTATATTGAATAATTAAAGCCTCTTCTCAAGGTTGAATGTTGGGTTTAACCCTAATTATACAACTTTATTATAAATAATATGACTTTGTTTTAAATTATAAAACTTTATTATTCTCATACAGTCCCTTGCGAATCAAGCCTATAACTATTCCACCGTTACCGATTTCGCTAAATTGCGAGGTTGATCTACATCTAAGCCGCGCATTGAGGCAATATAATAAGCCAGTAACTGTAAAGGAATTACCGCTAAAATAGGAGATAATAATTCCTCCACTTCCGGCACGAGTAAAGCGTCTTGAAATATTTCCTCTTGGTGATTCTGAGGTAATATGCCTATTAGACGGGCGTCTCTGGCTTTGGCTTCTTGGGCGTTAGAGATTACCTTCTCATATACTTCTCCAGACATGGCGATCGCAACCACGGGAACATGGGCGTCTAAAAGGGCGATGGGACCGTGTTTCATTTCCCCCGCAGGATAACCTTCTGCATGGATATAACTAATTTCTTTGAGTTTCAATGCACCTTCTAAGGCAATGGGAAAATTAATACCCCTACCTAGAAAAATAAAGTCCCTGGTATCGGGAAATTGATGTGCTAACTCTCGCACTTTTTCTTCCTCAGAATTAAGAATTTGCTCAATTTGAACGGGCAATTGGAGTAACCCAGCCAGAATCTCTTTCATTCTCAGAGTAGCAACTGTTTTACGGCGACATGCTAAATCTAAGGCTAAGAGATAAAAACCCATCACTTGTGCCACAAAGGTTTTAGTTGCGGCAACCCCAATTTCGATACCGGCATAAGTGTTAATAACTTGATCTACCATAGCACCGAGAGTACTTTCAGGGCGATTTGTAATACCTAAAATACGGGGGTGATATTCTGCACTTAAAACTGATCGTCTTTGTCTCTCCATTTCGAGGGCGGCAAGGGTATCGGCAGTTTCTCCTGACTGGGTGACACCGATGGTTATTGTATTACGCATCACGGGGGTAGGGGAGTAACGAAACTCGGACGCATATTGTACAAAAGTCGGAATTTCAGCGATTTGTTCTAGTAAATATTTACCTACTAAACTTGCGTGCCAGGACGTCCCACAGGCTACGATTTGGATATGTTCCAAGTCTTGATAAATTTCCGGTTTGAGGTTTAAGGTGATCGGATTTTCTTCTGGGTTAGTTTCTGAGTGCCAATCAGAGTTAAGATAGGCTTCTAAACAGGTACGAACTACCGAGGGTTGCTCATGAATTTCTTTGAGCATGAAATGACGATAGCCTTGTTTTTCAACAGTTACAGGACTCCAATCAAGGGTGCGAGGGGTTTTTCGGAGGCGTTTTCCAGAAAAATCGTAGATTTCGACTCCTAAGGGTGTTAAACGGCCAATTTCGCCATTTTCTAAGGATAAAACGGTGTTGGTATGATGGACTAAGGCGGTTACATCAGAAGCACAGAAAAATTCTCCTAGTCCAAAGCCGATGGTCAGAGGTGCACTTTGACGGGCTATAATTAATTCGTCGGGATAGTCAGCACACAAAACGGCGATGGCAAAAGCACCATCTAAACGAGTAATAGCCTTGTTAACAGCTTCCATGAAAGGATCTTCTCTATGGGGGTTATAATATTCGGCAATAAGGTGAGGGATAACTTCGGTATCGGTATCGGATAGAAATTGATGTCCAAGAGTTATTAATTCTTTTTTCAATTCTTGATAATTTTCAATAATACCATTCTGCACTACGGCGATTTTACCCTGATTATCCTGGTGAGGATGGGCGTTGTATTCTTCTGGCTTACCATGGGTTGCCCAGCGGGTATGTCCAATACCAATTTGAGCAGAATTACCCTCTTTTTCTAGTTTCGTACGCAGATTATATAATTTACCCTTTGCCCTGATAGTGTGAATATTATTATCGACAATTGTCGCTACTCCTGCTGAATCATAACCCCGGTATTCTAACTTTTCTAAGCCGCTGACCAAAATATCAATAGCGGTTTGTGTTCCGATATAACCAACAATTCCACACATAATTTTAATAATAAATAATTCTAATTTTGATATATTATAAGCAAATAATCTGGATTAACAAGGAAAATCAAAAACCTCTACTTCTAAACTTAATTCTGTTTGACAATTTTGGGTTTCCCCTTGACTTTATCTTTTGTTACCATATAATTTTGAAATTAATCAATTCTATATTATTTAGTATTCGGTGTGAGTAAAAGTAATCTACGTGTTATGAAGTCTAATAGTCGGCACAATTTCAATATTCTCCAGTTAACATCTTCTCAATTTTGGCTCGCTTTACCATTGTTACTGGTGGTTTGTTTTTTCCATCAGGCTTTTCCTATTTTAGCGGTGGATTTAAAGGTAGGCATTGTACAAAGATTTGGGGAAGAATTGGAAGATGAAATTACCCTCAAAAGTACTCAAGATGACTCTTTAACCGTTAAATTTACCAATTTTTCTACCCAAGAAAAAAAATCTTTAACCACCAAGGAATTGAAATTGTCGATCACATCTCGACCATTACCGAATAAACTCATTGAAGAAAGGTTAATCTTAGGAGATCATGGTACTTTTGAAACCGCGGAAAATGATGCTAACCGTTGGCAATCTTTAGGTATTGATGTGGAAATTACACAACCTGGGCGTTGGCAAGTGTGGGCGAAACGTAGTACTTACTCGACACCCCTATTAAAGAGACTGTTACTCAACACTATTCGGGAAAAAGGCTATCAAGATGTTTATCTCGAAACCGCTATTTTTTTGGAAAAACCGATAGTTTCTTTTAGGGTTGGCAATAGTACCTATCAAGCCAGTTATTTAGAAATAGACAGTAATAAAAATACTGTACAAGTAAAAGACGGCATTAAAGGAACTTGGCGTAATTATGGTGGTACTTTTACCCTACGACCTAACTCCTACGGTAATTATACTCTTGTTAATAAAGTTGATATTGAGACTTATTTGCGGGGTGTCGTGCCTCATGAAATTGGAAGTAATGTACCTATGGCGGCGGCAGAGGCACAAACCATCATCGCCAGAACTTATGCCCTTCGGAATACTCGCCGATTCCAATCCGATAATTATGAAATGTGTGCCACAACGGATTGTCAAGTATATTATGGGTTGACCGGCACTTCCCCTATTTCCGATAAGGCGATCGCTACTACGAAAGGATTAGTCTTAACCTATAATAATGAGTTAGTAGATGCCTTATATTCTTCTACCACAGGGGGAATCACCTCTTACTTTGAAGATGTTTGGAATGGAGAAAATCGCCCTTATCTTAAATCCGTCATCGATTCACCGCAACAAGTTTGGAATTTAGGTCAAAATCCCCTCGAATCTGAAGCTAACTTCCGCAACTTTATCGCCTTACAAAAAGGGTTTAATGAGACGGGTAGAAGCCTTTTTCGTTGGAATCGTAAAAGTAGCCTAGAAGACTTAACCAAAGACTTACAAAAATACTTGGAAAGAATAAAACACCCCCTTGCGGACTTTCACACCATCCAGGAAATGAAGATAGTTAAGCGATCGCCATCTGGTAGGGTAATAAAATTAAATATAACTACAGATTTAGGATTGGTATCACTTGCCAAAAATGAGGTGAGAAGTGCCTTTACGCCCCCTATAAGTACTTTATTTTACTTGGAGCCATTTTATGACAAAAATAAAAAACTAGCCGGATATGCCTTTGTGGGTGGTGGATTCGGTCATGGAGTCGGACTGAGTCAGTTTGGTAGTTATAATTTGGCGAATTTAGGTTGGTCTGCACAAAAAATATTGGAATTTTATTACCCGGGAACAAAACTTGAGCCCTTGAATAAATCTATTATATTCTGGCAACCCCCTAATGGTAAGGGAAGAGGTATTTAAACTAACTATCTACACACAATGATAATTTAAGTTAAGAAATTTCAATTCATCAAGATATATTCCAGCATAGCAGCAATACATGAATAATTTTATCTCTCGTCGTAATCTTCTTAAATTATTTAGCCTCACAGGAGTTCTCGGTATCCTTGGTTATTCGAGGGTGGCTAAACCTCAACCAACAATTCATCAAGAAGATACTTTAGTGTTGCCTCGTAATCTACGTAGGGCAAGAAAAGTAGTTGTCATTGGCGGAGGATTGGCAGGGTTAGCATCAGCCTATGAGTTGAGTAATCGAGGTTTTGAGGTGACGTTATTAGAAAAATCGCCCCAGTTGGGGGGGAAAATTGCCAGTTGGGATATTCAGGTGGGGGAAGATTCCTTTAAAATGGAACATGGTTTTCATGGTTTTTTCCCTCAATACTATAATCTCAAAAGCATTGTTAATGAGATTAATATTACTAATAATTTTCAGTCATTGGAATATTATTCGGTGGTATTTAAGGGAGATAAATATGCCCCGGAAAATTTTCGCCCTAGTCATTCTTCTTTTCCTTGGAATATCGTAGATTTAGCTATATCTTCCCAAAATTCTCTCCATTGGGGTATTAACTTAGTCAATCCTGCCCATTGGCAGGTTTTTCATGCTATTACTAGCTTTAAAATCCCTGATAGTTACGATGATTTAGATGCTATTTCTGTCAGTGATTGGGCAGCAAAAGGCATCCCTCAAGGCTTGTTCGACTTATATTTTTTACCCTTTGCTAAGTCTTCCCTCAATGCACCTGACGTTCTGAGTACTGGGGAACTAATGCAGTTTTTCCATTTCTATTTTTTTGGTAATCCTGAAGGGTTGGCTTTTAATGGTACTGTAGATGATATGGGTACAAGTTTAGTTAATCCCATTGCTGAAACCATCGAAAATAAAGGCGGTAGGATTATCACCGAGGCTAATATTAGTAAGATCAACTGTGAAGACGATAAAATCACTTCTGTAGAATATTATCAAGGTGATCAGGTTAGTAATATGCCTTTTTGGGTTGACCCCAACCCCCTATTACAAGATAACCAGTATGATTATTATGGGGCAGGGGATCGAGTTTTTGCCTTAGTCAAAGATACCGATAAAGCCATTTCTCTCAGTTGCACTCATCAAGGATGTATAGTTAATAAACAAGAAGACGGTAAATTTTTATGTCCTTGTCACGGGGCAATGTATGATCAAGATGGTAAAGTAATAAGTGCACCGGCTAAACGCAACCTGAACACTTATAAAGTTATCGCCAGGGAAGAAAGTAAGGTTAAGTTATTGGCAGATATACCGAACATTGGCAGTAAACCGGAGAAAATTGAAGCAGATTATTTTGTCATGGCAACGGATGTTAACGGCTTAAAACATCTATTTAACCTGATAGAAGGAGAAGGAGATACTTGTCAACAGACCAAGACTCAAGTGGAAAGTTTATCATTGGCAGATCCTTTTGCCGTAGGACGATTTTGGTTAGATAAAGATTTTGATTGGCAATACAGCAACTTTGCCTCTCTTTCTGGATATAAATTGACAGATAGCATCACCCTTTATCATCGCATCCAGAGGGAATATAAACAATGGGCGGAAAAAACGGGAGGAAGCGTTGTAGAGTTACATGCCTATTGTTATAAAGAGAAAGAGTTTCCCACCCAGGAGGCGATTTTAGCCACTTTTGAACAGGAATTATCGGAAATTGTACCAGAATTAGCCAACGCGAATATTTTACATAAACAATTAGTTAATCAGAAGAATTTTTCTGGTTATCCTCCCAATAGCTTTAAAATGCGCCCAAAAACTGAGACTAACATTAAAAATCTCATGTTTGCTGGAGATTGGGTAAAAATGCCATTTCCCTGCGGATTAATGGAAAGGGCAATTAGTAGCGGACTGCTATCAGCAAATGTAATCCTACACCGGGAGGGATTACAAAGACGGGACTTACTCTCGGTGAATCCTTCTGGTTTGTTGAGCATTTAATCAATTGACAACTGACGTTGAATTATGTTAGGGATGTTTCCCATATCAATTAATTGCTAATTGCCACACCCTGCCATGCTAAACCATAAGATTGCACCGGTTGATTAATTTGGGCAGCAAATTTTACCCTGATTT
The DNA here is from genome assembly GCA_963749915.1 of uncultured cyanobacterium. Classification (GTDB taxonomy): domain Bacteria; phylum Cyanobacteriota; class Cyanobacteriia; order Cyanobacteriales; family Cyanobacteriaceae; genus Geminocystis. The sequence goes on from CAVVOP010000034.1 coordinate 10,581, forward strand.
TATATTCACCTGTTTCGGGAATAGGGCAGAAAATATGTTCTACACTGTCAACTTTACTCAGGGATGAACAAATCACTTTTTGTTCATTATTATTAGAAATTAACTCTAAATCTAAATTATTTAAACTTTTATCACTAAAATTTTCTCCTAGGTCATATTCTTGATTATTATTGTAATCATTTAATTCTACGAAGCGATCCCATGCCAAAGTAACAGAAATATAGCTATTTGCCTTTAAAGATTGTTTAATAATATAATCATGGATATCTTTTTTCTCAATTTTACTATAGTTCCAGCCCATATTCGGTACTTTGTCCTTATGGGTATATTGTCCAGCTTTTAATTGATGATAAGCTCTCATGGTGTTTAAATGTCCCGTTCCCATTTGTATATCTAGGGGAATTTCTGGATTGAAATAAGCATCACTTTCTAACCAAGTTTGATTATTTTGAGTTAAAACATTACGGGTCATTCCTAACAAATTACCGTCTCCTTTATCTTTAAGTTTATCGGCAGAGTTAAGTAAAATTACTTTCATAACTTCATGATGTTGATAATCTTTTGTCCAAGTGGTCGGTTTTTCTTGTAAAAAATTGTTACCGGCCTCTTGCAATAAAGCCACAGATGCAGTTATATGAGGAGCGGCAAAACTACTTCCCGTCACTTGCTCAACTCGACCCTCAATATTATAAACATTAATTTTATTCCCCGGAGCGAGTAAACTAATACTACGTCTGGCACCGACATTTATTTCTTGTCGAATTAAAGCCTTGCCGATAACCAAAGGGGAAACACTTAAATTAGCAAAATCTACTTTCCTAAAAATACCATCTTTTCTCGTGCTATAAGCTGTAGTAATTCCGTTATAGTTATCTGTAGGAATGGGTATGCCTCCGTTCCCTTGATTTCCCGCCACGACATATAAAACATCATGGACTCTTGCTGACCAATCCAAGCACTGAGTTAATAAAGCATTACCGTCTAATTGGGGATTTTCTCGGTGATCTCTGGCTAAGGACTCTCCAAAACTTAAATTAATGGTCTTCACATTAGCGCTATTTTGTAAAGCAATATTTTGGATGGTGATACATTCTTCTGGTTGTCCTGCATTTTCAAGAGAACCCACTGCACCTGAATATAAATTAGCTAGGGGGGCGATTCCTCTTAATTTTTTTTGATCACTTATCATCACAGACGCAACCATCATGGCATGATTATCGATGTGAGTATTGGGCTGTGCCGGTTCATTACGGTAAAATAAACGGGTAATGGGCAATTTTTTATATAAAGGGCTAACTTTATCGAGGGCGAATTTTTTAGGGCGACCAATTTCCACCTGACCGATACTAATCTTACGTCCTTGTAGATCATAGGGAGGTTGTTGTAACCTTTGTACATCGATGCCTTTTACCGATAAAGATTCATTCAAAGCACCAACGGGAAGGGTAAAACCGAGTAGATTAATGACGGTTAACCATAATATTGTCTGTTTCATCAATGATTTAAGCTCAGAGGTATCTAAGTTTACTGATTAGGCAGTAGCAAAATAATAATGTACCATTTTCGATCCTCCCTAACGCCTATCTCTTAGTATTGGGAGGAAGACTAGGAGACTAGGAGAAAATTAATTCCTAATTCCTAATTCCTAATTATCAACAGTGTGTCCTGCTTCCACAATCGCCTCTTTAATCATATCTGGGGGTTTGCTCGTATTTACTTGCACAATTTTAGTGTCAATATCAATGCTAACCTCTGCTTGAGCATCGGCATTTTGAATTGCCGTAGTGATAGTTTTTGCACAAACTTCACAGGCGATACTTGGCACCTTTAAAGTAATCATAAATAATTGGTGATTGATGATTATTTAGAACTATAATACTGTTTTTCTAGGGATTGTTGTTGTAGTTCGATAACTTGTTTTTCTAATTGCTCAATTCTATCTAATAGAGTTCTAATGACGGTGGCTTCAGAATCTGGCAGATTACTATGATCCAGAGGATCAACTTTTTCTCCTGAGCGGTAAACGACTCTTCCAGGAATACCAACGACGGTACAATCCGCGGGAACATCTCTTAAAACGATAGATCCTGCACCAATGCGCACATCATGACCGATGAGAATATTACCTAAAATTTTGGCACCGGCACCCACCACCACATTTTCTCCGAGGGTCGGATGACGTTTTCCACTTTGTTTTCCTGTACCACCTAGGGTAACTCCTTGATAAATTAAGCAGTAATCGCCGATAATAGCTGTTTCCCCAATTACTACTCCCATACCGTGATCGATAAATACACCTTTACCAATGGTTGCACCGGGATGGATTTCAATACCCGTGAAAAACCGTCCGATGTGAGATAGAATACGGGGAATAAGGGGTAGTCCGAAGTTGTATAGCCGATGGGAAAAACGATGGAGAACTAATGCTTGTAAACCGGGGTAGCAGAGTATAACCTCTAACCAATTACGGGCAGCAGGATCTCGTTCAAATATGATTTTAAAATCAGCGATGAGTGATGATAGCACGGTTAGCTAGTTTTTCTATCTAATAGGTTATATTAACTATAATATCTTTTATTTGTCATCTTTAGCCAAGAACCCAATAAAATACTTCGGTTTTGCCGAAAAAGTGTTTTGGTGAAGACAGGGAATTGGCCATAGTTTGAACCCCTTTCAATCTTGGAATTTAACAAGATTTTATTTGACAAACTGCATAATATTCTGATGAAAGATATTGAGATGCATAAGCCCGTAAATTTTCTACTGATAATTGTTTCACTATATTTGGATATTCTAAGGCTAGATCCGCTTTTTTGAGTATTTGGTAATAACCGTATAATCCAGCTAATTGTTCAGGGGTTTCCGTAGAAAAAATATAGTCATGACATAAGACCCGTTGGCAAGTTTTCAGTTCGTGGGCTGTAATGGGTTCTGTTTGCAACTTATAAATGTTTTCTCTGATGAGAGCTTCTATTTGTTCAAAATTATCATCTGATAAGTAAGCAGAAATGATGAATAAACTGGAGTGTTTTTGTAAAGAAAAGTCACAGCTTATATCCAAGAGTAAATGTTCCTCTTCCCTCAGTTTTCTGATTAGCCTTGAGGTTCTACCCCCAGTTAAAATAAGGGATAACATATCAAGGGCGATGGCACCTTCTAAATTTTCAATACCCGGTCCCATCCATCCCATAACTAATCGAGGCTGTTCAAGTCGGGGTAAAAATAACTGTTGGCGACGCACATCAATAATAGGTGGTTCACTGTCAAAATTAGCTGGAGGACATTCTGAACGCAGGGAAAAATCCTGAAAACAATTTTCCACTAGAGAAATAGATGTATCTTGATCAATATTGCCGACTAACACCACGGTCATATTTTCTGGCTGATAATAGGTTTTATGATAACATCGCATTTGATTGGGCGTATTTCGTAATAACAGGGACTCGTCTCCTAAGACTGATCGTCTATAGGGATGATTTTGATAAATATTACTAGCCATATTTTGAAGAATTATCCAGTCGCAATCATCATAACTAGATCGTATTTCTTCTAAAACTACATCTCTTTCAATGTAAAACTCCTCATCGGGAATTTCTGCTTGTAATAAAATTTCTGCTAAATAGGGCAAGGTCCCAGGCAGGTATTGATAGGCGGTAGTTAAGAAAAAATGGGTATAGTCATAACTTGTAGCGGCGTTAGCTAGACCCCCTGTACTTTCCACCACATAATCAAAGTCTCCAGGAAGTATATTTTTTGTACCTTTAAAGATCATGTGTTCTAAAAAATGAGATATTCCTGACCATGATTCGGGTTCGGTGGTTACTCCTGCACCCACCCACACATCAGCCACCACCACTGAACTAGAGGGGATGTGTTGATGTACTAAGGTTAGTCCATTGGGAAAGGAGATTGTTTCAAGATCATAACGACAATATGATTGCTTTTGAATCTGATGATCTGTTGGCAGTATCATGTAAAAGCACTTATTTATTTACCTTTCCTTAATCTTACCTTTACTTTTACTAATTAAGTTAGTTAACAATCGGTAATTTAGATGAGGAAAAAGAGCGATTTTTTTGATGATTGCCTATTTACACAACCTTTTCAGGAAGTTTAGGAAGTATTCAGCTTTTTCTTATTTGTCAAGATTAGTTGATTTTTCGCACATTTCCCGACTTAACCCATCCTTCTTGTCCGCTACCAGGAATACGAACTTTTTGCCATTGATTATCATCACTGCTACTCAAAATAATTAATTCTGCATTGTAATCAACTCCACCAATTCTTTCGGCTTTACTGCTAGGTTCTGCTCGTAAACTTAATCCTGTTGACCATGTTACTTTTGCCGAATAAGCACCTGCGGGTAAATTTTCTGGTTCGGGTTTTTTTTCTGGTTCAGGTTTTTTAACTTCAGTTTTTTCTGGTTGAGAAGTTTGTTTGTTAGAGACCTCTGGCGGAGATTTTTTTTCGGGGGAAGGTTTTTCCTCAGCAAAAGTGTGTTTAGAGGGAATTACGGAGACGTTGGTGAGGAAAAAGTATGCACCTCCTGCGATGCCGACACCAAATAAGATTACACCTAAAAAGAAACCAATAATAAATTGAAACAGGCTTGATGGATTCATAATTGACAAGGGGGAAATGACACTTAGATTTTAACTTCAAATATTAACAAATTATCTACCCATGAGATCAACTAACAAGAGTTCGAAGGTCGAGGTTAGAACAAAGGTGGACAGAGAGACACTTAAGACTAAAGGGAATTGTTCATTGCTTTAATCTTCTTTTTGTTTTTCGGAAAATTTTAAATTCCCCCATGTTAATTTCTGTTGTAAGGTTTTAACGTCACCCTGTTTAGCGGCGTTTTTCACTTCCCTAATATAATGGGCATTAGCGATGGCCTCCTCTTTAGAACGGGAACTGGTTTCAAAGCATTTTTCTAAGGCTTGATAAATACCAACACGGCGAACTTTAGTGAAAAATTGACGCTCAATATCGAGTAACTTAGTCATTAATTCCAGCTGCATTTCGTCTTCACATAACTCTTGTAAAATTTCCCATTCTTCCCTACCCAGAAGGTTATTTCCAGCACCGATGCGGGGATCATTAAAATCCTCCTCTTTCACCTGTCGATAAATTTGGGGGAGACTATCATCAAATTCGTGTTTTTCTTCTAACCAGAGGCGTCGAATTTCGCTTAATTCTTCAGTGGTAATTAGTTTTATATCTTGAAATTCTGAGGGGGCAAATTTTTTGATACTCATCTCTGCCTCTAATACTTTTCTTAACCAATATTCTCGCCACTTTTTAATGTAAGGACCCGGAATGGGCTCAATAGAAGTATTACCATCAACATTACGCTCAAATAACTCTACTTTTCCGTAAATTCGCCGAAAATCTCGCTTATCTCGATCATCTCTGATGTCTAACTCGTTACGAATATCTAACAATGGTTGTAACCATTCCTTCTCCTCATCATTTTGAATCATCGCCTCCATCGATTTATCTTTACTTACCATGGTACAGACCCAACAACCGAAACGAGAGTCCCCACAACTGGGGGTTGAAGTATCCACCACTAAAGGGCATTCATTGTCTGCTGTAGCACCTCGATACATGACGAATAAATCCTGATTATCCCCGCCCCAGGGATTTTGCCACTGCAATAAATACAGCCAAACTTCATCGGTTCGCCAATCTTCGATGGGGGTATAAATATAAGAATTAGGCAGACGAGAATTATAGTTCAAACGATCTCTAAATCTACCTTGAGCGTGTTTTTCCATTCTTTTGGCACGGGTGATACTTTCAGCTTTACGAGTTCCTAAAACAAGGATAATTTCTCCATGATTACGGACGGTTTCCCGTATATAATTATCAGCTGGTTGAATTTTCATTCTATCAGTACACCATCTAAATCCGTGACGAGGTGCGGGATAGCCTTTACCAATCAAACACACCCAAAAAGTATCTTTTACCGCAGGGGTTAGTAAATGAGGTTCAAAGGGCATTTGTTGTTCTTTGGCGGCTATTTCCATGCGTTTTAGGCAGGTTTTCACCCAGTGGGCAACTATGGGATTTTCTACTTGAGTATCGGTAGTAATCACATAAATTTTTTTTTGGCGTTTTTCTATGGGTAAGGCGGCGATCGCATTCCAAATTAATTGTACAATACAAGAACTATCCTTTCCACCACTGTAACCGATAATCCAAGGAAGATGATCTTGGGAATATAATTCTTGAATTTCGGCGGTTAAAACTTCAATATCAGCGACTAACTCTTCTAAACTACGGGGAGGAAAAAGAGGAATTTGAGTACCATTCATAAAATAGTTAATAATGAACAATTGGCGATTAATATTATTTTAACCAACTATCAACTATCGACGATTTTAAGGACAGAATACAATCTGCCTAGAAAAGATTAACTGTTAATTATCAATAAAATTGCCCACTAAATGATAAAAACTCGATGTAATCAAAATCTGAAAAAACGGGGAAAATCACCATCGATAAGAAGATACTTGGAGTATCATAAATTACGACTACTAAGATTAAAAGAACATCCTCAAAAAATTGCCAGAGGGTTTAGTGCGGGGGTGTTTGCAGGATGTTTTCCCCTTCTCGGCCTACAATTTGTCATGGCGATAATTTTTGCTTTCATCATTAAAGGAAATAAATTTACGGCAATAATAGGTACATGGATTAGTAATCCTTTTACTTATGTTCCTTTATTTTTATTTAACTTTCAAGTTGGTAAATTAATAGTTGATATTTTTATCCCCCATAACGAGATGGAGTTTAATTGGGATTCCTTAAAACAAATTAGTGATTTAGGTACAGAAATAACGGCTACTCTTTTGTTAGGATCTACCATCGTGGGTTTATGTTCTAGTTTTATCGCTTACCATCTTATTCTTACCCTTTTGAACAAGGGCAAAAACAATTAAGGTAATATATTAATTATCAATTGTCTTAAATACGGCTTTGAGGCTCAAAAAATAAGGCCCTCACAACGGCTTTGCGTAAATCATTGGTTTCCATTGGTGCATTTTCCCAGAGAGTTTCATAGTAGAAAAAAGCAACCCCTAATCGGTATCGCCTTGCCTGACGCACTTTTTCTTCGATGAGAGTAATAGGAGTAGATTTATTTCTCAATCCCGTTAAAATGGCTACTCCGGTGGGTATTTTTTGTCTGGCAGATTGTATTTGAGGACTGTTTAATTCTGAGACAAAACTAGGCAAATCTGGACGATAAACTTGGATGATCAACTCATCGACAATGCCTTTATTAACCCATGTATGCCAATCCTGTAAAAATAAATTATAAGCCGTAGAGTAGGGATTAGGGGCCACAGAAAAAATAGCATTCGGTTTTCTTTCTTTGACTGATTTATTCAATCTCACCATAAAATCAGTGATTTTATCGGCACGCCACTTTATCCAACCTTGATCTTGAGGATTAGTAGGGGGATTTTTTTTCGTCTCTTGTTTATATAATGCGACGGTATAAGGATCATAACCAAAATCTCTAGGTAAAACAGTATGATCATCAAATTGAATACCATCAACAGGGTATTTAGTGATTATTTCTAGTACTAAATCCGTGATAAATTGTTGTACTTGAGGGTGGAAGGGATTAAGCCAGGCTACGGGTCCTGCGGCACTTTCCCCGATTTTACTACCATCTCGGCGATTGGTTAACCATCGGGGGTTTCTGGTGGCTAACTCGGAAGAAGGAGGAGTCATGAAACCAAATTCAAACCAAGGAATCACTAATAATCCTTGTAAATGCCCTTCTCTTACAATATCACCAAATACATCTTGATTATGTAGGCTCGATCGCACTAGGGGTGGAATCCCAACACTTTCGGCTACTTGACTAGGATAAGAGACATAACCAGAATTCCAAACCACAGGATAAATGGTGTTAAAGTTAACCTCGGCTAATTCTCTTAAGCTAATTTCCAGTCGCGATGGATCCAAGAATATATCAGTATCATTTTTTGTCAACCAAACCCCTCGAATTTCGGGAAAAGATGATTGACTAACTACTTGTTGAGGGTTAAGAAAAACTACGAGAAACACCGACACTAAAAATAAGATGACGGTTTTCTTTATTTTACTGATACTGATGTTCGCGATCGAAAAAAGATGATTCATTCTCAAGATGTCAAAAATTTGCTTAGTCTATGTTAACAATAATTAAGTCATTAAATAATAATTGTTAAGGTGTGGCAAATTCTGAAAAGTTATCTCCTAACATGAAAGAATCGAATTGCTTTTTTAACAAATTAAGATGCAATTATCGAATCCTAGTATATTAATTTAAGGAGATCTTAGCTTATGTTTTGCGAACAATGTGAACAAACGGCTAGTGGTAATGGTTGTCATCAATTTGGTGCTTGTGGTAAAAGTCCAGAAGTTAATTCCATACAAGATTTAACGGTATATTGTCTCCGAGGTTTAGCTCCTGTTGTCATCAAAGCCAGAGAATTGGGTATTTCCACTCATTCCGCCGATGTTTTTATCTGTGAAACTCTCTTTGCAACCATGACAAATGTCAATTTTAATCCCAAACGCTTTAGGGAATATTTACACCAGTGTTTAAATTTACGGGAAACTCTCAAAACTCAGATTGAGCAACTATCAGCAAGGCCTATTGAATGGAGTGCCATCGCCAATTTTGAACCAAATTTTAATGAAAGTTTAGCAGAACAGGGGGAAAACGCCAACTTACATTTTTTGAGTCAGGCTAGTGATGTAGATATTTTTTCCTTAAAATTAACGGTACTTTATGGGGTGAAAGGCTTAGCTTCTTATACTTTTCATGCCTACGAATTGGGACAAGAAGACGATGGCGTTTATCATTTTATTGAAGAAGCATTGACAGATTTAGATCGTCATGATTTAAGTTTAGGTGATTGGGTGGCGATCGCCTTAAAAGTAGGCGAAATGAACCTTCGGGCGATGGAATTACTGGATTTAGGACATACTAGTAGTTTTGGACATCCTACTCCAACTCCTGTACCATTAAATTATAAAATAGGTAAAGCGATTCTCGTTTCAGGCCATGATATTAAACAATTAGCCGCTATTTTAGAGCAAACTAAAGATAAAAACATCACGGTTTATACTCACGGGGAATTATTACCGGCACACGGTTATCCTCAATTAAAAGCCAAATATCCCCATCTTTACGGACATTATGGCACTGCATGGCAGAATCAAACTAAAGATTTCGCTAAATTTCCGGGGGCGATCGCAGTTACTACTAATTGTCTAATGCCACCCCACGACAACTATGAAGATAAACTATATACCGTTGGTCCCGTGGGTTATCCTAATCTTAACGCTTTTAGCACATCGGATCAAGCCACTCCTGATTATACTCCGTTGATTGAAAAAGCCTTAGCATTGCCCGGATTTACCGAAGAGAGCGAGTATCGGCAAGTATTAACGGGATTTGCTCATAATGCAGTGATGACAGTGGCAGATCAAGTAATTAACGCCGTAAAAGACGGTAAAATTCGTCATTTCTTTCTCGTTGGCGGTTGTGATGGTGCAAAACCCGGACGGACTTATTACACCGAATTTGTGGAACAAGTACCCGAAGATTGTATCGTTTTAACCCTTGCTTGTGGAAAATTCCGCTTTTTTGACAAAAATTTAGGACAAATTGGTAATTTACCCCGTTTAATGGATGTGGGACAATGTAATGATGCCTATTCTGCCATCCAAATAGCGTTAGGATTAGCCAATGCTTTTAATATCGGTGTTAATGAATTGCCCTTATCGATGATTATTTCTTGGTATGAACAAAAAGCCGTCGCAGTCTTACTAACTCTACTGCATTTAGGGATCAAAGATATTCGTTTAGGACCAACTTTACCCGCCTTTATTTCGCCCAATGTCTTTAAATTATTATCAGACACTTATAATTTACAAGCTATTACTACACCTGAAAGAGATTTAGCAGCTTGTTTAGCTTAATTTGTCAAAATTAGTACTCTTGTAGGTCGGGTTGAATGACAAAATCTATAGCAGAAGGCAAAAGGCAAAGGGCAAAGGGCAAAAGGTAATTCTTTGCTGTGATTAAATTTCAGCGTTTGATAATGTCTTAACCAACTCGTTCTCTGCTATAACATATTCATCTTTTGAACAAAACAACAACAATAGCACACTATTTATTCTTCACTGATATAATGTATTTCTTTGACGATAAGGACGATTTAAGGATGCGATCGCATTTTGGATGGTTTTTTCCTCTAAACAAGTACCTCCTTTTGCCCCTGCCATGGTGGTAATATGTTCTTCCATAAGAGTGCCGCCAAGATCGTTACAACCCCATTGCAAAGCCTCTAATGCTCCCTCCAACCCTAATTTAACCCAACTTGGTTGATGGTTAGGAATTATATCACCTAAAAATAAACGGGCAACGGCAGTTAATTTTAAACTTGATCGTAAGTCAGGTTGATCTCTGCCGACACGATTTCTCAGAGGTTTTGGTGCTTGTTCTCCCACAAATGGTAATAATATAAATTCGGTGATTTTGACTGGATAGTTTTTTTCTAAAGCCAATTCTTGTAGTGAACGAATCTTACTTAAATGTAATACTTGTTGCTCATAAGTTTCGATATGTCCACATAACATTGTGCTAGTAGTTGGCATACCTAAACGATGGGCAGTAGAGACAATCTCTAACCATGTTTCACTACTAAGTTTTTCAGGGCAGATAACTTTTCTCACAGTATCATCTAAAATTTCAGCGGCAGTACCGGGCATTGAACCAACTCCGCCGTCTTTTAAGGCGAGAATTACATCAGCGTAGGTTAAACCATCTTGACGGGCGATAAATTCCACTTCCTGGGGGGAAAAAGCGTGTAAATGTAGTTGAGGATAATGATCTTTAATACCCTGAACCAATTGTAGATAATATTGAAGACTACTACCGTTTATTTTTGCTTCCGGATTTAAACCCCCTTGCATACAAATTTCCGTTGCCTTTTTTTCCACTGCTAAAGCACATTTTGCCAAAATATCTTCTAAATTAAGCCAAAATGCTCCTTCTTGATCTGCATCTCGTCTAAAGGCACAAAAGCTACAATGTTGTTCACAAATATTAGTAAAGTTAATATTTCTGTTAATAACATAAGTCACTGTTTCCCCTACTTGTTCTTGTCGAAGGCCATCGGCTTCAGTTCTTAGGTATGATATCTCGTTATTAGAGGAGGATTTGAGTAAATAAATCGCTTCGGCAGGAGAGATAACAGTAGAATTTGGCATTTTGGATTTTGGCATTTTGGATTTTGGATTTTGGATTTTGGATTAAAGTTGTCAGAGTACTAGAGGAAAATTTCCCAGTTTAGCTTTCCCCAATATTTTTTATTTGTCTTACTACCGTTAAAGCCGAATAACTCACTCCGGCTGTGCCTTCCCCCGGATGGGTTGAGTCTCCCACTAACCATAAATTTTGAGTAGGGGTACGAGTAGCAAAGCCAAAAGGTCCAAAGGTACTAATTCTTTGACCCACACCGCCAACGATACCTTTTTCCCTAGCTGTATATTTAAAAAAGGTAACGGGAGTTGCTATTTCTTGGTGAATAATTGTCTCTGGCGTTAAGTTAAAATACTCTCCCAAACATTCCATCCCCTTATTTTTATAATCTTGTTTTAGTGCCTCATAGTCTTCTAAAGGAATATTCCACCAATGGTTAACATCGGTAAAGGAAGAGGCGATAATGGTGGCTTTGCCTTCTTGTGCCCTTCCATCCTTAGGTTTACTGACGGACACAAACAAAGAATTCATCTCGCCGATTTTCCCTTCATAGTCGTATAAAAATTGTAGGTGAGGAGGACAATTATCAGGAATTGCGGCTATATCCACCCCCAAATAGATGACAAATGCACCAGAAGCAGGAGGTAATTTTTCCACCCGTTGACGATAACTAGGGGAAATTTTTTCTGTCATCGTTATCAAGTTATTTATGGTGATATTACCTACTATTTGACCTGCTTTTTTTTGGATAATTTCTCCTGTTTTTAAATTTTTGACGGTGACCCCCGTTACTTTATCGTTTTCCGTGTGGATTTTTTGTACCAAATGCCTCATATACAATTTACCGCCATATTTTTCTAACCCTTCTACAAGGCGATCGCTCAAAACCTGCATACTGCCGTTGAGATGATATAATCCTTGGGGAGATTGAGACACCGATAACGCCGTCGCGGCATAAAGTAAAGCCGTTTCTTCCGTATCCACTTGAGAATATAACTTCAACTGCATATCAAGGAAGGTTTTTAAGCGCTTATCATTGCCTAATCTCATTAACAGTAAAGCATCTGCCACTGTCATGAAGGTAAAAGGTGCAGTAACGAAGGTATCTAATCGTAGGGCTTGGATTAATTGCCCCAAATCCCACAGGTTGCGCGGTGGTAGAATGGGATCTCGACTTTGAAACTGCCAACTAGCGTCGAAAAGTGTCTTTAATAATGCCCAAAAATTTTCGCTATTAGGAAACTGTCTTTCTCTTTCTAAACGCCACTTTTCGGGGTCACGCCATACCATTATCGGTTGCCTTTCTTGGGGTAAAAAAACAGCACAGGCAGGATCACATTCTGTCCCTGAGGGTAGCTCGATGTCTAATTCCTTAAAGATGCGATGATGAATGCCTCCTTCCTCCAATCCGGCAACTTGAGTGGCACCTACATCAAAAGTAAAGCCTTTACGCTGAAAAGTTGAAGCACACCCTCCCGGCAGAATCGCTTGGTCATAGATGGTAACATCATAACCATAACGGGCCAATAATGCTCCTGCAGTTAAACCTCCAATCCCTGCACCGATGACAATTACTTCTTGTTTTTTTTTCATATATTTTCAACCCCCCTTTGCTTAATAAATCTTAACATAAGGAGGTAGATCGGAAGAATTGACTGAACGAAAGGTCACCAAAGCTGCAGTATTGACATAAGACCTCCAGGGCAAAGGCTAAGTTTTAAGGTATGGAAAGTTAGTTATTTTCGGTGCAAATTTGCCGCAAATACTAACAATTTAAACCATAATTTAGAGTTTGATTGTGGTAGCCATAAATTTTGTTTTTCTAACCAAGTTGTAAACCAACTACTAAACAATAGATTTTTGAAAGCATCAAAGGTAAAGGCATTATAGGCACCTAACCAACGAAATATATCTTTACTTCCTGCCATTTGCCAAATCCATAACAATAAGGAGGGATTTTTCTGTGCTGCTTTTAAGGCTAAACGGTTAAAGGTAAGCCAATCTGTGCGATCTTTTATGAACATTTCTGCGGTTTTTGGTTCATCGGCAAGTAGGCCAAAGAAAGTGTTTAACATAGAGTTAATGCGCACTGGTGGCAGGGTTTTATGGGTGGGTACCATCATTCCTTTGGAAAATAGCCAAGTAACGGCGATATTGCTTTGATATGCCTGAATTTGGTTCAAACAACCACTGTCCAATAAGTTATATTTGAGGGCAGAATCTAATAAATTAGTTAATTTACCTAAATTTCTTACTAATGAGCCAAATCCAGTGAAAATTAACGGTGATTGTGAAGAAGCCGCATCCCCAATAGCTAAAACTCTATCTGTGGCAATTTTGCGATCGCTCCTCCCCACCGTAAACCGTCCCGGAATATAGCCAAAAGTAGGTTTTTTCCATGTTAGTTTCTCCATGTCACAACGACGGTATTCAGGTAAAATGGTGAAAAAGTCCTCATACATTTCCAATAATGAACCGGGATTATCAGGGTGTACTTGATGATAGTGGAATAAATAGATTGTAATCTCATTACCTTCCGCCGGAAATAACTCCCAGATTAACTGTCGCCCTCTTGATATATCCCCGTGAGAAAATAAGACATCACCGTATTGCATATCCCAAACTTCGGGTGTAAACCCTTCCACGATCGCTCCCACCGTTGGGCAAACACTGTCAAAAGCCTGATCACCAGAAATCTGCCAAGCGATGGGAGAAGCTGTACCCATCGCATCAATTAAGAGTCTGCCGGTGACTTCTTTTTCTTCCCCTGTGATTAAATTAGTGGTCTTGATTGTTACTAAATCTTTGCCGATGGTAGTGCGGTTAAATTCCGTTTCTGACCAAATTTCTGCCCCATATTGACGTAATTTTTCGCCGCATAAAGTTAGTAATTTAGTGGTATCGATGGCAATATTTAAAACCGTGGGAGTATGTAAAATATTTGCCTTTAAATTAGGAGGATTATTAGCATCAAAAAATTTACTGAAACCGTCTTTATATTCAGCAGCAATGATGGATTCAAACTCTTTGTTTGTAAATAAACCTAAATCAATTAGAACTTGAAATTCCGGACGAGAAATATTCCATTCCCGATTCATTCTGCCAAACTTTAACCGTTCAATTAATAATACTCTATAGCCTAATTTTGCCATTAAAGCCGCATGAATTGCCCCCAAAGCACCACCAACATAGACTATATCATAGTCAGCTTTACCAGTCGTTTGATCTTTAAAAAGTACTTGTTTTAGAGGAGTTTTTATGGTGTTTTTTGCTTTACTTTTAACACTTTCTCGCCATTTTTTTTCCCACCAATAAGCCCTTGTTAAATCATATTCTCCTTGGGGCATTTTTTGAAAGAACTTAACGGTGTTTGGATAATAAGGTTCTAGGGCGATAAAAATAGATTGATTACTTAAATCTATATCAGGTAATGAAGGATAATTAGGCGGAAATTGTCGATTAATAGCAGTTTCTAATTCTCTTTTAATTTTATGGTCATTAATTACCTGTTTTTGACCCCAACGGAACATCTTTAAGTAGGTAGTGCGTTGTAAAGTCCAAGTGAAAATCGACAATTCATGATTATCTGCCAACTCTAAGCGGATACCGTTAGGAGTATTAATTTTTTTACCTTGGGAGGGTTGCCATGTATTGTGTAACCAATCACAAATTATTTGAGGGTGAGGGTTGGGTATTTCTAAATATAAAATTTCGGTTAATTTCATTTACATAAATGTTTGATTAAAATATCAGTTATTAATTATTGTTTATTATCTAATAACAGGAGTCTGTTAGCCAGGATTAAGAATATATGCCCATAAAGATAAATGTCTGTCATATTTTAGGATGACAATGTTGTTCTCAGTGCCTTTTCTTTAGTACCCAATTATCGGCAAATAAAAAACTGTCACAAAGGAATGAAAATCTGATTCAGAATAGTTTTAAGCTAGAGAGGTAAAAGTTAAAGGCGAATTTACCGCCAAAAAAAAGATGACTAGCCAATCAGACATAAAACCCCATCTCGGTAATCATGAAACGGAGATTAAGTCCCATATTTCCCCTTGGTTAATGAAAGTGGCTTATGCTTTAGGTACTAAATTAATTTTTCCCTTTTTCTTCAAGAAAATTATTATCACGGGCAAAGAGAATGTGCCCAAAAATGGGGCGGTAATCATCGCACCTACCCATCGCTCTCGTTGGGATGCTTTAATAGTACCTTATGCGACAGGTCAATTAGTAAGTGGTAGAAACCCTCATTTTATGGTATCTGCTAACGAACTTAAGGGGCTTCAAGGATGCATTGTGAGACGGCTGGGGGGATTTCCCGTCAATACAGATAGGCCAGGTTTAGATAGTTTACGTCATAGTTTCGATCTATTATGTCAGGAAGAAATGGTGGTTATTTTTCCTGAAGGTAATATTTTTCGCACAGAAAACATTCAGCCATTAAAAAGAGGTGTTGCCAAAATTGCTTTAGAAGTAGAAATTGCAAAGCCAGAAACCGAAGTAAAAATTCTGCCTGTAACGATTAAGTATAGTGAAGCCGTACCGAAACGGGGCTGTAGTGTAGTAGTTAATATTGGCAAATGTTTAACTGTCAGGGATTATAAGGGTGAATCTAGCCGGAAAGATAGTATCGTGTTAACAACTAGTTTGGCAAAGTCTCTTGAGGCAATTAATAAACTGTAATATTTTTCCTTCTTGATAATATAGTGGAAACGGAAATATTTAATCTTTTTTTAAATAAAACTTATATCTTTTTTCTAGTTGATTAAAAGTAAGATTTTTTGTCCAATATTCTACTAAACTATGACCAAAAGCCCAAGCATCAACCTCTGGATTACCATTAATTTCTATCAATAAAGTCCATAAAGATAGTAAATCAAATTGCATTGTATCCTCATTATTAGTACTTAATAAAGAGAATAAATCATAGGCTAATTGCAGTTTTCCAATAACAACAGGTAACTGTTCAATGGGAATTTTTTCTGCTAATAAATAAGCTAAACGGGGTGAGCCAGTAGTTAAAGTTGAAATAAATTGTAAAACGGGACTTTTCAACAAGGTTGTTAATCCCTGAGAAGTTGCCATTTGAAAGCAATACTTATCTATAATCTTGGCGGCGGCAATACTTTTGGCCTCGAGGTTACGGAAAAAACGGGCTAATCTTATTTGTTTGGCAGGGGCGATGGCATCTAAGATATTGATAGCTAAAATATCGTCATACCATGATTGTCGGCAAGAATCTCCATAATCAGCGGTGACCAGGGGTAAAATTTGAGTGCAAAAATCCCCTAAATTGTCTTGACGATATTTGACGGCTTCTCGGATCGAGATTTCCTTGGGTAAATTTCCCGTTAGCCAATTATAAGGGGGTTGCCATTCACGAATCGGACGAAGGCGATCGACTTGAGTGATAATAGCGAAAATGGGAATTTCCTGTAAATTTGTTAGTAATTTAACGAGAAAATCCTTATCCATTTGTAAAGCGGGATCAAGGGCTGGATTTAAGAGTAAGATAATATCAGCCTTGTGAGCATAATCTAACACCCTTTCTTGATATTCCGGGCGGTTAATTTGCTCATATCCCGGGGTATCTAAGAGGTTGAGACTTTCCCCTGTCCTAGCTTCCCATTGATAATTTTTAATCTCCGTCGTGGTTGGCAAAACGTCAACTTCCGCTGTTTTGGCATTGAAAAGGGTATTAATTAAACTGCTTTTTCCTGCACCTGTTCTACCCACCAGCAAAATATTAATGGGTTTTTGCTCGATTTTTTCCGGGTTTTGAGATTGCTTAAGAATTTCCTGTAAAGTTTGGGTTTTTACAGAAGGTAAAATACTGGCACTAGTGTTAAATTTATCGGCAGGTAAAGTATCACCACCATATAACAAGGCAGTTTGACGAGCAAGGTTACGCAAGACAACTTCCCTTAATACTTGACTGAGATTGATTAATAATTCTTGGTTGGCTTGTTTATTGCTTCCCTGACTGGCCAATTTAGCCGCGGCAACGGCAGGGTTTATCACCCATTGCGCCCAATTCCAAACTTGCAATAATTTGCGGGCGGAAGGTTCGAGTTTGCGGTATAGTTGATAACCTTGATAACCTTGGGCAATACTAATTTGATTTAAGGCTGGAGATAGTTGCGTCATCCATTTATCCATGTCATCTACTGTACCTCGAATTAACCCATAGGCTTGGGGTATATAAATATTCAGCAATGGATATTCAACTTCAGGATGGTATATTTTGGCGATGGCAGTTACTAAATCTTGGCAACGTTGGAAAAATAACTGTAAGTCTTCCCACATTGGGGCATCATCTCTCGTTTTCGTAATAACAGTTTGTAAGGCTTCTTCCAGCTTCGTGATGGCTTCGGGATGATTATTTTTAAATGATGAAGGGCTATTTTTTAACTCCTGTTGTGCCTCTAAAATCATGTTTTCCACATCGGGAAATAGAGGCTTTGTCCATTTCACCAACAACCATCGCCAACCGACAAATATTGCCACAAATATTGCCCATATCCAATTTATACCCCAAGCCTGAATTTGTAACCCCGTTGCCATGGTGAAAAAGAAAATCAAGGCGATAATAGGGGTGGCTAAAATAAACCATTGCCAAGATTTTAAGCGAATCATAAAATTATTATTAAATAACAAATGAACAGAATTTATATATTTACTAGTTAGTTATCTTGATTATATTTTCTATGGTAAAAGCCTGACTATGTATGATCGAATCTAAAATAAGAGTAGCTGAAAATTTATTACTTTCCCCAATGGGTTGTGGTACATGGGCCTGGGGTAATCGTTTCCTCTGGGGTTATGATCCGAATATGGATACGGAGTTACAAAAAGTTTTTAATCTTCACGTATCCCAAGGAGTGACTTGGTTTGATACGGGGGATTCCTATGGCACGGGAAAATTCAATGGGCGCAGTGAGACTCTTTTAGGCAAATTTGCCCGTGAATATCAAGGGGATCATCAAAATGAAATTGCGATCGCCACAAAATTAGCGGTTTATCCTTGGCGTTTAACCCCTCAATCCATGATTAATGCTTGTCAAAAATCCGCCCAGAGATTAGGTCGCTCAGTGGATTTAGTTCAAATACACTGGTCGCCGGCAAAATATCTACCTTGGCAAGAAAAGCCTTTATTAGATGGTTTAGCTCAGTTATATCATCAGGGATTAGTGAAGGGGGTGGGGTTATCCAATTATGGACCGAAAAATTTACAAGGGGCTTATGAATATCTCCGAGAAAGACGGGTAAAAATTAGCACCCTACAAGTGCAATATTCTTTATTATCCACCTATCCCTTGATAACGTTGGGATTAAAACAATTATGCGAGGAATTAGACATTAAAATTATCGCCTATAGTCCTATTACTTTGGGCATTTTAACGGGCAAATACAAAGACTTGAACAATTTACCATCAGGTCCTAGAAAGGGTTTATTTAAAGAGTTATTACCGAAAATTAAGCCCTTATTACAAACTATAGATGCCATCGCCAAAAATAACGGTAAAACCATGACACAGGTAGCAATTAATTGGTGTATTTGTCAAGGTACAATTCCGATACCGGGAGCAAAAAACCAAATTCAAGCAAGGGAAAATATTGGTGCTTTAGGCTGGCGTTTATCTTCGGCAGAAGTAACAGAATTAGAAACCATCGCTTTGAATTTAGATAAGCAAATGATTCAAAATATTTTTCAAACAAAATAAGTGACAATTATCAAGGTTATTGCTGAATCAAAGTATGAATAAATGTCTCGTCTTCATAGGCAAAAACAAGAAGAAATACAGAAATTCAGCAACACCATAAATCTTACACCAAAATCACTTTACTGTAAGCCTAACCAGCTTAATAAGCCTTGCCCGGTAAAATATTCAATGGCTAAGGTAATGATAAAACCGATCATAGCGGCCCTACCATTCAATTTTTCAGCATAGTTATTGAAGCCGAATTTTGGTTCTTCGATATTGGGGATTTTACTAGGTTGAGGCTGAGTCATAGTTGAGAAACTCCTGATTAAACGGTGATTATATTTATTATTAAATTTTGTTAACATCTTAACATCATTTAATTGAAAGTTCAAATTAACTTACCTTTACCTCACTATCTATCTCCACGGCAAGAGATAATTCTGGTTCTTCATTCTTCCACAACCACCAACGTTTAGTATAAAGAAGATCTCTTAATGGTGTTTTTATAACCAACAAAAGTAATCCTATAGATAACAGACACCAAACGGCGGGCCACTCATTAATATTATCAGTCAAAATTCTAGCAAATAAAGGACCTGAAATCAGGTGGTAAAGGACAAATTTCCAAGAACCGTAAATAACCGGAAGTAGAAAAACAGGAAGATAATAACCCAAGGTTAACCATTTAAAACCATTTAAAGGAGCTTCCCAAGCAATATGCCAATTTCCTGATACAGAGCAAAGATGCTCGCCACAAAAAGGCTCATGACCCACATTGCATAATCCTGCCCATTGAAAGGGATAAATTTTAATTAGTAGTAAAATCGAGCCTAGAAAACAAATTCCATATACATAAGGGCTGATTTTTTCTTTAACTTTTGCTGGAATAAAGTGCATAGAAAAGGCATTGAGAAAAAATGGTTGGAAGGTGATATGTAAAGCACCAAGTAAAGTCAGTAATTGGTTTAAAGGTAAGCCGCATTGATCAATTACTGTATAGGTAAAGGCTTGTAACATTTCCATAAGGGAAAAATAGGCAAGGGGAATCCATAAGGCTTTATCTTCTCCCTTAATTGCAACATAAGCGGTACTTGCTAAACCAACAGTAGCTAAAGTTGCTGATGCTTGTCCACTCCAACACGTGTTAATTCTCCTTATTTATCGTCAAAGAAACCCCATAGATCTGCCTTTTGGCACACTGCAAAGCCGATCTCGAAGAGCTCGCCCAAATTTTATTTTGCAACAAATTCAATAACCTAATTTTCACATTGTAAACTATAAAGGTGGAACTATCCATCTCAGGAATTGGTTAAGACTGAATTGGGATATGGCTTTTTTAGTATATTGTCCCTTCCCCAGAATTTGATTCGCTACCAATAATCCACTCTCAATAGCCGCCCTTATTCCTTCTCCAAGATCAAGAGAAGCCAAGCCAGCGGAATCCCCAATCAAAAAGCAGTTATTGCGTTTTAGTTCTCCCTGTTTTGTAAACAAATAGTATCCATGACTTGAGGGTTTCAGCACTTTGCTTGTTTTTTCATCCAATAATCTGCTTTTTACCAAATCTTTCAAAAACAATTGAAAATGATCGCGGATGTGGGTTTTCGATTGCAGAAAATACCAACTAGGGCCTCCTAGACCAATATTGAGGAAACCATTCCCTTTTGGGACATACCATGAATAGCCTTTAAGTCCATGATAATAAAAAAAGATATGGGTTATATTATCCCGTTGGGGATATTCAAATTCCTTTTCTAAAGTCATAATCTGTTTTTTTTGGACACGCTGGTGAGGAAAAAAACTTCTCCTTACTGGACAACTCGTTCCTCCTGCTCCTACTAGGTATTTACATTGGTATTGATCATCAATGATGTAGTGCTGTTCTTGTTTTTTGATGTTTTTGACATGATGGGTTTTCACTAGAGCCTGAGAACGTTGTAGTAACCAGTGATCGAACTCAATCCTGCGAATGGAATAGTCTTTTCTCCATGGCATAACCCAACTTGCCAGAATAGGAAAAAGAAGGGGTGCTACATACATTCGTGCTTTCATTTTCAGAATGGAATGAGGATAATCCTCAGGGGTAAATTCTAACTTTTCCATCACTTTAGAAGTAATCCAACCAGCACATAGCTTCAGTCTTGGAAATGCTTGTTTATCGAGAATCAATACTTCTTTTCCATGTCTCTTTAAGTTCCAAGCACAACTGCTTCCGGCTGGACCACCTCCCACAATAATAGTTTCAGAGTATTCCATTGTTTTGTTATGTGCTAGTGTTTTTAAAGTTGTTTGCTCAATAAAAACTGGGCATTGCCCAAAACTTCTCCGTTACAAGCATCAAAAAAAGCAATACACCAGAGTAAATACAGTCGCCAAATACGACGGAATTTAATATAATTCATGCCATAGTCTAGAGTTTTGAAGTAATCTTGATTTTGATCAAAATTTTCTAACCAACATTGCAAAGTTTTTGAGTAATTTGAATCCATTTATATACCATTTATCAATAGTTTTAAGGTCTTGATTGTAAAGAGGTACATTATCACAACTCCAAACTCGGAAACTGGGAAAGATATATTTTTCTAAGAAAAGACTACAAATACTATGGGATACTTTGCTGGAAATAATATGAATGAAAAATTTGCCTTCTGGTTTGAGAAAAGAGGCGACTTTTTTCAAGCCATTAGTAAAATTACCAATATGTTCAAATAAACCGATGGCAATAACTTTATCAAATTTCTGCTCAAAGGTTGCTTTATTGATATCTTCTTCACAAATAGTAAAGCGATCTGAATGAAAATAACTCTCTGGATTTTGCCTTTTGTTGGCGCATATAATCGCAATGTTCTTTACTTAAATTAAGAGCCGTTACTTTACAATTAGGGAACTTTGCTAAAATGTAGTGGGATGCACTACCAAAACCACATCCGATATCAAGAATTTCATCACCATCTTGAATTTGAGCTTTTTCAATTACATCTTGAACCATATCTATCTGTGCTTGTTCAAGGTTTTCTGCACCTTTTTCCCATAGTGCCATGGTATATTTGGGATACATCAATTTACCTTCACCAAGCATTACTTTAAATAGTTCTTTCGGCAGATCATACTGAATTTTCATCAGTTCTTGAGAACTTTCTGCTAAGTGTTCACTTTCTGTTAATAGCCATTCATAAGGAACCAAAAGAAAGGGATATTTGCGGTAACAAATAGGGATGATAAAATCTAAAATTGATTTAACAAAAGAATCGGGTACTTCCAGACCGTTAATATAAGCCTCACATCCGATCATTTGGATAGCATTAAAAAGCTTAATGAAAAAACGGTGTTGATGATAAATAGAAGAGAGCAACGGGAACAGATTTTCCTTGAGTCAGTTGCTGTTGTTCTTCATTAACTTTAGCTGTAAAAGTCATATTTCCACCTCTCTTAAGTTGTAATATAAAGTTATCACAAATACATATGAATTTTGGCTCTTCTAGTTTAGGTATGATAAATTGTTCACAAAAAGAGTTAATGGGGAATCGGCAACAGAGAGAAGCCAGCCGATAAAACAACTTTTTAAATATAAAATTAATAATCCATTGTCTATTCCCGAAGTTTTTAATATCTTCTTATCATAACCACTCTGAAAGAGCCTGAATCTTTGTTTAGAGCTTATTCATCTAACATATTCATTCTAACCTTAATATCAGGAAATAAATATTAAAAAAAGATAATTTATTTAGCAATTTTCAGATTAAAAATGATAATTGTAGTTTATTTGTTTTGTTGATTTCTTCTTCTTCGATTCTTTGCTTTGTTTTCTCGTTTAAACAGTATCAACCTCTAATTGAAATTGCCCATTCTCTAATCTTTTGACGAATTGTTCTTCTACCTGAGTTACGATATTGATTGATAATAGTTGGTATTTCTTGGACAGGAAGATTGGGGAAAACCAAGCTAGATTCTGATTCTTGATATGTTTCATCTTCCCCCACTAAATAAATTTTCAATTCTCCATCATCATAACTCCAGATTTCGGGAACTTCTAAACGAGCATAGATGGGAAAGCGATCGAGAGATTTACTGGTAATATCTATTTCTAAGACCAAATCAGGAGGAGGATCTTGATTTAAATCATAATCTAATTTACCGCGAATTTTCGACTCATTTTGAAAATAAAAACAATTATCAGCCTCAACTCCCGCCATTTTTGACTGTTTACGCCAAGTAGTCGAACCCAGACTCTCATAATCCCTATTTAAAACTTCCGCTATATCTTTAATGCAATCGCCAATACTTTCTTTATAGTATTCATGTTCAGGTAAAGGGGTCATAATTTCTAGTGTTCCGTTATCATAAGCCACACAAGTACCACGACATTCTCCCAATTCCCCCAGAATGTTTTCAAATTGTTGCCAACTCAGATTATGTAATAAGACTCGATTAGCACGATTTTGAGTGAGCATAAACGACTGATAGTATAGGGTTTTATTGATAATTGTAACTCAAATTATTTTATTTTCATATGAAATTTGAACCTAATTCGGGCTTGCTGAAAAAAATACTTAAAATTTTATTAGTATTTACAAACTGAAGGAAAGATAATTTTTTCTTTATCTTGAAAATAATATTGATAACTTATCATTATTAATGAGGCGAAAAAACATTTGATTTCTGAAAATAGACACAAAAAAACCAGTAATACCTGCGGATACAGGTAAGATAAATTCATTACTGAAAAACTTATTCCAATTGCGCTAAGTGAACTCCCAAGAAAAAATGATCCGAAAACGGAGATAATGAAATGGAGATCTAATCAGAGAAACAAAAATTAAATGGCGAAAAACTCCACAATTGAAATCAGCCCTGATTTAAAGTCACTTTATCGTGATACAGCCGAAAAATTAACTGGAAGTGACAGAAGACAATTCATGGCACAATTAGTTAAACAATGGGGCAGAGGCGGTTATACTTTTGCCGAAAAAGAACTAGGATGGAATCGCCGAACCATTCGCAAGGGAATGATAGAATTAGCTCATGGTCTCTCTATTGCTGATAGTTTCAGACTTCGAGGCCGTCATCCCATCGAACAAAACCTACCTCATTTACTCTCGGACATAGGTTCGCTGATAGACCCTGATTCTCAAACAGATCCTAGTTTCGGAAGTAGCAAATTATACACCAGAATCAGTGTCTCCAAAGTACGTTGTTTATTAATAGAACTCTTGCAAAAATAAAATGAATATGATTATCCTAATTGTAATGGGCGATCGCCAAAAACAAAAATCGTCAAAATTAGTTGAATCAGGACTTAAGGCATAAAAAATACTTATGTTATTCTCAAAAATCAAGAAAAAATAATTATTAATAGAAAAAAAATCAGAAATTAACCATAATAATTATCGGAAACTTTCAGATAGTTAAATAGATTTTGTTTGGAGTTCATAATTATAAATGCCAGCAATTAAATTAAATCTTAAACCGAACCTTTTTCTTCTATTTCGATAACGTTCTGACAAGATTTTAAATATTTTTAGCTTTCTATTTACGTGTTCTATTACAGTTCTCTGTTTATTTATTTCTCTATTCTTGGCTTTTTCTTCAGCCGTTAGTTTTTTATTTTTTGTCTTCTTTTTGGGGATATCAGTTAATTTATGTATTTTCTGTATTCCTTGATAGCCTTTATCTACTAAACATTTTATTTTTTGACTTAATGGCAATTTACTTTTCTTAAATATTTTAAAATCGTGTTCTTTTCCTAGTCCATTTACATAACAAATTATTTCCAAACTTGTTTGATTTACAACTAATTGTGATTTTAAAGTATGTTGTTTCTTTTTGCCACTATAGTATCTTTTTTGACCTTTTACCGGTCTCTCTATTGGACTTTCTGTTACATCAATCAGAATGACTTTAATCCCACTTTCAAGTTTCATTAATTCCTTTTTTCCTGGTAGAGAAAAATAACCTGAATTTAGGAAAATTTTTTCGATTTTATGAACAATTCGACAAACAGTTGATTCGGAAATATTCCAATCTTCAGATATATGAAAATAAGTTCTATACTCTCTTAAGTATTGTAATGTGACCAAAACTTGTTCTTCAACGATTAATTTAGGTTTTCTTCCTTTTTTTTTCTTTTTTTCTTTTTTGACTATTTCTACTAATAAATCATAGGTTTTTTTAGTTACTCCAAACCTTCTCTTAAACTTTTTTGGTGGTAATTTTTCTATTTTTTTTAATTTCATAAGCAAATCTTATACTTTTCTAGTAAGCGATCGCTTACATTAACAAATTTTGACACTTAATTTTAACTGATATTCAATTTTGCAAGAGGTCTAATGTGAGTGGGTAGGGTAGTACACGCTCGCGTTTTTCTTGGCTGTTGGTGTCGGCGATCGCTCTGTGTTATCTCATCTGGAGGAATAATTGTTTCGAGAGCTGGCAATAATTCATCTGGTTTAATTTCTGGAGGAATCAGAGTAAATTTTGAGGATTGCATAGTTAGTTTGTAGACAACCTTCTATTTACTCCTATTTTTCCTGTTACAGTCCATGGGGCATCGCTGCCCTCACCTCTGATTCAAAACCGTGCATAAGAGTTTCCAGCTTACACGGCTCCTCAGTAGTATATTTCTTGTCTTGAATACCCAATTATTGGACTTACTTTCTTGATTTTCATGGCTTTGAGTTAAAAACTCTCACTTATACCTAGATTAATGTCTGGTTCATAATATGTTAACCGTTTATTATCACGAAAGTTTATATACTACCGTCCTCACGTCTGCCTATCCTTTGGCTTTCCCAAAGGCATTTGCTTTTTGAAGAATCCTCTGATTTCTGTCCATTTAGTTGGCTACCCACTCCTTGAAAAGGAGAAAACAGAAACCCTTACTTCGTTCCTAATTTCCGTTTGATGTTAGACTTAGGCTCCCGACTATACGCCGAGGTTGTCGAGTGCACTCCTGAATCCGGTCAAAACTTCAGGCTCTAACCTATTGCCATTTTGGCTCCAGCTTATCAGCCCCTTTAGCTGGTTTACTCTAACGACGCTTCTATTATCAGTTCACAATTGTTGTCCATATCTAACTGAGCTAGCAGGAGTTCCAGATTGAGGCTTCCAGTTACCCGCTTTTATCCCATGCACCGCAAGTGCCAGATGCCATCCTGACAAATGTGGGATCTAATTAGTTCTTTCAATCCAAGAGAATATGGAATCGAATACTGGTTTAGCTAAATCACCAACAAAGTGTATTAAAACTCAGTGTAATCATATTTTTATGTCAATATATGCAGCGTTTCAATTAGAATGCCTAAAGATCAAGCATAAGGTCAATCATTTTGCTCTTCGGGGTCGTATTTACATTAAAGCACTCCAAGAAGCTATGACAGAGTTACAGTTTCTCAAGGCTGCGTAACATCAGTGAATTAACGGAGAACGGAGAATGGAGAACGGAGAAGACGTGTTAAGAGAAAATACTGCCCCCGACTGCCCAATCCCTGCTTCTGATGAAAGATTAGAAAATGAGGAGTTTATCAAATATTCTCAGGGCAAATTGCCAAAAGCGAGAGATATTAAGCGATACCTCCTCACTAATGATAAAACAACGGGCAATCGCATCTTAGAAAGATTATGGTTAGAGTATCAACAATGGAAAACAGGAAAGAATAACCCGAATTCTACAGGCTCGGAGTACTTAGATAATTTAATTGAGGAGTATCGAAAAATTCCTGCATGGGAGAAATTTAACTGGGAGAAGGTGGATTTTAAAGGTAAACTACCTTGTTTTGATGTCTGGTTAGCCAAGGCTAAAAATTGCCGTGTTGATTACACCTTTACTGAGGATAATAGCTTAGGTTATACCCGAAATTTAAGGATATTATTTTATCGATGGTACGAACAGTATTATGTTAAACAATCAGAAACAGTAATACCAGAAAATCCTCAAGCACTGGGTTTGATAAATGCTTTCCGGCAAATTATGGGAGGAGGTCATTATGCTTAAATCGAAACATTATCCTGACTTTTCTCTCAATCCCCATAATGTCAAAATCGGCGATTGGGTATTTGCGAGGGGGAATGTCGGCAAAGTAATTGACATTCACGTTAATAACGGCAAGATGTTGCAGTTTTGGGTTAATTGGGATAGTTCTAATGTTCTTAGCCCCGAACTGGCTAACAATCTTCAGAAGGTTAATAAACCGATGGCGATTTCAGATAGCATTCGAGAAGTATCAGAAAAGATTAAGCTAACTTTACTTACCATTGATGTCAACCTACAGCAGCTGACTTTTCACGGTATCTTTTCCCTGAGAAAGGGTTTGGGTGTTAGGGGTTGGGTGATAGGGAAAATTCAGTTTTTGTTTTCGAGGGCACGAATCAATGCTGATAATAATCTTGCAAGGGATTCACATCTATTTAAAAGAGAATCAATGACTTTCCCCTCTCCTAACTTTACCCTTTTCGACAATAAAAGATGAGTTTCTAATTCTTTAAGAGAGCCTTGTGCTATGTATAAAAACTGTATATATTCTTTTCGGGTTTTTCGACCATGCCCCTCAGCGACATATTGGCGGGAATAGAGGCTGATGCTCGACGAATCTGAGAAATTAACCCGTAAAGTTCTTCTTTGGGGAAATTGCGAGTAACTAAGTAGCATTCTTCTGCTAAATCCATGCCTGTTTGCCAAACCTTTAAGTCTCTATACGATTGTATTCCCATCAGTTCTCTAAGTGTTTTTTTTGACTGTTCAACTATTAAAGCTTATCCTCAATCCCTAATCCTAACACCCAACCCCTAACACCTAACACCTGTCAACCGAAAAAGATGCCGTGAAAAGTTAGCTACAGCAGAGGGTAGAGATTAATTATTCTGTGGTGGATGATTATCAAAATGCTTACTCTGAAGGTGTCGAACTTCTCCTCCTATAACCGTCTGGAGAGAAGAAGGGAGTGGAGAGCAAGTAGGGAGTAGTGAGCAGGGAGTATAGAGTAGTGAAAATAATCAAATAATTGATTCTCATAATTCTGAATTAACCACCACTGGCCACTGCCCACTGCCCACTGACTGTTATTATTTGGTTGATGGCTTTCACCGAGTAGATAGAAGCGGCGAAACAAGCAGGAATAACTGAATTACCCTTTATCGAAAAGCCTGGTACTTATCGAGAGGCTTTATTGTTTTCTCTGGGTGTCAATTCTACTCATGGTTTACGCCGTAGTAATACTGATAAACGTAAGGCTGTCATGACTTTACTGCAAGATTCTGAATGGAGTCAATGGAGCGATCGAGTAATAGCCAAACAGTGTCAAGTTTCCCCTACTTTTGTTGCCAAAGTACGTAATCAAGAAATCCGTACGGTAGTCTAGTGCAGATTTTCAGCGGTAGAATGGGGGTTTCAGGCTATAGATCAAGAGGTTTGAACACTACTTTTCTCAAAACCGTAGGTTCCTGGGCAAATGCCCCCGCTAGTCCAGAAAGGCTTTTCCAATCCAAAATCCAAAATCCAAAAGCGGTCGGACCCCGTGCCGCCGAAAGGCGCAAGCGGTGGAAGCCCGCGACGACGGAAGTCGCAAGGGAACGTCCACCAAGAGAGGGAATGCCGACCAAGAATCCAAAATTACCTAGACCGAGAAAATCTATTTTTGCAAGAGGTCTATTGTTCATTGCCCATTTTTAATTGCTCATTCTCCTCTTCCTCTTTTCTGATAAAATCTTAATGAAATTTAAAAATATGTAAATAAACTTAATAATCAATGAAAATATTAGTAGTTGGGGGCGACAGGCACTTTAGGAAGACAGATAGTGCGTCATGCTATTTATTAAGATTATCAAGTACGTTGTTTAGTCAGAAATAATGCTAGAGCTAGTTTTTTGAAGAATGGGGGTGCAGAATTAGTCAAAGGTGTATTGTTGAACCGAAAACCTTAATTCCTGCTTTTGAGGGGGTAGATGTAATCATTGATGCGGCAACTGCCAGAGCGACAGATTCATTGAGAATACAAGAGGTGGATTGGGCAAGGTAAAGTTAATTTAATTCGGGCGGCAAAAGAAGTTAATATTAAACGTTATGTATTTTTCTCCATTCTTAATGCTCAAGATTTTGAAAATGTGCCTTTGATGGAGATTAAGTATTGTACTGAGTTATTTTTACAAGAGTCTGCGTAAATTAGACGACTTTAAGTTAGCGGGATTTATGCAGGGTTTGATTGCTCAATATGGTATCCCCATCCTTGATAATCAACCAGTGTGGGTAAGTGGTGAAAGTACTCCTATTGCTTATATGAATACCCAAGATATTGCTAAATTTGCCCTTAAAGCCATCGAAATTCCGGAAACTGCTAATAATAGTTATCCTGTGGTTGGTACCCGTGCATGGACAGGAGAACAGATTATTCAGCTTTGTGAGCGATTATCGGGCAAAAAAGCCAAAATTTCCCGTATTCCCATCGGTTTACTGCGATTTTTACGAGGTTTTACCCGTTGGTTTAAGTGGACTCTCAATACATCCGATCGCCTTGCTTTTGCGGAAGTTTTAGCCAGTGGTAAGCCTTTAGATGCACCGATGGAGGAAGTCTATAAAACATTTAATTTTAGATCCCCAAGATACTACTACTTTAGAAGCTTATTTGAAAGAATATTTCGATCGCATCAGCCAAAGAAAATCAAAGAGATCGACTATGAGAAAAATAAAAGTAAAAAAAAGAAGAAAAACAGTTTCTTCAAGTAAATTTTACCAAATTTTCTGGTGACTATAATAATAGTTTTTTATTCTAATAATTTGATCAAAATCATTCCCTATTTTTTTCCTTACTT